>CAVRVM010000001.1:0-26436 GCA_963724605.1 uncultured beta proteobacterium
CGATGCGCACTGTCTCGGCCAAGAGCGCCGCCGACATCCTTGTTGCAGTCGCCTGCTTTCGTAAGCGAATTTCTGACTCGCGACACTAGTCGCGCGGATAGTCCCGCGTGCGGACGGTAGCGCGCCCGTAGGCGAGGGCCGTGGAAGACGAGGGCGGTCGTCCACGTCGCCAGCGCAACGCAGCCCAGGATCGCGCCAGGCGGGTATATGGCGCGCCCACGGCGACGCGCGCAGCGACCAACGCGGCCAATGTCCGCCCCCACTCGAAACCGCCGGCTACGATCGCAACCTGCACCGTTCGCGCGGCCCAGCGCCGGGGGATCGCGAGCAGCACCATCAACCCGACTGCCAAAACGGCCAGCCACCACAGCTGGGCCCGCGCAAAGTGCGCCGCCAGCACCAGCAGTGCTGCGCCCGGAAGCATGAGCAGGACGAAGGTCGTCATCGAAGGGGCCGCCAGTCGCGATAGTGAGCACTCCAAACCGCTGCCGATTGATCGGCGTCAGCCGTACGCATGCGTTGAACGCAACTGAATACGGCCGCCGGCTAGTCCGTTTGCCGGAGGGTACGGCGCCGGCCTCGCCAGTACGCTGGCGCGACCGCCCTGACGGTTGCACCCACACGCCGATGTCGGCTTCGCTCCTTCGCCCGCTGTCTGCCGCGCTGGCCTTCGGCCTGCTGTCGGGTTGCGCGACCTTGGCAGGCGACTCGACGCAGAAGGTCAACATCCAGACCGTCGATACGGAGGGCCGCGTCGTCGACGGCATGAGTTGCCGAGCCAGCAACAACTTCGGCCGACTACGTTGGCGTCACCCCGATGTTCGACATGCAGGTTCGGCGTTCGTCGGTCGCGCTGGTGGTCGAGTGCCGTCGCGATCTGCGTGCCGCTGGCCCGGGCTGTCCTCGTTTCCCCGGGCGGTCAACATGCAGCCGCTGCAACTGCTGCTGCCGGGCGGAACCAGCATGATGGTGTTGGATCACCTCACCGGCTACATGTATTCGTTTATCCGCGCTGGATCCGTTTGCAGGTCGGCACTGACATGGTTTTCGACCGGCGCGACGAAGTCGCCAGGGCCCAACCCCAGGGCTAATCACCCGCCAGTTCGACGATTTCGTTCGCTTCGCGTCGAGCGCCGCACCTCGCGCCGACTAAGTCGACTGTAACCTCCGCCCGTACCCAGCGGGCAACCCCGCGAGGAACCGAGTGGCCCGCATCGCGTCGAAACGGTGCGGGCCTTGCTCACCGATACTGTAAGAATGTACAGTTGCCACTCCCGCCGGCGATGAGCCTCATCGCACGCGGCGGCGAGCGTGAACCGGATTCCCATGCCAGAAGATTCCAAGTCCGTCGTCGACGCGACACGGCGCACGATCCGTATTCGCGGCGCGCGCCAGAACAACCTGCCAACCTCGATCTCGATATTCCGACCGGAGAACTGGTCGTCGTGACCGGGGTGTCGGGCTCCGGCAAGAGCTCGCTGGTATTCGACACGCTCTACGCCGAGGGCCAGCGCCGCTACGTCGAGACCTTCTCGCCGTATGCGCGGCAGTTCCTCGACCGCATGGATCGGCCGGCCGTGGACCGCATCGAGGGCGTGCCGCCGGCAATCGCGATCGACCAGACCAATCCCGTGCGCACATCGCGCAGCACGGTCGGCACGATGACCGAGCTGAACGATCACCTGAAACTGTTGTTCGCACGCACGGCACAGCTTTATTGCCGCCAGTGCGCGCAGCCGGTACGACGCGATTCGACCGAATCGATCATCGCGAGCCTGGCCGCACGCTCGGCCCGCGCGGCGATCCGCGCCTGACCATCACGTTCCCGGTGCGGGTGCCGAAGAATTTCGGCGAGGAGGAAGTCCGCGCGCATCCTCGAGGCCCAGGGCTACACCAAGGTGCATGCCGAGCGCGCTCAGGCCGATGCCAAAGTGCTGGACGTGGTTTCCGACCGCTTCCGCTGCGCTGGCACCGAGCGCTCGCGCCTCGCGGATGCGATCGAGCGCGCGCTGCGACTCGGCGGCGGTCGCGTGCGACGTCCATGCCGCTGGGCGAAGCGGACAACCCGACGCACCTGGCGCTATTCGACCGACCTGCACTGCGCCGACTGCGACATCCACTACGAGACGCCGCATCCCTCGACGTTTTCCTTCAACTCGCCGCTTGGCGCCTGCGAAACGTGCCGCGGCTTCGGCCGCGTGATCGGTGTCGACTACGGCCTGGTGATTCCCGACGAGCGCAAGACCTTGCGCGAGGGCGCGATCAAGCCGTTCCAGTCGAAATCCTTCATCGAGAGCCAGCGTGACCTCGAGAAAAGCGCGACGAAGGACGGCATTCCACTCGATGTGCCATTCCGTGATCTGACGGCAGAGCAGCGCAACTGGGTCATCGGCGGAGGTGCCGGCTGGAAGAGCTGGAAGAAGAGCTGGCCCGGCACCTGGTACGGCGTGAAGCGCTTCTTCGAGTGGCTGGAAAGCAAGGCCTACAAGATGCACATCCGCGTGCTGCTCTCGCGCTACCGCTCCTACACCCCGTGCCCGGCCTGCAAGGGCGCACGGCTGAGCCCGAACGCGACGCTGTGGCGAGTCGGTGCGCAGGCGGAAGCTCGTGCGGCCATCCCGCCGCATGGCCGCTACTCGCGCTTCCGTCCCGTGCACGCCGCGTGGTCGACCGCAGCAGCTCGATGCCCTGCCCGGCCTGTCGCTGCACGACCTGATGCTGTTGCCGATCGAGCGTGTCAAGGTCTACTTCGACGGATCGAATTGCCTGCGCCGCTCGACGAGGCCGCCGAGATGCTGCTCGACGAACTGCGCGCGCGGCTGGCGTTCCTGGTCGACGTCGGGCTCGGCTATCTGACACTCGATCGCCAGAGTCGCACGCTCTCGGGCGGTGAGGTCCAGCGCATCAACCTCACCACCGCGCTCGGGACCTCGCTGGTCAACACACTGTTCGTGCTCGATGAGCCGTCGATCGGCCTGCATCCGCGTGACATGCATCGCGTCGTCGAAGTGATGCACCGGTTGCGCGATGCCGGCAATTCGCTGGTCGTCGTCGAGCACGATCCGCAGGTGATGCTGGCAGCGGACCGCATTCTGGACATGGGTCCCGGACCTGGCGAGCGCGGCGGGCGCATCGTCTTCAACGGCACGCCCGATGAACTGCGCGCGCCGCGACGCTGACGGGCCGCTATCTCGGCGGGCGCGCAGTCGGTCGACGCTACGCGGCCGCTGCGCGGTGGCCGCCAATGCGCCGAAGGTCGTGCTGCAGGGCGCGCGTGAGCACAACCTGAAGGCGATCAACGTCGAGATTCCGCTGCGGCGGCTCGTGTGCGTGACCGGCGTGTCGGGCAGCGGCAAGTCCACGTTGATCCAGGACGTGCTGTACCCGGCGCTGGCGAAGGCGAAGGGAAGATCACCGAGGCTCCCGGCGCCTTCGACCGGTTGCTCGGCGACGACTGGCTCGACGACGTCGCCTTTGTCGACCAGTCACCGATCGGCAAGACGACACGCTCGAACCCCGCGAGCTACGTCGGCGCCTTCGACGCCATCCGTACGATTTTCGCGAAGTCGCGCGTCGCGAAGGAGCGCAACTACACCGCCGGAACATTCTCGTTCAATTCTGGCGACGGGCGCTGCCCGACCTGCGGCGGCAACGGCTTCGAGCATGTCGAGATGCAGTTCCTGTCCGACGTGTACCTGCGCTGCCCGGACTGCGACGGCAAGCGCTTCCGTCCGGAAACGCTCGAAGTGATGATCGAACGCGAAGTTGTCGCGCCCTCGGGGGCACGCGATGAGCTTGGGGCCGCCCGGCGTTCGTCGCTGCCAGCCAGCATCGCCGACGTGCTCGAGATGACTGTCAGCGAGGCGCTCGTCTTCTTCCGCGACGACGCGGAAGTGGCACGCGTGCTGGCGCCGCTGGTGGACGTCGGGCTCGAATACGTGAAGCTCGGGCCAGCCGGTGCCCACGCTGTCAGGCGGCGAGGCGCAGCGCCTGAAGCTCGCCGGGTTTCTGGCCGAAGCCGCCAGCGGCAAGCGCACCGCGCGTCGGTCGGATGCGCGCCGACGCGGCACCCTGTTCCTGTTCGACGAGCCGACCACCGGGCTGCATTTCGACGACGTCGCCAAGCTGATGCGGGCGTTCCGCAAGCTGCTGGCGGCGGGACACTCGCTGGTGGTCATCGAACACAACCTCGACGTCATCTCGGCGGCCGACTGGCTGATCGACCTCGGGCCGGAGGGCGGCGACGCCGGCGGTGACGTGGTTGCCACGGGCTCGCCGGACTCCGTGATCGGCGTCGAGCAGTCGCACACCGGCCGCGAACTCGCCGCCTACCGCGCCGCGCTCGCCAGCCACGCCCCACGGGTCAACGAACCGCGGCCGACCCTATGACACTGGGCGCCCGCTGCAGACTTTGATGAGCGAGCGGCGTCGTCGCGCAGCGCGATGTGATCGAAGTGCGCAATGCGCGCGAGCACAACCTGAAGGGGATCGACGTCGACATTCCGCGCGACACGTTCACCGTCATCACCGGCGTGTCGGGCTCCGGCAAATCGACGCTGGCATTCGACATCCTGTTCAACGAAGGTCAGCGCCGCTACCTCGAATCGCTGAACGCCTACGCGCGCTCGATCGTGCAGCCCGCGGGCCGACCCGACGTCGACGCGATCTACGGCATTCCGCCCACGGTGGCGATCGAGCAGCGCACCTCGCGCGGCGGCCGGAAGTCGACGGTGGCCACGCTGACCGAGCTCTATCACTTCCTGCGGCTCATCTACGTGAAGCTCGGCGTGCAGCACTGCCCCGACTGCAACGTGCCGGTGACGCCGCAGTCGTTCGACGCGATCGTCGCGCAGGTGATGCGCGAGTCCCGGGGCCAGCACATCGGCGTGCTGGCGCCGCTGGTCGTCAATCGCAAGGGCGTGTACACCGATCTCGCCAAGTGGGCCGCGGCGCGCGGCCACTCGCATCTGCGCGTCGACGGCGCGTTCCTGCCGACCGCGAAGTTTCCGCGCATCGAGCGCTTCAAGGAACACACGATCGAACTGCCGGTGGCGGATCTGGTCGTGAGCCCGAAAACGAGACGCGGTTGCGCGGCGCGCTCGCCACCGCGCTCGAACATGGACACGGCGTGGCGACCGTCGTCTCGCCGCTGCAGGCATTGCAGCAGTCCATCGCCCGCGGCGACTGGGGGCCCTCGCTCGACACAGAAGAGCTTTTCGACCAAGCGCGCCTGTCCGTCATGCGGCCAGAGTTTCCCCGAGCCGGATCCGCGCCTCTTCTCCTACAACAGCAAGCACGGCTGGTGCGAGGCGTGTTTCGGCACGGGACTGAAGCTCACCGGATTCGATGCCGAGCAGAGCGGCGAAGAGGTCTGGTGGAATGCCTGGTACGAAGGCGAGGCCATCGCCTGCGACGCGTGCCAAGGTCAGCGACTGAACCGCACGGCGCTCGCGGTGAAGTTTCGCGAGCGTTCGATTGCCCAGCTGGCGCAGCAGTCGGTGACCGAAGCAGGCGAATTCTTCCGGCGAGCTGTCGCTCGCAGGTCGGGAAGCCGAAATCGCGCGCGACGCGCTCGCCGAGATCCGCTCGCGGCTTTCGTTCCTCGAGGAGGTCGGCCTCGGCTACCTCGCGCTCGACCGCGCTGCGCCGACGCTCTCGGGCGGCGAAGCCCAGCGCATTCGGCTCGCCGCGCAACTGGGTTCGAACCTGCAGGGCGTTGCGTACGTGCTCGACGAGCCGACGATCGGCCTGCACCCGCGCGACAACCGCATCCTGCTCGATGCCTTGCAGAAGCTCGAAGCCAAGGGCAACACACTGGTCGTCGTCGAGCACGATGAAGACACGATCCGGCGCGCGGCACACTTGATCGACATCGGCCCCGCAGCCGGCGTGCGTGGCGGCCGCGTGGTGGCGCAAGGCGCGGTCTCCGACCTGATGGCCGCGCCCGAGTCTGCGACCGGCGCGTTTCTCAGGGCGCCGCTTGCACATCCGCTGCACCCACGGCGAGCCGTACCTCGAACCGCGGCCCGCATCGCAGTACGCGACGCCCGCATGCACAACCTGCGGCGCGTCGACACCGGCTTTCCGCTCGCGCGACTGACAGTGGTGACCGGCGTCTCCGGCAGCGGCAAATCCACGCTCGCGCGCGAAGTGCTGCTCGAGAATTTGCGGCGTGTCGTCGGACAGCGCAAGCCGCGGCCCGAGTGGTCGGGCTGCGCGGCTGTCGAAGGCTGGGAGTCGTTGGATCGTGTGCTCGAAGTCGACCAGACGCCGATCGGCAAGACACCGCGATCCTGTCCCGCCACCTACGTCGGCTTCTGGGACGCAATCCGCAAGCTCTATGCCGACACGCTCGAAGCCCGCACGCGTGGCTACGGCGCAAGCCGTTTCTCCTTCAACACGGCCGGCGGTCGCTGCGACGCTTGCGAGGGCCAGGGCCTGCGCACGATCGAAATGAGCTTCCTGCCGGACGTCAAGGTGCTGTGCGACGTCTGCGGCGGCGCGCGCTTCAACGAGGAGAGCTCGCCAGTGAAGTGGCGCGAGCGATCGATCGGCGACGTGCTGCGCATGGATATCGATGACGCCGCCGAGTTCTTCAGGGCGCATCGGTCGATCGCACATCCGCTCGCGCTGCTGCAGGACGTCGGCCTCGGCTACCTGACGCTGGGCCAGCCGTCTCCGACACTGTCAGGCGGCGAGGCGCAGCGCATCAAGCTCGTCACCGAACTGTCGAAAGTGCGCGACGACGTCACGCGGCGCGGCCAGGTGCCGCCGAAGACGCTCTATGTACTCGACGAACCGACGGTGGGCCTGCACATGGCCGACGTCGGCAAGCTGATCCACGTGCTGCATCGGCTGGTCGACGGCGGCAATACAGTCGTCGTCATCGAGCACAATCTCGACATCATCGCCGAGGCGGACTGGATCATCGACCTCGGACCCGAGGGCGGTGCCGGCGGCGGACTGGCGGTCGCGCAATGCTCGCCGGAGGAACTGATCGGAGATCGACGCCCACTGCGCGGGCGCTGGCGGAATTCCTGGCCAGCCGCCGCCCGCACGGACGCGGCACTGACGGGCAGCGAGACGTCGCAGCGCCCGGTTAACGCAGTCTGCAACGCTGCGTGAGGTTCGAGGCATCCGAACTGCGAGGCCCGCGGCCGAGCAACTCGCCATCCAATTCGGACATATGACTGCGTGGCCGTGCTCGATATGATGCGTCAACGTTTGAGATCGTCACCGCCATGAATCGCATTCTCGATCTGCTGGCGATTGGCCGTCGTTCACCTCTTGGCAGGCCCGGCATTCGCGCAACGCCCAGCGCCAATCCCGCGACGACAACGTGGCGCAGATTCCGCAGACGTGCACCGGGTTCGCCGTGGTCGTTCATCGGTTTCGGCATCACGACGCCGACCGATCCGCAGTGGTTCGTCGCCAACGGCTCGCCGCGCGGCGGAGCGATGGGACGCAACGTGTCGCCGGCAGCCGCCCAACTCCGCAGTGCTGGTGATCTCCAGCGAACTGCTCGATAAGCCGATCGAATCGGACACGGGGCTGCTGACGGTTGACCCGGGACCGCCACGCACGAATCGCCGAGCGTTGGGTCGTCGGCAGGCACGAGGAAACCGTCTGTGCGACATGCGGTACGCGATGCGCGCGTCACGCGATCGTCGGCGCGCGAACCCGAGGACAAGTCGCCCCGCAAGGATGCCGCCAAGGCGAACGCCGCGCGGCCCTATCTGCATGTGAGCGGGCTGTCCTGCGTGCACCCGACCGAGCCGCGCCTGCTGGTGGAAGTCGGTATCTCCGAACGCAGCCCGCGCGACTCGAATGACGCTGCAATCGCGCGCGATGCCGAGCGGCCACCGAAAGCCTCGCGTTTCAGCGCTACTCGGAGCAGGCCCTGCAGAAGTCCGCCGAACTGGCGCGCGCGGCGAGGTCAAGGATGCCGAGGCGCTGCTCAAGCCGTATATCGACGCGGACGCGGCGTGGGCACGCTATTTCCTGGCGCAGATCCTTCAGCGCGCCAACCGGCACCTCCCGAGGCCGGGCCCCGTCTCCGGGCGCTGCTCGAACCGGCAGCCGAACGAGGTCTGGCCGATGCCCAGTGGATGCTGGGGACGCTGTAGCTGCGTGGCGCCGAGGGTGTGCCGAAGGAACCGCCCCTGGCGGAAGCCTTGCTGCGCCGCGCCGCCGAACACGGCAACCCCGGCGCGGCCTTCCAGCTCGGGATCGCACTGCTGTCGCCGAAAGACGGCCTGTCGCCGGACCGCCGTGAAGCGGTCGTCTGGATCTCCCGTTCGGCCGCGCGCGGGCAGAAGGAAGCACAGGAACTCCTGCAGAGCGCGCGCGACGCACCCGACGCGCCACCGCCCGGCCGCCCCGGAAAGTGAGTTCGCCAGTCCCATTCCGCCTGTCCGCCCAGGATACCATCCAGCCGCTGCTCCGCAGACCATCGCACCGCCCGGGCGTGGCCAGCGCCGCGCGGGCAGATGCGACGCATCGTCGAAACAGGTATCTCCATGAGCGCACTGATCCTGACCACCTTCCTCGCACTGGCCGGCGCTGCCGCCGCGCAGCCGGCCTCCCTTCCCGCCGCCGGCGCGCTGGTCGTCGGGTACGTCGGGTGGCCGCGTTAGACGGTTCCGGACACGAGGCTGACGAAGCGCGGACACCGGGATCGTTTTCCGCGGTCCGCGTCAACGGTCCCATCGACGTCGCAGTTGAAGGCCTCCACGCGTGAGCATGTCAGCGTGCATTTCGATGACAACCTGCTGCCTATGATCGAAACCCGCATCGTTGCGGACGACTCCGCCGGCGCTCGAGATCCGCCTGCTGCCGGGCGCCAGCTTCAAGAGCTCGCACACGCCCCAAAGTCACGGTCGAATTCAAGGCGATCAATGCGAACTGTCGCGATGCGCGGCTCGGGCGAAGTGCGGTGCCGATGCCTTGCAAGGCCCGTACTGGCTGTCTCCATCGCCGGGACCGGCGATATTCGCGTTGACCGCATGGACGTCAACGTGCTCGGCGTGTCCATCGCCGGCAGCGGCGATTTCGCGGCGGCCGGACAGGCGGACGAACAGGGCTACAGCATCGCGGGCAACGGCGACGTCAACGCCTCTGATCTGGTCGGCCAGACCGTGAAGGTGCGGATCGCCGGCAGCGGCGATGCACGGGTGCATGCGGAACAGATGCTGGTGGTCTCGATCGCGGGCTCGGGCGACGTCGATCTATCGCGGCAATCCGATGATCAAGAAGAGCATCGCCGGGTCGGGCGAAGTTCGCAAGGCGCATTGAAGGTGGCCGTCGCGCGCCCCGGCGGCAGGCAGCCTACGGATCAAGCGCTGGCGAATGGCTGAGCCGATGGCAGTCAGCGACGGCCGCGACGCCAGGATCGTCCATCTGCACGGCGTCAATCCGTCGCGGGCATGGAGCTGGCGGCAACTGCACACTGAGCTTCCCTCGGCGCTGCAGGCGCCGGTCCGGCGAGCGATCGAACTCCACCTGGCTGCGTCGCTGCCGCCCGCCACCACCGGCGACTATGTCGCGACGCACTGGCCGCCTTCGTTCGCGTTGCTGGCGCTGGACGGCTGACGCTGACGGCGGTCAACACGGGCCCCTCGCAGTCGGGTCAGATGCAGGCGGAGGTGCATCGTGTCTCAATGGGATGTCATCGTCATCGGTTCCGGCATCGGCGGATTGTCGGCAGCTGCCGCGCTTGCGCGCGAGGGCAAGCGCGTGCTGGTTCTGGAGCGCCATACACAACTGGGCGGCTTGACCCAGAGCTTCGAGCGCAACGGCTACCGCTTCAACGTCGGCGTGCACTACATCGGTGGCGCGGGCGAAGCCGAGGGACGGTCGGGCCGGCCAAGAAGGTGTTCGATGCGCTGACGCCGCACGGCATCCCGATGGCGTCGATGGGTCCGGTGTATGACCGCGTGCACTTTCCCGGGCATGACCGTCGAATTCGAACATCCCGCCGCGCGACTCTCGAGACGTTGAAGGCACGCTTTCCGGCGGAGTCCGCAGGTCATCGACCGCTATTTCGAGAGCATGCGCGCTGCGCGCAAGGCGCTCGAAGCCGTGTTTGCCGCCCACTCGATGCCGCAACTGGTCTCGCGCGGGCTGAAATGGTGGAAGGAAGATGAGATCGAGCGCTGGGTCGGTCGCTACGCTGCAGGAAGTGATCCAGGAGTGCGTCGGCGACCCGAAGCTGCAGGCGTTGCTCGCGGCGCAGTGGGGCGACCATGGCGGGCGTCCCAGTCAGGCGTCTTTCGCGCTGCATGCGGTCGTGATGTCGAGTTACTTTCGACGGCGCGTGGTATCCGGTCGGCGGATCGGGCGTATTCGCCGCGGAGCTGTCGCGACGGTCCTCGCCGCCGGCGGCGACGTGCGCACCAGCGCCGAGGTCGCCGGCATTCGCGTCGAACGATGGGACGCGTGCAGGGCGTCACACTGGCCAACGGGACGAAATCGATGCGAGCGCCGTGCGTGATCCGATGCCGGCGCCCGCAACACGCTGCGATGCTGCCGTCGGAGGAGGTCGACTACGACTGGGCGCGCGATGTCGCTGGAGATCGAGCCCTCGGTCGGCTACGTCGGCCTGTATCTCGGACTCGAGGGCGACATCGCCGCCAACGGCGCCACCAGCGCCAACGAATGGATCTACGAAAGCTGGGACGTCGACGGCTGTGGCGCGACCGCTGATCGAACCCGATGCGCCGATGCTGTTCGTCTCGTTTCCCTCGCCTGAAGGATCCGACACACGAGGCCGGCGACCGCAGCAGCGTCACACCTGCGAGATCGTCACGTTCGTCGATCCGGACGCCTTCGCCCCATGGGAACACGAAGGCATGAAGCGCGGCGAAGCGCGCGATCCCGGATACCTCGGAACTGAAGGAACGGATCGAGCAGAAGCTGCTGACGCAGTTCGGACGCCATTTCCCGCGACTGACGCCGATGGTGCGATACGTCACCTCGTCGACGCCGATTTCGGTCGCCACCTACACCGGTGCGGAACACGGCGCCATGTACGGACTGGCGACGACCCCGGCGCGCTTTCTAAGCGATGCCTTGCGACCTCGCACGCCAATCGGCGGACTGTTCCTGGCCGGCCAGGACGCCTGCTGTCCGGGCGTGACCGGCGCACTGATGGGCGGCCTGATGGCCGCGGTTTCGGTCGAGCCGCGGCTGCTCGCGCTCTTGCGCTGATCCGCTGCGCGGAGTGCGGCGCGACTGCTGCTGCTCTCTTCGGAGTCCGCCTTCATCGACCGCATGGCAGTCGACTTCGCTCTCGCCGGCGGCGGCGCAGAAGGTCTTCAGCGGGCCCGCCATCAGTTATTTCTTATCCGCCGGAGGTTCGGGTTGCAACCGGCCAGCGGCTCCGCATAGTCGACCTTCGGCGTGAATTCGGCGGTGATCCGATTCTCACGCACGGCAACGATGTAGTAGGTGAAGCAGGGCTTGACGTCGAGCTTGAGCGCCCCGGTCTCATTGGGTGCGCCCGGCACCGGCATCGCCTGCACACGTATGACGCGCTGACCGGGCTCGACCAGCACACGTCGCTCGGTGGTGTCCCAGTTGTCGACCCCCAGGATGATCACCGGCTGGGTATCAATGTTGGTCTTGTACCAGCGCTGCCCGACCAGGTAGGACCCGTGGAACGAGCTCGCGCAACCGGACACTAAAGCCGCCGCGGCGATTGAGGCAGCAACCGCATGATTTCTCTTCATCGTACTTCTCCTCGGGCAAACGTCGAACGCCAGCAGGTGTTGCCGGCTCAACGCAACTTTGGATTCAATGCATCACGCAACCAATCGCCCAGCAGATCAGGCTTGCAGTAGCCTACGCCGCCTTGCAGGGCAAATCTCGAGCGAGCGGGTGCATCAGTAACCTCCTACGACGGTGCTCGAGCCGCGAGCAGCGGCAGACTGCGCTCGGACAGCGCGGAGAAGAACGCGGCCCCCAGTGGGATGACGGCATCGTTGAAATCATATCGGGTGTTATGCAGGAAACAGCCGCCGGCGCCGAGACGGACATAACAGCCTGGTTTGACACGCAGCATGAAGGAGAAGTCCTCTGCTCCCATCGACGGCTCGAGATCGCGCACCACGTTGTCATCGCCGACGAGTTCCGCCGCGACTTCGGCCGCGAATTTCGCCTGCGCGGCGTGATTGATCGTCGCCGGATAGATGCGTTCGTACACCAGCTTCGCCTCGGCGCCGAGCGCGCGCGCAGTGGACTCCACCAGTTCGGTCAGACGTTGCTCGATCAGGTCCTGGGCATCGGCGCTGAACGTGCGCACAGTGCCCACCAGCTTCGCTTCGCGCGGGACCACGGAGTAGGCAGCCGGGTTGCCTGCCTGGATCGAACACAGACTCAGCACGGCCGCATCCAGCGGGCCGACGTTGCGCGATACGATCGTCTGAGCCGCCATCACGATATGCGCCGCCACGACCACCGGATCGATCGTGCGATGTGGATGCGCACCGTGGCCGCCCTTGCCACTGACAGTTATCTCGACGCGATCGGCGGCTGCCATCATCGGCCCGGGATTCAGCCCGATCTGTCCGGGTTCGAGCGCCGGCCAGTTGTGCAGCGCATAGATCTCGTCGGTCGGGAAGCGCTCGAACAGCCCGTCGTCGATCATCGCCTTCGCCCCGGCGAAGCCTTCTTCTCCGGGCTGAAAGATCAGGTTGACGGTGCCATCAAACCGGCGGGTACGGGCAAGGTACTGGGCAGCTCCGAGCAGGATGGTCGTATGGCCGTCGTGGCCGCAGCCATGCATCAGCCCCGGCCGTGTCGAAACGTGAGCGAACTCGTTCTCTTCGGTCATCGGCAGCGCGTCCATGTCGGCGCGCAGACCGATCGACCGGCGTCGAGTGGCCGCGCCCGCGGATCACAGCGACCACGCCGGTGCGGCCGATGCCGGTATGCACTTCATCGACCTTGAAGCTACGCAGGCGCTCGGCCACCAGCGCCGAAGTGCGATGCTCTTCGAATCCCAGCTCAGGGTTAGCATGCAAGTCGCGCCGCAACTCGGACAGCCCTTCGTGATGCGGCAGGATTGCCGCCAACGGACCGCGTAGCGCAGCACCCAGGTAGGTTCCCATCCGCCGCGTGTCCTAGTGCGCCGTCACTGCGCGGTCAATGCGCAGGCGCGGGTCGACCGCGAAATACAACAGGTCGACCATCAGGTTGATCAGGACGAAAACCAGCGCAATCAGGCACAGGTACGCCGCCGTCACCGGGATGTCCGCAAACTGCATCGACTGGTATGAAGAGCAGCCCCGTCCCCGGCCACGGGAAGACCGTTTCGGGTGCGACGTCCTGGCCCACCATCTGCGACACCGGGTCACCGAAATACTGAAATAGCAGAAATGTCACCAGCGCCACTGCCAGCATGACCAGCACGGCCTGCAACAAACGGCGAATGATGAACGCGAGCATCCCTGGTCGCAAGGCGCCGGGCGGGCTGACAACGCCCTGAAATATAGCGCGGCCACTTGCGTGCAACGCCAGATCTGTTGAATGCTGCGGTTGCAAACCAGATCATGACGCGCGAATTGAGCTGTGGAGTCATCGCGCGCCGCACTCGCGGCGAGTTGCTGCTTTGCCATGCCACTGGCCGCAATTACTGGGACATTCCAAAAGGCCTGGCCGATCCCGGCGAAAATCCACGCACGGCAGCGCTGCGTGAACTGCACGAAGAAACCTGCCTATCAGTCGCGCCTGAGCGGTTGCGTGATCTCGGCGTGCACATCTAACTGCTGCGCAACGACCGCAGTTCGTCGCCGCGTCACCCGACCCCGGGCTCGAGATCGAGCGCTGCAGTTGCTCCTCACACTTCACGCCGCGGCATGGCGGCCAGCCAGTTCCCGAGGTCGATGCCTACCGCTGGGCGATCAGGGGTCTGGTGCCGAACCTTTGTGGCAAGAACATGACGCGCGTGCTGCTGGCGCTCGATTGGTAACGAGCATTACTGTGGCTTGACCTTCCACAACGCGAGCGTGGCGCCGGTCGGATCGGTGAAGATCGCGAACCATCCCATGCCGGGAACCTCGGTAACTTCCTTGATGACCTTTGCGCCGAGAGACTTCGCTTTTTTGAGCGACGCGTCGACATCGTCGACGAGGACGTACGCCAGCCAGCTCGATGGTTCACCGGCCATCGGATGCGTCATCATTCCGCCGCCAGTGCCATCGCCGACCTTGATGATGGTGTACGTGCCCTCAGGCATCGGGATGTCCTCCAGCTTCCAGTCAAAGAGCTGGCTGTAGAAGCTCTTGGCCTTCGCGAGATCACCGGTGTTGAGCTCGACGTGGACGAACGGATTGGCCATGGTGGTCTCCCTGGGTATGGAACGGAGCGTTCCGGGAGAAAATGCGTAGCAAGTCGGCTGCCCATTGGGGCGACTAAAGCTCGCATTTCAGCAGCGCGGAAAAGAAATCGCGGGCACAGGCGATGCCCGCGCCGGCATCGGTGCGCGGCGATGCCGCGCACCGGAACGACCACTTCTCTATTCCTTGATGTCGACGCCGTAGAAGTTGTGCCGCCCGAACGGCGACAGCTTGAAGTCGACGACGTTCTTGCTCATCGGCTTGAGCTGCACCGCGTGCGCAATCGTGAAC
Organism: uncultured beta proteobacterium; assembly: GCA_963724605.1. Lineage (GTDB taxonomy): Bacteria > Pseudomonadota > Gammaproteobacteria > Burkholderiales > Burkholderiaceae_F > JALORV01. The sequence continues at coordinate 14,628 of CAVRVM010000001.1, forward strand.
CAGGGCGCCTGTTCCTTGAAGATCACCTGCGCCTTTTCGTAAAGCGGGGTGCGCGCCGCCTGGCCCGACGTCGTCTTGGCCTTTTGCACCAGTTCCTCGAACGGCTGGTAGCAGAACTTCGCGACATTGCTGCCGTTGGTCTTGGCCGAATCGCATCCCAGCAGCGTGTTCAGGAAGTTATCGGGATCGCCGTTGTCGCCGGTCCAGCCCAGCATGCCCATCTGGTGCTCGCCGTTCTGCATGCGCTTGCGGTACTCGCCCCACTCGAAGCTCTTGATCTCGGCCTTGACGCCGACCTTGGCCAGGTCCGCCTGCATCAGTTCGGCGATGCGCCTGTGCGTTTGGGTTGTACGGACGCTGCACCGGCATGGCCCACAGGTCGGTCTTGAAGCCGTTCGGATAGCCCCGCGTCGGCCAGCAGCTTCTTGGCGGCCGCCGGATCGTACGGATCGTCCTTGATCGCATCGTTGTACGACCATTGCGTCGGCGGGATCGGGTTCTTTGCAGCGACTCCGGTCGTCAGGTAGACCGCGTCGATGATCGCCTTCTTGTTGATCGCCATGTTGATGGCTTTGCGCACGCGCACGTCATCGAACGGCTTCTTGGTCGTGTTGTAGGCCAGGTAGCCGACGTTGAGGCCCGGCTGCTCGAGCACCTGGATCTTCGGGTCTTTGCGGATCGCGTCGAGGTCGGCCGGGTTCGGGTACGGCATCACATGGCATTCGCCCTTCTGCAACTTGGCCCAGCGCACCGACGCGTCCGGCGTGATCGAGAACACAAGGTCGTCGATCTTCGCCTTGCCGCCCCAGTGCTGCGGGAACGCCTTGTAGCGGATCAGGGCGTCACGCTGGAACTGCACCAGGTAGAACGGTCCGGTGCCGATCGGCTCCTGGTCGATCTTCTCGGGCGTGCCGACCTTCAGCATGGCGTCGGCGTACTCCTTCGACTGCACGCCGGCGTATTCCATCGCCAGGTTTGACAGGAACGGCGCTTCGGCCTTTTCGAGCGTGACCCGCACCGTGTAGTCATCGACCTTCTCGACCGACTTCAGCAGCTTGGGCATCCCCATGTCATTGAAGTACGAGTGGTTCGAACTCGTGACCTTGAAGTACGGGTTCGATTCCTTCCACTGCCGCTCGAACGCGAAGATGATGTCGTCGGCGTTCATGTCGCGCGTCGGCTTGAAGTTCTTGTTCTCATGCCACTTGACGCCCTTGCGCAGGTAGAACGTGTAGACCTTGCCGTCGGGCGAGATGTCCCAGCTTCTCCGCCAGGCCCGGAACGACCTTCGTTCCGCCGCGCTCGAAGTCAACGATGCGGCTGTAGATCTGGCTGTTGGCATCGAACGACGTGCCGGTCGTGTTGATGCCAGGGTAGAAATTCTCCGGACTGCCTTCCGAGCAGAAGACCAGCGTCTTGGCGGATGCACTTCCGATCAGCGCCAGGGCGGCGCACAGTACGGCCGCACGCAGCACCGGTCTTGCCATTTCGCCCGCTGCACTGCGTGCGACCTTGTCTTGAACCTGCGTCATGCTCCTACCTCCTTTGACCGCGCCGTCGGGCGCGACTTGAATAATTCCGGATCTGGCGCCGCGGGCGCGGTGCCGATGAACGACTCAGCATAGTGGCAGGCCACCCGGCGTCCGTCCAGCGGGCGCAGTTCCGGCCGCTCGCTGCGGCAGCGATCGGTCGCATGGGGGCAGCGCGTCGAGAAGACGCAGCCGGGCGGCGGTGCCAGTGGCGACGGCAGCTCGCCCGTCAGCATCGTTCGGCGCTCGGCGGCGCCGAGGCCGGGCGTGCAGGCCAGCAGCGCCTGGGTGTAGGGGTGCAAGGGAGCGTCGAAAATGCGGTCCTTGGGCCCCTGTTCCATCGCCAGCCCCAGGTACATGACGAGCACGTCCTCGGCGATGTGGCGGACCACGGCAAGGTCGTGCGAGATAAAGAGGTAAGCGACGCCGAACTCGCGCTGCAGGTCGGCGAGCAAGTTCAGCACCTGCGCCTGGATCGAAACGTCGAGCGCCGACACCGGCTCGTCGGCCACGACAAGCGCCGGGCGCAGCATCAGCGCGCGGGCGATGGCGATACGCTGCCGCTGACCGCCGGAAAACATGTGCGGATAGCGACCGATGTGCTCGGAACGCAACCCAACCCGGCGCATCATTTCCGCGACTCTGGCACGCCGTTCGCCTTCGCCCAGCTCGGTATTGATTGCCAGCGGCTCTTCCAGGATGGAGCCGATGGTCTTGCGGGGATTCAGGGAGCCATAAGGATTCTGGAATACCAGCTGGACCGTGTGTCGCAGTTGGGCCCGCGCTTCCTTGGAAGCGCGGATGGCGTCGGTACCGCCGAGCCGGAGTTCACCCGAGCTTGGCTGCTCGATCAGTGCGATCACACGCGCCAGGGTGGATTTGCCACATCCCGATTCGCCGACCACTGCTAGGGTCCGGCCGGCCTGCAAGCGAGAACGAGACGCCACCGACCGCCTGCAGCATGGCAGGCTTCTGCAGCATGCCGCGCCGGACCGTGTAGGTCTGCTTCAGTTCGCGCGCCTCGACCACCGGCGTCTGATTCTGGCTCATGGCTTCAGCGTCGCTTCCTCGTGGCGCGCCGCCAGCGCACCCACGTGAACGTCGCGCCCGATCGCGGCGCTGCGATCGGGCCGGTCGAGCGGGTAGAAGCAGCGCACGCGTCCATCTGCGATCGAGTCGAGTGCCGGCTGCACCTTGTGGCAATGCACCGTCGCGCTCGTGCAGCGCGGGCTGAAGAGGCACCCGCGCGGTCGATCGTAAAGCCCGGGCACCACGCCGGGAATCGTCGCCAGGCGCTCACCGACTTCCGCGTGCTGTTCGGGCAGCGCTGCCAGCAGTGCCGCCGTGTACGGGTGCTGTGGAGTGGCGAAGAGATCCCGCGCGCCGCGATCTTCGACCACCTGGCCGGCATACATCACGGCGACGCGTTGCGCCATTTCTGCGACCACACCCATGTTGTGAGTGATCAGCACCAGCGCCATGCCGCGTTCGCGCTGCAGGCGCCGCAGCAGATCGAGGATCTGCGCCTGTATCGTCACGTCGAGCGCCGTCGTGGGTTCATCGGCGATCAAAAGCTTGGGGTTGCACGCGATCGCCATGGCGATCATGACGCGCTGGTTCATGCCGCCGGACATCTGATGCGGGTAGTCCTGCAGGCGACGCGCGGGATCCGGAATGCCGACCTGCTCGAGCAACTCGACCGCACGGTCGCGTGCTGCCGTGCGCGACAGCCGTAAATGCTGGCGCAACGTCTCGGTCAGCTGGAATTCGATCGAAAAGCACGGGTTGAGGCTGGTGGCCGGCTCCTGGAAGATCATCGCCATGTCGCGCCCTGTCAGCTGCCGTCGCTCGCGTTCGCCGAGCGCCAGCAGATCGCGGCCTCCGAATTCCAGTCGCTTGGCGCGCACCCGCCCGGGATAGGCGATAAGTCCCATCAGCGCGAGCATGGTCACGCTCTTGCCCGATCCGGACTCGCCGACGATGCCGAGCACTTCGCCTTCGTCGACCGAGAGGCTGACGTCATCGACCGCGCGCAGCACGCGTCCACCGATCGGAAACTCGACTTCCAGCGATTCGATTTCTAACAGTGCCATATGGATCAGGCTTCCCGCCGGGCCGCGCCAAGGGAAGCCTGGTCTTGCAGACCGCGTTGCTGCTGGACGCAGCAATTCTTCGCGCCGTCCAGGCGTGCGCAGGCACGCCTGGAGCCGCGGCGCTCAGCCCCCTCGGGGGGCCGCGATCGAAAGTGAGCGTGGGGGTTGTCCATTAGCGCTTGAGCTTCGGGTCGAGCGCGTCGCGCAGGCCGTCGCCGAACAGGTTGAAGGCCAGCACCGTGATCAGAATCACGAGACCGGGGAAGGTCACGACCCACCACGCGCGCACCACGAACTCGCGCGCGTCGGCCAGCATCGTCCCCCATTCCGGCGAAGGTGGTTGCGCACCGAGACCGAGGAATCCCAGCGCCGCCGCATCGAGTATCGCGGTCGATACGCCGAGCGACGCCTGCACGATCAAGGGCGCGAGGCAATTCGGCAGCACCTCGCGGAACATCAGTCGCAGGTCGCTAGCCCCCACCATGCGTGCCGCGGTCACGTAGTCGCGCGAGAGCTCGGTCATCGCTGCAGCGCGCGCCGTGCGTACGTAATGGGGCAGTACGACGACGGCGACCGCGAGCATCGCATTCATCAGCCCGGGTCCGAGTATCGCGACGATCACGATCGCGAGCAGCAAGCTCGGCAGGCTCAGCAACACGTCCATCAAGCGCATGATCGCGATCTCGGTCACGCCACGGAAGAACGCGGCCGCCATGCCGAGGCAGGTGCCGACGATGATCGACAGCGCGACGACCGCAATCCCGATCGACAGCGACAGCCGTGCGCCGTACATCAGCCGCGACAGGATGTCGCGACCAATCGCATCGGTGCCCAGCGGATACGTCCACGAACCGCCGCTGGCCCACGCCGGCGGCTTGAGGTACGCGGCGTTGTCGATTGCGACCGGGGAGTGAGGCGCCAGCACGCCGGCGAACACCGCTATGAAGAGCACCGCGAGCACAATCACGAGACCGCTCACCGCTCCGGCATTCGCGGAAAAGTGGCGCCAGAACTCGCGCAGCGGAGTCGGCTGATCGGCCGGTGCGGCGATTTGCGCCAGCGACGCGAGTTCAGCGTCGGTCAGCGTCGCAGTGACAATTGGATCGCCGCTCATTACGGAGCCCCCTGGGCGCTTCGCGCCGTCCCCCCGCGGGCGCGCGCCGGACATCGGGCATGCCCTGCGGCATGCCCGGTGCCTGCGAGCGTGCGAGTGCTTGCAAGCGCGAGCGCGCACTGCAAGGCGTTCGCGCTTGGGGCGGCCCGGCGCGCTCATCGCGAATGACGGATACGCGGATTGATGAAACCGTAGGCGATGTCGACCAGCAGGTTGACCGTCATCACCATCAGACCGAGCATCAGCAGCCCACCCTGCAACACCGGATAGTCACGCCGATTGATCGCCTCGATCACCCATTTGCCCACGCCCGGCCAGGAAAAGATGGTCTCGGTCAGGATGGCTCCGGTGAAGAGCACACCGACCTGCAGGCCGATCACGGTGACGACCGGGATCAACGCATTGCGAAACGCATGCAGCGCAATCACTCGCAACGGCGCCAGTCCCTTGGCCCGCGCGGTGCGGATGTAGTCCTCGCCCAGGACTTCGAGCATCGACGAGCGCGTCATGCGGGCGATGACCGCGAGCGGCACTGTGCCCAGCACGATCATCGGCAACACGAGGTGCAGCGCGGCCGATCGAAACGCGCCCATGTCCTTCGCAAGCAGCGAATCAATCAACAGGAATCCGGTCACCGGCTCGATGAAGTACTTGAAGTCGATTCGCCCCGAGACGGGAGTCAAGCCAAGCTGCACCGAGAACAACAGGATCAGCAGCAGGCCCCACCAGAAGATCGGCATCGAATAGCCGGTCAGCGAAATACCCATGACACCGTGGTCGAAGATCGAATTGCGGCGCACCGCCGCCAGCATGCCCGCCGGGATGCCGAGCACCAGCGCAAACAGGATCGCAAGGCTTGCGAGTTCGACGGTGGCAGGAAAGAGCGTCAGGAATTCCTTTAGCACCGGCTCCTGGGTGATCATCGACTTGCCAAGATTGCCCTGCAGCACGCGCCCGATATAGATGCCGTACTGCACGATGACAGGCCGATCGAGACCGTATTCCTTGAGCAGCAGCTCGTGTCGCGCCCGGTCGATTCCACGCTCGCCGGCCATGGTCTCGATCGGATCGCCCGGCACCAGGCGGATCAGGAAGAACGCGAGCAGCGTCATGCCGAAGAAAGTCGGCACCAGCAGCGAGACTCGGGTCAGGAGGAAGCGAAGCATGGGTCAGGACGTCAGGTTCGAGACACTAATGGCAAGCGCGTCGCCCGTCGAGCCGGCTCCCACGCGGTCGGGCAGAGCACTGGCGCCGCGCCGGCGGAAAGATGCGCCGCGCCGCGCTGACCCCAACCCTTCGACCGCAGCAGGCTCTTAGTGCGCTCGCTTCAACTCGACGTCTCCGTAGAACGCTTCGATCCGCTCACCGGTGTTGTCGGTATCGGTCATGATGCCGACGCCGATCAGGCGCCCGGGCGGCGCGCCGAATGCGCGCCTGTAGTCCTCGACATAGTTGCGCTCGAATGCCTTCCATTGCTCGAGCCCGATATCGTGACCGCTGCCGACCACGATCATCTTGACCTGCGACGTGAAACTGTTGGGTAGCACCGTGCCCACCGGCAGTCGGTTCTCCCAGATGTACATCAGTGTTGAAAACGGCAGTTCCTGCCCAGTCAGCAGTCTGGCAGTCTCCATCAGCACCTGCTCCGAGAGGGGCAGCAAACTCTTGTCGCCATCGAAGAACAACATCAGCCGGACCGGCGAATCTTCCGAGTAACGGTCCTGGTTGTCGGCACCGACGATCAGATCGACGACGCGCCACCGCCAGCGCACCACTGGCCACGCGCCCGATTCGACGTCAAGACGCTGGCGCAGACCGCTCGCGGCAGCGTTTGCCGTGGCGTGCAACACGATCTCCTGGCTGACCGGGTCGCGCTCCAGTCGATACTCGGTCGGAGTCTTCATGCGATTGATGATCAGAGGCTGCCAGCCCTTGGGCAGCGCGGTACCGCTCGCGCCGGCCGAGAACGGCGCGATCGTCGTGGCCGGGGGCTCCACCACGGGAGTCGCCGCGCAGCCGGCCACGAGTATCACGAGGGGAATTGCGAGTTTGCGCATCGCCGATCGATCGTAGGAGCATCGCTGGGGAGCCGCAAGACGACACGCCCGGCCGCGAGTGCCGTGACCGGACCTTGATCCGCTTTTCGCCGGATCGAGCGCGCGGGCGGGAATTAGCATCCGGCTGTCGTGACAGGTCCCTGGGTAACCCGATGGGCACCGATTCCAGCGTCTTGTCTTAACTGAATACCGCTGTACTTCGAAGCGATGAAGAGCATCTTCGTATTCGCCGCGTTGGCGGCCGTCGCGGCAGCGACTGGCTGGCTCGTCCTGAAGGCACGACGTCTCGAGCGCCAGCAGCACTTTGAGCGCCGGGTCCAGGCACGCAAGCTGGGCTGGACTTACGACGACGAGCGTTCGGGTCGCATCGACTACCGATTCGCCGGCGCGGCCGATGGGATCGAATGGGAGATGTGGCACGACAGCGATCGCGGCGACAAGTCGCCTACGCCGCGCGCCCACTGGCACAGCGGCAACCTCCGCACTGCAACGTTGTCGCTGGTGATCATCGGCCGCAAGCGATTCGGACTCGAAAGCGGCGTGGTCGGACGGGTCCTGATGGGCGTCGTCGGCGGTATCGCACAGGCAATGACAGGCCGGGAAGGCGGACCCGGAAAGTCCGACTTCTACGACAGTGCGCTCGACCTGCGGGAAGGGCGACCGACGTTCCGGAGAGCGCTTCGCGGTGGCTATTGCACCCGACATGCCGCGCGGATGGGTCGACGACGAGTTGCAGTCCCTGCTGACGAACTGGCCGTCAGCAACCGGCACCGCCTTCCGCAGCGAGGACAGCGTGGAGATCAGTCTTCTCACCGACGGACTCAAGATCGTCGTGCAGCGCATGCCCGAGGATTTTGCGAGCTGGCAGCACTTGGCGCAGCTTGGAGAGCACGTCGCGCGCCAACTCGTGCGCGCCGGCGCTCAGACGTAGGCCGTCGCGACTCGCATGCAATACGTTGCGGGAGAGCGACCCAACCTGCACCCGTTCCGCAGGCGCGGGCAGATTCAGGCGATGATCACGCTGCCGCGGGAATGACCCTCGGAGGGCGCCGGAGCAGCGATGGTCGATCGAGAAAGCAAAGCAAGGCAGCGCACCGCCGTGGTCGCCGGCTCCTCCGGCCTGGTCGGGCGCGAACTTATTGTCCGATTGCTGAGCACGCCTGCGTACGGCCAGATTATCGCGCTGACCAGGCGTTCGCTCGACCTGCAGCACGCCCGTCTCGTCGAGGCGCCGGCACGCTTCGACGCACTCGACGACGTACTGGCGCCGCGGGTGGCGCACACGCGGCGCATCGATGCCTACTGCTGCCTTGGAACGACGATCCGCACCGCGGGCTCACAACCGGCCTTTTACCGCGTCGATCACGATTTTGTGCTTGCGTTCGCGCGGTGGGCGGTCGGCGTTCCGGTCGCTCGTTTGGTGGTCATCAGTGCGCTGGGGGCCGATGCGACAAGCCGGGTGTTCTACAACCGGGTCAAGGGCGAAACCGAAAGCGACTTGCGCGCAATCGCCGGGTCGAGCCTGGTGCTGGTGCGCCCTAGCTTGCTGGACGGACCGCGCACGGAGTCACGCTGGGGCGAAGCGCTCGCCTTGGGCTTGACGCGGCCAGTCCGGGCGCTGATACCGGCCACGGTCCGTCCCGTCGCAATTGAGGATGTCGCGCAGTCGATGATCGATGCGGCGCTGGCGGATGCACCGTCTGCCGTGCTGGAGTCTGCCGCGCTTCAAGGCGCAGCCCGGCGAGTTGGAACACAGTCTCGGGAGGAGTGACCCACCCGGGCCGCGGCTCGCCGCGCTACAGGTCCTGCGCACTGGCCCCGTTAATGCACGGGCCTCAGTTCCATTTCGCGCCCGTCGCCCGCCGCGTGACGCATAGGAAGGGATTCCACGTTGCGCCACAGTGGCAGCATCGAGGCATACAGGTCGGACAAGGGATTGCCGACTTGTCCCGTCGACTGTATCCAGGTCGACGTACCTGACGCACCCATGTCGTAGATCGCCCGCAGACTCGCAGCGTGACGCGTGCTGTATGGCGCCTCCACCCGATTCGACAAGGCGCCGACGTTGATCGTGAAGGTATCGCCGGGAAATGGCGTGCGCAGCTCAAACAGCCGCGCCAGCGGCGCCACGCCTGAAAAGGGGCGGTGCTCGGCAACCGCCTCATGCACCTCACCCCAGCGCAGTCCCGCGAGGTCGCGGCCGGATTCACTGGCCAGGCGTTCCACCGCCGCATCCAGAGACTCGGACATCAGCGTGAGGCAGCTTTCAAAGCGCTGTGCAGTCCGACGGTCATCGCACCAGTCGCGCGCCAGGGACTTGCTCGTCAGCACATGCAGCAGCGCGCGGGTCATGTCGGCCGCGGCGACAAAGTCCACTGCAAGTTCGCCAAGGTCGTCGGCAAACACGCGCCATGCCAGTTCACGGCGCCAGGCGTGAAACAGCAGCGGTTCGGGGCGCTCCGCCGCCATCGTTCCATCCCAAGACTTCAGGCGTTCCAGCGCCTCGCGCCCCGACACTGTGAGCGGTTGCGCTGCGCCGAGCACGGCCATCAACTCGCGCGCCGGGAGCGACAGCACGTCGGCCTGTATGGCCCGGGTCGAGGCAACGTCGTGCTTCTCGCGTGCATTGATCAGCTGCTCGATGCGCCTGCCTCGGTAAGACGAAAACCAGTCGAATGTCAGATGGTGCGGATATTCGAGCGGGACGATGCGGTTGTTGGCGGTCGCTATGACGCCGGCTGCAGGATCGAGCAGGCGCGGCACCTCGGAGTAAGGCAGGTATCCGTCCCAATCATAGCGAGCGTCCCATCCCGGCGCCGGCGCGATGCCGCGCAGGTCGTTCTCAGGGGATCGCCGCGGAATGCGTCCGGTCACGACAAATCCGATGCGTCCATCGGTGTCGGCCAGCACCATAGACTGCGTAACCACCTGAAAGTCGCCCAGCGCACGCTCGGCTTCGGCAACGTTCTGCGCGCGGTTCAACGCGCGGATCGCGGGTAGCGTGCGGTCAGTCGGCTCCAGCGCAGACCAGCGCAGAGCGAGCACGTAACGCGGATGAGCGAAGCTTTTGTCGACCGCAGCGAGTCCGCTGAGCACCGGTCCGTGGCGCGATTCGCGCACGACGAGATCGACGTCCGCCTCGCCCTTGATCCGGATACGCTCGACCCGCTCGCTGAAGCGCTGCCAGCCGGTCGGCGTTTCGTATTCGTGCGCGTCGTCGGGGTTCAGCCGCTCCAGGTACAGGTCCTGCTGGTCGACGCCGGTATTGGTCATACCCCAGGCCACACGAGAGTTGCGTCCCAGTACGACGCCGGGCAGGCCGGGCAGCGTTGCGCCGATCACGTCCAGGCCCGGCGCCTGCAGCGCCGCGAAGTACCACACCGAGGGAGCGGTGAGTCCCAGGTGCGGATCATTGGCGAGGAGCGGCTTGCCACTGACGGTACGGCGTCCGGAGAGAACCCAGTTGTTCGATCCGATTCCCTCGCCCTCGCCGAAACCCGCCGTCGGGATCTGAGCGACGGTGCCGGAGGATCCCCATTGCACTGCCTTCAGGGCACCCAGCACGCGGTACATCTCCACGTAATCGGCCGTGGCCGCCGGCGCTTCGCCAGTTAGGGGCGGATAGAAATCATCAATCTCCGCGCGCGTGAAGGACTGCGCCAGTCGCAGGCGCCGCAGCTCCATGCGCATCGAGTAGGAAGCGAGGTCCCACGCCATCATCAGCGACCAGGCGACCGAGTCCGCCGCGGTCCAGGGTTCAGGCGCCGGGGCGCGGGTCAGCAGAAATTCCGGCGGCAGTGGGCCGCCGCGAGCCGTGAGGTACGCGTTGATTCCACCAGCATAGGCATCGACCAGTGCCCGGTGCTCGGCATCCAATGACTCGTAGATCCGCTGCGCGACGCGATGTACCCCAAGCGTGCGCAGGAACTGGTCGGTCGGCAGGGCCGAGGGTCCCAGCACCTCCGCCAGCCGGCCCGCCGCAAGCCTCCGGTTGAATTCGATCTGCCAGAGTCGGTCCTGCGCGTGAACGAAGCCGAGCACGAAGGCCGCATCGCGTTCGCTCGCGGCAACGATCGCCGGAATGCCCTGCTCGTCGCGTCGTACCTTCGCTGGTGCGGCGAGACCGGGAACGCTCAATGTGCCCTCGTGTACTGGCCGACTCGCTTGCCGGTACCAAAGCAGCAGCGCAACGAGCCCGATCAACAGCAATAGAGTGGCGTAGCCGGCGATCCGAAGCGTTCGCACGATTCCCCTCCGGGTTGCGTCAAGTCGACGGGCGATTGTCACGTATTCACGCGTGCAGGGCGCGCGGGCGGCCCTTCGGCGCGCGCTCCGGCAGGCGCCAGGGTGCGTGGCTGAAGTGTTCGAGCAGGAAGTCCACCATGGCTACGACCTTGGGTGAACGGTGACGACCCGGCAAGTACATGGCGTGGATCGGCACGGGTTCGACGTGATGCGCTTGCGTCAGCAATGGCACGAGTTGCCCGTCGCAAGGGCTCGCACAGACCAAGAAACGGAGTTTCAGATGTCGATCACTATCGCCCACGTCGACCATGTGCATTACAGAGGACAACTGAATCGGACGTGCGCCGAAGCCGCAAGAGACTGGTTCAGGCCCGCCTCAGACTGGTTAACCGAGGCGCTCCGGATTCATCCGACGACCATATCCTGGAAGGATGAAACGGCGCCACGACAGCAACGCTATTTCGGTGCGTTTTACTGTTGAGCCGCTTGCAGCCGGGGCCTTATCCAAAGGAGCGGGCGCTGCACCCTGCCTGCCTTTCGGCCCCATCCGGGCGAATGCGGCGGGCGGCGAGGGCCCGACTCAAGCAGCTGCTTTCGGGCGCATGCGGGACATCAGCACCGCGACGACAAAACTGGTCGCGATAACGGCGACCACCAGCGCGCCGAAGACCGTCTCACGGCCCTCCGTCCACTGATCGATCGCCGGGGACGCAAGCTTGGCGGCGCCGAGTGCCGCGACCAGCAGGCTTACCGAGGACACCGCAAGTCCCA
>CAVRVM010000002.1:0-57522 GCA_963724605.1 uncultured beta proteobacterium
GATCCGCTGCGGCTTCAAACCATGCTTGCGCCACACCCGCGCCACCATCATGTGGCTGACGCCCAGGTGCGTACCGAGTCGGCGCGTACTCCAGTGCGTCGTGCCATCGCTCGGAGCGCGCCGCGTCGCCTCCAGGATGCGCGCCTCCAGTTGCGGCGTCAGCACCGTCGCCGCCTGCCCCAGGTGGCGGCTGTACAGACCGGCGATGCGCTCCGCGGCGAAACGCTTGCTCCAACTCGCCACAAAGCCGCGGCTGCAGCCAACGCGCTCCGATACCTCATCCCACGTGTGGCCCTCGGCCAGCAGCAGGATCAGACGCGCCCGGCGCGCATCTTCTGCCCGCCCGGTCCCACTCGCCGCCCGCCGTTCGAGTTCCATCCGCTCCAGTTTCGTCAAATCGATGGTGTCTTTCATGAACACCATCATAGTCTACAAATGGATGTTACAGGCCACGAGTAACTCGATCCGCCGCTCAGCATCGTCAGCTTTTCCAGTTCCAGGTCACGAATGGGAGGTTCGTGATGCGCCACGATCTCCTTCAACAAGTCCCGGATGGACAAAACACCCACCGTCTTGCCGTCGGTTACGACTGGCAGGTGTCGAAAGCCCCCAGCATGCATCAGCGCCAGGCATTGGGGAATCGTATGGTCGAGCGTCACCGTAACCACGCGCGTCGTCATGATTTCGCGGACGAGCGCATCCTTCGAGGATCGACCCTGCAGGAAGACCTTCCTGAAAAAGAAACGCTCGGATAGCACTCCAACCAACTTCCCATTTTCCTCAACCGGGACGAAGCCAATGTTCTGTCGGCCATCAGCTGAATTGCCGAGAACACCGAGTTGTCCGGCTGCACCGCGTACACCGCGGATTTTTCCGCAAGGATCTGTCGGAGGCTGCGGTACCGCAGCAGCTGCTCGGGCGTCTTGATCGCTGGCTCCATGTTTGCTCCTGTTGCTGGTCTGGCGGGCCAGGCGTTGCTTGCGGTGGCTGCCGATGCTCTTCAATCAACGGCGGTAGTTGGCAAACACTGGCCTCTAGACAGTTTGTACTTGCTGAGGGAGCGTCTGCCTGATGCCGCGCAATTGACCACTCTACTGCCAGGTTGCGGACCCAGACAAGTAGGCGCGCACCAGCCTACATCGGCGCAATGCTCATTCGTTCCACGCTTCGATGACTTGAGCGAGGCCGAGGCGATAGTCCCGGAATCCGGGCTTCCAGCCCGGCACGCGCGGACGCGGTGCTGTGGGCGGCATCGCCAGTGCGACCTGCTGCATATGCTCCTCGCGGACCACCAGTTTCATCAGCGGCCTGGTAATGGCGAGCGCGTGCATGGGAAAGCGGCGGCCGACTCTCCGGGCGAAATCGTCCATGAATCGCATGAATGAGACCGGCACTCCGTCGGTTGCATAGAGGGTGCGTCCGGCGTTGCGCGGATTCGCAGCGGTGATCAGCGCACTGGCAGCGTCGTATTGATGCAGGTGATATTGGAGAGTGTTGCGCGGTCCCGCCCAGTACGGCCGTCCAAGGCGAAATGCCGTGCGATATGCGCGCAGATCTCCGCTTTCTGGACCATAGAGGTATCCGAGGCGCACCACGCACGCAGGTATCGGCCCCAAAGCAACGAGACTCTCGCACTCGATGATGGTCTCCGCGATCGAGCGCAGCGGGTCCTTCGGCGGTTGGCCCAGCACGAAGGCGAAGCTCGCATGCACGAGCATGTCTGCATCGGAACGCGTTGCGCGCCGCGCACCGGCCAGTGCGACACGCGCAAACCCCTTCCACGCGTGTCCATCGTGCAACAGCGTATTGGCCTGCTGTCTGCGATATTGATGTGAACCGCGCCGCTTGCACGTTGCCGCGCAAGAATGCGGCCGAGTTCGGATCTGGCTCCGGTGATCTGTAGGCTCATCGATTCCTCGACGGTCTCGGACACAGCAGCGGCACGATTTGGTACCGTGTGCCTCTTGGGCATCAGACTATCGCACCGAGCGGACCAACGGGCCGATAAAGGACGGCAGCCCTGCATTCCGCTTCGGTGCCGCCTAAGCGCCGGTGACCGGCGCCGACGGCTTCTATGTCGCCAACAACCTGCTCGCCTACGCGGCGACGGTTAGAGGACGAGGCCGTGCACGGCCGTGTGTACGCAGGCCGTCCTCCGGTCCGCCATCCTGGATGCCCAGGCCCCGTCGAATCTCACGGAGACCAAGAACCCGAGAAGTGATGGAAGAAAGACAGAGCCGAAAATGAAAAGAGCCGGTGCGTGACCGGCTCAAATGACTTCTGTGGGACATTTGTCACCTCGATTGGACATTGGAATTGGATATCGCCAACAGTCGAAGAGGCAGTTCAGGCCTTCTAAGTACCTGAACTCAAAGAACATCAAAAGATCTGGTGGAGAAGAGGAGGATCGAACTCCCGACTCCCTAACCTCTTGGGACTAAGAGCCAATTTCACCCCTGCGCTGAGACCAACTTTGGATATCCGAATTGGATATCGACACGCCATCGGATATCGCCAACCTTTGTAGCATTTTGTTGACACAAAAAGACGCAGCGACAACGAGTACCGAACTCCGGTGTTCCTGCGCCTATGGCATTCGGAGGGGGTGGGGGGAAAAATCAGTGCAAGGCAATAGTGCGTAACAGCGTTTCTCGCGGTGCGAGAATTTTTCCAAAAAAAGGGGGGTTGTTTTGGCGTCCGTGTCGACGCGCAGGTTAGCCACCTTCGCCGAAGGGTTGTTTCGGTTCTTCTGGACCGCCGAACTTAATTTCTCTTGGAGCTCATCATGATTCGAGGAAGAAGTGAACATTCATATGTACATCGAAGTGAATATTGGTCGCGGTCCCGGGCTTTACGACACTTTGCTTGCTTGCGACGTAAATTACTGGACGACCTAGAGCCTCAGCGTACCCGGACTCGAAGAGCAGGAGGGACGTTCATCGGTAAGGTCGGAGACGACGAAGATGCAGCCTCGAATCTCCTTCTTAATACGCGCCACGAGGTCTTCAAGCGGGTGTTCCTTGTCAATGCGAATGGCAATCCCACCTGCGTCCGCGATTACAGATTCAATAGCCTCAAATCGTTGGTCGATCCTCTGTAAATGCGCTGTTGATCTTGATCGCCATGTTTCTCTCCTTGAATAGGCATGACGACGAAGGCTTTCGGTTTGTTCGTGGCTAATAAAGCCTCCGCTTTTCCTGCGAAGCGTTGATACTGGTTCTTCTTCCCCTTCAGTAGGTCGCCGATTGGTCCCTTGCGCTTGTCCCACGCCGTCTTTGTCTCAGATACGGAGTTCCAAGACTTGATAAGTTTGTGTCTTGGCTCCCCACTTTAGGTTAATGGCGCCGCTGGCCGCGAACGGCAAAGCGACCTCAGAGAGCATTTCGCCTTCCGAGCGATTGGGAATCGTCTTCTGACGATCGCCGGAGAGGACGGCAATGGCATGAAAGGGCATTCAAGCTCCGGTGATCTGCGGATCGCTACAGTTGATGCGATGAAGCCCCACGATCCCGCTCTGAAGCGCCGTCATTCTCGACCGGTCCTCCTATCGCCCGACTATCAAGGCCGGAGGCATGTAGTCATTCGAAGGGTTCAGTTCACAAGTGAGGGAGCCAAAGTTCGTGCGGATAACGCCCGTTACGATGGCGAGTCTGTTAAACCCGCCAATCGATTCGTGATTCGGCTCGTCTTAAGACTCACTCCACATCCCGCGTCACGGCTGAAGTGTCAACGATTCGAGGCAGATTCTCGGCAAGTGCAAGAACCGTCGACGAGGCTCCCCTAGCCGCCACGCGGCGGAACTCATCTTGAAATGAGCCATTCCATCCGCCCGAGACTGGCCTAGGGCCTTCAGCGCGTGCTCGTAGCCGAGCATCAAGATACGCATTCCAAGAATGTATTTCTCAGTAACGACATCCTTCGTGATATCTCCACGCTGTTGCTGCTTGTACTTTAGGTGGTAAGAGTTGTCGTAATTGATGAGGTAAAGCGTCCCCTCATCGCCGAGATCGCGGATGAGTCCTCCGTCGTGTTCTGAAAGATCCTCGGGCCACTTCTGCGTTTCTTGATCACCCACCGACCTTCCATCTTTGGTAAGCAGGACGTATCTGGGCAAGCCATGCGTGGGAGCGTCCTTGCCGGTACCTGGCTTGTCCTTGCCGTTACCGGAAAGCTTCTCTCCCGGATTCGGTTTCGGCTTCCGCGGTGGTGGTGCTTCTTCGTCAGCTATCTCTATCTGGACTTCATCTTCGACCGGCAGCGGCATGGCAGGATCCTGCAGGCCGACCGTAAACCGGATACGGTCCCCGGCGTGTTCTTTCCTTCGATGGGTCGAAGTAAATCGTAAGTCTACTGTTGTAGAGCTGTTGGCTCGTGGCAAAGCGCTTCTGAATCTCGTCTGGAATCAGTAAGTCTTGGCCAGGTTGTCCGCACGCCCAAGGTAGCCATTCTCGGCGTCCGTGCGCGCCGCGATCGGGCGACGACGGTTCACAGGCAGGGATATTTCCTTCGACCTTTCTTCGATCTTCAAGTACGTCGGACTGTACTTGCCCTCGAATGGTCCCTCGCCCTTGTCGGCCCCGTTTGCTCCGCCGCCACCCGGCAAGATAATTACCGGATCCCGGTTGGTCAATAGTCCTGCTAGGTTCTTATCAGCGTCGACGAGCTTCTGAAACAAGTTGTTTCGCTCGGTCTTCGCGGCGCGCTCCATCTCTTCCTGCGCCACTTGTTGTTGAAGCGCCTTCAGAACCGCCGAATCGCGAATGGCCTGAGTAACAAGCTCACGATAGCGTTCGCCTACGATCGTATTTCTGACGTGCTCGCGGTCACCCTTCCACACAGAATTGTGCGCGTCGAAGTCCAGATTGCTGGCGTCTACAACTACGACGACACGATCCTTGAGGGCCGGGAATCCGCAGTCAGTTAGGTACCCGCGTGTCTGTTTAAATTGCACTTGCCCGTTAACAGTGTGAAAAACGCGATTGTTGGTTCCCGATAACCAGCTGGGTAACTGCCGCTTTAGCTTGATCGCGTTGATTAAGACCTCGCCTATTTCCGGGTCCTCAACCTTCCCGACTCGAGAGCCGCTGTTCGCCGACAGCGTCTTCTTCCTCATCATTTTCTTCTTTGTGCGAACGAACAAGAAGGAATTCCATCCCGTAAAACGGCCGGGGTCGATCCCTTCCGCGCGGTCCCACCGCGTACGGATCGGGTTTTTGACGAAAATCGAGAAGTCGAAAGGGAAGAATGGTCTCGACAAGATTTTCGTTCAACGCTTCGCGTGCGCCTCGGAAGCCGGACGAGAACCTTGAGCCTATTTGGTAGTCGTAAAGTTTGATGATGGTGCCGGTTGTAAGATGGACGCCATCGTATTTTTTGCCATCACCTTTTACGAACGGATAAATAGCATCAGTCCTTAAACGAAGGTATCGTCCCATCTGGCAACATGAAGTATTCAGCAACCGGCATTCCTCCTCCCGGTCGCCGACGCATCAGAGTAAATCCCCAAGGAGTTTTCCATCGAAGCGACGAGAGATAATCAGCTTGAACCAGCGCAGTCCGCAGTATCCAAGGACGCCGGAAGATCCCATATTGTATTTGCCCTGAACAAAATGGATGTCTTTCTTGTTTCCGCTCGCTCAGCGAAAGAAACGTTCTTCAAAATTATTTGGGCTTTGGCCTTCTCCGTTATCCACAAATGTATAGCAAGGAAGTCCGGCCTTAGCTGTTTTTGCTCCGGTAATGCCTATGACCAAGTTTTTGAGGCAAAATCGCGAAGCCACGGGTCGTTCGGCTCAAGGTTTACGAGTTTGCCTCCGTGTAACTTTTGACAAGCTTGTCCACCGCTTCATACATCGTGCGCGGCGCGTGCTTTCCGTGCGGATCAAGGCCCTTCGCAAGGCGTGCTTAAGTAACACGGCGTCGACCATGTTCGTCATTACTCGGTCAACGCCTTGCCGCCGTCCGATGCTTGATTGGAAGTGATATTGAAATTCGTTTCGCGATGATCGAGTGGGCGCCAGTTCGAGGGGCCTCTGATCTCAGAAACCCGCTCAATCACCGCCTCCACTGCGGCTTCGGATTCCAGCCGCTAACAGTGCGAAGCAAAGGTCTTTCCACCGAGAACCGGCACCGGCGCTGAACTTCGAGCTACTCGAAGAGAAGGCGGAGGCAGAGCGCCGCTTTTGCGCGAGTTCGAACTTCTTTCTCGCAGCGCCGAGCTCCTCGCTGAGCGCTTTGAAGATTTTTTGGATGTCTTCTTCCGAGTAGTCATAGTTGGATCTGTTCGACAAATTTCCGATTAGCTGAATGGCTTTCAGGGCATTTGACACGCGCTTTGTTGCGAGCCTAACGAATTTGGCTCTGTCCCTCTCACGCATATGCAATCCCTGGAAGAAATGTACGCTCCAGCAACACGAGCTACGCGTACAATTCGAACCTATACGCTGGATAGCCAAAGTACAAGGGGTCCCAGCAAATAATTCCTCGTCGTGAGTAGTGTTGACTATACTTAAGGGCATTCAAAGCTGGCGGAGGCAGGGTTGGCCAGGATCCTCGAGGACGGAAGGACATACCTACTCGCCGACGAAGCCGGCAAGAGCAGCCGGAATCTCGAAGGCAACCCTTCTGCGCTGGATCGATCAAGGCCGCGTAGCTGATGCCGCCAAGAGAGATCGGAATGGATGGCGTCTATTCTCCGACGCTGAAGTAGAGTGATCGTCCGTTTGGCACGGGCAACCTAGTGATTTTTCGGAGCACTGGAATAGCGTGATGGCGAGTGCGAAGGGGCTAGCGCCCCAGCTCCCTGGCAGTTGACTTCTTTTGCGGCGCCGGGTGCACGACCCGCGGCCTGATTGACGCAGGAGGCTACGTTATCGCCGGAGTCGACAAAGACTTACGCTGCAGCACGACTTATAGCGGCAACAATATCAACCGCTACCTGGACAAAGCTCCCGCACGCTTCCTGCACTACGACATCTTTCCGAAGTCCCGGACTTACAAAGTCGGCCAGCAGGCAGAGTTATTCAAGCAACTCGATGACTTAGTTGGTCGGTACCAACGCCGCGCAGCGCGGACGCCGCTCCTATTCGCAGTCTGCGCCCGGTGTGAGCCCTTCACCAAGCTTTCGAAGAACGAGCTGAGCGAGGGCAGAAAGACAAGCCAGAGGGAGAGACAAGAACTTGCTGTCGGAAGCATCGAAGTTCGTTGCGCACTTCCTTCCGGACCTTGTGCTCTCAGAGAATGTTCAAGGCATCGGCGACCCAGAAGTACGGAGGAGTCTGGAAGCGATTCAAGCTAACGCTCGAGGAGCTGGGTTATGCAACCGGGAGACAAGGTTGTGTGCACCTCGCGCTTTGGCGTTCCTCAGTATCGCAAACGATCGATTCTTCTGGCGGTGCGAAGGGCATCGCCCTACCGGAGCGATTTGCCGACCTTTTGGGTTACGAACTACTTGTCCCTGAACGCGACCCCGACAGCTGCATAGTGAGCGTGCGTCAGGCAATCGGTCACCTTCCCGTCCTTTCGGCGGGACAGCAGCATCCCTCAATCCCGAACCATAGGGCACGTCACTTACACGAGATCAATGTCAAGCGCCTCTCAGCTGCAAAACCCGGGGAATCAAACGCATATATGGAGGCCATTCCCAAAGGAGACCTTTCTCTCGTGTGTCACCGCAAGGTGAACTCTCGGCTCGATGACCGATGCTTTGGCGATGTTTACACGAGAATGCATCCAGACAAACCGTCCCCAACGATTACTACGAAGTGCCACAGCATCTCGAACGGCAGGTTTGGCCATTTCGATACGGAGCAGGTACGAGAAATAACGCCGCGAGAGGCGGCAATACTTCAGTCGTTCTCCGACAATTACATTTTTTATCCGCTTGATCAGATCGAGCCGGTTGCTAGAATGATCGGAAACGCAGTACCCCCAAAACTGGCGGCGTTTATTTAAGGTATCTCGTTCGCTCGATCGACAGAGCACGTTTCGCCGCAGACAGGCGGTCATAGCGGCGCGAGTTGAGCAATCGGATAAGTCGGTTGATGTCTCGCTCAATCGAACACTGCCAAACCGTTAAAGTCGTCCAGCCGAGCCGCTGCAGCGCTCGAGCATTGCGCCGATCGCGCAGAACATTCCCCTGAATTTTCTCGGCCCAAAAATCCGAGTTGCTCGTTGGCCGCTTTCCTCTTGGGCAACTGTGCCCTGTGCCAAAAGCACCCGTTGACGAACACCGCCGTCTTGTATTGAGGGAAGACCACATCGGGCCGGCCGGGAAGTTCCCTTGGGCATGGAGGCGGAATCGGAACCCCAGCCTGTGCACGGTTCGTCTCACGAACAGCTCAGGCCCTGTGTTCGTCGAGCGGACCTTTCTCATCATTGCCGAACGGCGCTCGGAAGTGACTCGATCCATTGCTGTGCCGAAGGTACACGCCAGTAAGTTAAAGGCTAAACCTCGCCCTCGATTCAAGCGCGCTCATCGTGCTGCAAACCGGGAACGCCTTTCACTTAGCATCACCCAGGACAACAGCGCGGACCCGGTGGCCAAGTGTCAACCCTGCAATTATCGGCCGGCGACACTGCCCGATCGTTTACCGCGTAAATAGGAGCGTTGCTTCGCCCCCCGAAACTTGCGGGTGCCCCGGGGTAGCGAATTCGAGACGTCGAGGTCGAACATAGAAGGACAACAATCAACGTTCGGTTCGCCGGCTCCTGGGACCGATTGCCAAGGTGCTGCGTAACCCAAATGCGATCTGCCCGCCGTTCGTCGGAACCTACCGACCAACAATTGACGATGTGGTTGCACATCAATAGAGTTGCATTTCCTCTGGACTGAGCCGCGCTCATGCGTGGCAGCTGTACACAGGATCCCAGAGGCCGCTTGCAAGAGCGAGACATACCCTAGCGTTCGAATGCCAGAGATCGGCTAGGGTAAGGATCCCGTAAGGGTCCTACTACGCGCGGGTCACGCGCGTTCATCTAGGTCTTTCAGACCACTGCAGCCAGGCACTAGGGCGCTCGTCGCCAATCGCTGTCGCAGTTCGTCTTTCGGCGTGCTTATTTCTGCGCCGGGACGCTGCACGCCTCAGCGAATACTTCCTTCTGCCATCGCCAAAAAGAAGTCGAGTTCACGACTAAACCATATGAGCGAAGAAAGAGCTTTTACGCGGCTGCGGTATCGACTGCGCCGCAAATTGATTCCTCTGATATCCAATCTGCGACCAGAGGGCTACGAATATCGCCGGAAAAAAGGGAAGCGATAGGGAAGAGGTTCTGGAGGAAAGTCGAAATGGGAGCGGAGGCTGAATGCTGGGAGTGGCAGGGTAGCCGCAAGGCCAAAGGGTATGGGCGTTTCCACTTGGATGGAAGGATGCAACACGCCCATCGCGTGGCGCACGCAATTGAGATTGGAGAGGTGCCGCCAGGTTCGCATGTGCTGCACAAGTGCGACAACCCTCGATGCTGCAACCCTGCTCATCTCGCGCTAGGAAGTGCGCTCGATAACACACGCGACATGGTCCAGAAAGATCGGCATGCGCGTGCAGAACGCCACGGAAAGGCAAAACTGACGTCAGAAATCGCAGCGAAGATAAGAGCTAGCAATGAAGCGGGGAGCGCTTTATCCGAAGCCTATGGCGTGCATCAGAGCGTCATATCGAGCATCAAGCTAGGGAAGCACTGGAAGCCAGCGGCAATACCGGTATCAGGACCGCACGTCCCAGCTTACCGAGTGACAGGCGAAGACCTCAGACTGCGAAAGGATGGTGCGCCTATGAACGAAGGACCGACTATCTTTGACGAAGATTTAGCTTCACCCGCAGAGCTACGTAAGCTATGCGCGTACAGATGCTCATTCCGAAGCGGCGCGGGCAAAAGCAATCGCGCTGAATAACTCGCGTCCGCTCTTCATGCATCGCTGGTCGCAAATGCCCAATTTCAAAATGTTGAGCTCTATTTGTTTGACAGCCTACTGTCGGACATCCATGGTCGGCATCGCAAATCGTGGAAACGTCAGCTACGAATAATCTTGGCCGATCTGTTTCATTGCCATTACAGCGATCCAGAGCAATTTATCGGTGTAAGCCTAAACAAAAACAACTACAAAACCGGGAATCGCTACCAGCGCCAAACGCTCACCTATCCGATTGCGAAGGAAGATTCTTAGCCGACTTCATAACGAAGAATTGCTGACTTGGCACCGAGGGTATTTGATAGGAAGACGGGGAAAGGCAGCAACACACGAGTCAAAGCGTCGCAACGGCTCGTGAACCTTTTCGCGGAGTTCAAAGTGGGAATCCAGGATATTGATCAATTACCTAAAGAACCAATCATCCTTAGGAACTCGCAAGGTCAAGACGTGGACTATGAAGACACCGAAGAGACCAACCGGATGAGAGAAGAACTGATTGCATACAACGACGCCTTGCATCAACTCACATCGATCTGGAACTGAAGGGCTACAGCGAAGACATGAAGGTGGACCTCTCCGCAAAGGTCGTGCACCGGGTTTTCAACAATGAAAGCTGGCGGCAGCGGGGGACGCTTTCACGGTGCGTGGTGGATGAACGTGCCAAAAGCTTTGAGGCAGCGGATCGTAATTAATTACAAGCCGACTCGCGAGATCGATTACTCGGGACAGCACATTGCCTTAGCGTATGCACGCAAAGGTATCGACTATTTCGGCTCAGCGGAGCAGGACCCCTACTTCACTGACTTAGCCCCCAAGGGCCTTACGCCAGATGAAGTAAGGATCTCCTGCAAAGCGGTTCTACTGTATGCGATCAACGCCACCTCAATTTCAGCCGCCCTAAAAGGCGTCCGCTTCGACTGGGTCAAAGACAAAGAGTATGACCTCCTAAAGAGAGCTTCCCCTTATCTACAGCCATTGCTCGAAGACATGATCAAGCGGCATCGAGACATTGAAGAATTCATTTGTTCGGGAATCGGACTTGAATTACAGAACGAAGACGCCTGCATTGCTGAGCGAGTCATTAGGGAGTTTGTGAGAGCGAATCGCCCAATCCTCACCGTCCATGACAGCTTCGTCGTGCAGGTGGCGGACGTTGACTTGCTAGAGGAGACGATGGACAGGGCCTTTACAGCGCATGTTTTGGAGGATCACGGGATAGAAGTCACATGCGCGCTTTAAGGAGAAATATTTCTACTCGACCAAGCTCACTCCGCCTGATCCCGACAAATTTGATTTCGTCACCGACGACCTTGAGGAGCTGTTGCGGCAACTGGACATGGATCAGTGGGATCGATTTGAGGCATTTAGGAAAGGGGAGAAGCAAGTACCTCTTCTCTCATGTCGCTGCTAACAGGGATTAGTAATAGAAAGGCCGACCCCCCCCGGAGGTGGTGATAGTATGAGGGGTAGGATGTGGTACAGCGGTAGGTGTATGTAAGCCTATTGATTATTAAAGGATAACAATACCAAATCAACTAAACCTGAAGAGTGGGTAGGCCCTCCCTACTGCCGGCTCTCCCTACCCGCTTCTCGGTTGGATCTCCGTAGCTGAGTTGTTCCAGACCGTTCTGCAAAACGCTTCAGGCTTGACGCCTTCCGCATCTCCTGAAAGCCACAGGCAGTGATTACTCTATCTCTCGGATAGTTCACCGCCAGAGCTAGGCGGCAGGGCTGACACCGAACGCGACCGCCACTGTGGCAAGGGCAATGGACCCGGCATGTTCCGACACAATAATCCGAGAGTGCTGAGGATTTGCGCGGCGGCCTGCGACCGCTCTCGTCCACACGCAATCTAGCTGTTCCCGTTTGCATTGTCAATTCAAGTCCTGCGATCCATAGATCGCTCCGCGGAGATTACTTGCGCCTCCTTTGTGAGGCGAGCCTTCCGAGAATGCGCACACCGGTCCTCGTGAATGAATACCCCGTGTTCGTGTAGATGCTGATGATAGAGGCAACAACCGCTGCCACAAGTGCGTACCCGGAGAGGGCGAGCAGCGCTTCCATCCGAGACGTAGGCGAAGCAATAGATAGCTCCGATCACTACCGCACAGATCAATTACCGGTAACCCGCGCCGTCGCGTTTGGCACCGTCTTCCTGTTGGTGGCATCCACTTCGCTCTTCTCGTCCAAGAGAGACCGATTGCGCTGGCGGCCGCGATTAGCGAGCCGCGATGGCCACGACATCCTTCAGTGCGCCATAGTCGGCGGCCATGGTCGCTCAGACAGCCAAGTGAACCGTTGTGTTTTCGGAACCTTCCAGATCGTTTGGTTGACTGAGGCTGACCATCGACTACGGCCCCAAAACAATATGAGCCCCAGGGAAGCAGACATCGGGCCGGCGTCGATCGAGCCGAAGCCCATTCGCGTGCTCGAAAAGGGACCGGTTGAGAAAAGAACTTCGAGTCCACTGGAATCCGTGGTCACTTCGAACGGTTCCTCGGGAGGACCCCGTCAGGGTCCTTTCCTGCCGTGCGACGCCTTGCGATGGTATCCCGGCCGATATCGGCAAAGGTTTGCCAAACTTCCTTCAAAGGCCGATGCATAGTCAGCAGGCCATCGCCTTCCGCTATATTTGGACGCGTTTGCGGCCCCGCCGCAACAAACGTTTAGCTCGTCGGCTCGGGTTCGCTATCGGTTCCCATTCTCACGACCAACGAGACCTGACGGGGAACCCCACTTGGAAGGCATCCACGACTCCTACTGCTTCTTGCCACTCAGCGAGCTGTGCGCATGGCCAGGAGCCAAGAAGCCACCCGCTCGAGCCAATACTTCTGCTGGCGGAACGCCTCGACCATCACGTGCTGGAGGACGGTGGTCGATACAACGATTCCTTCGACCTCATTACGTTCGGGCCGAGTTCTCCGCGCTGAATCGGTCAGGTGTTTGATGAATTCCGGAAGCGACCTGGTTGGGGTCTTTTCTTAGGCGCTAAAGCCATGGGCGTAACCATGCCGCCGCTCGCCAAAGAGGCAACGCGCAAATGTATAGCCTTCCG
The DNA here is from genome assembly GCA_963724605.1 of uncultured beta proteobacterium. Lineage (GTDB taxonomy): Bacteria > Pseudomonadota > Gammaproteobacteria > Burkholderiales > Burkholderiaceae_F > JALORV01. The sequence goes on from CAVRVM010000002.1 coordinate 12,963, forward strand.
TCTGGGAATGCCACCGAGTCGCCCAGACCACGACTGCCACGTGCGTCTTGCAGATGTCCGCTTAGCGTCGCGTTCTGTCGAGCGACGTGCTGTCTGCTTCCGATCGAGTCAGACGCCACGTTTGAGGCAACTACTCCGGTGCTAAGCCGGGCTACGGCCCGCGCGGACTTCCCACTCAGTGTTTCGAGGACGCTGGATTGCTGGGCCGCCGACTTCAAACTTTAAGCGGTGATCGACTGCTTCGTGCTTGCGGGGAAATCCAATAGCTTTTGTCCGGTGGACCTTATTGCCCAACAATCGACCGCGGGCTGCGACACTCAATGTGAGGGTCAATAGCAGAGTGTGGCCAGGGCCTTGTCCAGACGATTCCACGTTGACCCCTTCGCATACCGGCTGAACGACATCGTCTGTCCTTTGGAGTGACCCAGAAGCTCGGCAACTAGATCCTCCTGGAACCTCGGCATTTCGCAAGCGCGTAGCTACCGTGTGGCGCAGCGAGTGGAAGTCCTGCTTAAAGCCGTGCTCAGCCCTGTACCGGTTGAACCAGCGGCTTGCCGCCTGCCCGTACCCATCCCGCCCTAGCGCAAAGTCAAACAGCCTTTCCTGCCCTGCTCTCCGGCGCGCATCCACGAACTCTAGAAATCCCCGCTTCTTCAGCTCCAGGTGGATCGGGACCTCCCGCCGACTGGCGGAGTTCTTCAACCGCTGCCCCGGTCCCTTCATCGGTGATCCGGATCCGGTCTGAGATATCCGCAGTCCGCAGCTGCGCCAGCTCGTTGATACGTGCCCCGGTGTAGAGGCCCAACAGAGGCAACCATTCGCCCAGCTCGGCGAGGCGTCGGCAGTCCTCCACCGCCCAAACAGTTCGCCCTTCCTCTGGCCGCTTGCCTTTGCGCATCGGTACCCGCAGCCCGTTGAACGGATTCGGCAGGCTGTAGTAGCCGTGATCGATCAGGAAGTCGAACAACGACTTCAACCGCGACAAGTGCTTGTTTTGCGTCTTCGGATCGAGGCCCTCAAGGGTGGTCTTGTGGAGCACCGCTTCGGCCTTGCTCAGACCTGTCTCGAAAGGGAATCGGTCAATGATCGAACGAACCTCCTGGGCCGTCTTAGCAGTCCACAGATGCGCGTTATGACGGTAATAGTGGTCCACCCCTTGCTGCAGTTTGCTCGGCACTCCTGAGGCCTTCTGAGGGCTTTGAGAGGCCTTCGTGCGCACCCTTTTCTGAAGGAGCGGAGGTACTGCGTTAGGGTCCTTCTGCAGCGCTAGGACAGCCTGGTACAGATCGAGTGCTCGACGCTGCGCTTCCAGCCGATCTTGCGTTCCCAGGCCCCGTCGAATCTCACGGAGACCAAGAACCTCGGAAGCGATGGGAGAAAGACGGAGCCGAAAATGAAAAGAGCCGGTGCGGGACCGGCTCAAGTAGCTTCGGTAGGACATTGTCGCCTCAATTGGACATTGGGATTGGATATCGCCAACAGTCCAAGAGGCAGTTCAGGCTGTAAGTCCCTGAACTCAAAGAACAACAAAAAATCTGGTGGAGAAGAGGAGGATCGAACTCCCGACCTCTGCATTGCGAACGCAGCGCTCTCCCAGCTGAGCTACTTCCCCAAATTCCTGCCGGCACGGATGCCTGCAGGGCGCGAATTATAGATCGCCCCGACAAGGCGTTCAAACCCATTGCACCCGATCCACCGTCGCTACACTCGCCGCCGCCAACGGAGCATGATGAAGCACGACGCAGCATATTTCGACCGCGAATACAACGTGCGCGCCTCGTTGCCCGAGCATCCGCAGATCTTCGCGCGCTGGGCCGAACGCGGGGCGCAGACGCGCAGGCTGCGGGCCTGCCTGTGCGACCTGCCCTATGGCGAGTCGCCGGCCGAACGGCTCGATTATTTTCCGGCGCAGCGCGAGACCGCGCCGCTGCTGGTGTTCATCCACGGCGGCTACTGGCGCTCGCTCGACAAGTCCGATTTCTCGTGGCTCGCGCCGCGCTTCGTGCAGCACGGCGTTGCGCTGGCGCTGCCGAACTACGGACTCGCGCCGGCAACACGGATCGAGGACATGGTCCGTCAGCAGCTGGCCGCGCTGGCTTGGCTGTACCGCAACGGTGACCGGCTGGGCTTCGATCCCGAGCGCATCGTCGTCGCTGGGCATTCGGCGGGCGCGCACTGACCACGATGATGCTCGCGGCGCTCTGGCCGGTGTACGCACCGGATCTGCCGCCAACGCTGGTCAAGGGCGGTCTTGCATCAGCGGAATCTACGACCTCGCGCCACTGGTGCACTCCCCGTTCATCAATGACGACCTGCACCTGGACGAACGCCGGGCGCGTGCGCTGTCGCCGGCTCATCTGCCGCCGGCGACGCCGGCGCCGCTGATCACCGCGGTCGGCGCGCTGGAAACCGCGAATTCCATCGCCAGACTGCGCTGATCGGCCGCGCGTGGAAAGATGTCTTCGTCCGCGACGTGCCGATGCCGGGGGCCAACCACTTGACAGTTGTTGAGCAACTCGCAAATCCGGCGTCGCTGCTGTTCGACGCGGCGCTCGAACTGGTCCGCTCGACCCGACGCTCGCGCTGACGGACGTCAGGCGATGCCGAGGGCGCGGGCGCGGGCAAGCGCCAGCGCGTGCACGTGGCGGATCGTCGGCACCGCGATCCCGGCCAGCCGGCCAGTTCGATCACGGCCTCGACGATCGCGGCGAGTTCGAGCGGCCGCCGCTGCTCGAGATCCTGCAGCATCGAAATGCGCGCTGCGCCGAGCTGGCGCGCGATGTCGATGCGCTGGTCGGGCGTCATCGGCATCGGGTAGCCGTAGTGCTTCGACACTTGCATGCCTTCCAGCATCATCGAGCGGATCACTTCGAGCACGTTCTCGTCGGCAATGATCTGGTTCATCAGGTAGCCGGTCAGCGCCGCGACCGGGTTGAACGACAGATTGCCGAGCAGCTTGATCCAGACGTCGAGCCGGATGTCCTTCGAGCGTCGGTCGCGAACCCCGCCGCATCGAGCGCATCGCCGATATGCGCCAGCCGCGCGACATCGACCGGTCGGGCTCGCCGAGGATCAAGCGGCGCCCGCCAGTGTGATGCACCTCGCCGGGCGCCCTCACCTCGGCGGCGATGTGCACGACACAGCCGAGGATGTGCCGCGGGTCAAGCGCCGCGAACATCCTGTCGGCAGGATCGAGCGATCGCAGCGCGGTGCCGCTAGCGGACCCCCTTCCGCATGGAAGTACCACCACGGCACGCCATTGATCGCCGGAACTACGGCCGTGTCCGCACCGACGAGCGGAGCGATGCGCGGCAGCATCGCCGCGATCGCGTGCGCCTTCAGCCCGATCACGACCAGCTCCTGCGGTCCGAAGTCCGCTGGATCCGCGCGGCCGCCAGGCGATAGAAACCGCCCGCAGAGCTGACGTGGTCGACGAGCTTCAGGCCGTCGCGCCGGATCGCATCGAGGTGCGCACCCCGCGCGATGAGCACGACCTCATGACCCGACGCCGCGAGCTTGGCTCCGATGACCGCGCCGATCGAGCCGGCGCCGACGATGGCGACCCGCACGGCCGTACGAGCGGAACGCTTCCTCGATGCGCCGCTTGTCCCAGCCCGGCACCAGCATCTCGATGAACGAGTAGACAAAGCCGCGCAGGTAGGTGCCTTCCTTGACCGCCAACCGCGTGACATTGCGACCGAACAGGTGTCCGCACGGCAGTGCCACCAATCCATCGCGTCGCGCGTCGACCGCGACCCCGGCAACGATTCCGACGCCCATGCCGATCTGCACATAGGTCTTGATCACGTCGGCGTCGACCGCCTCGAGCACGATCGAAGGCTCGATGGTGGCCTTCGAAAAGGCATCGTCGATCTTGCCGCGACCGGCGAACTGGTGCTCGTAGGTGACGATCGGATGACGGGCGATGTCCTTAAGCGTCAGCTTGCCCGGCGTGGTCACGAACTTCGCCAGCGCGTGGTCCGGCTTGACGATCGCCACGTGCTGCCAGTCATAAACGGGAATTGTCAGCAGCCCCGGCCAATCGGCGAGCGTTTCGGTGGCCACGCCGAGGTCGGCCTGTCCATGCACCAGCATCGAGGCGATCTGCGATGGATTGGCCTGGACAGCTTCAGCCGGACCTGCGGAAACTTCTGCGCGAACTGCTGGATCACCTGCGGCAGGACATACGCGCCTGCGTGTGCGTGGTCGCGACGCGCAGCGTGCCCTCAGGGCTGCCCGCATAGTCGCGCGCCAGCTTCTTCAGGTTGTCGACCTCCAGCATGATGCGTTCGGCGGCATCGAGCACGACCTGTCCGGGCGCGGTCAGGCCCTTCACGCGCTTGCCATGGCGGGCGAAGATCGGCACACCCAGTTCACCTTCGAGGTCGATGATCGCCTTCGAGATTCCGGGCTGCGAGGTGTGCAGCGCGCGCGCCGCGTCGGTCAGGCTGAACTTGTGACGAGCCGCTTCGCGCAGGAATCGAAACTGCTGCAGGTTCATTCGCAACCCCGTAATATGGAAGCGCGATTTTATATCGGGCGCTCATATGTTATACTGCGCAAAATTTTCATATATTGGGCATTGCACGTCCATCTCGTCTACCCCAATGCACCTACCGAGATCCGGCCGGAGATATGCGTCGCATGCTGCCTATAATTTTGGTCTCTTAGGCCCGAGGCAACGATGAAACTGGACAAGGCGCAGGTGCTGCTCGACGAGCAGCCGATCTCGATCGACGTACTGCTCGAGAAGTACGCCAAGGGCGACGAGCAGTCGGTCGACGAAGTGCGCCGCCGCGTCGCGCGCGGGCTGGCGCAGGTCGAGCGCGCTGAGATCCGCGAGGTCTGGGAAAAGCGCTTCTACGACGCGATGGTCGACGGCTTCATTCCCGGCGGCCGCGTCAACTCGGCCGCGGGCACCGGCATCGCGGCCACCCTGATCAACTGCTTCGTGCAGCCGGTCGGCGACGCGATCAGCGGCACGCGCGACGGCGTGCCGTCGATCTATCACGCGCTGAACCAGGCTGCGGAAACCATGCGGCGCGGCGGCGGCGTCGGCTACGACTTTTCGCCGATCCGCCCGAAGGGGGCGCTGGTGCACGGCACGATTCGCGCGCCAGCGGGCCGATCTCGTACATGCGCGTGTTCGACAAGAGCTGCGAGACGCTCGAATCGGCCGGCGCCGGCGCGGTGCGCAGATGGGGAGATGCGCTGCGACCATCCGGACATCGAGGACTTCATCCACGCCAAGCGCGACGGCTCGCTCGCCAACTTCAACATGTCGGTCGCGGTGACCGACGCCTTCATGCGCGCTGTCGAGAGCGACGGCGAGATCGAGCTCTGGCACGCCGCCGAGCCGTTCGACAAGTCGACCGGCAAGCCAGCGTTCCGACGGCACCTGGGCCTATCGCAGCGCGCGCGCGCGCGACCTGTTCGACCAGATCATGCGTCGACCTACAGCCACGCCGAGCCCGGCGTGGTCTTCATCGACCGTGTCAACGACGACAACAATCTTGTCTTACTGCGAAACGATCGCAGCCACCAATCCGTGCGGCGAACAGCCGCTGCCGCCCTACGGCTGCTGCTGCCTCGGCTCGATCAACCTGACGCGCTTCGTCGACGATCCGTTCGGCGAGCGGCGGCGTTCGACTGGGAAGTTCCGCGAGGTCGCGAGGTGTCGATCCGCGCGCTCGACAACGTGCTCGATGCAACGCTGTGGCCGCTCGAAGAGCAGGCGCAGGAAGCCGCCGAACAAGCGTCGGGTCGGCCTCGGCTTCACCGGCCTCGGCAACACGCTGACGATGCTCGGCCTGCGCTACGACAGCGGCGGCGCGCGCCTGGCCGCCGACATCGCGCGCGCCGATGCGCGACGCCGCCTACGCCGCGTCGAGCCGAACTGGCGCGCGAAAAAGGCGCGTTCCCGCTGTTCGACGCCGACAAGTTCCTGCCGAGCCGCACTGCGCGTCGCGCCTGCCGCAGGACGCTGAAGGCGCAGATCCGCGCGACGGCCTGCGCAACTCGCCACCTGCTGTCGATCGCGCCGACCGGGACGATCTCGCTGGCGTTCGCTGCCAACGCATCCGGCGGCATCGAGCCCACGTTCTCGTGGACCTACATCCGCAAGAAGCGCATGCCCGACGGCAGCAAGCAGGAATACGTCGTCGAGGACTACGCCTATCGCCTTACTGCCGGCGCATGGGCGGCGACGAGAACCGACTGCCGGCCGGTTCGTCACGCGCTCGAGATGAGCGCGCGCGACCACATGCAGATGATCGCGGCCGTGCAGCCGTACGTCGATGCCGCGATCAGCAAGACCGTCAACGTGCCGGAGGATTACCCGTTCGAGGACTTCAAGAGCCTGTACCTCGCGGCGTGGAACGCCGGGCTGAAGGGCATCACGACCTATCGGCCGAACAACGTGATCGGCTCGGTGCTCGAAGTCGTCAAGGAGCCGGCGGCGTCGCACAGCGCCTCGCCGCAGGACCTGAAGGATGATCCGGACCGCCGCGTCCGCCTCGCTTCGGCGCCGCAGCCGGCGCTAGCCAGCCTCAAGTGGCCGGGGCGGCCCGGATCTCGCCGAAGGCAACCTCGCCTGGACCTACATGGTCGAGATTCCCGAGCGCCGGGAATCGTTCGCCATCTTCATCGGCCAGGTGGGCGACCCGGCGGTGCCGTTCGAAGTGTGGGTCAACGGCGCCGAACAGCCGCGCGGGCTGGGCGCGATCGCCAAGGCGCTGTCGATGGACATGCGCAGCGAGGATCGCGCCTGGTCAAGATGAAGCTCGATGCGCTCGCGAAGGCCGGACGAGCAGGGCTTCGCGATGCCGATGCCGCCGACCGGCGAAAGCGTGGCAGAGCGGCGTCGTGTCGGCCTTCGCCAACATCGTGCGCTGGCGCTGCGAACAGCTCGGCGTGTTCGGGAGCTCGACCAGCACGCCACGCCGGTGCTCAATGCGCTGTTCTCGAAGAAGGAACCGAAGGCCGGCCCGCTCGGCACGATGAGCTGGACGGTGGACGTCGCCAACGCCAATACCGGCGACGACTTCGTGCTCGGCGTGAAGGAGCTGCACCTGCCCGACGGCAGCCGCCGGCCGTACTCGATCTGGCTCGCCGGCGAATATCCGAAGGTGCTCGACGGCCTGTGCAAGCTGATCTCGCTCGACATGCGCGTGGTCGACGCCAACTGGATCGGCCTCAAGCTGAAGAAGCTGCTCAACTTCGGCGAGCAGAACGGCGAGTTCTGGGCCGCGGTGCCGGGCGAAGAGCGGTCGGCGCTGTATCCGAGCACGGTCGCCTATATCGCGACGCTGCTGCTGCATCGCTACAAGGTGCTCGGCATCCTCGACGACGACGGCCGCGCGATCCAGTCGGCCGGCATCCTCGCGCTGCCCGACGCCGTCAAGGTGATCGAGCACGAGACCGCGCCGATCAAGGGCAAGGTCTGCAACAGCTGCGGCGCCGCCGCCGTCATCAAGCGCGACGGCTGCGAGTTCTGCACCGCCTGCGGAGCGACCGGGCACTGCAGCTAGCCTTGCCGCTTGAAGTATTGCACCTGGCGCTCGTGCTGCTTGACGGCTTCCAGAGTGGAGAACGTGCCAAGGTTTCTTCGTTTCCCAAGCCGCGGTGTCTTTCTTCCTTGAATACAACCGGTACTCACCGTTCTTGAGCTTCCGAATCATTTCGCTACCTCGTAATTAACGTCGCTATTCCACCCGGGTTGGGACTGGACGGCGCAAGCGCCTGTCGAGTGTTGGGCGCCGCAGCCGTACCGAGCGGCCCACTCGGCGTGCGGCAAACCGTGTTCCAGCCCGTTGGGCTTGCCTTCCATGTTGTTGCCCCAACCTCGCCACTCGAGGAGGAACCAGCCCGCGCGGCAGCCCGTGGCTCGTTGACACCGTTTCGCGATGCACTTTGAGGTTCCCGATCCGCGCTACACCGGCTCCGTGACACTCGCACGCACTGCTGGCGCTGGCAGTGCGGCTGTCAATCGGCTTTGTGGTTCTGCTGTGGCTCATCCATCTGATGAACTGGGCGGCGGATCTCGATCCATGGCCGCTCGGCGTGCGGCCGCGCGAGTGGAGCGGCCTCGTGGGCATTTTCACTGCGCCGCTCGTTCATAGCGGTTTCGGGCACCTGCTCGCCAATTCACTGCCGCTGGCGACAGTCGGCGCGGCCAGTGCTCTTCCTGCAATTCGCAATCGGCACTGCGCGTGCTGCCGGCCGTATATCTGGGACCCGGCGTGCTGGTTTGGATGTTCGGCCGCGGTCGGCTCCACCTCGGCGCCAGCGGCATCGTTTACGGACTGGTCAGCTACGTGTTTGTGGCTGGACTGTTGCGCCGCGACCGCCGCGCGATTGCCGCCTCACTGCTGGTGGCGTTCATGAACGGCTCGCTCGCGTGGGTGTGTTGCCGATCGAGCCGGCCGTGTCCTGGGAAACGCACCTGGCAGCGGCGGTGATCGGCGTATTGCTCGGCGCTCACGTTGCGCAATCTCGATATCCCGCCGCGCAAGCGCTACACGTGGGAAGACCAGGCCGCGGACAATGACGGCGCGGACCTGGTCGAAAGACAAGTCAGAGCCGAAGCAGATGCCCCGAGGGACTCTATTCAATAGGTCTTACTGCTGCGGGCGGCCGGCTGTTACGCTGACTAACGAATGTCGACGAGGTGTGGTCTTCAGTTCGGATGGCTCGCAAGCAGGAAAGGCCTTTAAGCGCGCGATCGGAGCGCTCGGCACAAACGTGCGATTTGCCTTGCGGTCCGTCAAGCGAAGGAAACGCGTGATCAGCGGCTCGTGTCTGTGCGGAAGGGTTCGGTATGAGCTGAGTGGTCAGCCTCAGTTCATTAATCATTGCCACTGCTCGATGTGCCGAAAGGCGCACGGAGCGGCCTTCGGTAGTTTCCTTCATGCTGACGGCAAGGCCTTTCGGTGGACGGCCGGAGTTTCCGAGGTGCAAAACTTCGAATCATCAGCCGGGACCTTCCGCGCATTCTGTCAACAGTGCGGTTCTAATCTTCCTGTTCTGGAAGACAACGGCGCCCACGTCATCATTCCGGCGGGGACGCTTGATGAGGACCCCGGGATCCGTCCGATAGTGCACATCCACACTGCAGCAAAGGCACCGTGGTACTCCATCTCGGACGATTTGCCGCAGTTTCCCGACTTCCCGCCGCAATCTTTCTGGTCAAAGTACGAGCACGATTGAGCCGAGACCGGCCGTAGAGCACGGATACGTCGGAAGCCGCAGTGGCCGGCGCAATCGATGCTTCGTGAACGCCTATAGTTCGCATGATTCGCGACCCGACAAGCAATGCGGGTCGCCGCCATCGGCAGCCAATCGAAGCGGCATGACCGATCTGTCGCATTTCCCGTCACCCGCAAATGGCCGGCGCTCCATCCCGAGCGGCTGCAGCTCTACTCGCTGCCGACGCCCAACGGCGTCAAGGTCTCGATCATGCTCGAGGAGACCGGCCTGCCCTACGAGCCGCACCGGGTCGGCTTCGAGACCAACGATCAGATGTCGCCCGAGTTCCTGTCGCTCAACCCGAACAACAAGATCCCGGCCATCCTCGATCCCGACGGCCCGGGCGGCAAGCCGCTGCCGCTGTTCGAATCGGGCGCGATCCTGATCTACCTGGCCGACAAGACCGGGCAGCTGCTGCCCGCAGGACGCGGCGGCCGCTACGAGACGATCCAGTGGCTGATGTTCCAGATGGGCGGCATCGGGCCGATGTTCGGCCAGGTCGGCTTCTTCCACAAGTTCGCCGGCAAGGACTACGAGGACAAGCGTCCGCGTGACCGCTACGTCGCAGAATCGAAGCGCCTGCTCGGCGTGCTGGACCAGCGGCTCGAAGGATCGCGCCTGGATCATGGGCGACGAGTACACGATCGCCGACATCGCGACCTTCCCGTGGGTCCGCAACCTGATCGGCTTCTACGAAGCCGGCGATCTGGTCGGCATCGCGGAGTTCCCGCACGTGACGCGCGCGCTGCGAACCTTCCTCGCGCGGCCGGCGGTGGCCCGCGGCCTGAAGGTTCCGCAGAAATAGACGGGCCTTTGCCCGCGGAGGCCAGACGAGATGACCGAAAGCCGTCCCAGCATTGCCGACAAGCGCCGTGCCTTCCGGCAGTTGCACGAGTCGGGTTGCTTCGTCATTCCGAATCCGTGGGACATCGGCAGCGCGAGCTATCTGCAGAGCCTCGGCTTCAAGGCGCTCGCCACCACGAGTTCGGGTTTCGCCTGGTCGCGCGCGCTGTCGCGACGGCGCAGTGCCACTCGACTTCGTTCTGCAGCACCTGGCACGACATGGTCGCGGCGACCGATGTGCCGATCAACGCCGATTTCGAAAACGGCTATGCGCGCGATGCGGCCGGCGTCGCTCAGAACGTGCGACTGGCGGTCGACGCCGGAGTGGCTGGTCTCTCGATCGAGGATTCGACCGGCGATACGGCCGCCCCGCTGTACGACCTCGCGGTCGCGGTCGAGAGGATCCGCGCGGCCCGGCGCGCGATCGACCAGGCGGGCGGAGATACGCTGCTGGTGGGGCGCGCGGAGTGCTTCCTGGTCGGCCGGCCCGACCTCGGCGAGACGGTCGGCAGACTGCAGGCGTATGCACACGCCGGTGCCGATTGCCTGTATGCGCCGGGAATCCGCACGCGCGAGCAGATCGAGGCCATCGTTGCCGCGATCGCGCCCAAGCCGATCAATCTGCTGGTGGGTTGGCCCAGCGATATGACGATGCAGCAAATCAGCGCACTCGGCGTGCGCCGCGTCAGCGTCGGCGGCGCGCTCGCACGCACAGCCTGGGGCGGGTTCGATGCGCGCCGCTCGTCTGCTTTCGGAACAAGGCCGGTTCGACGGGTTCGTCAACGCGGCTTCCGGCGACGAACTGAATTCGCTCTTCGGCGAGCGAAAGCGCTAGCGGCGCTCGATCCAGTACAACGCCGAGAACGCCATTGCCAGGACCACCAGGCTCGGCAGCGCGGACACGATGAGCGGCGGCCATGTGTTGAGCAGCCCGATATGCGCAAACAGCTTGTTCATGCCGTAGAACGCGACGCCGATCATCACGCCCGTGAAGATCTTGAAACTGACGCCGCCCGCGCGGACGTGGAGATAGGCGAACGGCAACGCGAGCGCCATCATCACCAGCACCGCCCAGGGATAGAAGACCTTGCCCCAGAACGCGATCTCATAGCGTTCGGTCTGCTGGCGATTTTCGGCAAGGTGCCGGATGTACTGGACGAGGTCCCATCCGGCCATGCGCTCGGGCTGGACCAGCAGGACACTGAAGATGTCCGGCTTGAGCTCCGTCCGCCAGAGCATCTTCGGCTGCTTGGTGACCTGCGTCCGCGCGTCGGCAGCGAGCGAGGCATCGGAGGACAGTTGCGGCACCCGGGTTTCGATGGCGTCGGTGAGTTCCCACCCAACTCCGGGCACGAAGGTGCCGCTCTCGGCCGTCACGGTCGACCGCAATCGGTAGTCGCGGTCGAACTCCATGATGCGCCAGCCGCGCGTGCCGACGTCGGGCGACACCTGCCGCACGTTGATGAAGCGAAATGCGCTGACCGCGCCCTTCTCGTCCTTCACGATGTCCCGTACCCAGACGCCCGAGCGAAAGTCACGCACGCTGATCTGGCTGCCCCGTGCCTTCAGGCGCGTCTGCTGGGCCAGCCTCTCCGAAGGCGGCGAGATGACTTCGCCCAGCAGGAACGTCAGACCGACCATCAGCAGGCCGATGCCCAGCAGGTTCATCAGCAGCCGCCGCGTGCTCATACCCGAGACCCGCATGATCGTGAACTCGGAGTTCGCCGCGAGCTTGGACAGGGCGTATATGGTCCCGATCAGGGCAGCGATCGGCATCACTTCGTAGGTACGCGACGGCAGCGTGAACGCGACATATGCGAGTGCGTGGCGGAGCAGGAAGCCGCGTTGCCCGATCTCGTCGAGTTGCGCAACGAGATCAAAGAACGTGAAGAGCGACAGCAGCGCGAACAGGACGAACGCGGTCGCCGTTGCGACTTCCTTCCACAGGTAGCGGCGCAGTGTCTTCACGGCGCGCGCGCCTGCCGCCAGTACGCAAACGTCAGTCGCCGCGGCCACACCCGCTGCAGGTAAACCCGTCGCACGAACAGGACGACGATCACGAGCAACACGACGGCATGCACGACCCAGACACCGAGGCCGAAGGACACGCGATCCTGCTGCACCCACGCCTGTACCGTGTTCAGGACGTTGAGGTAGATCGCGAACGCGAGCACCGCGATGATCAGGTTGAATGAACGGCCCACGCGCGGGTTCGTGTAGGCAAGCGGGATCGCAAGCAGCGTCACGACGAACGCAGAGATCGGGATGCCGATGCGCCACAGCATCTCGGCCTTGGCAAACGACGTCTGCTCGGCCATCAGTTCCGACGTCGGACGGGTGCGCGCGCTGCGCTCACTTATCGGACGATCAGGCCGGCTCTCGATGCGGATCGAATATCGCTCGAACTCCATCGCCCGATATTCCGCTGAGCCCGGCGCGCCTTCGTAGCGCCGCCCCCGTTCAAGCACCAGGAAGCGATCCCCATTGGGCGCGACGTCGATCTGGCCCTGCGCCGCGACGATCACCCCTTCCTTGCCCTGGCCCCGCATGCTGACGAAGACATTGCGGACCCGGCTGCCTTCGAAGTCGACCGACTCGACAAAAAACACTCGATCCGCGCCGCCGGACTCGATGAAGCGGCCGGGCGCGACCCGACTGACGTCATCACGCCGCATGAAGTTCTGACGCAGTTCCTCGATCTGGCCACCGGACCACGGCGTGACGAACAGCGACAACAGCGCCACCGCGACGATGATCGGCCACGCGAAGCGCAGCACCGGCCGCACCCACGCAACGAGACTCTGGCCGGAGGCGAACCACACGACCATTTCGGAATCGCGAAAGGCCCGCGACAGCGTCATCAGCACTGAAACGAAAAGCGTCAGCGTCAGCACGACAGGGAGCCATGTCAGGGCCGTGAGCGCCAGCACCTGAAACACCGCCTGGTTGTCGACGCGGCCGCCGGCCGCCTGGCCCAGGATCCGGACCAGTCCCACCGAAAACAGGATCGAGAACAGCACCGTGAACACGGCGCTGGCGGCGCTGGTGAGTTCGGCAACGATGGACCGACGGAAGATCATGGGCGCCCGGCGCAAGGGCTCATCCGGTTGGCCGCAATCGAGCCGCTATATACTGCCCGGCTCGCGAGAGAGGCCATAGCGAACGAGCTTCGCCGGGCCCGAGGGTGCCTCGCCGGCCCTACATACGTTGCCATCGCGAGACTTTTTTCAGAGGGAAACCGCAATGGAATTTAGCACAACGACCGCGCACGCCGAGTCGGTCAAAGCCGATGCTGTGGCAGTGGGCGTGTTCGCGGACGGCGAGTTGACGGCCAGTGCGCGCGCGCTCGACAAGGCTGCGCGCGGAGCCATCAAGGCTGCCGTCAAGAGTGGCGACATGACGGGCAAGCGCGGCGCCCTGCTGGCGTTGCGCGACCTGACGGGCGTGACCGCATCGCGCGTGCTGCTGGTCGGCCTTGGCAGCCGCGAGGACCTCACGGACCGCGCTTTCGCCGACGCCGCGCGCGCAGTGGTCAAGGCCTTCCCCGGCGTGGCAGAGATTGCCGTCGCCGCCACGGAATGGAACGTCAAGGGCCGTGACACCGAGTGGCAGGCTCGCCAGTTTGCAATCGCGGCGCGCGAGTCCGTCTTTCGCAGCGACGAGCTCAAGAGCAAGAAGGACGATGTCAATGGGCCGTCCAGGGCGGTACTGATCGTGTCGGCGCGCAATGTTGCGGCCGAGCGCGGACTCAAGCAGGGCACAGCGATCGCCAACGGCATGGCGCTCGCCAAGCGACTCGGCAATCTGCCGCCCAACATCTGCAATCCGGCTTTCCTGGCTGACGAGTCCCGCAAGCTCGCCAAGCAGTCGAAGCTCGACGTCGAGGTGCTGGAGACCAAGCAGCTGCAAGCGCTGAAGATGGGCTCGTTCCTGAGCGTGACCCGCGGATCCGCGCAGCCGCCGCGCCTGATCGTGCTCAGGCACCAGGGAGCCGGCAAGGCCGCGCCGGTCGTGCTGGTCGGCAAGGGCATCACATTCGACTCCGGCGGGATCTCTCTCAAGCCGGGCGCGGCCATGGACGAGATGAAGTTCGACATGTGTGGCGCGGCGAGCGTGATCGGCACGATGAGCACGGTTGCGGAACTGAAACTCAAGCTCAATGTGATCGGCGTGGTCGCCGCGTGCGAAAACATGCCGTCTGGAACGGCTTCGCGGCCCGGAGACATCGTGACCTCGATGTCGGGTCAGACGATCGAAATCCTGAACACCGATGCCGAGGGAAGATTGATCCTGTGTGACGCGCTGACCTACGTCGAGCGCTTCAAGCCTGCGGCGGTGGTCGATATCGCAACGCTGACCGGCGCCTGTGTCATCGCGCTCGGCAATGTGAACTCGGGGCTTTTCGCCAACAACGAAAAGCTGGCCGAAGAACTGATGAGCGCGAGCCGCGGCGCCAGTGACGCGGCGTGGCGCATGCCGCTCGGCGAGGAGTACCAGGACCAGTTGAAGTCCAACTTCGCCGACATGGCAAACATCGGCACACCGTCGAATGCCGGCGCGGTGACGGCGGCATGCTTCCTCTCGCGCTACACGAAGGCGTACCCATGGGCGCATCTGGACATCGCCGGAACCGCATGGAAGACAGGCGCGGCGAAGGGCGCGACCGGCCGGCCGGTGCCACTGCTCTCGCAGTTCCTGATCCATCGCGCCGGATGAAACTTGCGCTCGGCCACGCGACGGAGGGCACATCCCCGCTCTGCGCAATGGCGCGCAGTGCCAAGGGTGCACTGATACTGCACCGCATTGCATGACCCGGATCGACTTTCATTTCAACGCGGAGCATCGTCTGCACTATGCGTGCCGCGTGACACGCAAGGCCCGCGCGGCAGACAAGCGTATGGTGGTCTTCACACGCGACTCCGACCGCCTCGCCCAGTTCGACGCGGCACTCTGGACGTTTTCCGCGCTCGACTTCCTGCCGCATGTCTATGTGGATTCTGCGCTCGCAGACAGCACACCGGTGATTCTGACGCTCGATGCCCAGCGTGCGCCGGCGAGCGATGTACTGCTCACACTCGATGACGAGACTCCGCCGGACTTCAGCGTGCTCTTCACGCGCTACGAACGCGTGATCGAAGTGGTCTCTCGCAACGACGACGATCGTGCACGGGCTCGCGCCCGCTTCAAGGCCTACCGTGACCGCGGGTTTGCGCCGACGACGTTCGAGGTGACTGGCCGTGAGTGACAAGAGCAATCCGCTGGATCGCCTGACGCGCCCGGGCGGCCGACCCATCTCTGACGACGAGTCGATTCCAGTGTTGACCGAACGGCTGACACTGCCGTCAATCGATCTCGACATCTCGCTACCGCAGCCTCCGCCGCCTGTCGCGGCGCCACCGCCGCCTCCGCCACCGCCACCGCCGCCTCCGCCCCCAGCTGCGCGGGCCGCGCGTCCGGCTGCACCGGCGCCATTGCCGGTCCGCGCTTCAGAGCCGACGGTCGCACCGACGTCACCACGAGCCGCGACGACGTCCACGCCGATTCCGACCTACGCCATGTCGGGCACCACGCCGCCCGAAGTTGCAGCGGCGCCGGCGATCGACTGGGAGGCGCTGGAACAAAAGCTGCGCGAGGCGGTGTTTCGCGAACTGCAGCCCGCGTTGGCCGATGAGGCTGGCCGCATCCTGCGCGAGCGGCTGCAGCCTGCCCTTGAGCGCACCATTCTCGCCACCACCACCGAGATACGGCAGGCATTCGACGTTCGCCTGCGCGAAGCAATTGCGCGCGCGGTGGCCGCCGAGATCGTTCGCGGGCGTGGCCGCGGCTAGGCGAACGGGGCCGTGACCGCGCGCTGCTCTGGCGCGCCCGTAAACTTGCAACCCTGGTTTCGAGATTCCGGCGATCACCGGTACAGCAATGAACGACATCGCAACGCCTCCAGGCGCTCCGCTCGCCAAGAGTTTTGAACCGGCCGCCATCGAAGCGCGCTGGTCGCCCGTGTGGGAAGCGCGGGGCTACTTCAAGGCCGGGCTCGATCCGTCGAAGCAGGCGTTCTCGATCCAGCTGCCGCCGCCGAACGTCACCGGGCTGCTGCACATGGGTCACGGGTTCAACCACACGATCATGGACGCGCTGACCCGCTACCACCGCATGGCGGGCTTCAACACCCTGTGGCTGCCGGGCACGGACCACGCCGGCATCGCCACGCAGATCGTCGTCGAACGCCAGCTCGAAGCCAATGGCGTCGACCGCCGCACGATGGGGCGCGAGGCTTTCAGCAAGCAGGTCTGGGACTGGAAGGAGTATTCGGGCGGCACGATCCTCAATCAGATGCGCCGCCTCGGCGACTCGGTCGACTGGAGCCGCACGTATTTCACGATGGACGACGCGCTGTCGAAAGTCGTGACCGAGACCTTCGTGCAACTCTATGAGCAGGGCCTCATCTACCGCGGCAAGCGGCTCGTCAACTGGGATCCGAAGCTGCAGACCGCGGTGTCGGACCTGGAAGTCGAGACCGAGGAGGAAGACGGACGCCTCTGGGAGATCCGTTATCCCGCGCTGGACGGTGGCTCGGGTGTCGTAGTGGCGACGACCCGTCCCGAGACGATGCTGGGCGACGTCGCGGTGGCTGTCCATCCGGAGGACGAGCGCTACGCGGCACTCGTCGGCACGCAGCTCACGCTGCCGCTGACCGGACGCACGATTCCGGTCATCGCCGACGACTACGTCGACCGCGAGTTCGGCACTGGTTGCGTGAAGATCACGCCTGCGCACGACTTCAACGACTTCGCGATCGGTCAGCGCCACAACCTGACTCCGATCCCGATCTTCACGCTGACCGCGACCGTCAACGAAAACGCTCCGGAGAAATACCGCGGACTCGACCGCTACGTCGCGCGCAAGCGCGTGCTCGAGGACCTGCGCGCCGCAGGACTGCTGGTCTCGGAAAAACCGCACAAGATGATGGTGCCGCGCTGCGGGCGCACCGGCGAGGTGGTCGAACCGACGCTCTCCGAGCAGTGGTACATGGCGATGGCGAAGCCAGCGCCGGCCGGCACGCGCCATCCTGGAAAGTCGATCGCGCAGGTCGCGCTCGAAGCCGTCGCGCGCGGCGAGGTGCGCATCTTTCCCGAGCAATGGCACACGATCTACAACCAGTGGCTGGAGAACATCCAGGACTGGTGCATCTCGCGGCAGCTGTGGTGGGGTCACCAGATTCCGGCGTGGTACGACGAGACTGGCGCAGTCTTCGTCGCGCGCTCCGAGGCCGAGGCGCAAGCCAGGGCCGGGTCCGGCAGGCGCCTGACGCGCGACCCGGACGTACTCGACACCTGGTACTCGTCGGCGATGGTGCCGTTTTCGACGCTGGGCTGGCCGGACGTCGAGCGGCAGGCGAGCGGCGCGCAACGCGTGGCCTACGACCTCTATCTGCCGTCGACGGTGCTGGTCACCGGCTACGACATCATCTTTTTCTGGGTCGCACGCATGGTGATGATGACGACCCACTTCACCGGTCGCGTGCCGTTTCGCGACGTCTACATCCACGGGATCGTGCGCGATGCCGAAGGCAAGAAGATGTCGAAGAGCGAAGGCAACACGCTCGACCCGATCGACATCATCGACGGCATCGACCTCGAGGCGCTGGTCAAGAAGAACACAAGCGGCTTGCGCAAGACCGAGGATGCGCCCAGGGTCGCGGCCAAGGTGCGCAAGCATTTCCCCGAGGGCATCGCGGCTTACGGTGCCGATGCGCTGCGCTTCACGATGGCCGCTTACGCGACGCTCGGCCGCAACATCAACTTCGATCTGAAGCGCTGCGAGGGTTATCGCAACTTCTGCAACAAGCTGTGGAACGCCACGCGCTTCGTGCTGATGAACACCGAGGGCCGCGACTGCGGGCTCGACGTTTCGCTGCCGGTGGAGCTTTCCGCGGTCGACCGCTGGATCATCGGCGAACTGCAGCGCACCGAAGCGGCGGTCGCCGAAGGCTTTGCGCAGTACCGGCTCGACAACGTCGCCAACGCCATTTATACGTTCGTGTGGAACGAGTATTGCGACTGGTACCTCGAACTCGCCAAGGTGCAGCTTTCCAGCGGCACCGAGGCGCAGCAGCGCGCCACGCGACGCACGCTGGTGCGCGTGCTCGAAGTTGCGCTGCGGCTCGCACACCCGGTGATTCCGTTCATCACTGAGGAGCTCTGGCAGACGGTGTCCGTCCTCGCGGGCAAGCGCAGTGCGGACCAGGAATCGTCAGTGATGATCCAGCCGTTTCCGCGCGCGCAGCCGGAGAAGATCGATGCCAACGCCGACCGGCAGATCGCGTTGCTCAAGAACATGGTCGACGCACTGCGCAACCTGCGCAGCGAGATGAACCTCTCGCCCGCACAGAAGGTGCCATTGCTCGCCTCGGGTGAGGCCGGGACGCTCGCGGCGTTTGCGCCTTACGTGCAAGCGCTTGCGCGCCTGTCGGACGTGCAGGTCGTCGCCGATGTGAACGCTGCGGCCCAGGGCGCGGCGGCGCCGATCAAGGTCGTCGACGAATTCCGGCTGATGCTGAAGATTGAAGTCGACGTCGCCGCCGAGCGCGATCGTCTGTCCAAGGAAATTGCGCGCCTGGAAAACGAGATCCGCAAGGCAGAGGGCAAGCTGGGCAACGCGAGTTTTGTCGAGCGCGCTCCGGCAGCCGTCGTTGCGCAGGAAAAAGAGCGTCTGGCCGGCTTCGGCGCAACGCTGACGAAAGTTCGCGAGCAGTACGAACGCCTGCCGGCGGCGTGACTGCGTCGCGCCGACCGAGGCGCGGCAATCAACCGCACATCGTGCGCAACGGGTCTACTTGGTTGCGGGGGGCGACGCGGGCGCGGCCGCCGGCTCTGCCGGCGCCGGTAGCGTGTACTCGGACGGCGGCGACGGCGTGGGCTTGGGCGCGGCCGGAGCGGGCGCGGACGCCGCGCCCGCGGGCGGTGTTGTCGCCGGTGACGCCTGCGGCGGCTGAGCTCGGCGCGAGCGGATTCTCGTCGAAGGCTACCACTGTCGAGACGAAGTGCCGGGTCTCGCCGAAGCAGGTCGTCGGCAGGCCGACCTTCTCCTCATAATGCAGCGTGACGCGCTTGCCCACGACGTGATTGATCTGCTCCGCGACCTTGTCGTCCCACACCGTGAACAGGAACTTTTCGGGAATGGCGCCCGGCATCGTGACCAAGGCCATCTCGCCTTCCCAGGTCTTGCAGAGCCAGCCTTTTCGGCTGAACTTCTGCACCCAGCCCGCGCGCTCGCCACTGGAGTAGTTCCAGCTCAGAACGATCGCGAAATACGCGGCGAGCCAGAACGAGCGGCACGACCAGCAACCAGAAGAAGAGCTTCAGGCGCGACGGACCGCGCCGGACGGGGGTGGAGAGTAGACAAGGCGGGCGGAGGTGTGCTCATCGACGCTTCAGGTAGTGGAGGAATTCCTTGCCCACGGTCTGCTGGCCGACAAGCTCATTGCCTGTCTGGCGCGCAAACGCCTGAAAATCGCGCACCGATCCGGGATCGGTCGCAAGGATTTTCAGCACTTGTCCGCTTGTCATGTCCGCCAGGGCCTTCTTCGCGCGCAGGATCGGCAGCGGGCAGTTTAGCCCGCGCGTATCGATTTCCTTGTCGGCGGTCGGGGGGATATCCATCGGACGTGTCAGGCAGCTTTCGGTGGGAACGCGAGAAATTCTACCGGCAGGCCGCGCCGACGCATCCAGTCGGCCATAGCCAGGCCCGTTCCCAGTGGCCAGGGGCGCAGTCGCGCGGGCTCGATCAGGCGATAGTCGACGAGCTCCTCACCCAGGCGGATCTCACCTTCGGCGATGACATGGTAGGCAATGATGACTTCGTTCTTGCGGGTGAATTCATAGACGCCAATGAGCTCAGCGGACGTCGTCGCGAGCGCCGTTTCTTCCGCCACTTCGCGCGCTACTGCCTGCAGCGGTGTCTCATCTCGTTCGAGGAAGCCGGTCACCAGGGCGAACATTTTTCCGGCCAGGCGCGATTACGCGCCAGCAGGACCTGGCCTCGAATACTCGATCAGAGCTGCGACGACGGGCGTGGGATTGTCCCAGTGCAGCCCAGCCGCAGGCTGGACACATAGCCCGCTCGCGATCGCTCACCGTTTGCCACAGCAGGGACGCCGCACAAAGCGGGCAGTAACGATAGACGGCGGACATCTCAGCGCACTGTCCGCAGAGGCCGCGTGATGCTCAAGGAGAGGTCCCGGATGTCGGCAGTCGCGGTGGGTTCGGATGCAGCCGTGCCATCGCGACCGCGTCGACAAATCGCCCATCGCGCAGCGCGAAGGCGCGGTGGACGCCTTCGTGTTCGAACCCGAATTTCCGATACAGCGCCAGCGCCGCCACATTGTCGCTGTAGACCGTCAGTTCCAGCGCAATGCGCCGAGCCAGTTGTCCGCCAGATCGATCACCGTCTGCATGAGGCGGGTGCCGACCCCGCGACGCTGCCAGTCCTCGCGAATGCCGATGCCCAGTCCCCACACGTGCTGGCGGCGTGCGTTCTTGTTCCCGTGCAGGCCCGAATGTCCGATGACGTCGTCGCCGGCGAGCGCGACGAAGATGTAGTTGCTCGCGGCATCGCGCCCGAGCCGCTCGACCCAGTCGGCCACCGACGGATACGGGTTCTGCAGGGTTCCCGCTGCCGTGCTGCGCGACAAGAAGGTCCGCGCAATGCCAGCCGCGTCCGACGGCTCGGCGCGTCGGATGACAACGTCGGCTAGAGCCGCTGTTCCGCCCATGATTTCACGCTGGCCAGCGCAGCTGGCAGGCCGGTCGGATCCGTGCCGCCGGCCATCGCCATGTCGGCGCGGCCGCCACCCTTGCCGCCGACCTGCTGCGCGACGTAGTTGACGAGGTCGCCCGCCTTGATTCGGGCCGTCGCATCGGCGGTTACGCCGGCGGCGAGCTGCACCTTGCCGCCCTCGACCGCGCCGAGCACGATGACCGCGCTCTTGAGCTTGTCCTTCAGCTTGTCCATCGTCTCGCGCAGCGACTTCGCGTCCGCGCCGTCCATCGCAGCCGCAAGTACCTTGATGCCCTTGATGTCCACCGCCTGCGCCGACAGATCGTCGCCCTGGCTGGCGGCGAGCTTGCTCTTCAGGCGCGCAAGTTCCTTCTCGAGCGCCTTCACGTTGTCCTGTACCTGCGCGATCTTCTGCGTCAGCTCGGAGGCCGGCGCCTTCAGCAGGAACGCGGCCTGGTGCAGTTCGCGATCGAGCGCCTGCACGAACTCGACGGCGCCGCGGCCCGTCACCGCCTCGACGCGCCGCACGCCGGCCGCCACACCGCCTTCAGCCACGATCTTGAAGAAGCCGATGTCGCCGGTGCGCGCCACGTGCGTGCCGCCGCAGAGCTCCGTCGAGTGATCGCCCATCGCCAGCACGCGCACCTCGTCGCCGTACTTGTCGCCGAAGAAAGCCAGCGCGCCCGCCTTGATCGCGTCGTCGTACTTCATCACCTTGGCTGTCACCTGCGCATTGGCGCGGATCGACGTCGTTGACCATTTCCTCGATGCGGCGGATCTCTTCCGGCGTCACCGCCTTGTCGTGGGAGAAGTCGAAACGCGTGCGTTCGGCATCGACCAGCGAGCCCTTCTGCTGGACGTGCTTGCCCAGCACGGCGCGCAGCGCCGCGTGCATCAGGTGCGTGGCCGAGTGATTGTTGCGGATGCGTTCGCGCGCCGCCGCATCGACGCCGCCTGGACCATGTCCCCGACCGCGAGCGTCCCGGACTCGACCGTGCCGTGATGTCCGAAGACGTCGGCCTGGATCTTCTGCGTGTCGACGACGTTGAAGCGAACGACGTGGCGTCGCTGATCGCCTGCGAGCATGCCGCGATCACCGACCTGACCGCCAGACTCCGCATAGAACGGCGTCGTGTTCGAGCACCACGATCCCGCTCTACCCTCGCGAGGCGCTGGACCGCAGTGCCGTCGTGATAAAGCGCGACGACTTTCGCGTCATCTCGACAGCGACGCGTAGCCGGTGAAGCGCGTCTTGTCGCCGGCATACTCGACGCCGGCCGCCATCCGGAATTTGCCTGCCGCCCGCGCCTGTTCGCGCTGCCGTTCCATCGCGTCGTTGAATCCGGCATGGTCGATCGACACACCGCGTTCGCGGCCGATATCTCCGGTGAGGTCGACCGGGAAACCATAGGTGTCGTACAGCAGGAAGACGGTTTCGCCGTCCAGCATGCGGGTCGCCGATTTCATCTGCCCGAGTGCGCCATCGAGTATCTTCATGCCGTGTTCGAGCGTCTCGCCGAAGCGCTCCTCTTCCTGCTTCAGCACCGCCTCGATGCGCGCTCTGCTCCTTCAGCTCCGGATAGGCAGCCCCCATCTCGGCGACGAGGTCCTTGACGACCTTGTGGAAGAACGGCCGAGTCTGGCCGAGCTTGTAGCCGTGCCGCAGTCGCGCGACGGATGATCCGCCGCAGCACATAGCCGCGGCCCTCGTTGCCGGGTATGACGCCATCGGCGATCAGGAACGCACAGGCGCGGATGTGATCGGCGATGACCTTCAGCGAATTGCTCGCCAGGTCCTTCGTGCCGGTCTCGCGCGCCGCTGCCCGAATCAGGCTTTGGAAGAGATCGATTTCGTAGTTCGAGTGCACATGCTGCAGGACGGCGGCCAGTCGCTCCAGTCCCATGCCGGTGTCGACGCAGGGCTTCGGCAAGGGTGTCAGATGGCCGTCGTCATCGCGATCGAACTGCATGAAGACGAGGTTCCAGATCTCGATGTAGCGATCGCCATCGGCATCCGGCGATCCCGGGGGACCGCCGGCGACCTCCGGACCGTGGTCGTAGAAGATCTCGGAGCACGGCCCGCAAGGGCCGGTGTCGGCCATCTGCCAGAAGTTGTCCGAGACGTACTTCGGCTGCCCGGCTTGTCGCCGATGCGAATGCAGCGCTCGGCCGGCACGCCGATCTCCTTGGTCCAGATGTCGTAGGCCTCGTCGTCGTCGACATAGACCGTGGTCCAGAGCTTGTCCTTCGGCAGCTTGTAGACCTCGGTCAGCAGCTCCCACGAATACCGGATCGCGTCGCGCTTGAAGTAGTCGCCGAAGCTGAAATTGCCCAGCATCTCGAAGAACGTGTGATGCCGCGCCGTGTAGCCGACGTTTTCCAGGTCGTTGTGCTTGCCGCCCGCGCGCAACGACTTCTGCGCGTCGTCGCGCGCTTGTACGGACGTTTCTCGCGGCCGGTGAACACGTCCTTGAACTGCACCATCCCGCTGTTGACGAACAGCAGCGTCGGGTCGTTGGCCGGCACGAGGCTCGATGCGCGCACGATCGTGTGACCCTTCGATTCGAAGTACTCGAGGAATTTTTCGCGGATGTCTGCGCTTTTCATGACCACAGGATGGCGCGACGAGTATGCGCCGTGAATGACACTTGCTCGGATGATACTTGCGCGGGCCAACTGGCCCGCCGCAAGCCTCAGTGATGACAGATAGAGGCCAGCGCCTCGACGCTCGGGTGCTCGGCACCGGCCATGCGCGCCGCATGCGCCAGTCCCGAAAGACCGAAGACCACGATGACGGCGCCCGCGGCCGGCTTGAGCCAGGCTCGCACGCCGGACAGTGCACCGCCACGCTGCACGGCGCCGATGCGCGTCACCGCGACGTCGACCGCCAGCATGTTGGGCAGCGTGCCGAGGCCGAAAGCGAACATCACCAGTGCTCCCTGGGCCGCGCCCCCCGCCACCAGCGCAAGGGGCAGGGCGCCATACACCATGCCGCAGGGAATCCAGCCCCATGCCAGCCCGGCCAGCAATGCCTGCTTGCCGGAGCGCGGCGGGTAGACGCGCCGTGCTAGGGGCCGATGACGCGCCAGAGGCCCAGACCGAGCGGCTCGAGCCGCTTGAGCCAGGCGGCCCGGCCGAACAGCGTGGCGCCGATCGCCAGCAACATCAGCGAGCCCAGCACCAGCAGTGCGATCTGGACGGGAAGCACGTCTGCCGCGTAGAGCGCTCCACCCAGCAAGCCCACCAATGCTCCTGCAAGCGTGTAGCTGATGATGCGGCCAGCGTGATATCCCGCGGCCAGACGCGCCGCCGGCACTTGCGGCGGTCGCTGTAGCTGCAGTGCCCCGACAAACCCGCCACACATGCCCGCGCAATGCAGGCCGCCCAGCAGTGCGAGCGTGAAGGCGGCGAGCGCCTGGGTGGTCAGAAGATCGAGCATGTTTGCCATTTTGCGCCACCGTCCGGCCATCCGCACGGCGCAGCTTTCACCCCTCGCCTGGCGAGGGGCCGGGCGGAGTGCCTAGAAGTTGTAATTCGGCGGAGCGCGCGGCCGCTCCGGAGAGCAGCCGACTTATTTGCCGTTCTGCCGAGGGTGCACGTGCGATCGGCGCAGCCGATCGCGTACACCCGAGGCATCTAAACTATCTTCGAGTACCGCCGCGCGCGCTGGTCGGCACGCAGGTAGCGGTCGAACGTCATCGCCACGGCGCGCACCAGCAGCTTGCCCTTGGGAGTGACACTCATCCATTCGGGCGTGTTCTCGACCAGGCCTTCGTCCTCGAACATCTTCAGATCGGCAAGTTCGGTCTTGAAGTACTCGTCGAACTTGATCATGTGCACGGTCTCGATCGACTCCTTGGCCACCTCGAAGTGGCACATCAGCGCCATGATCACCGCCCGCCGCAGGATGTCGTCACGGTCGAGTGCGATGCCACGCGCGGTCGGCAGCAGTCCCTGGTTCAGGCGATCGTAGTACTCCTCGACCGTGCGCACATTCTGTGAATACGTCGGCCCGACCTTGCTGATCGCCGACACGCCGAGGCCGATGAGGTCGCAGTCCGGGCGCGTGGAATAGCCCTGGAAATTGCGATGCAGCCGGCCCTGCCGCTGCGCCTTCGCAAGATCGTCACTGGTCTTGGCGAAGTGATCCATGCCGATGTAGTGATAACCGGCATCGCTGAGCCGCCGGATGGCGTCCAGCATGATGTTCAGCTTCTCCTCCGGCGACGGCAGCTCGGCGGCCTCGATGCGCCGCTGAGGCTTGAAGCGGTCCGGCAGGTGTGCGTAGTGATACAGCGCGATCCGTTCCGGGCTCAGCACCAGCACCTTGTCCAGCGTCCGCGCAAAGGTTTCACGTGTCTGCTTCGGCAGCCCGTAGATCAGGTCGAGGTTGACCGACTGAAATCTGCTTTGCGCGCCGCGTCGATCGTCGCCTGCGTCATCTCGAAGCTCTGCAGGCGATTGACCGCGTTCTGCACTTCCGGCTCGAAGTCCTGCACGCCGACCGAAATCCGGTTGAACCCGAGCTTGGCGAGCGCCGCGACCTTGTCGGGCGGCGTGGAGCGCGGATCGACTTCGATCGAGAACTCGCCCTCTTCGCCAGAGGGAAGCGCGCCGTCAGCACTCCATCAGCTGCACCAGTTCTTCGTTCGACAGGAACGTCGGCGTGCCGCCGCCGAAGTGCAGTTGCTCGATCTCGCGGCCGCCGGTCAGGTGGGCACCGACCAGATCGGCCTCGCGCTCGATGTAGGCGATGTACTCCGCCGACTTGCTCTGATCTTTGGTGATGACCTTGTTGCAGGCGCAGTAGTAGCAGACAGAGGTGCAAAACGGCAGGTGCACATACAGCGACAGCGGCATGCTGCTGCAACCGCCGACTCGCGCGGCGGCGAGCGCGTCGGCAAAAGGCGTTCGGCGTCGAACGCCTCGACAAAGCGGTCGGCCGTCGGATACGACGTGTAGCGCGGGCCTGGTATGTCGAAACGCCGCAATGTTGCCGGGTCGGGCAGCGGTCACGTCGCCGCGTGCGGTCGATTAAGCATTGCCAAATTCCCTCCGCCGGGCCCTGACCAGCCGATCAGGGTATTATTTCGGGCTGGATCTGAGCCAGGCTTGACCGGGGTCAACGTGGCCGGGCAACGGATCGCCAGAAGTCAGAACAACAAGGCGCCGGCTATCGAGCCCAGAGAGCGCCGCAACAATTTCGTTCCGAATGGTACGCGCGGCGACGGCCGGTGACGTCTAGCGAAGGGAGTACAGCGACATGAACGCGCCAGCGATCAGCATCGCCAATCTGAGGGTGGCCTGCTCGAACTGCAACCTGCGGAGAACTGTGCCTGCCCGTCGGGCTGTCACTGAAGGAAGTCGAAAGCTGGACGAACTCGTTGCCACGCGCAAGCGGGTCAAACGCGGGCGACTCGCTGTTCCGGGCAGGCGACCGTTTCGAGTCGCTGTACGCAGTGCGGCTCGGGATTCCTGAAAAGCACCGTGATGTCGCAGGATGGTCGCGAGCAGGTGACCGGCTTCCACATGGCGGGCGAACTGGTCGGGCCTGGACGGCATCAGCACTGAAGCCCACTCCTGCGACACGGTGGCCCTGGAGGACACCGAAGTGTGCGTGATTCCGTACGATCGCCTGGAAGACGTGGCCTCGTCGATGCCGGTGCTGCGCAATCATTTCCACAAGGTGATGAGCCGCGAGATCGTGCGCGAACACGGCGTGATGCTGCTGCTGGGCAGCATGCACGCCGAGGAACGCCTTGCCGCCTTCCTGCTGAACCTGTCGCAGCGCTTCGAGGCGCGCGGTTATTCGCGCACCGAGTTCGTGCTGCGCATGACCCGCGCGGAGATCGGCAGTTTCCTCGGGCTCAAGCTGGAGACCGTCAGCCGCGTGCTTGTCGCGCTTTGCCCAGGACGGGCTGATCGACGTGAACCAGAAGCACGTCCGCATCGTCAATCCGGAAGGGCTGCGACAAATCGTTTCGGGCCCGGGCAGCTGATCCCGTCGGCGGCCGTCATGCGTTCGAGTGGACCGGCGCGGCCTCGCCCGGCGCATTCCCGCTTCGGGCACCCTTCCGGGCGATGTTGCCGGCAACGCGTGCAGCGATTCACTTCGAACGGTGATCGCGCCAGGAACACCGTCAGCGCGCTCGACACGCTGCCCGAGCGCCCAGAGCGCGAAAAAGCCCAACGTGTAGATCGCATGCGGTCAGCTCGACCGGCTGCCCGAACAGGTGCAGGTCGGTCGGATCGAACAGCGAAAAGAACACGAGCTCCGCGGCGCAGGCCACCAGGAATGCTGGCCAGAGCACCCACCCCACTCGCTGCGCAAGACTGTCGTTCATGTTGTCCTCCTCGCCTGCGCTTCGGTTTGTTCGCGTTATAGCGCGCCTGCAGCGTTGAATCGTCCGCCGCGGCTTGCCGTAAAGCGAATCGTCGATGCGCCACTGCTTGCCTCGAGCATCACCTGCCAGGTGACCGGACCCGCATGAGCCCGGCCGCTGACTTGCGGTCTGCATGCGACCCTGATAAACACGGCGCGCCGATTGTCGGGGTCGATCGCGATGCGTTTCAGCACTGCGCTGCGGTCCGCGCCGGGCCGCCCCGGGATGAACCAGCCGCAGTTGCAGCGGGCTTCGTGGTCGGAATCGCATCGGCGCCTCGAGTCACGACGCGCACTCGGATCGCCGTCGGCAAACCCTGCGATATCCACCCGCGCAATCAGAGCCCAGGTCTCGCGCCACCTGTGCGCGCGCCACTTGCTGGTTGATCGCCAGGCCCTGCTTGTAATAGTCGGCTGCGACCGGGCCATCGAAGCCCGCGCTGCAAGGATCGCGGTGATGATGCCGCCGACGACGGCTGTGGCCGGCAACGCAATCAGGAACCAGGGCCAGCCTTGCCGATACCACGGTGTGACGACATCGGACCCTCAGCTGCGGCTCCTTCGCAAGAGCGTCATTCACCGTTGCAGCCCGAGGAACACGGTCTTTTCTTCCACCTCAACCCCCGGCTCGTCGATCGATTTCACGCTGATCGTGATGCTTGTTCGACCCCGGCGGGATGTCCTCTGCCCGGGCCCGCAGGCGTACGAGGACGGGTCGCGTCGTGGCGCCCGGAAGATCGAAGGTGGGCTCGGAATCGATCGCCAGACCCGGCAGGCCGGTCGCGCTAAGAGACGAAGACCACTGAGCCGTTCGCTGGTGTTCATCACCTGCAGCCGGAACGTGTTCTCGATGCGTCCATCCTCGACTTCGCGCGCCAGGGCGCCACGGTCACGGATGACATCCACCTTGAGCGGGACCCGCACGGCGACCGCCACGACGAGCGCGGCCGAGACGAGTGCGAGTATGCCGGCATAGACAAGCACGCGCGGCCGCAGCACATGGCCCCAGATGCCTTTCGCTGCGTAGTGCTCCGTCAGGGCCCGTTCGGTCGAGTAGCCGGATCAGGCCTTTCGGCAGGCCGACCTTGTCCATGACGTAATTGCAGGCGTCGATGCATTCGGCGCAGCCAATGCATTCGTACTGCAGTCCGTCGCGGATATCGATTCCGGTCGGACAGACCTGCACGCACAGCTTGCACGCGACACAATCGCCGAGGCCCTGCTCGGTCCGCGACGACTTCTTGCTGCCGGCGCCCCGCGGTTCGCCGCGCTCGCGGTCGTAGGTCACGATCAGCGTGTCCGGATCGAACATCGCGCTCTGGAAGCGCGCATACGGACACATGTACTTGCAGACCTGCTCACGCATCCAGCCCGCGTTGCCGTAAGTCGCGAAACCATAGAACAGGATCCAGAACACCGACCAGCCGCCGGCGGTGAAAGTGGCGACCTCGACGGTCAGTTCGCGGATCGGGGTGAAGTAACCGACGAAGGTAAAGCCTGTCCAGAGCGACAACGCGATCCACGCACTGTGCTTGGCGGCTTTCAGCGGCGAACTTGCGTCCCGACATCGGCTCCTTGTCGAGCCTCATGCGCTTGGCACGATCGCCCTCGATGTGCCGCTCGATCCACATGAAGATTTCGGTGTAGACCGTCTGCGGGCACGCGTAGCCGCACCACAAGCGGCCACCGACCGCGGTAAAAAGGAACAGCGACAGCGCCGCAATGATCAGGATTGCCGTCAGGTAGATGATGTCCTGCGGCCATAGCACCATGCCGAAGATGTAGAACTTGCGTGCGGCGAGGTCGAACAGCAGCGCCTGGCGGCCGTTCCACGGCAGCCACGGCAAACCGTAGAAGACGATCTGCGTGACCCACACCGTGGCCCAGCGCCACTTCTGGAACACGCCGAGGGAGTCGCCGATGCGCTGGCGCGGATAGATTTCCTCGCGCTTGGCATACAGCTGGATCTCGATCTCGCGCGGCTCGACCTGCGCACCTGCCTTCGTCACGCCGACCGGAGGGGGCGTCGCGTCGCGCTTGAGTTCGACCGCATTGTGCCATGGGGTTACTGCCCTGCAAAATCCAACGCGGCGCCCTGGCAGAGCGCCGAGTTCAATCCTGAGTCTCCTATTTGGCAGGAGCGGCAGCCGGCGCGGCTGCTGTCGACTTGCCGCTGTTGGACAGCGACCATACATACGCCGCCACCAGGTGGATCTCGGGGCCGGTCAAGATGCTCTTGAAGCTTGGCATGACGTTGTTGCGACCGCCGTTGATCGTCTCCGAGATCGTCGGTCACGCTACCTCCGTAGAGCCAGACCTTGTCGGTCAGGTTGACGGCACCGAGCGCCGGATTGCCTTTGCCGTCGGCGCCATGACAGGCCGCGCAGATCGTGTCGAACTTGGCCTTGCCGCGCACGGCTTTCACGGAATCGTGCGCCGAATCGGACAGCGACAGCACGTAGTTCGCCACGTCGTCGACGTCGGCCTTGCCACCGACAGCTGCGCCCATCGGCGGCATCACGCCGTTGCGTCCATCGGTCACCGTCATGACGATCGTCGCCGGTGCGCCACCATAGAGCCAGTCACCGTCGGATAAATTCGGGAAGCCGCGCGAGCCGCGCGCGTCCGAGCCGTGGCACTGCGAGCAGTTGTTGAGGAAGATGCGCTCACCCATCTGCCTGGCCTTGGGGTCCGCCGCCACCTGTTCGATCGGCTGTGCAGCGTACGCCGCGAAGATCGGGCCGAAGCGGGCATCCGCGGTCTTGACCTCGCCCTGGTACTGGCCGATCTGAGTCCACTTCAACACGCCCTGCCACTGTGTGCCAAGGCCCGGGTAGAGGATCAGATAGACCACCGAAAAGATCACGGTAATGTAGAAGAGCCAGATCCACCACCGCGGCATCGGGTTGTGGAACTCCTGCAGGTCGCCGTCCCAGACATGGCCGGTGGTCTGGATCTCGCCCTTTGCATCGACCTGGGCTTTGACTGTGCGGCGGCTCTGGACCCACAGGAGCACGGCGCAGCCGGCCACCGACACGATCGTGATGATCGCGATGTAGTAATCCCAAAAGGCGCTGTAGAACTGGCTCGCCCCGATGTCGCTCATTTGTTCTTCCCCTGTTCTTCGCTGCGTTTCGCTTTGTCTTCGTCCGCGAACGGCAGTTCGGATGCTTCCTTGAATCCCTTGCGCGCGCTCCTGCTGTAGGCCCACACCACGATGGCGATGAAGCCGATGAATCCCAGCACGACCAGCACGGCGCGCACGTCGTTCAGGTCCATGGCGTTCAGCGCAGGCCCTTGAGTTCGACGCCCAGCCCCTGCAGGTAGGCGATCACCGCGTCGAGTTCGCTCTTGCCCTTGACCGCCTCCGGCGCCTTGGCGATGTCGTCATCGCTGTAGGGCACGCCGACGGTGCGCAGCGCCTTCATGCGCACCTGGATGTCGGAGGCGTCGAGCCTGGTCTTCGAGAACCACGGATACGCCGGCATGTTCGACTCGGGCACCACGTCGCGCGGGTTGTTGAAATGGATGCGGTGCCAGTCGTCCGAGTAGCGGGCACCGACACGTGCGAGGTCGGGACCGGTGCGCTTGCTGCCCCACTGGAACGGATGGTCGTAGACGAACTCGCCGGCCACCGAGTAATGGCCGTAGCGCAGCGTCTCGGCGCGGAACGGGCGGATCATCTGCGAGTGGCAGTTGTAGCAGCCCTCGCGGATGTAGATGTCGCGTCCGGCGAGCCGCAGCGGCTCGTATGGTTTGATGCCCTTGACCGGCTGCGTCACGTCGCGCTGGAAGTACAGCGGCACGATCTCGACCAGTCCGCCGACAGCAATGATCAGGATGACGAGGACGATCAGCAGCGGGACGCTC
Organism: uncultured beta proteobacterium; assembly: GCA_963724605.1. GTDB lineage: Bacteria > Pseudomonadota > Gammaproteobacteria > Burkholderiales > Burkholderiaceae_F > JALORV01. Next base: position 44,080 of record CAVRVM010000002.1, read on the forward strand.
TGCTCGATCTTGTCATGCGTGAGTTTCATCGTGGTTCCTCTTGTCCTCTGCGTTCGGCCTCAGGCGTGCGCGACGGCGACGGGGATTGGCGCATCGACGGACTTGCCGACGGCGATCGTCTTGTAGGTATTCCACGCCATCAGGAACATGCCGCCGAGATACAGAAGCCCGCCGATCAGCCGGATCACGTAGAACGGATAGGTCGACTTCACGCTCTCGATAAAGGTGTAGGTCAGCGTGCCGTCGTCGTTGACAGCGCGCCACATCAGCCCCTGCATCACGCCGGCGATCCACATCGCGGCGATGTAGAGCACGATGCCGATGGTCGCGACCCAGAAGTGCGTCGTCACGAGCTGCATGTTCGCCATCTCGGTGCGGCCGTACAAACGCGGCAGCAGGTAGTAGATCGCGCCGATCGTCACCAGGCCGACCCAGCCCAGCGCACCCGAGTGCACGTGGCCGATCGTCCAGTCCGTGTAATGGACTGAGCGCATTGACGGTCTTGATCGACATCATCGGCCCTTCGAAGGTCGACATGCCGTAGAACGACAGCGAGACGATCAGGAACTTGAGGATCGGGTCGTCACGCAGTTTGTGCCACGCACCCGAGAGCGTCATGATGCCGTTGATCATGCCGCCCCAGGACGGCGCCAGCAGGATCAGCGAGAAGATCATGCCGAGCGACTGCGCCCAGTCGGGCAGCGCCGTGTAGTGCAGATGGTGCGGGCCGGCCCACATGTAGGTGAAGATCAGCGCCCAGAAGTGCACCACCGACAGGCGATACGAGTAGACCGGACGACCCGCCGCCTTCGGAACGAAGTAGTACATGATCCCGAGGAAGCCCGCGGTCAGGAAGAAGCCCACCGCGTTGTGGCCGTACCACCACTGCACCATCGCATCGGTGGCCCCGGAATAGACCGGATACGACTTCCACAGGCCCGCCGGCACCTCGGCGCTGTTCACCACGTGCAATACCGCGATGGTGAGGATGAAGGCGCCGAAGAACCAGTTGGCGACGTAAATGTGCTTGACCTTGCGCTTGACGATCGTGCCGAAGAACACAACCGCATAGGCGACCCAGACCAGCGTGATCAGGATGTCGATCGGCCACTCGAGCTCCGCATATTCCTTGGAGGTCGTGATGCCGAGCGGCAGCGTGATTGCCGCCGCCACGATGACGAGCTGCCAGCCCCAGAACGTGAAGGGGACCAGCGGGCCGCCCCACAGCCGCGCCTGAGATGTACGCTGCACAACGTAATAGCTGGTGGCGAACAGCCCGCAACCGCCGAACGCGAAGATCACCGCGTTCGTGTGCAGCGGCCGCAGGCGTCCGAAGCTGAGCCACGGCACCCCGAAATTGAGCTCGGGCCACGCCATCTGTGCGGCGATGATGACGCCGACCAGCATGCCGACAATGCCCCACACGACCGTCATCACGGAAAATTGCCGCACGACCTTGTAGTTGTAGGTGCCGGTAACATCGGCTGAGTTCATGTGTACCTCGTGCAGTAGGACATGTGCCACCGCGCATTCTGGCCCATGCGCGGGCTGGCGTTGTTGATCGGATTCCCCGTTTTTCGACTGGCACGCCCGAGACGTACGCGTGCTCCGATTCCCGGAGCGCATGCTAAAAAGCGGCCACCGCAGTCCGGTTGACTCAAGTCAAGCGCGACCCAACGACCGGGCCGCAGTGTAGTGGAGGCGACAATTCGCACCGCAGTTGTGCGCGTTGGCAGGCCTGCAGGTCGCGGCGCACGCCGGCGACGTCGTCGGTCAGTTTCTCTTTTGCGCGCCCGTTGTGCCGCCGCCTTCGTGGCCGTCCGCGGCATCGGGCTGTTCGCGCAGCACTCGATCGCCGACTTCGTCCAGCCGCTCGAACTGTCCGGATACGACGGCCCAGACCAGCACGCCGGCAATCGCCAGCGCGAGCACCACCGACAGCGGAATCAGCAGGTAGAGGGAATCCATCCGCCGTTCAGCGCGGATGCGCGCCGCCCGTCACGACCCGTTTCGCACGCAACGCGTTGGCGACGACCGCGAGCGAACTCGCGGCCATGCCCGCGGCAGCCGCTGCCGGCGACACGAAGCCGAACGCGGCGAGCGGGATGATGACGACGTTGTAGGCGAAGGCCCAGACGAGGTTCTGTCGCACGATGCGCCGCGCACGATGTGCCGCCGCCAGTGCGAACTCGACATCGGCCAGGCGTGAGTGCAGCACGATGAAGTCGGCGCGGGCTTGCGCCAGCATCGACCCGCCGGCCAGTGCGATGGAGACGTCGGCCTGTGCAATCACCGGGGCATCGTTGAGTCCGTCGCCGAGCATCGCGACACGATGGCCAGCACCTTGCTGCCCCGCGACCCAGCTGCGCTTGCTGTCCGGTGTCTGGTGCGCGAACGCACGCTCCACGCCCAGCGCCCGTGCAACGGCCTGTACCGGCTCACGACGGTCGCCGGAGAGCACGACCACTTCAACGCCTCGATCGGCGGCGGCATCGACCATCTGGTGCGCGTCCTCGCGCAGTTGCTCGCCGAACACGAAGACGGAAAGTGGACCGGCTTCATCCGACAGCACGACGTAACTGGCAGCGGCCAGCCCTTCGCCGCCGACGATGCTGGCCACGCCGCCGCGCATCGAGGCCAACTTCTCCGGCAGCGCGAACTCGATTTTGCCCAGGCGGTAGCGCTGGCCGTGCACCATCGCTTCGATCCCCGCAGACGCTTCGACACGTCCATCCGCAACGGCAGGCAGCGGATCGGGCAAGGCCTGCGCCGCCCGCAGCAACGCGCGCGCATAGGGATGGGTCGACATCGTCTCCATGGCCGCCGCGATGGCGAGCATGCGGTCGGGTTCGGCCTCGCGCAGCAGCAGCTGTTTGATGAGTGCGGGGTTTCCGGTCGTCAGGGTCCCGGTCTTGTCACATGCGAGTACGTCGACCTCGGCCAGCGACTCGAGCGCAGCGGTACGGGCGAGTAACACGCGCCGCTCAGCGAGCGCAGACTGGGCCGCCGAAAATGCAGCCGGCGCGGCCAGCGACAATGCGCACGGGCACGTCGCCACGAGTACCGCGATCGCATTCGGCAACGCCTGCGCGGGATCGACCAGCCACCAGCCGGCGACCGTTACAACCGTGATGGCCAGCACAGCCCACAGGAAATACCCGGCCACGCGGTTGGCCAGCTCGACCACGCGCGGCCGTTCGCGGCCGGCCTCGTCGACCAGTCGCTGCAGGGCGGCCAACGTTGTCGCCTCGCCGCGGCGCGTGACCTCGATCACCATCGGCTGGTCGAGGTTGACCGAGCCGGCAAGCACCGGCGCGCCAGCCGTCTTCTCGATCGGCGTCGACTCGCCTGTCAGCCAGGCTTGTGAACAGCTCGTGCGCCCATGCACGACGACGCCGTCCGCCGGCACGGTCTCGCCCGGAGGCACCAGCACACGATCCCCCACCCGCAGTCGTTCGGCACCGACACTTTCGGTCGCGAGCGAGGAGGGAAATGCGACCAGCCGCTGCGCCGTCAGCACCGCCTGCCGGCGCGCGTTGTCGATGTGCTCGCGTGCGGCGGCCAGGCCGCGGGCCAGCAGCCAGCGCGTGCCCAGCACCAGTGCAACGAACATCGTGACCGAGTCGAAGTACACGTTGCCACGCGACAGCACCGTTGCCAACGCGCTCGCGCCGAACGCGGCACCGACGCCGATCACCACCGGTACGTCCATGCCGATGCTGCCGATACTCAGCTGGCTCCAGGCCGCGCGGTACAGCGGTTGCGCGCTGAAGAGCATCACCGGCAACGTGAGGATCAGGCTGGCGATGCGCATCAGCTGTTCGATGTCCGGCGGCACGTCACCGGGCGCCGCGAGATACAACGGCACCGCGAGCATCATCACCTGCATCATCATCAGCCAGGCGATCAGCACGCGCAGCAGTTCGATGCGGGCGGTGCGACGCTCGTCGTCCGCCGCATTTCCGGTCTGATAACCTGCACGCTGAATTTCGCGCAGCAGATCGTCGCGCACCACCAGCTTGTCGTCGTATGCCACGAATGCGCGCTGGGCCATGAAGTCGACATGTGCCTGCGCCACGCCCGGCAGGCGTCGCAGACGATGCTCGATCAGGAGTCCGCACGCGGCGCACACCATGCCGCGCACGTCGATGCGTGCCTGCTTGCCCTTGGCCGCGTGCAGCGGCGGATGAGTCGGACGCGGGCGCCAGGACCGAGGGTCAGGGCCTCGCGATCACGTGCACTGGCCTGCGCCAGGAAGAGCTGCTCGGCGATGAACGCGCAGCCGTTGCAGCAGTATGGCCGCAGCGACGCCCCGAGTTGACGCTGAACGACCTTGAGACCCGCGAGCGAATCGCCGCAATGGTCGCAGACACCATCGGCGAGCCGGGCAAGAGACAGTCGCATCAGCTCCGGCCAAGGATGACACCTTGGCCTTGCGTATCAGCTCGGATGGCATGCAGGAAAGAAAAGTGCGGCGGCCGCAAAACGTATCGGGAACCGCGCCAGCGTACCCGATGCGCCCCTCCCTTGCGGCGCCGCGCGAGAAAGAAAGCTTGAAGTGCACACTACGCAGACCGGCGAAGCAGCCGTTGACTCATATCAACGGTGCGCGCCCGCAATCGAGGACTCGACCGAAAGTCCACTTTCGCCCCCGCGATCGCGGTACGCAACAGAAGCGCGGCCCGCTGCTCGTCAATCGTGCAATGAAACGGGGCGTGCCATACGGCACGCCCCGTTCTGGGGCGAAGCTGACTCAGGACGTGCCCTGCGGGCTATCCGGCCAGGTCAAATGTGCGTCGGCCATTCGTCCGTCGTTCACGGTGATGGTCCGGCGTTGGATCTGACCACGATGGCTGGCGACGATTGTGTAGGTCCCGGACGGCAATTCGGCGTAAACGATCGGACCCACCGCCGGCAGCCTCAGCACCTCGCGGCCGCGCGAGTCGTGGATTGTCGTTTCGACGCCGGCGATCAGTTCCCCACTGCGTGCGCCGGAGAACATCAGCCGCAAGTGGAAGCCTGAGGCGGTACTGCGCATTTGATCGCGCTCCTCGAGGCTGACACCGCCGCTCAGAAAACGAACTGCCGTTCTGCTGCTCGATCGTCGGTGGCCCCGGCAGTTTCAGCGATGGGCCCGGACCGATCGGTCGGACACCCGGCGGTGGCAGTACGCTGCGGCGGAATTGGCTCCGGCGGCGGTGGCGGCATACTCGGCGGAATTGGCGGCACACTCGGCGGCAAGGGGCAGCACGACTGACGGCGGCCCGGATGGCGGCGGCGGTAGCACGGCCTGCGCCGAAACAGTTGCCGCCACGAATGCTAGGCCCGCCGCAAGGCCAGCCGCAACGACGCGTGACAAAGTTGCTGTCATGGAAAGACCTCCTTGTTGCGATGCGAAGAATGAGCGCACAGCGGCCAACACAGTGCGCCATCTGAAAAGGGGCAAGGCCCGTTCCCTTGACGCGGTCAGGTGCAATCGCGTCGCCAAGCTGATGCCCGCAAGCACAATCCGGTCTTCCTATTCGCGGAGCGGCGAATGAGCTCACGCAGGGTGCTGCTGGCAAGTGCGATGTCGCTCACGGCCGCACTCACTGGGTGCGGTGGCGGCTCGGATGCGCCCGCGCCCGCCCCTGCGCCCACGCCTGCACCCATGCCCACGCCGGCGCCGCCTGCCGTGCCGCTGCCGCCGCTGCTGGCCGATCCCGGAATTCGCGTTTCCGCAGAGACACCGTTCGTCGCAGGCTGCTCGGGCACCACCGGCGGCACCGAATACCGCAACGCCGAAGTCGAGCCGCACGTCGCCATCAACCCGGTCGATCCCAACAACCTGGTGATCAACTGGCAGCAGGATCGCTGGTCGGTCGGCGGCGCCAGCGGCGTCGTCTCGGCGGCCACGTTCGACGGCGGCGTGACCTGGACGCGGACGATGTTCGCCGTTCTCGCGCTGCGGCGGTGGCAACGCCAGCAACGGTGGCGACTATGGACGCGCAACCGATCCATGGCTGACGTTTTCTCCGAACAGCAGCGTCTATCAGATGGCGCTCGCGTTCGAGGGCGCCTCCCTGCAGCCCGGATCGACCAGCGCGATGCTGGTCGCGCGTTCGACGGATGGCGGTCGAACCTGGGGCGCAACCACATCGCTGATCATCAGCGGCAGCACGTTTTTCAACGACAAGAACACCATCACTGCCGATCCGACCGACGCGCGCTACGTGTATGCGGTGTGGGATCGGCTGGCGCTCGCCGGCGGCGGCCCCAGCATGCTGGCGCGCACGACCGACGCCGGCGCGACGTGGGAAGCGGCCGCAGTGATCTACGACCCCGGGCCACAGTCGCAGACGATCGGCAACCAGGTCGTCGGTGCTGCCCAACGGGACGCTGATCAACGTCTTCACGCGCATCGATTCCGGCGCGAACAACACGACGGTCGCGTCGATCCACTTGATCCGCTCGACCGACCAGGGCGCGAGCTGGTCGACCCCTATCAAGGTGGCCGATCTGCTGGCGGTCGGCGCGCGCGATCCGGCGACGAACTGCCGATCCGCGACGGCAGCGCATCTGCCGAGATCGCCGTCGCACCGAATGGGCAGCTACTGGTCGTCTGGCAGGACGCGCGCTTCAGCGGCGGAGCGGTCGACGGCATCGCGCTGTCTCGCTCGACCGACGGCGGATTGACCTGGAGCGCGCCGGCCCAGGTCAACAGCGCACGCACGGTGCCGGCCTTCACGCCGTCGATCCACGTGCGCCCCGACGGCACGATAGGCATCAGCTACTACGATCTGCGCAGCAACACGGCCGACGCCGCCACGCTGCCGACCGATCTGATGTTGGCACGGTCGCTCGACGGCGTGAGCTGGAACGAGGTGGGCTGACACCCACCTTCGACCTCGATCACGGCGCCGCAGTCCGCCGGCTATTTTCTCGGCGACTACCAGGGACTGGTTGCCGCCGGCAACGTATTCATCCCGGTCTATGTGCGCACCAGCGGCAGCACGACCAATCGCACCGACGTCTACGCCGTGTTCACGCGCTCGATTGCCTCGGCATCACTGGACGCGCAGATCGTCGCCTCCGGCGCACCGGCGCCACCGCTGACGCCGGACACGCTGCAACACGCGAGTGACAACGTGGCCCGCGTGATGGAGAGGCGCATCCCGGGGTGGACCCGCTGGCGGGCCGCGACGGCGAACCCGCGCTGAAATCGCATTTTTCGATCAGGATGAGTGCCGTGAGCAAAGCGTGTGAGGAGTGGCATCGGATTGTGCGTGAGCGCGACGTCGATGCACTGGATCAGCTGTTGGCAGACGACGTAGTGTTCCACTCGCCGGTGGTGCATACGCCGCAGCGCGGGCGGCCGCTGACGACGATGTACCTCGCGGCTGCCTTGATGGTGCTCGGTAACGAGACGTTCCGATACGTACGGGAGATCATCGGCGAGCGCGAAGCCGCGCTCGAATTTGTTGTCGTGGTCGATTCGATCGAGATCAACGGGATCGACCTCATCCGCTGGAACGACGCCGACCGCATCGTCGACTTCAAGGTCTTGTTGCGGCCGCTGAAGGCGATCAACCTAGTGCACGCGAAAATCGGTGCGCTGCTGCAGCCACCGCGCTGAACCTCCTCGTCCGAAAAAGCCCGCCGCCACCGAGGGCATGGCGGCGATTCCGGCAGGCGGGGCTCTACACTTCGGCAACCTCCGCCCCGCCCCGATCATGGACACCCTCGAATCTCGCCGCACCACGGTGCGCGCCCGCATTGCCAGCCTGCGTCAGGCGATGGCGCGCAACGGACTCGCAGCCGTCATCATCCCTTCGAGCGATCCGCACCTGTCCGAGTACCTGCCCGAGCGCTGGCAGGGCCGGCAGTGGGCGTCGGGCTTCACCGGCTCGATGGGCACGCTGGTCGTCACGCTCGAACAGCCGGCGCTGTTCGCCGACAGCCGCTACTGGGTGCAGGCCGAGGGCGAACTCGCCGGCAGCGGCATCGACCTGGTGAAGATCCCGACCGGCGCGGCCACTGCGCACATCGACTGGCTTGCCGAGCACGCTGCCGCGCGGCGAGACGGTGGCGGTCGACGGCGAGGTGCTCGGCCTCGCCGGCGGCGCAGCGCTCGAGGCCGCGCTCGACAGGGCAGGCATCGCGGCTGCGCACCGATCTCGACCTGCTGGCCGAGATCTGGCCCGAGCGCCCCGCGCTGCCGAGCGCGCCGGTCTACGAGCACCGGCGCCGCAGGCGCCGCGGCGCGCGCCGGCAAGCTCGCGACGCGTGCGCGAGGCGATGCGCGAGGCCGGCGCGACGCACCACTTCATCTCGACCGTCGACGACATCGCGTGGCTCACCAATCTGCGCGGCGCCGACGTCGGCTACAACCCGGTGTTCCTGGCGCACCTGCTGATCGATGCGCGACAGCGCCACGCTGTTCGTCGGCGCCGGCAAGATCGAAGCCGCGCTCGCGCGCGCGGCTGGCGGCCGACGGCATCAGCTCGCGCCGTATACGCAGGCGGCCGCCGCGCTGGCGGCGCTGCCGCCGGCCGCGACGCTGCTGATCGACCCGCGCCGCATCACGCTCGGCTTGCGCGCAGCGCGTGCCGGCCGGCGCGCGTGATCGAGGCGATCAATCCGAGCACGCTGGTCAAGAGCCGCAAGACGACAGCCGAGGCGCGCACATGCGCGCAGGCGATGGACCAGGACGGCGCCGCGATGTGCGAGTTCTACGCCTGGTTCGAGGCGGCGCTGGCGGCGGCGAGCGCATCACCGAACTGACGATCGACGAAAGCTCACCGCGCGCGCGCGCGGCGGCCCGGCTTCGTCGGCCTGAGCTTCTGCACCATCGCCGCCTTCAACGCCAACGGCGCGATGCCGCACTACCGCGCCACCGCGGAGTCGCACGCCATGATCGGAGAGGCGACGGCCTGCTGCTGATCGACTCGGGCGCGCAGTACCTGGGCGGCACCACCGACATCACGCGCGTGTGGCCGATCGGCCGCGTCAGCGCCGCGCAGCGGCGCGACTACACGCTGGTGCTCAAGGGCATGATCGCGCTGTCCGAGCGCGCTTCCCGCGCGGCACGCTGGCCGATGCTCGACGCGATCGCGCGCGCGCCGCTCTGGGCAGCAGGGCCTCGACTACGGCCACGGCACCGGCCACGGCGTCGGCTACTTCCTCAACGTGCACGAGGGCCCGCAGAGCATCAGCCGCATCTCGGCCCGAGCCGCAGATGGCGATGGAGCCGGGCATGATCACCTCGATCGAGCCCGGCGTGTACCGGCCCGGCCAGTGGGGCGTGCGGATCGAGAACCTGGTGCTCAACGTGCCGGCGGCGACCTCGGAGCGAGTTCGGCGAGTTCCTGCGCGTTCGAGACGCTGACGCTGTGCCCGATCGACACGCCGCTGCATCGACGCGCGCTGCTGCGCCCCGACGAGATCGCCTGGCTCAATGCCTACCACGACGAAGTCCGCCGGCGCGTCGGTCCGCATGTCAGTGGCGCGGCCGCGCAGTGGCTCTCGGAGCGAACGGCGCCGATTTAGCGACTTTGGTTTGCCCCTCCCTCTCGGACGGAGGGCAGGGAGGGGCAGCGCCGTTGTCATTCGGCGGAGCGCGCGGCCGCTCCGGAGCGGAGCCGAGTTGCAAGACGACCTAATGCTCGTCAGGCCATCGCGCCTACATCGGTGAGCATTTCGCGATGCTCGCGGCCTGCGGCCTTCGGATGGGCTGGTGCCGCCGCAGCAGCGATCTGCAGCGGCGCACTGTCGCGCCGCTCGGCGATGAAGCGAACTGAAGCGTCGAGCACATGCAGGTCACGCAGCACCCGGCGGTGGCCTAGCCCATCCGTCACCAGCATCCGAGCGCGCGGCGCGTTCGCGTAGATCTGCCCGTTGGCGATCGGTACTTCGTTGTCGGCAACGTCGTGCACGATCAGCAGCGGCGTGTGGATGCGACGCGCGAACTCCTGATCGGCAACCAGGTCCTCAAGCGGCACGCCGGCGGCCACTCCGGCTTCGCGCTGCACGGCGTCGAGCAGTGTGTCGGGGGCTCCGAGTCCGCGTGCAATCCAGCGCAGGTACGGACGCGGATCGGTCGGCGGTGCGATCAGCACCGCGGCCGGGACGGCCGCGACGTCGCGCGCGAGTACGCCGGCAACCGCCGCCGCGCCCAGCGAATGCGCGATCGCACCGGCCGGATGCCGCAATCGGTTCAGCATCGACTGAACGCTGCGAATCATCACCGGCAGTGAAGCCTGTTGCCCGGGGCTCTCGCCATGCGCGACATGATCGAACGCCAGCACCGCGTAGCCCGAGGCACGCAGCGGCTCGACGAACCGCTCGAGCTGCTGAGCCCAGCCGTTCCACCCATGGACCAGGAGCACGGTGGGCGCATACCTGGTGTTGCCCCAGTGATAGGCAACCACCGGCCCGTCTTCAAGCTGCAGGGTTTCGCTGCGCGGCGGCTCGGCCATGAAGCGGCGGCGCTCGGAAGCGGCGCGCTCGGTCGTGAAGAAGCGGCGCGCGACGTGGCGTGCCGTGCGCTCGGGCGTGACCATGGATCCGACGCGGATGCCGGCACGCCCGGCCGAGAACAATAGCGACCGACCGGTCTCTTTTAGGGTATGCGCAAGCATGGGAGGACCTCCTGCGGGCTTCAGTGGGACGTGGGGGGGAAGAGTTGATCGAACGCGTGCTCGGCGTCGCGGATCGCGTCGCGCTGGCCGAGCAGGCGCGTCATGGTGTCGGCGGCCGCTGCGAGGCCGCACACCGCCATCACAACCTGCCGGGGCGTTAGCGGCGTGGTGAGCTGTTTCAGCTCGATCGCCTTTGTCGCCTGACGCTCGAGGTAAGCAAGCCACTCGTTCCAGCTGTATGCAAGAGCGTCGCGCACCTCGCCCGGCTGGTCATCGAACTCCAGCCGCGCGGCGCTTAGCGGGCAGCCGCCGCCGAGTCCCGAGTTACTGATCCAGCCGAGCTGGTTGCGGAAGATCGCGCGCAGCCGCGGGATGCCGGCTGGGGCCGACAGCGCCGGTAGCAGCACGCGCTCGCGGAATAGATCCGTAGTGCGATGAACGACCGCCAGTTGCAGCGCCTCCTTGGTCGGGAAATGCCGCAGCAGCCCGCTTTTGGACCATCCGGCGCGCTCGGCCACCGGCGCCAGCGTGAGCCCGGCCACGCCGATCCGGCTGGCTTCCCTCATCGCCGCGTCGATCAACGCGAGCCTGGCTTCTTCACCTCGTTGCATGGTTCGCACATTAGCGACCGATCGGTCGCTTGTCAAGGGTTTGAGCTGAAGTTCCGGCGACGGCAGCTTCTCCTTCATCTTTTCGCTCAGGTACTTTCACGAACCCGATGAAATCGCTAGCCAAAAGAAAAACCCGGCCGAAGCCGGGCTTTCGTCGTTGTGGCCCTCGGCGCGGGGCGCCGCGGGTCCGGCGCAACTCCTCAGTTGGTCCGCGTGGCGGTGACGGTCACGCGTTCGAGCGACGCCACGTTTTGGAATGCATCTTCGCGCGGTTGCATGCCGGCAATAGTGCTACCGAGAACGATCGCGCTGGTGATGACGGCGACGACGAAGGCGGTGAGCTTGGTGGCGACTGAAACGGCATCGGTGGCATACATGGCGTGGTCCTTTCGTGCGGCGGTGTTTGTGTCTCGATGGCGGCACGGTAGGCAAGCGCGTGCACCGTTTCGAGCGGATTGCGACAGTCCGCAGGATTCGCGGAATGAACTGCAACAGCGCTTTCGTCGCGTTCACGTGCCGTTTACACACTTCAATCCGTCTCACGCGCAGTCCATGCCGCAAGAATGCAGTTCCGTCGCATGCGACTCACTGCCCTTTGCCCGCCGCGCGACTGCCCGACCGGACTCCTCCAGGCGGTCTCGGAAGTCGCGGCGGGCAAGCGCTGGGGCTTGCCGTCCGACCGCTACGGCTCGCCGACCGTCGTCTCGCCGCGGGTCTGCGGCTTGGCTCGACGCCCGAAGAAGAGCGCCATCATCCGCTCTTCGCCCAGCACGCGGCTCAGTTCGCGGATCACGCAGTAGTTGAGTATCAGAACGATCAGAACGATCTGGATGGCCCAGAAGTGAGGCCAGACGATCTCGGACACCAGCTTCTCGTTGCCCGCGACGATGCCACCGGCCGCCCTTGCATAGTCGAACAGCCGCTCGAGGTAATGGATGACGGTGGCGACGACGAAGTAGATCGCCGTCTTCCAGGCGATGTTGTAGGCGAGGGGTTTCTGCGGAAACCGGTTGATCGCCGGCCAAAGGTCCGCCAGCAGCACGGCCTTGCCCAGGATGAGCGCCGCCACCGCGATCTGAGCTGTCGAGCTCGGCGCCAGGCCGGTGCCCTGCGTCATCAGCAGGCGGACGATAGCGACGATATGCAGTGCGACGAAAAAGAAAATCATCGGCGGCAGCAGCGCCAGAAACTCTTCTTTGATCTTCTCGATGGCCTTGCTCATCGTCCCGCCCTCCCTGTTGCACTTGCCCCATTCTAGGTTGGGCAACTCACTGACGTGACCGACGCGCGCACGAACGAACGCAGAATCGGCCAGTAGAGCTCCGGACGGTCGAGCCACGGAAAGTGGCCCGCACCTTCGATTACTTCTAGGTGCCCAAGGCCAACAGGCAGCGCGGCGAGGATCTCATCCGACGCGGCCGGCGGCGTGACCGGGTCGAGCGTGCCGACACAGACCAGCGTTGGACATGCGATGCGTCCCAGCTGCGCGGCTACGTCGAGCCGGCGCATGCACTCCATTCCGCTCGATCCAACCTGCGGATTGCGAATGCGGCGCGCGAGTTGCTCCGCGCTCGGCACGCGTGGTCCGAACGCGGCGAAAATCCGCGCCCACTCCGCCTCGCTCACCGCGTCACCCGAGTAATCGCGTCGCGCGAGCGCGGCGACGTCGTCGCCCGCGCACCGGCGGAAGCCGGCAACGAGCCGCTCGAGTCGAATCGCGCCATCGTCGATTGCAGGATCAGTCCGCCCGCTCGGCCCGGATGGCGTGCCTCGTGCAGCATCGCGATGATCCCGCCCATCGAATGCCCGAATATCACTGGCCGCACGATGCCCAGAGCGTCGCAGAACGCCCGCAGGTCGTCGGCACACGCCTCGAAGCTCCAGCCTGCCGGGTCGTGTCGGGCCGATCGGCCATGGTCGCGCAGATCCAGATAGACGACCTGCGCTTCGTCGGTCAGCTGCTCAAAGTGGGGCTTGAAATACGAGTGGTCATAGCTGCCGGGCCCACCGTGGACGAGGATGACCGTCGGCCGCTCGCGCATGTGCTCAGCATCGGGCACCAGCGCGGGACCGTCCACATCGAACCAGAGCCGCGTGCCGTTGATCTCGACATGCATACCGTGACTCTATCCGCCCATGACGTCAGCGCGATCGCCGTAGCAGATCCTCGCCGCGTCACGACCCGTCGCCGCGGTCACCCTCCGGCTGCACGA
>CAVRVM010000003.1:0-10112 GCA_963724605.1 uncultured beta proteobacterium
GAAAAGGTCTACAACTGTCCGGCGGTCAGCAGAAGCTCGCCGCGCTGGCACGAGCGCTGATGTGCGGCACGCGGCTACTGCTGCTCGACGAGCCGTTCGAGGGCGTGGCGCCGGTGCTGTGCCAGCGGCTAGTCGACGTGATCGGGCGACTGAAGCGCGAAGGCCTGTCGGTGATCCTGTCCGAGTCCGACCTCGCGCACTCGAGCGACATGCTCGACACGGTTCACCTGATCGACCGCGGCGCCGTCACGCGCGGCCGGCTCGAACAGGTCGCATATAAGGAGAACGCAATGAAGATCCACGGAGCTGTGCTGCACGCGATGGGTGCGGCCACGCCCTATGCGCAATCGAAGCCGCTGGCGATCGAGGCGGTCGAGCTCGACGCCCCGGGCCCGGGCGAGGTGCTGGTGAAGATCGCCGCCGCCGGTCTTTGCCACTCCGACCTTTCGGTGATCAACGGCGACCGGCCGCGGCCGACGCCGATGCTGCTCGGCCACGAAGCGGCCGGCATCGTCGAAGCGACCGGTGATGGCGTCGATGATCTCAAGCGCGGCGACCACGTCGTGATGGTCTTCGTGCCGAGCTGCGGCCACTGCGCGCCGTGCGCCGAAGGCCGGCCCGCGCTGTGCGAGCCGGGCGCCGTCGCCAACACGGCGGGCACGCTGCTCAGCGGGCAGCTGCGACTGCACAGGAACGGCCAGCCGCTGTATCACCACCTGGGCTGCTCTGCCTTCGCCGAGTACGCGACGGTGTCGCGCCGCTCGCTGGTGAAGATCGATCCGGAACTGCCGCTCGCGGAGGCGGCGCTTTTCGGCTGCGCGGTGCTCACTGGCGTGGGCGCGGTGGTCAACACCGCGAAGCTCGCGATGGGGCAGACCGCGGCGGTGATCGGGCTGGGTGGCGTCGGGCTTGCCGCGGTGCTCGGCGCGGTGTGCGCGGGCGCGAGCCGCATCGTCGCGATCGACCTCGCCGACGACAAGCTGCAACTGGCGAAAGGCCTCGGCGCGACTGACTGTTTCAACGCGGGCTCCGAATCGATCGTCGACGAGGTGAAAGCCGCCACCCGCGGCGGCGTCGATTTCGCGATGGAGTTTGCGGGCTCGGTTAAGGCGATGGAGCTCGCCTACAAGATCACGCGCCGTGGCGGCACCACTATCTCGGCCGGCCTGCCGCCGCCGACCCACACGCTGCAGATGCCGCACGTCAACATGGTCGCCGAGGAGCGCACGATCAAGGGCAGCTACATCGGCACCTGCGTGCCGGTGCGCGATTTGCCGCGGTACATCGCGCTATATCGGCAGGGGCGGTTGCCGGTCGACAAGTTGCTGAGCGGGCGGTTGAAGCTGGAGGAGATCAATCTCGGGTTTGATCTTCTTCGAGAAGGGAAGGCGGTGAGGCAGGTGGTGGAGTTCGCTCAGTGAAGGACCGCGAAGACTCGAAATAGCAGGGCGGCCTGCCATTCGTCGAGCTCACGTATTGCCCTTCTGCTGCCCGATGCCGTGCACGAGCTCTGCCCGCGTCGACGGCGGAAAGCCGTCGCCTGAATCCGCATTATTTGCGCGACGGCCACAGGGCCGCGACCGGTTCTACGCGATGCGAATCTGACGCGCGATCTGCCCGTTGCTCTCCCAATAGGTCTTCTTCTTGGCGATGCGTGCATCGTCCATCGCCGGCTGCACGCTGCCCTGGGCATCCACCGCGCGCGATGTGATCGTGTGTTCGCCCGGTGCTGCGTTCGGCCAATCGATCGACCAGAAAGTCCACGTGAATTTGCCCTGCGTCGCTGCGGTCGATGGTCGCCTGCCGCCATGGCCCGCCGTCGACTTGCACCTCGACGCGCGAGATCGGAGCGCCCCAGGCGGCGCCGACGATGCGGTACTGGCCGTCCTTGCGCGTGACCTTGGCCGGTGCAGATTTCAGCAACGTGCGGCCGACCGAAGTTTCGACGGCTTCTGTCTGCCCACCGTGCTGTTCTTCGCGGATGGTGACGTAGTCGCGCGCCATGAAGCGCCCCATGAAACGCGTATCACGTACTTCGATCCCGGTCAGCCACTTGACGTTGGCGATGCCATACCAGCCCGGTGCGATCAATCGCACCGGAGCGCCGTGCGGCTGCGGAAGCGCCGCGCCGTTCATTTCGTAGCAGAGCAGGTTGTTCGGGTTCATCGCGTCGGCGAGCGACATGCTGCGCGCGAAGTGCTGCGGAAGCTTCATATCGCGCACCACCTCGGTACCCGAATCGGCACCCCAGAAGACGACTTCCATTCCGCGGTCCAGCACGCCTGCCTGCTTCAGCAGCGGCGCGAGCGGCGTACCGCCCCATTTGGCCGTGCCAATGCCGGTGGTAAACCAAGGGAACCCATGATTGCCGCCGCATTCGATCGTGTACACGACCTCCTGTCTTGGCCGGGCCTTGAGCGCGGCGAGCGTCAGGTTCATCGGCTTCTTAACAAGCCCTGTGATCTCGAGATTCCATTTCTTTTCGTCGATCACCGGCTTGTCGTAGTGAGACACACGGAAGAACTTGTCGTTGGGCGTAATGAAAGAGGTAGCGAGGTTTTCCCAGGGCTGCAGGTTCTCAACCACGCCGCCGCTCGGATTCGCTCCGGGCTGATCCAGCCATGGAACGACTTCTTCGCCTGGCCGTGCCGGAAACGCCTGCACGAACCACGGCGCATTAAGCAGTGCGAGCCCAACGCCACCCTGGATCAACAACTCGCGGCGGGAAACGTCCATGTCCATGAGCTTTCTCCTCACTGTTTGGCCGACATTGATTCTCGCCACAATCTTCCATCTCGCCCTGAAGCCTTGTCCTGTACCGCGTCAGAGGCGGGTTCGCTGGGTTTGCAGCTGAAAACAGCTGCTGAGCCCATGCCGCGCGCATGGCATTTTCTCTCGCCGCCCAACCGCTACCGATACCCCGCCGCCTGCAGTTCGAACAGTTCCGCGTAGCGCCCGTCCTGTTGCACCAGCTCGTCGTGCGTGCCGTCGGCCTCGACGCGGCCGTCGACCAGCACGACGATGCGATCGGCCATGCGCACGCTGGAAAAGCGGTGCGAGATCAGCACGACGGTCTTGCCGCGGGAGAGTTCCTTGAACCGCTCGAACACTTCGAACTCGGCGCGCGCATCGAGCGCGGCGGTCGGCTCGTCGAGGATCAGCAGCTGCGCATCGCGCATGTAGGCGCGCGCGATCGCAATCTTCTGCCACTCGCCGCCTGACAGGTCGACCCCGGTCCGGAACCGCTTGCCGAGCACCTGCTCGTAGCCCTGCGGCAGCTTGGCGATGACTTCGTCGGCCAGGCTGCGCTCGGCGGCCTCGACGATGCGCTCGCGGTCGTCGCGCGCCTCGATGCGGCCGACCGCGATGTTGTCGGCGGCACTGAAGTAGTAGCGCACGAAGTCCTGGAAGATGACGCCGATGTTGGCGCGCAGCGCGAACAGGTCGTATTCGCGCAGGTCGTGGCCGTCGAGCAGGATGCGACCTTCGTCCGGGTCGTACAGGCGCGCCAGCAGCTTGACCAGCGTGGTCTTGCCGGCGCCGTTTTCGCCCACCAGCGCGAGGATTTCGCCGGCGTGCAGTTCGAAGGTCAGGTTGCGCACGGCCCAGCGCTCGGCGCCCGGATAGCGAAAGCCCACGTTCTCGAACACGAAGCCGCGCTGGATCGGAACCGGAAACGGCCGCGGGTTCGGCGGCTGCACGATTTCCGGCTCGATCTCGAAGAACGAAAAGAGATCGTCCAGATACAGCGCCTGGCCCGCGACCTGCGAGAAACCCATCAGCAGGCTTTCCAGCAGGTTGCGCAGGCGGCGGAACGAGCCGGCGAGGAACGTCAGGTCGCCGATCGTGAAATCGCCGTGCAGCGTGCGCCACACGATGTAGGCGTAGGCGACGTAGTAGGCGAGCGTGCCGATCGCGGTCAGCACGCTGCCCCAGCCCGCGCGCCGCATCGCAATGCGGCGGTTGGCCGCGAAGAAGCTTTCGGCGAGCGTGCGGTAGCGGTCGATCAGGAACCGGTTCAGGCCGAAGATCTTCACTTCCTTGGCCGTCTCGACGCTCGCGCCGGTCTGCCGCACGTAGTCGAGTTCGCGCCGCTCCGGCGTGCGCGCGAAGTTGAGCGAATAGCTTTGCGCGTTGAAGTGCGCCTCGCCGATGAACGCCGGCAGCAGTGCAATGGCGAGCAGCACGATCAGCCACGGCGCGTACACGATCAGCCCGGCGGCGAAGCTGACGACGGTGATCACGTCCTGCGCCTGGCTGAAGAGTTGCCCGATCAGGCTGGTGCGGCCGGCGGCCTGGCGCCGCGCGCGCTCAAGCCGGTCCTGCAGCTCGCTGTCCTCGAAGTCCTCGAGGTCGAGCGTGGCGGCGTGCTCCATCAGCCGCAAACTGGTCTCGTTGCTGAACCGCTCCGACAGCAGCGAATCGAGCAGCGAAACCACGCGGCCCGACACGTCCGAGGCGACCGCCAGCGCGAACTCGAGCGCAAGCAGCCAACCGATGCGGTCGAGCGCGCCGCTGGCGAACCACTCGCGCAGCGTGTCGTTGGCCGACGGCACGCCGGCGAGCAACACCACCTCGTCGATGATCAGCTTGCCGACGTAGAGCGTCACCACCGGCAACAGCGCGCGCAGGAAGCGCAACACGCCCGAGCCGAGCGTCAACGCCGGGCTGGTCTGCCAGACGAGCTTCAGGAACGGCGGCAGGTTGCGCAACGCGCCCAGCCGCTCGCGCCAGCGCTGTGCCTGCGGCAGCGGTGGACCACCGCCGGGAGGGGCCGAAGACACCCGGCCGCCCATCGCGTAATTCTTTGGCATGCGGGGATTGTGCCGAAGCGCGAGAGGCCCCGCAGTGGCAATGCGTGCAGCGGCTCAGCGATGCAACGCTCGGCCTCGTCATGCGATGCTGCCATCTGCACATGCACCGAAGGCGGCTATGGCCCTGAAATAGCGCCCGGCTTCGGGGCAATTCCCCCGCTTGACAGCGTGTATAGCATAGCTATACAGCGATCCTGGTCGATTATCAGGATTACCACTGAGGCAAGAACATGGCACAGATGCACAACCCCCCGCACCCCGGACTCACCCTGCGCGACGACGTGTTGCCGGCGCTCGGGCTCAGCGTCACCGCCGCGGCCGACCAGCTTGGAGTCACGCGCGCCGCGCTGTCGCGCGTGCTACATGGCCACGCGGCGATCACGCCAGAGATGGCCCTGCGCATTGAGCGCTGGCTTGGCGTCGATCGCGGCGGCCGTGCAACGCTCTGGCTGGCACAGCAGACTGAGTACGACCTGTGGCACGTTGCGCAGGCGCGGAAGAAAGCCCTGGCGAAGGTCAAGCACGTCGAGGCTGGCTAGCTGGTCGCCGCGTAGCGGGGTGCGGTCGAGTCTGAAACAGCTGGCGCTGGCGGCCGTTTGGCTTTCTGGCCACCCGCGCGAGTTCTGGCGACAAGAGTCGCACGTTTGGAGCGACTCCCGCCGTGGGCTGTTCAAGGGGCCAGCGGGGTGAACATCAGGCCTGGGACCACGCTGTTGAGCCGGATACCGCGCGCTGCGTAGATCACGGAAGGGGGCAACGACTGACCTCGAACAGCGGCCCCATTCGGCCCTCTTTTCCGCGCGACGGCGGCGCGTTCGGTGCCTATCCTTTGAGCGATCGGTACCTCACCGGCGCTTTGGGTATGAGCGATCGCGTCGTAAACATTGTCATCTGTGTAGGCTTCGTGGCCATCATCGGCGGCTCGGTCGCTGTCATGCTGAGCTCGGCGCGTCGATCCTCTCCGTTCCCTCCGGCGATGCCAAGAAGACGCCGGCAGCGGAGACGCCCAGTCGCGCTCCGGTCCAAAGCGCCGAGCCGGTAGTCGAGCCAGCCCAACGGACGCCGGTCTCATCCGCCCTGAAGCTCGAGGCCTCCCAGCGGATGACCCCCGGCGTCTATCGTTGCCAGGAGGACGGCAAGATCATCTACGCCAGCCAGCCCTGCATGAACGGCCGGCAGGTTGAGAGCCGCCACAGCGACGGGTCCAACGCCACTTCTGTGCCCAAGCAGTCAGGCCAGCCTACGACACGCTGACGATAAGCTGCTTGATCGCGTCGCTAGGCCACCGCCGACGAAACCGGTGGCAGCTCGGCATTGAGCAGTTTCACATAGCGCCGGTAGCTGAACACCCGATCGCGCTGACGACGCGTCAACTCGGCCACGATGCCTAGGTCGACGAGATGGCCGAGAGACTTATTGACGGTGGCGGGGGTGAGGCCACTCGCCTTAACGAGCGCGGCCGACGTCATGAGGGGCTGTTTCTGCATCGCCTGATGCACAGCCAGGGCCGAAGAAGCCGCACGGCCAAGACCGGCAATGCGGTCGCGGTCCTTGTTCACGAGATCGAGCAGTGCCTGCGCGGTCGAAACCGCTTGCGTCGCGGTCACGCCAATGGCTTCTGCGAAGAATTCAAGCCATCGCTCCCAGTCGCCACGCAGCCGAACTTCGTTCAGCAACTCGTAGTAGAGCGCGCGATGCGTATTGAAGAACAGGCTCGGATAAAGGAGCGGTTCGTGCAGTACGCCATCGGCTACGAGCTGCAGCACGATGAGAAGGCGTCCGATACGGCCGTTGCCGTCCAGAAAGGGGTGGATGGTCTCGAACTGCACGTGCGCGAGCGCCGTTTTGATCAAAGGCGGGGTCGACTCCGGCTCGTCGTTGATGAAGCGCTCAAGCGCCGCGAGGGAATCGCTCACCTCGCTTGCGGGCGGCGGCACAAACGCCGCGTTGCCCGGCCGAGTGCCGCCAATCCAGACCTGCGAGCGGCGCAACTCGCCTGGCGCTTTGCCCCGTCCTCGCGGGTGATCGAGCAGTACCCCATGGATTTCGCTCATGAGCCTGTTCGAGATCGGCAGGCCCGAGCGCAGCAACTTCTTGCCGCGTTCCAGCGCCGCCACGTAACGGCTTACCTCCCGCGCATCCTCCACCGGCACGCCCGGTTCTTCGTCGATTTCATAGAGGAGCAAATCGGCGAGCGTCGACTTCGTGCCTTCGATCTGACTCGAGAGCACTGCCTCCTTTCGCACAAAGCTGTACAGGAGCAGCTTCGCGTTCGGCAGGAGCGCCGTCACCGCGTCCAGCCGCCCAAGCGCCACCAGCGCATCGTCGAAGCGCCTGCGCAGCGCCGGGCTCCAGTCCAGTGGAGGTTGCGGCGGCAGCGGCGCCGGAACGAACGCCTGAAAAGGCTCGCCCGCAGTAGACACGACGACGTAACGGCCTGGCGGTGAACGGAGCATGGCCTGAAGAACCTAAAACAGTGGGCTCGGCTATTTTAGGTTAAATTGTTTTCCTAAAACAACGCCTACGCTGGCTTAGTTGGGCGGCCGAACCTACCGAGTGTTCAAGTTCCAGCAATGAGGTCACAAACTGTGACCGCATGCCTGTACGCAGCTCTTCGACATCCTCGGTGCTTTGCAGATACCAAGGTAAGGCTGACGGTGACTGCGAAGTAGGCTAGAAATCGGTGCGCGTATCAGCGCGTGGCGGCCGTGATGCCACCATCGACCACGATCTGCTGCGCCGTGATGTATTTGCTTTCGTCGCTGGCCAGGAAGAGCACCGCGTGCGCCACGTCCCACGCGTCGCCCATGCGCCCCATCGGCACCTGCTGGTGCCGGTGCGCGACAAAACCGTCGAAGTCGCCCTGCGCGTACTTGTCGGCGAGGCGCTTCACCAGCGGCGTGAACATCAGGCCCGGGACCACGCTGTTGAGCCGGATCCCCTTCGGTGCATAGATCACCGCGGTGGTCTGGGTCATCTGCATCAGCGCCGCCTTCGCCGCCGCGTACGCGACCTGCGGCTTTCCGATGTAGCGCAGCCCGGCGATCGAGGAGATGTTGACCACCGAACCGCCTCCCTGGCGCTCCATGATCGGCAGCACGTTTTTGCACATCAGGAACGCGGCCTTCACATTGACGTCCAGCTGCTCATCCCAGACTGCTTCGTCCATGGTGACCGGGTCGCCCGGTTCGGAGCGCCCGACGTTGTTGACCAGGATGTCGATGCGGCCGAAGCGGGCCATGCAGGCATCGACGAGCGACGCGACGTCGGCCGCCTTCGTCACGTCGCAGGCCTGGACCTCGGCGACGCCGCCTTCATCCTGGATCAGCTTGCGCGTTGCCTGCGCGGCGGCGAGATCGAGGTCGCAGCCGAAGACACTGGCGCCTTGGCGGGCAAGAAGAACGGCGATCGCCTTGCCGTTGCCCCAGCCCTCGCCGATCGTGCCGCAGCCCGTTACCAGGGCGACCTTGCCATCCAGCCTGAGCACGTGATCTCCTCAGTTTCCGACTGATCCGCGTCGGCCTTCTTATCAGGCGATGCTGCTATTCAAACTGGAACGAGGTCAAGTACTGCATAGGTAGCTACCGGCATTCCGTAGCGCCAACGATCCGCGTCTTCATCGAGAAGGGCTTTCACAACGCCACCGTGCGTGACATCGGCCGCGCCGCCGGCAAGACGCAGGGCACGATCTACAGCTACGTGCGCTCGAAGGACGACATTCTCTATTTAGTGTGCGACCGCATCGTCTCCGAGTGCCAGGAAGAGACGCGCAAGGCGTTGGCGTCCAGCCACGACCCGGCCGCGCGCATCCGCTCGGCCGTGCACGCGGTGTGCGAGGTGATGTACCAGCATCAGGAAGAGATCCTGCTCATCTACCAGGACAGCCACCTGCTCGAGCCGCGCTCGCTGCGCGTGATCCCGGGGCGCGATATGACGCCCCAAGCCCTCCTGCTCGCAGATCAGGCCACGACCTTGAGGCGATTTGGGGAAGCTGGCCAAGCCTTCACTACTTGGTTTCCTATAGAGCGCTAGCTTCCTGTCGTCGCTTGTCGATGAACTCCTCGATTTCAGTTATCTCGACCTTCACGCTCTGATTGCCTTGTCTTCGATAGCAGGTGAAGGTTCCGGTCTTGTCTCGCACGAAGGTCATCGCAGACCGACGACTAACGCTTACTTTTGCGACACACTTGTTATCGACCGTCGCGAACTGAACACGAACGTATCCGTTAATTGTGTTGCCGTCCTTAAATTTGCCGACGATATGGCTTTTAAGTCGAAGCTCCCATTCGTCTTCGGGCACCTTGTCTGACTTAAATAACGAGAAATCAACCGCCAGCCCCGCGACGCCTCCGTCATCATCCACTCCGATGTAAAGAGTACCGCCGTCGCAATTTAGAGACGCAGCGATCGTCTTAAGTGAAGCGTGCAAGACCTCCTCAGAGTTAAAGGGGGCCATTTCAACACCGGTCGGTGCGCCCACGGCATGAAACTTCTTCCGATCGAACAGCAGGGAGGACTTAAATTCAAGGGAGTGGCCCTCCGGTCGGGCGATGTCTTCTAGGACCGCTTGTTCAGTCAACGCGCCTGAGCGGAAGCACAATACCCTCGGCGATAGGAGATCTCCGGAATTAATGTCCGGCGAAATATCGATGTTGCAGTTGTTCAACACTTCGAACGCTCGGATAGCTCTTCCGATCATCCCGAACTCGTCCGCTATGGCGAGGAGAGTGCACACCTCCTGCAGACACATCTCCACCGAGCCGCGAGCGAGCTTCATAAACAGCGTCGCGCAGGCGCGGCCGCGCATGTTTCGCTGGCGTGGCGGCCGACGCTTTCCGCCCCGCGCGCTTTCTGATCACGGGCTCATCGCGGCTCGCCACCTTGCCCGCGGCCTCCTGCTTCTCCCGTACCGCCTTGAGCATGGCCGCGAATTCGCGGCTGAACTCCTGGGTGATCGCTTCCGGGTCAGGCACGAGTCGCGCGTCGGCGATCACGGCCAGCGTGGCGCTGCCGCAGTAGCTCAGGATGCTGATGCCCATGCCCAGCTCCGTGCCGGGGTGCGGCACCCAGAACATCACGCGCTCGATCGGCACGCCGGCCAGGTGCAGCGGCTCGGTCGCGCTGGCCACGTTGGTCATGACCACGCTGGCCTTGCTCTGGAACAGCTGCCCCGCGATGTCTTCGATCGCCTTGGGAACGCGGCCGGCTTGCGTTTGATCGTCCTCATGGCCCTCAGCGTGAGGGGCGAGCAGCATGAGGATGTCCCGCGAGCGCCTGGCAAGGCTTGTCGCGGACCTC
>CAVRVM010000004.1:0-41470 GCA_963724605.1 uncultured beta proteobacterium
TGCCCGTGATCACCATCGCACCGATGCCCTCGTCGGCGTCAAATGCAAGCAGCGCATGGCCCAGCTCGTCCATCAGCTGATCATTCAGCGCATTGAGTGCCTTGGGTCGATTGAGCTTGACGAGGCCGACACGGCCGCGCGTCTCGACCACGATTGTTTGGTACTCCATTTATGCCTCCTCGCAGTGTCGCCCGAGTTTAATCCGGGGCGAAGCGCGATCAGGAGGCTGCAGACTCGCGTGCGAGGTAGTCGAGGATTGTGTCGCCGGACACGGCGCGCGAGTAGAAGAAGCCCTGCGCGAACTCGCAGCCGATCTCGCGCATGTAGTCAACCTGATCCTGCGATTCGACGCCTTCTGCCACCACCTTCAGGCGGAAGTGCCGAGCAACTGCAAGCATGGCGTGCACGATCGCGCGGCTGTCCGGATCGGCCGGGATGCCCTCGATGAACGACTGGTCGATCTTCAGGGCGTGGATCGGCATGCGCTTGAGATACCCGAGCATCGAGTAACCAGTCCCGAAGTCATCGAGCACGAGCCCGACACCGATCGCTGCCAACTCGGCGAGAACGTCGTTGTTGATCTCGCTTTCCTTGACCAGCGTGCGCTCAGTGATCTCGAGCACGATCAGGCGCGGTTCGACGTTGTGCTTCACGAGGGCACTGCGTACCAGGATCGGCAGCGCGGTTGAACCCATCTCGCGTCCCGCGACGTTGACGGCGACCGGCACATCGAAGTCCGGCTTCACCAGGAGCCAGCGGTTGATCTGGCTGCAGACTTCGTTGAGGACCCAACGCGTAATGCGCTCGGACAGGCCGCTGACCTCTGCCACGCCGATGAAACGGTCCGGCGTCAGCATGCCGTGCACCGGATGATTCCAACGGATCAGTGCCTCCAGGCCCACCACGCGCCCGCTCGCCATCTCGATCTGCGGTTGGTACTCGCAGATGAACTGCGGGTTCTCGCTCTGCACCGCCTTGACGAGCTCGATGCCGAGCTGAACTTCGCGCGCCGCGCGCTCGTAGCGTATGGGATTGAAGAAGCTGAACTGGTTGCGCCCGTCGCGCTTGGCCTGGTACATGGCCGCGTCCGCGTTCTTCAGCAGCGTGCTCATGTCGCGGCCGTGCTCCGGGAAGAGCGCCACGCCGATCGAAGCCGATACCTGAGTATCGATGTTCGGCACCAGGTCAGTCCGGTGCAGCGCCTGGGCGATCCGCTCGGCGAGCAGCGCGACCTCCTGCCGATGCACGAATTCGCTGATCAGCACGACGAACTCGTCGCCGCCGAGCCGCGCGACCGTGCCGTCATTGCCGACCGTGTTGTGCAAAACCACGGCGGCGGACTTGATCAGCGCATCACCAACCAAGTGACCCAGCGTGTCGTTGACATCCTTGAAACGGTCGAGGTCGATGAGCATTGCCGCCATGCGGCGTTTGCGATTCGATGCGGTCATGATCATGTCCCGCATCGTTTCGCGTAGCAGGTTGCGGTTCGGCAGGCCGGTCAGCGCGTCGTACCACGCGAGGTGCTCGATGCGCGACTCGGCTTCCTGACGCTGCGTTGCCTCCATCGACAGGGCCAGCATCAGGCCGGTGGTGTTCGCAAACCCCGCATCATCTTCGTCCCAGTAACGGACATCGCGTTGCTGCAGGCACAGCACCCCGTGTACGTCCCCTTCGACAAGAATGGGCACATCGAGTAGCGCACGGACGTGCCCCCACGCCGGATCGCCCGCGAACATCGTGGTCAGTCGCGACGTCCTTGTGTCGTTGACGATGACCGGCTGCCGGTTCATCAACTGCGCAAAGTACACGGCAAAGCGGGTCGCTGGAAATTCGCGGCCGACCCAGTCGCGCTGGAAGCGGTCGGAGCCGCGGTCGAACAGTGCCTCGCAGCGCAGGACATCCGGATCACGTGAAAGGCGCCAGAAGCTGGCAGATCCGACGTCGAGCACTTCGGCGGTCGAGCGCAGCACGGTGGCGAGCGTCTGCGTGAAATCCGACTTCGGCTGTATCGCGAGTTCGAGCAGGCGCTCGCGAAACCGCAAGCGCCGCGCCTGCGCCCGCTCGGCCGGCCCGAGATCGCGCGCCGTCAGCACGAGGCCGCGCACTCGAGGATCGTCGAGACGGTTCGCCAGTACGCACGAAAGGCTCCGACCGTTGCCCGCCAGCGCCGCTCGTGTACGCAGATGCAGCGAGGTCGACTGCCGATCGCCGGCCTGTTCGCGCAGGAGACGGTCGACCGCGCGCCGGAACTCGATGCGTGAGGGCTGGTCCAGGATGAACTCGAAGGGCGACCCCATGACATCACCTTCGTGCTCGCCGGTGATCGGCTCCAGCGCCGAAGACGCAAAGATCACACGACGGTCGGCATTCAGCACGATCGTCAGTTCGCTCTGGTGCTGGGCGAGTGCGCGTGAACGCGCGTCGGTGGCTCGCGCACGCCGGCGCGCCGCCCGCTCGGCCGAGGTATCGACCACGGAGATGGATGCGAAATCGTCCTGATCAAACCGGAACAGGCGCACGACGAAACGCGCAGTCAGCCGGGCGCCGCTGCGCAGCGGGAGTCTGGCTTCGAATTCGCTGCGACCCTCGGTGGACAGTTGTGACCACAGACGCTGCCAGCGGCGAGAAAACGCTCGATGACTCAGGAATCCGAGCAACTCGGCAACACTGCGTCCGACGACCAAATCACCGCCGATCAGGGCCGTGGCCTCGGAGTTGATCGCCAGGATCTGGCCGCTGTGATTGACCGCGAGCAACGGCACACCCGCCGTGTCAAAACTCGCCTGCTTGAGCGAGCGCTCTACGGCGGACTGCCTAAGCGGAATGACGGTGGAACTCAGCGGGGCCTCGTACGCAGCGAGCGCCCCGGCGGCGAAGCCGCCGGGGTGCGACTTCCGGCAGTCATTCTGCCATGGCATGTGCCCGCGCAGCACGCCCGATCAGCGGAAAAGCGGCCGGTGTACCGCCCGCTTCAGCAGAGGGAGGCGGCCGCACGAAGCCGCCCGGCGACCTGGCGGGCCATGGCTTCGCCGCGGACGACGCAGTCGCTGATTGAGACTCCACCGCGGTAGTTCGCACAGAAGTGGAGTCCGGGCCAATCCTGCTCTGCCTGCTCCAGCGCCGCGATGCGTTGCAAGTGTCCGAGGGTGTATTGCGGGATCGCGCGCGGCCAGCGTGTGATTTCGTTGAAGACCGGTGGTTCGCTGACGCCCGCCAGCCGGATGAGTTCGCGCTGCACCGACGCAAGCAACTCCGTGTCGGGCGCCGCGGCCAGAGCCGGATTGCGGCGCCCCCCGAGGAAGGTCGTGAATACAACGGTGTCGGACGCCGAGCGGTTCTCGAACATCGTGCTGGAAAAGAGCGAACCGAGGATATCGGTCCGTTCGACGACTGGCGCGAGGACGCCGAATCCATCGAGGGGATGGCTTACCGCATGACGGCGATAGGCGCTGACGACCACACTGACCGGCGAGTACGGAATTTCACTCAACGCCCGCTCCGCCCGTGGCGCGAGCGACCCGACGAGCGGCGCGGCGGCATATGCCGGCACGGCCAGCACAACGGCGTGCGCGCGCCGTTCGACGGACGTCGTGCCTTCAAGCGTCACGCAAAACGAACCGTCTGCCTCACGCCGGAGCGCGGTTGCGGATGTCGCGCACTCCAGGGCCGGCAGCGCCGTGGCAAGTGCATCGGTCAGAGTCTGCAGACCCTCGCGAAACGAAAAGCTGGTCGCCGAACTCTTGGACTTCTCCCCACCGCGACGGCGTTCACGTGCCCCCAGGATCGCGCCTCGCATCAAGCTGCCATAGCGCTGTTCCAGCGTGTGCAGGCGCGGGAATGCCGCAGGCAGCGACAGTGTCTCCGGATCGCCGGCGTAGATGCCGGACACGAAGGGCTCGATCGCGTAGTCGAGGAACTCGCGTCCGAGCCGACGCCGGACGAAATGCGCGACCGATTCTTCTTCGTTCGCGGGGCCGCGAGTGATGAAAGGTTCGGCAAGGAGGCGCAGCTTGGCACCGAACGAGAAGAGCGGCGTCGCGATGAACGCGCCGGGCGACGTCGGCAAGGCCACCATCCGGCCGCGCCGGACCACGTAGCGCCGCGACGACGCCTTGCTCGCCTCAATACGCTGGTCGCGGATGCTGAGGTCGTCCAATAGCGCATTGATCGCCGGCGACGTGTCCATCCCGCTGTTCGGGCCGCGCTCGAACAGAATTCCATTGCGACGCTCTGAGCCGATCACGCCGCCCGGACGACTGCCTGCCTCGATTACCTGCACCCGCAGGCCGTCGCGATGCAGCCGATACGCGGCCACCAGACCTGACAACCCCGCCCCCACGACAATGACGTCAGCGTCCATTACTTCTCGCTCCGCGTTTTCAACGCGCAAGGATTTCATTCCGCGCGCGCATGTCCTTGTGCGACCGCAAGACTCTGCGCCGTTTCCCGGCCGCTCGGCTCAGCATCGGCCAGGCCACAGAGACTCACCTGAGCGGCGGCCGCGACATAATCGAAGCCTACTGGAGCGCGCATGTCGACCGTCATCGAACAACGCATCGCGACGCTGATCGGCAACCTCGGCCTGGTGCCGTTCTTCGTGCTGGCGATACTGACGTGGATGCCATGGCACGATGCGGCGTCGTTGCGAATTCTGTTTGCGCTGGTCGGGTATACCGCCGTCGTCCTGTCGTTCCTGGGCGCGGTCCACTGGGGCCTGGCACTGGCCAATCCGGGGCTCGACAAGCCCAAGGCCTGGAATGCCCTGGGCTGGGGCGTCATCCCCTCGCTGCTGGGCTGGGTTGCACTGCTGATGCTGGTGCTGGGGGTCCCGGCGGCCATCGTCCTGGCGTTGCTGATCGGCGACCTCCTGCTGGTGCGCGTGGTCGACGGGCAACTGATGCGCCTGTATGCCACGCCTGTGCCGTCGTGGTACCTCTCGCTACGCACGCGCCTGACCCTGGGCGCGTCGCTGTGCCTGCTCGCAGCGCTGCTGGCCGCCTTCCCGCACTGACGCGACGGCCCGTCGCACGTCACGTCGCCGCACTATCATCAGCGGCTCCGACCTTCCCGGTGCCGAGTCATGACCCACGCGATCGTACTTTCCAAGGATGGCGACACTTTCCGCGCCGAGGTGCGCGCGATCTCGGACGCGGAACTCGAGGCGGCGACGCCCGATGACGATGTCGTCCTTACCGTCGACTACTCGACCATCAACTACAAGGACGGCCTCGCGTTGACCAACACCTCTCCGGTCGTGCGCAAGTGGCCCATGGTCGCTGGCATCGACGCGGCCGGCACGGTCGCGACCAGCCGGAGCCCGCGCTGGAAGCCGGGCGATAAGGTCGTCGTTAACGGCTGGGGACTCGGCGAAACACACTGGGGCGGCCTCGCCCAGCGCGCACGCGTGAAGGGCGACTGGCTGGTGCGCGTGCCGTCGCCCTACTCGACCCGCGACGCGATGGCGGTCGGCACGGCGGGTTACACCGCGGCGCTGTCGGTCCTGGCCTTGCAGGCCCATGGGGTTGCGCCCGCCCAGGGCGAAGTCCTGGTGACGGGCGCCACCGGCGGCGTCGGCTCGGTGGCGATCGCGCTGCTCGCGTCGCTCGGTTATTCGGTGGTGGCCTCGACCGGCAAGTCCGCGGAAGCGGAATATCTTCGGTCGCTCGGTGCGAAGGAAATCGTCGATCGAGCAACGCTTTCGGCGCCCGGCAAGCCGCTGCAGAAGGAGCGGTGGGCGGGCGCAATCGACTCGGTCGGCAGCGCCACGCTTGCCAATGTCTGCGCGCAAATGCGCGTGGGTGGGACGGTGGCCGCCTGTGGTCTGGCCGGCGGCATGGATTTTCCTGCGACCGTTGCACCCTTCATCCTGCGCGGGGTGACACTCGCGGGCATCGACAGCGTGACGGCGCCAATTCCGCGACGCGAGGCAGCCTGGAAGTTGCTCTCCGAGCACCTGCCAGTGGCCCGGCTGGCCACGATCACGCGCGAGATCCCGCTGGGCGGCGCGTTCGACGCTGCCCGCGATATCCTCGGCGGACGTGTACGTGGCCGCATCGTCGTCGATGTGAATCGCTGAGCTGGCACTGACCGACCGCTTCGCTCGTCGCAGTTAACGCCAATTTCTCACAAGGAGTTGCCCGATGACCCGTTTGACCGTGAACGGCAAGGCCGTCGAAGTTGACGCCGATCCCGCCACACCCCTGCTCTGGGCACTGCGAGACAACCTAGGCATGACCGGAACCAAGTTCGGCTGCGGCATTGCAGCCTGCGGTGCGTGCACCGTTCACGTCGGCGGCCAGGCGGTGCGGTCGTGCGTTACGCCGATATCGTCGGTCAGCGCGCCTGTCACGACGATCGAGGCCGCGGCCAGCGACCGCGTCGGCAAAGCGGTCCAGGACGCCTGGATCAAGAATGACGTCGTGCAATGCGGTTATTGCCAGTCGGGTCAGGTCATGGCGGCCACTGCGCTGTTGAAAGGAAAGAAGAACCCTACGGACGCCGATATCGATGCGGCGCTGTCTGGCAACCTGTGTCGCTGCGGGACCTACGCGCGGATTCGCGTGGCGGTCAAGGATGCGGCGCGGACCCTGGCCTAGGAGAGCACGATGCGTTTTCTTGAAGATGGCCTGCGCGCCCAGCGCGATGTCCGACTGATTCCGGTCAAGCTGAACCGGCGTGAATTCCTGAAAGCCACGGGCGTGGCCGGCGGCGGCCTGATGCTCGGCTGTGTGCTCGAGACGTCGGCGCAGGAAGCCAAGAAGATGGTGTTTCCGCCGTCGTCGTTCATCCGCATCGCGCCCGACGGCACGACGACGGTGATGGTCAATCGTCTCGAGTTTGGACAGGGCGTCAGCACCGCGTTGCCGATGCTGATTGCGGAAGAGCTGGACTGCGAGTGGTCCAAGGTGCGCGCCGAGCTCGCGCCTGCGGCCGAGGTTTACGCCGACCCCGGCTTTGGCATCCAGATGACCGGCGGTTCGAACTCCGTGAAGTCGAGTTGGAAGCAGTACCGCGTCATCGGCGCATCGGCGCGCGCGATGCTGGTGGCGGCGGCCGCACAGCAGTGGGGCGTCGATCCCGCCAAGCTCGACACCCGCAGCGGGTTCGTCGTGGAGCCCGCCGGCCAGAAGCGACGCGCCAGCTACGGCTCGCTGGCCGACGCGGCGGCCAAGCTGCCGCTGCCGACGAAAGTCGGGCTGAAGGCGGATCCCGCCGACTATTTCATCATCGGTCGACCAACGCGGCGCCTGGACTCGTCGGAGAAGGTCAACGGCACCGCGCAGTTCGGGATCGACAAATCATTGCCCAACATGCGCGTGGCGGTGCTGGTCCACCCCCCGGTCTTCGGCGGCAAGGTGGCTTCTTTCGATCCGACCAAGGCGCGCGCAGTAAAGGGCGTGGAGGCGGTCGTCCAGGTGCCCGTGGATCGTGGCGGCTCGGGCATCGCGGTGATCGCCAACGGCTACTGGCCGGCAAAGACGGCGCGCGATGCGCTCGACATCAAATGGGAGGCTGCGACCGGGCCGACCACTGCCGACCAGGTCAAGATCTACCGGGAGCTCGCTCTTCAGCCCGGGCTCCCGGCGCGCAGCGATGGCGATGCCTCGGCCGTGGCGCAGTCGGCCAAGAAAATCGAAGCCGTGTACGAGTTTCCGTACCTCGCGCATGCTCCGATGGAGCCGCTCAATGCCGTCGTCGACCTCAAGTCGGATCGGTGCACGGTGTGGTGTGGCTCCCAGTTCCAGACGGTCGACCAACTCGCGATCGCCAGCGCCGCCGGACTCAAGCCCGAGCAGGTGACGCTCAACACGATGCCGGCTGGCGGCGGCTTCGGGCGGCGCGCAAACCCGACCTCCGACTACCTCGTGGAAGCGATCAACATCGCCAAGGCGATGAAGCAGGCCGGCATCGACGCGCCGCTAAAGGTCATCTGGTCGCGCGAGGACGACATTCGCGGCGGCTACTACCGCCCGTTGTTCGTGCACCGTGTCGTTGCCGGCGTCGATGCCGGAGGTTCATTGCGCGGCTGGAACCACACGATCGTGGGCCAGTCGATCCTGAAGGGAACGCCGTTCGAGAAGTTCTTCGTCAAGGAGGGGATCGACGCCTCCGCGACCGAAGGCGTGGTTGATA
This sequence comes from uncultured beta proteobacterium, assembly GCA_963724605.1. GTDB lineage: Bacteria > Pseudomonadota > Gammaproteobacteria > Burkholderiales > Burkholderiaceae_F > JALORV01. The sequence continues at coordinate 8,137 of CAVRVM010000004.1, forward strand.
CGCCCTATCGCCTGCCGAACCTGCAAGTGAGCGTGCATCACCCGGAGGTCAACGTACCCGTGTTGTGGTGGCGTTCGGTTGGCAACTCGCATACCGCGTTCGTCATGGAGACGATGATCGACGAGCTGGCCCGGGCCGCGAAGCAGGATCCGATCGCCTATCGGCTGGCCTTGCTCGATCCGAAGCACACCCGCGTGCGCGGCGTGCTGCAACTCGTCCGTGACAAGTCAGGCTGGACCGGCCCGGTCTCGAAAGGACGCGGCCGCGGGGTGGCGGTACACGAATCGTTCGGATCGGTCGTCGCGTATGTCGTCGAGGTCTCCGCCGACAAGGACACGATCCACGTGCACAAGGTCACCTCTGTGATCGACTGCGGCTTCGCGGTGAATCCGCTGACCGTCGAGGCGCAGGTTCAGTCGGCAATGGTCTTCGGTCTGTCGGCAGCGCTGCATGGCCAGATCACGCTGAAGGATGGCGTCGTGCAGCAGACCAACTTTGCAGACTATCCGGTGCTGCGACTCTCGGAGATGCCCGAGATCAGCGTGCACATCGTACCGAGCAAGGCCGACCCGTCCGGAGTCGGCGAGCCTGGCACACCACCGATCGCACCGGCCGTCGCGAATGCCGTGTTTGCGTTGACCGGGAAGCGGCTACGCAAGCTGCCGTTCGACCTGGCCCAGGCCTAGCCGGACACAACCGCTGTTGTCGCGTCCCCGCGGCTGACGCCTGCGGGGACTTTCGGCAGAATCCACCCTCCCTCCGATTCTTCCCGCAGGAGTCCGCATGATTGCTCGCACCTTCGCACGTCCGCTGACTGTCGCCGCCGCGTGCCTGCTCACGGCTGCCTTCGTCGCCGACGCCCAAGCGCTCGACCGCAAAGATTGCGAGCGTGATTACAAGCCACAGGTCGGACAGTCCGGCAAGGACGTCGTATGGGTACCGACTCCGGACGAAATCGTGCAGCGCATGCTGCGCATGGCAAAGGTGACGCCGCAGGATCAGGTCTACGACCTGGGAGCCGGCGACGGCAAGATTGCGATCGCGGCCGGCAAGCTCGGCGCGAACGCAGTCGGCATCGAGTACAACCCCGACATGGCAAAGCTCGCGAACTGCCTCGTCACGGCCGAAGGTGTGACCAGCAAGACGAAGATCATCGAGGGCGACATCTTCAAGGAAGACTTCAGCAAGGCCACCGTCATCACGATGTACCTGCTGCCGGAACTGAACCTCTGCGTCCGGCATCGCATCCTTGCGATGAAGCCGGGCACGCGAGTGGCGTCGCACCAGTTCACAATGGCCGACTGGGAGGCCGACGAGACTTCGGAGTTCGAGTACCGCACCGCCTACCTGTGGATCGTGCCCGCTCGAGTCGACGGCACCTGGGTGCTGCGCGATGCCGGCGGTGCGAACACGACGATCAACCTGGTACAGACGTTCCAGAAAGTGAGCGGCGAGGTGGTGAGCGGCGCCAGTCGGCAACCCCTCGTGGGTGCAACGCTGCGCGGCGACCAGCTCCGGTTCGCCTTCAATGACGACAAGGGAGTGACCCGCACGTTCAACGGCACCGTTCGCGGTACCGAGCTCGCCGGCACCTTCAAGTCCGGCAACACGGAGACCAAGGTCACGGGTGCACCGCAGGGCCCGTTGCATGCAGCCGCGTGGGCCGAGATGCTGCCGCAGTGCGGCCGCTTCTACGGCAAGTAAGCGCGTCCCGCCCGCCACGAGACCACAGAGCCCCGCTCCGGCGGGGCTCTTCATATGGGGAAAGGCACTCGATGAGTGACGTCAGGAGTCTTGCTACCCACGAAGCCGGCGACGCAACGCCCAAGCCAGTGCTGTCCGTCTTCGACGGGGTGATGATCATCGTCGGCATCATCATCGGGGGTGGCATCTTCTCGTTCCCGCCGCTCGTGGCGGGAATGACCGGTTCTGTCGAGTGGATGTTCGGTGCGTGGCTCTTCGGTGCCGCGCTCGCACTGATCGGGGCGCTCTGCTACGCGGAACTCGCCACCGCCTTCCCCAATGCCGGTGGCGACTATTACTTTCTGACGCGCGCCTACGGCAAGGACCTGTCGTTCTTCTTCGCCTGGGCGCGCGTGCTGGTCATCACCACCGGAGCAATTGCGTTGCTCGCGTTCGTCTTCGGCGATTACATGAGCCGAGTGTTTCCCCTCGGTGCACAGTCGTCGACGATCTACGCGGTGCTGATCGTGCTTGCGCTGACGGCAGTGAACATTGCCGGACTGAAGGAGTCCGCACGCACGCAGAATGTGCTGTCGGCATTGCTGATGCTCGGCATGCTGATGGTGGTGGTCGCCGGTTTCAGCGCGCCGACTACCGGCGCGGCACCCGCCGCGGCACCGTCGAATGCGGTACCGGCGCTCTTCGGCACCGCGTTGCTGTTCGTCCTGTTCACGTTCGGGGGCTGGAACGAGGCCGCCTACATCTCTGCGGAAGTCAAGGGCGGCACCCGTTCAATCGTCAAGGTGCTGGTAATCGCGCTGCTCGTTGTGACGCTGATCTACGTGCTGTTCGTCGCGGCGCTGCTCGCCGGACTCGGATTCGAAGGTCTGAAGGCGAGCCAGGCGGTCGCGGCCGATGTCGCCAGGAAGGCCTTCGGCAACTTCGGCGAAAAGACGATAGGCGCCGTCGTCGCGCTGGCGGCGCTCACCTCGATCAATGCCACGATGATCGTCGCCGCACGCACCAATTATTCACTCGGCAACGACTGGCCGGTGTTCCGTTTCATGAGCCGCTGGAACAGCGCGCGCGATGCGCCGGTCGCGGCCTACTTCGTCACCGGCGCGATCAGCCTGGCGCTCGTGCTGCTGGCTGCGGTCAACAAGAGCGGCGTGAAGTTCATGGTCGACTTTACCGCGCCGGTCTTCTGGTTCTTCTTTCTGCTGACCGGCGCGGCGTTGTTCGTGCTGCGCTTCAGGCAGCCGCACGTCGCGCGCCCGTTCAAGGTGCCGGCATACCCGGTGCTGCCAATGATCTTCGTATGCACCTGTGCCTTCCTCTTGTACCGCAGCCTGCTCTTCACCCTCGAAAACCGGGCCGTGCAGGCGGCGCTGTACGTGATGGCAGCCGGCGTCGTGGTGTGGATCGTCGCGCGCCTGCGCGCGCGCTGACCGATGCGCGACGCCGCCGCGCGCATCGTCGGTGTGCTGCTGGCCGCGGGACGGGGCGCGCGGTTCGACCCGAGCGGGACGCGGCTGAAATTGCTTGAGCCCGCGACGCGCGGGCCGCACGCCGGCGCGCCGCTTGCGGTGGCCGCCGCACGCACGCTGCGCGACGCGCTGGGCACCGTCATCGCCGTGGTGGCGCAGCCCGCCGACGCCGGTCAGCAGCAATTGCATCGCCTGCTAGAGGCGGAAGGCTGCTCGTGGGTCGTCAATCCGCGCGCTGCCGATGGACAAGGGGCGTCGATCGCCTGCGGTATCGCGGCTGCGCAGTCCGCCGACGGCTGGGTCATCGCTCTGGCCGACATGCCGGCGATCCCGCTCGACACAATCCGTCGGGTCGCGGAGGCGCTGCGCACAGGCGCCACGACGGCCGCGCCGGTCTACCGCGGCCAGCGCGGCCATCCGGTCGGATTCGCGAAACTCTGCAGGTCGGAACTGCTGGCGCTGGACGGCGACACCGGCGCCCGCGCCCTATTGACACGGCACCCCCCGCGGCTCATCGAGGTCGACGATCCGGGAGTACTGTACGACGTCGATAGGATGGAGGACCGCTGATGTTCGGCCTGATGCAGCAATGGTGGAAGCTGGCACTCAGTGCAAGTGAGATTGCACTGTCCGCGCCGCAGGTCGTGCGCGCGCGTACGGCCCGATTGACTACGGCACCCGGACTTGCCAGCGCGCGCAACCGACGCGAGGCCGTGCGCATGGTGTCCGAGAAATGGGATGCTGGACTCGCGGGTCAGGCGGCGCTCTGGCAAGCCGGGTGGCAGATGCAGCAGCAACTGTTGAACGACTTCTGGGCCGTGGCCCTGGGGCACCGATCGCCGCGCCGGGCCGCCAAGCGACTGGGCCGGCGTGGGGCGCAGACCGCGCTCGTGCTGGCCCAGCGGTCGCTTGCGACCGTCCGGCGCCGCGTGCGTGCCAATGCGCGTCGCCTGCGCGCCGGCCGATAACCGACCTGCGGTCCATTCGATGCCGGTCCTCGACCTCTTCCGCCAGATCACGCTGACCGACTCGCTGGCGCTGCTCTGGTTCGTGATCGCATGGTGGGGCTATGCGGCGTTTGCGCGGCGCCGCGCCGGCGGCGGCTCGTTGCTGGCGACGACCAACCGTTTCCGGCGCCAGTGGATGATGCAGACGACGGCGCGCGAAAACCGCGTCATCGACGGCGTCGTCGTGCAGAACCTGTCGACCAGCCCTTCGTTCTTCGCATCGACGACGATCCTCATCATCGGCGGTCTGCTGGCATTGATCGGCGCCACCGATGAAGCAGCGAAAGTGGCCAAGGAGCTTCCCTTCGTGGCGCGGACCTCGCCCTTCGTCTTCGACCTGAAGCTCTTCGTGCTGACGGCGGTGTTCGTCTATGCCTTCTTTCGGTTTACCTGGTCGATGCGGCAGTACACCTTCGGTGCGTTGCTGATCGCCTCGGCGCCGGATCCGAAAGTCTTTGAGAGTGGCGAGGCATCGCGCGAGGAATTCGCCGACCGGGCCGGTCGCGTCGTCGGCCTGGCCGCCGAGACCTTCAACGACGGCCTGCGCGCGTACTACATGGCCTTTGCCGTCATCCTGTGGTTCTTCTCGCCGCTGGCCTACGTGTTGGGCACTGCGGGAATCATCTACCTGCTGTACCAGCGCGAATTCCGTTCCGAAGTTCTCGACGTGCTGCGTCAGTAGCACCACGCCCCTGCGGTGCGGCGATCTACACTCGCGCGTCCCAGCGCCAGACCTTCCATGAGCATCCACTACGCGATCCGCCCCGCCGATCCGTCGGCACATCTGTTCCACGTCATCTGCCGCGTCGAACGGCCGGATCCGCAGGGACAGCTCTTCATGCTGCCGACCTGGATACCGGGCAGCTACATGATCCGCGAGTTCGCGCGCAACGTCGTGCGCATCAGCGCCGTCGCCGGCAGCCGCAAGGTGCCCATCGAGAAACTGGACAAGCACACCTGGCGCGCGGCCCCGGTAAGTGGAGCGCTCGAGGTGGCCTGCGAGGTCTACGCCTGGGACTTGTCGGTGCGCGCGGCGCACCTCGACGAGACGCATGGATTCTTCAACGGCACCAGCGTATTCCTGCTGCCGATCGGCCACGAGCACGCGTCCTGCAGCGTCGACATTCTCCCACCTGCGGGCACGCGGTATTCCGGCTGGAAGGTCGTCACTGGACTGACGCCGGCGCGTGGCACCCGGCGACTGGGCTTCGGCACGTACCTCGCGCAGGGCTACGACGAGTTGATCGACTGCCCGGTGGAAATGGGCGAGTTCCAACTCGGTCGCTTCGAGGTATTCGGCGTCCCGCACGAGATCGCCGTGACGGGACGCGTGCCCAAGCTCGAGTTGCGGCGCCTGACGAGCGACCTCGCGCGCATCTGCGAAGAGCAGGTCCGGATGTTCGAGCCGCGCACCCGCAAGGCGCCGTTTGCGCGCTATACGTTCATGACGCTGGCCGTCGGCGACGGCTACGGTGGACTGGAGCACCGCAATTCCACCGCGCTGATCTGCCGACGGGACGACCTGCCGTACGAGGGGATGAAGGACTCCACGGCCGGCTATCGGACCTTCCTCGGACTGGCGAGTCATGAATACTTCCACAGCTGGAACGTCAAGCGAATCAAACCGGCCGCCTTCGTTCCGTACGACCTTACGCGTGAGAACCACACGCGCCTGCTGTGGGCCTTCGAAGGCTTCACTAGCTATTACGACGACCTGCTGCTGGCGCGCGCCGGGCTGCTGACAGAGGCGCAATATCTCGAGACGCTGGCCGCGACGATGACCACCGTGCTGCAACGGACGGGTCGCCTGAAGCAAAGCGTGGCCGAGAGTTCGTTCGACGCCTGGATCAAGTACTACCGCCAGGACGAGAACGCTCCCAACAGCGTAGTGAGCTACTACCAGAAGGGCTCGCTGGTCGCCCTCGCGCTCGATCTCACGATCCGCAGCGAAACGCAGGGCCGCAAGTCGCTGGACGACGTGATGCGATTGCTGTGGCGCCGCTACAAGGACGCGGGTGCGGACTACGCCGGCGTGGACGAAGACGGCGTGCTCGCCACGATGGAAGAGGCGACCGGCCTGAATCTCGCGCGCGTGCTGCTCGAGTGGACCGAAGGCACGCACGATCCGGACTTCGGACGGCTGCTGGCGCCGTTCGGCATCGCCTTCGAACGCCGCCCGGCCCTCGACAAACCGCACTTCGCATTGCTCGGCTGCACAGTCGCCGCGGGCGGAGAAGCGAAGATCACCCATGTCTACGATGGCACGCCGGCACAGACGGCCGGCCTTTCCGGCGGCGACGTTCTGTTCGCGCTCGACGGATTACGCGTGTCCGCCGACAACCTCGACAAACGGCTTGCGCGCTATCAGCCCGGCGACGCGATCGAACTGCATGCATTCCGACGCGACGAATTGATGACCTTCACGCTACACCTCGGCACGCGACCGCCGCCGAAGTTCGTGCTCAAGCCCGATCCGAAGTCAACGCGCCGCGCCGCGACGCTGCGGCGCGAGTGGCTAGGCACCTAGCCGGATCAGCGCGGTTTCACGGCAAAGTCGAGCCGTGACCGCCCGCTGCATGGGGTCTCCCATGTGGGCTTGTACCTTGAGGCTCTTGTCCTGGCCGTCGCGGTGGCGACGGCTCCCTCGACTCGACTGGCAAATGGCGGCTCAATTGCTGCCGTCTCCTTTGCCGGGCTACTTTGCCCGAAAGTGGATTCTTTCAAGGCAGCGTTTGCGGGGCAGGACCCCATCAGCACAGACCGAAAGGCTGCATTACGGTCGATCGCGATGACAGCCTTCAGCAAGGAAACGGGCCGAAGACTATGCACTTTTGCGCCGACAGTCAGCCTTGAGTAGGCCGCAGAATGCGGGTGTTTCGTCCTTCACATTGGGGCCGCGCTGGTTGTTCTTTCGCCTGCCACGTCACGTTCATCAGTCAACATGAACACTGGACTACTCGCAAAGGCGACGACGCGCGTTGCGCAGGCAGCCATACTCGGCTGCGTCATAGCGTTCTCGAACTCTCTCCCTGTCGTCCGCGCAGCGGACGAGATGTCCCTCATCAGTGCACAAGTCGCCACGCACCCGGGCCAAAGCGGCGTCTACGTGCTCGACAGTGGGGAGGAGGCATTGCTTGCGCGCGCCTGGCTGGCCGACAATGCGACCGAGTCGATCGACATTCAGTACTTCATCTGGGGCACGGACAACATCGGCATTCTCGCGGCGGAGGCGCTACTGCGTGCCGCCGACCGTGGTGTGCGCGTGCGGGTAATCGTTGACGACCTCATGATCGATGCGCCGGACAAGTCGCTCTTGGCGCTCGCGAAGCATCCTCGCGTTGACATTCGCATCTATAACCCGAAGACCTCAGTCGGCGTGCCTCTGCACGTGCGCCTGCTTAACCTCGTCACCGGGTTTCGCGAAGTCAACCAAAGGATGCACGACAAGACCTTGGTCGTCGACGGCCGCATCGTCATCACCGGCGGCCGCAACATGGCGGCCGAGTATTACGACTACAACCACAAATACAATTTCCGTGACCGCGACGTGCTGCTGCTCGGAGCTGCCGTGAAGGACGTCCGGGCCAGCTTCGAGCGCTTCTGGTCGAGCAATCGCTGCGGTGCCGGTCGAGGAACTCTACGACGGCCTTGGCCTGATGCAGAAGCACGTCACCGTCCAGGACGAAGACGTCCAGCTGGTCTACGCGCAACTGCGCGACTACGCTCAGTCTCCGCAGAACTTCGCGCCAGAAGTGCGAGCGGCAATCGCCGCAACGCCAAGTGCGTTTCCGCGGATCACAGGCGAACTGGTTTGGGGGCGGGTCCAGTTCATCAGCGACAGCCCGGGCAAGAATGCAAGTACGTTTGGTCTATCGGGCGGCGGGGAAACCGCTCGAACGCTGGCTGCGCTCGTTGACGGCGCGCGCGAGACCGTAGTGATCCAGTCACCGTACCTGGTACTGAGCGATGGTGCGATCGAACTATTCCAGCGCGTGCGCGCGCGAGGTGTTCGCATCGAGATCAACACGAATTCGATGGCGTCCACCGATAACCTGCCTGCCTTCAGCGGCTATCGCAGCCAGCGAGGACGACTCCTCGCGATGGGGATCGAGATCTACGAGTACCGGCCAGACGCGGAGGTACAGCGCAAAGCGATGCGGCCGTACCTGGCCGCAGCTGCGAAGCCGCCCATCTTTTCAATGCATGCGAAGTCGCTCGTCGTGGACGCGCGCGTCGCTTACGTTGGAACCTTCAATCTGGACCCGCGTTCCGAGAATTTGAACACGGAGGTTGGGGTTGTCATACACGACCCATCCGTCGCGAAGGCGGTTGCGGTGGCCATAGCCGCTGATATGGCGCCTGGCAGCAGTTGGAGCGCGGGCGCCGACGATCCGGACCAGCATGCACCAATCACGAAGCGCGCCAAGGTGCGAGCCCTGCAGTCTCTCCCGTTGCGTCCATTGCTGTGATGGCGCAGGACCATCAGTCGGCCCGGGTGGCTTTTCGATCTAAAGGGGGTCTTGATGAAGGGCTACAACGTCGTCGGCTACGCGATCATCGTCGCCTATGCGCTGGCCTGCATGTATTTCGCGCCGCCGCATATCGGTCCCTGGACGGGCTTGCTGATCGGCGCCGCTTACTTCGTGACTTGCTGGTTCATCGGCGGGCTGTATCTGTCGTCAGTGATCCATATGGGGATCGCCCATCGCGCACTCGACTACAAGGAGTGGTTCGTCAAGACGATCACGGTCGTGAACAACACGTTCGGGGTTTACATCAACCCCGTCACCTGGGTTAACCGGCATCGGCTCCACCACAAGTTTTCCGACCATCCCGGCGATCCCAACAAGCTCGCTTCCGATGGTTTCTGGCGGACGCTCTATCTTTGCCTGATGCCCTACAAGTGCGAAGCCAACATGGCTACGGACGACATCTTCGAGTCCTGGTCATTTCGCCTCGTTTCGAATCCGGTGTTCGCCGTGGTGTCCCAGGTTTTCAACTTCTGGTTGCTGTGGCTTCTCGTCGGCGACCTGCGCTTTGCGGCCGTGATCTGGTTGACGTTCCGGGTCTTCGCGCTGTGGATCAACATGATCCAGAACTACTGGACCCACGATCGGAGGTTCGGCTACCGCCGCTACGACGACGAACGCGACAACGCGATGAACATCGGCGAGTGGTTGCCGGTGACTGCGACCTTCAGCGCCTGCCTGCAGAACAACCATCACCATTCCCCGGGCCTGCTGCGGTTGAGCCACGAGGAATGGGAATACGACTTCGGATTCGCGGCCGTGAAGGCCATGAAGGCCCTGGGCCTGGTGCGGGCGACCGCAAGGGCGCGACGCTGCCCAAGGACGTTCCGCTGAAATCCCTGAATTTCTAGCGGCTGCGCTTCCTTCGAGTGAACGGATAGAAGGTCTGCCCCCAGAAGCCGGCCGGTATCGGCTCGTTGTGCAAGCCGTAGGTGTCCGGCCACCTGTCCTCAGGGTAATAGTAGGTGCCGAACAGCTTGTCGATCCACGGGAAGTGGATGGCGAAGTTCTTGTCGATCGACTCTTTCTGCGACGTGTGATGCCAGTGGTGGAATCTCGGGAAGATCAGGTACGGCTCCAGCCACTTGATGCTCGGGCCGAAGTTCGTATGCGCCCAGGTGGCGTGGATCGTGACGAACAACAGGTAGGCCACGATGATGTTCTGGGAGAACACGAACATCATCGGGATGAGCATCAGCCCGCGGATCAGCAGATCGTCCACGAGGTGGGCGCGCGAACCGGCGATCCAGTCGAGCGCCTTCGAGGAATGGTGGATGGCATGGAAGCGCCACAGCAACGGCACCACGTGCAACGCCCGATGGATCCAGTACTCGGCGAGGTCCGCCACCAGGACCGCCAGGAAGAACTGCACCAGCCAGGGCAGGCTGCCCATCGCCTCCTGCAGACCCGCGTTGCCCAGGACGCTCGTGAGTTGAGTCGCCGGCAGCAGGACCAGGAATGACGTGATCCGGATGGGCAGGTGGGTGGACAGGAAGTACACCACGTCCAACGAGCCACTCGGGCCGGAACACACTCTGCTTCGGATAGGCCGGCCACAGCACCTCGATGGGCGAGAAGATGAGCGTCATGAGCAGCAAGTCGAGCAGGAACCAATCCAGACCGATGGCCGGGCCATCGTGAAGCGTCTCGTTGATCGGGACGCTGGCGCCGCCCAGCAGAGTCGCGGCAAGGGCGAACAGCATCCGGTCAGAGCCAGGATCTTCTTCTTGCGAAGGAACGCGGAAACGACGCCGAGGATGATCGCCGCCACGATGACGGCCTGGATCAGCATCCGAATGAGGGGCATGGGGTAGTGGGGACGCAGCTCCGGAGACGACAGCAGTTGAGGGAAATGCAGGCACACCACCGCCCCGAACGCGAGCATCCCGAAGAACGCCGACAGAACCCCGCTCCACCAGCCGGTGCCGAACCCGGTGGGCTCATCGTCACCGAACATCTCTTTTATCTTTTGTTCGATCATGGGTGGCCCCTAGATCACTTCGCTGGTTTGACCGCAAATACCTGAACTCGAGTCGCAACGCCCGGCCGACGCCCGCTCGTTGTCGGGTGGCGGAAATGACGCAGGATAGGTTTCACGCATTCGCCACGCTCGACTGAACATGCCGGGATTTTTCGTCGAGTTCCGGTGAACACAAGCGACGCCTTCGCAGGACAGCGCGCACCGGCGGCTACGAGAAGAGTATCTACGCTCGAGACCAGTCCACGGTGCCCCGACCGTACTTGTCCAGAAAGGCATTGGCCCGGGAGAAATGCCGGCAGCCGAAAAACGGAACCGGCGGACGACGAGCCGAAAGCGGCGACGGGTGGTTGGCCGCGAGTATCAGATGGCCACTGCCTGCCGCATCTATCAGGGGCTGTTTCGCCTGCGCCTGAGCGCCCCACAGCAGAAAGACCTTGGGCGCGCTGTCACGAGACAACGCCTCGATGAGTGCATCCGTCAGCTGCTCCCAGCCTCTGCCAGCGTGACTGCCCGGCCGGCCGTCTTCGACGGTGAGCACCGCATTCAGCAGCAGCACCCCCTGCCGCGCCCAGCGCTCGAGATTTCCGAAACCGGGCGTTTGGCCGCCGAGATCGCTCCGCAATTCGAGAAAGATGTTGCGCAGGCTCGGCGGCGGCCGCACGCCGTCCGGCACCGAGAACGCCAGTCCGTGTGCCTGGCCTGGCCCATGGTACGGATCCTGGCCCAGGATGACGACACGGGTCTCTTCGAGTGGGGTCAGCGCGAGCGCGCGCAGCGGCTGGGGCGGATAAATGCGGGCAGCGGCAGCCTCCCGTTGCGCGAGAAAGGCGAGCAACGTTGTTCCGCGTTCGCTCCCAAAGAAACCATCGACCGGCGCCCGCCAGCTCGGCGCCAGCGCCGCCGCGTCGATCACGCGAAGAGCCGCGCGAGCTCTGCGCCCGGGTCGTCGGCGCGCATGAACGCCTCGCCTACGAGGAACGCATTCACGCCTGCGGCGCGCATTCGTGTCACATCGGCCGGCGCAAGGATCCCGCTTTCCGTGATGACGATGCGCTCGGGCCCAATGTTTGGCAGCAGATCGAGCGTCGTCTCGAGACGCGTTTCGAACGTGCGCAGGTTGCGGTTGTTGACGCCGATGAGCGGAGTCTTCAGTTCCAGCGCGAGTTCGAGTTCGGCCGCATCGTGCACCTCGACGACGACCGCCATGCCAAGCTCGTGCGCCGCTGCCTCGAGCGCGTGCACCCGCGCGCGATCGAGCGCCGCCACGATCAGAAGGATCGCATCCGCACCCCAGCTGCGCGCCTCGACGACCTGATAGTCGTCGACGATGAAATCCTTCCGTAGCACGGGCAGGCCACTCGCAGCGCGCGCCAGTTGCAGGTACTCCGGCGCTCCCTGGAAGTACTGCACGTCGGTCAGCACGCTGAGGCACGCAGCGCCGTGCCGCGCGTAGCTCGCACCGATGGTCGCGGGATCGAAATTCGCGCGCAGCAAACCCTTGGACGGTGACGCCTTCTTCACCTCGGCGATCACTGCGCTGCGTCCCGCGCCGATGGCGGATCGCAACGCGCCGATGAAATCGCGCGGCGGAGCGACTCCGGCCAGGCTCTGCCGCAACTGCGACGGCGGTACGCGCTCGCGCGCAAGCCGTACCTCGTCGCGCTTGGTCGCCAGGATTCGCTGCAGGATGTCGTCCATCGCTCGATGCTACAAGGCTCGCGCGAACATCATTTCGCGCACACGGAAACCCACCGACTCGTACAGCCGGCGGGCAGACCGGTTGGGCGCCGCCATCTCCAGCCGCGCCTGTGTTGCTCCGCGACCGCGCCCCCAGTCGAGCGCCAGCCGCGTCAGCCGCTGCGCCAGCCCGAGGCGACGCGCCGCCGGCACGATGAAGAGCGAGTGCAGATAGACCCGCCGGCGCACGTGAGCCAGCCGATGCCGCGAGACGATCAGGTCGACGCCGACCGCGCCCAGCACCTCGGACCCGCGAACCGCGACGAACAGCCGCTTGTGCGGGCTGGCGATGGAGCGCCGCCAGTGCCGGCGCGAAGCGCGCACGTCGTGCCGGCGTGCTGCAACGTCGGGAATCAGGCGATGCTCGGTAAGCGTTGCAGCTGATCTCCATCGTGGAAACATGAGCCACATCGCGCCGCGTCGCTGCACGCAGCACAATGTGCTGCGCCCGGGCCCGTACCACGCGGCACAGCGGACCGCGCACGCGCACAGCGCTCAAGCGGCCAGCCTCTGCGTCGTCGCGACGAACTCGTCGAGCTTGCGGCGTGCGGCGCCACTGGCCACCGCCGAGCGCGCCTGCGCGATGCCCTCGCCGATGGAGTCTGCGACGTTTGCGGCGTAGAGCGCCACCCCCGCGTTGAAGATGACGATCTCGCGCGGTGTGCCGGCGACGTTGTCGATCGCCTCCAGCAGCATGGCGCGCGACTCGGCGGCACTGGCGACCTTGAGCGTGCGGTTGGAGACCATCGACAGACCGAAGTCCTCGGGATGAATTTCGTATTCGCGTACTTCCCCGTCCTTCAACTCGCCGACCAGCGTGGCAGCGCCGAGCGAGACTTCGTCCATGCCGTCCTTGCCGTGCACGACCAGCACATGGTTCGAGCCGAGTTGCTGCAACACGCGCACCTGAATGCCGACGAGATCGGGATGGAACACGCCCATCACCTGGTTCGGAGCACCGGCCGGGTTGGTCAGCGGCCCCAGGATGTTGAAGATCGTGCGCACCCCGAGTTCCTTGCGCACCGGCGCGGCGTGCTTCATCGCCGCGTGATGGCTGGGCGCGAACATGAAGCCGATGCCGGTCTCGGCAATGCAGGTCGCGACCGCGGCTGGGTCCAGGGATGATGTTTACGCCCAGCGCCTCCAGCACGTCGGCACTGCCGGAGCCCGACGAGACGCCCCGCCCGCCGTGCTTGGCGACCCGCGCGCCGGCCGCCGCTGCGACGAACATCGCCGCCGTCGAAATGTTGAAAGTATGCGCAGCATCCCCGCCGGTGCCGCACAGGTCCACCAGATTCGAACGATCGGCCGGTTCCACCCTGGTCGAGAACTCGCGCATGATCTGCGCGGCCGCGGCGATCTCGCCGATCGTCTCCTTCTTGACGCGCAGCCCCATCGTCAACGCCGCGATCTGCACCGGCGTGAGTTCACCGCTCATCAGCCGTCGCCACAGTGACAGCATCTCGTCCTGGAATATCTCGCGGTGCTCGATGCATCGGACCAGGGCTTCGGTGGGGGTAATCGACATGGTCATCCTTTCGCGCCGATGTACGCGACGCTGCGCGTCGCACGGGCATCGGCACGACTCAATATTGCGCGCCGCCCTTCGGCCGGCCGGGCGTGCGGCGCGATGACAAATGCAGAAAGGGACTCGGCGAGCATCATCGCTTCGCCTGAAGGAAGTTCTTCAGCATCGCGTGGCCGTGCTCGGTAGCGATCGATTCGGGATGAAACTGGACGCCTTCGACCGGCAGCGTCTTGTGGCGCAGGCCCATGATCTCGCCATCGACGGTCCACGCGGTCACCTCCAGGCACTCCGGCAGCGATGCGCGTTCGACCGCGAGCGAGTGGTAGCGCGTGGCTTCAAATGGGGTGGGAAGTCCAACGAAGACGCCGACACCGGTGTGCGCGATCGGCGAGGTCTTGCCGTGCATCAGAGTCTGGGCGCGAATGACCTTTCCGCCGAAGGCCTGGCCCAGCGCCTGGTGCCCGAGGCACACACCGAGGATCGGCACGCGACCCGCGAATTGTCCGAAGACGTCGAGCGATACACCCGCTTCGTTCGGCGAGCACGGCCCCGGCGAGATGCAGATACGTTCCGGCGCTAACCGTTCGATCTGGGTCGAGCGTGATTTCGTCGTTGCGGAATACGCGCACGTCCTCGCCCAGCTCGCCAAAGTACTGCACCAGGTTGTAGGTGAACGAGTCGTAGTTGTCGATCATCAGCAGCATCTCGATCTCCTACTCGGCGTCAAAGCCGTCTTCGACCTGCTCGGCTGCGCGCAGAACTGCCCTGGCCTTGACTTCCGTCTCCTTCCACTCATTTTCGGGCACCGAGTCGGCGACGATGCCTGCCGCCGCCTGCGCGTACAGCACGTTGCCCTTGATGACCCCGGTGCGGATCGTGATCGCGAGATCCATGTCGCCGGCGAACGACAGGTACCCCACCGCGCCGCCGTAGATCCCGCGCTTGACCGGTTCGAGTTCGTCAATGATCTCCATCGCCCGCACTTTCGGCGCGCCGGACAGCGTGCCCGCCGGAAACGTGGCTCGCAGCACGTCGAGGTTCGTCAGGCCGGGCTTGAGCACGCCCTCGACGTGGCTGACCAGGTGCTGGACGTGCGAGTACTTCTCGATGACGTACTGCTCGGTCACCTTGACGCTGCCGGTTTCGGCGATGCGTCCGATGTCGTTGCGGGCGAGGTCGATCAGCATCAGGTGCTCGGCCCGCTCCTTCGGATCGGCTGCCAGCTCCGCCGCGAGGATCGCGTCATGCTCGGGCGTGTTGCCGCGCGGCCGGGTGCCGGCGATCGGGCGAATCGCGACCATGCGTCGGCCCTCGCGATCCTCGCTGCGCACGAGGATCTCGGGCGAGGCGCCAACCACATGGAAGTCGCCGAAGTTGTAGAAGTACATGTAGGGCGACGGGTTCAGTGTGCGCAGCGCACGGTACAGCGACAGCGGCGAGTCGGCGTACGGCTTATGGATGCGCTGGCCGACCTGCACCTGCATCACGTCGCCGGCGGCGATGTACTCCTTGGCGCGCGCCACGGCCTTCAAGTAATCGTCCTTGCCGAACTCGCGATACTCCTCGCGCCGAACGCTGGCCCGCGCGTGGGGCGGCTCGATCGGCCGCGCCAGCCGCGCCTTCAGCTCACGCAGCCGCTGCCGCGTCCGCGCATACGCCTCCGGCTGCCTCGGGTCGGCGTAAACGATAAGGTAGATGCGCCCCGCCAGGTTGTCGATGACGGCCACTTCGTCGGCCAGCAGCAGCAGGATGTCCGGCACACCGAGGTCATCAGGCTTGGTGCGCGCGAGCTTCTTCTCGATGACGCGCACCGTGTCGTAACCGAAGTAACCGGCCAGGCCGCCCGCAAAGCGCGGCAGGCCGGGACGCAGCGCGACCTTGAACTGATCAAAGTAGCGGCCGATGGCGGCGAGCGGATCGCCCTCGATCGTCTCCTTCACCTTGCCTTGTTCAAGGAGTTCCGTGACGCAGCCGTCGTCGCGGATAAAGGAGCGCAGTGCGCGGCGCGCGGCCAGGCCGATGAACGAATACCGGCCGAAGCGTTCACCGCCGACGACGGATTCGAGCAGGAAAGTGTTGGGCTCGTTCGCCAGCTTCAGATACAGCGACAGCGGCGTTTCGAGATCGGCAAAGCTTTCCGCGATCACCGGGATGCGGTTGTAGCCCTGTGCCGCCAGGGCCTTGAATTCGAGTTCGGTCACACGTCACCTGCGAGTTGCGCGCAACGAGCGCTGCGCCAAGGAACACCAACGGGAGGCCGCGCAGAGCGCGGCCAGTCAGTCAGTCAGCGGCGCCAGGACCAGACCCCCTGGGCGTGCCAGAACCGGCACCAGGCCTTGCGCCATGCCCCGAGGGAAACGGAATCGCGAGAGTCGCGGTG
Source organism: uncultured beta proteobacterium (assembly GCA_963724605.1). GTDB lineage: Bacteria > Pseudomonadota > Gammaproteobacteria > Burkholderiales > Burkholderiaceae_F > JALORV01. The sequence goes on from CAVRVM010000004.1 coordinate 24,469, forward strand.
ATTCATCGGATGTCGTGAGTCAGGCTCGCCGGCGCGGCGATGAGTTGCACGGCGTCCGACAGCGATTCGACTATAGCATCGGCCGGCAGCGCTGCCGACCGCCACGCCCTCGTTGTAGCCGCCCTCGACCAGTATCGCCCGGCAGCCGGCGGCGCGGGCGGACAGCAGGTCGTTCTCCGAATCGCCGATCATCACGGCCTCGGCGGGTGACACCTCGAGGCGCTCGCACGCAGCCAGCACCGGTGCCGCATGCGGCTTCTTCTCGACCGTGTCGTCACCGCTGATGACGACTTCGAAGTACTCGACCAGGCCGACGCGCTCCAGCAAGTCGAGCGTGAACTCGCGCGGCTTGTTCGTCACACACGCCAGCTTGAAACCCCGTGCCTGCAGATCGGCGAGCGCGACCCGGTACACCGGGGAACACCAGCGCCGCGTGACCGTTGAAGCGACGATAGTGGCGGTAGAACGATTCCTTCGCGCGCTCGAACTGGTCCGGCGCGGCGCGACCGTCCGGAGCTCCGGTCAGCACGCGGTGCACGAGTACGTCGGCGCCCTTGCCGATATAGGCGGCGACGGTTTCGGTCGACAACGGCAGCTCACCGAACTCGGCGCGCATCTCGTTGACTGCCGCTGCGATATCGGGGACGGTATCCAGCAGCGTTCCGTCGAGGTCGATCAGCACCGCACGCGCCGGCCACGGCGCCATCATTTCGCGCGCCCGCTCGCTGCGAGTTCCGCGCGCAGACGCGCCATGATGCCGCGATAGCCACCGTCGGGATCGCGGGCGCCAAACACGGCGCTGCCGGCGACAAAGGTGTCGGCGCCGGCTTCGGCAATCGCGCGGATGTTGTCCGCCTTCACGCCGCCATCGACCTCGACCAGGATCGTGCGGCCGGTATCGCGCCGATGGGCTTCCACCTTCTCGCGCACCGCGCGCAACTTGACGAGCGTCTCGGGGATGAACTTCTGGCCACCGAAACCAGGATTCACCGACATCAGCAGTACGACATCGAGCTTGTCCATCACGTGGTCCATCCACCCGAGCGGCGTGGCCGGATTGAACACGAGACCGGCCTGGCACCCGGAGTCGCGGATCAGCGCGAGTGTGCGGTCGACGTGTTCGGATGCCTCGGGATGAAACGTGATGACGTTGGCGCCCGCCTTGGCAAAATCAGGAATGATGCGGTCGACCGGCCTGACCATCAGGTGCACGTCGATGGGCGCCGTGACACACGGCCGGATCGCCTCGCATACCAGCGGACCGATCGTCAGGTTCGGCACGTAATGGTTGTCCATGACGTCGAAGTGGATCCAGTCGGCGCCTGCCGCCACCACGGCCCGGACCTCCTCGCCGAGCCGAGCGAAGTCGGCTGAAAGAATGCTCGGCGCGATACGGAATGCAGTGGCCATCGGGCGGTCCTGTCGTCAACTCCCGGAAACTTGCCGGGACACAGTTATTCTAAGGGCCGTAGATCGCTGCACTTTCAATCTCGATGACCAGCGCCACGGCGCCCGGGGATCATGGCCAAATACGAATTTTCCGTCAGCGTGCGTCCGCAGTATCTCGTCGAGCATTCCAACCCCGACGAGCAGCACTACGTGTTTGCCTACACCGTGACGATCCGCAACACCGGTGAACGCACGGCGCAGCTGATCTCGCGCCACTGGATCATCACCGACGGCAACAACGACGTCGAAGAGGTGCGCGGCGAAGGGGTGGTCGGAGAGCAGCCGGTATTGCAGCCGGGTGAGGCGTTCGAGTACACGAGCGGTTGTCCGCTGACGACTCCCGTCGGGTCGATGCGTGGCAGCTACCAGTGCGTCGCCGATGACGGCACGGCCTTCGAGGCGCCGATTCCCGAGTTCGTGCTGTCAACGCCGCGCACGTTGCACTGACGCTTAGCCACCTCTGCGCTGTGAGGCAGCGGTGTCGGCCGGTTGAATGGGCGTCACAGTGCGAAGAGCCCGCTATCGGTCGCGCGCTCGCTTGCGGCCGGGTTTGTGGAACATCGTCCACCAGACAATGAAGACGAGCGCCCCGAGTGCAAGCGCCGCTTCAAGCAGAATGAGCCACATGAAGTCCCTCTTGGTCCCGGCACATTGTAGGGTCCGCCGCGGCGCGGCCCTGCTCATGGCTCTTGTGCTCGCCGGCTGCGCCGTGCGGCCGCCTGCACCGACCGCCGCGCCCGGTGCCGACCCGCACCGCCGCCCGCAGCCCGCCGCCGTCGAGACACGCGCCAGCTACGAGCCGGTCGCGTTCGAACGTCTGCCCAACACGCGCGCAGAGGACTGGATCGCGGTCTGGCCGGCGTTCATGCAATCCTGCAAGGCGCTTGGCCAAGCGCGAAGCCTGGCGCGAGCGCCTGTGCACAGGCCGGCACCGTCGACGGCCGCGAGCGGCGCAGGCGTGCAGAAGTACTTCGCGTCGCGCTTCGACGTCTATCGCGTGCGGGCACGCCGTGTCGAAAGCGGAGCGCGAAGTCGATACGCGCGACAGTCGGGCTGATGACCGGCTACTACGAGCCTCTGGTGCGTGGCAGCCGCAACCGCAGCGAGAAGTACAGCGACGCCGCATTTATCGGGTACCGGCGGACCTGCTGGTCGTCGACCTCGGCAGCGTCTATCCGGAACTGTCCTCACTGCGCCTGCGCGGCAAGCTGCAGGGGCGGCGCATCGTTCCCTACGCGTCGCGCGCCGAGATCACGACGGTGATCCGCTGTCCGGCAACGAACTGGTCGTGGGTCGATGACCCCGTCGATGCGTTCTTCCTGCAGATCCAGGGATCGGGCCGCGTGCAGTTCGCCGATGGCAGCATGATCCGGCTGGCCTATGGCGATCAGAACGGCCATCCCTATCGCTCGATCGGCCGCTGGCTGGTCGATCAGGGTGAACTGACGCTGGACCAGGCATCGATGGAGAGCATCAAGGCGTGGGTCGCACGCAATCCGTCACGCGCAAAGAATCTGCTGGACCAGAACCCGAGCTACGTGTTCTTTCGCGAATTGCCGCTCGGCGATCCGAACGCCGGACCCGTCGGGGCGCTGGGCGTGCCGCTGACCCGGGTTATTCCCTGGCCGCCGATGCGCGTCATATTCCGTTGGGCGCACCGCTCGTCGTGGCGACGACGGACCCGGCGACTCGGGCGCCGCGCTGACGCGCCCGATGCTCGCGCAGGACACCGGGGGAGCGATCCGCGGCCCGTTGCGCTTCGATTTCTTCTGGGGGTTCGGTCGACTGCGGCCGGCAACATCGCCGGGCAGCCAGAAACACGAGGTCAGCGCGTGGCTGCTGGTGCCCAAGGGCAGTCGCGCCTGAGGCACTGCTGCGGCGCTGACGCTTCGAGCTTATTTCCTTGCCGAAGTGAGACGCTGTTCGATGGCTTCGATCGGCATCGCGCCCGCCGCTGCGGCGAGCCATCGGCAAAGATGATCGTCGGCGTGCCGTTGATGCCGAAGTCGCGCCCAGCGCCAGGTTCTGCTCGAGCGGGGTCTTGCAGTCCGCCGGGGCGGCGGACGGCGTCTTGCCCTGGACCATGTAATCCTCCCATGTCGCGGCACGATCCTTGGCACACCAGATCGCCTTCGCACTTTTCCTGAGAGTCCGGCGACAGGATCGGATAAAGGAACGTGTAGATCGTCACGTTGTTCAGCGCTGCATGTTCTGCCACAGCTTCTTGCAGTACGGGCAGTTCGGATCTTCGAACGTCACCAGCACGCGCGAGCCATCGCCGCGCACAGTCTTGATTGCGCGATCAAAAGGCAGCGACTTGAAGTCGATCTTCAGCGCCGCGTCGAGCCGCTTTTGGGTCAGGTCTTCGCGCGTGCTTCGTGTCGAACATGCGGCCCGTGATCACGAAATTGACGGCGGGGTCGACGTAATACAGCTCGCCGCGCACCAGCACTTCGAACAGCCCGGCCGGCCACGGAACACCTGGTCGGGCTTCATGCCCGAGCGCTCGGTAAAGCGCGCAGCGACCTGCGCTTCCTGGCTACCCGCCGCCGGTGCGCACTTCGGCGCATCCGCGGCCTTGGGCGCCTGCGCCAGCGCCACGCTGCACATCAGCGCCAGCATCGGCAGGGCCGCGCGTCGCAACCAACGATTCATCGAGATCTCCCGAAACGAGGCGGCGCGCAGTGTACAGGCCGCACCGGCCACCGTCCGTGCTGCTGTCAGACCGACAACCGCCGGTCGAGTTCAACCGAGCGCCTGGCGTATCAACAGGCTTTTGAGCGGATGCCAGCCGATCGACTGCCGCAAGTCCGGAATTCCGGACCAGCCGGGCGAATGCGTCGTCCATGCCGAACAGACGCGCCAGGCCATCCGTGGCCGTGCGCATCAGTGCGATCGGCTCAGCCCGATTCCGCTCGTATCGTCGCAACAGCACCGTGTCGCCAATGTCACGAAAAGCCTCGCGCCCGCGCATACTTCGAGCAATGCACCTACATCCTGCAGACCGAGATTGAGTCCTTGCCCGCGAGCGGATGCACCAAATGCGCCGCATCGCCCACCAGCGCAACGCGCGACGCAATCAGGCGGTCGACGACCATCAAGCGCAGCGGAAAGCTGAACACGGGACCGGCCGCGGAAAGCGCTCCGAGCGCCGTCTCCGACCGCTCGGACACACGCTCGGCCAGCGCATCCGGTCCCAACGCCCGAGTTCCGGGCCAAGGCCGTCGGCGCCGACCAGACCAGCGAGAGTGGTCGCCCGGGAGCGGCAGCAACGCGACGACGCCCTCGTCGGTGAACCACTGCCAGGCGGTGTTCAAATGCGGGCGTTCGCTTGCCAGATTGCGTGACGAGCGCCGTCTGCTTGTAGTCAGTGATACGGGTGCCGACTCCCGCCGCTGCGCGCACCGCGGATTGCGCGCCATCGGCACCGATGACGAGGCGAGCGCGCGGTGTGCTGCCGTCATCCAGCCGAACCGTCGCGGCGTCATCGCCGACCGACATGGATTCAAAACTGGCTTCAACGCGGGCGATGCCCGGCTGGAAATCGCAGGCGGTATCGAGCACCCGGATGAGCGCCGACTCTTCGACGATCGTTGCAAGTCGCTCGACAGCTGCACCGTAGGCGTCGAACGTCAGTTCATCGCCGCGATCGCCGAACACCCGCATGCGCTCGACCGCCGTGATGCGCGATTCGTCGACCCGCTTCCAGACCGATAGTTGTTCGAGAAGCGCTACCGTGGCTGGCGCTACCGCATAGATGCGCCCGTCGAAAGGCGCGACGCCGGTCACGACGTGCGCATGCATGCGCGGCCCGATCAGAGCGACCTTCAGGCCCTGCTGCGCGAGTCCCAGCGCCGTCGCCATGCCCGCGACGCCAGCACCCACGACGATGACGTCTGATTCACGCACTTCACTCATGCTCGCTGGATATCCTGCCTGCAGGGATGCCCGATCGAGTATACGAGCCGCGTGGGGAGTCCCCGGCCGCGTCTGAACCCGGCCATGCCGCGATCAGGCGCGCGCCCACGCATGACCATCAGCCGAAGTCTCACTAGACTCCTAGCGGAACCGTGGCGCCTGCCAGCCCGCGTCGAACCGCTGTCCGAGACCGGATCGTCAAGATCGTGAATGTGTTGTCGACCTCAACCTACGTCACTTCGCTCGATGAAGTGTTCTGCGGTGTCATCCTCATCGCGCTTACCATGGCGATGCACGGTGTCGGCGTGATCCTCACGCTCCGCGCCGGCGTTGCCTTGCAACGTCGCCACGTGGGACACATCAGCTTCTTCTGGGGCATCAGCACTCTGATCATCGCGACCTGGATTCTCGTGTCGGTGCATCTGATCGAGGTGCTGATGTGGGGGGTGTTCTACTGGCTGAGGGATGCATTTCCGAACGGCAGCACGGCGGTCTACTACGCATTGGGGCAGTACACGACGGTTGGGAGCGAGTTCAGCCTGCCGGACCGCTTGCGCCTGCTGGGCGGCATGAACGCGATGGCGGGGCTACTGACGTTCGCCTGGTCCACCAGCGTGCTCTTCATGCTGGCGCAAAAATTTCAGTCGCAACAACTCACCGCCGTGCCCGACGAGCGAAGCGGCGCCGTAGCGGCGGCGAAGCGCGACAATCAGCCCGGAGCAGGCTGATAATCTCGCTCGGTCGGCGCCTGGCCGACGAAATCGGGGGAAAGACACTATGAAGAGACTTGTCTTGCTGTTCCTGGCCGTGCTTCTCACTGCCTGCGCGAGCCCAGCCGGCCCGCCGGTGAAGACGACGGCCGGAGCGCTCGTCAATGCTTCCGGCATGACGCTCTACACCTTCGACAAGGATGTCGCCGGCAGCGGTCGCAGCAACTGCAACGGCCAGTGCGCCGTCACGTGGCCGCCGCTGATGGCGGCGACGGATGCGAAGCCCGGAGGCAACTACACGCTGGTGCCGCGCGAGGGCGGGGGACAGCAATGGGCCTACAAAGGTAAGCCGCTCTACACATTCCTGGGAGACCAGAATCCGAACGACATGAACGGCAAGGGAATGAACGGGGTCTGGCAAGTCGCGACACCGTAAGGCATCTCGTAATCGGCGGGGAGAGCTGGCCGCATCGCGGTCGGCTCTGTGACAAAGTGAAGTATCGCGAGACGCGAGGGAGGTCACAAGGATGTCAAAAGAAAGACCGACTGTCGGCACCGACGGCAAGCCGTTGCCCATCCTGCCGCCCGAGCGCGACGCCCGCGTCTGGGCGCGGCTGGTGCGCGTCATGTTCTATACGCCGGGCTTCCTCGCCCTTCTGTTGCTCAAGGCCGGAGAACCCACCGCCTTCGGTATCACGGTCGAGCTGCTGATGTTGTCGAGCGCAGCCGCCGTCGTCGGAGGACTCTTCGTCGGCACGCAGTCGGAAGGCAAGGGCGCCGATACCGCCTCGAGGAACGGCGTCTGGAGCGGGGCGCTGGTGATCGAGTTACTCGCGGTCGTGCCGTTCCTGTGTGCGGTACCGACCCTGTTTCATGAACTCGCAAATAGCACACTGCTGCACGCGAGGGCGCCGAGCGCGGTCGACGTCGCACTGGGGCCGTCCGAGATGCTGCCGGCGGTAGCGATCCTGCCTTTCATGCTGTACCAGCTGACGGGCTTCGGCACGCTGAACTACATCGTCACGCGGCCGGTGAACTTGGGTATCAACCTCGGGATCGCGGGCCTGATCGTCGCCGCTTACATCGCCAACCGTACCGGCACGTACACCCTGGAACGCCTTTTCGGCAGCCTGCTCGTCCTCGGCATGGCCGCCGTCGTGTGGTACGGCATTGCCCGGCTCAAGCGCATGCAGGCGGATTTCGACCTGCGACAGCCTCACAAGAAGGACGACGGCGACAAGACGTAGGTCTAGCGAGAGGGAGGCAGGCAAATCGTGTGGTGGATCAGCTATCGCGGCGAAGGCAAGCACGGCCTCGACAACATCGGCGTGTTCACGGATGACGGTGAGGTCCAACAGGACCACCCGTTGCTGCTGGATCCTTCGCCGAAGGCGCATCCGTTGCACATCCCGCGCGGATTCGCGCTGGTCGATGATGACCTCTACATCGCGAGCGCCTGGCGCCACGACAGCCACGTCGCCCGCTACCGCCGGCGCGGCAACTCCTTCCATTTCGCCGACAACCTCGTCACGTCGCGACAGGCCGTGGCGATGGTCCACCCGTTTGACGTCGAACTCGGCGACGACGGCCGGCTCTACATCTCCTGCCAGGACACCAATACGGTCATTGCAATTCTCCCGAAGTCGCGCAAGCCCGGCCCCGTCGCGTCCCACCTGTGCGAAGCCTTCCCCAAGGGACGCTTCTTCCCGGGCACTGTTGTGGCATCGGCCCGGGGGCGCCTGCCGGATGCGGGTCGTGAGCCGCCGGCAGACGTGCCGCCGCCGCAAGGTCTCGAGGTCGTGCTCGACGTGCACGGCAAGCCACGCCATTCGGTGCGCGGCATCATCGTGCACCGGGAGTGCCTCTACGTTGCCGACGAAGCGGGCGACGCTGTCAAGATCTTCGAAGTCGCCTCGGGGCGCCTGGTGGCACGGATCCATGGCAAGCGAATCAGGAAACCCGTCCATCTCATCCTGCACGGCGAAACCCTCTACATCGGTGCCGCCGGCACGGGAAGCATCCTCGCCTACGAGATCCCGCAGGAACCGCCGCAAGGCAAGTTGAAGGCGCACGTCGTCATCGACGGTAAACTCAAGGCTCCGTCGGGCTTCGCGATCGGCCCCGACGGTGACATTTACGTGGCAGAGCGCTTCGAACAACGTGTCAGGCGCTTCACCATCGATGGCAAGAAGAAGGACACCTTCATCGATGGGCTGCCCGACATTCCAGAGTTCCTGGTTCACGTGCCGAACCGCCCTTGAGTCGGACCAGGGCCGTGTCGGCGCGTACTTTGGCGGTGTTGCTGGTCTGTGCGAGTTCGGTTTTCCTTGCCATCGATGACGCTCGCGGCGTCGAATCGCGGGCTGAGGTCCAGATCAACCTGTGCAGCGCTCCGGCGCGGGTGATCAGCGCGCTTGGGCTCGTTGAAAAGGGAAAGCCGACAACGGTCTGGCTGTTCGATTCCCCGGCGCTGGATCTGAATCGGCAAGGACTTCGATTGCGACTGCGGCAACAGGGAAAAGGCTCCGAGCTGACATTGAAGGCGGCCGGACAGAACTGCGCACGAGTGGATGTCGCCCTGCTGAAGCCGGATGGGAAGTGCGAAGCGGATCTGCATGGTGACGCGCTGGATGACGTCGTTTCGCTGACGCGCCAGCTCGACCGGCAGGAGCACGGGAGGCTCCTCGCGCCGGACGCCTCGCGCGGCACGGTGCTCGCCACAGCGCTGATGTCCACCCTCGCGCCCAATCAGCGCACGCTGCTGGCCGCGCAGCGCAGTGCTGCCGGCAGTCCCGCGTTGTTGCCCGGCGATATCGCACGCCTCGGCCCGTCGACCGTCCGAGCCTACCGCGGCCCAAAGGCGTCGTTCGTTGTCGAAGTCTGGATGCTGCCCGGCGGCCAGCAGTTCGTGGAGCTATCGGAAAAGGGTCGGCGTGAAGAAGCGCTGGCGCGGCGCGTCGAGCTCACGGCGCAAGTGAGCGCGGCCGGTGTCGCGATCTGCCCTGACCAGGAGTCGCAGGCGAAGAACAAGCTCGAGATTCTTGCGCGCTGACGCAATATCCGTCTATCGCCACGGCTGATTCGTGAAGCTGAACTCGCCTGCCGCGCAGTGGATCTGCTGGAATCAGACAAACTACAGCCATACTTGATGCCGGCCGCAGGCGCCGCTTCACCTACATCAGAGAACGGGAGACATCCATGGATGAGGAAACATTCAACCTGAGCATTCGAAAGTTTCTAAAGATGGTTGGCGTCAGTTCGCAACGTGAGATCGAACAGGCGGTGGCGAAGGCGATTGCGGCTCGCACCATCTCGGGCACGGAATCCTTCCCGGCAAGAGTGACGCTCGAGGTCGACGGCCTGAAGTTGAACGTCAATTTCGACGGCGAAATTCGACTCCAATAAGCAGCTTGAGTTGCGAGGTGGCCAAGGGCGGAATCACCGTTGGCTAATCGCCGAAGACGCTTCGCGACCCCTTGCGGACTTTCTGACCTCTCAGAAGCGGTCGTTCCAGAGCGCACCCGAAAGCAGTCATGGACGGCAAAGTTGAGCCGCGCTCGTATGTCCGACGAGTGATCGTTGCCGTCCAAGCACGCCTCAATGGGGGTCCTGTGCTCCAGGCAAGCAAGCGGTGTACGAACGTGACGCTGGGTCTAGGCGCAAAATCTGCTGCGGGTCGCCCCACTGCAAGCGAACGTTAGGTCGGCGCGGCAGCAACGCCAGTCCGCTGCGCGTCTCGGCCAACGCGCCAGTGGACCTGGCCATGGCAGTGACGCCGGCCGACGAGTGGCCTTCACCTTGTAGCGCCCCTGGCCGGCGCCCCTGCCAGTTCGGGAGACCAGTTTTGTTGATGACGCGATCACTCGAGACCGACTACCTGGTCATCGGCGCGGGGGCGATGGGCATGGCGTTCACCGACGCGCTGATCGATCACGCGGACGTGCATGTCACGCTGGTCGACCGGCGCCACGCCGCCGGCGGGCACTGGCTGGACGCTTATCCGTTCGTCCAGTTGCATCAGGCGTCGTTGTTCTACGGCGTCGCGTCCACCTTCTTGGGGAACGGCGCCGTGCAGCGAGGCGGGCCGGAGGCGGGTCTTCAGGAGCGGGCGCGACAATCGGAGATCTGCGCCTACTACGACGACATCCTGTACCGCCGCTTCCTCGGGTCGGGCCGCGTCGCGTTCCTTTGCGGAAGCGAGTACCGCGCCGAAGGCTCGACGCATCTCGTGACGTCGCGCGTGTCGGGACAGACCGTGCAGCTAGGGGTGCGACGCCGAGTCGTCGACGCCACCTACCTCTCGCCGACGATTCCCGCGACGACGCCGCCGCCGTTCAATGTTGACGATGACGCGCGCATCGCGCCTGTCAACGAGCTCGCCAGGTTGACCGCGGCGCCGAGCAGCTACGTAATCGTCGGTTCCGGCAAGACCGCAACCGACGCGATCGTGTGGCTTCTGCTCAACGGAGTGCTGCCGGAGCGCATCGTCTGGGTGCGCCCGCGCGAGCCGTGGATGCTCAATCGCGCCGTGGTTCAGCCCGATCCGGTGGTGGGGCTCGGGCTCGCCGCGGACACCATGGAGGCGGCCGCCTCGGCCGAGTCGCTCAACGACCTATTCCTGCGCCTCGAGGCCGCCGGCGTGATGGTCAGGATCGACCGGAGCGTCATCCCCACGATGACCAAGACGCCGACCCTGGCCGCATGGGAGCTCGATCTCCTGCGCACGATCGAGAACGTCGTTCGTCTCGGACACATCAGGCGCGTGACTCGTCGCGAGATCTTCCTCGATGGCGGCTCGGTCTTACTGGCGCCCGGCTCGCTCGTCGTGCACTGTGCCGCCTCCGGACTGCAGTACCCGCCGCTAGTTCCCCTCTGGGCCCCAGACAAGATTCGTCTGCAGATGATCCGGGTCGGCTTCCCGTGCTTCTGCGCGGCGCTGGCCGGCTACGTGGAAGCAACGCGCGACGACGACCGAGAGCGCAACCGACTGTGTCCGCCCAACACCCTCCCCGACAGCCCAGCCAGCTGGGCGCGAATGCAGGTCCGTGGCACCCTCGCAGCGCGTACCTACGGTGCCGAGCCGGACATCGCCGCCTGGGCGAATGGCTGCGTGCTGAACCCCGCGCGCATCGATCCTTCGCGACGCGACGACCCTGCCGTGCAGGCCGCCGCCGCCCGCCTGGCTGACCACACCGGGCGCGGCGTCACCCGGCTGGCCGAGCTCGCCCACTAACCTCTGCGGATGCGATGACGCACGATCGCGCACGAGTTCGCATCTACCTCGCAGCAACGCTCGTCAACGCCTCACCGATTGCCCGCAGCCGAAGTCGTCGTCGTTAGCTCGATGCAAAGAGACTGTGCCGCCCGGATCACTGACCGCTTCGTGGCGATGCTGAGCCACCCGACAAGAGTCGGCTTCTGGCCGAGCCTGTGTAAAAACGCAGCGCGTCCTCGTAGACTTCGGCAACGCATATCGCGAGGCCAGCCGGATGAAGCGATTCATTGAAGGCGAGGACCGAAGCCAGGCCGCTTTGCTGCCGCCGAGCCTGGATGATTATGTGGCCGAGGACAACCCGGTTCGTGTCGTCGAAGCGTTCGTCGAGCAACTCGATCTGCGGCAGCTGGGGTTTGAGGGAGCCGCCCCGGCGGCCACCGGACGTCCCGGCTATCACCCGGCGGTGCTGCTCAAGCTGTATGTCTACGGCTACCTGAACCGCATCGCAGTCGAGCCGCCGGCTCGAGCGCGAAGCGCAGCGCAACCTCGAACTGATGTGGCTCACCGGGCGCCTGGCGCCCGACTTCAAGACCATCGCCAACTTCCGCAAGGACAACGGAGGCGCCATCCGCGCTGTGTGCCGTCAGTTCATCGTGCTGTGCCGCAAGTTGGAACTCTTTACCCAGGCGCTGGTGGCCATTGATGGCAGCAAGTTCAAGGCCGTCAACAATCGGGACAAGAACTTCACCGCTGGCAAACTCAAGCGGCGTCTGGCCGAGATCGATGCGAGCATTGCCGGGTATCTCGCGGCGCTCGACAGCGCCGATCGGGCCGAGCCGGAAGTGGCCCCCTGAAGAAGGGCCACCTGCAAGGCAAGATCGCGGCCCTGAAGGACGAGATGCGCGCGCTCCGGGCAATCGAGACGCAGATGCAGACCGAGGCACAGGCGCAGGTCTCGCTCACCGATCCGGATGCGCGCTCGATGAAGAACCGCGACGGCGGCATCGTCGGCTACAACGTGCAGGCCGCGGTCGATGCCGAGCACCACCTGATCGTGGCCCACGAGGTCGTCACCGACGGCGTCGACCGCGACCAGTTGACACCGATGGCCGAGCAGGCGCGTGAGGCTACCGGCATTAATGCTCTGACCGTGGTGGCCGACCGCGGCTACTTCAAGAGCGAGCAGATCCGCCACTGCGACGAGGCCGGCATCACCCCGATCGTGCCCAAGCCGCTGACTTCCAATGCCGGGGCCGAGGGCCGCTTCGACAAGCGCGACTTCATCTACATCGCCCGCGATGATGAGTACCGCTGTCCGGCCGGCGAGCGGGCGATCTTCCGCTTCGCCACGATCGAGAACGGCTTGACGATCCACAAGTACTGGACCTCGGCCTGTCCGGGTTGCCCGCTGAAGGCGCAATGCACCACCGGCGACTATCGCCGCATCACGCGCTGGGAGCATGAAGCGGTGCTGGAGGCGATGCAGGTGCGGCTCGACCGTCAACCCGAATTGATGCGGCTGCGCCGCTGTACGGTCGAGCATCCGTTCGGCACGATCAAGCAGTGGATGGGCTGGACCCACTTCCTGACCCGCACGCTGACCCGTGTGCGCACCGAGATGAGCCTGCACGTGCTGGCCTACAACCTGAAGCGCGTGATGCGCATCCTGGGCATCGGGCCGCTGCTCAGGGCGCTGCAGACCTGAGCCGCAAGGCTCGCTTTACGCTCCAGAAACGAGTGCCGAGACCTGGCAGCCGCACCGAGGCTGCAAAACGGCGATCAGCGCCTCAGGGCGCGCTCAGATAACCCACTGCGAAAAATCTCGACCGCTCGCCTCGGCACCGACTAAACACGAACAACTGCGCGCGTTTTTGCGCGGCCTCGGCCGACTTGAGACTGCCCGCAGGTCACCCTCGGGCCGATTTTGCTCGCTGCGCTCGCGAAATCTTGGTGGCCAAGGGCGGAATCGAACCACCGACACAAGGATTTTCAGTCCTCTGCTCTACCAACTGAGCTACTTGGCCTGGGTACTGCAGGACGACCAGTGAAGCCGTCGCGAAGGGCGCGAAGTATAGCCTAGCGGTGCGCGGCATCGTGGGGACAGTCACGCTTCCGGCAACGGTCGCACCCTGCTCGGGCCTTGCCTTCGACAGCTTTGCCAACGCGGATAAGCTACGCGGATACTTTCGACTGGAGTCCCGCGATGCGACGCGCGGCGCAAAGCGACGACCTCGGTACCGTCCTGCACTCTGCGCCGCGCGAGGTTCCGCCGATAGGCTGGTCGGTCTGCCATGCATGTGATCGCTGAGACTGTATGACATTGCGGCACGCGTCACTCGCTTACGTATTGCATGGACCCGCGGCACCCCGGGTTCCGCTGGTGCTCGACTCGCCGCACTCCGGTTTTGACTTTCCCGCTGACTTCGATGCGACGGTGTCCGAGTTCGACCTGCGCGATGGCGAGGATTGCTTCGTCGACGAGCTTTACCAGCCTGCGACGGAGGAAGGCATCCCGCTGCTGGCGGCACGGTTTCCGCGCACGTACCTGGACCCGAACCGGCATCGTGGCGACATCGACCTCGAACTGATCGAAGGAGGCACCTGGCCGCACGAATTCGTCCCGAGCGGCAAGGCGAGCATTGGCAAAGCGCTGATCTGGCGGACGCTCGACGACGGACGTCCGATCTACGGCCGCAGGCTGCGTGTCGATGAGGTGCAGGTCCGGATCGAGCGCTTCCACGCGCCGTACCACCGAAGCCTGGCGCAGCTGATTGCGGACGCGCAGGGAGCGTTCGGGGTCGTGTATCACCTGAACTGTCATTCCATGAATTCGGTCGCGGGCGCGATGGGCGAAGGCGGCGCCGGTACGGCGCGTGCGGACTTCGTGCTCGGCGATCGCGACGGCACGACCTGCGATCCAGGTTTTACGGAGTACGTGCGTGTGACGCTCGCGGCGATGGGCTACGAGGTGAAGGTGAACGACCCGTACAAGGGAGTCGAGCTCGTGCGAGCGCACTCCGACCCGGCACGCGGCCGCCACAGTCTGCAGGTCGAGATCAACAAACGCCTCTATATGGACGAGGCCACCCGCGCCAAGCATTCCGGCTTCGCGCCGCTGCAGCGAAATCTGCAACGGATGCTCGAAGCGATTCGCGACTACATTGAAAGGGAAGTGCGTCGTGGCTGATCATCATCCGATCGAGATCGTGTCGCCGGACTTGAAACCTGGCAACGCACAGGTGCGGCCCGGCCGCTACGACACATGAAGGCCACGCCAGGCCTCCGATCGCCGCAGCGCTGGCTCGGGCTGGCCCTGCTCGCCCTGCTGTCCGGTGCTGTTTCGGCGCAGGAGGCACTGAAGCCTGTCCGCGCGTCTGAACACGTCTGGTACTTCCAGGGCGATTCCGGCATGGCATCGACCGCCAACCACGCATTCAACTCGAATGCCGCCTTTGTCGTGACGCGGGACGGCGTCGTCGTCTTCGATGCGCTCGGATCCCCGGAGCTCGGTGCCGCGATGAAGCGGGCGATTGGATCGGTGACGGCGCAGCCGATCCGCCTCGTCATCGTCAGCCATTTCCACGCCGATCACTTCTACGGGCTGCAGGAACTGATCGGGCCCGACGTCGAGATCTGGGCCAGCGCCAAGGGACGCGAGACATTCAGCGCCCCAGGTGCGCAGGAACGGCTCGAGCAGCGGCGGCGCGACCTCTGGCCCTACGTGGACGAGAAGACCCGATTGGTGCCCGCCACCCGCTGGATCGACTTTGCCGCCGGCAAGGAATTCGCCTTCGAGCGGGGTGGCATCAGCTTTCGCATGATCGACGTCGGCGGTGCGCATTCGCCTGAGGACCTCATGCTGTGGGTCGCGGATGACCGCGTGCTGATTGCCGGGGACCTGTACTTCAGCGGCCGCATCCCCTTCGTCGGCAACGCGGACACGCGCGTCTGGCTCGCGGCGCTCGACGTGATCGCTCCGCTGAAGCCCGCGATGGTGATTCCCGGCCACGGCAGCGCCTCGCGTGACCCGGGGCCGGACATCGCGCTGACTCGGGAGTACCTGCTGTTCCTGCGCGAGCAGATGGGCAACGCCGTGCGTGACCTGACGCCTTTTGACGAGGCCTACGCTGCGGTCGACTGGTCGCGCTACGAGAAGGTCCCGGCATTCGCTGCCGCCAATCGCATCAACGCGTACGGCACCTACCTGCGGCTCGAGCAGGAGGCCCTGCGCAAGTAGCCGTGCAAGGAGTGGGATATGACTCTGATTTCCCGCCGCATCGCGCGCTTCTCGCTGCTCTCCGTCGCGACAGTCCTGCTGGCGGGCTGCGCCGCCAGCACCGTGATGAATGCACAGTGGCTCAACCCGCAGGCCGGGACGGCACTGCCGGTTAAGCGCGTCGTCGTCATGGGCGTTTCGGGCGATGCGACGGCGCGGCGGCTGTTCGAAGACACGATGGCTGCGGCACTGAATGCGCGCGGAGTGCAGGCGACGCAGTCATACCTGCGCCTGCCGGCAGACGGCCCGGCGCCCCAGGAGGAGATCCAGGCCCTGGTCCGTGACGTCGGCGCCGACAGCATCCTGATTTCGCGCACCGTCGGCGTCAGCAACCAGCTGGTGATTCAGCCGGGCTTCGTCATGGGCCCGCCCTACGGCTACGGGTGGGGCGGGTTCTATGGCTGGTACTCGGGCTGGTGGGGCACGGCGTGGGCCGTGCCGCCCTCGATCTACACCGTGACGAACGTCGCGGTGGACACGCGATTGTTCGATGTTCAGCGGCACGCGGTCCTGTGGTCCGGATCCAGCACGACGACGCCCTCGGGCGACTCGCTGCAATTGATGATCTCCCAGTTCGTCCAGGTCATCGTCGACGCGATGGCACGCGACCGCGCCATCTGATCCGCGTTGCCCACGCGTCCGCGCTACTGGTGCGAGACGACCGGTCCGGCGAAGTCGAGCAGCGTGTCGGCCACCTGCACACAGTCCTCGATGTGTCGATCTCCGAGGTACTTCAGTGCGGCGAAGCTCAATGACGCCGCCACGACCTGGCCTGCAAATGGCACGGCCTTGGCAACCTGCTTGGTCGTCAGGCGCAAGCCTACCGTCTTCAACAATTTGATGACCAGTTCGCGCGTGACGACCCGTCCGACCAGCGCACTGCCGACCGCCATCACGGCCTTATAGGCAAACACCTTGCGCCTTGGGGCGAGCTGTTCGATCTGCTCGGGCGTCAGGCCAAAAGCTGCGTTGATGTCTTCGATCATCGACATCAGCACGCCGATGTCCACTGCGACATCGACCCCCGGGATCGGCACCACCGAGGCGCCGGCCGAGATCAGCGCTCGCCGCGTCGCGAGCTTGCGGCATAGACGCGCGACGGCGTCGATGTCGCGTCGCGTCGACGGCACGACGACGAGTGCGCGCGAGGACTTCCCGAATGGGGCCATCGCACCATGCTACGCGGTCGCTCCGCGCCATTCCGCGCCGCAGCAGTCGGTCCGAAACCGCTACAAGAGGCTGGAATCCGACAAAAGACTAGACGTAGATCAAGAAGGTGCCGTCCCCTGTAAGCCGAGTGACAGGTTCGGCGCATATTGTCCGCTACGCCGATAAACACAAAACTCTGGCGCGGGTGCTGCTTGTGGGCAGGCAGCCAGTAGTGCAACTACAAGACGGCAACCACAGAGTCTTTCCTTGGGAGGAATGAAATGT
>CAVRVM010000005.1:0-475383 GCA_963724605.1 uncultured beta proteobacterium
GGCGCTCGCCGGCGGGTTGCGCCGGGCTAGGTCGGCCCCCTCTCGCAAGCGGTCAGCATAAGGCCGACCGTTAGGCCTGCTAGGGCCGAGCCGAGAATTGCTCGCATGTCCGCTTCATGGCAAGCCGCGCGGACTTCGTCAACGTCGGGTTCTGGCCGCATTGAGTCCATCGAACGGTTGTCGCATCGCGAAACCTGCGCGGACAATCCGCAAGACCACAAGGCACTCGGTCCGTCCACCCGATAGCGAACGCGAGACCGCTTCAGGCGCGCGGCGGCGTAAGTTCCCGTGCAGCTTCAATCCGCTCGACGCGATCGTCAAGCTCGCCTATGAATGCGGCCAGTGAATTGCTGGCCTGATCGACGTGCGTGCGCAGCGCCTGTTCCAGTTCATTGAGCCGCTGCGCCAGCGCGTCATGCCGCGTCGCAGCCTGCGCCTCCAGCCGTCGCAACTCCTCGTCCATGTGTTCGCCTAGCGCGGTGAAGCGCGACGCTTCCGCTTGATCGGCCAGTGTCCGCTGCGCCGTCAACTCCTTGGCTGCGCGCCGGGTCTCGACAAGCACCGTTGCCTGCTGGACTACGAGCAGGAAGAGAAACATCGCCGTAATCAGCACGGTGAAGCCAAGCAGCAGGAGACCGAGCGGCGCCTGCGCCGTCCAGAACCCGAACGACAGTGTCGTGGGTGTCGTGACCACATTCCAGTTGAGCACGAGAAACCCCGCAAATGCCGCCAGCAACACGACTATCAGACCCGTGCGCAGATTCATGAGTAACTCCTTCGCGTCGTCCCGATTCTGTCGCCGGCGCGTAGCGGAACAGTGTAGTCAATGGGTACTCAGCTCATGGGCGTCTGAAACCGAAATCCAAAGACCGACGCTAGCGGTCGAGGATAATGACTCGGCCAGGCGGAGCTGATCGCTCATCAACGCGCAAGCCTGGTTTGCCCGCTTTCTGAGTACGCTCCGTGCGCCGCCCGCGTCTGACGCTGCTGGCGTCGTCTGCCGCAAACCGCCGCCTGCAACGCTGATCTCATGCTCAACATCGCTGCCTCCTGTCTCGTCATCACCGCTCTGCTGGCCTACCTGAACCATCGCTTCGTCGGGTTGCCGACGTCGATCGGCGTAATGGCAACGGCCCTGGTGTTCTCGCTCTTCCTGGTCGGCCTTGACGCGGCGGGCCTTGGTATCGGATTGCGACAACATGAGGAGTCGCTGTTGCGGTCGATCGACTTTTCGACCGTACTTATGCAGGGCATGCTGTCGTTACTTCTATTCGCTGGCGCACTGCATGTCGACTTGAGCGAACTGAAGGCCCACCGCTGGACCGTGGGCGCGCTTGCCGTGTTCGGTACGCTGCTGTCCACGTTGGCCGTTGGCTTCGGCATGTGGCTTGCGCTACCGCTGGTGGGCTTGCCACTGCCTCTGATTTTTTGCCTGTTGTTCGGTGCACTGATCTCGCCCACGGACCCGATCGCGGTGATGGGCATCCTCAAATCCGCGGGCGCACCTAAGGAACTGGAACTGGTGATTGCCGGCGAGTCGCTATTCAACGACGGCGTCGGCGTGGTGATCTTCTCGCTGCTATTGGCTGTGCTGGGCGGTGCGGCCGTTCCGACTGCTGGCCAGGGACTGCAATTACTGCTGCACGAAGCGGGCGGTGGGCTGCTGTTCGGCCTGGCGCTGGGCTATGCAACGTTTCTTCTGCTCAGGAGTGTGGACAACTATCAGGTGGAAGTGCTGCTGACCCTCGCCGCTGTTACCGGCGGCTATGCGCTGGCAAGCAAGCTTCATGTGTCTGGCCCATTGGCTATGGTGGTAGCCGGCCTCATCATCGGCAACCACGGCCGTGCGCTGGCGATGTCGGACACGACGCGGCGCTATCTCGACATGTTCTGGGAATTACTGGACGAGATTCTCAACGCAGTGCTGTTCGTTCTGATCGGCATGGAAGTGATCCTCATCACTTTCTCGCTGAACGAACTGGCGGCAGCGGCTGTAGCGACCATTGTGACGCTGCTGGCGCGCGCGCTCACCGTCGGTCTGCCAGTAGCCGCACTGACGTCTGCCTTCAACCTGCCCGTGGGTTCGTGGAAGGTGCTGACCTGGGGTGGACTGCGCGGCGGCATTTCGGTCGCGCTGGCGCTTTCGCTGCCGCCCAGCGGCGCGCGAGACACGGTGTTGGCGCTGACGTACGGCGTGGTCGTGTTCTCGATCCTCGTGCAGGGCCTGTCTGTCGGTTCGGTCACCCGAAGCGCCATGCGGGGGCGGACGTGATGCAGGGCGGTGCACGCCGTGGGGTCGGTCGCGATGGCAAACTCCGCGGTCGTGAGTAATCGGCTCGCAGGGGCAACGGGATGGTATTTGGTGTGAGTCGGCATACGTACGTCGGCTTTCGGGGGAACTCGGCGGCGATGCAAACGACTGCTTACAGGCGAATCTTGGGATCACAGTGAACTTCGGCTTCTCTAATCGGGCGTTGTTGTCAAGGGTCTGAGCTCCTGTGGTTTGAAGTTTAGGTCCGGCTGATGTGTGGGTCACGCTTCTCTACGCAGTCGGGCGCGGTGGTGCTGGCACGCTGCAGGCATTGGTCGGAAGGTTTGGACGAGCCATGCTATTGGTCGCGCTTGGCGAGCGCAGCGGAAGTTTGCGGCTTCATCCAGGACCATCGTCCACACAGTCAACGCAGAAACAGTTCTCGTTGCTCCGTGACTTGGTCAGCTCATTGGGCCCCCTGCAGACGGGCCGCCCGGAAGTCGGTGCCGTCGACCCACATCCGGTGCAGGATGACCGCCAGCTTGCGGGCCACCGCAACGACAGCGCGACGATGGCCACGGACCTTGGCCAGTCGCAGGCCCCAGGCCTTCAGCGTCGACCAGGCGTCGGAGCGCGTCATGAGGGCGTGCGCGGCCGTGTACAGCGCCATGCGCACATCGCGATCGCCGGCCTTGGAGATGCGGCCCGGGTTGTCGGTCTCGCCCGACTGGTAGCGCCGCGGCGTCAGCCCGAAGTGCGCCGCCACCGTGCGTGACGAGCGGAAACGATCGGCGTCATCGACACCGGCCTTGAAGGTGAGCGAGGTGACGGGGCCGACCCCGGGTACGGTCATCAGCCGCTGGCAAACGGGATCGGTGCGCACGACCGCCTTCACCGCGTTATCGAGCTTCAGGTAGGTCTTGTAGAGCACCGTACGGGCATCGAGCAGCGGCAGCAGCGCGCGCGCCAGCGACGGCTCGATCGTGATGGCTCTGCGCACCGCCTCGTCGAAGCTGCCGTGACCGACACGGGATGCCAGCCGCACGCCGAAGATCTTGAGCAAGCCGCGCAACTCGTTCTCCAGATCGACGCACTTGGTGAGAATCGCCTTGCGGCTGGCGAGCAGCGCCCGCACCTGGTGGCTCTCTAGGCTCTTCACATGCACGGTGCGGTACCAGCCGCTGCGCAGGATCTGCGCCAGTCCGCGGGCGTCGTTGCGATCGGTCTTGTTACGCATCGCGGCCAGCGTGGCGGCTGTCTGGCGCGCCTCCAGGCAGATCACCTCGAAGCCCGCCTTCTGCAAGCCGTACGTCAGGTACTGCGTGAGGGTGCCGGCCTCGAGACCGACCTGCCTGATCTCGACGCTGAATCGTCGCAGGCTGGCCACGATGACATCGACCTCGGCGGCAACCTTGTTCTCGTACCGCACCACACCCGCTTCGTCGACCACGCAGATCGACACGAAACGCAGCGACACATCGATACCGGTGAAGTAGTTCATCACGATCTCTCCTTCGCAGGGTGGGTGTCCTGCGAGTCTAGGGAGAGCTCGACCCTACGCAGTGGTCAGCCCGATTACCGATGCTCTTGGCCGGCCACTGACGGCCAGCTGCAGGCCCGGGCGCGCCCCGAAGCGGCCGTAAGAAACCGGAAGCTGCCATCGGTTTCACACCGAGAACAGATATTCGCGCAGCCGGCCGATCGCACCGCTCACCGCGGCTACTGTTGAGTGGCGATCCGCCGAGCACGCCGGTTGGCAGGGATCGATAAACTCGGCCGCTTCATACCGGACCTTTAGAGCGCTTTCACGGCGAGCACCGGGCATCGAGCTGACAACAGTACGTCCTGCGCCACGCTGCCCAGGATTAGCTTGCCCACAGAGCTGCGCTTACGCAGGCCGATGACCAGCAGTGATGCCGGCAGCGATTCGACGAGATCGAGGATCTCTTCGACCGTCCCCTTGCCTCGGACAAACTGCTTGAATTCCGCCTCGATTCCCGATTCGCGCAACCGTTTCTCGATGCGCTCGACGTCTATTGCATCCGCGATGGACGGATCTGCTGCATTGTCGCCCGAAGCGGCATTAACGACCATGAGGCGCTCTCTGCGCTCTTTCGCGATCTCGATCGCCTTATCCAAGGCGGCTTGCCCCTCGGGGCGGGGTACGTAAGCAACAAGTACGGTCATGGCGTCTCTCCCAGATTCAATGCGCCAAGGACGCGGAGCCAACGCATCTTGTCCTGCATGACGGTTCGGCGCCGTCAATATAGCGGGACATCGGCTTCGGAGCGAGATGCGGGAGCGCGCTCCGCATGTCAGCTTAGCGGCGGGAAGGATGGCCGCTATCAAGCGGATCGATGGACCGACGGGAAAGACCGAAAGTGGCCGGACTGAGCCAAGGATCCATCATGACTCTGAAAGTGCGTACTCATCGATGTCGCAGACGGGCCGATAGCCAATCCGCTGGTAGACGCTGTTCGAGGTCGCGTTGGCGAGGTCGGTGTACAGGCAGCAATAGCGACTGCCACCGTCCAGCAAGCGTTTGGTGAGAGCAGACACTGCAGCTGTCGCGAAGCCCTGACGTCGCAACTCGGGTGGGGTGTAAACGGCGTTGATCCGAACGCCGCTTCCGGCGCGGCCGGGGCTTGCGCACATCGTGACCGGGCGGCCGTTGTCCCAGAAGTACAGGGTCCGGGACCTCAGGTGGCGATCAACACTTTCTTCCACCTCCCTGGGGCGGTTCGGAATCGCTTCGTGCGCGAAGGCTGAGAACCACTCCACCGCCAAGTCGCGCTCGCTTGGGGTCGCTTCGCGCAGGCTTCCTTGAGTCGGGGGCAGATCGGTGCTGACACATTCAGTCTTGTAGAGGCGCTGCCGCATGCTTATCGCGGCGCGACCGCCAGCCACTGCCAACCAGGCCTGCGCAAAAACGGCTGCCGCCGCGCGGGGGCCAACGATTCCAGGTATCCGTCCGAGCGCGTCGAAGGCATTGCCTGCGAGTGCGGCCAGGCCACGCGGCGTGCCGTTGGTGACCAGAAAGACGTGCGGCGGCGTCCGGGCTCCACAGCAGTCGATCCGGTCGCCCTCGATCGCCGCCGCGAAGTAAGGCGGCTCCTTGAGTGTTCGAGTGCCGTCTGCGACCGAGCGCGCAATGCCGACGATGACGTTGTTCTCAACCTCGGCCGTCGCCAGCCACGGTTCCGTGGCGTTGAGGAAAGTTCCGGCGTCCGAGTATCGATCGACCTGCAATTCATGCCTCCCAGAAGCGCCCGCGTAGGTTCGATTCCGGGCCATTCTGGACCGACTCGGAATCGACAGCGACTGGCTGCGTCGAGCCTTGTCGCGGAAAGCAAGGCCTTGTGCGGTCGACTTTCGACCTCACTTTGCTCCATGTCTTTCCGGAGAACGCCGTGGTTGCAGCGACTTATGCAGCGACTTTGAAGAATCCCGTCGAGCGCCGGCGCCTGGCGCGCGAACGACTGTTGCGCTTGGCGCGTCTGATGGATGCCGCGATCGAGGTGCCTCTGCTGCGGACCACGGTGGGTATGGACGCGATACTCGGGCTGGTGCCTGTCGTGGGTGACGCGGTATCGGCCGCAATCGGACTGTATGCGGTGACATTGGCGCGGGAGCTGGGTGCGTCGCGCTGGTTGCAGGCGCGCATGATCGGCAACCTATTGGCCGATGCGGTGATCGGCGCGATGCCTTTCGCCGGCGATATCGCCGATCTCTACTTCCGTGCGCACCTGCGTAATGTCAAGTTGCTGCAGAAGGAACTGGGCGAGCCGTTCATCGACGCCGCGACCAAGCCGCGGGCTTAGCCGCGGCTGTCAGGTCGGGCGCGCGACCAGGTCGCGTAGCGTCCGCTTCGAAGCCATTCAGATCACTGCCGACAACGGCAGGTCGTGGCCGTGCCAGACGACTAGGCGCCAGATCGCGGCAGGACCGTCAGCACGCGCTCGATGAAGTCGCGCAGTTCGTGCATGTAATTGCCCAAGAACTCCCGCGTCTTTTCGTTGCTGACTTCGCCTTCCTCTGTAATCAGGTCCGGCGTGAAGCGGATGTACGCTTCGACGGTGTTCATCAGCGGCGAATTGCAGAAACACAGCACGCCGCGCAGGCTCTGCTGGGCCACGGCGGTCCCAATCATTCCGGTCGACGCGCCGATCACACCCGACGGCTTGCGCGTGAAGGAGTTCTTACCCCAGGGGCGGCTCGCCCAGTCGATGGCGTTCTTCAGCCCTCCGGGTATCGACCGGTTGTACTCCGGGGTCACGAACAGCACCGCGTCAACCTCGTCGAGCGCTTTCTTGAAGGCGCGGGCGACCGGCGGGTAGTCGGCATCGTAATCCTGGCTGTACAGCGGCAGATCCCTGATCGGGATCTCCGTCATCGTGAGTTCAGGCGGCGCGAGCCGCACAAGTGCCTTGGCGAGCCGGCGATTGATCGAAGTGGAAGACAAGCTGCCAACCAGATAGCCGACTTTGTACTTGGTCATTCGAACTCCGCACTATGTCCCGCGTGCACTGAACTCCCATGCTACTGAGCGCAGATAGGTTTGTCCGCTATCAGGCGCCTCGTGAGGATCGTGCGAACGACTGCACTTGGCCGCACTCAGAACTTATGCAGATGCCCGCCCTGCACGCGCCTTAGCAACTTGTCCAAGCAGCTTGCCCGTCCACAAGAACATGACTCCCAGCACCGTTGCGACGGTGACGAACCTGAGCGTATCCGTCGCCTTCGCCGAAAACAAAAGTCGCAGCCATGCGCCCGGGTCGCTTTCGAACGTCACTTGACTGATCAGCCAGCGGCTCCCCCACGTCACACCGTAGAAGAGCGTCCAGCCGACGACCATGGAAACGATCGAGACCGGTACGAACAGGCAGGTGAGGTCCTTAAGGAAGTGACGCCCGGGCTCGAACGTGCAGCAGCGCAGGCAGTACAGCGTGCCGGCGAAATAGATTAGGAGCACTACGATGCACTCGTAGGTATGCAAGGCCCAGAACCATGTTGGATCCGGCGACGACAATTGCGGGATCAGAAACGCGTAGTAGGGCAGGACGCTCCAGACGAGCGATGCGATCAGGTAAAAGGCCTGTTGCCGTGCATCAATCTCGTCGTCAGCCAATTCCTCGGCGACGCGCGAGGCGCTGAGCAGGTGGATCGCCATGCGCAACGAACTTCAGCCTGGGCTCAAACCGCGGACAGCTTGCACGGCCCGGCGGGCAGAGCTCGGAACCAGTTCAGGCAGATACTTCAGAACGAGGTCCCTGCACAATTCTCGCGGGATCACAGGTCGGCCGCAATTGGGGTCGCAGCCTTGGATCAATCTTTCAGCTCGATTGGATTTCCACCTGGGGCGGCCCCTGCTTGAGCAACCTGACGGCATCGAACACTGTCCTTTCGATAATCTCTCGCGCCGACGCCACATCACCGATCAGCCCGGACGCCTCCCCGGCGATTACCGCAGCCACGTCGAAATTTCCTTCACTGCGAGCGGCCGTGTACTTGACCGACTCAGCCTCTTGGCAGCGCAGCAGTTCGATTTCCCTGCCCAGCCAAGCGTCCAAGTGTCGATTGCGCAGGCATCGTCCGGTAAACGGCGCAGGCCAGACGTTCTTGCGCGAGATGTCAAAGACGATGCTGCGTACGGTGTCGTCGCCCGTCGCCGCGCAGATTCTTCCCTTGGCGGCCTCGACTCCGGCGGCTTCCTTGGATGCATAGAAGCGCGTACCCATTAGTACGCCTGCCGCACCGAGAGCCAGAGCGGCGGCAAGCCCGCGACCATCCGCGAGACCGCCGGCCGCTACCACGAGGCATTTGTCACCAACCGCATCGACGACTTCCGGCAACAACGTACAGAGCCCGCGGCTGGCGCCATGACCACCGCCTTCGGTGCCTTGGGCTACCACGACGTCCGCCCCCAATTCGACCGCCTCCTTCGCAAGCGCCAATGATTGGACCTGACAAATTGCATTCACACCTGCTGCCTTGATGCGGTCTATGAATGGTTCCGGCGAGCCGAAGGAAAGCATGACCGCTACCGGCTTCCGTTCGAGCACCATGTCAAGCAGACGCGGCTGTCGGGCCAAACTCCAAGTGATGAAGCCGACGCCGAACGGCACTTCATAGTTCCTCAGTCGATCCAGTTCGCGCGTCAACCACTGCGGATCACCGTACCCGCCCCCGAGGATGCCCAGCCCGCCGGACACGCTCACGGCCGCGGTGAGATGCGCGTCAGCGACGAGATCCATGGGAGCCAGCAGAACGGGATGCTGAATGCCGAGCTGGGCGGTGAGTGGAGTACGGATGTGCATTGGCCGCCCCTTTCCTCTGATCTATGCAAGCGGCGCAGCGTGCGCGCTAACCGGGACCGTGTCTTGCGGCAGCGCGGGAGAGGACTTTTTGATGCCCAAGCCCGCCTGAGGAACCGCTCGCCCGCGCGGCCCAGCTGCGGAGTGTCCGCTCTTCTCGCCTATGGCACGACCGCTAACAGAGCTGTTGCCGGGATGATGGTGACGTCAGCATGTGGCCGCTCAGCGCCGTCCGATGAATTTCACTAATTGCAGGCAAGGATTCTGCGGCGCCCATAGTTCTGGAAAGACTTCCAGGGGCGTGAAGCCCATCTCGTAGTAGAACGGCCGTGTCTCGTCGTAGGCTGAAGGGGTCTTCTTTTGCGCGACTGTCTTCACCTGTAGTACGTCAACGCCTCGCTCCACCAGCCAGCCCTCGGCGTGGGTCATCAATGCTTTGCCATGACCCTTTCGCCTCGCATCGGCCCGAACTGCTATGCAGTGCACCTCCCAGGCCTTCGGAAAATGCTCACGAAGGGTCAAGAATGCCTCGAGTCGCTCGCCCGCTTGAATGGCGAAGGTCGGCAACACGGCCGTGTCGGCCACATAGCGAACTAGCGCCTCTTCGATGCCGAACCACTGCGGTATCGATCGAAGAATGGCTTCGCACTGATCCTTCGCGTCCAGATCGGGGCCGAGAATCCGAGGAGATGTTTGCATTCAGGAAGGCCCAAACGTCCGCTATGCGGCCAGTTTGGCATTGGTGGCCCGAGTCAGCCACTGGCCGCAAATGCGCGGCGAGTCCAGCGGGGCCTGGCTTCTGCAAATGTGCGGCAAAATCTGAGGTCCCTGATTGGCGCGAGGTACCCGTTCAATGGCAGCCATTTGGAATCGTCGCCCCACGCTCGCCGATCTTCAAGCCATGGCCACCGGCACGGCGATCGCGCATGTTGGTATCGAGTTCACGGAGGTAGGCGACGACTGGGTAACGGCGCGAATGCCCGTCGATCAGCGAACCATCCAGCCCTATGCTCTGTTGCACGGCGGAGCCTCCGTGCTGCTCGCCGAGACGCTGGGGAGCGCCGCTGCGCACCACTGCGTGGACGACCAGGCTTTTCTCACCGTCGGCATCGCGATCAACGCGAACCACGTCCGCGGGGTCCGGGAGGGGTGGGTTCATGGAACCGCTCGGCCGCTTCACCTCGGTCGAACCACACAGCTCTGGGAGATCAGAGTCGTCGATGACTCCGCTCGGCTCGTCTGTTCATCCAGTCTGACGATTGGTGTTGTGCCTCGACAGGCCGCTCGCTGACGGCAACCATCAAACCCAGCCTGAGCCGGCGCGCAGGTCCGGTATCGGGCAATTCCGGGGGGCTCGCTACTGTCAGCACCCCTCGTCCTGCATCACGGCGCTTTCCAGCGACCCAGACAGGCACGCCACTTGCCCGCCTTGCACCGCGCACATCGCACCAACTGATGTCGTGCAGGAGGGATCGAAATGGACAGCTTTCGTTCAAAGCGTCGAGCGCTGCTCGGCGTCGGATTGGCGGCGGCGGGCGGCGCGATTTGCGCTCGGGCCGCGGCGCAGCAGTCGAAGATCTCCAAGGACCAGGCCAAGTATCAGGACAAACCCAAGGGCGAACAACGGTGTGACGGCTGTGCCCAATTTCTGGCTCCCGACGGCTGCAAGCTCGTCGAGGGCAAGATCAGTCCATCTGGATGGTGCAACCTTTACGTTGCGAAACCCAAGTAAGCGGGCAGCCCTCCGCTGTCCGTCCCTGAACTGGGCGACGACAGCCACGAATCCGCCGGCATTGCCGATCTTCGGACGAAACTCTGTCGGCCGTCGGCATCGTGCCCCGACACGTCCTGCGCGCGCTCCTGGACCAGGTCGTCGCGTGTCCCCGGGTCTGGGCATCGTCGTGGTCCCACGGGCCTCGCATATTCGGCTTCGTCCGCTATAGAGCAAAGGAGAAGGACGTGTCTAACGGTGGGTAAGAGCCGCGACTTGACCTACCACACTCGACAGCGTTCCTCGCGAACCATTGGTTGACCCGGCTTGCAGGTGAATGCCCTCTCGAACTCCGGCATGTTGACCATGAGTCCATTGACGCGGTAACGCGCCGGCGAATGAGGATCGGTCAGCGCGCGGACGCGCTGGTTCTCCGGTCGATCGTTTTCGCACGCCCACTGCGCGTTGCCGACGAAGAAGCGTTGCTCCGGCGTGAGTCCATCGCGGGGCTCCGGATTCTTTTGCGCTGAGTCGGACTTCCACGCCATCCAAGCCAAAACCACCCCGCCGAGGTCGGCGATGTCCTCGCCGAGCGTTAGCTTGCTGTTGACCTTGATGTCATCGACAACTGTGTATTGAGCATACTGGCCAACGATGCATTGCGAGCGGCGACCGAATTCCTTGTCATCCTTCGGCGTCCACCAGTCCTTGAGGTTTCCTTTCGCATCAAACTTGCGTCCCTCGTCATCGAATCCGTGCGTTAATTCATGGCCAATTGTCGCTCCGGTATTTCCGTAATTCGGCGCGTCGTCCATCGCGGGATCGTATAAAGGCGGCTGGAGAATCCCGGCAGGGAAGTTGATGTCGTTCATCTGCGCGTTGTAATAGGCATTGACGGTCGGTGGTGTCATGAACCACTCCGTTCGATCGAGAGGCTTGCCAATCTTCGCCAGTCGCCGCCGCGCCTCAAACTGGTTCGCGCGTTCAACGTTCCCGAAGTACTGGCCGGGCCGAATCTCAAGTGTGCTGTAGTCGCGCCACTTATCGGGATACCCGATCTTGTTGACGATGCTGTGCAACTTTTCCAGCGCGCGCTTCTTGGTCGCGGGGGTCATCCACGTGCAAGTCCGCAATGGTCGCCGCCATCGCCGCCTCGATCTGCACGGTCATTCGCAACGTCTCCGCCTTTAGCTTGGGGCCGAAGGTACGGCTGACGTATTCCTGCCCGAGCGCTTCACCCAGTTGTCGATTGACCAGTGTCACGCAGCGCTTCCAGCGCGGGCGAATTTCCTTCACGCCGCGCAGCGTCCTGGCATAGAAGTTGAAGTCCTCCTCGACAAACGCCGATGACAGATGCGGCGACATGACGCGGGTGACGTGCCAGTTCAGGTAGAGCTTGATGGTGTCCAGGCTGAGCGAGCGCCACTGACGGGCGAGCTCCCTGTAAAACGCCGGCTCAGTGACGTTGAAGATGTCGAGCCGCGGCAGGCCGGCGGAGCTCAGATACCTGGTCCAGTCAAAACCGGGGGTCAACGCCTGGATTTCACTGAGGGTGAGCTTGTGAAACAGCTTGTACGGGTCGCGCCGATCCACCCGGGTGAGCGTCGCCCTGGCCAATGCCGTCTCGATCTTCATCACCATTGCGGCGTTCCGCGCCGCGACCTCCGGCGTATCGCCGATGAGTTCGAAGGACTTTGCAACGTGCTCCACGTACTGAGCGCGTATTGCCTTCGCCCTTTCGTCGCCCTTGAGGTAATAGTCACGATCCGGCAGTCCAATCCCGCCCGCGGACGCAAAGGCGATGACCTTGGTGGCATCGGCGAGGTCCTGGTCGGCGTCGAAACCGAAGAACAGTCCATCGTCGAGGGTGATCATATGCAATCGCGCGAGTACTTCTGGCAGGTCATTCTTCGATTTCATCTCCGCGATTCGATCGAGATGTGGCCGAAGTGGTGCGGCGCCGAGTTGCTCAACGGCGGTCTCGTCCATGCAGGCAGCAAAGTGATCGCCAATCTTCTGCTGCGTAGCCGTGCGACCAGCGGCTTCGGGCGATAGACCGTCGAGGATTCCCCAAAGGAATCGTTGGTTGTCCTGGGCGAGCTTGCCATAGACGTTCCAAGTTGCTTGATCAGGCGGAATGGGATTTCTCGTCATCCAGCCACCGCAGGAGTACTGATAGAAGTCCACGCAGGGATCGGCAGATCTGTCCATCGCACTGGGGTCAAGGCCCGGCGTATAGGGCAACGAAGACAACGGACTGTCAGCCGCCCCTGTCTGCTGCGAGGATGAGAGGCCGGGTCCTTGAGCCAAGGCGCTGAAACCAGCGCAGGCCAGTACGATCGACAATGCCTGCCGCGTGAACTTGCGCACTGGTCTCGCTCCGTTGTCTACTGGTTCGCCGCTTGCAGACAGTGTATTGGGCGGTACACCGGCGAGCAATGCTGATCCATCGGACCTCTAACGCTAGCTACTCCTTCCGCATCGGGTACAGCGTAAGGCAAACAAAAGGGACGTCCGCCAACCGTCGCCCGCAGGCCGTGGGTTACGCTCGACGTGTCTCCATCTCGCTGACGGTCTGCAATGACCCCCAAAGCTGCGAACCTGGTTCGCCGCGGCGCCATCGTGCTGGCTCTGCTCCTGCTGGTTGCACTTGCGATCTGGTGGTTCGGCCGGCCGCAGCCGATCGCGGTGGTCGTCGCCGAGGTCGGCCGCGGGACCGTCGAGTCGACGGTGGCCAACACGCGTGCCGGCACGATCGAAAGCTGCCAGCGCACGCGGCTGTCGACGATCATCGGCGGCCGCATCGAAGTACTCGCCGTCAAGGAAGGCGACCGAGTCAAGAAAGGCCAACTGCTGATGCAGCTCTGGAACGACGACATCCAGGCGCAGGAGCAGCTGGCGCAGGCGGGGCTTGCGACATCGCGCAAGCGTGTTGTGGAGGCCTGCACGCTGGCCGGAAAGGCCGAGCGCGAATTCAAGCGACAGCTGGAGCTGCACCAGCAGGGATTCATTTCTGCGAACGCGATCGACACGGCGCGGGCGGAAGCGGAGGTACGCGCGGCATCGTGTGCCACAGCGAAGGCCGAAGTCGATCAGGCGGAGGCAAACGTCAGGCTGGCCCGCGTGCAACAGGGCCGTACCGTGCTCATCGCCCCCTTCGATGGCACGGTGGCGAAGATCGTCGGCGAAGTCGGCGAGTACTCGACGCCATCGCCGCCGGGTGTGCCGACGCCGCCGGCGATCGACCTGATCGACGAATCGTGCATCTACGTGAAGGCACCGATGGACGAGGTCGACGCGCCGAAGATCCGCGCTGGCCAGTTCGCCCGCATCTCGCTCGATGCACTGCCCGGAAAGTCTTTCCCCGGCAAGGTGCGACGCGTCGCACCGTACGTGTCGGCGGTCGAGAAGCAGGCGCGCACGGTCGACATCGAGGCGGTGTTCGACGATCCGTCGCAGGCCGGCCGCCTGCTGGTCGGCTACAGCGCAGACGTGGAAGTCGTGCTCGACGTGAAGAAGGACGTGTTGCGCGTGCCGACCTCGGCATTGCTCGAAGGCGCGCGCGTGCTGCTCGTCGATCGCGACGACCGGCTGGTCGAACGCAAGCTTAAGACCGGCGTTGCCAACTGGGAGTACACCGAGGTGCTCGACGGGCTCGCGGCCGGCGATCGTATCGTGACATCGCTCGACCGCGCCGGCGTCAAGGCGGAGGCGAAGGTCATGCCCGAAACCCAGGCGAAGAAATAGGCGAGTCCGCGCGGAGCATCGATGAGCCAGCGCGCGCCAGCTTTGATCGAACTCGTCGGGATCGAGCGCGTATTCCGCCTGGGCGACAGCGAGGTGCACGCGCTGCACGAACTCGATCTCACGATCGATGCCGGTGAGTATCTCGCGGTGATGGGGCCGTCGGGATCGGGCAAGTCCACGCTACTGAACCTGATCGGCCTGCTCGATCGCCCGACCGCGGGCACCTACCGCCTCGAGGGGCGCGACGTCACGACGCTGACGCCGCAGGAACAGGCGCAGGTGCGCAGTGCGCGCATCGGATTCGTGTTCCAGAGCTTCCATCTGGTGCCGCGCCTGTCCGCTGCCGAGAATATCGCGCTGCCGATGATGCTCGCGGGCATCACGCCGTCCGAGCGCAGCGCACGCGTCGCGCAGGCGCTCGCAGAGTACGGCTTGACAGACAGGGCGCACCACCGGCCTGATCAGCTTTCAGGCGGCCAGCGGCAGCGCGTCGCGATCGCGCGCGCCACCGTGATGCGGCCCACGCTGATCCTCGCCGACGAGCCCACCGGCAACCTGGACCGTGCCACCGGCGACGAGGTCATACGGCTGCTGGAGGTGCTGAACGCGCGTGGCGTCACGTTCATCATCGTCACGCACGACGCCGCGCTCGGCCGGCGTGCGCGCCGCCGGATCGACATGGAAGACGGCATGATCAAGGCGGACACCGGCGCCGCGGCGCTCGCATGATGCGCGCGCCCGACGTTGCGCGCTTTGCGCTCGGCGCCGCCGCCGGCAACCGCCTGCGCACTGCGCTGTTGATGCTCGCAATGGCGATCGGCGTCGCCGCGGTCGTTGTCCTGACCGCGCTCGGCGACGGCGCGCGTCGCTACGTCGTCAATGAGTTTTCCTCGCTTGGCACGAATCTGGTCATCGTGCTACCTGGCCGCACGCAGACCGGCGGTTTCTCGCCGCAGAACGTGATCACCGGCACGCCGCGCGACCTGACGATCGAGGATGCACGCGCGGTCACGCGGCTTTCGGCGGTACGGCGCGCCGCGCCGCTCGCGGTCGGCACGTCGGAGATCAGCACCGGCGGACGGCTGCGCGAGGCGCTCGTGATCGGCACCGTGGCCGAATACCTGCCGATCCGCAACTTCACGATGGCGCAGGGCCACTTTCTTCCCGAGGAGGACTGGACGCGCGGCTCGCCCGTCATCGTGCTCGGCGCAAAGGTGCGCGCCGAACTCTTCGGAGGCACGCCGGCGCTCGGTCAGTTCGTTCGGATCGGCGACCGCCGCTTCCGGGTGATCGGTGTGCTCGCCAGCGCCGGCACCGGCCTCGGCATGAACACCGACGAACTCGCCTTCGTGCCGGTCGCCACCGCGCAGCAGATTTTCAACAGCAACACGCTGTTCCGCATCCTCGTCGAGGCGCGCAACCGCGACGCGATCGTGGTCGCGAAGGAACAGGTTCGCGAGCTGATCAAGACGCGCCACGGCGGCGAAGAGGACGTCACGACAATCACGCAGGACGCGGTGCTCGCGACCTTCGACCGGCTGCTCGGTACGCTGACGCTCGGAGTCGCCGGGATCGCCGCGATCAGCCTGGCGGTTGCCGGCATCCTCGTGATGAACGTGATGCTCGTCTCGGTCTCACAGCGCACGTCCGAGATCGGATTGCTGAAGGCGTTGGGCGCAACCGAAGGCACCGTGCGCAATGCCTTCCTCACCGAGGCCGCCATGCTGTCGCTGGCCGGCGCGCTGCTCGGCTACGGCCTCGGGCAACTTGGCGCGGCGGTCATTCGTGCGCTCTATCCGACGCTGCCGGCGTATCCACCGCAGTGGGCGGTCATCGCGGCGCTCGGCACCGCGCTCGTCACCGGGCTCGTCTTCGGCGCGTTGCCGGCGAAGCGCGCTGCGGCGCTCGATCCGGTCACGGCACTGGCGAAGCGATGATCGCGCGCGATGGCGCTTTCCTCGCCTGGCGCGCAATCACCGCGCACCGGCTGCGCAGCGCACTGACCTTGCTCGGCATCGCGGTCGGGATCGCCGCGGTGATCCTGCTGACTTCAATCGGCGAAGGCATCCACCGCTTCGTGGTGGCCGAGTTCTCGCAGTTCGGCACCAACATCGTCGGTATCGCGCCGGGCCGCGTGAAGACCGGCGGCGGGCCGCCGTCCGGGCTGCCGACCGCCGTGCGCCCGCTGACATTCGACGATGCGCGCGCACTGACGCGGCTGCCGCACGTGACCGGTGTCGGTCCGGTCGTGTGGGGCAACGCCGAGATCGAAGGCAACGGGCGAACGCGGCGAACTACCGTCTATGGCGTCACCGACGCGGCGCTTGCGGTGTTCAACATGAAGGTCGCGAGCGGCCAGTTCCTGCCTGACGACGAGTGGGAAGGCGCGCGCGCCTTCGTCGTCCTCGGCAGCACGCTGAAGCACGAACTGTTCGGCTCTGACAACCCGCTGGGTGCGCGGCTGCGCGCCGGCGGCCTGCAGTTCCGCGTGGTCGGCGTGCTGGCGCCGAAGGGGCAGTTTCTCGGCATCGATCTGGATGACACCGCGTTCATTCCGACTGCGCGCGCAATCGAGCTTTTCAACAAGGACGGCCTCACGGAGATCCACGTGGCGTACGCCGAAGGCGCGTCATCGGCTGCGGTCGCCAGCGAGGTGAAGGCCGCGCTCACGGCGCGCCATGGCCGCGAGGACTTCACGATCACGACACAGGAAGACATGCTGCGTACGCTCGGCAACATTCTCGACATCCTGACGATGGCGGTCGGCGCGCTCGGCAGCATTTCGCTGCTGGTCGGCGGCGTCGGCATCGTGACGATCATGACGATCGCGGTGGCGGAGCGCACCGGCGAGGTCGGGCTGATGCTCGCGCTCGGCGCGCGGCGCCGCACGATACTGGGCCTCTTTCTGGCCGAGGCGGTCGTGCTGGCGGCGCTCGGCGGCGCGCTGGGCATCGCACTCGGGATCGGGCTCGCACAACTGATCCGCCTGACCGTGCCGGCGTTGCCGGTACACACGCCGTTGGTGTTTGCGCTGCTTGCTCTCGCGCTCTCGTCAGTAATCGGACTCGCCGCCGGCGTGCTTCCTGCGCGGCGCGCGTCGCGGCTCGATCCGGTCGAGTCGCTGCGCGCCGAGTGACCTGCGAGACTCCGGTGCCGCATACTTTGCGGGGATCAGGCCGTCGCGACGCCTAGCTCCAGCGGTGGCGCCACCCGGGCGATCAG
The DNA here is from genome assembly GCA_963724605.1 of uncultured beta proteobacterium. Classification (GTDB taxonomy): domain Bacteria; phylum Pseudomonadota; class Gammaproteobacteria; order Burkholderiales; family Burkholderiaceae_F; genus JALORV01. The sequence continues at coordinate 17,246 of CAVRVM010000005.1, forward strand.
TGCTTCGAACCGCTCGGCCGCCTCGGCGTAGGTCGCCATCGGCGCTGCGCGCATGCGCGTACGGGATCCCGCGGACCAGGCGTGCTGCTCGGCCAGGGCAGTGAACTCGTTCGGGGGCGGCTCCTCGTCGAAGAGGTCGCTGGTTCCAAGCAGCACGTAGCGGCCGGACTCCTGCGGGCGATCGGCCAGCAGTACGTAGGCAAGGCTCGCAAGCGAGTCGCGCACACGGCAGGCGATGTAGCGATCGATCGCCGCGCTTCCGGTCTTTACGGCGCTGCCGGCGCGCGCAAGCCCCCTGCTGTCAGTCATGGCCTGGGGCCGAAAGCCCTTGGTGCCGGCCGAGACGCGAGTGGCTGTTTCCGGGCTGAGGTCGTAGCGCGCCGCGAGTTGTGCGGCCAGTCCGCCGAGCTGTTCCGCAACCCGGGCTTCGAGCATGACTTCGCTGCGCGCCCGCTTGCGTCGCACGGCGACTGCGCGCGCTGGCAGGCGGGCACGGATGCGTTGTTCGAGCTCATCGGCGGTTTCCTCGGCGACGCGACCGGAACCACGCTGCGTCGCCAGATTCTCCAGCAGGTTGAGCAACTGCTTGTTGTCCAGCGCCGCGAGCTTGTCCTCGGTCCAGACGAGCTGGGACGGCGGTTGATAGACCGGTTTGGCCGGTGCGAACTTCCCCTTGCGCATGCTGTTTCCAGTTCCCTAGTGAGGCTGCCCACAGGCTCGCCGACCCCCGAGTATCGCCGCAAAGTGAAACTGGTGCTTTGGGGACGCCGCCCGGCCCACTTTTCAGGCCGTTCATTCGCTCGCCAGCCCTCTAAGCGCGGCCGTTAGCGGTCAGCGGCGAGTCTCCGCAGCGCCTCATGCAGCGTCGAGTCATTTTTCGCGAAGCAGAACCGCACGACCTTGCGGTCCAATGGCTCGCGGTAGAAGACCGAGACGGGAATGACCGCGACTCCGAATCGCGTGATCATCGTCTGCGCGAACTCGGGCTCGGACTGGTCGCTCAGCGCCGAGTAATCCGCCAACGCGAAATAGGTGCCTTCACACGGCAGGATCCGAAACGGCGTCTCGCGCAGGCCCGCCACGAACAGGTCACGCTTGGCCTGGTAAAACGCTGGCAGCCCGAGATAGGGCGCGGTATCGCGCAGGTAGGTGGCGAACGCATGCTGTGCGGGCGTGTTGACCGCGAAGACCATGAACTGATGCACCTTTCGAATCTCGGTGCTCAACTCGGCAGGGGCGCACGCGTAGCCGACCTTCCAGCCCGTGGTGTGGAACGTCTTGCCGAAGCTCGAGATCACCACGGTGTGCGCGGCGAGCAGCGGGGAGCGCATCAGCGACTGGTGCGCCACGCCATCAAACACGATGTGCTCGTACACCTCGTCGGACAGCAGCAGCACGCCGGTGTCTTCGACGATGCGCTCGAGGGGGGCAAGGTCCTCGGCGCGCAGCACGCGACCCGTGGGGTTGTGCGGGAAGTTGAGCATTACGAGGCGCGTCTTCGCGGTGATCGCCGCCCGGACGCGCTCCCAATCCGGCGCGTAGCCGCGCGCTGCGTCGAGCGGCACGAACACGGGGCGCGCCCCGGCGAGTTCGATCGACGGCACGTAGCTGTCGTAGGTCGGTTCGAACACGATGACTTCGTCGCCGGGGTGCACCAGTGCGAGGACGCTGGCCATGATCGCCTGTGTCGCACCGGCCGTGACGGTGATCTCGGTGTCAGGGTCATAGCGATGCCCGTACAGCGCGGCGTTCTTGTCGGCGATTGCCGAACGCAGCGTTGGCACGCCGGTCATCGGTGCGTACTGATTGTGTCCGGCGCGCACGGCCTCTGCAAGGCACTGCTGCAACCGCTCGTCGCAATTGAAATCGGGAAACCCCTGGCCGAGATTGACGGCTCCGTGCTTCACCGCCAGGTGCGACATCACGGTGAAGATCGTGGTGCCGACGCGTGGGAGCCGCGATACGGGCGTGGACAGGGTCATGAAACCTTAAGAAAAACAGCGACTTAGGGAGCGGCGAATTATACTTGCCGCGTGCCGGAAGGACGCTTCCGCAGCTTCGACTCACCACGCCACGATCCACCCCCTCACCGCTGCGCCCTCATGCCGCTGGTTTCACGCAGCGAGACTTCCGGATTCGCCTGAGCACCATGCCGATCGAGATCAGCAGTGCCTTCGACAGCGGGGCGATCGAGGTCGTCGCCATCAACGGCACCACTGCCGAACTGCGCATCCGCGCTGACCTGCGGGCCGACGGTACGCCAGGCGAATTCCTCCAGTGGTTTCATTTCCGCATCAGCGGGGCCGAGGCCACAGGTGCGACGCTCCGTTTTTCCAATGCGGGTGCAACGACCTACCCGGGAGGCTGGCAGGACTACCGCGCGGTCGCCAGCATCGATCGGACGCACTGGGAGCGTATTCCGACACAGTTCGACGGCACGACGATGACGATCGAGGTGCCACCGGCGCCCGGCCCGACGTATCTGGCGTACTTCGAGCCGTATTCGTGGGAACGGCACCTCTCGCTGCTGGCAGACTGCGTCGCACGTGGAGCGCGGCAGCAGCGGCTGGGCGCCAGCCTGCAAGCTCGCGACCTCGATGCCCTGGTCATCGGCGAAGGCGAGCGGCCGGTGTGGATCATCGCCCGCCAGCATCCCGGCGAGACGATGGCCGAGTGGCTGATCGAGGGGCTGCTGCAGCGACTGCTGGATCCGGCCGATCCGGTAGCGCGTGATCTGCGTGACATTGCGACGTTTTACATCGTTCCGAACATGAATCCTGATGGCTCGGTTATGGGCAACCTGCGCACCAACGCGGCGGGGGCCAACCTCAATCGCGAGTGGCTGGCACCGAGTGCGCAGCGCAGCCCCGAAGTGCTCGCAGTGAAGACGGCCCTTCACGACACGGGATGCGCGGCATTTCTCGACATCCATGGCGACGAGAACCTGCCGTATGTGTTCGTCGCAGGGTGCGAGATGCTGCCGGACTTCGCGCCGCGCCAGGCCGCCGAACAGGACGCGTTCAGTGCGGCACTGCGTGATGCCAGCCCGGATTTTCAGAGCGAGCACGGTTATTCGGCCAGCAAGTACAAGGAAGACGTGCTGAAGCTCGCCTCCAAGTACGTCGGTCACAGCTTCGGCTGCCTGTCACTGACGCTCGAAATGCCGTTCAAGGACAACGCGAACTCGCCCGACCCGCGGGTCGGATGGAGCGGCGCCCGCAGCGCACGGCTGGGCGCCGACCTGCTCGGTCCGCTGCTGCAACACCTGAAGCGTGACGTGTCGTGACGACCATCGCCGGTCCCAAGGTAACACTGAAGCGCGCCCGGACCACCGATCGGGTCCGCATCTACGAGTGGCTGATCGGTTCCGACCTGACGGCGAACATGATGGGCGGAGTGATGTTTCCGGACCGTCCGATTCTGTCGATGGACGACTTCACCGCGCACTACCCGGACACGCACTTCGACGGGAGCCGGCCCTACGCCGGACGCATGCTGATCATCAACGTCAATGGCGACGACATCGGCTGCGTGTCGCATGGCGCGATCGACCTGAAGAACGACGTCGTGGAACTCGACATCTGGCTGGCAGAGCGCCGCCTCGCGGGCCACGGATTCGGTTCCGAGGCGCTGGTGGTGCTGTGCGACTGGCTGCAGGCGAACTACGGCGTCAACCGTTTTCTCGTGCGTCCCTCACGCCGTAACGTCAAGGCCCTGCGCGCGATGCGGCGGGCGGGCTTTCGTGAGACCGATCTGCCGGCGCAGGAGGTCGAAGCCAAGCTTGCGCTCCCGGCCGGCGCCTATGCCGACGAAGTGCTGCTGTTCCGCATCCTCAACGTGCCGACTGCTGTCCTGCGGCCCGACCCGAGTCAGACCTATGTCTTCATCGACAGCGAATTCACCGACCTGACCGCGCCGCAACTGATCAGCATCGGTGCCGTCGCCACGGACTCGACCGCGTTCTACGCCGAGCTCCAGGGCTGGAATCCGGAGCGCGCCAGCGTCTTCGTTCAGGAAGCGGTCGTGCCGCTGCTCGACGGTGATGCCGTGCCGGTCGAACTCGGCGCTGAGGCCCTGACGGAGTGGCTCGAGCAACGGTCGCGCCGCACGCCCACCACGATCATCAGCGACTCCGGCTTCGACCGCTGGGCGCTAGCGGAACTCTTCGGGCGTGAGGATCTTCCGCCGAATGTGCGCTGGCAACGGGTGCCAATTTCGTACCGGGAAATCGACGAAGCGGCCCAGCGCCTGCAGCTGCGGCGTCATCATGCGCTCGACGATGCGCGCGCGCTGCGACACGTAGTCCTGGAAACGCAGTCGCCCTGATCAACGGCAGTCAAGCACGGCCGCACCGCTGATGCGGCCTACGCGGACCGCTTCGAGCGCCGCATTGGCCTGCTCCAGCGGAAACACCTCGACGGTAGTGCGGACCGGCACCTGCGCGGCCAGCGCCATGAATTCCTCGCCATCGGCGCGCGTCAGGTTGGCCACCGAGCGCACGCCGCGCTCGCCCCAGAGCCAGCGGTACGGGAAGGCCGGAATGTCGCTCATGTGGATGCCGGCGCAGACGACCGTGCCGCCCTTGCGCGTGGCCTGCAGCGCGGCCGGCACCAGTGCGCCGACCGGCGCAAAGATCAGCGCCGCATCCAGCGGCTCGGGCGCGGTCATTGTCGAATCGCCGGCCCAACAGCAGCCGAGCGAGCGGGCGAAGGCCTGGCCCGCGGCATCGCCGGGCTTCGTGTAGGCGTAGACCTCGCGCCCCTGCCACACCGCTACCTGCGCAATCAGATGCGCTGCTGCGCCGAAGCCGTAGATACCGAGGCGCCGGGCGTCACCCGCCATGCGTAACGATCGGTAGCCGATCAAGCCCGCGCAGAGCAGCGGTGCCGCGTGTGCGTCGTCCATTGATTCAGGCAGGCGAAAGCAGTAGCGCGCGTCGGCCACTGCATGCTCGGCGTACCCGCCGTCACGCGTGTAGCCGGTAAAGATCGGCGCATCGCACAGATTCTCGCGCCCGCCGTCGCAGTAGGCGCAAATGCCGCAGGTCGCGCCGAGCCAGGGCACGCCGATGCGCTCTCCCGTCTCGAACTGCGTTACGCCAGCCCCGCGCTCGACCACGATGCCCACGATCTCGTGGCCGGGCACCAGCGGCAGCGTCGGTTCCGTCAGCTCACCGTCGACGATGTGCAGGTCCGTGCGGCACACGCCACAGGCTTGCACGCGGAGCAGGATCTCACCCGGCCCTGGGTGCGGTATCGGTCGCACTTCGAGGCGCAGGGGCGAGCCTGGCGCGGCCAGCACCATCGCGCGCGACGAGGCGGCGCCCGGTGATGTCATGCGTAGGCGGCGAGGAGCGAGGTGGCGGACATCGGCGCCACGATGCGCAGGCCAACGCGTTGCGCACGCCGCGCCAGCCGGAGCAGCGCCTTGTCCTTGGTCACCAGCCAGTCGGCACACGCCGTGTGCGCGAGGTCGAGGAACTTCTGGTCATGCGGATCGGTGCAGGCAAAAGGCGCGCTGAAGATACGAGCAACCGGTGTGGCGAGCGCGTGCCAGCGCCGCAGGATCTCGCAGCGCTCGGCCGCTGCCACCTTAAGAGCCGGGCGATCGAGGACATCGGAAAGTTCGTCGACACAGGCGTCGCTGCGCAGCACGTGGACGCGGCGCTCTTCGACCGCGGCGCGCAGCGGGGCCGCACCCGAATCCTCGAACACCCAGAAATCGAGCAGTACGTTGGTATCGATCACCGCGCACGGCTGCGTCAGCGTCTTCATTGCGCGTCGAGGGCGTGCCGCGTCAGTTGTTCGAGCGTGACGACTTCGAGTGCCTTCTCGTGCGTCGCGGCAAGAACCACCGGCGGTGCGGCTCCGGCTTCGAGCGCCTCGCGCCAGCGCGCCGCGCACAGGCACCAGCGGTCGCCCGCCCGCAGGCCGGGGAACTGGAACTCGGGATTCGGCGTGCTGAGATCATTGCCGCGGCCGGCCGAGAAGGCGAGGAACTCCGCGCTGACGCGGGCGCAAACGGTATGCGAACCGGCATCCTGCGGCCCGGTGTGGCAATAACCGTCGCGAAAGAAGCCGGTCGCAGGATCCTCGCAGCATGCCGCGAGCGGTCCGCCGAGGACGTTGCGCGCGGAGGAGGGGCGGTCGGCGTCGCGCACCGATAGTCTCACCGAGCGGTTGCGAGCGCGGCCGGAGTGGCGTTCGATTCCACCCAGGTGACGAGCTGGTCGAGCACCTGGCTGCTGGCAACGCCGAGCGCGGCGGCGGCGGCGGCAGAATTCGCCTGTTCAACCGGCTGCGTGGCGCTGAAATTCTGACGCGCGACGAGCTTGCGCTTCGTGCGGTCGATAAGCTCCGCGTGGACTTCGACGTGCGCTGTGCCCGGGCTCGCCGTTGCGTCGTGGAAGAAGTCGTTGACGCTCAGGTTCAGTTGCAGGTCGCCGGTGATGCCGCGCCCGGCGAGCGCCACCGAGGTGAAGGCACGCCGGTCAGCGAGACGATCGACCAGCAGTTGGCTCAGGCGACTCGACGGCCGGTCGCTCCATGTTGCGAACTGGTAAGCGGAGCGCTGGTTCGGCGTACGCGAGTACGCAAGCGAGAACGAGTCGTCGACGGACGAGGACGGCTGCGGCGCGACGACGAGTTCCCTGCCCGACGATCGCCCGGCCGGCTGGGCTGCAGCATTGCCGTCGTTGATCCGGAACTGTGTTTGCTGCGCCGTGTCCTTGCCGACATCGACCGAGATGCAGCCCAGGGTGAACAGCGCGACGCCGGCAACGACGAGGGGCAGGAAGCGACCGCGTGGCAGCGACATCGTCATTCTCCCGGGCCACGCTGTGCAGTCGATGGCCCCAGCAGTGCCGCGCGCGGATCCTGCAGGCGATCGAGCAATCGGCTGAGCGTCGCCCCGGTCGACTTGAGTTCCACGGCGGCGGCGGAAAGCTCATCGCCGCTCGAGGTGACCGTCGAGCCGATGGATTGCGACAGATACGCAGCCTGCTTCTCCAGCGCCGCGGCTGCGGCAGAGATGTCATGCATCGTCCGCTGCGCCTGCTGCAGTGCCGGCCGCAGGTCCTGTCCGGCGCCATCCGCGAGATTGGCGATGCTGACCCCGGCGCGGTCCAGCCCGTTAGCTGCACCCTGGACCGCAGTCATCGTGCGATCGAGTTCCGACAACCGATTGTTGAGCCCTGTGGTCAGGTCGCGCAGGTTCGCGAGCGTCTTGTCGATGGCCGCCCGGTTCTCCGGCTTCAGCACGTCGTTCAGACGCTCGAGGGTTTCGGCGGCGGTTTGACCGACCCGGTTCAGCCGGTTCGCAATTTCGTCGAGGTTCGAAGTGCCTTCCTGAATTACAGGGTAGGGCTCATCGACGGCAGACTCGATCAGCTGCGGGCCGGGCGGGTCGGGGGTCTCCAGATCGATCGTCGCGATACCGGTCACGAACCTGCGGTTGACGACGGCCACCGTATTGTCGCTGACGGGGGTTCGTCGATCGATGCGGATCAGCACCCGCACGCGATTGATGTTCTTGGTGAGAGCATAGTCTTCGACACGTCCGACCTTGATGCCCCTCATCGTCACGTCGGCGCCGATCTGCAGCCCGTCCAGTGGCTGCCGCTCGAAGTAGATCGTGTAGTAGTTGTAGTCACTGCGGCCGCCGGTGTGCTTGAGCCAGACGACGCCTGCCACCAGCGCGGCGAGCAGCGCGATGACCGCGAGACCGACGTACGTGTACTTTGCTTCGGCTTCCATGGCTATGCGATTCTAAGTGTGCCGCTGTTCAGCTGGCCACCATCGTCCGCACCGAGAAATAGCTCTGGATCCACGGGTCGTCGACCTGAATCACATCGCGTGCCTTGCCATCGGCGAGCACCTTGCCGTCGGCCAGCACGACGATGCGGTCGACCACCGTGAGCAGGCTGTCGAGATCGTGCGTGACCAGGAAGACCGTGATGCCGAGATCGTCCACCAGCGAGCGCACCATCGTATCGAAGCCGCGCGCCGTCGTCGGATCCAGCCCGGAGGTGGGTTCGTCGAGAAAGAGGATTTCAGGCTCGAGCGCCAGTGCGCGCGCGATCGCGGCGCGCTTGCGCATGCCGCCCGAGAGTTCGCTCGGCATCTTGGGGGCCGCGTCCGGGCCGAGCCCCGCCTGCGCGAGGCGCAGGTGCACCAGCGCATCCAGAAGCGAAGCGGGCACGTGCGCGTGCTCCGTCAGCGGGACCGCAACGTTTTCGGCCACCGTCAGCGACGAGAAGAGGGCGCCGTCCTGGAACATCATCCCGAAGCGCCGGCGCGTCGCGTTCATCTCATCGGCGCTGGCTTGCCAGACATCCGTGCCGAGCAGGCGAATGCGCCCCGAGGTCGGGCGCTGCAGACCGATGATCTCGCGCAGCAGTACTGACTTGCCGGTCCCGCTGCCCCCGATCAGCGCCACCAGCGTGCCGCGCTCCACGTCGAAGCTGACACCGTCGTGCACCATCTGTTCACCGAAGCGGGTGACGATCGAATCGATCTCGATGACCTTCGGGGACGCGGGCATCAGATGTCAAGTTCCTGGAACAGCACCGCGAAACCCGCGTCAAGAAGGATCACCGCGACGATGCTCTGCACGACGGTGGACGTCGTCGCGATCCCGAGCGCGCGGGTGTCGCGCCTGACCGTCATCCCCATGCGGCAGCCGATGATCGCGATGAAGAGCGCGAACACTGGCGCCTTTGCGAGTCCGACGTACACGTGCTTGATCGCCAGATTTTCCTGCAGCCGCGCGAGGAAGGTCGTCGGCGTGATGTCGAGCATCGGATCGGCAATCAGCAGCGCGCCGGCCAGGCTCATGACATCGCCGACAAAGACCAGCAGCGGCATGGCCACCATCAGCGCCAGCACGCGCGGAAGGACGAGCACGCTCATCGGCGACAGGCCCAGCGTGCGGATGGCATCGATCTCCTCGTTCAGCCGCATCGACCCGAGCTGCGCCGTGAATGCGGCGCCCGAGCGGCCGGCGACGATCACGGCGACGATGATCGGAGCGAACTCCCGTGTTGCGCCGATGCCCACGCCGTCGACGACGAAGATGTTGGCACCGTACTTCTCCGCCTGGAGCCCGAGCAGGTAGGCCACGACCACGCCGATCAGCAGCGTCACGAGTGCCACGACCGGGATCGCGTTGAGGCAGACCTGCTCGAACTGCGCTGTCAGCTCGCGGAGGCGGATCGTCGCGGGCGCGACCAGCGAGCGTGCCAGCTGCACCAGCGTTTCGCCGAGGAAATTCAGGTGGCCGCTGAGAAGTTCGATGACCGCCATCGTCTCGCGTCCGACGTGCGCGAGCAGCCTTTCCCGGCGGTGCGGCATGTCTGTTGTGACATCGTCGAGGCGCTGGCGTACCTGCTCCAGGATGCGCGCATCGTTGGCGGCGAACCCGGCCAGCGACAGCCGGCGGACGTCAGCACCCGCATCCTTCAGGTAGCTCAGCAGGATCAGCGCCGCGGCGGTATCGATGTCCGCCAGGGCGGCGCCGTCGAGCGCGAACTCCGTGGGCAGCGCACAGCGCCGCCAGCTCACGCTCGATTGCCGCCAGGCTGACGAGCCGCCATGCACCGCTCAGGCGGAGCACGGCGCCGGTCGGTTCCCGGTCGAGTCGTGCCGCAGGAGGCAAGGCGGGCTGCGCGGAATCGGCGGGCATGCGGGGGCCATCGGAAAGGCGCAAGGAGGCTAGCACACGCCCCAGCGCGTGCCGCCGCAAGGCCGGGCCCCCAGTGGCCTGTAACAGCCAATTCAGAACTGCCTTGCGCGCCGGCGCGGCCGATTGCTTTGTCGCTCGCCTTGCGAATATGCGACGGCTATTCGACGCGGCTCGCTTCGCGCACTCGGCTCGCGCGGGCGCGCCTTTCAGTCCCGAATCGACTGTTACAGGCCACTAGTGAGCGATGCAGGTCTGCAACAGCATCAAGGCCAGCACCCCGAGCAGCAGTAACGGCAGTACCGTCGACCAGCGCGTCGCGCCGTCCCGGCGTGTCTCGATCGGCGGGTACTCCCTGGCGTGCTCATCGTGGTGCATCGTAGGCGGGCCGGTGATGGATCAGACGCGCTGTTGCGGGCGCCGTGCAGCATGCATGGCGCCCGACGGGCACAGCTTTCCGGCTCATGCAGCCAGCAGCTGTCTGAGCACGTAGGGAAGTATGCCTCCGTGCTTGTAGTACTCGACCTCGATCGGCGTGTCGATGCGCAGTTTGACCGGGATCTGCTTTTCCCCGTCCTTGCCGAACACCAGCAGGGTGACCATCATCTGCGGCCGCAGGTCGCCCTCGAACTCGATGTCGAACATCTCGTCGCCGCGGATGCCGAGGGTGTCGGCCCCCTCGCCGGGCAGGAACTGCAATGGCAGAACGCCCATGCCGACGAGGTTGCTCCGGTGGATGCGCTCGAAGCTCCGGGCGACGACAGCCTTGACGCCCAGCAGTTGGGTGCCCTTGGCCGCCCAGTCGCGCGACGAGCCCGTGCCATATTCCTCGCCGCCGAACACGACCGTAGGAACATCGTCCTTGATGTATCGCATCGCGGCGTCGTAGATCGACATCTGCTCGCCCGACGGCTGGTGGGTTGTCAGGCCGCCTTCGATCCGCGCGCCGTCGGCCTTGGCCGGGATCATCAGGTTCTTGATGCGGACGTTGGCGAATGTGCCCCGCATCATCACTTCGTGATTGCCGCGCCGCGCACCGTACGAATTGAAGTCCGGCTTGAGCACCTTGTGCTCGAGCAGCCACTTGCCGGCCGGCGACGTGTCCTTGATCGAACCTGCAGGGGAGATGTGGTCGGTGGTGATCGAGTCGCCGAAGATGCCGAGCGCGCGTGCGGAGTTCACTCCGATCTCGGCGTGCTTGGGCTTCATCGTGAAGCCGTCGAAGAAGGGCGGCTTGGCAATGTAGGTCGACTTCGGCCATGTATAGACCTGGCCGGCTACGCTGCCGACTTTCTGCCACAGGTCGCCGGGTTCGGACTTCACCTTGCCGTAGTTGGCCGCATAGGCCTGCGGATCCAGCGCAGTCTTCATCAGTGCGTAGACCTCGTCCGAGTTCGGCCACACGTCGCCAATCCACACGTCCTTGCCATCCTTGCCCTTACCGAGCGGTTCGGTCATCAGGTCCTTGAGCACGGTGCCGGCGATTGCGTAGGCGACGACCAGCGGCGGAGAGGCAAGAAAATTCGCCTTGAGGTTCGGGTGGATGCGCGCCTCGAAGTTGCGGTTGCCCGAGAGCACGGCGGCGCAGACCAGTTCGTTCTTCGTGATCACCTCGTTGATCTCGGGCGCGAGGTCGCCGGCGTTGCCGATGCAGGTCGTGCAACCGTACGCGGCGACGTTAAAGCCGAGCTTCTCGAGGTAGGGCAACAGGCCCGTCCGAGTGAGGTAATCGGTGACGATGCGCGAGCCAGGGGCGAGCGAGGTCTTGATGTGCTTCTGCACCGTCAGTCCACGCTCGACCGCCTTCTTGGCGAGCAGGCCGGCAGCCAGCAGCACGCCCGGGTTCGATGTGTTGGTACACGACGTAATAGCCGCAATCAGAACGTCGCCGTCCGCGATCGCCACTTCGTGTACATCCTGCCCGCGGCTCGGTTTCACCAGCGGCCGGTTGGCACTCATTTCTTCCAGGTCGCGCGCCGCGCCGACGGGTGCGTCCGGCGTCTTGCCCTCCGTCTGGCCCTGATTATTGGATACCGGGAAGCGCTGCTTCAGCCGGGCGGCCGGCTGGTTGAAGCCATTGTCCGCGACAGGCTTCGAGAACAGAGAGCTGAACTGCTTCTTGACGTTGCCGATCTCGATGCGGTCCTGCGGACGCTTTGGCCCGGCGAGCGATGGCGCGACGGTGGCGAGGTCGAGCGTCAGCACCTGCGAGTAATCGATCGCGCCGTCCTTCGGCACGCCGAACAGGCCCTGCGCGCGGAAATAGGCTTCGAAGGCAGCGATCTCGTCCGGTGTGCGGCCGGTACCCTCGAAGTAGGCGATCGTCTTCTCGTCGACCGGGAAGAATCCCATCGTCGCGCCGTATTCCGGTGCCATGTTCGCGATCGTCGCGCGGTCTGGAACCGCCAGCGAGACCGTGCCTTCGCCGAAGAACTCGACGAATTTGCCGACCACCTTCGCCTTGCGCAGCATTTCCGTGATCGTCAACACGAGGTCGGTCGCGGTCACGCCCTCGCGCAGCCTGCCCTTCAGGTGCACGCCGACGACGTCCGGCGTCAGGAAGTACACCGGCTGGCCGAGCATCCCGGCTTCGGCCTCGATGCCGCCGACGCCCCAGCCGACCACGCCGATGCCGTTGATCATCGTCGTGTGGCTGTCGGTGCCGACCAGCGTGTCGGGGTAGTACACGCCATCCTTCTTGTGCACGCCGCGCGCCAGGTATTCGAGGTTGACCTGGTGCACGATGCCGAAGCCCGGAGGCACGACGCCGAATGTGTCGAACGCCTGCATTCCCCACTTCATGAACTCATAGCGCTCGCGGTTGCGCTGGAACTCGAGTTTCATGTTCAGATCGAGCGAGTCCTTGCTGCCGTAGTGATCGATCATCACCGAGTGATCGACGACAAGGTCGACCGGCACCAGCGGCTCGATCGTCTTCGGGTTCTTGCCCATCGCATCGGCAACATTGCGCATCGCTGCAAGGTCCGCCAGCAACGGCACGCCGGTGAAGTCCTGCAGTACGACGCGCGCGACGACGAACGGGACCTCGTCCGTGCGGTCGGCATTCGGTTTCCAGTTGGCGAGCTGTCGAACATGCGCTTCGGTGACCTTGACGCCGTCACAGTTGCGCAGCACCGATTCGAGGACGATACGGATCGAGACCGGTAGCCGAGAAACCTTGGCCACACCGGCTCTTTCCAGCGCTGCCAGGTTGTAGAACTTGCCCTTCTTTGCACCGATCGTGAAGTCCTGCAGTGAATTGAATGCGTTCTGAGCCATGGGAGAACCTCGTATGCGGTTGGGCTGCTAGATGACCATTAGGTCGACGAATTCGTTGACAGGCGTGAGATCAAGCCGCTTGGCGTCGAGGCACAGATCCAGGATCGCGGCCGCCTGCTTGGATGGAAAGACGCGCGCAAGATTGGTCTTGAACTTTTCGACCAGTACCGGCATGCCTTCCTTGCGCCGGCGTTTGTGCCCGATCGGATACTCGACGACGACTTCCTTCAGCTTCTTGCCGTCGGTGAACTCGATGGTCAGCGCGTTGGCGATCGAGCGCTTGCTCGGGTCGTGGTAGTCCTTGGTGAACGCCTCGTCTTTGATGCACTCGATCCTGTCCCGCAGCATATCAATGCGCGGATCAGCCGCAGCGGCATCCTCGTAGTCCGCCGCGGTGAGACGCCCGAAGATGATCGGCACCGCCACCATGTACTGAATGCAATGGTCGCGGTCCGCCGCATTGTTGAGCGGCCCCTTCTTGTCGATGATGCGGATGCAGTCCTCGTGGGTGCGGATCGTTATCTTCCGGATGTCCTTCTCGGTCCTGCCCAGCTTCTTCATCGCGCCGTGGATCGCGACCGCGCCCTCGACCGCAGTCTGTGAATGGAACTCGGCGGGGAAGGAGATCTTGAACAGCACGTTTTCCATCACGTAGCTGCCGTACGGTCGTTGGAACTTGAACTCGTTACCCTTGAAGTGCACGTCGTAGAAGCCCCAGCCCTTTGCAGACAGCACCGACGGGTAGCCCATTTCGCCGGTCTTGGCGATCAGCGCCAGCCGCACCGCACGGCTGGTCGCGTCACCCGCGGCCCAGCTCTTGCGCGAGCCGGTGTTGGGCGCGTGGCGGTAGGTGCGCAGCGACTGGCCGTCGACCCAGGCAAGCGACACGGCGTTGATGATCTCCTCGCGCGTGAGGCCCATCAACCGCGCCACCACGGCAGTCGAGGCCACCTTGACGAGCACCACGTGATCGAGCCCCACCTTGTTAAAGGAGTTCTCAAGCGCGATGCAGCCCTGAATCTCGTGCGCCTTGACCATCGCGACCAGGACGTCGGCGACGGTCAGCGGCCGCTTTCCCGCCGCGACGGCATTGCGCGAGAGCCAGTCTGCCGTGGCCAGGATGCCGCCGAGGTTATCGGAGGGATGGCCCCATTCGGCCGCGAGCCAGGTGTCATTGAAGTCGAGCCAGCGGATCATCGCGCCGATGTCGAAGGCGGCCTTGACCGGATCCATCTGGAACTGAGTTCCGGGCACCTTCGCCCCGTTGGGCACGACGGTACCCTGCACGACCGGGCCGAGCATCTTGGTACAGGCCGGGTATTCGAGCGCCTCGAAGCCGCAGCCCAGCGTGTCCATCAGGCAGTAGCGGGCGGTGTCGATCGCTTCCTTGCTCTTGACCTTGTACTTGATGACGTAGTCAGCGATGTCGACCAGCACCCTGTCGGGCTTCGGTCGGACGTTGCTGATGGGGCTTCCCATCGGGGAGGATCCTTTCTGTCTTCTCGGGTCAGGTGCTTTCCTGGGTCACCGCCCCGATCCGGCCCGCAGGCCGGACGGCGGATGGACACTGCAGTCCGATGCGAGTTCGGTGCCGTCGGCGAGCGTAAGGCGTCCGGCCGCGCCTTTACCCCACCATTCCCACGTGCCGTCGATCGAGAGGTAACGAGCGCCGGACGCCGCGATCGCTGGCTGCATCCGCTTGCGTTCGCTTCCGAACACGAGCGTGACATCCTGACCGGGCGTGGGTACGGTCGGCTGAACCACGCTCAGGACACGCGCCTGGTCGCACAAGTACACCTGCGTCGCCATGCCCGGGCCGTCCGCCGTGGCGGCGAGCGCGACGAACAGCGCGACGAGAGGCAGCGCATCGTGCGCCTTCACTCGGCTGCCTCCAGCGACAGCTTGTAGCCGAGGTGCGAATCGGTAAAACCGAGCCGGGAGTAGAAACGATGAGCTTCGGCGCGGCGCTTGTCGCTGGTGAGTTGCGCGAGCCGGCAGCCCCGTTTTCGCGCATGTTCGAGCGCGCGCGCCATCAGCCAGGCGCCGATTCCGCGTCGACGCACGCTGCTGTCGACGCGCAGAGCCTCGATGTTGGCGCGCCAAGCCCCGCGGCGGCTAAGGCCAGGAATGTAAGTGACCTGCAGCATGCCGACAACCCGGCCATCGAGCTCCGCGACCAGCAACTGCTGGTTCGGATCGCGATCGATCACGTCGAACGCACGGCTGTAGGCGGGATCGTCGCTGCCGACGCCTTCGCGGTTCTTGCCAAGCACGTCGTCGGCGAGCAGTTCGAGCAAACGTGGCAGGTCGCCGCGCTGCGCGCGACGCGCCGTCAGGCCGTTGAGCGTCACCTCGGCCATCAGCCCCGTCCTTCCAGCGGTACGAACTTAAGGTCGTCCGGGCCGATGTAGTTGGCGCCCGGCCGGATGATTCTGTTGTCGAGGCGCTGCTCGATGACATGTGCACTCCAGCCGCTGGTGCGCGAGATCGCGAAAAGCGGCGTGAACATCGAAGTCGGCACGCCCATCATGTGGTAGCTGACAGCGCTGAACCAGTCGAGGTTTGCAAACATCTTCTTGATGTCCCCCATCACGCTCTCGATTCGCTCGGCGATCGCGAACATCTTCATGTTGCCGACGTCCTTCGAAAGCGCCCGGGCGACTTCCTTGATCACCTTGTTACGCGGATCGGAGACGGTATAGACCGGGTGCCCGAAACCCATAATGACTTCCTTGGCTTCGACGCGGCGGCGAATGTCGGCCTCGGCTTCGACCGGAGTTTCGTAGCGCTTCTGGATCTCGAAGGCCACTTCGTTGGCGCCACCGTGCTTGGGGCCGCGCAGGGCGCCAATCGCGCCGGTGATCGCCGAATAGAAATCGGATCCGGTGCCGGCGATCACACGCGCGGCAAAGGTGGACGCGTTGAACTCATGTTCGGCGTAGAGGATCAGCGACGTGTGCATCGCCTTGACCCACAGCTCGCTCGGCGGCCTGCCGTGCAGCAGGTGCAGGAAGTGGCCGCCCATCGTCTCGTCGTCGGTCTCGACCTCGATGCGCCGGCCGTTGGCGCTGTAGTGGTACCAGTAGAGCAGCATGGACCCGAGCGAGGCCATCAGCCGGTCGGCGATGTCCTTCGCGCCCGGAGTGTTGTGGTCGTCCTTCTCCGGCAGTACACAGCCGAGTGCCGAGACGCCCGTGCGCATCACGTCCATCGGGTGGCTCGACGCCGGCAGCCATTCGAGCCCGGCCATGACGTTGTGCGGCAGCCCGCGCAAAGACTTCAGCTTCGCCTTGTAGGCCGTGAGCTCGCTCCTTGTCGGCAGCGTGCCGTGCACCAGCAGATGCGCGATCTCCTCAAATTCGCACGTGTCGGCAATGTCGAGGATGTCGTAGCCGCGGTAGTGCAGGTCGTTGCCGGTACGGCCGACGGTGCACAGCGCGGTGTTACCGGCAACCACGCCGGACAGTGCGACCGACTTCTTTGCCCTGGGCGCTGCAGCCGGCGCGTCTTTCACTTCGTTCATCGTCTACGTGCCCGTCCCGCTACTTCTTCTTGGCGAACAATGCATCAAGGCTTTGTTCGTACTGGTGATATCCGATAACGTCGTACAACTCCATCCGCGTCTGCATGGTCTCGACGACGGCCTTGCTGTGTGCCTTCACGGCGCAGCGTGGTGTAGACGTTGAGCGCCGCCTTGTTCATCGCCCGGAAAGCCGAGAGCGGGTACAGCACCATCGCGGCGCCTGCGCTCTTCAACTCCTCCACCGTGAAAAGCGGTGTCGAGCCGAACTCGGTGATGTTCGCCAGGACCGGAACTTTCACCGCCTCGACGAATCTCCGGTAGGTCGGCAGGTCTTTCGCCGCCTCCGCGAAGATGCCGTCCGCACCGGCCTCGACGCAGGCGATCGCGCGTTCGATCGCCCGATTTACGCCCTCCACAGCGATCGCATCCGTGCGAGCGATGACAAAGAAGTCCTTGTCGGTCTTCGCATCCGCCGCCGCCTTCACGCGATCGGCCATCTCCTCGGCGGACACGATTTCCTTGCCGGGGCGGTGGCCGCAGCGCTTGGCGCCGACCTGGTCTTCGATGTGGCACGCCGCCGCACCGGCCTTGATCAACGACTTGATCGTGCGGGCGATATTGAAGGCGCTCGGGCCGAAGCCGGTGTCGATGTCGACCAGCAGCGGCAGGTTGCACACGTCGGTGATCCGGCGCGTGTCGACGAGCACATCGTCCAGCGTATTGATGCCGAGGTCGGGCATTCCGAGCGACCCGGCCGCCACGCCGCCGCCCGAGAGGTAGATCGCGCGAAACCCGGCGTGCCGGGCCATCAGCGCGTGGTTGGCGATGATCGTGCCGACGATCTGGAGCGGCTGTTCTTCCTCCAGCGCCTGCCGGAAGCGGGCTCCTGCGCTGGTGCTCATGGGTGGATCCCGATCATCAGTACAACCGCTGGACGACGGCTGCGCTCAACCGAGCAAGTGCTTCACGCCATCGCGCTCTTCGAGCAGCTCCTTCAGCGTGTTGTCCATCTTGCCGCGCGAGAATTCGTCGATCGCCAGGCCCTTGATGACTTCGTACTTGCCGCCGGCGCAGGTGCACGGCACGCCGTAGATGATCTCCTCCGGGATGCCGTAGCTGCCGTCCGACGGCACGCCCATCGTGACCCACTTGCCGTTGGTGCCGAGGACCCAGTCGCGCATGTGGTCGATCGCGGCGTTGGCGGCCGACGCGGCCGACGAAAGGCCGCGCGCCTCGATGATCGCGGCACCGCGCTTGCCGACGGTCGGCATGATAGGTGTCGCGGTACCAGGCCTGGTCGTTGACCATCGGCTTGCGCCGGTTGCCCGCCGATCGTCGCGAAGCGGATAGTCCGGGTACATCGTCGGCGAGTGGTTGCCCCAGACGCACGAGCTTCTCGACCGAGTCGACCGGCTTGCCGGTCTTCGCCGCGAGCTGCGATCGCGCGCGGTTGTGGTCGAGCCGCATCATCGCGGTGAAGTTCGCCTTCGGCAGCGACGGCGCGCGATCTTCATCGCGATATAGGCATTGGTGTTGGCCGGGTTGCCGACCACCAGCACCCTGACGTTGCGGTTGGCTGCCTTGTCGAGCGCCTTGCCCTGCGCGGTGAAGATCTGCGCGTTGGCGGCCAGCAGGTCTTTGCGTTCCATGCCCGGACCGCGCGGTCGCGCGCCGACCAGCAGCGCGATAGTCGGTGTCCTTGAATGCGGTCATCGGATCACTGTGAGCCTCCATGCCGGCGAGCAGCGGGAACGCGCAGTCGTCGAGTTCCATCATCACGCCCTTGAGCGCCTTCTGCGCCTTCTCGTCCGGGATCTCGAGCAGTTGCAGGACGACCGGCTGGTCCTTGCCCAGCATTTCGCCTGAGGCGATGCGGAACAGCAGCGCATAGCCGATCTGGCCGGCGGCGCCGGTGACGGCAACGCGTACGGGAGCTTTGCTCATGGGAATGGTCTCCTGGGAATGCGAGTGGTGATGGTGAATCGAGTCGGACGCAGGCGCAACGACAAGCGTGTCAGCAAGGTGGCGAGCCCGCTTACATGCGCAGGCTGGAGAGCCGGTCGAGTGTACTGCTGCGAGTGCTCGTGCGCAGTGATCGCGCGCAGAGTCGGACCTGACCCGGGCCGCGGCCGGCCAGCACCTTGCCGCGCAGACGCGGTCCGCGTGTTCAGGGCGACGGGCAGGTATGGCGGCGGACATCGCGTAGGGGTCTGGAAACCGATCGAATGCAGCCTATAAGTATATCTTATATAAGACATATGATTTAATCCAAGTCACACCTTATTGCTTTGCCTGTGCTGAAATCCCTCCGTGGTCACGAACGACGACTCGACTGACGCTCCCGCCCGACCTGCGCGGCCGCCGGTGTTTTCGCCGCTGTATCGCCAGATCAAGGGCTGGTGCTCGCGTAGCCTGGACAGGGCGAGTGGAAGCCGGGCGAAATCATTCCGAGCGAGATCGAGCTCGCGGCGCGCTTTCAGGTCAGCCAAGGGACAGTGCGCAAGGCGGTCGACGAACTGGCCGCCGAAAACCTGCTGGTGCGCCGGCAAGGCAAGGGCACCTTCGTCGCCACCCATCTGAGCCGCGCGCGCAGTTCCGCTTTCTGCGTGTCATTCCGCGACGAAGGTGAGCCCGCTCCGCCGCAGAGCCGTTTTCTCGAATGCCGTCGCGTGCGCGCCTCGGCCGACATTGCGCGCCTGCTGGAATTGCGCAGCGGCGACGCCGTCGTCAACTTGCGCCGGTTGCTCAGCTTTGGCGCCGATCCGATCGTGCTCGAGGAAATCTGGCTGCCCGGCGCGCAGTTCAAGGGCCTGACTGCGGAGCGACTCGCCGAATACAAGGGTCCGCTGTACGGGCTGTTCGAGAGCGAGTTCGGAATGCGCATGATCCGCGCGGAGGAGAAGCTGCGGGCCGTCGGCGCCGAGCGCGGCGTCGCCGAACTGCTCGGTGTGGCGGAAGGAGCGCCCCTGCTGCTGGTGGAGCGAGCTCTCTTACTCGTACGGCGAACGGCCGGTCGAAGTGCGTCGCGGCCTGTACGTGCACGGCACACTACACTATCGCAACACGCTGACCTGACTTGGACCGGCGCTCCAATTCGTTCAGAATATCGCGTCTCAACAGGGCGCAAACATCACAACAACGATGAGCTCTCCTCCCTTTACCGGCAAGACCCGCCCTGAGTTCCGCAACATCCACGTTGCCCAGATCCTGCAATACCGGTTGCCGCCGCCTGGCATGGTGTCGATCCTGCACCGGGTCAGCGGCGCAGTCCTGATGTTCTGGCGCTGCCGCTCATCCTGTGGCTGTTCGATCTCAGCCTGATGTCTGAGATCAGCTTTGCCACGCCTGCGTCGACGTGGGGTCGCACTGGTTCGTGAAGCTGATCCTGCTGGGTCTCGTCTGGGCCTATCCTGCACCACCTGATCGCGGGTATTCGCTATCTGATGCTGGACCTGCACACTCGGTCGGAGCAGGCCTGCCGCGCGCAGGAGCGCGCTGGCGGTGTTCTGGCTCAGCCTGCCGCTGACGGTGCTCGCGGGACTCAAGCTGTTTGGAGTGTACTGATGCCGTCGAACACGTCGTCCATGGGCATCGGCTCCAAGCGCATCGTCGTCGGCGCCCACTAAGGGTGTCGGCGCCTTCCTGCTGCAGCGGCTCACGGCGGTCGTTGCTGGCCGCCTGTTCGCTCTTCATCCTTCTGCGCTGCTGTCCGCGCCGCCAACTGGCTACGACAGCTGGGCCGGGATATTCGTGCCGCGTCTGGATGAAGATTGTCACCTGGTGGCGCTGCTCGCACTCTTCTATCACGCGTGGGTCGGCGTGCGCGACATCTGGATGGACTACATCAAGCCGACCTGGGTCCGCCTGTCACTGCAGACGCTGACCGTGCTCTGGCTGGTGGGCTGCGCGGTCTGGGCCGTGCAGGTGCTCTGGAGACTCTGAGCATGGCGGTTCCATCGAAGGTGGCTCGTCGCGAGTTCGACGTCGTCATCGTCGGCGCCGGTGGCTCCGGCATGCGCGCGTCGCTGCAGCTCGCGCGCGCCGGCCTCAACGTCGCCGTGCTGTCCAAGGTGTTCCCGACGCGCTCGCACACGGTGGCCGCGCAGGGCGGCATCGGCGCCTCGCTCGGCAACATGAGCGAGGACAACTGGCACTACCACTTCTACGACACCGTCAAGGGCTAGCGACTGGCTCGGCGACCAGGACGCGATCGAGTTCATGTGCCGCGAGGCGCCGAAGGTCGTCTACGAGCTCGAGCACTTCGGCATGCCGTTCGACCGCAACCCCGACGGCACGATCTACCAGCGCCCGTTCGGCGGCCACACCGCCAACTACGGCGAGAAGCCGGTGCAGCGCGCCTGCGCCGCGGCCGACCGCACCGGCCACGCGATGCTGCACACGCTGTACCAGCAGAACGTCAAGGCGCGCACCCAGTTCTTCGTCGAGTGGATGGCGCTCGACCTGATCCGCGACGCCGAGGGCGCACGTCGTCGGCGTCACCGCGCTCGAGATGGAAACCGGCGAGCTGATGATCTTCGAAGCGCAAGGTCAGCGTGCTCGCCACCGGCGGCGCCGGGCGCATCTTTGCGGCGTCGACCAACGCCTTCATCAACACCGGCGACGGCCTCGGGCATGGCGGCGCGCGCCGGCCTTCCGCTCGAGGACATGGAGTTCTGGCAGTTCCACCCGACCGGCGTGGCCGGCGCCGGCGTGCTGCTCACCGAAGGCTGCCGCGGCGAGGGCGCGATCCTGCGCAACAGCAACGGCGAGCGCTTCATGGAGCGCTATGCGCCGACGCTGAAGGACCTGGCGCCGCGCGACTTCGTCTCGCGCTGCATGGACCAGGAGATCAAGGAAGGCCGCGGCTGCGGTCCGAACAAGGACTACATCCTCCTCGAACATGACGCACCTCGGCGCCGAGACGATCATGAAGCGCCTGCCGTCGGTCCCGAGATCGGCCACAACTTCGCCAACGTCGACATCACCAAGGAGCCGATCCCGGTCGTGCCGACGATCCACTACCAGATGGGCGGCATCCCGACCAACTTCCACGGCCAGGTCGTCGCGCCGAAGGGCGGCAACCCGAACACCGTCGTGCCGGGCCTCTACGCGGTCGGCGAATGCTCGTGCGTCAGCGTGCACGGCGCCAACCGGCTGGGCACCAACTCGCTGCTCGACCTGCTGGTGTTCGGCCGCGCCGCCGGCAACCACATCGTCGAGCAGAACTCAAAACGCAGGACCACAAGCCGCTGCCGGCCGATGCCGCCGACGCCACCGCGGCGCGGCTGGCGCGCGCTGGACGCGCGCGACAGGGGCGAGTACGCGCAGGACGTCGCCAACGAGATCCGCAAGACGATGCAGCAGCACTGCGGCGTGTTCCGCACGCAGGCCTGATGGACGAAGGCGTGGCCAAGATCATGGCGCTGGCCGAGCGCGTCAAAGCATCGCGCATCACCGACAAGTCCAAGGTCTTCAACACCGCGCGCATCGAGGCGCTGGAGGTCGACAACCTGATCGAGACGGCGCAGGCGACGATCGTCTCGGCCGCGGCCCGCACCGAAAGCCGCGGCGCACACGTGGTCGACGCCGACGACGATCCGGAGCCCGCTGGCCGCAACGACGACAATGGATGAAGCACACGCTGTGGTACACGGAAGGCAACCGCCTCGACTACAAGCCGGTCAATCTGAAGCCGCTGACCGTGGAGTCGTTGCCGCCCAAGGTGCGGACGTTCTAGCGATGACGGCGAACAGCAACGTGGAAGCAGGGGCAGTGGCCGGGGCGGCTACCGGAGCGCGGACGGTCCGCTTCCAGATCTACCGCTACGACCCGGACAAGGACGCCAAGCCGCACATGCAGACGCTGGAGGTCGAACTCGACGGCTCGAGCGCATGCTGCTCGACGCGCTGATGCAGCTGAAGGCCGATCGACGCCAGCTGAGCTTCCGCCGCTCGTGCCGCGAGGGCGTCTGCGGCTCGGACGCGATGAACATCAACGGCAAGAACGGCCTGGCCTGCCTCACCAACATGCGCGACCTGAAGGAACCGATCGTGCTCAAGCCGCTGCCCGGCCTGCCGGTGATCCGCGACCTGATCGTCGACATGACGCAGTTCTTCAAGCAGTACCACTCGATCAAGCCGTACCTGGTCAACGACACGCCGCCGCCCGAGAAGGAGCGGCTGCAGTCGCCCGAGGAGCGCGACGAGCTCAACGGCCTGTACGAGTGCATCCTGTGCGCCAGCTGCTCGACCGTCTGCCCGAGCTTCTGGTGGAACCCGGACAAGTTCGTCGGCCCGGCCGGGCTGCTGCAGGCCTACCGCTTCATCGCCGACAGCCGCGACCAGGCCACCGCCGAGCGGCTCGACAACCTCGAAGACCCGTACCGCCTGTTCCGCTGCCACACGATCATGAATTGCGTCGACGTCTGCCCGAAGGGGCTGAACCCGACCCGGGCGATCGGCAAGATCAAGGAGATGATGGTGCGGCGCGACCGTCTGACGCGATGCGCCGGCCAGCCGCGCATCCGGCGTGGATCTGCGACGCGCGCTGAGCCGGCTGCGGTGGCGCTGCCGGCGCGGCCTGCTCGAAAACGACATCCTCGATCGAGCGGTTCTTCGCCCGGCACGAGGCGAGCCTGACAGGTGGACAGGCCGCTGGCGCTGGAGGCGCTGATGGATCTGTCGGACAACGAATTGCTCGACCTCTTGCTCGGCGCGCAAGCAGCCGGACGGAACCGGCTCGACGCCAATGCGCGGTGCGCGGTCTGCTGGAGAGACTGCGCTCCGCCTAGACCCACTTCGCCACGCCGGAACAAGACCATGGCACTGAACCCTTCGAACGTAAAAGCCACCCTGTCGTTCTCCGACGGCAGCCCGACGCTGGAGCTGCCGATCTACAAGGGCATCATCGGCCCGGACGTGATCGACATCCGCAAGCTGTACGCGCAGACCGGCAAGTTCACCTACGACCCGGGGTTCCTGTCGACCGCCTCGTGCAACTCGACCATCACCTACATCGACGGCGACAAGGGCGAGCTGCTGTACCGCGGCTACCCGATCGAGCAGCTGGCGACGAAGTGCGACTACCTCGAAACCTGCTACCTGCTGCTGTACGGCGAGCTGCCCGAACCCGACAGCAGAAGGCGGACTTCGCCAAGCTCGTGACCAACCACACGATGGTCAACGAGCAGATGCAGTTCTTCCTGCGCGGCTTCCGCCGCGACGCGCACCCGATGGCGGTGATGACCGGGCCTGGTGGGCGCGCTGTCGGCCTTCTATCACGACAGCACCGACATCAACAACCCGAGGCACCGCGAGATCTCGGCGATCCGCCTGATCGCCAAGATGCCGACGCTGGTGGCGATGGCCTACAAGTACACCGTCGGCCAGCCCTACATCTACCCGAGGAACGACCTGTCGTACGCGGCAACTTCATGCGCATGATGTTCGCCACGCCGTGCGAGGACTACAAGCCCAACGACGTGCTGGTGCGCGCGATGGACCGCATCTTCATCCTGCACGCCGACCACGAGCAGAACGCGTCGACCTCGACGGTGCGCCTGTGCGGCTCGTCCGGCACCAACCCCTTCGCGGCGATCGCCGCCGGCGTGGCCTGCCTGTGGGGCCCGGCGCACGGCGGCGCCAACGAGGCCTGCGCTGAACATGCTGGACGACATCCAGCGCAACGGCGGCGTCGAGAAGATCGGCGAGTTCATCAAGCAGGTCAAGGACAAGAACAGCAACGTCAAGCTGATGGGCTTCGGCCACCGCGTCTACAAGAACTACGACCCGCGCGCCAAGCTGATGCGCGAGACCTGCCACGAGGTGCTCGACGCGCTCGGCCTGCACGACGACCCGCTGTTCAAGCTGGCGATGGCGCTCGAGAAGATCGCGCTCGAAGACGACTACTTCGTCGCGCGCAAGCTCTATCCGAACGTCGACTTCTACTCGGGCATCGTGCAGCGCGCGATCGGCATCCCGGTGCCGCTGTTCACCGCGATCTTCGCGCTGGCGCGCACGGTGGGCTGGATCGCGCAGTTGAACGAGATGATCGGCGACCCCGAGTACAAGATCGGCCGGCCGCGCCAGCTGTACGTCGGCTCGACCCAGCGCGACGTCAAGCCGATCGCCCAGCGCTGAACGGATTCAGCTGCAACCTGAGCGGCGCCCGTGGGCGCCGCTTTCGTTTTTCGTTCATGGGTGGCGCCGTTGGCCGCCCGCCGCCTCTATCGACCCAGCAGGATCGGCGGCTCTCCAAGCGGCATCGGCTTGGCCGGGGCCACGGGCCTGGCGATCGGCGGCTGCGGGCGGGGCGGCTTCACGGCCGGCCGGCGTACGCGTGGCGGGCCGAAGCCATAGAGCGGACCGTAGTCGTAGTCGTAGGCATAGCCGTCGTCGGCCAGAAGTTCAGGCTGCGCATCGGCAGGTGGCCTCGACATGGCCCTGGCGCGCGCGTCTTCGACTTCGCGTTGCAGTCGCTCCTGGCGGCGCTGCTCATCGCGCTCGCGCAT
The DNA here is from genome assembly GCA_963724605.1 of uncultured beta proteobacterium. GTDB lineage: Bacteria > Pseudomonadota > Gammaproteobacteria > Burkholderiales > Burkholderiaceae_F > JALORV01. Next base: position 42,235 of record CAVRVM010000005.1, read on the forward strand.
CGCATCCATCTGTTCCTTCGACATGCTCGGTACGACGCTGAGCGAAGTCTGTTCGACGGCCCGCACGTTCTTCGCGTCGGCCGGCGGAAGGTCGCCGTAGTTGACGACGCCGTCCGCATCGACCCATTTGTACAGCTGGGCCATAACGGGCAGCGGCGCCGCAATCGCGGCGGCCAGCAGGAGTTGGGGAAGGATGCGCGGCAACATGATGTGGCCACGATGCCGCGCGGCAATGCGGCTGTCAAATCGACCGTTCGTCAGGCGGTCGGGAGTGCCGCCAGCGCCACTGGTTCGATGACGAGTCCGTGGTCGGTGCGGCGCATCGGCAACGCGAAGCCGAAGCGGTCGGCGGCGGCGCACAGTTCGAGGTCGGCGGCGGGCAGGTGCGGATACGAGGTGTCGCCAAATCGGCGGCCGAAATCGGACTGTCGCACCCGGCGCTCGTAGTAACGCCGGGTCGATACTCCGCCGAGCAGGTACGCCTCGATCAGGTCGGCGCAGGCGTGATCCTCGTCGCCATCGCGGTCGGTCCACAGTCCTGTGATCACGAACGTGACGGTCGAGGGTGCCAGCGTGCGGATATAGCGCGCCGTTGAACGGGCACAGAGCAGGCTGCCCGCAAGGACCTCGGTGGCGTGGTCGCAGTCGACCAGCCCCTTGACTCCGCCGGCGGTGAACTGGATGAGAGTGATGCCCGACAGGTCACGGCCGACGATTTCCGACGGCGAGTTGCCGAAATCCATCCCGGCAATGGGCCGACCACCGGGCAGGGCTCCCATCGTCAACGACGCCGGGTAGCGCTTGCGCAGACGATCAACGCCGTCGAGCGAGTCGGCGGCAATCATCGCTCGTGCACCGGCCGCGAATGCATAGGCGGCCGTCGAGAAAGCCCGCAAGACATCGATGACGACCACCGCGCCCTGAAGCTCATGACCGTGCGCGAGGTCCGAGCGCAGGATCTTCATCGCCGGCCCGGTGTTGCGAACTACAGGAAGGGTTTCGCGCGCTCCAGGAGTTCCTCGAGTCCGGGCTCGTTCGGGTTCTTGGGTTTGCCCGGGTGGATGATCGCGACCTGGCAGGCCTCGGCCGCTTCGATGATCTGGCGATACGTGCCCGCGTTCACGTCCTTGATGTAGGCCTGCTTGTTCTCGTTGTACGCGAACAGCTTGTCGTTGATGTTCTGGCATTCGTTGCAGCTCGAGCAGCGGATCGTTTCGATCCACGGCTCGTCGGATGGCGGAGGAGCCGCCTCCGCGACCACCTCTGCCGCCGGCGCAGAAGCAGGCGCCGCCGTAGCGGGCTCAGGCGCGACTGCCGCCGCGGGTCCCGCCGTCGCAGCGGCCTGTTTCAGCGCCTCGAGTTCCTTGTGTTTCTGCTCCTCCCATGCCGCCTTCTCGCGCGCCAGGGCCTGTTCGGCATGCGAATTGTGAATGCCGCCGTGCTCCTGCAGCCGGTGCCACAGCAGCACGCAGCGGCGCGTGGCCTGCACCAGACGCAGGTCGACGATCACACGATGAAGCCGGTCGGATGCATCGACCGCAAGCACGTACGGAACGCGCTCGGCGGCCTCGCGTTCGGACAGTGCCAGCCAGTCGGCCACCGGCACCATCGCTGATGTCCAGCGTTCGCGCGGAGCGACGGCGAAGTGGTGCGCATTGCGCCGGTCGCACAGCACGAAGTCGGCATAGGTAAAGCGGACCCGCTCCTGCACCCGCTGCAGGTCCTCGTCGGCGTATTCGAAGTCCTCGACCGGCCAATCGTCCCCTGGATTGCGGTTGTTCTCGAACGAGAACCGCGTCGCCCAGTTCGTTCCGGCGTCGGCGTCGTAGGTGAAAGCCGGGAACGCACGCGACTTCATCGCGGCGGCGGCGGTCAGGTACGGGGGCAATTCGCTCGTCGCGGCGGGCGAGCCGGCGAAGAGACTGAACAGCGCAGGGCCGCGGCAGCCCATGCCCCGGCGCACGCGATCGCGCAGCGCATACAGGTTCGAGACCGCCGACTGCATGACGAACATCCCGCCGAGCCCCATCGCCGTCGTCGCCAGCCGAGCGCTGCGGATGCCGAACGCAAAGTGGCCCTGGCCAATGGCAGCCTCTTCGAGCAGGTCGGTGTGCTGCACGAGCACCTTGACCGGCATGCCGGTCGACAGCATTTCCATCAAGGCGGCATTCTCGGGCGCATCGTTGCGCTCCGGCGGGATGCATACCAGGTAGTCGGGGAACTGGGCCAGGTCGTCGCCGTCAGCGCATTCTCGTCATAGCGCTCGAAGAACGCATCGTGGCTGGCCTCGACATAGCCGCCGCGTGCTTCCAGCTCCGCCACCGCGATCGCCTTGACTACTTCGACCAGCTTGGGCAGGCGCGTGCGGTGTGCCTCGATCGCCGTCGCACAGTTGCTGAACGCAAACTCGTAGGTCGCCTCCGCGCCCGCGCCCCTGGGGTCGGGATAAAAAGGCTGGCTGCGCAACACTGACAGCGCCCACTCGATGCGCTGGCGCCGTTGTTGCGGCAGCTCGTCCTTCGGAACGTTGCGCGTGACCAGCCGCGACATCGCCGAGAAGTCGAACACGCCATCATGCAGCGCGCCGAAACCTGACTTCAACGCGTCCGGCTGCTGGCCGGCCTGCGAGTGCGCGTAGGCGGCGCGCAGGATGTCCGACAGCTTGCGTACCAGGTGGTCGACGTGCGTGCGGAAATGCGTCGCCTTCTCGGCATGCACGTTCTGCCACGCGCGCGTCAGAAACCGTGCCGTCAGCGCACCGTCGCAGTCCAGCACTTCGCCGTCGACCTCGAGCGACTCGACTGTGCGCCTCAGGATTTCGCGCACGGTGTCGTCGCGTCCCGCCGCCCGTTCGGCGGCTTGCGGCCACAACTCGGCCAGCGTGCCGCGTGCGCCGCCGGCGACGAGGCGGCGGATCTCGCGCTCGAGCCGCAACAACTGCTTGCGCAGGCGTTCGCCGTCGATGCCGCGCGGGGCGATCTCGGTGATCAGCTCGCCGACCACTGACGAGAGTGACTTCACGTATTCGCTGCCCACATCGCGCTCGAGCAGCACGACCGGATAGTCGTACCGCAGTCGCTGGCCAGGTCGCGGTAGGGCGCGAGCAGCGCAGGGCGGAAGCCGGTCGACAGCTCGGCGAGCCCTTCGCCCGCGCGCTTGCCGGTCATGTGGAAGACCGTCTGGTCCTGAAACTTGGCGGCCATGTCCATGGCGACGAACCTCTAGTGGTGGTCGATGGTCAGGCGGCGCGCTGTTCGCGCTCCTCGTCCGGCCAGATCGTGAACTTGTCGAATTCCTTGTTGAGCCCGGCGCGTATCGCCTCGGCGGTGCGCGGCTGCCCCGCCCCGCGCAATTCGTCGTAGCAGGGCACACTCGGGTCGTGGTACAGGATCCCGACCGGGATCGGATCGTGGAGCGAAGCGATCTCGCGCGCCTGATGGATATTCAGCGGGTCATGCTCGCGCTGGTTCTTGTAGATCCGGTTCGTGTCGGCGCTGGGCTGAAGGCCATTTTCATGTGTCAGCAGCAGCGTCTTGCCCGGGTCATGCAGCCATGGCTCGAAGGTCTTCGGCAGCCACTCGGGGCAGCGCTGGATGATGCGCACGAACGAAAAGCCGCGATGCTTGAAGGCCTTGGCGATGATGTCGTAGAGCAGTTCCGGGATCCAGTCCACGCCCTGCGCCACGAACGAGGCGTTCTGCACGCCGAGCGTCACGGACAGCGGATTCAGCGGATCGAGAACGCTGCCGCGCGGCGTCGTGTTGCTCTTGAACCCGACCGGCGACGTCGGCGAGGCCTGCTTCTTGGTGAGCCCGTAGACCTGGTTGTCGTGCAGGATCACCGTCAGGTTCATGTTGTAGCGGATCGCGTGGATCCAGTGCGCCGCACCGATGCTGCAGCAGTCGCCGTCACCGGTGTTGACGAAGACGTTCAGGTCGGGGCGCGCCATCTTCACGCCTTCGGCGAGCGGGAAAGCGCGACCGTGGATGCCATGGAAGCCGTAGGTCTTCATGTAGTGCGGGAAGCGGCTCGAACAACCGATTCCGGATACGAACACTGTGCGCTCTGGCACAAGGTTCTCGTCGCGGCACAGGCGCTGGACGGCCGCGAGGATCGCGTTGTCACCGCAACCGCTGCACCAGCGCGGCACGCCGCCCTGGTAGTCCTCGAGTTCGTACCGTTCCTCGTGCAACTTGATGATGCACTGGCTGAGTGCGGAGCCCATCGTCTGCTTTCCTTCCGTTGTTCTATTCAGCCAGCTTGGCGCGGATGGCGTCGACCACCATGCCCGGTTTGATCGGCTGGCCACGGGCTTCGGTCCAGCAGTCGACGTCGACCAGCGTGCGCGAACGCAGCATCATTGCCAGCGGCGCGTAGCGGCGATTCTCTTCGTCGATGATTTCGTCTTCGGCCGGGCGGTCGGCCCACGTGCCTTCGACCGTCATCACCTTCCTGAAGCGCTTGAGGATGGCCGTGATGCCCGAGGGCATCGGCTGGACGAAGCGCATCTGCAGCGCGGAGACCTTCAGCCCCTCGTCGCGCACGCGCTGCACGGCTTCCTCGATGATGCCCTGCGTGCTGCCCCAGCCGACGACCAGCAGATCGCCCTCGGCGTCGCCGTACACCGGCGGTGTCTTCAGCGTCTTCTGCAGCGTGGCCAGTTTCAGGCTGCGCGCGCGCAGGCCTTCCTCGTTGATCGCCGGGTCGTAGGCGACCTTGCTCGCGCGGTCGTGCGCCAGACCCGTCACCGTGTGCATGCCATTCGGCTGGCCCGGTGAGAAGCGGCGCGCGATCCCGGTGATCTTGTCCCAGTCGTAGGGCTTCGCGCCCTCGGGCAGCGGCGACTGGTCGATCGGTGGCGCCAGCCAGTCCTCGGAGAAGTCCGGGCGCGCGAACGGCTGCTGCGCCGTGGCCAGGCTCGCGTCGGTCAAGACGACCACGACCATGTTGAAGGTTTCGGCGATCTTGCGTGCCGTGATCATCGAGTAGAAGCAGTCCTCGATGCTCGTCACCGCGATCACGACTTTCGGCGCATCGCCGTGGCTGCCGTAAATGGCGGTCAGCATGTCGGCCTGCTCGACCTTGGTCGGCTGGCCGGTCGAGGGGCCGCCGCGCTGGACGTTGACGATGACCAGCGGGATCTCGGCCATCACGGCAAGTCCGATGCCTTCCTGCTTCAGCGAGTAGCCCGGCCCCGAGGTGATCGTCACCGCGCAGCGGCCGGCATAAGACGCGCCTATCGCGAACGCGCAGGCGGCGATCTCGTCCTCGGCCTGGTGCACGATGCCGCCGACCTTCTCGAAGCACTCCGACAGGTAGTGCGACGCAGAGGTCGCCGGCGTGATCGGGTACATCGCGCAGATGTCCATGCCCGAAGCGAGCACGCCGAGTGCAATAGCCGTGTTGCCGTTGACAACGATCTGCGGCGCCTTGGCTTTTTCGGCGGGAATCTCGTACTTGAAATCGAGGTTCGCTTCGCCCCACGCGAAGCCCGCTTCCATCAGTCGCACGTTGGAGTCGATGACCTTCTGGTCCTTCTTGCCGAAGGTCAGTGCGATCTGGTCGCGCGCGAGCTGCAGGTCGAAGCTGTAGATGCTGGCGAGCACGCCGAGCACGAACATGTTCTTGCCGCGCGCGCGGGTCGCTCATCAGCGCGCGGCACTCCTTCTCCAGCGGCAGGTCGATGACGCGAAAGCCCGCATCCTTGAGCGCCTGGAGCGTTTCGTTGAAGGACTTGGCGATGTCCGGGTCGCGATGCCCGGCCCACATGTTCTCGAGCAGAATCGTCGCGCCCTTCTTCAGTTCGTCCGCGCGCACGCGGCCGAGCAGCACCTGCTCGTTGAATGCGATTACCAGGTCGGTCTGGTCGCCGCCATTGGTGACCTGCTTTGTCCGACGCGAATGCGGATGCCGCTGGCGCCGGCCACGCTGCGCGCCGGCGGCTGGATCTCGGCCGGAATGATTTCCACCGTCCAGATGCCGTTGCCGCTGCGCGCGGCGATCGAGGCAAAGGCCTGGCCGCAGCGCTGCGCGCCTTCGCCGGAGTCGCTGATGACCTCGACGATGTGCTCGGGCAGCTTAACGGCCGGCTTGGTTCCCGGCCTTGCCTTGGCTGCGGGGCGTTCCAGGACTGCACTCATGCTCGTTCCTTGCGTTTCATGGTCTGTGTCGCGCGGCCGGGCGGTTAGCGGGCGATGCGGATCTGCGCAAAGCCGTGCTCCTCGCGCGGAATGCCGAAGAGCGACCCGCTGGCGCCGGTGTCGTAGACAGCGTCGCTGTCACGCAGGCCGAGGTAGGCCTTCATGCCGCGCGCGGCCTTGCGGCCGGCGCCCATGGCCTGGATGACGGTCGCCGCACCGGTGACGATGTCGCCGCCGGCGTACACCCCGGCGATCGAGGTCGCGAGATTGTCGTCGGTCGCGATGTAGCCCCACTTGTTGAGCTTGAGCTTGGCGGTCTGCCCAAGGATCGGATTGGCATTGGTGCCAATGGCGAACACCACCATGTCGGTCTCGAACTCGAACTCGCTGCCCGGCACGACGACCGGACGGCGACGGCCCGACTCATCGGGTTCGCCCAGTTCCATCTTCACGCAGCGCAGCGCGCGCACGTTGTTATTCGCATCGCCGAGGATCTCAACCGGGCTGGTCAGCCAGTTGAAGTCGACCCCTTCCTGCTCGGCGTGGTGGACTTCCTCCACGCGCGCCGGCGCCTCTTTCTTGGAACGACGGTAGATGCAGTGCACGGAATCGGCGCCCAGCCTTAGCGACACGCGCAGCGCATCCATCGCAGTGTTTCCGGCACCGATGACGGCAACGTGCTTGCCCGGCTGCAGCGGCGTGTCGAAGTTGGGGAAGTCGCGCGCCCGCATCAGGTTGCAGCGCGTGAGCAGTTCGTTGGCCGAGAGCACTCCGTTCAGTGATTCGCCGGGATGCCCATGAAGCTCGGATAGCCGGCACCGGTGCCGATGAACACCGCGTGAAACCCCATCTCAGTGACCATCTGCTCGATCGTGAACAGACGCCCGACCAGCGTGTTGCACTCGAAGCGCACGCCGAGGTTGCGCAGCTTGTCGATCTCGGCGTCGATGACGCTGTTCGGCAGTCGGAAGTCCGGGATGCCGTACTTGAGCACGCCGCCCGGCGTATGGAACGCCTCGTAGACGATGACCTCACAGCCGGCCTTCGCCATGTCGGCCGCGCAGGCCATGCCGGCGGGGCCGGCGCCGACGATGCCGACCTTGAAGCCTGATGGCTGGATATAGGGCACGTTTTCCCAGCCTTCGGCGATCGCCATGTCGCCGACGAAGCGCTCCAAGCGACCGATGGCCACCGGTTCAAGGTCTCGGCGCCACCGTGCACACGCCTTCGCACTGGTTCTCCTGTGGGCAGACGCGGCCGCACACTGACGGCAGAAGGTTGGTGTCGGTGATGACGTCGTAGGCGCCGTTGTAATGCTTCTCGGTGATCTTCTTGATGAAGCCGGGAATGTCGATGCCGACCGGGCAGCCGCGCACGCAGGGCGCGTCCGGGCACTGCAGGCACCGCTCCGCTTCGACCAATGCATCCTCGAGCCGGTAGCCGCTGGCGACCTCGCTGAAGTTGCGCGCCCGCACCAGCGGATCCTGCTCCGGCATCGGCGTCCGCTCCTGCGGGATCGTGCGTATCGTCTTCTTCTTTGCCGTGGCCATGGGATCGTCTCCTCGGCTCAGCCGTCGGTGCTGGGCTGAATGTCGATCGGAATCTCGGCTTCGGCGCCGAGCACCGCCGTCTTCAGGTCGACCACCTTGTCGGCGCGGATGCGGCAGGTCTCCTGCCAGTGCTCGAGCGCGTCCTTCTCGGCGCGCTTGTAACGCACCAGGCGCGCCATCAGGTCATCGAAGTCGACCTGGTGACCGTCGAAATCCGGACCGTCGACGCACGCGAACTTGACCTGTTCGCCGACCTTGACGCGGCAGCCGCCGCACATGCCGGTGCCGTCGACCATGACCGGATTCAGGCTCACCATCGTCTTGATACCGTGGCTGCGGGTGGCTTCGGAGCAGCCCTTCATCATGATCGGTGGACCAATCGCGACAACCTCGTCGATGTCTGAATGCTTCGCAATCGACTGCTTGATGCCTTCGGTGACGAGTCCCTTGATTCCTGCCGAGCCGTCGTCGGTGCAGATGACCAGCTCATCGCAGACCGCGGCGAACTTGTCGCGCCAGAACATCAGTTCCTTGTTGCGGAAGCCGATGACGCCGATGACGTAGGCGCCGCTTTCCTTGTAGCCGCGGGCCTGCGGATACACCGGCGCGACCCCGAGCCCGCCGCCGACGCAGACGACTTTCTTGGCTTTGCCGATATGGCTCGGGATTCCCATCGGGCCGACCATCGCGAACAGTCGCGTGCCCGCCTTGCAGCTGGCCTGCATCTCCTTGGTCGTCTTGCCGACGGCCTGGATCACCAGCGTGATCGTCCCGCGCTCCCGGTCGAAGTCCGCGATCGTCAGCGGAATGCGTTCGCCGTGCTCGTGTTCCATGACGATGACGAACTGGCCGGGCTTGGCGGCCTTCGCCATCATCGGGTGCGACACCTCCAGCATGTAGGTGACGTCCGAGTAATCCTCGCGCGCAAGGATCTCGAATCCCTGTGCGCCGTTCGCCTGCGCCATGGTGCTCTCCCGTGCGCTGCGTGATCCCGCGCCCTCGTCTGCGCGAGGTTGCCGCGGGCGATGAGGCGAAAGGCCTCACGTAGGTAAGAGCATCGGCCTCGAATGCCTGAGCGGCATTGATCTGGGGCAACGGCACGCATGCCGTTACAGGCCACCAGCCAATGGCCGACCGGCGGCGGGGGTTCGCGGGGACCACCTGAACCGCGCTCAGATCAGTTCGGCGTTGAGCCGTTCGAGCGCGGCGGAACCAGGACAGAGGTCCGACTCGGTCAGTCGGTTGAGAGGCGTGGACACCGTGTTCAGGTGCTCGTGCAGGTCATCGGCCGACGGATCGACGTACAGCAGGCCGGTGGCGATTTCGCCCCGCCCCTGGTGGTGGTGGATGTGGCTGATCGCCGCCAGCGCGTCGCCCGGATCGAATCCGTCCGCAAGCTTGCGTAGTCGCAACCGGCTTCCGTCGTGCTGAGTGATCTCGATGACCTCACCGGGTTCGTAGGAGGCGAGGATTTCCTCGCGCCGGGGCATGAAGTCGAGTCGATTCACCGCGTCGTTGTGATTGCGGACGTAGTCGTAGCTCTTGGTACTGCCGGCGTGGTTATTGAACGCCACGCACGGGCTGATGATGTCGAGCAGCGCGGCGCCGCGATGCTTGAGCGCACCCTTGATCAGCGGTACCAGCTGGTCCTTGTCGCCGGAGAAGCCGCGCGCGACATAGGTGATTCCGAGCTGAAGCGCCAGCGAGACCATGTCGATCGGTGCGTCGCGGTTGACCGCACCGCGCTTGGACTTCGAGCCGCGATCCGCGGTCGCCGAAAACTGGCCCTTCGTGAGGCCGTACACGCCATTGTTCTCGACGATGTAGGTCATGTTGACGCCGCGCCGGATCAGGTGCGCGAACTGGCCCAGGCCGATTGACGCGGAATCGCCGTCGCCGGACACGCCGAGGTAGATCAGGTCGCGGTTGGCGAGGTTGGCTCCGGTCATCACCGACGGCATCCGGCCGTGGACCGAATTGAAGCCGTGCGAATTGCCGAGGAAATAATCGGGCGTCTTCGACGAGCACCCGATGCCCGACAGCTTGGCCACGCGGTGCGGCTCGATCGCGAGTTCCCAGCACGCCTGGATGATCGCCGCCGAGATCGAATCGTGCCCGCAACCCGCGCACAGCGTCGAGATCTTGCCTTCGTAGTCGCGCCGCGTGTAGCCGAGCGCGTTGGTCGGCAGGGCAGGGTGGTGCAGTCGTGGCTTGGCGAGATAGGTCATGGGGTTGCTCTCACGCGGCCTTGCCGGGCTTCAACGTGCGCACGTTGCGCGCCTGCATATGCTCGGCGACAGTTGTAACGATGAAGCGCGCGGTGATCGGCGTGCCGTCGTAGTGCAGGATGGGCTGGAGCCGCGCCGGGTCGACATCGAGTTCGTTGACGAGCAGCGTCCGCAGCTGCGCATCGCGATTCTGCTCGACGACGAATACCGTCTCGTGACGCGCGATGAAGTCATCGACGGCGTCCGGGAATGGAAAGGCGCGCACACGCATGTGATCGAGCTGGATCCCCTGCGTCTGCAGCAGCTCCAGCGCCTCGGACATCGCCGGGCTGGTGGAGCCGTAGTAGATGACGCCCGCGGCGGCCTTGCCCATCGCGCGCCCGACGATTGGCTGCGGCACCAGTGCCTTGGCCGTGTCGAACTTCCGCAACAGCCGTTCCATGTTGTCGACGTAGTCGGCGCCGGCTTCGGAATAGCGCGCGTACGCATCTTTCGTCGAGCCGCGGGTGAAATACGCGCCGCGTGTCGCGTGTGATCCAGGCAGCGTGCGATAGGGGATACCGTCGCCGTCGATGTCGAGATAACGGCCGAAGTCCGCGCCGGACTCGAGCGTCGCGGTGTCCATCAGCTTGCCGCGGTCGTAGCGCCGGTTGTCGTCCCACTGGAAGGGCCGGCACAGCCGGTGGTTCATGCCGATGTCGAGGTCGCTCATCAGGAACACCGGCGTCTGCAGCCGCTCGGCGAGGTCGAGCGCGGCGGCCGCGAAATCGAAACACTCGCGCGGATCCTCAGGAAAGAGCAGCACATGCTTGGTGTCGCCGTGGGAGGCATAGGCACAAGCCACCAGGTCCGACTGCTGCGTGCGGGTCGGCATGCCGGTCGAAGGCCCGCCGCGCTGAACGTCGATGATCACCGCAGGCACTTCGGCGAAGTACGCTAGGCCGATGAACTCCGTCATCAGCGAGACGCCAGGCCCCGAGGTCGCCGTGAACGCCCTTGCGCCGTTCCAGCCGGCGCCGATCACCATGCCGATCGAGGCCAGCTCGTCCTCGGCCTGCACGACGGCATACTTGTTGCGGCCGCTCGCCGAGTCGACTCGAAACTTTGCGCAGTACTTCTGGAATGCCTCGGCCACCGAAGTGGACGGCGTGATCGGGTACCAGGCGCAGACGGTGGCGCCGCCGTACAGGCAGCCGAGCGCAGTCGCGGCGTTACCCTCGACGAATATCTGGTCGCCCACCTTGTCGCTGCGAACGATCCGCAGGCTGGTCGCATCCTCGAGGTTCTCGCGCCCGTAATGCAGGCCGGTCATGAACGCTTCGAGGTTCGGCTTGACCAGCCGGTCCTTGCCCTTGTACTGCTCGCCCAGCAGCTGTGCGATGACCTCGGGATCGATGCCGAGCGTCGCCGCCAGCACGCCGACGTACATGATGTTCTTCAGCAGCTGCCGTTCCTTCGGGTCGGCAAACTTCGCGGCCGCGATCGCCGTGAGCGGTACCGGGAGCACGTGGATATCGTCGCGAAAGCGGCTCGGCGGCGTCGGTCGCGTCGAGTCATACAGCAGGTAGCCGCCGGGCTCGATCTCGTTGAGGTCGCGGTCCCATGTCTGCGGGTTCATCGCCACCATCAGGTCGACGCCGCCGCGCCGCCCGAGGTGTCCCTGCTCGGTGACACGTACCTCGTACCAGGTCGGCAATCCCTGGATGTTCGATGGAAAGATGTTGCGCGGTGACACCGGCACGCCCATGCGCAGGATGCTGCGCGCGAAGAGTTCATTGGCCGACGCCGAGCCGGAGCCGTTGACGTTGGCGAACTTGACGACAAAGTCGTTGGTGGCCGCGATGCGCGGCGGGCGCGCCGCGCGGGTTGCGGTCTCGGTGCGAGGCCGTCCGTCCTTCGGGACGTTCATTACGCAGCCTCCTTGTGCCTGACGCGGCAGCCGCGGCCGGCCTGTGTCACGTCGAGGCGGAAGCGTTGCATGTCCCATGCGCCGGTCGGGCAGCGTTCGGCGCAGAGTCCGCAGTGCAGGCAGACATCTTCATCCTTAACCATCACGCGTCCGGTCTTCAGTTCGCCGGACACATAAAGCGGCTGCTCACGGTTCTGCGCCGGCGCACGCAACCGCCCGCGCAGTTCGGTCTCCTCGCCGTTCGCGATGAAGTTGATGCAATCGGTCGGGCAGACATCGACACAGGCGTCGCACTCGATGCATTGCGCGGCGCTGAACACCGTCTGGACATCACAGTTGAGGCAGCGCTGCGCCTCCTTCCACGCGGTCGCGGCATCGAAGCCGAGTTCGACTTCGACCTTGATGCTGCGCAACGCCTGATTGACGTCCCGCCAAGGCACTTTGAAGCGTGCATCGGGCACCACTTCGTTGTCGTAGCTCCACTCGTGGATGCCCATTTTCTGCGACACGAGCGTCACGCCGGGGGCGGGGCGCTGGTGCACGTCCTCGCCGTTCAGAAACTTGTCGATCGACACGGCAGCGTCATGGCCATGGGCGACTGCCCAGATGATGTTCTTGGGCCCAAGTGCGGCATCGCCACCGAAGTAGACGTTCGGCAGTGACGACTGCAGCGTGACCGGATCCAGAACCGGCATTCCATTGCCGTCGAATTCGATGCCGATGTCGCGCTCGATCCACGGGAACGAGTTTTCCTGGCCGACGGCGACCAGAACTTCGTCGCAGGCAACGGTTTGGTCCGGCTCGCCGGTGGGCACCAGTGAACGGCGGCCGCGGTCGTCGTAGACAGCCTTCACCTTGCCGAAGGTCATGCCTGTCAGGCGTCCGCTGACGTGGAGGAACGTCTTGGGCACCAGGAAGTTGAGGATAGGAATGCCCTCGTGCTGCGCATCTTCCTTTTCCCACGGCGAGGCCTTCATCTCCTCGAAGCCCGAGCGAACGATGACCTTGACGTCTTCGCCGCCCAGGCGGCGGGCGGTGCGACAGCAATCCATCGCGGTATTGCCCCCGCCAAGAACAATGACGCGCTTGCCGGCGCGGGTCACATGGCCGAAGGAAACGGACGAAAGCCAGTCGATGCCGATATGGATGTGCGCGCCGGCCTCGTGCCGGCCGGGTATTACAAGGTCGCGGCCGCGCGGGGCGCCGGAACCGACAAAGATTGCGTCGTACCCTTCAGTCAGGAGAGTCTTCAGCGAATCGATACGCACGCCACCGCGGTAATCCACGCCGAGCCCGAGCACGTAGCCGGTCTCTTCGTCGATGACTTCTTCCGGCAGGCGAAAGCGTGGAATCTGCGTGCGGATCATGCCGCCGGCCTTAGGGTCCTGGTCGAAGACAATGACCTCATACCCGAGAGGGACAAGGTCTCGCGCGACGGTCAGCGATGCCGGCCCGGCGCCGACGCACGCGACGCGCTTGCCGTTCTTGCGCGCGGCGCGCTTGGGCAGCCGGCGCTGGACATCGTCCTTGAGGTCGGCCGCAACCCGCTTCAGACGGCAGATTGCTACCGGCTCGGGCCGCGCAACCTGGTTTTCCTCGACCCGCCCACGCCGGCAGGCCGGCTCGCAAGGACGGTCGCAGGTCCTGCCAAGGATTCCCGGGAAGACATTCGACTCCCAGTTGACCATGTACGCATCGGTATAGCGCCCGCCCGCGATCAGCCGTATGTACTCGGGAACCGGGGTATGCGAGGGGCATGCCCACTGGCAGTCCACGACTCGATGGAAGTAGTCGGGACGACGGATATCCGTCGCTTGCACGTGTCTCCTCCTCGTCCGTCCAGGCGGCGAGTTTTGTTGCGGCGGAGTGTATTCCCGGACGCCGTCCCTCGCTCGCAGTATCAGCCGACGCTGCATGGACGCCACAGAAGGATGAAAATAGCCGATGCAGTGGTAGCATCCCGCGCTTGCCGCCGGTGGCCTTCCTGTCGCCGGCGTTCTCGGCAACAGCACCGGAATCCGGAGCAGGTTGTCGCCGGCGCGGAAGGCTTCGCGACCGCCCCGCCGGGCATCTTCAACGAGAAACTCGTTCTGAAAGGTGAAGGCCGATGATGCGACATTTCCAGGTCAACTCGTACCTGTTTGGCGGCAATGCGCCTTACGTCGAGGAGCTCTACGAGCGTTACCTCGACAACCCGGGCTCAGTGCCCGATAAATGGCGCGCCTATTTCGATCAGATGCAGCTGGTGCCGGCCGCCGATGGCTTGGCCAGTTCGCGCGACGTGGCGCATGCGCCGATTGTCGAATCGTTTGCGCAGCGGGCCAAAGCGGGCGCCTTCCAGCCCAAGGTGGCGCCGACCGATCTGTCAGTGGCGCGCAAGCAGGTCCACGTGCAGTCGATCATCGCGGCCTATCGCTACCTGGGCAATCGCTGGGCCAACCTCGATCCGCTGCAGCGGCAGGAGCGCCCGGCAATTCCGGAGCTCGAGCCTGCTTTCTATGACCTGACTGAGGCCGACATGGACACCGCGTTTTCGGCGTCCAACACGTACTTCGGGCAGGAACAGATGACGTTGCGCGAGATCGTCACCGCGCTGCGCCAGACCTACTGCGGCAACGTCGGCGCCGAATACATGTACATCTCCGATCCGGCGCAAAAGCGCTGGATCCAGCAACGGCTGGAGTCGGTCCGCTCCACGCCGGCGTTCACGGCCGAGCAGAAAGTCCACATCCTCGAGCGCGTGACTGCGGCCGAAGGGCTCGAGCGCTATCTCCACACAAAGTACGTCGGCCAGAAGCGCTTCTCGCTCGAGGGCGGCGAAACCTTCATCGCCTCGATGGACGAAGTGATTCAGCGCGCGGGCGCCACGGGCGTGGAAGAGATCGTCATCGGCATGGCGCACCGCGGTCGGCTCAATGTGCTGGTCAACACGCTCGGCAAGATGCCGAAGGAACTCTTCGCCGAGTTCGAGGGCAAGCCCGGCTCCGACCTGCCGGCGGGCGACGTCAAGTACCACATGGGGTTCTCGAGCGACATCTCGACACCGGGCGGTCCGGTGCACCTGTCGCTGGCGTTCAATCCCTCCCATCTGGAAATCGTCAACTCGGTGGTCGAGGGTTCGGTGCGCGCGCGGCAGGAACGGCGCGGCGACGAGGAAGGTGACAAGGTGCTGCCGGTGCTGGTGCATGGCGACGCCGCTTTCGCAGGGCAGGGTGTCGTCATGGAGACGCTGAACCTCGCGCAGACGCGCGGCTATGGCACCGGCGGAACCATGCATATCGTCATCAACAACCAGATTGGCTTTACGACTTCCGATCCCCGCGACACGCGTTCGACGATCTACTGCTCGGACGTCGTCAAGATGATCGAGGCGCCGGTGTTCCACGTGAATGGCGACGATCCCGAGGCCGTGGTCTTCGTCTCGCAACTGGCGATGGACTACCGGCAGGAGTTCAATCTTGACGTGGTCGTCGACATCGTCTGCTTCCGCCGGCTTGGCCACAACGAGCAGGACACTCCGGCGGTGACGCAGCCGCTGATGTACAAGAAGATCGGCGCCCACGCCGGCACGCGCAAGCTTTATGCGGACAAGCTCGTCACCCAGGGCACGATCAGCGCCGACACTCCGGAGCAGATGGTCAAGGCGTATCGCGCCGCCATGGAGGAGGGACGCACGACGTCGGACCCGGTGCTCACGAATTACAAGAGCAAGTACGCGGTCGACTGGTCGGCCTTCCTCCACCGCAAGTGGACCGACCACGCCGACACGGGGGTGCCGCTGGCGGAGCTGAAGCGGCTGGGTGAGCGCATCACGACCGTGCCGCCCCGGTTCAAGGTCCACCCGCTCGTCGAGAAGGTGATTGCCGATCGCCGCGCGATGGCCGAAGGCACGCAGCCGCTCGACTGGGGCATGGGCGAGCACCTCGCCTTCGCGTCGCTGGTGGCGAGCGGCTATGCCGTGCGCATCACCGGGCAGGATTCCGGCCGCGGCACCTTCACGCACCGCCATTCGGTGCTGCACGACCAGAACCGCGAGAAGTGGGACGAAGGGACCTTCATCCCGCTGCAGCACGTGTCCGAGACGCAAGCGCCGTTCACGATCATCGATTCCGTCCTGTCGGAAGAAGCCGTGCTGGCCTTCGAGTACGGTTACGCCAGCGCGGAACCCAACGCGCTAGTGGTCTGGGAGGCGCAGTTCGGCGACTTCGTCAACGGCGCTCAGGTCGTCATCGACCAGTTCCTGTCGTCGGGGGAAGTGAAATGGGGTCGCCAGTCCGGCCTCACGTTGATGCTGCCGCACGGCTACGAAGGGCAGGGGCCGGAGCATTCTTCGGCGCGGCTCGAGCGCTTCCTGCAACTGGCGGCCGACAACAACATGCAGATTGCGCAGCCGACGTCGGCGGCCCAGATTTTCCACCTGCTGCGGCGGCAGATGATTCGGCTGTTCCGCAAGCCGCTGGTCATCATGACGCCCAAGTCGCTGCTGCGGAACAAGGACGCAGCGTCCGATCTCACGGAACTTGCGCGCGGCGAGTTCCTGACGGTCATCGGCGAACTCGATGTCTCGATCGACGCCAGGAAGGTAAAACGTATCGTCCTGTGCTCGGGCAAGGTTTATTACGACCTCGTTCACACGCGGCGCGAGCGCAAGGAAGACGATGTCGTGCTGCTGCGAATCGAGCAGCTCTATCCCTTCCCGCACAAGGCATTGGCCACGGAGCTGCGCAAGTACCCCAACGCGAGCGAGATCGTGTGGTGCCAGGACGAACCCGCCAACCAGGGATCGTGGTTCTACACGCAGCACCACCTGCTCGAGAACATGACCGAGGGCCAGAAGCTGGGCTACGCGGGTCGGGCGCCCTCGGCGTCGCCGGCGGTCGGCTACTACGCCAAGCACGTCGATCAGCAGAAGGCGCTGCTCGACACGGCCTTTGGGAAGCTCAAGGGACTGGTCCTGAACAAGTGACGCGCGCATCGTCGCCCCGCGGCGCCGGCTGCGCGTGATTTCGGGGCCTCGCGCCCTGAACCCTCGCTTCCGCACACCGATGGGCGTCGCGTTTGCCTCGCGCCATTAACGCACATTCCGGAAAGAACGATATGGCACTCGTAGAAGTCAAGGTCCCGCAGCTGTCCGAATCGGTGGCCGAAGCCACGCTGTTGCAATGGAAGAAGAAGCCGGGGGAGGCCGTCGCCGAGGATGAAATCCTCATCGAAATCGAAACCGACAAGGTAGTGCTGGAGGTGCCTGCACCGGCCGCTGGCGTGCTCGGCCAGATCATCAAGGGCGACGGCAGCACAGTCGTGTCGGGCGACGTGATCGCCACGATCGACACCGAAGGCAAGGCAGCGGCAGCACCGGCTGCCGCTGCTCCAGCCCCTGCAGCGGCGCCGAAGCCGGCGGCTACGGCTGCCGCTCCTGCAACGGCCGTCGGTGTTGCGATGCCTGCCGCAGCCAAGCGGATGGCGGATGCCGGACTTCCTCCGGGGTCGGTGCCGGGATCGGGCAAGGACGGTCGTGTCACAAAGGGCGACGTGCTGGGCGCCCTGGCGGCCGGCGCGACCGCGCCGGCGCCCGCCTCGACATCGGTCGTGGCAGCGGCGAAACCGGCCCTGCCGCAGGTGAAGGCGCCACTGGACCTGTCGGGCCTGGCGGATCGGCCGGAACAGCGAGTGCCGATGTCGCGGCTGCGCCAGCGCGTGGCCGAACGCCTGGTCCAGTCACAGTCCACGGCGGCCATCCTGACCACGTTCAACGAGGTCAACATGCAGCCACTGATGGACATGCGCAATCGCTACAAAGACCGGTTCGAGAAGGAGCACGGCACGAAGCTCGGTTTCATGTCGTTCTTCGTCAAGGCGGCGGTGGCGGCGCTGAAGAAGTACCCGGTCGTCAACGCCTCGATCGACGGCAACGACATCGTCTACCACGGCTACTTCGACATCGGCATCGCAGTCGGCTCGCCGCGCGGCCTCGTGGTGCCCATCCTGCGCGACGCCGACCAGATGACTTTTGCCGACATCGAGAAGAAGATCGCCGACTTCGGCAAGCGCGCCGGCGAAGGCAAGCTCGCGCTCGAGGAACTCACCGGTGGAACGTTCTCGATCTCCAACGGTGGCGTGTTCGGCTCGATGCTCTCGACGCCGATCATCAACCCGCCGCAGTCCGCGATCCTCGGCGTGCATGCGACTAAGGAACGCGCGGTCGTCGAGAACGGTCAGGTTGTCGTGCGGCCGATGAACTACCTCGCGCTGTCGTATGACCACCGGATCATCGATGGGCGCGAAGCGGTGCTCTCGCTCGTCGCGATGAAGGAAGCGCTGGAGGATCCGGCGCGGCTGCTGCTGGAGGTCTGATCGCAGAGGTGCACGATGACGATAGCCGACGAACTGGAGAAGCTGCATCGCCTGCTGCAAGCCGGTGCGATGACCCAATCAGAGTACGACGCGGCCAAGGCACGCCTGCTGGCGGGGCCTGCGCCGGGTCCGGGCGACGCCGCGCGTGCGATCAATCGCCTGCGCCTGTCCAACACGGACAAGTGGATCGCGGGTGTGTGCGGCGGCGTGGCCGTCGTCACCGGGGTCGAGGCGTGGATCTGGCGACTCATTTTCGTGCTCGGCCTGCTGGCCGGCGGCTTCACAGTTGTGCTCTACCTCATCCTCTGGATCTTCGTGCCGCGCGACGAGATGTAGCACGCGGCGAAAGGCAAAAATGGCCAAGAATTTCGACGTCGTCGTGATCGGCGGCGGTCCCGGCGGTTACATCGCGGCGATCCGCGCGGCGCAGCTGGGGTTTGCCACCGCGTGCATCGACGAGTGGAAGAACAAGGATGGCGGGCCGGCGCCCGGTGGAACCTGCACCAATGTCGGCTGCATTCCATCGAAGGCGCTGCTGCAGTCGTCCGAGCACTACGAGCATGCGGGTCACCACTTCGCCGCGCATGGCATCGAGGTCAAGGGCCTCGGCCTCGATCTCGCGAAGATGCTTGGCCGCAAGGACGGCGTCGTCAAGCAGAACAACGACGGCATTTTGTACCTGTTCAAGAAGAACAAGGTGGCGTTTTTCCACGGCCGCGGCTCGTTCGTCGGGCGCGGTGACGCCGGCATCGAGGTCAAAGTCAGCGGGGCAGCCGAGGAAAGCCTGATCGCGCGTCACGTGATCATCGCCACCGGTTCGAATGCTCGTCCCCTGCCCGGCGTGGCGTTCGATGAAAAGCGCATCCTGTCGAACGACGGTGCCCTGTCGATTGCGGACGTGCCGAAGCGCCTCGGCGTTATCGGGGCCGGTGTGATCGGCCTCGAGATGGGCTCCGTCTGGCGGCGCCTTGGCGCCGACGTCACGGTGCTCGAGGCGCTGCCGGCTTTCCTCGGTGCCGTCGACGATCAGATTGCAGAGAGGCGGCAAAGCTCTTCGCTCGCCAGGGACTGAAGATCTCGCTCGGCGTGAAGATCGAAAGGGCCGCCATCGAGAAGAAGGGCAAGACCGAGGAAGTCCGCGTCGAATACGCCGACGCCGCCGGAGCAACGCAGACGCTGGTCGTGGACCGGCTCATCGTTTCGATCGGCCGTGTGCCCAACACGATGGGCCTCAATACGGAAGCGATCGGCCTCGCGCTCGACGAGCGCGGCTTTGTCGCAGTCGATGACGACTGCCGCAGCAACGTGCCGAATGTCTGGGCTGTCGGTGACGTCGTACGCGGACCGATGCTGGCGCACAAGGCGGAGGAAGAGGGCGTGGCAGTGGCAGAGCGCATCGCCGGTCAGCACGGGCACGTGAACTTCAACACGATTCCGTGGGTCATCTACACATCGCCCGAGATCGCATGGGTGGGCCAGACCGAGCAACAGTTGAAGGCGGCCGGCCGCGCCTATCGCGCGGGAACTTTTCCATTCGCGGCCAACGGCCGGGCGCGCGCGCTCGGCGATACCAACGGCATGGTGAAGTTCCTCGCCGACGCGACGACCGACGAGATTCTGGGCGTGCACATCATCGGCCCCTACGCGTCCGAGCTGATCGCCGAGGCGGTGGTCGCGATGGAGTTCCGTGCCTCGTCCGAGGACATCGCGCGCATCTGCCACGCACACCCGTCGTTGGCCGAGGCGACCAAGGAAGCTGCCCTGGCGGTGGACAAGCGCACGCTGAATTTCTAAGCGACGGACTTTGCCACCCATCGTCATCGCCACAGCGCCGCGTGTCGTTCCGCCCTCAGCTTGATACTGCGCTCGCGCAGCGTGGCTACGCGCTCGATCCGGCGCAGGAACGGGCGGCCGCCCGCCTGCAGCAGCTGCACGAAGACTGGGCCGGGTACAAGGCGCACCGCTCGAACGCGTTGAAGAAGCTGCTGGTGCGTCCCCCGGTACCGCGGGGCGTCTATCTCTGGGGCGACGTGGGTCGCGGCAAGAGCTTTCTCATGGACGCGTTCTTCGCGACCGTGCCGCTGATCCGCAAGACGCGCGTGCATTTTCACGAGTTCATGCGCGGCGTTCACACCGAGCTGCATGACCTGCGCGGTACGGCAGATCCGCTCGACGAGGTCGCGCGTCGGATCGCGCGCCGCCATCGCCTGATCTGCTTCGACGAGTTCCATGTGTCCGACATCGCTGATGCGATGATCCTGTACCGCCTGCTCGAGAGGCTCTTTGCGCTCAACGTCGGTCTGGTGATGACCTCCAACTACGCCCCGGACGCCCTGTACCCGGACGGCCTGCATCGCGACCGCGTGCTGCCTGCGATCGCCTTGCTCAAGGAACACCTCGATGTCGTGCATGTAGATGGCGATGTCGACTATCGCAAGCGGGCGATGGAGCGCATCGAGGCGTTTCTTACGCCGTGGGGCCCGGCGGCCGACGCGGCACTCACGGCAGCGTTCGAGCGCGTGGCCGAGACCGACGACGATGATCCCGTGCTGACGATCGAGGCGCGCCAGATCCGTGCGCGCCGTCGCGCGGGCGGCGTGGTCTGGTTCGACTTCGCGGTCCTCTGTGGCGGACCGCGCTCACAGAACGACTACCTCGAGATTGCAGAGCTCTTCCACACCGTGCTGCTGTCGAACGTGCCCCGCATGTCCGCGGGGCACGCCTCCGAGGCACGGCGCTTCACCTGGCTGGTCGATGTCCTGTACGACCACCGCGTGAAACTGCTGCTCTCGGCCGAGGCAGCGGCCGCCGAGCTCTACCAGTCCGGCGCCCTGGCCAACGAATTTGCCCGCACGGTGTCACGGCTCGAAGAGATGCAGTCGCGCGAGTACCTCGCTTCGCCGCGCCGGGCCATTGCCCGTGTGTAGGCGGAATGACATCGCCGGACGTTAACTGCCCATGCGCCTGCTGCTGTTCGCCATTTTTGTCCTGCTCACGGGCCACGCCCGCGCGGAGGATGTCGCCACGCGCTACCCAGTCGGCAGCATTACGACTCGCGAGCAGGCCGACGCCGCGCTCAGGGCCGCGCAGGAGGAGGAGGCGCGCCAGAAGAAGCTATTCGATGCGCGCGACGCCGAGTGCTATCACGCCATCCTCGTCAACGACTGCCGCGAGAAGGTGCGGCGCGAGCGCGAACTCACACGACGCGAAGTGCAGCGCATTGAACTCGAGGCGAAGGACACCAAGCGGCGCATTGACCAGGAGGAACTTGCCAAGCGCCGGGCGGAGGAGGAAAAGCAGCGTGCGGCCCAGGACGCGGGGCGGGCCGACAAGGAGGCTGCCGCGCGCAACCAGTCGGAGCAACGCGCCGCTGAGGCCGCGGCAAAGGCTGCCGGCAGCAAGACTCCCGAGGACGCCGCACAGAACCGGGCGGACTACGAACGCAAGCAGCAGGAGCATGCGGCGAAGCTGAAGCAGGACCAACAGGACGCGGCCAAGCGCGCCCAGAACGCCGCCGAGTACCAGCAGAAGCAGGCCGATGCCGCGAAACGGGCGGCAGATGCCGAAGCAGAACGCAAGAAGCGCGAGGCGCAACGCCTGGAGCGAAAGCAGGCGATGGAAAAGAAGGAAGCTGAACGCGACGCGTTGCGCAAGCGCGCCGAAGACGCTGCGACGTCGGCGACGCGTTAGCGCGGTCCGCGCGCAGGCGGCTTGGGCTGGGGATCGAGCCGGATGATGACGACCGAGAGGTTGTCACCCCGGCCTTCGGAGCGCTCCCGCGCCAGGGAAACGAGGCGCTCCGAGGCCTCGCGCGGGGGCTGGCTGTAGAGAATCTCGGCGAGTTCATCGTCCTCGAAGTACGCCCACAGCCCATCGCTGGCGAGCAGGAACGTGTCGCCTTCGCGCAGCGCATTTTCCTCGCCGATGACGATCTTGGGCTTCTTGTTGATGCCCAGGGCACTGACCAGGATGTTCTTGTAACGGCTGGCGGCGAGTTCCGCGTCCTCGTAACGGCCTTCGAGCCGCAGTTGCTCTGCGTAGGTATGGTCCTCGGTGCGATGGACCACGCGCCCGTCGCGGAAGAAATACAGTCGGCTGTCACCGGCGTGGGCCCAGATCGCGTGGTTCTTCTTGATGATGAGCGCGCACAGCGTGGCGTGCGGTTCCTTTTCCGCGGCGATCGCCGTCAGGCGGATGACGGTGTGAGCCTCGGCGGCCAGGTGCAGGAGCATGTCCCGGTACGTCGAGTCCCGGTCCGTCATGTCCTTGAAGAGGTTTTCGGCCGTACTGACGACCTGGTCGGCGGCCAACCGACCACCGGTCCGCCCGCCCATACCGTCTGCGACGATTGCGAGCATGGCGCCCGGATTGCGCGGGCTCGTAATGATTGCCGCGCGGTCCTGCTGCTCCTGACGGTCGCCAATATGCTGTGCGACGCAGACGTTGACTTTGAAGCTTGACACGCGGTTCGATGGGACTTTCGAGGAAGTCTATCATCCGTGTTCTCGTGCACTGCCGAGAGCCGGGTACCGTGGCCTTTTCAGGGCCACTTTGACGATTCGCACGCGGCATGGACCAGGACGACATCAAGCGGCGCATCATTGAACTGCAGATCGAACACCGCGATCTCGACGAGGCGATCGAGCGACTTGCGCTGCAACCGGGCGTCGACGAGCTGGCGTTACGCCGCATGAAGAAGCGCAAGCTGCAGATCAAGGATTCACTGCGCCTGCTCGAAATGCGCCTGGTTCCAGACATCCCGGCGTGACGCGGTCAGTCACGGCGGCAGCTCCTCCCGCGGAATCGCAGATTGCACGCGCCTTCGGGGCCGACGGTGCGTTGGCGTTGTCGGTTGCGGGTTTCGTGGCGCGGAGTTCCCAGGCCGAGATGGCCGCGACCGTGTACCGGGTCATCCGGGACGGCGGCACGCTTGTCGCCGAGGCGGGTACCGGCACCGGCAAGACCTTCGCCTATCTCGTTCCCGCACTGCTCGCCGGCGGCAAGCTGCTGATTTCGACCGGCACCAAGCCACTGCAGGACCAGCTTTACCGCAAGGATCTGCCTGCGGTGCTCAAGGCGCTGAAGCTCAACGCTGCAACTTCGCTGCTCAAGGGACGTGCGAACTATCTGTGCCTCTATCGCATGGCGCGGGCAGAAACCGATGCTCTGGTCGCAACGCGCGAAGATGCGCGGCACCTGCGTGCGGTTATCAGATTCGCGGGCTCGACGTCGATGGGAGATCGCGCGGAACTCGCCGAGGTGCCCGAAAGTGCCGCCATCTGGCCGCTGGTCACATCGACACGCGATAACTGCCTGGGAGCGGAGTGTCCCCGATTCAACGAGTGCTTTGTCTTCAAGGCACGCCGTGAGGCACAGGCGGCGGATATCGTCGTCGTCAACCACCACCTGTTCCTGGCTGATCTCGCACTGCGAGATGACGCGATCCGTGACTTCCTGCCGACCGTCGACACCGTGGTGCTCGACGAGGCGCACCAGCTGCCGGACATTGCTGCCGATTTCTTCGGCAGCACGCTGTCGCTGGCGCAGTGGCTGGAACTGGCACGCGACAGCCGCGCGCTCGGTCTTGCGCGGGCACCTGATGGGGCTTCCTGGACGGCGCTGACGTCCCGGCTCGAGCGCGCGGTGCGGGACGTCAGACTCGCGATTGGCGACGCCGGCCTGGCGGTCGGTGCGCGCGTGCCTTTGGCGCGCCTGCCGCGCGTCGACCGACTGCTGGAAACGCTTGGGGAGGTCGAAGCCGAGGCGGCCGAACTTGCGCGTGCCGTCGAGGTCAATCGCGGCCGCGACCCGGAGCTCGATCTGGTCGCACCGCGCATTGCCGAGCTCAAGCGAGCGCTCGGCGAATGGCAGGAAGCGATGCGGCGCGGTGAGAACAATGACGACCTTCCCGCCGACCCCGACGCCGAGCCGGCAGTGCGCTGGATTTCAGTTTCGGCTCACGGTGCGCAGTTCCACAAGACTCCGCTCGCCGCGGGCCGTGCGCTGTCGCGCGCCCGCGCCGCGCAGCCGCAGGCTTGGATACTGACGTCGGCGACGCTGACCACCGGCGGGCGCTTCGATCACTACCTCACCGAGCTCGGCATCGAAGACGTGCAGACGGCACGCTGGGACAGCCCGTTCGACTTTGCTAGGCAGGCGCTGCTTTATCTTCCACAGAAACTGCCGTCGCCCTACGACACGCGCTTCCCGGAGCATGTCGCGGAGGCGGCCTGGCCGCTCGTGAAGGCTAACGGCGGCCGCGCATTTTTCCTCTGCACGACGCTGCGAGCGGTCGATCGCGTGTCGGCGCGCCTGCAGCAGTTGATGGACGCCGAAGAGTTGCCGCTGCCGCTGTTCGTCCAGGGCACGGGCAGCCGTCGGGCACTGCTCGATGGATTTCGCGTCGCGGGCAACGCCGTGCTCGTCGGCAGCGTTTCCTTCTGGGAGGGCATCGACATCCGCGGCGATGCCCTGTCGCTGGTCGTCATCGACAAGCTGCCCTTTGCGCCACCGGACGATCCCGTCGTCGATGCGAAGATCCGTTTCCTGAGGCGCGCCGGCCGCAACCCCTTCAACGAGTATCAGCTGCCGGAGGCAGTGATGCTGCTGAAGCAGGGCGCCGGCCGGCTGATCCGCGACGAAGTCGACCGCGGAGTGTTGATGATCCTCGACGAACGCGTGCTGACGAAGTCGTACGGCCGCATTGTCCTGTCGAGCCTGCCACCCTTTGCGCGCACGCGCAGCGAGGACGAGGCGATCGAGTTCCTGACCCGGCGCCGCGACCCTGCGCTGTGATCAGCGCTTGCTGCGCAGGTACTTGCTGTCGGGGAAATTGAGCGCGAGCACGCGCTCGGTGTCTGCCTGCAGGTCCGGCAATTCGAGCGCCTGGTAGGACTTCGCCATCAGAATCAGCGCGTCCTCGGTCGCCGGCGAGGTCTGGAAGTCGCGAACCACAATCTGCGCCCGCTGGATCGTCGCAATGTATGCCTTGCGCACGTAGTAAAAATTGGCGACGCTCAGTTCCGTCTGGGCCAGTGCGTTGATCAGGAAGCGCATCCGCGCTCGGGCGTCTGCGGCGTACTTGCTGTCCGGGTAGCGCGTGACCAGATCGCGGAACGCGTCATA
This sequence comes from uncultured beta proteobacterium, assembly GCA_963724605.1. GTDB lineage: Bacteria > Pseudomonadota > Gammaproteobacteria > Burkholderiales > Burkholderiaceae_F > JALORV01. The sequence continues at coordinate 67,541 of CAVRVM010000005.1, forward strand.
CGATTCCCGCGCGCCCTTTGCATCACGCTGCGAGACATCTTGCGACATGATGCGCCCGAGCAGTCCGGACTCCTCGCCAAAGCCGGCGAGGCCCTTCAGGTAGTACATGTAGTCGACGTTCGGATTGTTCGGGTACTGGCGGATGAAGCGATCCGCCGTCTGTATGGCCTGCGCCGTCTCGCCCTCCTTGTAGTACGTGTAGGCGATCTCCATCAGCGCCTGCTGCGCGTGGCGGCCGAACGGAAATCGGGCCTCGAGCTTCTGGTAGTACTCGCGCGCCTTGACCCAGTTGCCCGCCGACAGTTCGGCGCGGGCCTCCGCGTACAATCGGTCGGCATCCCACTTGGCGGTGTTGTCCTTCTGGAACAGGCTGTCGACACCGAGCCAGCTGCACCCGCCGAGAGCAAGCACCGCGAGCACGACCGCGACGCGCCGCATCAGTGCCGCCGTCCAGGAATCGAATCCAACCATCGTTCAGGGTGCTCCCGTTGTCCAGCGCAGAAGTATACGTTTCGGCCGCGGCCGAAGCGGACACCGACGACGAAACCGACCTCCTGGCCGACGACGCCGAGGGCGGCCTGTGCCGCCGCTTCAGTGTCGACGCCGCGCACGCGGGCGAACGCCTGGACAAGGCGCTCGTGCTGTGGATGCCCGACGTCTCGCGCACGCGTCTCAAGCAATGGGTGGAGCAGGGCGCGGTGCGGGTCAATGGTGCAGTGGTTCGACCGCGGCACGAGCTCGCGATCGGCGACCTGGTGGAACTCGAACCGCAGCCGGCGCCGGACGCAAAGGCATACCTGCCCGAGCCGATGGCGCTCGCGGTCGTCCATGAGGACAGGGACATCCTCGTCATCGATAAGCCCGCGGGTCTGGTGGTTCATCCGGCTGCCGGTCACTGGTCGGGGACGCTGCTCAACGGACTGCTCGCCTATGCGCCCGAACTGGGCGACGTGCCGCGCGCAGGCATCGTGCATCGTCTCGACGCCGGCACCTCGGGCCTGATGGTCGTGGCGCGCACGCTGGCTGCCCAGGCCGATCTGGTGCGCCAGCTCCAGGCCCGCAGCGTGCGGCGCGAGTACTGGGCGATCGTCCTCGGTGAGCCGCGGCGACACGGCACCGTGGATGCGCCGATCGGACGCGATCCGCGCAATCCGGTGCGCTTCAAGGTCAGTCACGCCGCCAGCGCGCGTCTGGCGCGGACGCAGTACTGGAATCTGGCGACGGTGCGGCAGGACAATGCGACGTTGTCCTGGCTCGCCTGTCGTCTCGAAACCGGTCGCACGCACCAGATCCGCGTGCATCTCGAGCATCTCGGCCATCCGCTGGTGGGCGATCCCGTCTACCGCCGCAAGCTGCCTCCTGCAGACCCTACGGTGGCCTGGCGGGCGTTTGGGCGACAAGCTCTGCATGCGTGCCGCCTCGGACTTGACCACCCGCGCACGCGGGCACCGATGCAATGGTTTCGTCCGCCGCCGGCCGACATGGCCGCACTGATGCAGTCGCTGCGCTTCGGGCCGACGGACCGGCAGGCCGAACTTCCGGGCGAAAAGTGATGGTGTCGGAGTGGATCCGGCCCGAGTGGCCCGTGCCTCCGACTGTCCATGCGCTCATCACGACGCGCGCCGGTGGCAGTTCGACTGGCGCCTTCGGAGCGCCTAGTGGTGGGGGCATGAACCTGGGCCTCGGGTCGGGCGATGACGCCTCGATCATCGCCTCCAACCGGGCCAGTCTGCGCGCCATGCTGCCGGCTGAGCCGAGCTGGCTCAGGCAAGTGCATGGCGCGACGGTCGCGGATGCTGCCGGGGTGGCTGGGACGGTGGAAGCCGATGCCGCCTTCACGGATCGCGCCGGTACCGTTGCCGTCGTCATGGTGGCCGACTGCATGCCGGTCCTGCTTGCCGACGAGCAGGGTCGCTGCGTCGGCGCAGCACACGCCGGCTGGCGTGGACTCGCGGCCGGAATCCTCCAGGCCACGGCGCGCGCCATGAGACAGAGGCTAGGCAATAGTCACGCACGGCTCTGCGCCTACCTCGGACCCGCAATCGGCCCAGATCACTTCGAAGTCGGTAGCGACGTCCTGCAGGCGATGACATTACGGCTGCGTGGCGCAGCCGCTGCCTTCGCGCCTGCCGGCGGCGGCAAGTATTACGCCGACCTGTTTGCGCTCGGTCGCATGGCGCTGGCGGAGGAAGGTGTCGACGCGGTATTCGGCGGCGGCGCCTGCACATATTGCGATCCCTCGCGCTTCTACAGCCATCGGCGCGACCGGATCACGGGTCGTCATGCGGCGCTCATCTGGATCGGCCCCGACCGCGGTAACTGAACGCTCGAGCGCTGACCGCGCAGGAAACGTGGAATGCCTTGTTTGACCATGCTCGGCGCCTTGTGGAGAATCCCAAGACTTACCGAGAGCCGACGCGATCATCCGATCCACCGGCCACCGATAGCGGAGGAGACATGGCAACTTCGAAGGCCGGACGCAGGATGCGAGCAGGCAATGGCGGCTCAGCCGGAAGCTCCAGCGGAGCGCGTCGTGTCCGCAAGGCGACTGCCAAGGCCGGCGCGAAAGCTGCGGCAGCGCGCAGCGGCGCGACCGCATCACGGGATTCAGTGGATTCCGCCGCATCGACGCAGGGCTCTCCCTACGCCCTCGGCGGCATGGAACCGTTCAACTTCGCGCTGCCCTGGCTGCAGCCGGTGGCGGCCGCACCCGCCATGCCGTTGGTGCCGGAGCGGCTGCTCGAAATGCAGCAGGACTACGTGCAGCGCCTGACCGGTCTGTGGAATGACTTCTTCACGCATCCCGAACGCACGACGGCGCCGATTTCCGACCCGCGCTTTTCGGACCCGAGCTGGCAGAAGAATTCGCTGGCCTCGTTTTATGCGCGCACATACCTGCTGAACTCGGAGTTCATGACCCGCCTGGCCGAAAGCGTTCAGGGCGACCCCAAGACGCGCAAGCGCGTGCGCTTTGCGGTGTCACAGTGGGTCGACGCAGCGTCGCCGGCCAACTTCTTCGCCCTCAACCCGGAGGCGCAGCAGACCCTGCTCGAGACCAGCGGCGAGAGTCTGAAGAGCGGGCTCGACAATCTGCTGAAGGACATCCAGCAGGGGCACGTCTCGAAGACCGACGAGAGCTGCCTTCGAGGTCGGCCGCAACGTCGCCACCACCGAAGGCGCGGTGGTGTTCGAGAACGAGCTGTTCCAGCTGATCGAGTACAAGCCGCTGACGGCCAAGGTCTACGAGCGGCCGTTCCTGTTCGTGCCGCCCTGCATCAACAAGTTCTACATCCTCGACCTGCAGCCCGAGAACTCGCTGATCCGCTATGCCGTGGAGCAGGGCCACCGCGTGTTCGTGGTGAGCTGGAGCAACCCGCGACGAATCGCCGAGGCGCACGCACCTGGGACGACTACATCGAGACCGGCGTCGATCACGGCGATCGACGTGGTGCAGGAGATCACCGGCGCCAAGCAGATCAACACGCTGGGCTTCTGCGTCGGCGGCACGATCCTCGCCACCGCGCTGGCGGTGCTGGCCGCGCGCGGCGAGCAGCCGGCGCGAGCCTGACGCTGCTGACCGCCTTGCTCGATTTCGACGATACCGGCGTGCTCGACATCTTCATCGACGAAGCGCACGGTGCAGTATGCGCGAGATGGCAGATCGGCGCAGCGGCGGCATCCTGCTCAAGGGCTCGGAGCTCGGCGACCACTTTCAGCTTCCTGCGCCCGAACGACCTGGTCTGGAACTATGTCGTCGGCAACTACCTAAGGGCGAGACGCCGCCGCCTTCGACCTGCTGTACTGGAACAGCGACGGCACCAACCTGCCCGGGCCGATGTACTGCTGGTACCTGCGCAACACCTATCTTCGAGAACAACCTGCGCGAAGCCGGGCAAGCTGCACGGTGCTGCGGCGAGAAGGTCGACCTCGGCCAGGCTCGACGTGCCGATCTACATCTACGCCTCGCGCGAGGACCACATCGTGCCGTGGACGGCGGCCTACGCATCGACCGCACGCTGCCGGGTGGCGGCAAGCCGCGGTTGCGTTATGTGCTCGGCGCCACGGCCACATCGCCGGCGTGATCAATCCCGCCGGCGAAGAAGAAGCGCAACTACTGGGTCGGGGCCGACGACAAGCTGCCTGCCAACTCGGACGCCTGGTTCGATGGCGCGAAGGAACATCCGGGCAGCTGGTGGACCGACTGGTGCCGCTGGCTGACGCGCCACGCGGGCAAGCAGATGGCCGCGCCCAAGCAGCTACGGCAGTGCCGAATACAAGCCGATCGAGCCGGCGCCCGGGCCGCTACGTCAAGGAGAAGGCCTAGCGACGGCGCTAGCATCCGTCGTCGGCGGACATCAGGTCCGCCGCGATACCGCTCTCACAACGGAGCATCTCATGACCGAAGACGTCATCGTCGCCGCCGCCCGCACCGCCGTCGGCAAGTTCGGCGGCACGCTCGCCAAGATCCCCGCTCCCGAACTGGGCGCCATCGTCATCAAGGAAGTCGCTCGCGCGCGCCGAGCTGGCGGCCGACCAGGTCGGCGAAGTCATCCTGGGCCAGGTGCTGGCGGCCGGCAGCGGGCCAGAACCCGGCGCGCCAGGCGGCCATCAAGGCGGGCTTGCCGCAGGCAGTGCCCGGCGATGACCATCAACAAGGTCTGCGGCTCGGGCCTGAAGGCGGTGATGCTGGCGGCGCAGGCGATCCGCGATGGCGACTGCGAGATCGTCATCGCCGGCGGCCAGGAGAACATGAGCGCCGGCGCCGCACGTGCTGCTGGGCTCGCGCGACGGCCAGCGCATGGGCGACTGGAAGATGGTCGACACCATGATCGTCGACGGCCTGTGGGACGTCTACAACCAGTACCACATGGGCATCACGGCCGAGAACGTCGCCAAGGAGTACGGCATCAGCCGCGACGCGCAGGACGCGCTGGCGCTGGCGTCGCAGCAGAAGGCCGCCGCCGCGCAGGAAGCCGGCCGGTTCAAGGACGAGATCGTGCCGGTCACGATCCCGCAGAAGAAGGGCGACCCGATCGTCTTCGACACCGACGAGTTCGTCAACAAGAAGACCAGCGCCGAGGCGCTGGCCGGCCTGCGGCCGGCGTTCGACAAGGCGGGCAGCGTGACCGCGGGCAACGCCTCGGGCATCAACGACGGCGCCGCCGCCGTGGTCGTGATGAAGCGCGACAAGGCCAAGGCAGCTCGGCCTGAAGCCGCTGGCGCGCATCGCCGAGCTACGCCAGCGGTCGGCGCTCGACCCGGCCACTCATGGGCATGGGCCCGGTGCCGGCGTCGCGCAAGGCGCTCGCAGCGCGCCGGCTGGAAGGCCGAGCGACCTCGACCTGCTCGAGATCAACGAGGCCTTCGCCGCGCAGGCCTGCGCCGTCAACAAGGAGATGGGCTGGGACAGCCGTCAAGACAAGGTCAACGTCAACGGCGGCGCGATCGCGCATCGGTCACCCGATCGGTGCCTCGGGCTGCCGCATCCTGGTGACGCTGCTGCACGAGATGCAGCGGCGCGACGCGAAGAAGGGACATCGCCGCGCTGTGCATCGGCGGCGGCATGGGGGTTGCCCTCACTGTCGAACGATAGCGGGTCGGCCTCGTGTACGCGGCGCTGCGCGTCGCACGTGCACTCGGCCGAGTACATTGCGGGTCGAGCTCGGAGCGGCCCGGCGCCCGACCCGAATACAACAGCAGTTAACAACAGGGAGACAGCAATGGCCAGAAGGTGGCATACGTCACCGGCGGCATGGGCGGCATCGGCACCGCGATCTGCCAGCGACTGCACAAGGACGGCTTCAAGGTCATCGCCGGCTGCGGCCCGAGCCGCGACTACGACAAGTGGCTCGGCGAGCAGAAGGCGCTGGGCTACACGTTCTACGCCTCGGTCGGCAACGTGGCGCGACTGGGACTCGACCGTCGACGCCTTCACCAAGGCGAAGGCCGAGCACGGCCCGATCGACGTGCTGGTCAACAACGCCGGCATCACGCGCGACCGCATGTTCCTGAAGATGACGCGCGAGGACTGGGACGCGGTGATCGAGACCAACCTGAACAGCATGTTCAACGTCACCAAGCAGGTGGTGCCGGACATGGTCGAGAAAGGCTGGGGCCGCATCATCAACATCAGTTCGGTCAACGGCGAGAAGGGCCAGGCCGGCCAGACCAACTACTCGGCCGCCAAGGCCGGCATGCACGGCTTCACGATGGCGCTGGCGCAGGAGGTGGCGACCAAGGGCGTCACGGTCAACACCGTGAGCCCCGGCTACATCGGCACCGACATGGTCAGGCCGATCCGCCGGACGTGCTGGACAAGATCGTCGCGACGATCCCGGTCAAGCGCCTGGGCACGCCCGACGAAATCGCGTCGATCGTCGCCTGGCTGGCGTCGGACGAGAATCCGGCTTCGCCACCGGCGCCGACTTCTCCTGCAACGGCGGGCTGCACATGGGTTGAGCTTCGTGGCGACGCGCGCCAGCGTGGCAGTCGGATCACCGGGCCGCGCTGCGTCGACTGTCACTCGCTCGGCGCGCCTGCGTTGCCTCGGCTGTTGCAGTTAATGTCCAGAAGCTTCACAGGCGTCGACGTTGCTGTCAGCCGACCTTTCGTTCAGCGACTCTGACGGACAGTAGGGTCCCGGCGAACGTCGGGAACAGCAGCACGGCCAGCAAGGCGGCGCCGACGATTGCGGCTGCGACAGCCGAAGCGATGGTGCCGGCCTTCAATCCGATTTCGGTGATGACGACGATCACAGACAGGGAAGGGACGGCAGAAGACAGCGCGAACGGGAGGCGCTCGGACCGAGCGAGCGCATTGCGATAGAGCAATAGCACCGGCGCACCACGAACAGCCAGGAAAAGCAGCAGAAATACAGGCACCATCAGGAGCGTGTCGCGGCCGGCGAAGAGCGCTGGTATGTCGAACTTGATGCCCGTGCCGACGAAGAAGAACGGATAGAACCAGCCGAACGCCACCGCGTCGATCTTTTCTCGCAAAGGCTTTCCTTCGGAGCCGCGCGTCGCTTGCCCGATGATCATTCCGGCGGCGAATGCGCCAAAAATCCTTTCGAAGCCGAAATTCTCGGCAAGCAACAACAGTCCGGCCAACAAGACGAGCGCCAGCCGTACCGGCAGTTGCGTACTCGCACGCATCTCGCGGCCGAGAAACGCCAGAAGTCTGGACGGTCGGGCGCTGATTCCGACGGCCATTGCGACCCCCACGATCGCCAGAAAGGCAAACAGGAAGCCGAGCTCTTGCCACGTGCTGTAGCGCTGCGACAAGAGCAACGACATTGCAATGATCGGCCCAACCTCGCCCATGGTGCCGGCCGCCACGATCAGCCGGCCGAACTCGCTCTCGAGCTGGCCGGAGTCCTTGAAAATGGGCATCAGCACGCCCAGACCGGTGGTGCACAGCGCGATCGTGACCATCATCGGGGCGTCGACCTGCGGCACGACATGCAGCAGACCCACTGCCGCAAGCCCGAGCAGGAGCGAGACGATCCAGCCGCCACTAGCCAGTGTCAAAGGCCGACCGCGAATCTGGTGGAAATCCAGCTCCATGCCAGCCATGAACAGGGTCGTGGCCATGCCAAGTGTGAACATCGCCTCGATGAAACCGTCGAAGTGGACCAGGTCCAGCACGTACGGACCAATGGCGATGCCGAGCAGCACCTCGAGCACGACAACTGGTACGCGAATGCCGATCGGCAGCTGCGCCAGCATCGGTGCTGCCACCGCGGCCAACAGGATCCAGAAAACGGGGTGACCTACCGGCATTGCCGCTGTCCCAGCGAAATGAAATCAATCGAACTATTTTGGATAGTACGGCTGCGCACGAATTGAACCGCGTCGAACGGAGGACCTGCACCGCGCGGGCTGGCCGAGTGAAGGGCCCATCGCCGGTGGGCCGTTGCGGCCGGCCACTCCTTTGAAGCGAGATTGCATGCGAACCATCGAGACACGAAAGAGCGTTTCACGGGCTTTCGAGGGAGAGTGGCTTCCGGGCGATGGCGGTGGCAAAAGACTTGATCCGTCCACCGGGAGCTTCGAAGTCGTTAGCCTCAGAGTGAATAAGCTCCCATCCCGCGAAGCGAGACTCGAGTTCCGTGCGCGGGAACAGGCAGTAACGGCTCCTACCGAACATGTCGAGATAGGTCGTGCCGTCTATCAGGACGTTTACAAAGGCGATGCCGCCCGGGCGTACGTGGGCCTGAAGCAATGCGAGCACTCTGAACGCGGTGCGGCAGTCGAAAAACATCAGGAGGCCGATTGAAACGACTGCGTCGAATTCTCCAGGGAGTTCGTGATCCCGGAGATCTGCCAAAAACGCCTGCACCGGCAACGACTCGTCGGCTGCGCGTTTCTGGATGTGCGCGATTGCCGCGGGGCTGGCGTCGAGGGCCGTGACCGTACATCCCCGCTCGGCAGCCGCGAACGCGAGGTTGCCCAGGCCGCAGCCATAGTCCAGGACCCGGCCGCGCAAGTGAGGCAGGGCAGCAAGCTCGAAGGGGTTGAGCCGAAAGTCGCGCTCACGCAACTGGCGCTGAAACTGTGCCTCGAAAAACCCGACGCTGTCAGAGTCGTGCATGCAACAGTCTCGCGCACTGAGGAGGGTGTGAATTGATTTATCGCGGTAATGCTTCGAATTCGCCGGATCTCTGCGAGTCGATCGGGGACTCGACCCCGCGCGGGGTTCTGGTGAATGCCTCGCTTCGACATATCGCCTAAGCTTGTTTCCAGTTGGCACTCCCGGACTCCACGATGCGCTCCCTGCTTTGTTTCATGTTCGCTATCGCTGCGCTGCTCGGCGCGGGCGGCGCGGTCGCACAGGCGCCGCACACGCACGAGCACGGCTTTTCCGGTGCAGAGAACTGGGCCCAGGTCTTCGACAATCCGGAGCGCGACCGTTGGCAAAAGCCACACGAAGTGATCATGGCGCTGAAGCTGGCGCCGGATGCCAGGGTCGCCGACATCGGCGCAGGCACGGGTTACTTTGCCGCACGCCTCGCTCACATGACACCTGGCGGACGCGTGTACGCCGTGGACTTGGAGCCAGACATGGTCAAGCACCTTGCGGAGCGAGCCAAGCGCGAAGGGCTCACGAACCTGGTGCCTGTGCAGGCGCAGCCCGATTCTGCGGCGCTTCCGGAAAAGGTGGACCGGGTTCTCCTCGTCGACACGTATCACCACATCGCTAACAGGAGCACATACTTCAAGCGCCTGCGAGGCAGCCTGAAACCGAACGGGGAACTGGCCATCATCGATTTCACCGCGGACTCGCCGATCGGACCCCCGAAGGGCGATCGCATCAGTGCCCGCAAGGTTGCCGAGGAAATGACGTTGGCCGGCTACACGCAGGTGGCTCGGCACGGCTTCCTTCCATATCAGTACTTTCTGGTGTTCCAGCCTCGCCCGTAGTTAGGCGGCAGCCCCGCGGCTCGTGCATGCGTGCCTTGCGGCCATAAACCGGGGTGTGCGCGGGCAGATCGTTCAGTCCAGGATTCGTACTTCGCTGGGGTCGATGCCGATCTGCACGCGCATGCCGGGCGCGTAGATCGGCGTGGCTGAGAGATGGGGCGCATCGGCAGTCAGCAACGTCGGCCCGACGCGCACGCCGTAGCGCGTGAACTCGCCGAGAAATTCGCTTTCCTCGACGGCGCCCTCGAACCACACGTGGACTGTGTCGCGCACTTCAGCGATGGCGATGGCGTGCGGCCGCACCGATATCGCAGTGCCGGTTGCACTGCCAGTGAGCGGAATCTCCCCGAACCCATCGGCGATGAAGACACGGCGAGCGCTGTCGCTGCGGCCGGCCAGCAGGTTGGTGCTGCCGACGAACTCGGCGACGAAGCGGTTCGCCGGCGCGTCGAACAGTTCACGCGGCGTGCCGATCTGCTGCAGCACGCCGGCGTCGAGCACTGCCATGCGGTCGGCGGTGGTCATTGCCTCTTCCTGGTCATGCGTGACGAAGATCGTCGTGATGCCGAGCGTGCGCTGCAGCTGCTTGAGCTCGAGCCGCATCTGCTCACGCAGCTTCTTGTCGAGATTCGACAGCGGCTCATCGAGCAGCAGCACCTGCGGTTCGATGACGATCGTCCGGGCTACTGCCACGCGCTGTTGCTGGCCGCCCGACAGCTGGTTCGGGCGCCGCTTGGCATACTCGGTGAGTCCGACCAGTTCGAGGGCCTCGCCGACGCGGCGCCTGATCTCGTCGCGCGCGACGCGCCGCTCGACCAGGCCGAAGGCAACGTTGTCGTACACAGTCAGGTGGGGCCACAGCGCGTAGCTCTGGAACACCATGCCGATGTTGCGGCCGTAGCTCGGCACTCCGCTGATGTCGCGGCCGTCGACCAACAGTTGCCCGCGGTTGTTCTGATTGAATCCGGCGATCAGGCGCAGCAGTGTCGACTTGCCCGAGCCCGAAGGCCCGAGCAGGGCGAAGAACTCGCCGGGTTCGATGCTGAGCGTGATGTCCTTCAGCACCTGGTTCGTGCCATAGGCCAGCCCGATGCCGATGCATTCGACGGCCACCGCCTTCATCGCTGTGTCTCCAGGGTTCGGTTGGCACGCGCGACGAGCCTGTGCGACAGGTAGGTGCCGATCGCCACCGTCACCACCAACAGTACGCCGAGGGCCGCGCCCGGTCCGCGGCCGGCGATCGACTGCATGTACAGGTAGATGCCGTAGCTCATTGGCGCCTGCGACTCCTTGACCACCAGCAGGATCGTCGCCGACAGCTCCACTGCCGCGGTGATGAAGCTCGATAACGAAGCCCGCCAGGATTCCGCCCGCCATCAGCGGAATGACGATCCGACGCACGGTGCGCCATTGGCTGGCCCCCAGCATTTCCGCAGCTTCCTCGAGGCTGATGTTGATCTGCTGCAGCGCTGCCATGCATGAGCGCAGTGCGTAAGGCAGGCGACGCACGGAGTAGGCCAACATGATCAACAGCCAGGTCTGTGTGATCGGCGTGCCGCCGATCTCGATGCCCTGGAATGTGCGCAGGTAGCCGATCGCAAGCACGATGCCGGGCACGGCGATCGCGGCGCTGGCGGCATAGTCCAGCCATTGCCGGGCCGGAATGCGCGTGCGCAGGATCAGATACGCAATGGCGGTACCGATGGCGACATCGATCAGCGCTGCCAGGCCGCAGTAGACGAGCGTGTTGTGCACCATGCCGCTCGAATCCCCGATGACGGTGGCGTAGTGCGCCGCGGTCCACGCATCGGGCAGTACCGAGTAGCTCCAGACGTTGGCAAACGACAGCACCAGCAGACCGAAATGCGGACTCAGCACCACGAGCAGCACAAGGAAGATGCTGACGTACGCGAGGGCGGATTCCCAAGGCTTGAGTCGGCGTTTCGCAATGCCGGCGCCGCCTTTTTGCAGCGTCGAGTAGTCCTTGCCCTTCATTACCTGAGCGGAGAGCCACAGCGCGACGATGGAAAAGGCAATCATGATCACGCTGATCACGTAGCCGAGCGGGTCCTCGAGCCCGACCTGCGTGATGCGCAGATACGCTTGCGGCGCCAGCAGGTTGGTTTGCCCGAGCACGAGCGGCGTGCCGAGGTCGTCGAACACCTTGACGAACACCAGCGCGGCACCGGCGATGTAGCCCGGCATCGCGAGCGGGAACACGACGCGGCGGAACAGTCGCCAGCCGCGCGCGCCGAGATTCAGCGCCGCTTCTTCCATCGCACCGTCGATCGCACGCAGTGCCACCACCAGGTTCATCAGGATGAAGGGGAAGTAGTGCAGGCTCTCGACGAAGATGACGCCGGTCAGCCCCTGCATGATCGGGATCGAAAAGCCGAGATGGTCTTCGAGCAGCAGGTTGACAGAACCCGATCGGCCGAACACGAGCTGCATCGCCACGGCGCCGACGAAGGGCGGCATGATCAGCGGCAGCACGCCGAGCGTCTGGATCAGCAGCGCGCCGCGAAACTCGAAGCGCACCGTCAGGTAGGCGAGCGGTACCGCGATGAACGACGCCACGATGACACTGGTGGTGGCGACGAAGAGCGAGTTGAAGAACGACTCGCGCATCAGCCCGGTAGAGAAGAACGACGCGAAGTGTCCAAGCGTGAAACTGCCGTCGGCGTCGCGGAACGCCGTGACGAAGACCGTGCCGACCGGGACGATCAGCAGGGCGAACAGGAACGCGGCAATCGCTGCCAGTACGAGCAGTGCTCGCCACGACGTGACGTAGCGGCGCAGGAACCGCGCGACTCCCGCGGACGCGCCGCGCTCGCCGCCCAGCACGGCGCTCATCGGAGTGGCCGCTGGCTGGTTACTTGATCGCCGCGACGGCCTGCTGCGCGAGTTCGGCTGCCTTCGTGTAGTTCTCGCGCGCTTTCCGGTTCCAGCTCTCCTCGAGGCCGGTGACCTGCTTGGCGACCGCGACTTCCTTCTTGTTCGCGGCGAAAAGTTTCAGGAAGTCCGGTTGTGACGCCAGCGTGGCCGAGACGATCGGCGAGTAGGCGAGTTCGCGCGCTTGCCCGATCAGGTCGGCAGCCTGTGGATTCGGCTTGCCGCTCGTCGCGAGCTTCGCCTCGGCGGTCTGGATCGCCTTGGTGGCCGTCTGCAGTTCCTTCAGACGAAACGTGATCGTCTGGTCGAACAGCGAATGCACGAGCGAGTAGCGGTCCTCGGAAGTGTCGGCGTTGAAGTTGACCTTCGCGCGCTTGACGATGGCCTGCGGGTCCGGATACCCGGCCGGGATCTTGCCCGCCAGCGCCGGATACGGCAGCACGGGCAGGCGCGAGATCGCGGGCAGCAGCAGCAGTTCCTGGCCCTGCTGGCTCAGCGTGAATTGCACGAACTTCTTCGCCTCGGCCGAGTTCTTGCCGCCGGCGATCAGTGCGATGTTGGCCGGAACGATCGAGGTCACGGCCGGATAGACGAACTCGACCGGGAACCCGGAGTTCTTGCCGGCGAGTCCGAAGAAATCGATGACCGGTCCGCCGCCGAACTGGCCATTGTTGATGCCGTCCGGAACCCCGAAGCTGCGTTCGGTGATCTGGGCGCTGTTGCCGGCCATCTGCAGGATCTGGCTCCAGCCTTTGTCCCAGCCTTCGCCCTGCAGGATCGTTTCCACCGTCAGGTGCATCGTCCCCGAACGCGATGGCGACGTCATTGCCACGTGCCCGTACCAGGTCGGCGCCAGCAGGTCGGTCCATTCCTTCGGCACCGGGAGCTTGTTCGCCTTCAGGTAACGAGTGTTGTACATGATCCCGTAGCCGGCCAGCGCCTGGCCCTTGTAATAGCCCTGCGGATCGTTGATCGGGTAGCTGCCGATCTTCGCGGGGATCGCCTTGTTGTCCACGTCTGGCGCCGCCACCAGCAGCTTGTCGCGCTTGAGCACTTCAAAGGCATCCGGCGCGGAAGCCCAGAACACGTCGGGCCGCTGACCCGCGGCGGTCTCGCGGACGAATGCGATGCCGGCCACGGTGCTCTTGTTGAGTATCTCCAAAGTGATACCCGGGTTGGCCTTCTCGAAGGCGGCCTTGTAGGCCGCGGTCAGCTCCTTGGGGAAAGACGTGATGACGGTCACCGTGCCGGCAGTCGCCGCGCCGGAGGCGAGCGCCATCGAGAATCCGGCCAGTAGTGAAGCTGTAAGAAGGGTGCGACGGACCATCATGTCTCCTAAGGAGGAAGTATCGAATGTCAAAACGTGAGATTCTGGCAGAGCGCGCCAGGCCCGGCCATCCGCGGCTGCCCGGGGACACCTCCGCTGCGGTGCGTCATCATTCGCTTAGAATGCTGGCAAACAAATGGGAGATGCCCGCACGACGGGCCTTCGCGCGCCAGCGTGATGACAACTGAGGAACACGAATGGCAACTGCAGTTCGCCTTATAAAGAAGTACCCGAACCGACGGCTGTACGACACCCAGACCAGCACCTACATCACGCTGGCCGACGTGAAGCAACTGGTGCTGGACAACGAGGATTTCCAGGTTCTCGACGCCAAGAGCGGCGAGGATCTGACCCGACCGATCCTGCTGCAGATCATCCTGGAGGAAGAAGCCGGCGGCATGCCGATGTTCAGCGCGCAGATGCTGTCGCAGATCATCCGCTTCTACGGCAATGCGATGCAGGGGATGATGGGCTCGTACCTCGAGAAGAACATCCAGGCATTCATCGACATCCAGGGCAAGCTGTCGGAGCAGAGCAAGGCCTTCTACGAGACGAACAAGATCGGGCCTGAGATGTGGACACAGTTCGTCAACATGCAGTCGCCGATGATCCAGTCGATGATGTCGAACTACATCGAGCAGTCGAAGAACCTGTTCGTGCAGATGCAGGAGAACATGCAGAACCAGGCGCGCTCGATGTTCACCGGTTTCCCGGGCTTCCCTGGCGAGAAGAAGTAGCCGCCTGCGGCTGGCGATGACCGCCACGAGTGCCCGCACGGCGGTCGCGCCCGACCGCCAGCAAGCCCACCGCTCCGTCGGTGGGCTTCGTGTCTCTGGGCTGTCCGAAGGCGCTGGTCGATTCCGAACTCATCGTCACGCAGCTCGCCGCCGAGGGCTACGCGACCAGCCCGACCTACGAAGGCGCGGACCTCGTCATCGTCAACACCTGCGGCTTCATCGACTCGGCGGTCGCCGAATCGCTCGACGCGATCGGCGAGGCGCTGGCCGAAAACGGCAAGGTGATCGTCACCGGCTGCCTGGGTGCGCGCCAGGACGGCGGCGAGAACCTGGTGGCGAAAGTGCATCCGAAGGTGCTCGCCGTCACGGGCCCGCACGCTGCAACGGAGGTCCTCGACCACGTGCACCGGCACTTGCCGCAGCCGCACGACCCGTACACCGACCTTGTGCCGCCGGCCGGCATCAAGCTGACGCCGCGGCACTATGCCTACCTGAAGATCTCCGAGGGCTGCAACCATCGCTGCAGCTTCTGCATCATTCCGTCGATGCGCGGCGACCTGGTGTCGCGGCCGATCGGGCAGGTGATGCGCGAGGCCGAAAACCTCGTGAAGCAGGGCGTGAAAGAGATCCTCGTGATCTCGCAGGACACCAGCGCCTACGGCGTCGACGTCCGCTACAAACTCGACTTCGTCGGCGGCCGCACCGTCAGGACGAAGATGACGGATCTGGTGAAGGAGTTGGCGCAGCTCGGGGCCTGGGTGCGGCTGCACTACGTCTATCCGTATCCGCACGTCGACGAGGTCATGCCGCTGATGGCCGAGGGCAGGGTGCTGCCGTATCTCGACGTGCCGTTCCAGCACTCGCACCCGCGTGTGCTGAAGGCGATGAAGCGGCCGGCCTCGCGGCGAGAAGAACATCGAGCGCATCCGCGCCTGGCGCGCGGTTTGTCCGGACCTGACGATCCGCTCGACCTTCATTGCCGGGTTTCCCGGCGAGACTGAGGCGGAGTTCGAGCACCTGCTGGAGTTCCTGCGCGAGGCGGAGCTCGACCGTGTCGGCTGCTTCGCGTATTCGCCGGTCGAGGGTGCGGCGGCAAACGCACTGTCCGGGCAACTTCCGGACGAGGTCCGCGAGGAGCGGCGCGCGCGCTTCATGCAGGTGCAGGAGCAGATCTCGGCGCGGCGGCTCGCGCGCAAGGTCGGCACCGTTCAGCGCACGCTGGTCGATGAAGTCGGGCCGACGGTGTCGATGGGCCGGACCGCCGCCGATGCGCCGGAGATCGACGGCGTGGTCTACATCAAGGCGGGGCGGCGCAAGCTTGCACCCGGCGATGTCGTCGACGTGAAGATTACCTCGGCCGAACAGCATGACCTGCATGGAACGCTCGCATGACGACCCGATACGTCTTGTACACAGCGCGCCGCTCGGGCGCGGCCAGCGTGGAAGTGATGCTCGGTGCGCTTGGGCTCGAGTTCGAGCTGAAGGACGCGACACCGTGGAGCGATCCACCGGGCCCGTGCTTCGAGGAATTGAAGACCGTCAACCCGCTCGGACAGTTGCCGACGCTCGTCACGCCGGGTGGCGAGATCCTTACCGAGAGCGTGGCCGTGCTCTGGACCTTGCTGGAACGGCATCCGAGCGACTGGGTGCCGGCGCTCTCGACGCGCGACCGCGCCACCTGCCTGCGCTGGATGCAGTTCGCAGCGGCCACGGTGTACACGGCGGTCGGCGTGGCCGATTACCCGGCGCGCTGGACCACCTCGCGTTCGCCCGCTGCCCGCGCCGCCGTCGAGCGCGCGGCGGTCGCGCGCATGAAGCTCGGCTGGGACATCGTCGCACAGGCCTTTCCGCAGAAGTCCGGCTTCCTGCTCGGGCCGCGGCCCTACGTGTGCGACGTCTATCTTGCCAACCTGTCGCGCTGGTGGAAGATGCGTGACTATTTGAAGGATGCTCATCCGAGGTTCGCCGCGATGATGCAGCGGGTCGATAAGCTGCCCGAGGTGGCGTCGGTATGGAAACGTCATTGGTCCTGACCCGAGCCAGGCACGGCTGCGCGACCGCGACGGCGCTGTCGCTGCTGCTGTTCTCGGCTCCGGCTGCTGCACAGATGATGCTGACGCTCTACGTCGGCTACGTCGGCAGCGACGGCATCGAGAATGTGTCGGCCAATGCCCAGGCGACCGTCAAGAGTTCGGCCGCGTTCGCCGCGGCGCTCGGCACTGTGCTCGACCCGTCGTCCGAATTGCAATTGCTGTACAGCCAGCAGTCGACAACGCTCTCGCCGGGAGCCGGAGCCGCGCCGTTCGATCTCACGATCCGCTACCTGCACATCGGTGGCACGGCGTTCGTCGACGGGCCGATCGGACGCGGGGTCTACGTCGCCGGCGGCCTCGGCGCCACGCAATTCAGTCCCAGCACCAGCGGCTACGGGACTGAGTTCAAACCTTCGCTCAACCTCGGTGTAGGTTACTACTGGCCGCTCAATGACCATGTCGCGCTGCGCGCCGAGGCGCGCGGCTTTGCCACGTTCGTCAACAGTACGGGTGGATTTCTCTGCTCGGGCGGCTGTGTCGTCGTCCTGAGCAGCGACATCTTCATGCAGTACGAGGCCATGATCGGCCTGACGGCGCGCTTCTAGCCTATAGGCCGGTGCCTCCGGAGGTTGTCGGGAAGGAAAGCCCGCACGAAGCGAGAAGACCGAGGTCGGGATGGCAATTGCACGGATCAGGATGACTCGATGGCTAACGACGTGACGCGGATCGCGGCCTGGTTGCAACCGCAGGTAATTCTGCTAGACGTCGATGTGCGGGACCGGTCGGATGCGCTTGAGGTGGTGGCAACGGCGATCGGTAGCGCGCAAGGGCTCGACCCGGGACCGATTTTCCGTGCACTGGCGCGGCGCGAACAGGCCGGATCGACCGCGCTCGGCGAGGGGTTCGCGATCCCGCACGCACGGATAGACGGCATCGCGCGGCCGTTAACGCTGTTCATGCGCACGAAGGTCGCCATTGCGTTCAATGCACCGGACGGCAAACCGGTCTCGCGTCTGCTGGCCATCCTGGCGCCCACGGACGGGGCAAAGGATGAGCATCTCCAATTGCTGGCGCTGGTCGCCCGGCTGCTCTCGGACGGCAGTTTTCGCGACCAGCTCGATAGCGCGCCGGATGTGCCAGCCGCCGCGGCCGCGTTCGAGGCGGGGATCACGCACTTGACCGCCACCTTGTCGTAACAGCGCGGGGCGAGAGCCAAACGAAGCGACCGGCGACGAAGGCGATGAAGCGGCCGGCCCCGGCGAGAAGAACATCGAGCGCATCCGCGCCCGGCCGATTCAGGCACCGCCGCGCGCGAGCCATCCCAGCGTCAGGATTCCGGCGGCGTGCAGCGGGCGGTGGCGACGACAAAGCCCAGGCTGTAAAGCAATGCACTCGTGCCTTCGGGCAGTTCCCGGCCATGCACGTGGCCGTGAAAGATCGCGAAGAACGCGACATCGCAGCCGCAATCCACAGGGGTGGGTCTGACCTCAGCCAGCACCATCACACCCAGCAGGATCGCCGATACCGCGATGCCGAGTTCGACACCGGCAACGGAAATCCGAGCACGCCCATCAGCCCGCCAGATGCCATCACCAACTTGAAATCCGGGTCCTGCAGTGCCGCCACGAGGAAGGTCGGCGCCTTGCCTGCGGCCGCGACCTTCAGGTTTCCGCCCATCGGAGCGCTGTTCGCGTAGCCGACCTAGGCCAGATAACGCGACGTCGCGTCGTCTGTCGTGTAGTCGTGCCGTGTGAATGGCCTACTTCTTCGTGTAGGCGATCTTCGTCGTGCCGATCTTTCCGTTGAATGCAAACGGTGCCTGGTCGTAGTAATCGAGCGACACGGGCGAATCGAGATCGATGCCGATGTCGAAAGTTGCATTCGACGTGAAGTGCAGCGACATGGCCGCCGGCACCTGGCCCTGGCCCACCACAGCGCCATTCACCCTCAGGGTGACGTCCATCGCGCCGCCAATCTTGTCGACCAGCATCGATTCGACCTCGATCTTTGCCTTGCCCACCGGCAGCTTCGCCTTTGACCGGACCTTGGTGCGCTGGACCTCGAAGAGGTTGAACTCGTAATTGAGGAAGCCGTCCTTTATGTAGCAGGTAACGCCTCCGGAAAAGCCGGCCAGCGCGTATAGAACGCCGTTGGCATTGGCCGGTATTTCCACGTCCATGGTCACGAGACTGCTGTTCTTCCCGAGCTTGGGAGCAGCCGATTCCGGCATCCGAGTCATGGGGCCATCGAAAGTCCATTCGGTGAGGGCCGATGCCGGGGCATCCTCCGGATGGAACATCGCCGTGGACCACAAGCCGCCGCCAATCGGAAGGTTCTTGTTCTTCTTCGATTCTTCGATGAAGAGGGCTTTCATCTGCTCGAGTTTCTGCGGATTCGAGGCGGCAAGGTCGTTCGCCTGGCTCCAGTCCTTGTCGATGTTGTAGAGCTCCCACTTGTCCGTCAGCGGCGACCATTCCTTGATGCCCTTCGGCATGCCGCCCACCCAGGGTTCACGCGGGCCCGGCGCACTGGCAAACCAGCCGTCGTGATAAATGCCGCGGCTCGCCATGATGTCGAAGAACTGCGTCTTCCGCGTTCCCGGCGCCTTGGCATCGCCGAATGTGTAGACCATGCTGACGCCGGCGATCGGATCCTGCTCGAAGCCGTTCACAACACGAGGCGGGTTGATCTTCGTCAGCTCGTAGATCGTCGGCACGATGTCGATCACGTGGTGGAACTGCGGTCGAGCGATCGCATCCGCCTTGATGCGTTTCGGCCACGCAATCGCCGTCGGCTGCCGGATGCCTCCAAAGTAGGCACCCATCAGTTTGGTGCCCTGGTAAGGCGTACTCCCAGCCCAGGCCCATCCGGCGTGGAACATGTTGTCGGTCTTCGGGCCACCGAGCGCGTCTAGGCCACCGAGTTCGTTCAGAGCCTCGATGTGCCGTGAGATCGTGGTCGGGATGCCGTTCTGCGCGAGCTGCTCGCTGATGGTGCCGTTAAGGCCCTCCGATGAGGAGCCGTTGTCACCCCAGATGTAGAAGATCAGCGTGTTGTCGAGCCGTCCTTCCCTCTCGATCTCGTCGATGACGCGGCCCGCGTTGTAGTCGGCGTGTTCGGTGAAGCCGGCGAAGACTTCCATCAGGCGGCGCTGGAACGGCTTCTCCGCCTCCGGGACCGAGTCCCAAGAAGCCATTGACGCCGGGCGCGGTGTCAGTTGCGCCTCTTGCGGGATCCAGCCCTTGGCCTTGGCGCGCGCAAAAGTGCGCTCGCGATAGGCGTCCCAGCCGTCATCAAATTTGCCCTTGTACTTGTCGGCCCACTCTTTCATGATCTGGTGCGGGCCATGCGATGCGCCGGGTGCCCAATACATGAAGAACGGTTTGTCCGGTGCGTAGGCCTTTTGCTCACGCAGCCACAGAATGGCATCGTCAGCAATATCCTCAGTGAGGTGGTAACCCTTCTTGGGATGCTGGATGACCTGGGTGGTATTGCGTGTCAGCGTCGGCTCATACTGCGAAGCCTCGCCGGCCAGAAACCCGTAGAAATATTCGAAGCCGTAACCGGTCGGCCAATAGTCGAAAGGCCCTTTGTTGGTGATCTGTTCCTCGGGCGTGTTGTGCCACTTGCCCCAGGCCCCGGTGTTGTAGCCGTAGTTCTTCAGCACTTCCGCGACGGTCGCTGACGTCTTGGGGATGGTCCCGCTGAAGCCGTCGAAATCATTGGCGATCGCCGAGATCTGGCCGTTGCCGACAAAAGTGTGATTGCGCCCGGTCAGCAGTGAAGCGCGCGTGGGCGAGCACATCGCCGTGGAGTGAAAACGGTTGTAGGAAATGCCCATCTTCGCCACGCGATCGAGCGTCGGCGTGTTGATCGCGCCGCCGTAGGTCGAGGGTGTGCCAGGTCCGACGTCGTCCATCAGGATGATCAGGATGTTCGGCGCCCCGTCCGCCAGGCGCTTCGGCTCGACACGCTTCTTGTAGGTCGAGGTCTCCATCGTCAGCCCAGCCCTGGAGCCGGAGGGTGTGGGCGGGAACGGCAGCACAGACCCGTCGCCGGGTGCGGCATGGCTTTCAAATGGGGCACCTGCGCTCGCGCAGAGCAGCAACGCCGCACTCAGGCCGGAGAGGATCTTCATCGCTTCATCGCCTCAACTATTGTTGAACGTCATGTCGCTCACGACGGCACAAATTCCTTCTTCAGACGCGGGTGTCCTCGGCTTCAGAACTTGTAGACCGCCTTCAGCCAGATGTAGTCACCGTCCAGACGGTTCTTCACGTCCATTTCGAACAGCCACTTGAACTCCACCAACAGTGACTCCGTCTTGCTCAGGGGCTGGATGTAGCCGATCACTGGACCGAGCCCCGCTGTGCGGCCCTTGAAGCAGCCGAGCACCGCGCCCGAACCGCTGTCGCAGCTCATCTGCTGGAAATAGAACCCTTCGGCGCCGAGTGTCATCAGCCCTGTGCCCACCGGCACGATCTGCTGGATCGCGCCGTCGAAATGCAGCACGCTGCCGCTCTTGTAATCGGTGTCCGGATTCTCGGTATTGATCGCGTAGCCGGTGTTCAGCAGCGCATTGAAGCCGCTCTTCGGGTCGCTGTAGGCCACGCCGAACACCGGATCGAACGTCCAGTAGTTCAGGCCCGGATTACCGAGCCGACCCTCCTGATAGCTGCCGGTCGGTGCATAGATTGGCAGCACGAAGTTATATTGCCAGTGGCTCTCGGGCTGCTTCCACGCCAGCATCGTTGGAATGATCGTCAGGTCACCGAAGCCCGACACGCTGCTGTCGACCCGTCTCATGGCTCCGTTGGGTGCCTGCACGTTGGCCGAAACGTTCAGCCAGGAATATGGCAACGCTGCGACCATCGTGTAGGTAGCCCCGAGAACTTTCTCCTCAAACGAATAGATGCCCGCCAGAACAAAGGTGTTTGCCGTGGCGTCCAGGTTTCCGGCCAGCCCTGCTGCTGTCGGAATCTGCGCCGTCGCGCTGCCGCTGTAGTTGAGGTACATCGGCTTGATGATCATGCCCGGCACAGTCGGCGGATTGTCGATGAGCGTGGCCATGGAACCGGGGATCACGTGCGTCGTGCCGCCCTCGCCGGCTGTAGCAGTCGTGGGAGCAGCGATAGCTGCCACACCTGCAGCAACAGCGAAGCTGACCTGCAAGGCCAACCCCGGGCACTCTGCCTTTCTGCTTGTCGTCATTGGGGGCTGTTCCCTCTCGTACGGGTTGGGTCTCCGATTTCCGGGTCTCGTTGATGATTGGCTTCCGCGGCCGGTACGGGCGCGCGACGCGATTCCAGTCTGTCGGTGTAACCCGAGTCCTGAACGTGCCCCTCATGCGGGCGCTGAACTGAAACCCGCTGGAAGTTCCTGACAGAGGCAGGCGCAACGGGTGCGGCCGACGCCTTGCGTAGCGACGCCTCATGTTGAGCGGGAGGAGGCTGAACCAGCGCGATCAGTCCCATGGCGCCTGCAGCCACGGCAATCTGCACGAAAAGTTTCATCGACTGGCCCCGGGGTCTTGTGCCATGTCGCAAGTCAGATAGGCGACAAAAAAACGGGCGCCGCCGCGACGCGGGACGCCCTTCACACAGTCCAAGCCCGAATGCGCTACTTCGACTGCACGCCGGTCGCCTGAATCTCGACGCGGCGGTCCGGTGCGAGGCACGCGATCAGTGCCTGCCGGGTCTTCGCTTGGCCTTTCGCCTTGCAGTCGGCCTCGGTCACCTTGAGCTGCGTTTCGCCTGCTCCTTCTGCACGAACTACGCTCGCCGAGAGTCCGTGACTCACGAGGTAATCACGTACGGCGTTGGCGCGCGCGACGGACAGCTTCTGGTTGTACTCGGTCGAACCCAGCGGATCGGTGTGACCGACGATCGTCATGCTGGTCACCGACGTGATGCCGGCCTGGCGCGCCTCTGTCCGCATGTTCTCAATGCGGTTCTGTCCCTCGGGCGTCAGCTTGGCGCTATCAAAGGCAAACATGCCGTCGGCCGAGATGTTGAAGCTGCGCGTCACCGGCGGTGGCGGCGGCGGGGGTGGCGCGGGCGGCGGTGGCGGTGCGGCCGTCACCGGTGCGGGCGGCGGTGGGGGTGGCGGCGGAACTGCAACAGTCGGCTTGGGACCAAATGGAATCTGAAGGCCCGCCGTGATGACCCAGTCGCCGAACGCGCTGCCGCTCAGGCGGTTGCCCATGTTGAAGTCGTAGCGATAACGGCCATCGACATAGAACCGGCCCCACGAAAACGGGTAGGCCAGTCCGAGTCCGGCGTTCAAGTAGGGACTCAGGTCGGTATCGGTGCTACCGCCGAAGTTGCCGACGCGATCCCAGATGCCGCCGGCGCCGACGAGGCCATAGAACTGCATTCTGTTCCAGCGTGCAACTCCCTCGCGGCCGCCGAAGTACCACTTGCCGTCCACACCGAGCGTCGTGACTTGCCAGTCGGTAGGCGAGCCGTCGGCGCCGAGCTTTTCGTACGAGCTACGCAGCTCAACGTCCCACGATGGATTGATGGCCCGGCCGAAGGCGAGTCCGAATCCGAAGCCGTCGTCGGAGCGCCGGGCGCTGTCGGCAAAGGTGTAGGTGCCGAACGGCGCGACGTACCAGCGGTCGTCGTACCATTTTTCCGCCGGGTAGGACATCTGCGCACTGGCCGCCAGTGGCGCCATGGCCATGCATGCCAGCGCAATCGATCGCAATACGGGCTTCCTCATTCTTTCGTTCCTCCGCTCGAAGGTCTTGTTCAATCTGTTTGTAGTGTGGGATCCGTGCATTCGGAGAGAGGTGACAACCCATTCGCTGCACTACCCTCTATCTCATTCGATCTTAGGTCCACCGCTTCGCGAATCTTGTCGCCTATTGGACAAGACGGGTCATTGCGGAATATTTTTGGGAGCGCGTTGAGCGCCGACAATGCACGTGTGGCGACCCGCTGGTCTGTGTGGCGATGCGAACAGCGCAGCCCGATAAGCCTGGGCGACGTGCACGACACACAAACGGGTGTGCGCGCGCTCTTCGGTCCGGACGATGACCTCTCGGCACGCGCACGCGTCGCTCGAGCAGGGAAATGAGTGCTAGCTGAACCTCTGACTTACGAGCCTTGCGGGGTGTACCAGATGGGCGACGTCCATGCGCGCTCCTGCACAGTTGTCGGAACATTTGGCAGCGGTGGCAACCCGGCGCGAACTGCGTCGTAAGTGCTCCAGCGGGGCGTCGGGATCAGAAGCACACGGACGTAGTAGACGGCGCCCTGCTTTGGGTCGAACGACGGATCGGTCCACGTGCCCATCAACTCGACGGCGCCGATCGCGTTCGTATACATCGCTTTCGAGACATCGACCGTATTGCCAACAGGCGGCAGCTTGCCCTTGGCGTCGAGCTTCCGGTTTCCGGACCAGACGACCTCGAAGACACGGTCCTGCGGCTCGCCCTTGGCATCGACCCATCCCTTGATAATCTGGATACGGTCGATGTTGGCGCCGTCGGGCTCCTTGGCTGCCCAGACCGTGAATGTCGGTGCGCCTTCGCCGGGCTTGAGCGTGCCACCCATCGGCACGCCTTCCGTGTAGCCCTTTTCGACGAGACCCTTGACGTCCGTGGGAACTGCGCCCGGTCCGCGGCGGCCGAAGAAGCGGACCTTGATGCGCGGGCCGCTCGTGGCAAAGGTTTCGCGTGACTTGAGCGCATCGAATATCGCCTCGCGCGTGTTCTGCGGAGCCCAGACGCCGGTGATCGAGCCGGGATTGAGGTCCGGGCCCTTCAGCCAGCCGCCGATCTCGCCTTTCCTGCGCAGTTCGACCGAGTTGTCGGCCGCGCCGTGGCTGCCGGCCAGGAAATTGTCCTCCGCGACATTCGAAGGCGTGCCGTTGTGGTTGTCGGTGCCGCCGACGAAGCCGTAATGGAACGGATTGACTCCGAGCGACTTCTCGTATGCCAGACCCTTGCCGATCCCCCAGCGCACCCAGTTGTGCCGGCCGAACTTCTTCAGGTCGCGGCCGCTGAACTCACCGAGCGAATCGGCGTTCTCGAAGTTGGAGAACTCGTCGGCGGCCCAGAACCAGCGATGCACTTCCGAGTTGCCCTTGACCTGCATCATCTCGATCAGCGGCTCGAAGCGGCTGCGCATCTCGGCGTAACCGCGATCCAGCGGCTTGCCGCTCGAGTCCTCTGCCGGGAACATCATCCCTTTGCTGGCATTCGAGTTGTGCGGGATGGCGATGACGTGCATGCCCTGCTTCTCGAGCTCGGCCATCCACGCCCAGAGTCCCTCTTCGCGGTTGATGTCGACGTAGCTCATCGGCCGCTCCGGCACCTTCATGTCGCGGAAGAAGACGTTGCGATGCAGGTTGCCGCCCTGCGGCGCTGCGCTCCACTCGAAGGCGGGAAGCGTCGTGAACTTGCCGGGCTGGTAGTGCTGTTCGGCGGCGGCCAGGATCTGCTTCCAGCCGCTCACTGCGGTTTCCGCGCCCGCATAGAAGGGTGGGTGCGCGGGGGTCTCACCTCGATTGTTCTTGACCACGTACTCGAGGAACCATTTTTCGCGTTCGTCGATGGTCTTGAGCGCACGCAGCGCCTTCAGTTGCGCGTTGTCGTAGCCGGGCGCACCTACGTTCATCGCCGAGAACATCTCGCCGATGTATTCGGCATGGTCGGTCACCGCGGCCCAGTCCAGCGGCGCGTGAATGCGCAGCTTGATGCCGTTGACGTCGACTTCCTCGCCCTTGGCGAAACGGTATGCGTCGGCCGGCATGAGGCGCGCTCCGCCGATGTAGGCGTCGAGCGAATAGGCCGTGTGCAGATGCTGCTCGCCGAAGAAGGCTTCCTTCTGCGGGTAGGTCGGGATGACGGGCGCCGCCCGCACCGGCGCTGGCGCGGGTGTCGGAGCCGACTTGCCTGCTTGTTCAGACCGGTCGCATCCCGCAGTTGCCAGCACTATCGCGACTGCGACAGCAGTGGTCACTCCAACCCGGCTGCCTGCGTTACGGCCTCGCATGATTCACCCCTTCAAGACCCATTACCCGCCACCGAAGTGCCTGCTCTTCTGGCGCGGGCAGTGTTGGACTCAGTTGGTGGCCTTGTTGACCTTGTCCTTCGCCTTCTCGGTCGGAGTGTCGTCCTTGCGCTTTTCGACAGGGCCTTTGTCATCAACGCCAGCGGTACGCTTGGCCGTGTCCGAGGCGGTCTCCTTCGCGTCGCAGCGGCCGCCGACGCCGACGGTGGCTTGGGTAGCCGCGCTCTTTGCCGCCTTTTCGGGCGTGCATTCGGGATCGAGCGGACCGCCAAGTGCGAGTTGCGCGTACGTTGCCAGCGCTATCGTCAAAGTGGTCAATGCAGTCTTGTTCATTTGTGACTTCCGTGGTTGAAGTGCTGGCTCATTTCGATTTGCTCTAGAAATGCATCGATCCCCGATGTCTACGCATCAGCCCGACGACGAGTGA
The DNA here is from genome assembly GCA_963724605.1 of uncultured beta proteobacterium. Classification (GTDB taxonomy): domain Bacteria; phylum Pseudomonadota; class Gammaproteobacteria; order Burkholderiales; family Burkholderiaceae_F; genus JALORV01. The sequence continues at coordinate 93,399 of CAVRVM010000005.1, forward strand.
ACACAGATACAAACGCGAAATGAGGACGCCGCGCAGCGCGGCGCACAGAGGTATTCGAAGGAGATTGCTGCATGTTTGATGTCCCCGAATTGAATGCCGTCATGCCAGATGCTTACCTGACTCGCTCTTGAAGCTCGCGCGTGGCGGAAGGTGGCTTCGCTGGCTTCGTAACCCGCGAACGCTACGGCAGTCACAACGAGCGTGCTGTCGCAATTGCGACAACACGCGGCATTTGTAAATGTCACGGGACGGTCATCTACGAGTGCGTAGTGGAGGCCGCGCAACTGGATGTGGCAAACTTGTCGCATACGAGACAGGTTTCCCCCGCCGCACCGTGAGGCTCGCCGAACAACAGTCCCTGATTAATCGCCTAGGCCAGGGCTCCTGGTTCGGACGGACGCCTCAACCACTGCGTGAACGGGTGATCGCGCGATCCAGCGTCCGAAGCTACGTCAAGGGCCAGTTTCTCAGTCTGGAAGGCAGCCCTCCGAAGGGGCTATTCGCGGTGCTCGAGGGGCAGGTGCATCTCGTCGCGGCGATGGGCACCGGTGATGAAGCTCTGGTGCATGTGGGTGGTCCAGGCTTCTGGTTTGGCGAGTTCGGTGTGCTGACGGGAAACCAGACCGTGGTCACGGCCGTTGCGCACACACCGGTGCGAGCTCTGCTGTTCCCCAAATCGCAATTTGATCTTATGGTCGACGATGACCCGCGCAGCTTCCGCTATTTCGCCGAACTCGTTTTCGAGCGATATGCAGCTCTGGTACGCGCGTTTGCCGACATCCAGGAGACCACGCCAGATGCTCGGTTGCGGCGCCGGCTCGCGGCCCTCGTTCAGCTACAGCGGGCAGACCGCCCGGCAGACGGTCATGTGACGCTTGGCGTCACTCAGACGGATCTGTCTCGCATGATCGGCGTCTCGCGGCAGACGTTGAACCGTTTGCTCGGCCGGCTGCAGCAGCAAGGCCTCATCGACGTGGGATTCAGGAAGATCGTTGTGGCGGACCCTCGCCGACTCTGGGAAGACGCGGCCGCGCCGGAGGAAGCGAGCGCACCGTCCGCCGCATCACGCACCAGTCGATCGGTTCGAATCTAGCGATTCGCAGTACGCGTGGCGCTATCCCTGGCCCGTCGCCGCGGAATGACTCCCGCCCAAGCACACCAACTCGCGGACCACGGCAACCTGGAGATCCTTCATCGCACGGGAGTCGTCACGCGATCCGAGGCCTATCTGTCGCCGCTTGCAGTGCGCGCGATCGAACTGATCGAGTCGGCGGTCGCTGAGAACGAAGGCAAGGGCCGGGGGCGCGCGGCGGGAACGCGCCGGGCTTGATGCCCGCTAGAACACCTGTACGACAGCGCTGGACGATCTTCATCCGGACCCATGTGCCTTCAGCAGGCTCGCCTCTCATGAACGAAGTCAAGGTGGTGTCCGTTGCTACAGCACGTCGCGCGCTCGTCGCTTGGGTGGTCTACGACATGGCATCGCATGCGTATGCATTGATGATTGCCGGAGTGGCCTACCCGGTGTACTTCGCTTCACACGTCGCCGGCGGACGCGACGACGCAGACCTGCTATGGGCTGTTGCCCTTGGGCTGTCGCTGGCGGCCGCGGGATTGATTGGACCCTGGATCGGCGCCGTTGCCGACGCCCGCGGCCGACGTCGGGCACTGCTCATCGCGACCACCGCGGGAAGCGCGGTCGCGACCGCACTGTTGTACTTCGTGCGGGAAGGCGATGTTGTTCTCGGCATCGGTGCGTTTGCAGTGGCCCACGTGCTGCATCTGATCGCCGTCAGTCTTTACAACTCCTATCTGCCGCTTATCGCGTCGCCCGCGCGATACGCCCGCACGTCCGCAGTTGCATGGGGGTTGTCCTACCTTGGGAGTTTGGCCGGTTTCATCGTGTGCCTTCCGTTCGTGCGCGATGGGCTACACGCCGGCAACGCCTCGAACTTCGTCATTGCGTTTGTCGTGACCGCGCTGCTTGTTCTGCTGGTGGGTCTGCCCTCGGCGTGGGCACTGCCCGGTGATGCAGCGCCCGACGGTGCGCTGGGGGACGAACGACCGTACCGCCGCATCGTCGCGACCCTGCGCGAATGGGTCGCTGACCGCAACGTGCCCAAGCTCTTGCTGGCGTATTACCTCGTCAACGACGGCATCGTCACGGTGGCATTCTTTACGGCGCTCACGTTCAGGAAATCGTTTGGCCTCGACGTGCAGGAGATTCTGCTGCTGACGCTGGTCGTGCAGCTGGTCGCTATTCCATCGACGATTGCCTTTGGACGACTTGGCGAACGATGGTCGCAGCGTGGAGCGATCTATGTCGCGCTGGCGCTGTGGCTGGCCATCCTGGGGCTGATGCTGACGGTCGACGGGTTGGCGGGAGCGATGGCGATCGCGCCGGTCATCGGACTGGTCCTGGGCTCGACGCAAAGTCTATTTCGAAGCCTGTTTGCGGGAGTCGTGCCGACGGCGCGTGCGTCCGAGTACTTCGGATTTCACCTGCTGGTCGGGCGCGCTTCGGCCGCGCTTGGGCCGCTCGTTTTTGGGGCCGTCAGCGTGCTGGCTGACAGTCAGCGCGTCGCGATGGCGTCGCTCGCGGCCTTCTTCATTGGAGGCGGCATCGTGCTCGCATTCGTACGGCTTCCCGTGTCGATCCGGAAGTAGCGAATCCGGACGTAGCCGAACCTGCCGGTGGTGTTGCGGTGCCCCGATCTTCCGTCTTTGCGTGCCGCGATAACGGTAAGACCAGAGCACGGCGCGCGTCTCCGCTGTGGCCGGCTCGATCCATGTCAAGCGGTCGTCCGCCAGAAGTGCAAGAATTCGCGGTTCATCGAGTGGCCGCCCGGCCGCACGCGATCGCTGGACATGTTTCCAGGGGAGAGAACCGAATGCGCGAAGTCGTTGTCGTCAGTGGAGCCCGGACCGCCATCGGAACGTTCGGCGGAAGCCTGAAGGACGTGCCGCCGACGCAGCTCGGTGCGACGGTCGTAGCCGAAGCGCTAAAGCGGGCCAATGTACCCGGAGCGGAGGTCGGTCACGTCGTCTTCGGTCACGTTATCAATACTGAGCCGAAGGACATGTACCTGGCGCGCGTCGCCGCCCTGAACGGCGGAGTCGGCAAGGACACTCCGTGCCTGACCCTGAATCGCCTGTGCGGCAGCGGCCTGCAGGCGATCATCTCCGCGTCACAGTCGATCCTGCTCGGTGACGCCGATATCGCGATCGGCGGCGGCGCGGAAAACATGTCGCGCGGCCCGTACATCATGCCGACGGGACGCTGGGGCCAGCGCATGGGCGACTTCAAGGCGATCGACATGATGGTCGGCGCACTGCATGACCCGTTCGACGTGATCCACATGGGCGTGACCGCGGAGAACGTGGCGAAGCAATGGGGCATTACGCGCCAGGAGCAGGACGCACTGGCCGTCGAGAGCCATCGTCGCGCTGCCGCGGCAACCAAGGCCGGCCACTTCAAGAGCCAGATCGTGCCGATCGAGGTCAAGGGCAAGAAGGGTCCAACGGTGTTTGACACCGACGAACACTTCCGCGAAGGCACGTCGATGGACGACATGGCCAAGCTGAAACCCGTGTTCGTGAAGGAAAACGGCACGGTGACGGCGGGCAATGCGTCCGGCGTCAATGACGGCGCGGGTGCGGTCGTGCTGATGGAGCGTAGCGTCGCCGAGAAACGCGGGCTCAAGCCGCTCGCGCGCCTGGTCAGCTACGGTCATGCGGGCGTCGATCCGAAGATCATGGGCATTGGCCCGGTGCCAGCGACTCGCAAGGCACTCGAAAAAGCCGGCCTGAAGGTTGCGGATCTCGACGTCATCGAGGCCAACGAAGCGTTTGCCGCGCAGGCGTGCGCGGTCGCAAAGGATCTCGGATTTCCGCCAGAAAAGGTCAACCCGAACGGCAGCGGCATCTCGCTCGGCCACCCGATCGGTGGCACCGGTGCGATCATCACCATCAAGGCGCTGTACGAGCTGCAGCGCATCGGCGGTCGGTACGCGCTGGTGACGATGTGCATCGGTGGCGGCCAGGGTATCGCGGCGATCTTCGAGCGGGTCTGACGCCGGTAGCCGCATCAGCAGTGGAACGCGACGACGTTGGCCCGGAGCTGCGCCTGCTGACACGCCGGCGTCTGCTGCTGGCCACGGGCTGCTGCCTGTGCGGGACATTTCATCTGCCAGTCGTTGCCGCCCCGCCGGCGGCACCGATGGATCCGCGTCTCGCCGAGCTGCTGCGCGAACGACGCACGTTGTGGGTCCGGCGCGGCGCCGAGGAGGTACGGGCGACCTACTGGACAGCGACGTCCGGCCGCAACCAGGACGAATATCTCAGGCTCTGCTGGATCATGCGCGATCTAAGGGCCGATCGCGTGTTCGCGATGAGCCGTGCATTGCTCGACACGCTGGCCGGCGTACAGGCCTGGCTGGATCACTCCGGCATCCGGGCGCCGATCGAACTGAGCTCGGGCTACCGCACGCAGAAGACCAACAAAGCCACCGAGGGCGCGGCGCGTGACTCACGGCACGTCGTCGGCCAGGCCGCGGATATCTCGGTACCCGGGGTGACCAGCGTCAAGCTGGCGGGCCTCGCATCCGTGCTGGGGCGGGGCGGCACCGGTTTTTACGTTGGCCGCGGCTTCGTGCATGTGGACTCGGGCGATGAGCGGATATGGCTCGACCAGGGCAAGGCCAAGACTGCGGCGCCGGGCGGCTAGCCCGGTCCGGCGCGACACGAACCGAACAGCCGGGATGCTTTCGCGAAGCAGGGTGCCTTAGCGCTGGACTTGCGACGCGGCCTCTGCGGCCCGTTCGATGTCGTAACCCTTCTCGACCCACGCCTCGATGCCGCCGGCCAGTGGCCGCACGCGCTTGAATCCTGCACGCATCAACTGCTTGGCGACAGCCGCCGCGCTTGCCTCGTTGGGACATGCGCAATAGACGATCACCTCGCCGACGGCGCTGTCCCGCAGTCCGGCGGCGAGTACGCCTTCGTTGAGCGCATGGCTGTCGATCCACACGGCGCCGGGTATGCGACCCTGCTCTTGGCTCTTCGATGAGCGGACATCGATGATCAGCGGGCGTTCGTTCCTGGCGATCATGTCGTGCAATGCGTCGACCGTCACGCGGGCCATTCTCAGCGTGTAGATGAGGCGGTACCGCTGCACCACTTTGACGGTGATGTACAGCAGTAGCGCCGAGGCGAGTGCGATCAGGCCCCAGCGTCCGGCGCCTTCAAAAACTGCAACGACCTCGTCGACCGCATCACGGAAGACCCAGCCGAGCCCGACAGCGACGCCGCTCCACAGCAGCGCGCCGATGGCATCGAACAGCAGAAAGCTTGCCAGTCGTGTGTGCATCACGCCGGCCATGCTCGTTGCCACTGCGGCGAAGCCCGGCACGAACTTGGCGATCATCAGCGATGGCGCCCCCCAGCGTTCGTAAATCCGCTCGGTTTGACGTACGCAGCTGTCGGGCGACAGCGAGAGCCGGCACATCAGGCGCAGGACGCGTCGGCCGATCCGCGAGCCGGCGACGTACCAGCAGAGATCGGCGATGACACTCGCCGTCACTGCAATCGCTATCACCTGTGGCACGGTGAAGTCGCCGCGAGCGGCGACCGCACCCATGAGGATCAGCGTCGGGTACGCCGGCAGCGGCAATCCCAGCTGCAGGGCGAGCACGTTGGCGAAGACCAGCCACAGGCCGTAATGCTCGACGAGAGTCAACAGAGTTTGCATCAGGGCACGAGTACAGGTTGGTCGCGCGACTCCGTGTGCGGCGTTTGGCGAGGATAGTAGGTGTCAGCCACTCGCGTGATGTCGGTCGAACCCGGCCATCGGGACGTGGCACATCTTGCGTCGATTTGCCTGCGCAAAGGCTGCCATCGGAGCTTGCTTCGTCCGCACGGTGCGGGTCGGACATCGAATGCGAGGCGCCACCCCGCCGTTTCACTCCTTGCCCGGTGCATGGTGCGCGAGATGTCTGTGCCGCCAATGGCTCGGAGATTGGCCCGTCCAGCCTCGAAATGCCCGTGAAAGGGAGCTCGGCTCGGAGTAACCGAGGGCGGCAGCGATGCTTTCGAGCGGCAGGCCGGTCTGCTCGATCAAGTGTCGCGCAACAAGCAGCCGCGCCTCGTTGATGAGGTCCTGTAGCTTCAGGCCTTCGCGCGCGAGATAGCGCCGCAGGCTGCGCTCGCTCAACGAAAGCAGTTCGGCCAGGCTGCCTGCATTCGCGGTACCGGCCAGCACACTCGTGCGCAGGAGGCGGCGCACGCGGTCGCCGAGGCTGAACCGCGCCTGGTCTTCGAGGGTGGCCAGCAGCTGTTTGAGCGTCGCCAGCAAGGCTGGATCGGCGCCGGGGATCGCGGCGTCCAGCCAGCGCTTGTCGAAAACCAGCATCGACAGCGGTGCGTCGAACCTGACCCGCGACCCGAACATCTCTCGGTAAACGTGGGGGTCGGCAGGCGGCTCATGCGCGAGGCGCACCTCGATGGGCTTCCAGTCCGGTCCGCACAACGCCCTCATGATGCGCAGCGCGATCATGATCGCGGCGTCGTCGATCAGGTTGACGGCCGGTGTTTCCGGTGTGCATACAGCATACGAAAGGCCTGCCCGTCGCGCGTCCACTTCGTTCAGCGCCGCGACCGCGCCGCGGTCGTGCAGATGCAGATGCAGCACCAGCGTCTGCAGCGCCGCACGGACCGTTGTCTCATTGCCGATCAGGTACCCGAGGATTCCGAGCATCGACAGTTCGAATCTGCTGGCACTGAGCAAAGCGAAGTGCGCTTTGCCGGTCGCGTCGACGCAGGCCATTAACAGCTGACCGACCTGAGGAAGGGGCAGTCTCGCCGCGGGGTCGTCGAAAAGTTTGCGATCGATTCCAACCCGGGCCAGCACGAGGTCGGGGTCCGCCCCACACTGACGCAACGTCGATGGCACGGTGCGGATCGGGCCGATGCCGACTTCGGTCAGGTATGCAACGGGGTCGGTTGGGCGAATCCAAGGGATTCGGTCGTCCTCGACCCTGCTGGAGGATGGGTTGTCGAAGGAAGTCATGGAAGAAAGGTCACGATAGCGCGGTCGGACGAAGCGGTTTGGCCTGAATTGTCAAGCCGAGTAGGACCTAGCCTAGTAGATTCGCGCTCTCGGTCGGGGTAACCCGGATGCAGAACTGTCAGGCCATGCGTATCGGTTGAACGACGGACGCAGCGTACGACGCCCGGGACGAAGATCGGCTGACTTCCGGCGGCCCACAGCAAGACCCGCCACTCACGATGATGACCACGGCTGCGCGATCGGCAGCGGGAGGACCTATGTATTTTCAAATTGCGGCTCGCCTCGGACTCGTCCTGGGCTTCGCGCTGGCCGGTGCCGCCGGCGCGCAGCAGGTCACCGGTACGCCGGGCGCGCCCAGCGCCACCACGACCGTCAGCAACAAACAGCTTCCGGCGCCCGACCCGAAATTCGGTGGCGTGATCAAGGACGACGCGCTGCGGTCGAAGCCATGGTGGCCGCCGCGCGTCGTGCCGCCGAAGGGCGCGCCGAATGTGCTGCTGATCATCACCGACGATGCCGGCTTCGGTGTTCCGAGCACCTTCGGGGGCGTGATTCCAACGCCGACGATGGACCGCATCGCACAGGAAGGACTGCGCTACAACCGCGTGTTCTCCACGGCGCTCTGCTCGCCGACGCGCGCCGCGCTGATCACCGGCCGCAACCACCATTCGGCCGGGTTCGGTGTCATTTCCGAGCAGTCGACGGGCTTTCCGGGCTACAACAGCATCATCGCGAAGGACAAGGCGACGATCGGGCGCATCCTGCTCGACAACGGTTACGCCACCTCGTGGTTCGGCAAGGACCACAACACGCCGGCCTTCGCGGCCAGCCAGGTCGGTCCCTTCGACCAGTGGCCGAGCGGCATGGGCTTCGAATACTTCTACGGCTTCGTCGGCGGCGACGCCAACCAGTGGGAGCCGAATCTCTTCCGCAACACGACGCAGATCTATCCGTTCCAGGGCAAGCCCGGCTGGAACCTCGTCACCGGCATGGCCGACGACGCGATCGACTACATGACGCGCATCCACCAGACCGACCCGAGCAAGCCGATCTTCATCAAGTACGCCCCGGGCGCGACCCACGCGCCGCACCACCCGACCAAGGAGTGGGTCGACAAGATCAGCAAGATGAAACTGTTCGACGGCGGCTACGAGAAACTGCGCGAGACGATCTTCGAGAACCAGAAGAAGCTCGGCGTGATCCCGAAGGACATCAAGCTCGGGCCGTGGCCGAGCCAGATGCTCAAACCTTGGGATCAGTTGAGTGCTGACGAGAAGAAGCTCTTCATCCGCCAGGTGGAGATCTTCGCAGCCTACGCCGCCTACAACGATGCCGAGATAGGCCGCGTCATCCAGCACTTCGAGGACCTCGGTAAGCTCGACAACACACTGATCATCTACATCAACGGCGACAACGGCACCAGCGCCGAGGGCGGCCCGATCGGCACTCCGAACGAGGTAGCGTTCTTCAATGGCGTGCAGGTCCCCGTGGATGTTCAGATGAAGTTCTATGACGTCTGGGGCACCGAACAGACCTATAACCACATGTCCGCGGGCTGGTCGTGGGCCTTCGACACACCGTTCTCGTGGTTCAAGCAGAACGCGTCGCAACTCGGCGGCGTCAACCAGAACATGGTCGTATCGTGGCCGGCACGCATCAAGGACAAGGGCGGGCTGCGCGAGCAGTTCGTGCATGTGATCGATGTCGTGCCGACGATCCTCGAGGCTGCTGGCATCCGCGCGCCGGAACTTGTCGACGGCATCAAGCAGAAGCCGATCGAGGGTACGAGCTTTGCCTATACGTTCGACGCGGCCGGGGCCAAGGCGCCGAACCGGCACAAGACCCAGTACTTCGAGATGATGGGCCAGTGGGCGCTGTACGACGACGGCTGGTTCCTCAGTACCAAGGTCAACCGCGCGCCATGGGAGGCCTTCGGCCCAGCTAACCCGGACCCGCTGAACAACCAGGTGCTCGAGCTCTACAACCTGAACACGGATTTCAACCAGACGATCGATCTCGCGGCGAAGAACCCGGGCAAGGTCAAGGAAATGAAGCAGAAGTTCATGGCGGAGGCGAGGAAGTACCAGGTATTCCCCATGGACGCCTCGGTGGCCGCGCGCATAGTCGCGCCGCGCCCGAACATCACCGCCGGACGCAACGAGTTTGTCTACACGCGGCCGATGGTCGGGCTGCCACAGGGCGATTCGCCTCTGCTGCTGAACACGTCCTATACGGTCACCGCGGACATCGAAGTGCCTCAGGGCGGCGCCGAAGGCATGATCCTGACCTCGGGCGGCCGCTTCTCCGGCTACGGCTTCTACCTGCTCAAGGGCAAGCCCGTCTGGCTTTGGAACTTGGTCGACCTGGAGCGCCTGAAGTGGGAGGGGCCAGACGCACTGTCGCCGGGCAAGCACATCGTCGAGTTCGAGTTCAAGTACGACGGCCTCGGTGCAGGAACGCTGGCGTTCAACGATTTCAGCGGTGTCGGCCGGCCCGGTGTGGGAACGCTGAAAGTCGACGGCAAGGAAGTCGCGACGAAGAAGATGGACCGCACACTACCGATGATCCTGCAATGGGACGAGAGCTTCGATATCGGCTCCGACACGCTGACCGGCGTGAACGATGCCGATTACAAGCCCCCTTTCCCGCTGACAGCGAAGCTCAACAAGCTGACGATCAAGGTGGATCGCCCGCAACTGTCGCCCGCGGATATCAAGAGGCTGGAGGCGACGATGGCCAAGGCCAAGGACTGATTCGCTGGCACTTGGTGAGCTGTGCCGGCCGTACCCATCGGGTGCGGCCCATCCGCGCTTCCCGCACACCCTTCATCCCACTCTCCAGTGGGGGGGCGCAACGGCGCGAACGGCCCATGATTCGCAGGTACGCGCGGAGCGGGCCTTTCATCGGTCGGCGGCGCGCTGAACCTATTGCAAGGATGCGCCGTGGCACACACGATTCCGCTGGTCGACCTGACGTTCTTCCTTCTCGAGAACAAGAACAACCCGACACACGTCGCGGCCCTGATGCTCTTCCAGTTGCCCGACGACGCCGGCGAGCGCTATGTCGCCGAGCTGGCGGCGGCGTACCGAAAGGGGCCGGTTGTTCCGCCGTTCAGCTGGGTCGCCGAGTTTCCGGCGCTGGGCATGCCGCGCTGGGTCAAGGCCGACTCGCTGGACATGAAATACCACGTGCGCCACACGGCGCTTCCCGCCGGGGCGACGTGGTCGGATCTGCATGAGCTGGTCGGGGAACTGCACTCCCAGGTGCTCGACCGCTCGCGTCCGTGCTTCCGTGCCTACTTCATCGAGGGCCTGCCTGACCGCCAGTTCGCGCTGTTCGTCATGGTCCACCACGCCATGGTCGACGGCGCATCCGCGATCGCGCGGATCACGGCGAGTCTCGACGAGACTCCGGATGCGCGTGCGGTACGGCCGATTCACTCGATCGAGCTGGACACCGCTACGCCGGCCACCGCCGAGACACGGAGTCGGGTGCAGGCAGCGCTGAAGTCGGTCGCCGCCAAGCAGGCGGTTGCAGTGTATCGCCTCACCGGCAGCCTGCTGCGGAAGGGAATCAGCCGCAGTGCCGCGGGCGCTGGCAGCGTGCCATTCACAGCGCCGCGCACGCCGATGAACGCGCCGCTGCGCCCGCTGCGTTCGATCGCCACGCTGTCGCTGCCGCTGGCCGAGATGAAGGCGGTCGGCAAGGCGTTCGGCGGCACGATCAATGACGTCGCGGTGACGATCGTCGACGCGGCGCTGCACCGTTATCTCGCCGACCTCGGGGCCGCACCGGTCGATCGGCTGGTCGCACTGTGCCCGCTGTCACTGCGCGAAGCGGGTGACCAGGAGGCGACGACTAAGGCCTCGACGATGTTCGTGCCGCTTGGACAACGTGGCGCGACGATTCAGAAGCGCATGGAAGAGGTCATGCGTGCTGCGGCCTCGGCGAAGACCGAACTGCTCGCAATGAACAAGGACGCGGCAATCGTGTATGCGATGTTGACCTTCGGCCTATCCGACCTCTCCGTCCGGACCGGCGCCAATGCCGTCGCGCGGCCGATGTCGAACCTCTTCCTGTCGAACGTGCCCGGGCCACGGACCGATCGCTACCTGAACGGCGCCAGGCTGAAGGCGATCTTTCCGATCTCGGCCCTGGGTGCCGGCGTCGGCCTCAACGTGACGCTGATCTCGTATGCCGGGTCAATGGACTTCGGATTCGTCGGCAATGGGGTGGAGCTGCCGGGGCTCGAACGCCTCGCCACCCACACGCAGGAGGCGTTCGCCGCACTGCGCCGTGCCGCGGCGCGTCGCCGCCCGCCGGTCGGCGCAGAGGTCGCACCGATGGCGGCGACGGCACCGCAGCGCAAAGCAGCGCCTGCGCCCAGCAGGAAGTCGCCGGCGCGCGGCAGAAAGACCGCAGCGCGCGGCAAGAAGGCGACGGTGCGCGCATGAAGTCGTCCCAGTACACACAGATCGGCATCGAGCTTTCGCTCTATAGCGGCAAGTCGCGCAGTTACCTGCGCCACAAGCGCATCCCGTTTGTCGAGCGTCCGACCGGTCCCTGGGAGTTCTTCTTCAAGGTCCCGCGCCATACCAATGCGCTGGCGGTGCCGGTCGTGGTCACGCCGGAGGGCGAGTGGCTGCAGGATACGAGCGTCATCATCGACGAGCTCGAACGACGCTTCCCCGCGAACCCGGTGCTGCCGAGCACACCGATACTGCGCTTCGCCTCGTACCTGTTCGAACTGTGGGGCGACGAGTTCTGGCTCGCACTCGCCATGCACGGGCGCTGGAGCCACGACGAAAACCGCCCGCTCTTCCTGAACGATGTGGGCGCGGGACTGCTCAACGGCTTTCCGCGCTGGATGCAGAGGGCCATCGCGCGGAACCACGTGCGGTTGATGCGCAATCATTTGCCCAGGCTCGGCATCACACCGGAGCAGATTCCGCTGATCGACCGCTTTGCTCAAGTCCAGCTCGACGGCCTCAATCGACATTTCGAGAGCAGCCTGTATCTCTTTGGCGACCGGCCATCGCTCGGCGATTACGGCCTGATCGGTCCGCTCTACGCTCACCTCGGTCGCGATCCGTGGCCGAAGCGCGAACTGATCGCCCCGCGCGTTCACCTCAAGGCGTGGATCGAGAGAATGCAGAGTTCGCCGGAAACCTCGGGTGAGTTTCAGGTCGAGGACCGCGTGCCGGCGACCTTGATGCCGGCGCTGCGCTCGATCTTCGACGAGATGGTCCCGTATCTCGCCGAATGCATACGCGAGGTGCGCAATACGCCAGTGTTTCCGGAGGGAAGCCGCAAGGCAATCCGGTTCCACGGCGAAATTCGCTATCCGCTGTCCGGTGGAATCTTCCGGCAGTGGGGGTTTACCTATCCGGTCTGGATGGTGCAGCGGATGCTCGACGCGTTCCGTCAGTTTTCCGAGACTGATCAGAAGGTCGTGCGCGAGTGGCTCGATTCCGTCGGTGGCAGCAGCGTGCTGGAGCTCGACCCGCCGCTCGTGCGGCGCGTCGGTCTGGCCGCTGCCAGGATCGCCTGAACGAATCTGGCGAAGCCCGATTCGCCGTTCGCCTGGTTCGGCCCGCGCAAGTCAAACCCTGTCAGGTCTCAGCCGCAATGCAGAATGTCCCACTGCTACTCGGAGCGCAATGTTCACGTTACAGCGCGCGCGTGCGCAGCTATCTGATCAAGAAGCGCATTGCCTACGTGGAACGGGTCCCGACGGCATGGACCTACAAGGTGACGATCGTGCGGCGCTTCGGCGATGCATCAGTACCGGTGCTGGTCACGCCAGAGGGCGAGTGGATTGCCGACAGCGAGATCATCCTCGACCGCATGGAGGCGCGCTATCCGCAGGACCCGATCCAGCCCCCGGACCCGTTGCACGCGTTCTTCGCGGCACTTGCTTCGGTGTGGGCAAGTGAGTTCTGGCATCCCGTTGACATCACGACGCGGTGGTTTGGGCGCACCGAATATCCATGGTGGTACGAGGAACTCGGTGAAGGCATGCTGCCGGGCCTGCCGAAGCCGCTCAAGAACGCCCTCGCAGCCAACGTGGCGCGAATGATCCAAGCGCACCTGCCGCGCGTCGGCGCGACGCGCGAAACCATTCCGCTGATCTGGCGCTGGGCCGGCCGACTGATGGACGCGCTGGAGGCGCACCTCGAAACTCAGCCGTATCTGTTGGGCGAGCGGGCGACACGCTTCGACTACGGCCTCATCGTGCCGTTCTATGGTCATCTTGTCCGCGACCCGTGGTCGCGCGATGAGTTCCTGATGCCGCGCCAGAACCTGCACGCGTGGGTGTGGCGGATGAACCAGCCGTATCTCACTGTGGAAGCGCCGCCGTTTCCGGCAGCAGGTACTCCGCTGCCCGCAACGCTGGAGCCGATCGTGCGCAGCGTCTTCGATGAATTCCTGCCATTGGTGGAAGCAACACTTTCCGAGGTGCGACGCGCGATGCCAAACGCGCGGAAGGGCGCACGGATCCCGCGTTTCCTCGGCAGCGTGAGCTACCCGTATGCCGACGCCACGCACGAGCGGCTCGCCGTGCCCTTCACGCTCTGGCTCGTCCAGCGGGTGCTCGACATGCTCGGTGCGATGCCCGCGGCCGACGCCGAGCGTGTCAGAAAATGGGTCAGGAACGCCGGTGGCGCACGCCTGCTCGAACTCGATATCCCGCGACTCGAGGTCGCGGGGCTCACAGTCCGCTTTGCCTGAACGACCTCATCGTCGGCTTCGTGACGCTTCTGTCGCGTGCGCGTATCGGGGGAGCGTCGTCATTGCGGCTTGATGTTCTGGTTCATGCGGAAGAAATTGGTCGGGTCATACTTTTTCTTGAGATCGACCAGCCGTTTGAATGTCGGCCCGTACGCGAATGCGATGCGGTCCGTCTCCTCCTGCGTGAGGAAATTGATATATGCACCGCCGCTGGCGAACGGCTGCGACTTGGTGAAGAACTCCCGCGCCCACGCAATGCATCGATCGTCTTCCGCGGCCGATTCCCAGCGTCCGTGCACGTTCATCACGTACTTGGCGTCCCGGGACGAATAGGCCATCGCGTCCGGCGCCACACGGGTCGTCTGGCCGCCGATTGTGCCGATGAAGATCTCGCACTGCGGCGAGGGCAGCTTGCCGGCGTACTGGATGATGGTGTCGATTGCGCCGTCGCTCAGTTGCGAGAAGTTGTGCGATTTCCAGTAATTGCGTGCGCCCTTCGTCAAGAGCGGATCGAAGGCCTGTTGCCAGGCGGAATACGGCTGCACGCCAAAGTGCTCGCCGTGCGCCTTGCCGAAGCTGCGCAGCGGGGCGATCAAGCTTTCTCCCCGCGCGGGGTCACCGGCGTAGCACACTGCCAACACGACGATCTCTTTTCCGTGAACGTCCGCCGGCAGGAAAGGCAGCGGTGGCGCCTTGCGCGTGACCATCCACACATTGAGTTCATCCGGCATCGTCTCGGTAAAGCGGGCGAATTGCTTAAGCACGGACTTCGCCTCGCTGAACGGGAAAGCGATCAGCCCGGACAGTACGTTCGGACCGACGGCATGAAGCCGGAATTCGAAACTCGTGACGATGCCGAAATTGCCGCCGCCACCACGCACTCCCCAGAACAGGTCGTCGTTTTCGCTGGTGCTGGCGCGCACCTGTCGGCCATCGGCGGTGACGACCTCGACCGCAAGCAAGTTGTCGACGGTCATGCCGTACTTTCGGCTCAGCCAGCCAAATCCGCCGCCTAGCGTCAGGCCGGCCACGCCCGTGGTCGAGTTGATGCCGAGCGGCGTGGCAAGGCCGTGGGCTTGCGCGGCCGCGTCGAAGTCGGCGAGAGTGCAGCCGGGTTCGACACTCGCCTGGCGCGCGCTGGGATCGACCTGGACGCGCTTCATCGGCGACAGATCAATCATGAGGCCACCGTCGCACACCGCATTGCCCGCGATGTTGTGTCCGCCTCCACGAACAGAGACGATCAGATCATTCTTGCGCGCGAACTTGACCGCCTGGACCACGTCTTCGGGCGACTTGCAGCGCGCGATGACCGCCGGCCGGCGGTCGACCATCGCATTCCAGATCTGGCGTACATCGTCGTAGCCAGCGTTGCCCGGAAGGAGCACATCACCCCGGAAATGCTGCTTGAACTCGTCGGTACTCGCCTGCTTAAGCTCATTCATTCTTGCCTCCTCGTTGTGAGCCATGAGCAATCGCCCGAGTGCGGAATCGGGCCCGGAACCGATCCGCGCAACGTGCGGATGCCAGGACACCCGGCGTTCGACGATGATCGGTCAGGCATCATATGAGCGACTTCACCGAGCGAAGTTCCTTTCGCTGCGTCGGCAGCGAGCGACCGCTTGCATCGATGGTCGTGTTGAAGGTCCAGCGCGCACGCGCGGCGCTGCGGCGCAACAGTCAGTGGCCGTCCGTGCTCACGGACTTGGGGCCGCTGTAGGCGCGGCGCACGGTCGCGGGCAGAGTGGGATGATCTTACATGCCGCCGAAGCTCGAGGACCTGCAGGCAATCGCCGCGCGCACCCTGGCACATTATGACCAGCGTGCAGATGCCTTCTGGGAAGGCACACGCGATCACGACGTGAGCCAGAACATTGACGCGTTGCTGCAGTACATCGAGACGGCACCACCGTTCGAGTTGCTCGACTTCGGATGCGGACCGGGGCGCGACCTTCGAGCATTCAAGGCGCTCGGTCATCGCGCCACCGGGCTCGAAGGGTCAGCGCAGCTGGCCGCCATGGCGCGCGCCCACAGCGGCTGCACCGTGCTCGAACAGAATTTTCTCGATCTGAGATTGCCCGCCAGCCACTTCGACGGCGTGTTCGCCAACGCGGCGCTGTTCCACGTTCCGAGCCAGGCACTGCCTCGCGTCCTTCTGGAACTGCACGAGACGCTTAAGCCGAGAGGCGTACTGTTCAGCTCGAACCCGCGCGGCGACGGTCAGGAGGGCTGGAACGGTGACCGCTATGGCGCGTACCACGACTGGGAGTCGTGGCGCGGCTTCATGATCGCAGCCGGATTCGAAGAGCTGAGTCACTTCTACCGGCCGACCGGCCTGCCTCCGGAACAACAGCCATGGTTAGCAAGCGTATGGCGGAAACCGGCACAGTGAACGACGAGCCAATCGCCGTCGTGGCCAGCTGCCCCGACGATCCACAACCAACCCTACGGATGATGTGCAAGCCTACGGTGAACCGCTGAAATTCCTGCTGTCAAACATCGTGTGTTCCGCACAGAGATGGAATCCGTTCGAAAGGGCTTGCACAAGGTGAGATCAACCTTGAAGCTGCCACAGGTTTCACGCGAAGGCCGTTCGAGTCAGCGCATCGTGAAGGCGCGTTCGTCGGCTGCGACGACCCCTGTCCGTGGGCCGCGCGTTTCGACCAAAAGTCTGCAGAAACTCCTTGCGGAATCTCTGTGGCCCATCGTCGAAGCGTCGTTCCGTGACGCCGAGGAGCACGTCGAAGCGCGCTTCTTCCAGATCGACGATCTGCAGGTCGTCATCTCGCGCGCGCCTGCACGAAGCGCACACCCTCGCGACACGGGGCCGAGACTGACCCTCGAGGTTTGGCCACTGGCCGGGCCGCGCGTGCTCGTGGTCGAGTGGAGCGGTCGTCGTCCGTACGTCGTGCATCGACGGGACGGCGACTGGCTGCAAACGCTCGTCCGGATCGCGCGTCAATCACAGTAAACGGAGCGGTCGCTCTCGAATCAATCAGTGCGCACTGGTCAGGTCTGCCTGCTGTCAATCACGCGCAAGCACGCCTTCTGCCAGCTTCTCCCGCCGAGCAAGCGCCGCCCGCACTCGATGGAACGTTCCGCGCGCTCGAAGACAAGCTCGCGCGCAGCAGTCAGCGCTTCTCGCCCGAACCGCCGCCTTTCGTCAAGGCCGCGGCGCCGACCACTTTGATCTTCCCAGTCATTCCCGCGTCATAGTGGCCCGGGATCAGGCAGGCAAAGTCGAACTCACCGGCTCGGTTGAAGGTCCAGATGATTTCGCCGGTCTTGCCGGGCGGCACATGCGCCATGTACGGCTCATCGTGTTCCATCGTCGGGAATCTCTTCATCAGGGCGGCATGCTCGTCGAGTTCCTTGCGGGTGCCAAGCACGAACTCGTGCAAAAGCGCTCCGCGGTTCCGGTGCAGCAGCCGTATTGTCTCGCCCTGCCTGACCTCGATGCGGTCTGGCACGAAGCGCATGTGGTCGGTCATCGTGATCTCGATAGTCCGGCTGACTGTCCCGGCGTCGCCGGCGATGCCCCACGCCTTCTGTTCCTTGATCACCATAGCGGACACCTTCCCGTGACTCTCGTCGCCGTGAGCCAACGCCGCGCCGCAGGTCGCCAACAGGGTCAGCGTGACGACGTGTCGCAAGAACTTCATGTGGCCCCGGATGGCACGTGAGGTCACGCCGCAAACCAGTTCAGCACGCCGTCGAGCGCCGCGTGACTCAGCGCGAAGGTCGCCTTGTCCCGGACCACCGGTTTCGCCCGATACGCCACAGAGATTCCGGCAAGCGCCATCATCTTCAGATCGTTCGCGCCATCGCCGATGACGATAGCCTTCTCGGTGGCGCAGCTCAGGTGCGCGCACTGGTCCCGCACCGCCTGAGCCTTGCCCTCGGCATCGATGATCTCGCCGCCGCTCGGCCCTGTGACTTTGCCCGTAAGGCGGCCCTCCACGACTTCGACTTCGTTGGAACGGGCTGCATCGAACCCGAGCCGCTGCTGCAAGCGTTCAGTGAAGAACGTGAAGCCACCGGTTACCAGCAGGGTGCGAAGACCCGACTCGCGACAGGCTGAGACAAGTTGCTCGGCGCCGTCACTAAGCCGCAGCTTTTCCTCGTACACGCGGGCGAGCAGGGCGGCGTCGACTCCGGCGAGCATCGCCACGCGCCGGCGCAGGCTCTCCTTGTAGTCGCTGATCTCGCCGCGCATTGCAGCGTCGGTGATCGCAGCGACTTCCTCCCCCTTGCCGGCATAGGCGGCGACTTCGTCGAGGCTTTCGATGTTGATCAGCGTCGAATCCATGTCGAGCGCAAGCAGGCGGAAGTCCTCCAGCCGCCAGTGCGGATCGACGAAGGCGCAATCGAGCTTCCAGTACTCGCCAAGCCCGCGCACTGCCTTGCGCGTTTCGAGGTCGTCCGCAGCGCCGACGCAGCGCGCCGCGGACCCGCTCACCGTGATGCGCTCGGGCGAGCAGACGACCTTGAAGGTGTCGAGCGCTTCGCTGGAGAGCGTAGGCCCCTGGATGACGAGGTCTTTCATCGGGGCCGCAGTGTAAGTGCTGGTGGCGTCGCGCGATACGTCCGCATTCAGGCGAGCGCCTTGAAGATTTCGCGCAGCCGCCGCAGCCTCGCGTCGAGGTTGGGCGTTTGCTCGTCGATCCGCAGGCGTTCGGGCCCGGCGAGCCGCATCGACTTCGAACGCTGCATGAGCGCGATGAGACGCGCCGTGTCGAAGGGCGGGTTCGGCATGAACTGGATCATCAGCGAGGCGCCGGAGGCATCGATCTTCTTGACGCCGAGCGCCTCGGCCGTCAGGCGCAGGCGGTGCGTTTCGACGAGCGCCTTGGCCGCGTCGGGCAGCTTGCCGTAGCGATCGACGAGTTCCTCCTGCAGGCCGATGAGACCGTCTTCGTCGTCGCAGCTCGCGAGCTTCTTGTACAGCGACAGTCGCTGGTGGACATCGCCGACATAGTCGGGCGGCAGCAGGGCGGGTACATGGAGGTTGATCTCGGTGACGGCGGCGAGCGGCGCCAGCAGGTCGGGTTCGCGCCCGGAGCGCAGCGCGCGCACGGCCGCGTTCAGCATCTGTGTGTACAGGTCGAAGCCCACTTCCTGCATGTTGCCGCTCTGGCTTTCGCCAAGCACTTCGCCGGCGCCGCGAATCTCGAGGTCGTGCATGGCGAGATAGAAGCCGCTGCCGAGTTCCTCGAGGTTCTGGATCGCTTCCAGGCGCTTCTCGGCGTTCTTCGTCAGGCCGCCCTCGTCCGGGACCATCAGGTAGGCATAGGCCTGGTGATGCGAGCGGCCGACGCGGCCCCGCAGCTGGTGCAGCTGCGCCAGGCCGAACTTGTCGGCGCGATGAATGATGATCGTGTTCGCGGTGGGAACGTCGATGCCGGTCTCGATAATCGTCGTGCACAACAGCACGTTGAAGCGCTGTTGATAGAAGTCGCGCATCACGCGCTCCAGGTCGCGCTCGTGCATCTGCCCGTGTGCTATCTCGATGCGCGCCTCCGGCAGCAGCTCCGCGAGCCTTGCCCCGCGGTTGTCGATCGTCTCTACCTCGTTGTGCAGGAAGTAGATCTGGCCGCCGCGCTTGAGCTCGCGCAGCGCCGCCTCGCGCATGAGCGCGGCGCTTTCCTTGCGCACGAAAGTCCTGATCGCGAGCCGGCGCTGCGGGGCGGTGGCGATCACCGAAAAGTCGCGGATGCCTTCCAGTGACAGCGCCAGCGTGCGCGGGATGGGCGTGGCCGTCAGCGTCAGCACGTCGACCTCGGCACGGAGAGCCTTCAGCCGCTCTTTCTGGCGCACGCCGAAGCGGTGCTCCTCGTCGATGATCACGAGCCCGAGGCGGTCGAAATGAACATCCTCGCTGAGGAGTTTGTGGGTACCGATGACGATGTCCACCGTGCCGGCATTCATGCCGGCGACGGCGTCGGAGACCTCCTTGGACGAGCGGAAGCGCGACAGTTCGGCGATGATGACCGGCCACTGCGAGAAGCGATCGCGAAATGTCTGGCAATGTTGTTCGGCGAGCAGCGTCGTGGGGCACAGCACGGCGACCTGCTTGCCGCCCGCCACCGCCGCGAACGCGGCGCGCAGCGCGACCTCGGTCTTGCCGAATCCGACGTCGCCGCACACCAGGCGGTCCATCGGAAAGCCGGCCGACATGTCCTTGAGCACGGCATCGATCGCGGCCTGCTGGTCCGGAGTCTCCTCGAAGCCGAAGCCTTCGGCGAACGCCTCGTAGTCGTGCTGCCGGTACTCGAACGCGTGTCCCTTGCGCAGTGCGCGCAGTGCATAGAGGTTGAGGAGCTCCGCCGCAGTGTCGCGCACTTGCCTGGCGGCCTTGCGGCGTGCCTTGTCCCAGTCACCGCTGCCGAGCTGATGGAGCGGGGCGGCGGCCGGATCGGCGCCGCTGTAGCGGCCGATCAGGTGCAGCTGCGCCACGGGCACATAGAGCGTGGCTTCGTTCGCGTACTCGAGATGCAAGAACTCGGTCGGACCGTCGCCGAGGTCCATCGCCTGCAGTCCGAGGTAGCGACCGATCCCATGTTCGACGTGAACGACCGGGTCGCCGATGCGCAACTCGGCGAGGTCGCGGATCATCGCCTCGACGTTCGAGGCGCGTTCGCGTTGCTTGCCGCGCAGACGGCGCGGGCTCGCCGCGTAGAGCTCGGTCTCGGTGACGATCGCGACCTGCGGCGTACGCAGCGCGAATCCTTCGTGCAGCGGCGCTACGCCAAGAGCAATACGGGTTTCACTGTGGAGGAATGCCGCGAAGTCGACGCTGTCGCCGAACGGGATGCCGTACTCGGCAAGCATCTGCCCGATCGTTTCGCGCCGTCCGGCGGAGTCGGCCACGATCAGGATGCGCCCTGTGTAGTCCTCCGCGTACCGCTTGAGGCGGCCGAGCGGATCCTCGGCGCGTCGCTCCACTGCGAGCGCCGGCAGCGGTTCGCAGGCGCCTTCGGGGTCGTGCTCGGTCGCGAGGCCGAGCACCAGTCGCCCGTAGTCCTGTGCGCGCGCGAAGAACGACTCCGCGTTCAGAAAGAGGGCCGCCGGGGGCAAGATGGGCCGTGCCGGATCGCGCGCGAGAAAGCGATGGCGTTCGCTCGTTTCGTTCCAGAAGCGCTGGATCGCCACTTCGACCGGGCCGTGCAGGGCGATGAGGCTGTCTGTCGGCAGGTAGTCGTAGAGCGTCGCCGTCTCGTCGAAGAAGAGCGGAAGGAAGTACTCGATGCCGGCCGAGGTCACGCCGCTGCCGATGTCCTTGTAGACGCTCGATCGGCTAGGGTCGCCCTCGATGCGGTCGCGCCAGCGGTGCCGGAACGACTGTCGGGCGGCTTCGTCGAGCGGGAACTCGCGGCCGGGCAGCAGGCGAACTTCGGGCACGGGGTAAAGGCCGCGTTGCGTGTCCGGGTCGAACGCGCGGATCGTCTCGAGTTGCGCATCGAGCAGGTCGAGGCGATAGGGCAACGCCGAACCCATCGGAAAGAGATCGATCAACCCGCCGCGCACGGCGAATTCGCCGGGCGCCACGACCTGCGACACGTGCTGGTAACCGGCGAACACGAGCCGCGTGCGCAGTTCGTCTGCGTCGAGCGTCTGGCCCTGGCGGAAGAAGAACGTGCGACCTGCGATGTACTGCGGTGGCGCGAGCCGGTACAGCGCGGTCGTTGCGGGCACGACGAGGACATCGATGCCGCGCCCCGACTGGCTCAGGCGGAACAGCGTCTCGAGGCGCTCCGACACGAGGTCCTGGTGCGGCGACAGCGTGTCGTACGGCAGCGTTTCCCAGTCCGGTAAAGGCCGGACGGCGAGCGACGGCTCGAAGTAGGGAATTTCATCGACCAGCCGTTGTGCATCGAGGGCGTCGGCGGCGATGACGACTAGCAGGCGTTGCTCGGCGCGCGCCAGCACGGCAGTGCGGGCCAGCAGCAGCGCATCGGCCGAACCCGGTGGCCGGGCGATGGCAAAGCGCGTCCCTGCGATCGGGAGGGATCGCGGCATCAGGCCCGCGAACGCGGGCACAGGGGTAGCGAGCGAAACGTCGGTGCTCACGGAAAAAATCGGCGGCCGTTTAACCCTCGGTTGCGAGGGCTCAAGGGCCGCCGAACTCGGTCGTTATTATACGAAGGCCCACTTTTGCTCCCTTGCGAGCCCTTTCCCGTGCCCCGACCGCTTCGCTACATCGCCCTGATACCGGCTGCCGGCGCGGGCTCGCGCATGGGCGAGGGCGACGTTCCGAAGCAGTACCTGCGGCTCGGCGACCGCACGATGCTGGAGCATTCGATCTCGGCCATCCTCGCGGACGCCCGGGTTGACGCCGTCTTCGTGGTCGTGGCGCCGTCAGACAGCCGCTGGACGGAGTTCAGACTCGACGATGATCGGGTCGAGTTCCTGCCCGTCGGCGGCAGCTCGCGCGCAGAAAGCGTCCGCAACGGTCTGATCGCGATCGCGGCGCGTACCGATGACGATGACCGGATACTCGTGCACGATGCGGCGCGCCCCTGCCTGACAGAGGAGCAGTTGGGGCGACTGATCGACGAAGTCGGCGCCGATGACAGCGGTGGCCTGCTCGCCGTTCCGCTGGCGGACACGTTGAAACGCGGCGAAGATGGCAGAGTAGGCATGACGCTCGATCGCGCTTCGATGTGGTGCGCGCAGACGCCGCAGTTGTTCCGGGCCGGCTCGCTGCGCGCCGCGTTGGGCGGCGCACTCGACGCCGTGACCGACGAATCCAGTGCGATGGAGCGTGCCGGGCACGCACCGCGACTGGTCATGGGCAGTGCGAGCAACCTGAAGGTCACCACGGCGGAGGATCTCCTGCTGGCGCGTGCGATCCTGGGCGACCAAGGAAGACTATGAAGATTCTCCGAGGCTCACCGCGGCTGCCTATGGAGGAAACGCGCAGTGTCCTTCGGGCAGCCGGGCGGACATTGGCGTGACCTCATTCCGAGTTGGGCAGGGTTTCGACGTCCATGCATTGGTGCCTGGCCGGCGCCTTGTGATCGGCGGGGTCGAGATTCCGTACGAGCGCGGCCTGCTCGGGCACTCGGATGCCGACGTGCTGCTGCACGCGATCACCGATGCGATCCTCGGCGCGGCGGCTCTGGGCGATATCGGCAAGCTTTTCCCGGACTCCGACGACGCCTTCCGCGACGCCGACAGCCGCGGGCTGCTGCAGGGAGCTCTCGAGCGCGTGCGCACCGCCGGCTGGAGCCTCGGGAATGTCGACGCCACGGTCATCGCCGAGCGGCCAAGGATTGCGCCCTATGTCGACGCGATGCGGGAAGCCATCGCGAGCTGCTGCGGTCTCGACGTCACAGCGGTGAGCGTGAAGGGCAAGACGAGCGAAAAACTAGGCGCGCTCGGGCGCAGCGAGGGCATTGCGGCACAGGCCGTCGTGCTGCTCGTCAGGCCGTGACCGGCGGCTCCTCGGGCAATCCGACCCAGTCGAGCAGTTCGAAGTCGGTGACGAGCGAGACGATCGTTCCGGACGCATCCTTGCCCCAGTACGAGCCATAGAAGCCCGCCCCGGACCCTGAGGTAACGAGCACTCCCGACCCGACCGGCGTCCGGACCCATGCCCAGCTCCACGCTGCGCGACGGTTCTGCGCCAGCATCCCTTCCAGATCGCTTCGCAGGCGCGGACTCTGCGCAAGTTCCTGGCCGTAGGACTGCAGCGCACGCGCATCGAAGAGGCACGCCAGGCCGGACTCGACCTCGTAGCCGGATAATTCGTCTTCCTCCGCGAGAGGCCCGACGTCGTCGCCTTCAAAGATGGCGTTGCTCCAGTCGGTCGCGGTGCGGTCGGCGAACTTCACCTGCACGAATGCAACGCGCTCGGTGTCGTCGGCGAACCTGGCGACGACGACCTGGAGCGGATAGCGACCCGCGGGAACCGTTGGTACAAACGTGCCGCCGTCCAGCTTAATGCCATCGCCGGCGGCCAGACGGCCACTCGGCAGATCGATCGCGCCGAGCAGGAGCACCGCCAGGTCGACCGGCTCGTCTCCGTCGCTCGCGGCCAGCTCGATCTCGAGGTCATCGACGGCGGCCAGCGGCAGGCCGTGCGGCGTGCCACCCTCGATGCGCGTCGCTCCGGCTTGTGCGCGACCGGCGCGCAACGGGCTCAGCACGCCGGCGATCGCGGCGGCAACGATCGCGCGGCGGACACGATCGGCAGGCGGGTTCATGCGCGACGCGCGAGCGGCAGCGTCAATTCGGCACGCAAGCCGTGAGGAGAATTTGCGAGCAGCCTCAGGCTCCCGCCATGCAGTCGCGCAATCCGCTGCACGATGGGCAAACCCAGACCCGCGCCACCGCTGCCGCTGCGCGCGCTGTCGCCCCGCTCGAACGGGCGCAACAGGCGATCAATCTGTTCGGCCGGCACACCCGGCCCTCGATCGGCCACCGATATCACGGCATCCTGTCCCTCCGTCGCGAGCGATACGGTGAGATCCAGACGTCCGGTGGCCGGGTCGCGCCCGTAGCGCAGGGCGTTGACCAACAGGTTGTCCAGCGCGCGGTCGAGTTCGGTCCGGTAGCCGGTGACCGTAATGCCATTTGCCACCAGCAGGTTGAGCGATGTGTGCGCGTCGGCGTCGACGCGGACGCGAAGCGGCGCCTGCCCGACCAGCGTCGACAGATCGATACGTTCGGCGGGCTGCTGCGGAGCGCGGCGCGCGTAATCGAGGAACTGGCGCACGATGGCGTCCATCTGTTCGAGATCGCCGATCATCGGACTGCGGCTTTCATCAGGCAGCCCGCTCATCTCGAGTTCGAGCCGCAGCCGCGTCAGCGGTGTGCGCAGGTCGTGCGAGATGCCCGCCAGCAGGACGGCACGGTCTTCCTCGAGCTTGCCGAGGTCGGCGACCATGCGATTGAAGCTTGCATTGACAGTGCGGATCTCGGGTGGACCGATCTCCGGCAACACGGCCGGTGTCCGGCCCTCACCGAGTTCGCGTGCCGCCGTCGACAGCCGCGCGAGCGGCCGATTGATGACGCGCGTGATCAGGATTGCGCCAAGCACCGACAGCGCAATCGCGACGGCTGCCCAGCCCATCCACTGCGTGCCGACGTTGCGCGCAACCGGATCGCGTTCGATGAAGAGCCAGTAGTCGTCGTCGTCGATCGTGAGGCTGACCCAAAGACCCGGCTGGCCGTTGACCACCGATGCCACTCGCGTGGTGGGACCCAGTTTGCCCACGATCGACTGCTCGGCGAGGCGAAGCACCGGTCGATCCGGCAGCGGCACGACCTTATCGGTCGGCTCGAGCGGCGCGATACGGATGCCTTCGTTGCGTGCGAGCTCGGCGAGCAGGTCCCGTCGCACGTAGGGATCGGCGTAGAGCAGCGCCGCGCGCGTGAGCTGCGCGATGGAGACCACCTGCTGCGCGATTGTCTCGGCGCGCGGCGCGCGTTCGAACACCCGGAAGCTCTGCAGCCATGCCGCGAGGCTGGCCAGGATCAGCAGCAGCACCAGCAGCAGCGTGCGCCAGAAGAGCGGCGGCGAGCGCAGCGTCATCGATCGGGCCCGCCCGCGCCGGGGTCAGGCGCCACCGTCCGGGATGAAGACGTAACCGAGTCCCCATACCGTCTGGATGAAGCGCGGTTTTGTCGGGTCGGGCTCGATCAGCTTGCGCAGGCGCGAGATCTGCACGTCGAGGCTGCGGTCGAACGCCTCATATTCGCGGCCGCGCGCCATTTCCATCAGCTTCTCGCGCGACAACGGCACGCGCGGATGGCGCGCAAACGCTTTCAGCACGGCGAACTCGCCAGTCGTCAGCGTGACGGGTTCGCCGGCGCGCGTCAGGGTGCGCGTTGCGAGGTCGAGAACGAAGTCGCCGAACGACACCGCTTCGGCGCCGCCGCTGGGGGCACCGGGCGATTCCTCGGCGCCGCGCCGGCGCAGCACGGCGTTGATCCGGGCCAGCAGTTCGCGCGGGTTGAAGGGCTTGGGCAGGTAGTCGTCCGCACCCATTTCGAGCCCGATGATGCGGTCGACGTCTTCGCCCTTGGCCGTCAGCATCACGATCGGCGTACGGTCGTTGCCGCCACGCAGGCGACGCAGGATCGACAGGCCGTCTTCGCCCGGCATCATCAGGTCGAGCACCAGTACGTCGAATCGCTCGCGCAGCCAGATGCGGTTCATCGCCTGGGCATTTTCCGCGACGTAGACATTGAAACCGTTGTCGCCGAGGTAGCGTCGCAGCAGGTCTCGCAGGCGTTGGTCGTCGTCGACGACGAGAACTTTGTGGGACGATCGCTCGGTCATGGCTTCAGGCTTGAGTTCGTGTTCTGGCAGGATGCTACGTGGCCCAGCCAGTGGCGCCGGCCGCCTATTCACAAACGGTTACAGACTTTACCGCGCCGCTTGGTCCGGAAGCCCGAAAATGCGGGTATGTCGGTCGCGGTGTCTTCCACAATGGAGTCATGAGCATAGTCTTCCTTCCGGCTGCGCAGCCTGACGGCGGCGCTGACCTGTCTGGTCGCATCGAGTGCGATCGCTTTTGGCGTGCCGGGCGAACCCGGCCAGCAAATGCGGCTCACCCCGGAGCAGCGCCAGCAGATGCTGCAGCGGATGACGCCTGAGCAACGCGAAGCCTTCCGCAATGCCCGCACGCCCGAGGAGCGGCAGCGTGCCTGGCAGGGCCTCGCGCCGGAGCAGCGGCGTGAGTTCTGGCAAGGGCTGTCGCAGGAACAGCGCGAGATGATGCTGCGCCGTGTCCCGAGCGAAGAGCGCCGTCAGATGTGGGAGAAGATGACGCCAGAGCAGCGCGAGGCGATGCGCCAGCGCTTCCTGCAGCGACATGAGCAACGGCAGGGCGCTGAACCGGGTGCCGGCATGCGCCTGACGCCGGAAGAGCGTCAGCGCCTGCGCGACCAGATCCGGGAGTCGCAGGGTGAGTGGAAGGGCGGCGCGGCGAGGGGCGGCCCGCAGGGTGGCGGCGCTCAGAAGGGCGCGCCGCGCTAGGATTGGCCTTCGGTTACGCGCGCTCGACGTACGAGCCGTCGTCGGTGTTGACGCGGATCTTCTCGCCGGTGTTTACGAAGGGCGGAACCTGGACCGAGATGCCGGTCTCGAGTTTCGCCGGCTTGAACGACGTCGTGGCCGTCGCGTTCTTGATACCCGGCTCGGTGTCGACCACTTCGAGCACGACGGTCGTCGGCAGCTGGATGCCGATCGCACGCCCGTTGTGGAAGTTGATCTCGACCCCCATGTTGGGCATCAGGTAGCCCGTCTGGCCCTCGAGGAAATCTTCGCCCAGCGTGAGCTGCTCGTAGGTCTCGTTGTCCATGAAGACCCAGTTGTTGCCGTCGTGGTACGAGTAGCTCATCTTGCGGCGGTCGATGAACGGGCGTTCGACCTTCTCGTCGGTCGACAGGCGTTCGTTGCGCTTCTGGCCGCTTTCGATGTCCTTGATTTCGATCTGCATGTAGGCGCCGCCGCGGCCGCCGACGTGGACGTGGTAGCTCTTCAGCACGCGCCAGACGCGCTTGTCGAACTCGAGGAGATTGCCGGCACGGATTTCGGTGGCGAGGATCTTGGCCATAGGGTGGACTCGGACGTTGTGGGCGCGCCCCAGGCGCGCAGCAGGTGATCGATGGTTCGAATGGAGGACGTCGTCCCGGGACCGCCGAGCGGCACCCTAAAATGGCACTGGCGTGAACATCGCCGCCAAAGCCTTCGGTGAGGACGGGAAGAACCCGCGATTATAAGCAGCACTGCCGAACTCCTCATGTCCGATCCAACACCGCCGTTCGATCCGCGTCCCGTCGTCGACGGCCTGCCGCATCTGCCCGGGGTCTATCGCATGCTTGACGTGCAGGGCACGGCGCTTTACGTCGGCAAGGCGCGCGATCTTCGCAAGCGCGTTGCGTCCTACTTCAACAAGGGCGTCGGGCCGCGCACCGCCCACATGCTGGCGCGCGTGACGCAGATCGACACGACGGTCACGCGCTCCGAGGCCGAGGCACTGCTGCTCGAGAACAATCTCATCAAGTCGCTGGCGCCGCGCTACAACATCCTGTTCCGCGATGACAAGTCGTACCCGTACCTGAAGTTCACCACTCACGCGTTTCCGCGCGTCGCGTACTACCGTGGCGCGGTCGACCGGCGGGCCCAGTACTTCGGCCCTTATCCGAACGCCTGGGCGGTGAAGGACAGCATCCAGCTGCTGCAGAAGGTATTTCACCTGCGCACTTGCGAGGACACGGTGTTCGCCAACCGCTCGCGACCCTGCCTGCTGCACCAGATCCAGCGCTGCAGCGCCCCGTGCGTTGGGCTGATCGACGCAGAAGCGTATGCGCAGGACGTGGACCGCGCCGTGCGCTTTCTGCGGGGCGAAACGGAAGACGTCATGCACGAACTCGAGGAGCGCATGCAGCGTCTGGCCGCAGAACTGAAGTTCGAGGAGGCGGCGGCGGTGCGCGACCAGATGGGGGCGCTCGCGCGCGTGCTGCATCAGCAGGCGGTCGACACGACGGGCTCGGACGCCGATGCCGATGTCCTGGCGGTGGTCGTCGACGGCGGGATGGCCTGCGTCAATCTGGCGATGATCCGCGGCGGCCGGCACCTGGGCGACAAGGCGAGCTTCCCGGTCCGCAGCGGCGAGTCGGCCGACGGTGCCGAAGTGCTCGAGGCCTTTATCTCGCAGCACTATGTGGATCTGCCGTGTCCGCCGACGTTGTTCGTGAACGCCGACGTCGATGCGGCGGAGCTCGCGGCGTTGTTGTCGGAAATGAGCGGCCGGCGTGTCCAGGTCGTGCGTCACCCCCAGGAGCAGCGCCGACGCTGGCTCGAGATGGCCGAGGCCAACGCGCGCCTTGCATTGGCGCGCAGGCTCGCCGAGGAAGGGTCGCAGATGGCGCGCACGCGTGCGCTGATCGAAACACTCAGACTTGAACTAGGCGAAGACGAAGCGGACAAGCTGCGCGTCGAGTGCTTCGATGTCAGTCATACGGCCGGCGAGGCGACGCAAGCGTCATGCGTCGTCTATGCCAACCACCAGATGCGTCCTGCCGAGTACCGGCGCTACAACATCGATGGCATTGAGCCCGGCGACGACTACGCAGCGATGCGGCAGGTCCTTTCGCGCCGCTTCGCCGCGCCGGCGCGCGGTGAAGGTTCGATGCCGCAACTCGTGCTGATCGACGGCGGCAAGGGGCAGGTGGCAGTCGCGCGTCAGGTCTTCGAGGAACTCGGGCTCGATCCCGCCGTCCTGGTGGGCGTGGCCAAGGGCGAGGAACGCAAGGTCGGACGAGAGGAACTGGTGTTTCCGGACGAGCGCCCGCCACTCACGCTGGGGCGCGAATCGCAGGCCTTGATGCTGGTCGCGCAGATCCGCGACGAGGCCCACCGGTTTGCGATCACCGGCATGCGCGCGCGCCGTGCCAAGCCACGCCAGAGCTCCGAGCTCGAGACGATGGACGGCATCGGGCCCAAGCGGCGGCAGCGCCTGCTGGTGCGCTTCGGCGGCATGCGCGGACTCGCGGCGGCCTCCGTCGAGGACATCGCGAACGTCGAAGGCGTTTCGCGTAAGCTCGCGGAGAAGATCTACGCGCAACTGCATGGCCAGCCCACCGAATAGCCCGCCGCTCACGTTCAACGTTCCGATGGCGCTGACGTGGGCGCGAATCGCGATGATCCCCGTCATCGTCGGCATTTTCTACCTGCCGGACAGCCTGCTGCCGGACCACTGGAAGAACGCCACGGCGTGCTGGCTGTTCGTGCTGGCGGCGGTCACCGATGCGATCGACGGCTATGTCGCGCGCAAGTACGGCATGGTGAGCCGCCTCGGTGCGTTCCTCGATCCGGTGGCCGACAAGCTGATGGTGTGCGCGGCCCTCATCGTGCTGCTCTCGCTCGATCGCGTCGACGAATTCGTCGCACTCGTCATCATCGGGCGCGAGATCGCGGTTTCTGCCCTGCGCGAGTGGATGGCGCAGATCGGGCGCTCTGGCAGTGTGGCGGTCAACTCGCTCGGCAAGTTCAAGACGATTGCGCAGATGGTCGCGATCCCGATGCTGCTGTTCCACGATCCGCTGTTCGGGCTGATCGACGTGCGCCTGATCGGCACGGTGCTGATCTACATTGCAGCCGCTCTCACGGTCTATTCGATGCTCATTTACCTGCGCATGGCGTGGCCTCATCTCGATGAAAAGTGATGCACATCGGGGCGCAGGTTTGACACCCCTACGCCCGCCGATATAATTCCGCGCTTCGAGCGGGCGTAGCTCAGTTGGTAGAGCGCAACCTTGCCAAGGTTGAGGTCGAGAGTTCGAGACTCTTCGCCCGCTCCAGAATTCTGGGGGGAGCCACGCGCTTCCCCTTTTGGTTTGAGCCCCCTCTGGCGGGGTGGCAGAGTGGCCATGCAGCGGACTGCAAATCCGTGTACGCCGGTTCGATTCCGACCCCCGCCTCCAAAAGCGTTCGTTCGAGATGTACGCGTCTCTGCGCGACACACGTGCATCTCGAACGATTGATCAGCGGCCGGGCTTTGGGGCGGTCCGGCGACCCGGCCGATTACAAAAGCAGGTAACTGCTAGGCTTTACCGGGCTTTATCACCCGCCGCGGTGGTGAAACTGGTAGACACAGCGGACTTAAAATCCGCCGCAAGCGAAAGCAAGCATGCCGGTTCGATTCCGGCCCGCGGCACCAAGGTCATTGATGAAGGTTTTCAATCTCAGTTGCGACAACGAACATTCGTTCGAGGGCTGGTTTGCCTCGGCCGATGACTTCGATCGCCAGCAGGAAGCCAGGCTCGTGGAATGCCCCGTGTGCGGCAGCCACGCCGTGCACAAGCTCCTTTCGGCGCCACGCATCAACCGCGGGGCTGCGGCGCCCCAGGAAAAGCAGCCCGTCACGATGCCGAACGACGCCGCGATGCAGACAATGCTGCTGCAAATGGCGCGGCACATTCAGGCCCACACGGAAGATGTTGGCGAGCGTTTTCCTGAAGAAGCGCGGCGCATCCACTATGAGGAATCGCCGAAGCGATCGATCCGTGGGCTCGCCTCGCGTGAAGACGCCCAAGGCCTTGCCGAAGAGGGCATCGAGGTGATGCCCGTCCCGTTCAGCGAACTACTGAAGAATCCGTTGCAGTAGAGGCTCAGTGCCTTGCGTACTGCGTGGCGCCGAATAGCGTCTCGCGCGCCTTTTCGTCCATGACGGCCTTGCGTCGATCCGCCAGTACCTTGAGGCCACGCTGGACCGCAGGCCGCGCGTCGAGCGCGTCGAACCAGTGCTTCACGTTCGGGTAGTTCGCAAGGTCAACGCCCTGGTTCGCGTGCGAGCGCGTCCAGGGAAAGATCGCCATGTCCGCGATCGAGTACTCGCCGGCGAAGTAATCGGCTTCGCCGAGCCGGCGGTCCATCACGCCGTACAGGCGCCTCGCCTCGTTGGTGTAGCGATTGATCGCATACTCGATCTTCTCGGGTGCGTACATCCGGAAATGGTGCGCCTGGCCGAACATCGGCCCGACACCGCCCATCTGGAACATCAGCCACTCCAGCGCAACGTACTTTCCGCGCGCGTCGCGCGGCAGGAAGCGGCCGGTCTTTCCCGCCAGGTAGATGAGGATCGCGCCCGATTCGAAGAGCGAGATCGGCTTGCCGTCCGGACCGTCGCTATCGACGAGGGCCGGGATCTTGTTGTTCGGGCTGATCGTCAGGAACTCCGGCTTGAACTGGTCGCCGGCGCCGATGTCGACGGCGCGGGTCTGATAAGCCAGCCCGCACTCCTCCAGCATGATGTGGATCTTGTGGCCGTTCGGTGTCGGCCAGGAATAGAGCTCGATCATCGTGACCTCAGTGCCGTGGGGGCAGGGGTACGTGTTTCGCGATTTCCTGCTTCGCGATGGCGTTGCGATGAACTTCGTCGGGTCCGTCGGCCAGGCGCAGCGTGCGCGCCAGCGTATAGGCGTAGGCGACCGGAAAGTCGTCGCACATGCCGCCGCCGCCGTGCGCCTGAATCGCCCAGTCGAGCACGGTGCACGCAACGTTAGGTGCGACCACCTTGATCATCGCGATCTCGGCCTTGCGCGGCCTTGTTGCCGACGGTGTCCATCATCCACGCCGCCTTCAGCGTCAGCAGGCGCGCCTGGTCGATCATGCAGCGCGCCTCAGCGATGCGCTCCTGCCACACCGACTGGCGCGCGACCGGGCCGCCGAAAGCGACGCGGCTGGCCAGGCGCTTGCACATCAGTTCCAGCGCGCGTTCTGCCAGCCCGATCGAGCGCATGCAGTGGTGGATGCGCCCGGGTCCAAGGCGGCCCTGTGCGATTTCGAAGCCGCGTCCCTCGCCGAGCAGGATGTTCGAGGCCGGCACGCGCACGTTGTCGAACAGAGTCTCCATGTGCCCGTGCGGCGCATCGTCGTAACCGAAGACGTTCAACGGCCGTACGACCTTCAGCCCCGGCGCGTCGGCCGGCACCAGGATCATCGACTGCTGCTGGTGCTTCGGTGCTTCCGGGTCGGTCTTGCCCATCACGATATAGATCTTGCAGCGCGGGTCGCCCGCGCCGGAGGTCCACCATTTGCGGCCATTGATGACATAGCTGTCGCCGTCGCGCTTGATCGAGGTCTGGATGTTCGTCGCGTCGGACGAGGCCACTTCCGGTTCGGTCATCGCGAAGGCGCGACCGGATGTCGCCCGCCAGCAGCGGCTTGAGCCAGCGCTCCTTCTGCTCCGGGCTGCCGTAGCGCTCGATGGTCTCCATGTTGCCGGTGTCGGGCGCCGAACAGTTGAAAACCTCGGACGCCCACGGAACGCGGCCCATGATCTCCGCGAGCGGCGCGTACTCGAGGTTCGTGAGGCCGGCGCCGCGCTCCGATTCCGGCAAGAACAGGTTCCACAGCCCGGCCGCGCGCGCCTTGGGCTTGAGGTCCTCGATCAGTCGTGTCGGCGTCCAGCGGGCGCCGCGGCGCGTGTTCTCTTCAACTTCCTCCTGGAAGCGGCGCTCCACCGGGTAGACGTGTTCCTGCATGAATGCGTCGACTCGCTCCCGCAGCGCCTGAGTCTTGTTCGAGTAACCGAATTCCATGATTTGACCCTCCTCCGAACGAGAATAGCGCAGCGTGGTTGTTCGCGTTGGCGGCTCCGCGTAGAGTCGCGCGGACGGAGGAGCGATGAAGGCGATTCAGTGTGTGGAGTGGGGTCTGCCGGAACGGCTGGCGCTGGTGGACATCCCGCTGCCGGAACCGAAGGCAGGCGAGGTCAGGATTCGAGTCGAAGCCGCAGGCGTCAACTTTCCCGATGCCCTGATCGTGCAGAAGAAGTATCAGCTGCAGCCGCCGCTACCCTTCATTCCCGGCACGGAAGTGGCCGGCACCGTCGATGCGGTCGGACCCGACGTCAGGCGCCTGAAGGCCGGCGACCGCGTCGGAGCCTTCGTCGGGCTGGGAGGTTTCGCGGAGTTTGTCTGCGCGCCGAGCGCAATGACAGCGCCACTGCAGCCCGGCGTGTCGGCCGAGACCGCCGCCGCATTCACGCTCACCTACGCGACCTCGCATCACGCGTTGTTCGATCGTGGCCAGCTGAAGGCCGGCGAAACGTTGGCCGTGCTTGGAGCGGGTGGAGGTGTCGGGCTGGCCGCGGTGGAACTGGGCAAGATCGCCGGCGCCCGCGTGATTGCGGTCGCATCGAGCGAGGAAAAACTCGAAGCCGCGCGCACCCATGGCGCCGACGACACGATCAACTATGTCCGCAGCGACCTGCGCGAAGCGCTCAAGTCGGCCACCGGGGGCAAGGGTGTCGATGTCATCTATGACCCTGTAGGCGGCAAGCACACCGAAGCTGCGCTACGCAGCCTGGCGTGGCGCGGGCGGCTGCTGGTCGTCGGTTTTGCCGACGGCGAGATTCCGCAGATCCCTGCCAACCTGCTGCTGATCAAGGGAACCTCGGCTGTCGGCGTGTTCTGGGGCGAGTTCGCCAAGCGCGAACCACAAGCGAATCAGTCCATGCTGACCGAACTCTTCACCTGGCTGGCGCAAGGCAAGCTTAAGCCCCATGTCTCGCGCACCTATCCGCTGGCCGAAGCGCCGCGTGCACTCGAGGCGCTGCTCGATCGGCGCGCCGTCGGCAAGCTCGTCATCAAGCCCTGAGGCGATCGATGAAGAAGTCCGTCCATGGCGCGTTACTGCTGCTGGCGCTGTTCGGCGTTCCGGTGTTGGCCGCCGAACGTGTGATCGAGAAGTCGGTCGTGGTCGACGCCACGCTCGATCAGGCCTGGGACAGCTGGACCACGCGCGAGGGCATCATCGGCTTCTTCGCACCGGACGCGAAAGTCGAGCCGCGCGTCGGCGGAGCGTTCCAGATCTACATCGATCCGTTGGCCGAGCCCGGCATGAAGGGAGCGGACGACATGCGCTTCATGGCGCTGCAGCCCAAGAAAATGATCTCGTTCGACTGGAACGCGCCGCCGAGCCTGCCCGAAGCGCGGGCGCAGCGCACTTTCGTCATCGTGCGCTTCGAGCCGCTGAGTGAGAAGCAGACACGCGTGACGCTGTACCACGCGGGCTGGGGCGACGGCGGCGAATGGGACAAGGCCTATGCCTACTTCGATCGCGCGTGGGGCAACGTGCTCGCCAACCTGCAGAAGCGCTGGAAGGAGGGACCCGTGGACTGGACCGAGTGGATGAACCAGCTGCGCAAATGGCGCGAGCAGGCGGCGCAGAAGAAGTAGCGGCGAGGCGTCCGGACGCCGTTTGTGCGCGAATGAATGACGGGTCTGCCCTCCGGGCAATTGCGGATCGTCAGGAACCGGTGTGATGAGTGACGCTGGCGAAATGATCGAACTCCTGGTCGAGGCGCGCGAGCGAGATCTGGGCGGGTTTCGGGTCGGCCGGATCCTGCCGTCCGCCCGACGCCGCATGGTCGGCCCATTCGTTTTTCTCGACCACCTTGGCCCGCTCGTGCTCGCGGCACCGGTTCCGCGCTCGGCCGATGTCCGGCCGCATCCGCACATCGGGCTGTCGACAGTCACCTACCTCTTCGAAGGGGAGATGACGCACCGTGACTCCCTGGGCGTGGTGCAGGTGATCCGGCCAGGCGAGGTCAACTGGATGACGGCCGGCCGCGGGATCAGTCACTCCGAGCGCTTCGACGGCATGCGCGAACGCGGCGGCAGCGTCCACGGCCTGCAGGCGTGGGTGGCGCTGCCCGAGGCGCACGAAGAGGACGATCCTTCCTTCGAACACTACGGTCGCGAAGACCTGCAGCAGTTTGATCTGCCCGGCGTGACCGTCCGGCTGATCGCGGGCACTCTGCTCGGCCGGACGAGCGGCGTGCGCACGCGTTCGTCGCTCTTCTACGCGCACCTGGAGATGGAGCCCGGAGCCACGTTCGAGCTGCCTGCCGCATACATGGAGCGCGCGCTCTACGTCGTTTCAGGATCGATCGACGTGATCGGATCGCCGATCGGCGCCAAGACGATGGCCATTGCTCGATTGGGTGCCGCGCTGTCGTTCAGGACAAGCGCGCAGTCCACGGTCATGCTCCTCGGTGGCGACCCGGTCGGCCAGCGACACGTCTGGTGGAACTTTGTCTCGTCGCGTCGCGAGCGCATCGAGCAGGCAAAGCGTGACTGGTCGGAAAGACGCATCCCATTGCCGGCCACGGATGCTGACGAGTGGATTCCGCTGCCGGAGGGTCTGTGAACAATTCGTCGTTGGCGCTCTCAGACGGCGGCGCTGCCTCGACTCCCGAAGAACATCGCCATCATCTTGCCCGCCCCAAGGACACGACCGAGTTCGCGTATCACGCAGTAATTGAGGATCAGGACGAGCAGGATGATCTGCAAGGCCCAGAAGTGCGGCCAGACGATGACCTCAAGCAGCTTCTGGTTGGCCGCGGCGAAGCTGCCCGCCTCCTTCCAGAAATCGATCAGGCGCTCCAGGTAGTGAATGAGCGTCGCGACGAGAAAATAGATCACTGACTTCCAGGCAACGTTGTAGGCCAGTGGCTTGTCCGGAAAACGGTTGATTGCCGGCAACAGGTCGGCAAGCAACACGGCCTTGCCGAGGATCAGCGCGCCGACCGCGATCTGTGCCGACGACGTAAGGGGCAGTCCGGTGCCTTTCGTCATCAGAGCGCGGACGACTCCGAGGATGTGTAATGCGATGAAGAAGAAGATGGTTGGCGGTAGCAGCGCCAGGAGCTCTTCCTTGACCTTTTCCAATGCCTTGCTCACGTCGGTCCAATGCTGAAGTTTGGGCGTCGAGCATTCTGAACGGTGCTCGATCCGACGGCAATCGATCGGACCGTCCGGTGCTCGAGAGGCGTTCGCCTGCGCCCTGCAATTGATCCCCGAGCGACCGCGCAGGCTTCAGAGCGTGCGTGACGAACCGGGCTTGCGCTGCGCCACCCGTTTGGGCGAGAACGGGTCAGCGTCGCGCCGGGCCTCCTCGCGCAGCCAGGCCAGGAACACTTCCGCGACTTCGCGCTGCGCAGTCTCGGCAAGCTCGAGGTAGAAGGCGCCGACGGTCACCGCTCCCGACTCGCCCAATGGGGCGACCAACTCGCCGGCACGCAGGTGATCACTGAGATGCGGCCACTTGCCGACAGCCACTCCGGTTCCCTTGCGCGTCGCTTCGATCACCTGGTCGTAGTGCGAGAAGCGCAGCCAGCCGGCACTCTTGATGCCGCGCAGCCCCATCGCCTCGAACCACCGCTGCCAGTCGTACCAAGGCTTGCCGTAGACGATCGTCTCGAAGTCGATCAGCACGTGGTGCGCGAGGTCGGCAGGCGTGCGCAGTGGCTTGCGGCGATTCTGCGCGAGGGCGGGGGAACAGACCGGGAACTGTCTGTAGTCGAAGAGCTTGTCGGTGGACGGCGGTGCCATCTGCAGCGTGGCGAAGCGGATCGCGATATCGATGTGCTCGCGCTTGAGGTCGAGCGCGTCGTTGCTTGAAACGACGCGCAGGTCGATCTCGGGGTGCTTCTGTGCGAAGCGCGGCAGGCGCGGCACCAGCCAGGTCGATGCCAATGCGACGGTGGTCGTGACCGACAGCGTTCGCCACGGACCCGAGGCACGCTGTGTGGCGCCATCGATCAGGTTCAACGCCTCGTCGATCGCGCGATACAGCTCTTCACCTGTCTGCGTCAGCTGCAGCGAACGATTGACACGCCGGAACAGGGGCCGTCCGAGCTGCTCCTCGAGCGTCTTGACTTCGTGGCTGATCGCGGGCTGGGTGACGAAGAGTTCGCGTGCGGCGCGAGTGAAGCTCAGGTGACGGGCGGCGGCGCGGAAACCGCGCAGCAGGTCGAGTGACAGTCGGGGTGCGCGCTGGCGATCCATTAGCTCAGCTCATGCCTGCGGCAAGAAAAGGTCGTTTGAGAGAAACGGGGAGGGCTGCCAACAATGGCGCCACTTTAAATCCTCCGCCACATGGTGGCCAACCCTCGAAGGAAAAGCAGATGAAGATTCGGATCAACGCCGTCCGCTCATCGGTACGAACTTTCGCCGGCGTCTCGCTCCTTACCTTCATGGCGGCATCCGGCGCAACCGCATCGTCTCCGGCGGTGCAGGTGGCAGTACATCCGCATGCCGTGGTCGTTGCGCAGCGCTCGTTTAACGACCTCAATGCCATAGTGGCCGCGGTGCACGCGGCAGGCGCCGGCTCAGTCGCAGTGACCGCGTGCGGGACTGCAGCTATCCCGGTGTGGCTCGCCACAGTCCAGCACCTGAGTGATTCCCGCCTCGAGATCAATGTGCTGGACGCCTCGGCCCCGGCATGCGCAGTGCCGCCGGGACCGATGCGTGTCAGCCAGACCACCGGTAGCGCACTCGGTGGCGTTGACGTCGTGGCGGTCGAACGCTACTGGCGGCAGGTGCAGCCATAATGGGCGGTTGTTGCTGGAGACGCCGGTGGTCCTGCGGCAGTACACCTCCACACCCCGTGTCACGCAAAGTCTTTCGAAGCGTCAGTGAGCCGCGGTCGGACGGTGAGTCGGCAGTAATGAGGTAAGAAAGGCCATCAATGCTGCCGCAGCAAGGACCAGCAGCGCACGATCCCACGCTGCGACTACGTCGCCTTGCACACGGCCTTGGTCAAGCACCCATCCAACCAATGGTTGAAGGATGCCGGTACCGAGGAAGATGCCGGTATTGACGACCGATGTAGCTATGCCGGAGTACTGCGGGGGATTGGCCTCCTTGGCGATCGTCCACGAGAGCGTGAAGCCCGGGATCAGCAGGCCCATCAGCAGGAACCAGGCGAGTGTGGCCCACTGTGGCCATGCGCACGTGAGCGAGCCACGGCAACCAGGACAGCGTGTAGAGGAGTACTGCTACGCGCATGACGCCGCGCCGGCTACGTAGCCGGTCGGAGATGACGCCGATCGCCATCGAACCGAAAGCGACACCGAGCAGCAGCAGACTCGAATGCTGCGCGGCGTCTACGCGCGTCATGCCGTGCACCTGCTGCAGATAGGGCACCGCCCACAACCCGGCGAACGCCAGGAAGCTGCCGCCGACGCCGAGGTTGACGACGAACGGTGGCCAGGTGGCCGGATTTGCCAGCACGCGTGCGACGCAGTCATCCACGGCACGTGCGCCGTGGTGGGTGTCGACGGATTGACAGCAGCGAAGACCAGTTCCTCCGGGCGGTCGCGCACGCGAAGCCAGGTGGCGATCGCGAGCAGACCCGAGAAGATCGCCAACGCAACGAACACGGAGCGCCATGAGGTCTGCGTGACGATCCAGGCCAGCGGCGCTCCGGCGACCACCGCGCCGAGGTTGCCGGCGAACATCGTGACGCCAGCGAGCGTGGCGAACCTGTTCGGAGCAAACCAGACCGCCGAGAGCTTGAGCACGGAGATGAAGGCGACCGACACGCCGATGCCGACCAGCGTGCGACCGACGGCAGCGATCTCCCAGGCCGGCGCCAATGCGAAGAGGAGCGAACCGGCGGCGGCGATCGCCGAACCGGCCAGCGAGGAGCTTGCGCGGCCCCAGCGTGTCGGCCAGCACTCCGACCGGAATCTGCAGCACCGTATAGACATAGAAATAGGTGGCGGCGAGCGTGCCCAGCACGGTGCTGCTGATGTCGAACGCGCGCGTCAGTTCTCCGGCGATGGCCGCCGGCGCGGTGCGATGGAAGAACGAGAGCACGAAACTCGCCAGCGCCAGCCCGAACACGACGCGACGGGCGCGCGGCGAGCGAGGTCAGTCGGTGGCCGCTCGCCCGTGCTATGGGCAGGCGGCGCGCGGAAGTAGCGCGGCTCGACGAAAAGCGAGTTGATCTCCACGCGCCTGACTTCCGGATGGTCCGGAACCGCGTACAGCACCGGGGTGATGAGTTCCTCGAACAGTCCGCGCAGGGTTCGCGCGCCGGACTTGTACTCGATCGCGAGGTCGGCGATCTCCTCGAACGCGCGCGTGCGCGACGACGAATTCGACGCCCTCGTTCTTCAGGATCGCCTGGAACTGCCGGTAAATGCAGTTGCGCGGCTCGGTCATGATCCGCACCAGCATGTCGCGCGTCAGGTCCTGAAGCGCGCGACGATCGCGAGCCGACCGGTGAACTCCGGGATCAGCCCGAACTCGACGAGGTCGGTCGGTTTCACGCGCGCGTTGAGCCGCGTCAGGATGCGCTGGTTGTCGTCGTCGGAGGTGGCGACGAAGCCGAAGCCGTGGCTCTGCGACATGATCTCGTCGAGCCCGACGAAGGCGCCACCGCAGATGAACAGCACGTTCGTCGTGTCGAGGTACTGCGCCGTTGCGCAGCCTGACCGGCGCGCCTTCCATGATCTTCAGCAGCGCGTGCTGCACGCTTTCGCCCGAGGCCGCCGCCGATCGGCGGCCGAGCGCAGCTTGTCGATCTCGTCGATGAAGACGATGCCCTGCTGCGTGCGCGCGACATCGCCCTCGGCCTTGTCGTGCAGCCGCTCGAGGATCGCTTCGATTTCGTCGTTGACGTAGCGCGACTGCGCGAGCGAGGTCGCATCGGCGGTCACGAATGGCACGCTTGAGCAGGCGCGCCAGCGACTCGCACATCAGCGTCTTGCCGGTGCCCGTGGGCCCGACCAGCAGCACGTTGCTCTTGGTGATCTCGAGGCCATCCAGCTGCGAACGCGCGATCTTCTTGTAGTGCGCGTAGACGGCCACCGCGAGGATCCGCTTGGCATCGTCCTGCCCGACGACGTACTGGTCGAGGTGGCGGACGATCGCGCTCGGGGTGAGCTTGGGTTCGAGGAGGCTCATCGTTTGCGGCGGGGCTTCAGGCGCGCTGTGCGTAGCGCCAGCCCAGCTCGGCCAGCGCGCGCGCGTTTTCTCCGTGCTTGACCGCGTCATTCGACGACGCGATTCCTTCGGTGGCGCGCTTGTACACGCCCTGCAGGATCGCGGCGATCCGGAACAGGTTATACGCGAGGTAGAAATTCCAGTTCTGGATCGCCGCTCGGCCGGTGCGCTCGCCGTAGCGGCGGATGTACTCCTTCTCATCGGGGATGCCAAGCGCGGCGTAATCGAGGCCTGCGATGCCGCGGAACCCGCCCGGCGGGATGTGCCAGCTCATGCAGTGATAGGAAAAATCGGCCAATGGATGCCCGAGCGTCGACAGCTCCCAGTCGAGGATCGCGACGATGCGAGGCTCGGTCGGATGGAAGATCAGATTGTCCAACCGGTAGTCGCCATGGACGACCGTCGTCTCGTCGCCCGCAGGGATATGTCCGCGGCAGCCATTCGATCAGCCGATCCATCGCCTCGACGCGCTCGGTCTCCGAGGCGCGGTACTGCTTGCTCCAGCGGCCGATCTGGCGCTCGAAATAGTTGCCGGCCTTGCCGTAATCCGCGAGGCCCGCGCGCTCGACGTCGACCGAATGCAGCGCGCGCGATCACGCGGTTCATCTCGTCATAGATGGCGGCGCGATCGGCGCGGCCGAGCTCGGGCAGCGACTGGTCCCAGAAGATGCGGCCTTCCACATGCTGCATCAGGTAGAAAGCGCGGCCGATCACGCTCTCGTCTTCGACCAGCAGCAGCGTCCAGGGGACCGGGATGCCCTGCGCGGCCAGCGACCGCATGACATGGAACTCGCGCTCGACCGCATGTGCCGACGGCAGCAGCTTGGCCGCCGGACCCGGCTTGCTGCGCATCACATACTTGGCCGTCGGCGTCGTGAGAGGTACGTGGGGTTCGATTGCCCGCCCTGGAACTGCTGCACCTCGAGCGGCCCGCGAAATCCGGCAGGTGCTGCTCGAGGTGGGCGGCAGGCGTTCGACATCGAACGCATGGCGTCCGGTCACGGCACCAAGTTGATTCATGCGATGTCCCCGGAGATCGCCGCGCACGCGTGCGCAGCCTGAGTTATTTCTCGAGCAGATGTTCCATCGTCGAAACCGGGTCGTTGTCTGCAGCGTATCGATCGGGCAGAAATTCACGACACGCACGACACTGTCGCGGGCTCGGTGCCGACATCGATGATATTGAGGCAACCGGTGTCCTGCGCCAGCCCACCGAGGAAGACTGGCTGCCCGGTCAGGAACCAGGAGAGCAGCCCGCGGTTGACTCCGCCGTGCAGCACAGCAGCGCAGTATCCCAGTCATCTCGCTGCAAGCAGGCGCTGCAGGGCCGGCAATCGTGCGGTCGAGCATCTCGCCGATTGTCTCGCCCTGCAGAAAGCGCGTTTCACGCGGCGCTGGCCCCTCGAAAGCGTCGAGTGAATGCGGCGCGCAGATCGGCTCGGCAATGCTCGGCAGGTGGCCGGGCCGGATTTCCTCAATTCCGCCCAGTGCTCGAGCGGTGGGCGGGGCCTCCGCCGCCAGGACGTGCGAAGCGGTCTGGCGCGTGCGCGCCAGGCCGCTGGTGATCGCGCGATCGATCCTGATGCCGGCTGTGAGCATGGCAGCACCCACCGCGCGGGCCTGCTCGATGCCGGCGGCAGTCAGCGGCACCTCGTCGGGCGGGTACGGGCGCCCGTGCGGGTCGAAGTAATCGACCGCGCCGTGACGCATCAGCAGCAGACGGCGCCGTTCGATCATGCGGTGCTCCTCACGACGTCGAGGCGACAGCAGTTCGTCGATCTCGCGCGCGCCGAGGCCGAACTCGGCGAGCAGCAGGCACGTGTGCTGGCCGGCGCGGGGCGCCGGCACGCGCTGCAACGCGTGGCCGGCTGATGCGGCAAGCGGGCCGACTTCGGTGACTTCGCCCTGCCGCGCGGACGACGCCGCGCGCGGCGGCCTGCTCGTGCGCAAGCGCTTCGGCCGGCGTAAGAACCGGCGTCAACGCAGGCGTCGACAGCTTGCGAAAGCGTCGATCCAGTCCTCGAGCGAGGGCGGCGCAAGTATCCGCGACTCGCGACCATGGTCGATCGTGCGCCCGGCTTCCTCTGAACCGGGCTCCTCGCCGTGTGCCCAGTGATTCGCGCGCAGATCGGGCAAGTCCGATTGCGTCGCAGAACCGTTCCCAAAACTTAGTCTCGAGCGCGCCGACGGCCAGGTGGCGGCGATCGGCGGTTTCATAGACGCGGTAGCAGGCGGCCCCGCCTGTCAGCAGCGTGCTCGCCCGGCAACAGGATCCTGCCCGGCGTCGAGCTCCGCATGGGGAAAGTAGTGGTGCACCAGCAGCGCCTCGGTCATGGCCACGTCGACCCAGCGGCCCTCGGCCGGTGCGTTGCGCGGCCAGCAGCGCGATCAGCAGCGCGGCGAGCGCGGAAAGTGCGCCGCCCAGCAGATCTCCCAAGCTGCAGATTCGGTATCGCGGGACGGCCTTCGGTGCGGATCTGGTCCAGCACGCCGCTCACGGCGATGTAGTTGATGTCATGTCCCGCCCGTGCTCCCACGGGCCGGTCTGGCCGTAGCCGGAGAGCGAACACAGCACGAAGCCTCGGATTGCGATCATGCAACGCTTCCCAGCCCAGGCCCAGCCGCGCGAGCACGCCGGGCGAAAGCTCTCGATCAAGGCGTCGGCGCTGGCTCACGAGTTGCAGCAGCAGTTCGCGGCCGCGCGGGTGCTTGAGGTCGATCGCGAGCGACCGCTTGCCGCGGTTGGTGGCCTCGAAGGCCGGGTTACGCGCAATGCCTCGCGCATTCGCCACCTGCGGCTCGAAGTCGCGCATGTAGTCGCCGTCGCCGGTGTCTTCGACCTTGATGACGTCGGCGCCGAAATCGGCGAGATGCATCGTCGCCGCCGGGCCAGGCAGCAGGCGCGTGAGGTCGAGGATGCGCAGTCCGGCCAGCGGCGCAGTCATCGAGCCGCTCCTTCGCATTCGCGTAGGCGCTTGGGTCCGGGTCCGTGGGTCCGTCTCATTCGATCGCCTCGATTTCCTGCGTGAGTTCGAGCCACTGCGCCTCGAGCGCTTCGACCTTGCGCGACAGTTCGCCGCGCCGTTTCAGGGCTTCCGCGACCAGCGCCTCGTCGCCGGCGTGATAGAAGTCGGGTCGGCCAGTTGCGCGTCGAGTTCGCGCAGTTCGCCGCTGATGTTCGCCAGATCCTGCTTCAGCTCGCGTCAGCCGCGACTGCAAAGGCCGGCGCGCGCTGGCAAGGCGTTGCCGCTCGGCGGCCTCCTGTTTGCGCTGCTCGCGGCGGTTGGGCGCATCGGATGCTCGCCGCCGGCGTCGGTGCGGTCGCGTCGGCTCGCCAGCACCAGTGCCGCGTAGTCGTCGAGGTCGCCGTCGAAGGCAGCGACGCGCCCGTCGTGCACCAGCCAGAGCTGATCGCAGGTCGCGCGCAGCAGGTGCCGGTCGTGCGATACCAGCAGCAGTGCGCCTTCGTACGACGACAGCGCGACCGTCAGCGCTTCGCGCGTCTCCATGTCGAGATGGTTGGTAGGCTCGTCGAGCAGCAGCAGATTGGGCCGCTGCCAGGCGATCAGCGCCAGCGCGCACCGCGCCTTTTCGCCGCCCGACATCGGGCCCAGCAGTGCGGTCGCCATCTCGCCCGAGAAGCGATAGGTGCCAAGGAAGTCGCGCAGCTCCTGCTCGCGGGCATCGGGCGCCAGGCGCGCGCAGGTGCGCCAGCGGCGTCTCGTCCGCGCGCAGCTGGTCGAGCTGATGCTGTGCAAAGTAGCCGATCGCGAGACCTTGCCCGCGGCGGAGTTCGCCGGCCGAGCGGCTCAAGCTCGCGCGCGATCGCCTTGACCAGCGTCGACTTGCCGGCACCGTTGACACCGAGGATGCCGATGCGGTCGCCCGCGCGCACCTGAGCGTGACGTCGGCCAGCACTGTGCGTGCACCATAGCCAAGCGCCATGCCCTCGGCATCGAGCAGCCGCTCGGGTGTGCGGACCGGCTCCGGGAACTCGAACCGCCACTCGCGGCGCGCCCGGGTCGGTTCGATGACGGTCAGGCGCTCGAGCATCTTCAGCCGGCTCTGCGCCTGGCGTGCCTTGGTCGCCTTGGCCCGGAAACGGTCGACGAAGCTCTGCAGGTGTGCGGCTGTCCGCGCATAGGCCTTGGCGGCGGCGTCCTGCTGCTTCTGCTGCTCGAGCCAGGCGAGCTCGAAGGCGCTGTAGTCGCCTGCGTAGCGCCGTATCGTGCTCTGATCGACGTGCCAGATCGACTCCGGCGATGCGATCGAGGAACTCGCGGTCGTGCGAGATGACGAGCACGGTCGCCGGCTGGCGGCGCAGCCAGGACTCGAGCCAGACGACGGAGTCGAGATCGAGATGGTTGGTCGGTTCGTCGAGCAGCAGCAGATCGGCCGGGCGCAGCAGCGCCCGCGCCAGCGCCAGCCGGTTGCGCCAGCCGCCGGAGAACGCGCGTGACGGGTCGCGCCCCGTCGGAGGCGGCGAAGCCGAGGCCGTGCATCACGGCCTGCGCCGCGGCGGCGATCGCCCCTTCGTTGAGTTCGGCGAGCG
Source organism: uncultured beta proteobacterium (assembly GCA_963724605.1). Classification (GTDB taxonomy): domain Bacteria; phylum Pseudomonadota; class Gammaproteobacteria; order Burkholderiales; family Burkholderiaceae_F; genus JALORV01. Next base: position 138,008 of record CAVRVM010000005.1, read on the forward strand.
CCGCGTGCGCGTGCGCGAGTCGCATCTCGTCGTGTTCGGACTCGGCTACGGCCAGCTCGGCGCGCGCCGCCATCAGTGGCGCATGGCCTGCCAGGACATAGTCCAGGGCGCTCGCCTGGCTCGACCTCGATGTCCTGCGCGACGTGCGCGATGCGTTCAGGGTCGGGGCGCCTCGATGCTGCCCGCCTCGAGCCCGAGTTCGCCTTGAACCGCGGCGAACAGCCTCGACTTGCCGCAGCCGTTGGCGCCGACCAGTCCGACGCGTTCGCCGGGTCGGGCGATCAGCGACACGCCGCGGTACAGGGTCCGGGTACCGCGTGCGATCGAGACGTCGATGAGCCTCAGCATATGAAGGAAGTCGTCAGAGCCCGTTGCGTCTGGCGGAGTGCTTGCGAGCCCCGGCGTCATCATTGACGCGTCGCGCGGCATCGGCAACGTCCGGGCGAGGACCCCAGGCGAGCCGCTAAGGCAGCTCTTCCTGCCGGGCGAGGAACACCATGTCATCGCCGGCGCTGGTCGTCAGCCACGTGAGCGGGAGATCGCCAAAGGTCTTCTCGGCGGCGGCGCGGCCGTCACCGACTTCGACGATCAGCAGGCCGCCGCGCTTCAGGTGTCCGCGCGCCTGGCGCACGACAGTCTTCACCAGGTTCATTCCGTCGGCGCCGCCCGCCAGCGCGAGCTTGGGCTCGTGCAAGTACTCCGGGGGCAGCTTCGCCATCGCGCTTTCGGTCACGTACGGCGGATTGCACAGGATGACGTCGTAACGCTTCGTCCCGAGTGCGGCGAAGAGATCGGTCTTGACCGGGTTCACGCGTCCCTGCAGCTGGTAGTCGTCGATATTCCGGCGAGCCACGGTCAGTGCGTCAGCGGAAATGTCGGCGGCGTCGACCTTGGCGTTCGGGAACACGTCGGCCGCCATGATTGCGAGGCAGCCCGACCCGGTGCACATGTCGAGCACATCGCCGACGGCACTGCGGTCCTGGACCCATGGCGCCAGGCCCCCGTCGAGCAGTTCGCCGATGTACGAGCGCGGGACGATCACGCGCTCGTCGACGTAAAACTTGTAGCCGCGCAGCCACGCCTCGTTGAGCAGGTAGGCCGCCGGCAGCGCGCTTCTTCACGCGCCGGTCGATGAGCTGGAGCAGCTCATGGATCTCCGCGTGGGTCAGGTACGCATCCGCAAAGAACTCGAGCCGCTCGGTCGGCAGCTTCAGCGTGCGCATGACGATGAACGCTGCCTCCTCGAAGGCGTCGCCCTGACCGTGGCCGAAGGAAAGCTCGGCCTCGTTGAAACGGGTCACCGCGTAGCGCAATACGTCGCGCAGCGTGCGCAGGTTGGCCTGGGCGTCGATCAGTGTCGTCATGGTCTATTCCACGGCCAGCAGGCGCACCAGCGTGCCTAGGTAAATGTTCTTCAGCGGTTCAAGGTCAGCCACGGCGATCTGTTCGTTGATCTTGTGGATGGTGGCGTTGGGCGGGCCGAACTCGATCACCTGCGGGCAGAAGGTGGCGATGAAGCGGCCATCGGAGGTGCCGCCGGTGGTGGAAAGTTCGGACTCCTTGCCGGTCACTTGCTCGATGGCGCGCACCGATGCGCCTGCGACAGCTCGCCGCGGGGCGTCAGGAAGGGCTGCGCTCCCAGGGTCCACTCCAGATCGTGCTCGACCTGATGCCGGCGCAGCATGATCGGTCACGCGCTGCTGCAGCGACTCTGCCGTCGATGCCGGGGCAAAGCGGAAGTTGAAGTCGACGCTGCAGGTGCCGGGTATCACGTTGCCGACGCCGGTGCCGGCGTGGATGTTCGAGACCTGCAACGTCGTCGGCGGAAAGAATTCGTCGCCGTCATCCCAGCGGGTGGCGGCGAGCTCGGCCAGCGCCGGCGCGAGCATGTGGACGGGATTGCGGGCAAGGTGAGGGTAGGCGACGTGCCCCTGCACGCCGCGCACGGTCAACCGTCCCGACAGGGAGCCGCGCCGGCCGTTCTTGATCGTGTCACCCAAACGGTCCACCGAGGTCGGTTCGCCGACGATGCAGTAGTCGATCGTCTCGCCGCGGGCGCGCAGCGCTTCCACCACCTTCGTCGTGCCGTCGGTCGCGGGCCCTTCCTCGTCCGATGTCAGCAACAACGCGATCGATCCGACGGTGACTTGGATGCGCGCGCACGAACTCTTCGGCGGCCACGATGAAGGCAGCGATCGAACTCTTCATGTCGGAGGCTCCGCGTCCGAAGAGAAGCCCACCGTGCATCGTCGGCGTGAAGGGGTCGGAGTGCCACTGGTCCAGCGGGCCGGTCGGAACCACGTCGGTGTGGCCGGCAAACACCAGTACCGGCGCGGCTGCGGCCGCGCCTCAGCCAGAGGTTGGTCACGCCGTTGCCGGCGATGGTCTCGGCAGCGAAGCCCAAGGGGGCCAGCCGCGCGGCGACCAGCGGCTGGCAGCCGCCATCGTCAGGCGTGACGGACCGTCGGGAGATCAGCTCGCGGGCGAGTTCGAGGGTGGCGTGCATGCGTGCGGCCGCACGCAGCAACGGTGCACGTGCGAAGCGCGCGGATTGTAGCGGCGGCCTGCTGCGCCAGCGGGGCGGTCAGATGTTCAGCGTGAACTCGGAGAACGACGCGTCCGAGCCCGTCTTCCTCGCGCTCGCGTTGCATCTGCGCACGGGCCTTGCCGGCATTGTTGATGAACCACAGCAGGTTGTTCTGAGAGTCGGCCGCGGCAAGCGCGTCCTCGCGCGTGATCTGGTCGGCCTGGATCAGCGCGTACAGGCTCTGCTCGAAGGACATGCTCTCGGGAGCAAGGCTCTGCTCCATCGCTTCCTTGATCGCCTGGACATCTCCGCGTTCGATCAGGTCGGCGATGTGGCGCGTGTTCATCAGCACTTCGACCGACGGCACGCGGCCCCCGCGCTTGGATCGCACCAGTCGTTGCGACACGATCGCCTTGACCGCGACCGAGAGGTCCTGGAAGAACGCCTGGCGCGTTTCCGGCGGATAGAAGCTGATGACCCGATTCAGCGCATGGGAGCTGTTGGTCGCGTGCAGCGTGGCGACGACCAGGTGGCCCGACATCGCGTAGGCGAGCGCCGCGCTCATCGTGTCGCGGTCGCGGATCTCGCCGATGAAGATCACGTCCGGCGCCTGTCGCATCGCGCTGCGCAGGGCCGCCTGCAGCGTGCGCGCGTCGGAGCCGATTTCGCGCTGGTTGATGATCGACTTCTTGTTGCGGAACAGGAATTCGATCGGGTCTTCGAAGGTGAGCACGTGCCCGGTGGTGAGCTCGTTGCGGTGATCGAGCATCGAGGCGATCGTCGTCGACTTGCCGGAGCCTGCCGCGCCGACGACCAGGATCATGCCGCGGCGCTCCATGACCAGATCTTTCAGCATTTCGGGCAGATGCAGCGAATCCAGCTTCGGAATGTCGTGCGGGATATAACGCACGACCGCGGAGATCGAGCCGCGCTGCAGGAAAGCGGACAGGCGGAAGCTGCCGATGCCCTGCACCGGCAGGCCGATGTTCAGCTCGCGCGAGTCCTCGAGCTCCCGGAAATGCGAGTCGGTCAGGCGCTCGGCGAGCAGCGAAACGATCGCCTGGGGCGCGAGGCGTTCCTGGTTGATCGGAACGCACACCCCGTTGATCTTGATTGTGATGGGCGAGCCGACCGAGAGGAACAGGTCGGATGCCTGCTTCTCGGCCATCAGGCCGAACAGGCGCTCGAGCGACGTGGTGGTGTGCCGACATGACGGGGCGACCTCGGGCTGCGGAGTTCACAGCATACGGCGGCAGGCGGGCGCTTGCGAATCCGTCTGATCGGATGAAAAGAGGCCAGAAGGTGGCATCTGGCGCTGCCGCGCGGCTGTGCCGGAAGCGCGACGCTGCGCGGTTGCTTCGTCGCCGTTCACCGACCGAGCCGGCTCACGCCGCGGGGGCGAGTGACTTTCTTTGTCTTGCCAAAGAAAGTGACCAAAGAAAGCGCGCCGCACGAAGGCGCCCTCCGGGTGCCCTTGTGCTGCTCGGGGCCGCGGGCGGGCCGTGCGCGAAACTCGCCCGATCACGCTGCAGCGCGCCACGGGCTCAGACACGCGCCCGGCACTCCCCGCTGCCGCCGCGCTGCGCGGCGTCCTCGAGCGGACTCACTGCGGCGACATGCCAACCGGCGACGCGCGGTGGGATGCCTTCGAAGGCGCCGGGCAGCGCAGTGGGTGCGGGGGCTCTGGGGCCTGCCTGCCTGAGCGCTCGCAGGGCGCGGCGCGCAGGCCCGCTGACGCCCTGCAGCGCAAGGGAACCCGAAGGCCGGCCTCGTGCGGTCGCCTTTCTTTGGTGACTTTCTTTGGCGAAGACAAAGAAAGTCACTGGCCGCCGGGCGACTCCGGCGCGGTCGCGAAGGGCGGACGACGTAGCCGCCCCAGCGGCGCCTAGGTCCGCAGCAATTCGTTGATGCTCGTCTTGGCCCGCGTCTTCGCGTCGACCTGCTTGACGATGACCGCGCAATAGAGGTTGCACTCGCGCGACGGCAGCGAGCCGGCGACGACCACCGAGCCGGCCGGGACGCGGCCGTAGAGGATCTCGCCGGTCTCGCGGTTGAAGATCTTGGTGCTCTGCCCGATGAAGACCCCCATGCCGAGCACCGCGTTTTCCTCGACGATCACGCCTTCGACGACCTCCGAGCGGGCGCCGATGAAGCAGTTGTCCTCGATGATCGTCGGATTGGCCTGCAGCGGTTCGAGCACGCCGCCGATGCCGACTCCGCCGGAGAGGTGGACGTTCTTGCCGATCTGCGCGCACGAACCGACGGTGGCCCAGGTGTCGACCATCGTGCCTTCGTCGACGTATGCGCCGATGTTGACGTAAGAAGGCATCAGCACGACGTTTTTCGCGATGATAGCTGCCGCGCCGCGCCACCGCCGGTGGCACGACGCGCACGCCGGTGGCGCGCATGTGCTCGCCGTCGAGGTGCGAGAACTTCGGTTGCACCTTGTCGTAGAAGCCCAGCTCGCCGGCGTGGATCGGGACCGGTTGTCGTTGAGCCGGAACGACAGCAGCACGGCCTTCTTGAGCCACTGGTGCGTGACCCATTGCGCCGTCGCAGCTTCTTCGCGACGCGCGCGCGTCCGGCGTTGAGGTCGGCGATCGCATGGTCGACTGCGTCGCGTATCGCGGCGGCGGCAGCGGTCCGGCGTCAGGCCGCGCGCTGCTCCCAGGCGTCATTGATCGTCAGCTCGAGTGACATCGGCGAATATCCTTGCGTTAGGGTTGGAAGGCGGCGATGCGCTCTGCGGCTTCGGCGACCTCGGCCGGCTTCGGCGACCAGGGCGATGCGGACGTGGCCGGCGCCCGGGTTGCGGCCTGCGACGTCGCGCGAGAGGTAACTGCCGGGCAGGACGGTCACATTCGTCGCGGCGAGCAGCCGCCGGGCGAACTCGGCGTCGTCGATCGGCGCGCGCGCCCACAGGTAGAACGCCGCGTCCGGCATGCGCACAGGTCGAGCTGCCGCGCAATCACCGGCGTGCGCCTGCGCGAACTTCTGCGCGTACAGCCGCCGGTTCTCGACCACATGCGCCTCGTCCTTCCACGCCGCGATGCTGGCGCTCTGCACCGGAGGGCTCATCGCGTTGCCGTGATAGGTGCGGTAGAGCAGGAATTGCGCGGATGCGTCGGCATCGCCGGCGACGAAGCCGGTGCGCAGGCCCGGCGCGTTCGAGCGCTTCGACAGGCTGGCGAAGGTGACGAGCCGCTCGAAGCGGTCGTTGCCGAGCGCATGCGCCGCCTGCAGCGCGCCGAGCGGCGGGCGTGCCTCGTCGAAAGTAGATCTCCGAATAGCACTCGTCGGAGGCGATGACGAAGCCATAGCGGTCGGACAACTCGAAGAGCTGCTGCCATTCGTCGAGCGTCATCACGCGTCCGGTCGGGTTGCCGGGCGAGCAGACGTAGACCAGTTGCACGCCGTCCCACTCGCTGGGCGACAGCGCTCGAACGCCATGCGGAATCCGCCCTCCGCGGTGGTGGGCAGGAAGACCGGCTCGGCCCCTGCGAGCAGCGCTGCGCCCTCGTAGATCTGGTAGAAGGGATTCGGGCGACACCACGCGCGCCTTGCGCGAGCGATCGACGACGGTCTGCGCGAAGGCGAAGAGCGCCTCGCGCGTCCCGTTGACCGGCAGTACTCTGATTGCCGGGATCGATGGCCGGCAGGCCGAAACGGCGCGCGCAGCCAGCCCGCGATCGCCTCGCGCAGGGCCGGCACGCCGGTCGTCGCCGGATAGCTGCGCCAGCCCCGGCAAGGCAGCGGTCAACGCCTCGAAGATGAAGCCGCGGGGTCGGATGCTTCGGCTCGCCGATCGAAAGGTTGATCGGGCTGAGACCGCGCCGGTGGCGTGGTCCCCGCGAACAGCTGGCGCAGGCGCTCGAACGGGTAGGGCTGCAGCCGGAGCAGATCCGGATTCAAGTTCGGCCCTTCGTCGGCGCGCCCTCGACGGCGATCCGTCCGAGGTCGACCGGCGACGGGCGGCTTCCAGCCCTTCTTGCGATGCTCGGCGACGACAGTCGTGAAGAGTCCGCCGCGGACGTACCACTGCGCGGTCAGCCGGACGAAGCGCGGCGCCAGGGCCGCGACCAGGTCGTCGAGGATCCGGTTGGTGACGGCTTCGTGAAACGCGCCCTCGTTGCGGAAGGACCAGACGTACAGCTTCAGCGCCTTGAGCTCGACGTTGCGGCGGTCGGGCACGTAATCGAGCGATGAGGGTGGCGAAGTCGGGCTGGCCGGTCAGCGGGCACAGGCAGGTGAACTCCGGGACCTCGATGTGGATAAGGTAGTCGCGCTGCGGCGCCGGATTGGCGAAACGTCTCGAGCTTCTTGCTGGGGCGTGTGGCCATAGTCGCGGCTTGCAGTCGCGTGCGCGCGGGACGCCGCAGCGATGAGGATGCGCGCTGTTATTATACGAATGCAATTTTCATCCCCGCGCAGACTCGGAACAGCGCTCGTCACCGGTTGCGCCCGGGGCGGATTCCTCACTTTCTCGCTCAAACCACTCGTGCGTCTTCGGCAGATCAAGCTCGCCGGGTTCAAGTCGTTCGTCGACCCGACCCCGATTCAAGTCCCCGGCCAGTCTCGTCGGCGTCGTCGGCCCCAACGGCTGCGGCAAGTCCAACGTCATCGATGCCGTGCGCTGGGTGCTCGGCGAAAGCAAGGCCCGCGAGCTGCGCGGCGAGTCGATGCAGGACGTCATCTTCAACGGCTCGGGCAACCGCAAGCCCGCCGGCCGCGCCAGCGTCGAGCTGGTCTTCGACAACGCCGACGGCCGCGCCGGCGGCGCCTGGGACCAGTATCGCCGAGATCGCCGTCAAGCGCGTGCTGACGCGCGACGGCACGTCGAGCTACTACATCAACAACCAGCCGGTGCGCCGGCGCGACGTGCAGGACATGTTCCTCGGCACCGGCCTCGGGTCCGCGCGCCTACGCGATCATCGGCCAGGGCATGATCTCCCGCATCATCGAGGCAGGCCCGAGGAGCTGCGCCTGTTCCTCGAGGAAGCGGCCGGCGTCTCGAAGTACAAGGAGCGTCGCCGCGAGACCGAGAACCGGCTGGCAGACACGCGCGAGAACCTGACGCGGGTCGAGGACATCCTGCGCGAGCTCGACAGCCAGATCGGACAGCTCGAGCAGCAGGCCGAGGTCGCGACCCGCTACCGCACGCTGCAGACAGCACACGACGAGCAGCAGCAGCTGCTCTGGCTCTCGCGCGCGACGCGGGGCGCGAGGGGGAGCGCGTCAAGGCAGCGCGCGACATCGACGACGCGCACGACGGCGCTGGAAGTCGCATGTCGCCGAGCTGCGCCCCGCCGAGCGCGAGCTCGAAGACGTGCGACCAGGCCCACTACGCGCGCCAGCGATGCGCTGCATGCCGCGCAGGGCGCGCTGCTGCAGGCAACGCTCGAGGTCGCCGGCTCGAGAGCGAGATCCGCTATGTCGTCGAGGGCCGCAACCGGCTCGCCAGGCGCAGATCGAGACGCTGAAGGCGACGCGTGACACGGCGGCTCGAGCGAGCGCACGCGAACTGCTGGCGCGCGCGGCCGGCGCTGACGCAGCAGCATCGAAGACGCCACGGCGAGCTCGGCGGCAGGCGCAGGCGCGATGCGCCGAGCATCGACGACGGATGCCCGCGACTCGAGGAGGCCTATCGGACTGCGCGCGAAGCGATGACGGCAGCGCGCGCCGAGTGCGGCGATCGTCGCGAGCAGGCGATCCAGGCGGCCGCGGCCGAGCAGCGCAACGTCGACGACAGCTGGCGCCAGCTGCAGCAGCGGCGCGAGCGCCTGGCCGAGGAGCAGCGCGTCGATCGGCTCGCCCGACGAGGCTCGGCTGGCCGCGTTGCAGGAGCAGGTCGCAGCGCTCGAACGCGAGCTGGCCGGGCAGCACGTCGAAGCAGCGCCGAATGCCGGACGCGTGTCGACGACACACGACGCGCGAGCGCCAGCAGCACTCCGACGAGCGCAGCCAGCGAGCAGGAGGACCTGACTCGGCTCGAGGCCCGCCTGGCCGCGCTGCGTGCAGGTGCAGGACAGGTCGAGGCCGAGACAGGCTCAAGCCGTGGCTTGCCGCGCACGGCCTCGACCGCTGCCGCGGTCTGTTCGGCGCCTCAGGTCGAGCCGGCTGGGAGACGGCGCTCGAGGCGGCGCTGCGCGAGCGCCTCGAGAGCGTGGAGGTCGGCCGGCTCGACACGCGTGCGGGCCTTCGCCGCGACGCGCCGCCGGCGCGGCTGGCGTTCTACACGCCGCCGGCGCATGGCCGCGACGCGGTCAGCACCGCCCGCTGCCGCGCCTGTCCGACCTGCTGCAGCTGGGCGATGCCGGGCTGCAGGCGCTGCTCAGCGACTGGCTCGAACGTGTACACCGCGCCCGACCTCGACGCGCGCGCTCGCCGCCCGCGCCAGCTGACCCACGGCGAGGTGATCATGGACCCGCGAAGGCCAGCTGGTCAGCCGCTACGCGGTGCGCTTCTACGCCCCGACGATCGAGCAGGCCGGCCTGCTGGCGCGCGCGCCAGGAGATCGAGAACCTCGACAAGGCAGATCCGCGCGCAGGGGCTGATCGCCGACGAGGCGCAGCGAGCGCTGGTGCGCGCCGAGGCCGGCTACGCGAGGCCGGAGCGCCTGGCCGCTGAGCCGGCACGAAGCGCGAGCTGCGCGAACCGCGCGCATCCGCGCAGGTCGAGCTGCTGCGCCTGGCGCAGCTCGACCGAGCAGGTCACGGCACCGGCAGCGAACAGATCGGCGGCGAACTGCGCCGAGATCGAGGCTCACGATCGCGAACTGCGCGCGACGCGCGCCGACGCCGAGGCCGCTTCGAGGAGCTCGACGGCGAACTCGGCGACGCCGCAGGAGCGCCATGCGGCTCGACGAGGCGCACGAGCAGGCCGAGCGCGACGCTGCGGGCCGCGCGCGACGCAGCAGCGCGCGCTCGAGCGCAGGCGCAGGCGCAGTCGAGTTCGCGCTGCGCTCGGTCGCGAGCGCGAGCGCGAGTCACGCACGCGCGCGACTCGCGACGGCGGACGCGAGCGCTCGAGGCCGACATCGCGGCGACGCCGGTGCAGGAGCTCGAACTGCCCGACTCGACGACGGTGCCGCGCGGGCGGGACTCGCAGGCGGCGCTCGGCAAGCGGGTCGAGCGCGAGGACGGCGCTGCGGCAGCGCGCGCAGCGAATACGACGAACTGGCCAGCAGCTGCGCGCCGACCGACGAACAGCGTCTGACACTCGAGCGCGAGCTCGAGCCGCTGCGCGAGAAGATCACCGAGCTCCAGCTCGAAGGAGCAGGCGGCGCAGCTCGGCGTCGCGCAGTATACCTCGACAGCTGCGGAGCGCGGCGCCGACGAGGCGGCGCTCGGGCGGCAAGCTCGACGCGGCAGCGTCAAGCGCGCGCGGCCTGCAGGCCGAGATCGACGCGCCTGATCGCGAGATCGAGGCGCTGGGCGCGGTCAACCTGGCCGCGCTCGAGGAGCTGGCCAGGTCGCGCGAGCGCAAGAGCTTCCTCGACGCGCAGAACGCCGACCTGCGGAGGCGATCACCACGCTCGAGGACGCGATCCGCAAGATCGACCTCGAGACGCGCGAGCTGCTGCAGCAGACCTTCGACCAGGTCAACGAGCACTTCGGCCGCATGTTCCCGACGCTGTTCGGCGGCGGCACCGCGCGCCTGGTGATGACCGGCGACGAGATCCTCGACGCCGGCGTGCAGGTGATGGCGCAGCCGCCGGGCAAGAAGCAACAGCACGATCCACCTGCTGTCGGGCGGCGAGAAGGCGCTGACCGCGATCGCGCTGGTGTTCGCGATCTTCCAGCTCAACCCGGCGCCGTTCTGCCTGCTCGACGAGGTCGACGCGCCGCTCGACGACGCCAACACCGAGCGCTACTGCCAAGCTGGTCGAGCGATGAGCCGACGACACGCAGTTCCTGTTCATCACGCCACAACAAGATCGCGATGGAGATGGCCGAGCAGCTGATCGGCGTGACGATGCAGGAGCAGGGCGTCTCGCGCATCGTCGCGGTCGACATGGAAGGCGCCGTGCGGCTCACGGCCGAAGCGGCGTGAGCCGCAATGACGCGACCTGCACTGGGCGCTGACTGCCGTCGCTGGCATCCTCTGCTGGCGGCGTGGTCTATGGCAGTGGCAGGAACGCCGCACGCGTGGCCGGATTGAAGCCGCGCTGCGCCATGGGGTCGGCGACCCGCTGGCGCAGGCGCCGAGCGCTCCGTCGCCGCGCAGAGCGGCGCCCGCGCGCATCGAGCCGCGCGCTCGATGCGCAGCCGGCGGCGGAGCCGCAGCGCTCGGCGACGCGGTGGCCGCTGCACGCGGTCGACGACCGAGCCGGCGTACGGTCGAGCCGACGATCCGCTGCCGAACGCAGCGACGCCGCCGCCTACGCGCTGCCGGATGGCTGGATCGAGGATCCGCTGCTGGACTTCGTCATCGAACTGCGGTGCACGCACGCGATCGACGGCGTCGCGGCGCTGGCAGCCACGCGGCCAGCTCGAACGGCTGCAGCTGACGCTGCCGACCGCACCTCGCGGTCTGGGACGCGAAGTCGCAGCAATGGACGGCGCCCGACCGCTTCGGCTTCTACTCCGAACTGCTGGCCGGCGTGCAGCTGGCCACCGCACCGGCGCGCTCAGCGAGATCGACGTATACCGAGTTCGTCGCAGCGGCGCAGCAGATCGCGCTCGCCGTGGATGCCGACTTCGATGCGCCCGACGTGCCGCGGCTGGTCGCGCAGGCGCGCGAGCTGGACGAGTTCGTGTGCGCGCACGATGCGCAGATCGCGGTGACCTGCAGGCGCCCAGGGAGCCGTGGAGCGTCGGCTACGTGCAGCGAGCGGCGCGGCGACGCGGCTTCGTGCCTGGCGTGGTGTCCCGGCCGCTGGGATCCGCGCGAGGCGAACGGCGCAGCCGGTCCTGACGCTGACCTTCGACTCGCAGGCTGCGCTGGCCGATGACCGGACCGCGCCTGCGGCGATTTCGATCGACGTGCCGCTGGTGCGGCCAGAGGGACAGCCGCTGGCGAAGCAGTTTGCCGCCGCCGACGCAGCTGGCGGCTCGGCTGGACGGGCGCGTCGTCGACGACAACAGCGGCCGGTGCAGCGCGAGGCCCACTTCGCGATCGCGGCGCAGCTCGGCGAGCTGTACGAGCAGATGCACGCAGCCGGCGATCCGCTGCCGGCTCGGCGCGCGGCGCGGCGGCTCTTAGCTGCGGCCTGAGATGCCGCATGGGCTCGCGCGGAGCCGCCGGTCGAGCGGGCGCGCCGGCTGCGCGAGCAGATCGCGCGGCGCCGATCACGCAGCTACTACGTGCTCGACGCGCCGGAGATTCCCGGATGCCGAATACGACCGGCTGTTCCAGGAGCTGCAGGCGCTCGAGGCCGCCCATCCCGAGCTGCGTCACGCCCGATTCGCCGACGCAGCGCGTCGGTCGGCGCCGTGCTCGACGGTCTGCCGCAGGTGCGCCACGCGGTGCCGATGCTCTCGATCCGCACCGAGACCGACACCAGCGCCGCCGGCGCGCGAGGCCTTCGATGCGCGCGTGCGCGCGCGAACTCGGCTCGGCGAGGGCGACCCGCCGGTCGAGTACGCGGCCGAGCTGAAGTTCGACGGCCTGGCGATCAACCTGCGCTACGAGGACGGCGTGCTGGTGCAGGCGGCGACGCGCGGCGACGGCGAGACCGGCGAGGACGTGACGCAGAACATGCGCACCATCGCGGCCGATCCCGCTGCGACTGCAAGGCGTGCACGGCCGCCGGTGCTCGAGGTGCGCGGCGAGGTCTTCATGCGCCGCGACGATTTCGAGGGCTGAACGAGCGGCAGCGCGAGCTGATCGCGGGGCGCAAGAACGAGAAGATCTTCGTCAATCCGCGCAACGCCGCCGCCGGCGTCGGTGCGCCAGCTCGACGCCGAGGCGATCGCGGCCAAGCGGCCGCTGAGCTTCTTCGCCTACGGCCTCGGCGAGGTCGCGGGCTGGAGCATGTCCCGCCGACGCACAGCGCGGCTGCTGGACGCGCTTCGACGCGATGGGCCTGCCGGTCGCGGCCGAGCACCGGCGCGTCGCAGGGCGCCGACGGCGCTGGTCGCGTTCCACGCGGCGATCGCGCAGCGAAGCGCGACCGCCTGCCCTTCGACATCGACGGCGTCGTCTACAAGGTCGACGACCGCGCTCTGCAGCAGCGAGCTCGGCTTCGTATCGCGCGAGCCGCGCTGGGCGGTGGCGCACAAGTACCCGGCGCAGGAGCAGACTGACGCAGGTGAACGGCATCGACGTCCAGGTCGGCCGCACCGGCAAGCTCACGCCGGTGGCCAAGCTGGAGCCGGTGTTCGTCGGCGGCGTCACGGTCAGCAACGCAACGCTGCACAACGATGTTCGAGATCCGCCGCAAGGACGTGCGGATCGGCGACACCGTGATCGTCCGGCGCGCCGGCGACGTGATCCCGGAGGTCGTCGGCGGTGCTGCCCGACCGCGCGACCGCGACGGGGCGAAGTCTTCCGCATGCCGCAAGCCGTGCCCGGTGTGCGGCTCGAGCGTCGTGCGCGAAGAGGGCGGGGTCGACTGCGCTGCACCGGCGGCCTGTTCTGCCCGGCGCAGCGCAAGCAGGCGATCCTGCATTTCGCCGGCCGGCGCGCGCTGGACATCGAGGGCCTGGGCGACAAGCTGGTCGATCAGCTGGTCGACGGCGGCATCGTCAGGACGCTGCCCGATCTCTACAAGCTCGGGCTCGGATCAGCTCGCCGGGCTCGAGCGCATGGCGCGAGAAGAGCGCGGCAACCTGTTGGCGGCGCTGGAGCGAGCGCAGCAGCACGACACTGCCGCGCTTCCTCTACGCGCTCGGGCATCCGCCATGTCGGCGAGTCGACGGCGCAGCGACCTGGCGCGGCACTTCGGCAAGCTCGACGCGTTGATGAACGCGCGCGTGGAGCAGCTGCTGCGAGGTGACCGACGTCGGCCCGGTCGTGGCGGCAGAGCATCGCACGCTTCTTCGCCGAGCGCGCACAACCGCGAGGTGGTGGAGCAGCTGCGCGCCGCGGGCGTGCACTGGAAGGAACGAGGGCGGCTGCCGGCGACGCGCGCGCAGGCGCGCTGGCCGGCAAGACCTTCGTGCTGACCGGCACGCTGCCGACGCTGGACCCGCGACGAGGCGCAAGGACATGCATCGAGGCGGCCGGCGGCAAGGTGGCCGGCTCGGTCTCGAAGAAGACCGACTACGTCGTCGCCGGCGCCGAGGCCGGCAGCAAGCTCGACAAGGCGAGCGAGCTCGGCGTCGCCGGTGCTCGACGAGGTCCGATTGAAGAAGATTCTGGAAGGCTGATGTACGCAATCATTGGAGGCAGCGGCCTCGCCAAACTTTCCGCCCTCGAGGCTCCGCGCCGGCAGGTGATGCGTACGCCGTATGGAGAACCGTCCGGCGCATTGACCTTCGGCCAACTCGGCGGCGTTGATGTCGTCTTTCTCGCGCGCCACGGTTATGGTCACACGCTTGCGCCGCACGAAATCAACTACCGCGCCAATATCTGGGCCTTGCGCAAGCTCAAGGTCGAGGGCGTCGTCGCGGTGGCGACCGTCGGCGGGATCCGCGCTGACCTGGGTCCGGCCGCACTCGTGCTGCCGGACCAGATCATCGACTACACGCACAGCCGCAACGGCACTTTTTTCAAGGCTCGGAGGTTCCGGTCACGCACGTGGACTTCACCGAGCCTTATACGCCCGCTCTGCGGGCGAGGCTGCTGGCGGCGGCCCGGGCGTGCGGGGAGCCCGTCGTGGACGGCGGGGTGTACGCATGTACGCAAGGCCCGCGTCTCGAAACCGCCGCCGAAATCGAGCGTATCGCGCGCGACGGCGGCGACATGGTCGGCATGACGGGCATGCCCGAGGCAGCGCTCGCGCGCGAAGCCGAGCTCGCCTATGCCACGCTGGCCGTCGTCGTCAATACGCGGCTGGGCGCGGGGACAGCTTGCATGCGATCAAGCTCGAGGAACTCGAGGTCGTCATGCGCGCGACGATCATGCGCGCGGTCAACATCCTCGCGGCCTTCTTCGCTGAATCTCCGTGATCCGCGAGATCCTGCGCATGGGGGACGCGCGCCTGCTGCGCGTGTCGGAGCCGGTCCAGACTTCGGCACGGCGGAACTGACATCCCTGGTGGCGGACATGTTCGACACGATGCAGGCCGCAAATGGGGCCGGACTCGCCGCGCCACAGATCGGCGTGCCGCTGCGGGTCGTCATTTTCGGTTACGCCGATCCGGAAATGCGCAACCCGCGCTATCCCGACGCCGATCCGGTGCCCGCAGACGATACTGGTCAATCCGGAATTCGAACCCTTGTCCGATGCGCTCGAGGAAGGATGGGAAGGCTGCCTGTCGGTGCCGGGGCTGCGCGGCATCGTCGAGCGCTACTGCAGCCTGCGCTACGGGGTTTCGATCTCGACGGCCGCCCGATCGAACGGGTCGCCAGCGGCTTTCACGCGCGCGTCGTGCAGCACGAGTGCGACCACCTGGACGGCATCCTGTATCCGATGCGGATCAAGGACTTCACCCGGTTCGGATTCGCCGAGGTGCTCTTTCCGGAACTGGCAGGCCAGCCGGACGACTAGCGCACGCGGCTGCCGTCATTCCCGCGAAAGCGGGGATCCACCTTGCATGTTTCTGTAACTCGGCGGAGCGCGCGGCCGCTCCGAGAGCGCAGCCGACCATATAGTCTTGAGCGGCGCGCGCAGCGCGCCGTGCCACTCCAAGTGCACGTGCGATCGGCGGAGCCGATCGCGTACACGAGGAGTGCCGCGCCTAGGGCGCCAATGCTTCCAGCAGGTCGTTCTCGATTTCGAGCTGGCTGCGCGACTCCTTGAGTTCGGCGCCGGACACCAGGAACACGTCTTCGGCGCGCTCGCCCAGCGTCAGCACCTTGGCCGTGTGCACGTTGAGCCCGTGCCGCGTGAGCACGCGCGCGATCGAGTACAGCAGGCCAAGGCGGTCGGTGGCGACGACGGTGAGCAGGTGGTGCTGCCCGCGTTCGTCGGGCTGCAGGTTCACGGCGGGCGTGACCGGGAAGTGACGCGACTGGCGAGACATCCGGCCCTTCACGGGCGGCGGCAGTTCATGCCGGGTCGCGATCCACTCCGCCAGCTCGTGCTCGACCTGGGCCAGCAGCTCGCGATAGTGGGGCGCGTGTCCGTTGTCGGTGACGAGGAACGTGTCGAGCGCGTACCCGTGCCGTGTCGTATGAATGCGGGCGTCCAGAATACTCAGGTTGCGGCTGTCGAAGTAGCCGCAGACACGCGCGAAGAGGTCCTTCTGGTCGCGCACGTAGATCAGCACCTCGGCGCCTTCCCCGATCTTTGCAAGACGCGCGCGGACGACCGGCTTGTCGGGGCTGACGCGGTTGAACAGCGATCGCGTGTGCCACGCGATGTCCTGCGCGCTCGTGGCGCAGGAAATAGACGACGTCGAGCTCCTTCCAGAGCGTCTCGCGCGCGCTATCCGCCAGCCCGTAGAGCCGGAGGATGCGCAGGGCTTCTTCCTTCCGCCCTTCGAGCACGGCGGAGGGTCGACACGCTGCCGCCGCCGAGCAGGCGTCGGGTCAGACGGAACAGGTCCTCGAGCAGCTTGCCCTTCCAGGCGTTCCAGACCTTGGGGCTGGTGCCGCGGATGTCGGCGACCGTCAGCAGGTAGAGCGCGGTCAGGTGGCGCTCGTCGCCGACGCAGGTCGCCGAAGCGCGCGAATGACGTCCGGATCGGCCAGGTCCTGCTTCTGCGCTACCTGCGACATCAAGAGGTGGTGCTCGACCAGGAACCCGACCAGCGCGGCGTCCTCCTGCGAAAGCCCGTGGTCGCGGCAGAATCGGCGAGCGTCGCGCGCGCCCGAGCGCTGAGTGGTCGCCGCCGCGGCCCTTGGCGATGTCGTGAAACAGGGCGGCGATGTACAGCAGCCAGGGCTTCTCGAAGTCGGTGATCAGCTGGCTGCACAGCGGGTATTCGTGCGCGTGTTCGGGCAGCGTGAACCGCCGCAGGTTGCGCAGCACCATGGAGGATGTGCTGATCGACCGTGTAGACGTGGAAAAGATCGTGCTGCATCTGCCCGACGATGCGCCGGAACACCGGCAGGTAGCGGCCGAGCACGCGATAGCTGGTTCATGCGCCGCAGTTCGTGCAGCGACGCCCTCGGGCTGCTGCAGGATCTGCGTGAAAGGCGCGCGGTCGGCGGGATCGCGGCGAAACGCGGGATCGATCCGTACTCGGGCATGCCACAGCGCGCGCAGCGTGCGGCGCCGACATGCCGTGCAGCTCCTGGCGCTGTGCCACAGCAGGAACGCGCTGCAGGATGCGCGTCGGGTCGCGTCGAGCGCGCCGGGCGCACGCTGGCCTCGAGCAGTTCGCTGCGCGCCACGAAAGCGCTCGTTCAGCGGCGCGGCTGGGTTCGTCCGGCAGATGCAGGCGCTGCTCGATGTTCTGCAGCACGATCGTGTTCATCTGGGTGACCGCCTTGGCCGACCAGTAATAGCGCTGCATCAGCACTTCGCTTGCGCGCGGCGCGCTGGCGTCGCCTGGTAGCCGGCACGCTCGGCGACCGCGTTCTGCACGTCGAACACCAGGCGATCCTCGCGCCGGCCGGTCACCAGGTGCAGGCAGGCGCGATGCGCAGTTCTCAGGCGGCGTTCGCTGGCGCGGACAAGGTCGGCCTCGTCGCTGCGTGATCAGCCCGCGGCGTCGCCAGCTCGGTCCAGGTGCGTGCCGAGCCCGGCGCCCGCGCGAGCCAGAGGATCATCTGCAGGTCGCGCAGCCCACCGGGGCTCTCCTTGACGTTGGGCTCGAGGCTGTAGGGCGATGTCGTCGTACTTCGCGTGGCGCTGGCGCTGCTCGAGACCTTCGCGCGGAAATAGGCCTGCCGGTCGAGCACTTCGAGCATGGCGCTCGACAAAGCGCTCGAACAGGCGGTCGGGCGACCCGCGATCAGGCGCGCTCTCGAGCATCGCTGTCTGGACGCGTCACGTCGCCTGGGCCTCGGTGACGACACTCGTCGACCGTGCGCACGCTGTGGCCGAGCTCAAGGCCGATGTCCCACAGCAGGCTGATGAAGACTCTCGATCGTGGCGCGCTGCGACGTCGTCGGGCTCGCAGGTGAGCAGGATCAGGACATCGATGTCGGAGTGCGGGAAAAGCTCGCCGCGACCGTAGCCGCCGACCGCGACGAGCGCTGCATGTTGCGCGAGGCCGGTCGTACGCTGCCAAGGTTGCGCAGGAGACGATCGATCGTTCGGGCGTAGCCCTTCAGCAGTGACTTCGACGCAGCAGCGCAGCCGCCTCGAAGAACGGTCGATCAACGCATCACGTTGCGCAGCGTCGCAGGCTGATCCGCGCAACTGCGAATCCGACATGCGTTCATTCGGTCACGCGGCGGCGGCCTCGGGCGGCATGCCGGCGCGTCAGCTTCCCGCGACACGAACGGCGGCGGTGCCGGCGTGGCGGCGGAGACGGGTCAGGACCTCGTAACCCGTGTCGGTCACGAGCACGGTGTGCTCCCACTGCGCCGACAGGCTGTGATCCTTCGTGACGATGGTCCAGCCGTCCGCCAGCTCGCTTGAGCTCGCGCCGGCCGGCGTTGATCATCGGCTCGACGTGAAGGTCATGCCGGCCACGAGCTTCTCCAGCGTGCCGGGGCGGCCGTAGTGCAGCACCTGCGGCTCTTCGTGGAACATGCGGCCGATGCCGTGGCCGCAGAACTCGCGCACGACGCTGTAGCCGTGCCCTCGGCGTAGGTCTGGATCGCATGGCCGATGTCGCCGAGCGTGCGCCCCGGGCCGGACCTGCGCGATGCCGCGCCACATGCACTCGTAAGTCACCTCGCACAGGCGCCGCGCCGCGATCGAGGGTTCGCCGACGAAGAACATCCGGCTCGTGTCGCCGTGAAAGCCGTCCTTGATCACCGTGACGTCGATGTTGACGATGTCGCCGTGCTTCAGCACGCGGTCGCCGGGAATGCCGTGGCAGACCGATGGTTCACCGAGGTGCAGATCGACTTCGGGAAAGGAGGTAGCCGGCGGCGCATAGTTGAGCGGCGCCGGGATCGTCCCCTGCACGTTGACCATGAAGTCGTGGCAGAGCCGGTCGAGCTCGTCCGTCGTCACGCCGGGCTTGACGTGCGGCGCGATGAAGTCGAGCACCTCGGCCGCGAGCCGGCCGGCGACGCGCATCTTGTCATGTCTTCAGGCGTCTTGATCGTGATGGTCATGGCGGGGGTCCGGGAAGTCGGCTGAGCGAAAGGTCGCGAGGTGGCTAAATATCGGGCTGCCTAGTGCTTTGAAAATCGAAAGCTATCGCAGGCGGTCCGGAGATTCGTTCCGGGCTCAGGCGGCGGGCTATTGACGGGTATAGCAAGGTGACGTTGGCGCGAACGCGCTGGCCGAACTCGCCCGAAATGCGTCTCGGCAGAAATCGCGCACACCGCCGACCAAGGTGCTGACCGGACTCCAAGCGGGACCGGACGGCGTCGGCGGATGCGCTGGACCCTAACCCTGGAGAGATAGTCATGTCCGTGACCATGCGTCAGATGCTGGAAGCCGGCGTCCATTTCGGCCACCAGACCCGCTTCTGGAACCCGAAGATGGCCCCGTACATCTTCGGCCAGCGCAACAAGATCCACATCATCAATCTCGAGAAGACGCTGCCGCATGTACAAGGACGCGAATGAGTTCGTGCGCAAGCTGGCCGCCAACGGCGGCACGATGCTGTTCGTCGGCACCAAGCGCCAGGCGCGCGAGATCGATCGCGAAGAAGCGCAGCGCTGCGGCATGCCTTACGTCGACCAGCGCTGGCTGGGCGGCATGCTGACCAACTTCAAGACGGTCAAGGCATCGATCAAGCGGCTGAAGGAGATGGAGCAGAGATCGCCGAGGCCGGCACCGAGCAGCATGACAAGAAGGAAGCGCTCGACTTCGCAGCGCGAAATCGACAAGCTCGAGCACAGTCATCGGCGGCATCAAGGACATGAACGCGCTGCCCGACGCGCTGTTCGTCATCGACGTCGGCTACCACAAGATCGCCGTGCGCGAGGCCGAAGAAGCTGGGCATTCCGGTCGTCGCGGTGGTCGACACCAACCACTCGCCGGAAGGCGTCGACTACGTGATTCCGGGCAACGACGACTCGAGCCGCGCGATCCGGCTGTACGCCGAGGCGTCGCCGACGCGGTGCTCGAAGGCAAGGCGGCAGCGGTGCAGGGCGTCGTGCAGGCGGTCACCGGCGGCGACGAGGAATTCGTCGAAGTCGAGCGACGGCGCGAGGAAGTACGGGCACACGCTGAGCCTTTCATACGCAACGAAGGGGCGGTCAAGCCCCTTTTTGTGCAGACGATCGCACGAACGGCAGCGAATTGCAGGAGCAGTGAATGGCGGAAATCACCGCAGCATGGTCAAGGAACTGCGCGAGAAGACCGACGCGCCGATGATGGAATGCAAGAAGGCGCTGCCGAGGCCGACGGCGACTTGCCAAGGCCGAGGAGATCCTGCGCGTCAAGCTGGGCAGCAAGGCGAGCAAGGGGCGTCGCGCGTCGCGGCCGAAGGCGTGGTCGCGGCTCACACCTGACGGCACGCGGGCGCGCTCGTCGAGGTCAACTGCGAGACCGACTTCGTCGCGAAGAACGACGACTTCCTGGCCTTCGCCGGCGACGCTCGCCGGCTGGTCGCGAAGCAAGAGTCCGGCCGACGTCGCGGCGCTGTCGGCCTGCCGCTCGGCGGCGCGACGGTCGGAGACGACGCGCACGGCACTCGTCGGCAAGATCGGCGAGAACATGGCGTGCGCCGCTTCGAGCGCATCGCAGGCGAAGGGCAAGCTCGCCACCTACGTGCACGGCGGCGCGGATCGGCGTGCTGGTCGAGGTCAGGGCGGCGACGCGCGACTGGCGAAGGACATGGCGATGCACGTCGCGGCGAGCAAGCCGGTCGCTCGACGCCAGCGGCGTATCCTGCCGAGCTGATCGAGCGCCGAGCGCCGGCATCGCGATCGAGAAGGCGCGCGAGGCCGGCAAGCCGGCGAGACGATCTCGAGAAGATGGTCGAGGGCAGCGTGCAGAAGTTCCTGAAGGAGGTCACGCTGCTCGGCCAGGTGTTCGTGAAGAAGACGACAAGCAGACGGTCGAGCAGCTGCTCAAGGCGCGACGACGCGACGGTGAACGCGTTCACGCTGTACGTGGTTGGCGAGGGCATCGAGAAGAAGCAGACGATTTCGCCGCGGAAGTTGCGCGCTCAGGCGGCTGCGGCCGCGCGCCTGACGGAAGCGCACGCCGCTGGCACTCGTCCAGCTGGCAAACCTGGCCTACCGACGGAATCCTGCTGAAGCTGAGGGGCGAGGCGCTGATGGGCGACGACGCCTACGGCATCAACCGCGCCACGGTCGAGTCGCATGGTCGCGCGAGATCGCCGAAGTCGTGCAGCTCGGCGTCGAGGTGGGCGGTCGTGATCGGCGGCGGCAACATCTTCCGCGGCGTCGCCTCGGCGCGGCGGGCATGGACCGCGCCACGGCCGACTACATGGGCATGCTGGCGACGGTGATGAACGCGCTGGCGCTGCAGGACGCGATGCGCCGCGCGGGCGTGCGCGCGCGTGCTGTCCGCGCTCAACATCGAGCAGGTGGTCGAGCCCTACATCCG
The DNA here is from genome assembly GCA_963724605.1 of uncultured beta proteobacterium. Taxonomy (GTDB): domain Bacteria; phylum Pseudomonadota; class Gammaproteobacteria; order Burkholderiales; family Burkholderiaceae_F; genus JALORV01. The sequence goes on from CAVRVM010000005.1 coordinate 159,174, forward strand.
TCCGCAAGGCGATGCGGTACCTCGAAGAGGGCAAGGTCGTGATTTTCGCGGCCGGCACCGGCAATCCGTTCTTCACCACCGACACGGCGGCGGCGTTGCGCGGCTCCGAGATCGGCGCCGAGATCGTGCTGAAGGCGACCAAGGTCGACGGCGTTTACACCGCCGACCCGAAGAAGGACCCGAACGCCACGCGCTACGCGACGATCACGTTCGACGAGGCGATCGGTCAAGCAACCTGCAGAGTGATGGACGCGACCGCGTTCGCGCTGTGCCGCGACCAGAAACTGCCGATCAAGGTGTTCAGCATCTTCAAGCCGGGCGCGCTCAAGCGCGTCGTGCTGGGCGAGGACGAAGGCACGCTGGTGCATGTCTGATCGGCGCCAGGCGAGGAGAGTCAGATGAACATTGCCGAAATCAAGAAGACGACCGAGCAGAAGATGCAGAAGTCGGTCGAGGCGTTGAAGGCCGACTGGCGAAGATCCGCACCGGCCGCGCGCATACCGGCCTGCTCGACCACGTGCAGGTCGACTACTACGGCTCGATGGTGCCGATCAGCCAGGTGGCCAAGGTCGGCGCTCGCCGACGCGCGAACGATCAGGGTCCAGCCGTGGGAAAAGAAGATGGTCCCGGCGTCGAAAAGGCGATCCGCGATTCCGACCTCGGGCTGAACCCGGCCACGCAGGGCGACATCGTGCGCGTGCCGATGCCGGCGCTGACCGAGGAGCGCCGCAAGGAACTGGTCAAAGTCGTGAAGCACGAGGGCGAGAACGCCAAGGTCGCGGTGCGCAACCTGCGGCGCGACGCCAACGATCACATGAAGGAACTGCTGAAGGACAAGACGATCTCCGAGGACGAGGAGCGGCGCGCGGAAGACGACCATCCAGAAGCTGACCGACCGTTACATCGGCGAAGTCGACAAGCTGGTCGCCGAGAAGGAAAAGGAGGTGCTGACCGTCTGACGACGGTCAGCGCAGGCGCGCCGTGGCCAACGATCTGCGCTCCCCCGGGACGGCCCGAGCTGTCGCGCGTCCCGCGCCACGTCGCCATCATCATGGACGGCAACGGGCGCTGGGCGGTGGCACGCGGGCTGACCGCGCGTCACCGGCCACCGCGCGGCGTCGAGGCCGTGCGCGACGACGTGGGGGCCTGCGGCGAACGCGGCATCGAGTACCTGACGCTGTTCGCGTTCAGCTCGGAGAACTGGCGCCGGCCGGCCGAGGAAGTCTCGACGCTGATGCGCCTGTTCATGGTCGCGCTGCGAGCGCGAAGTCGACAAGCTGATCGAACTGGGCGTGCGCATGCGCGTGGTCGGCGACCTGTGCGTTCGATCCCGACCTGCGCCGCCTGATCGCGCAGTCGGAGCAGCGCACGGCACACAACTCGCGCCTGCACCTGACGATTTGCGCCAACTACGGTGGGCGCTGGGACATCGCGCAGGCGGCCGAGCGCGCGGTGCGCGAGCAACTGGCCACCAGGGCCGCCGACATCTGCATTGACGAGAACGCTGATGCGCAGCGGCTGGCGCTGGCATTCGCGCCCGAGCCCGACCTGCTGATCCGCACCGGCGGCGAGCGCCGCATCAGCAATTTCCTGCTGTGGCAGCTGGCGTACGCCGAGCTCTACTTCAGCGACGTGCTGTGGCCCGACTTCGACGCCGCGGAGCTCGATGCCGCGCTGCGCTGGTATGCGGGGCGACAGCGTCGCTTCGGCATGACGGGCGAACAGGTCGAGGCCGAACCGTCGATGCACCGACGCGGCCTGAGGTCGCGCGCGTGCTGAAGCAGCGCGTCATCACGCGCTCTCGTCCTCGTCGCGGCACTGCTCTGCGGCACTGGCGTGGTCGCCGCTCGCTTTCGCTGGGTTGCTGACGTTGGGTCTTGCGATCGCGCAGGCCGAGTGGTTGCGACTTTCGGGTTGGCCGTTCCGATCGGCACTGTTCGTCGCGCTCGCACTTGGCCTCGGCGCAGTTCGCTGGTGCGTGGCTGGCCTCCGGCCGCTGTTGCGGCGGCTACACCTGCCCTTGCGGTCCTGGCGACTGTGATCTGGATCGGCGTAGGCATCGTCCTGCTGCGGTCGGGACGGCAGGGCGTGGTTCGCATCGGCCGCCGGTTTCTGCCCCGCATGCGCGCTGCTGTTGCCGTTGGCGGCCTGGTGCGCGCTGCTGCTCTTTCTGCAGTTGGGCGCCGTGACTGCTGCTATCGGTGCTGCGTCATCGTCTGGCTCGCGGACATCGCTGCCTATTTCGTCGGGCCGGGCGTTCGGTCGCAGCAAACTGGCGCCGCGCATCAGCCCGGGCAAGACGTGGGCCGGCGTCTGGGGGGCGCATCGTCGCCGTGGTCCTTGCCGCGTGGCTGGCCTGGATGGCGATGGCCCGGATGCGCCGCTCTTCACCAGTCGGTTGCTGAGCGTCGTTCGGCGTAGCGCTGTCTGCGGTCGCGTTGTTCGGCGCTTGGTGGCGATTTCCATCGTCGGCGACCTGTTCGGAAAGCCTCCTCAAGCGCAGGCCGGCGCAAAGGACAGCGGCCACCTGCTGCCCGGCCACGGCGGCTTCTTCGATCGCATCGACTCGATGCTTGCACTGTTGCCCGCCGCGGCGCTTGCTCTGGTCATGGGCGCCACATGATGCGCACCGTCACGTCCTCGGCGCGACCGGCTCGATCGGCGCGAGCGCGCTCGATGTGATCGCGCGCCATCCCGAACGCTTCCGTGTTCATGCGCTGACGGCGCAGACGCGAGTCGAACGAACTGGCGCGACCTCGCCGCGCGTTTCCGTCCGCGCGTCGCAGTGATCGGCGACCCGGCACTGCGAAGCCCGCGCTGCGCGCGGCGCTGCGACGCGCGGGCTGCCGACGGAGGCCGCGCTCGGCGCGGCGGCGCTGGCGGAGGTCGCGCAGCGCTGACGAGGCCGACACGGTGCTGGCGGCGATCGTCGGCGCTGCCGGGCTGATGCCGACCCTGGCGGCTGCGCGGCCGGCAAGCGCCTGCTGCTCGCGAACAAGGAGGCGATCGTCTGCGCGGGTGAACTGCTGCATGTCGGCGCTCGATGCGGCGGGCGGCGACCTGCTGCCGGTCGACAGTGAGCACAACGCGATCCATCCAGTGCCTGCCGGGTGCCAGCGACGGACAGCGCGGCCGGCGCCCGCTGGTGCTCACCGCCTCCGGGCGGTCCGTTCCTGCGCCGCGCTCGACCTCGACGACGTCACGCCCGACGAAGCGTGCGCGCATCCCGAACTGGGTGATGGGCCGCAAGATCTCGGTCGATTCCGCCACGCTGATGAACAAGGGGCTCGAGGTGATCGAGGCGCAGCTGGCTGTTCGGCATGCCGGCCGAGCGTATCGACGTCGTGATCCATCCGCAAAGCGTGGTCCATTCGATGGTCGAGTACCCCGACGGCTCGGTCCTGGCCCAGATGGGATCGCCGGACATGCGCACGCCGCTCGCGTACGCACTGGCCTGGCCGGAGCGCGTCGAGAGCGGCGCGCGAGCGGCTCGACTTCTGCCAGCTCGGCGCGCTGACGTTCGAGGCGCCCGACCGCGCGCGCTTTCCCTGTCTGGGCTATGCCTACGACGCGCTGCGGGCGGGCGGCGCTGCGAGCGCCGTGCTGAATGCGGCCAACGAATCGGCGGTGGCGGCGTTCCTGCAGGGGCGCTTGCGCTTTCACTCATATAGCGTCGACGATCGAACGCGTGCTGGGCGACTTCCAGCCGCCTCGCCGGCAGACGTCGATGCCGTGCTGGAAATCGATCGCCTGGCGCGCGAACATGCGTCGCGCGTGATCGCGGCGCGCACCTGAGGGATCGAGGATGAACCTCATTACAACCGTTGCTTGCGTTTCTGGTCACGCTCGGCATCCTGATCGTCATCCACGAACTCGGCCACTACTGGGTGGCGCGACGATGCGGCGTCAAGGTGCTGCGGTTCTCGATCGGCTTCGGACGCGCCGATCGCGCGCTGGGTCGCGCGGACCCGACCAGACCGAGTGGGTAGTGTCGGCGCTTCCGCTGGGCGGCTATGTCCGCATGCTCGACGAGCGGGACGAAGATGCGGGCCCGATTGTCCGCGGCAGAGCTGCCGCGCGCCTTCAATCGCCAGCGCGTAGGCAAGCGCTTCGCGATCGTGCTGGCAGGGCCGGTGGCGAATCTGCTGCTGGCAGGTTGCGTGTACTGGCTGCTGAACGTCGTCGGCGTGTACGAGCCGCGCGCAGTGCTCGGCGCGCCTCCCGCAGCGTCGGCGGCTGCGCGCGCCGGCGTGTCGAAGCCGGCGACACAGTAACCGAAGTCGGCGGCGAAGCGGTCCGCTCCTGGAACGAGCTGCGGCTGGTTGCTGCTGCAGCGGGTCGTCGCCAAAGGGCCGTTGCGGCATCGAGGTCGACGGGTGCGGATGGGCGCCGGCGGTCCTTGGCGCTGGAGCCGGTGGCCTGGGCGCGGCCGACCTGGAGTCCGACGTTGTGGCGCGGCTCGGCGTCGTCGCCTACATCGGTGCGCCACGAGTCGCCGGTGCTGAGCCGAAGGCGGAGCGGCCCGCTGAGCAGGCCGGCCTGCGCGTCGGCGACACGATCGTCGAGGTCGATGGCAGACAAGGTCGACGTCGCGCCCGAGCTGATCGAGCGCATTCGCGCGTCGGCCGGCAGACCGCATGGAACTGGGTCGTCGAGCGCGACGGCGGCACGTGCGCACTCACGTGACGCCGGCGTGCGTCACCGACGAGCAGGGCGACGCGATCGGGCGCATCGGCGCCGAACTCAATGATCGGCCGCCGCTGGTGAAGGTGCAGTACGGTCCGGTCGAGAGCGTCGGCCTCGCGGTGCGCAAGACCTGGGACACGGCGATCTTCTCGCTGAAGATGCTCGGCAAGATGATCACCGGCGAAGCTCGTGGAAAAATCTGACCGGACCGGTGACGATCGCCGACTACGCTGGCCAGACGGCGCGCATCGGACTGGCCGCGTTCCTTGAGCTTTCTCGCTCTGGTCACCATCAGCCTTGGCGGTGCTCAATCTGCTGCCGGTGCCGATGCTCGATGGCGGACACTTGACTGTATTATTTGATCGAGATTCTCAAGGGCAGCCCGCCAGCCGATTGGGTCATCGAGTGGGGACAGCGCGCCGGAGTGGCGCTGCTGGGCCTGCTGACCATGCTGGCGCTCTACAACGACCTGATCCGGCTGCTTCCTGACCCCGGCATGATCGGATACTGAGTTGGATCGCCGCGTGTCATACCGGCGCAGCGTTCCCGTGTGCGCTGCGCCGTGCGCTGCTGCGGTCCATCGCAGCCGACTGTCTCGGCGCCGCAGCGCGCAGGAGTTCGTCGTCCGGGACATCCGCGTCGAGGGCATCCAGCGCACCGAGGCCGGCACGGTCTTCGCCTACGCTGCCGTTTCGCGTCGGCGATCGCTTCGACCCCGAGCGCGGCACGCAGGCGATCCGCGCGCTGTTATGCGAGCGGCCTGTTCAAGGACGTGCGCCTCGAGGTCGACGGCGACGTGCTGGTGGTGATCGTCGAGGAGCGTCCCGCGATCGCCGACAGTCGACTTCGCGGCGTCAAGGAGTTCGAGAAGGACAGGTGCTGAAGTCGCTGCGCGAGGTCGGCCTGGCGACGGCTGCATCTTCGACCGGTCGCTGCTCGATCGCGCCGAGCAGGAACTGCGGCGGCAGTACCTGTCGCGCGGCCTGTACGGCGTCGAGATCAAGACGACCGTCACGCCGATCGAGCGCAATCGGGTCAATATCTCGTTCGCGGTGACGAGGGCGAGATCGCCAAGATCCGCTCGATCGAATTCACCGGCAACAAGGTCTTCAGCGACGGCACGCTTCGTTCGCAGATGGAGCTGTCGACGCCGAACTGGATCTCGCTGGTACACCAAGCGCGACCAGTATTCGCGGCAGAAGCTCGGCGCCGACCTCGAGACGCTGCGCTCGTACTACCTGAATCGCGGCTACCTCGATTTCCGCATCGAGTCGGTGAACGTCACGATCACGCCGGACAAGAAGGACATCGCGGTCACGATCAACGTCGTCGAGGGGAGCGCTACACGGTCTCCGAGCGTGCAAGCTCGGAGGCGAACTTCTCGGGCTCGACGAGGAGCTGCAGCCGCTGATCACAGTCAAGCCCGGCGAAGTCTTCAACGCCGAAAAGGTCAATGCCATCGGCAAGGCCGTGACCGACCGCATGAGCACCCTGGGCTACGCGTTCGCGTCGGCCGAACCCGGTGCCCGAGCCCAACCGCGAAACGCGCGAGGTCGCGTTTACGATCATCGTGGATCCGGGCCGGCGCGTTTACGTGCGCCGCATCAACATCGGGGGCAACACGCGCACCAAGGACGAGGTCATCCGGCGCGAAGTGCCGGCAGTACGAGTCGGGCTGGTTCGATGCCGACCGCGTGCGCCTGTCAAAGGAACGGCTCGACCGACTCGGGTATTTCGAAACAGTCACCGTCGATACGCCCCGCTGTGCCCACGGCGCCCGACCAGGTCGATGTCAATGTCACCGTCAAGGAGCGTGCAACCGGCAACATCCAGCTGGGTGCGGGCTATTCGAGTTCGGAGGGCCTGGTGCTTACCGCGGACTGTCGCAGCAGAACCTGTTCGGCACCGGCAATGCGCTGTCACTGGAGGTCAACACCAGCAAGTCGAACACCGTGTTCTCGATCACGCATACCGACCCCTACATCACCCCGGAAGGTATCAGCCGCACGATCGAGCTCTACTGGCGTGACTCCAACCTCGCTGAACTCGGCCTGGCGAGCGTCGGTTACTCGACGCGGGGTGCGGGTCTCATCTACGGCTTGCCGATCACCGAGTACGACCGGATCTTCCTCGGGCTGCGGTACGAAGGCACGACGATCGATCTGACGGCGGCCTCGCCGCCGCGGCTACATCCAGTACGTTCAGGACTTCGGGGACTGCTCCGATGCCCTCGCGCTCACCGCCGGCTGGTCGAGTGACAGCCGCGACAGCCTGCTCGGTACACGCCGTGGCCGCTACCAGCGCGCCTTCGGCGAATTCGCGCTGCCGCGTGCTGGACCTTGAGTATTACCGTCTGACATACCAGTTCCAGCAGTACATCCCGACCACGAGCTTTCTCACGTTCCTGTTCAACACCGAACTGGGCTACGGCAACGGCTATGGCGGCAAGCCTTACCCGTTCTTCAAGAACTTCTACCTCGGGCGGCATCGGCAGCGTGCGCGGCTTCGAGGCCGCGTCGCTTGGCCCGCGCGACATCTATGGTCGATCCGCTCGGCGGTACGCGCGCGCTTCAACGCCAATTTCGAGGCTCTGCTCCCGATTCCGGGCGCCGACAGGACGCTGCGCCGGCCGCGTTTTTCGACATGGGGCAGGTCTGGGGGCCTGGCTGTAACGGCATCTTCAGTATTCCGCCCGATACCGATCTGACCGACGTGAACAACAATCCCGGCGCGTACTGCACCGGGCCGTATTACGGCGACACTTCCGGCATCGACCTCGGCCTGATCCGCTATTCGGCCGGCATCGGTATCGCGTGGATATCGCCGCTCGGCCCGTTGCGGCTGTCGTATGCCTATCCGCTGAACGCGCAGCCGTGGGATCGCATCCAGAGGTTCCAATTCCAGATCGGTGCGGGGTTCTGATGTGGCAGAATTCTATGGTTCGATTCGGGCAGGAATCCAAATGACAAAGTGGCTTTCGGCGGCGGCCGTCGGTTGCATTGCTCGCCGCGGCGCCGATCGCCCATACGCGCAGGAACTGAAGATCGGTGTCGTCAATTCCGATCGGATTCTGCGTGACTCGCAACCGGCACGGGCCGCGATGCAAAAGCTCGAAGCGGAGTTCTCCAAACGCGACAAAGAGCTGCAGGAGATGGGCACGCGGTTGAAGTCCTCGGCCGAGCGTTTCGAAAAGGACGGCCCGGTGATGTCCGAGGCCGACCGCGTTCGCCGCCAGCGCGAACTGGCCGATACGGACCGAGAGTTCCAGCGCAAGCAGCGCGAGTTCCGCGAAGATTTCAATCAGCGGCGCAATGAGGAACTGCAGGCGCTGCTGGAGCGCACGAACCGCATCATCCGGCAGATCGCAGAGCAGGAGAAGTTCGACCTCATCATTCAGGAGGCCGTCTACTTCAACCCGCGCATCGACATGACCGAACGCGTGCTGCGCGCGCTCAACAACGCAAAGTAGCCTTCGCCATGAGCCCGGCGGCATGTCGCTGTCAGAGCTGACAGCCGCCATCGCTGAGCGCAGCGAAGGCCGGCTCCGCGCCACGCTGCAGGGCGACCCCGGTCGGCGCGTTCGCTCGGTGGCGCCGCTGGCCACGGCCACGGCCGCGGATCTGGCGTTCCTCGCCAATCCTCGTTACCGGCGCGACGCGCAGGCGTCGCGCGCAGGCGCGATCGTGCTCGACCCCCGTGACGCGGAGGCACTCGGCGAGGATGCCAAGCGCGAAGCGGTGTTCATCATCGTCGATGCCCCTTACGCCTGGTTTGCGCTGGCCACGCAGCTATTGCATCCGCCGAGCCGCCGCAGTCGCCGGGATTCATGCCGGCGCGCACGTCGCCGACAGTGCAAAGGTTGACGCGACGGCCTCAATCGGAGCGGGCGCCTTTGTCGGAGCGGGTGCCAGCGTAGGCGCCGAGGCCGTGATCGACGCCGGTGCGCATGTGGGCGCACGCGTCGCAGTGGGGCAGGGCACGCGATTATTTCCGCGCGCGGTCGTGCTCGATGACTGCATGCTCGGCGCGCGCTGCATCGTGCACCGCGGCGTCGGTGATCGGCGCCGACGGCTTCGGCTTCGCGCCGCGTCGACGGGCGCTGGGTCAAGATCGCGCAAGCTCGGCGCGTCGTGATCGGCGACGACGTCGAGATCGGCGCCAACACCACGATCGACCGCGGCACGATGGAGGACACGGTGATCGAGGACGGCGTCAAGCTCGACAACCTGATCCAGATCGGCCACAACGTTCGCATCGGCGCGCACACCGTCGATCGCCGGCTGCGTCGGCATCGCCGGCAGCGCGACGCATCGGCGCGCATTGCATGATCGGCGGGCGGCGCCGGCAGTGCTCGGCCATCTGTCGATCGCGCGACGACGTGACATCATCGGGCCCGCGACGGTCGTATCGCGGTCGATCGACAAGCCGGGCCACTACACGGGACTCTTCCCGATCGACGAAGCATGCGTGACGTGGGAGAAGAGCTGCGGCGACATCGCGGCAGCTGGACGGCCTGCGACGGCGCATGCAGCGACTGCGAGCGCTGGCAAGCAGCAGGAGAAGACGACAATGAAGCTCGACATCCACCAGATCCTGCAAGCTCTGCCGCACCGCTATCCGTTCCTGCTGGTGGATCGCGTGCTCGAGCTCGAGCCCGGCAAGCGCATCTCGGCGCATCAAGAACGTCACCGTGAACGAGCCGTTCTTCACGGCCACTTCCCGGGCCATCCCGTGATGCCGGGCGTGCTGATGCTCGAGGCGCTGGCGCAGGCGGCGGCGGTGCTGTCCTACGTACGATGGACGTCGACCCGGACGAGGGACGCTGTTCCTATTTCGCCGGCATCGACGGCGCGCGCTTCAAGCGGCCGGTCGAGCCCGGCGACCAGCTATGACTCGAGGTCACGATCGACGCGCATCAAGCGCGAGCATCTGGCAAGTTCGACGGCGCGCGCAGGGTCGACGGCGAGCTCGCCTGTCGAGGCGGAACTGATGTGCGCCCTGCGCAAGCGCGAAGGAACAGGCGAAGTGCCGAAGATCCATCCGACGGCGATCGTCGACCGCGCCGCTGAGCTGGCCGGCGACGTCGAGGTCGGCGCCTACAGCGTCATCGGGCCGAGAGTCGAGATCGGCGCGGCACCGCGTCGGACCGCACGTGGTGATCGAGGGCCGCACGACGATCGGCAGCGACAACCGCATCTTCCAGTTCGGCTCGATCGGCGGCGCGCCGCAGGACAAGAAGTACGCCGGTGAGCCCACCGAGCTCGTGATCGGCGACGGCAACACGATCCGCGAGTTCTGCACATCAACGCCGGCACGGTGCAGGACGGCGGCGTCACGCGCATCGGCAACGACAACTGGATCATGGCCTACGTGCACATCGCGCACGATTGCCATCATCGGCAGACCACACGATCCTCGCCAACAACGCTACCTGGCCGGCCACGTGCACGCTGGGCGACTGGGCGATCATTGGCGGCCTGTCAGCGATGCATCAGTTCTGTGCGATGGGTCGCGCACGCGATGGCCGGCGCCAGGCTCGATCGTGTCGCGCGACCTGCCGCCATTCGTGATCGGCAACGGCAATCCGGTCGCGGCGCATGGCATCAACACCGAGGGCCTGCGGCGGCGCGGCTTCGACGCCGAAACCATCAATCTCCTTCGGCGCGCCTACAAGATGCTCTACCGGGACGGGCTGACCATCGCCGAGTCCGTCGGCGCGCTCGAAGCGCTGGCGGCCGACAATCCGGCGTCTGCCGGTGCCATCGGTCTGCTGCGGGACTTCCTTCGGAATTCCCAGCGCGGCATCGTGCGCTGATGTCGCAGCCAGCGGCACCTGTGCCTTCGTGGCCGGCGAGGCCTCGGGTGATCTGCTCGCGGCCGGTGTGATCGCGGACTGCGCCAGCGCGCCCCGGACTTACGCTGCGTCGGTATCGGTGGCGCTCGCATGGTCGAAGCAGGCTTCGAGGCCTGGTGGCCGTCGCGAACTGGCGGTGCGAGGCTACGTCGAGGTGCTGCGCCACCTGCCGAGACTGTTGCGGCTTCGGCAAAGCTGCTTTCTCGCCTGCGCGATCAACGGCCCGAGGTGTTCATCGGCGTCGACGCGCCGGACTTCAATCTCGGCCTCGAGGAGAAGCTGCGCGCCAGCGGAATGCACGTCGTTCACTTCGTCTGCCCATCGATCTGGGCCTGGCGCGCGAGCGACTCGGCCAGATCCGGCGCGCGGTGGATCCATGTGCTCCTGTTTCCGTTCGAGCCGGAGATCTATGGCGACGCCGGCGTTCCCGCGACTTACGTCGGCCATCCGTTGGCCAGCATGATCCCGCTCGTCCCCGACGCGCGGCCGCCCGGGTCCGGCTCGGCGTCGGTACCGAGGGACCCTGGTGGCGGTGCTGCCGGGTTCGCGCGCCGACGAGGTCCGACACCTGGGCCCGCCCTTCCTCGCCGCGGCGGCCTGCTGCGCGCGCGCGAGCCCGCGCTGCGCTTCGTGCTGCCCGCCGCGGATACCGCGCTGAAAACTGCGCTGCAGGCGATGCTGGCGAGCACATCCGGGCCTGATGCGACTGCATCACGCTCACCGACGGGCGTTCGCACGATTGCCTGGCGGCTGCGACGTGGTGCTCGTCGCCAGCGGCACGGCCACGCTCGAAGCGGCGCTGTTCAAACGGCCCATGGTGATTGCCTACCGGATGCCGGCGCTCTCGGCGTGGATCATGCGGCGCAAGGGGAGCGTTCCTTGGGTCGGGCTGCCGAACATCCTGGCCGGCGAGCTTTGGTGCCCGAGCTGCTGCAGGAGCAGGCGACCCCCGCCGCCCTGGCTGAGGCCGTCCATTTGCTGCTGCGCGATGGTGCACGCCGCAGCGGCTGGAGGAGCGCTTCGGCGCTATGCACCGGGAACTTCGGCGTGATACGGCCGCGCTGGCCGCTGCACCGATGCGGACTCGCGCGGAAATGAACGCCGCCGCGCGCCCGCAGGCCCCGATCTTTTCGAGCGGGCGGCCCGCACGCGGGCTTACGTGCGGTGTCGACGAGGCGGGCGCGGGGCCCGCTGGCCGGCCCGGTGGTGGCCGCGGCGGTGATCCTCGACGATCGCAGCCCGGTCGACGGGCCTGGCCGATTCCAAGGTGCTGAGTGCCGAACGAGCGCGACGCGCTGGTTCGACGCGATCCGCGCGAAGCGCTTGCGTTGCGCGTTGCGCAGGCGAGCGTCGAGGAGATCGATCAGCTGAACATCCTGCAGGCCACGCTGCTGGCGATGCGGCGCGCGGTCGACGCACTGCGCCTGCGCCCGGATGCGTGCTGGTCGACGGCAACCAGCTGCCGGTGCTGCCGATGCCGCCGGACGCGCCATCGTCGACGGGCGATGCCACGGTGAGCGCCGCATCTCCGCCGCCTCGATCCTCGCCAAGGTGGCGCGCGACCGCAATGATGCCTGGAGCTGCACGCGCAGCCATCCGCGGTACGGCTTCGCGCCGCACAAGGGCTACGCGACGCCGGAGCACCTGGCCGGCGCTGCGCGAGCATGGCGCCGTGCGAGACCGCATCGGCGCAGTTTTGCGCCCGTGCGCGCATGGCTTGCCGCTGGTGACAGTGCAGCCCGATGCCGAGTTGCGTCAGCGCCGCTAACGTGCCGACTACCGCCACCTGCTTGGCGCTCGCCGTCGGGGCCGCGTGCCTGCCGGGAAGCCGGTCGCACTCTTGCCGAGGGCGACCACCTGCGTCGAGTGCGCCGCTGCCTCCGATGCCGGCTCCTGACAGTCGTGCGTGTCCTGAGGCGGCCACGCCGGCCGCGATGGCTGCTGGGCAATGCGGTGGCGGCGGCGTCGAGGGTGCTCGAGTCACTCGACCTGTGCGCCCCGCGCTGTACAACGCGATTGCGCCGGTCGAGCACGTGGGCCGGCATTCGCTCGTTGAAATCGCCATGCCCGCAGTCGCGTCCTGCCGATGCGGTGCTCGCCGGCGGACGCCATTTTCCTCGATCGGTGTGCAGGACGCCGGCAATGCCGGGGCAGCATGCTGCGCACCGCGGCGGCCGCCGGCGTGGCCCAGGTGGCGGCGCTGAAGGGACCACGCTGCCTGTGGGCGCCCAAGGTGCTGCGCGCGGCGATGGGTGCGCACTTCGCCTTGTCGCTCTGACGAAGACGTGCCCGTTGCATCGATTGCCCGCAGCGTTCGCTGCCGCAGGCGCCTTGCGGCAGACGCGCACGCAACCGCGTCGCTGTATGCGACGGCGTCGGGGCACCGACCCGACCGTCTGGCTGTTCGGGCACGGAAGGCGCAGGGCGTCGCCGCGACGACCGCGGCACTGGCGCAACTGCCGGCTGCGCATTCCGATCAGCCGGCGGCGAGGAGTCGCTCAATGTCGCGGCGGCGGCGGCGATGTGCCTGTACGAGCAGCGCCGACGAAGGGTGCGACTCAGGCGGCAGCCGCGAGGCGATTCCTTGCCAGGAGACTCTCGAATCGCTAGTAGAACGGCGGTCGGGCCGCAGGTCCCGCAGGATCGTCGTGGCGATCTCCTCGATCGACTTGTGCGTCGAGGACAGCCAGGCGATGCCTTCGCGGCGCATCATCGCTCTCGGCCTCGCGCACCTCGTAGCGGCAGTTCTCGAGCGAGGCGTAGCTGCTGTTCGGCCGCCGCTCGTTGCGGATCTGCGCCAGCCGCTCGGGGTCGATCGTCAGGCCGAAGCACTTGCGCCTTGTGCGGTGCCAGCGTCGACGGCAGCTGGTCGCGCTCGAAGTCCTCGGGGATCAGCGGATAGTTGGCCGCCTTGATGCCGTGCTGCATCGCCAGGTAGAGCGAGGTCGGCGTCTTGCCGCTGCGGCTGACGCCGACCAGGATCACGTCGGCCTTCTCGAGGTCTTGGCCGACTGGCCGTCGTCGTGGGCGAGCGCAGAAGTTGATCGCCTCGATGCGGTCGTGTACTCCTGGCTCTCGGCGACGTCGGAGAAGCGGCCGATGCGGTGGTTGGACTTGATGCCGAACTCGGCCTCCGAGCGGCTCGACGAAGGTGCTGAACATGTCCAGCACGAGGCCGTCGCAGCGCTCGCTTGACGACTCGCGCAGCGATCTCGGGTTGACCAGCGTGACGAAGACGATCGGCCGCTTGCCTGTCGTGCTCGGCCGTGTGGTTGATCTCGCGCACCACCTGGTGCGCCTTGTCGGCCGTGTCGATGAAGGGCCGGCGCACGTGGCGCGGCTTGATCGCGAACTGCGCCAGGATCGAGTTGCCGAAGGTCTCGGCGGTGATGCCGGTGCCGTCGGAGACGAAGAACACGGTGCGGTTGCGGCATCGACCGGCACCGGGTGCGAGGCGGACGATTGCATGCCGATGATAGGGCTCAGGGCAACTCCGTAGAATCGCTCGCAACTCGCCCGATGCCGCCGCCCTGCAGTGCCCCTCGCGCCACGCGAGCCGAAGCCGCAACTGCCGGTCGTGACCCGCGTCGCGATCGCCGGCACAGCACCGCTTTTCACACATCACGGAGCTTCCCATGTCATCCACCACCTGGCGACCGCCCTGGTCGTACCGTTCGAACAGCTGAGAATGACCGACGTCGAGGCGGTCGGCGGCAAGAACGCCTCCCTCGGCGAAATGATCAGCCAGCTGGCAGCCAGCCGGCGTGCGCGTCCCGGCGGCTTCGCGACCACGGCGCACGCGTTCCGCGAGTTCCTGCGCCACGGCGGGCTGGCGCCAGCGCATCAGCGACGCGGCTGGCGGCCTCGACACCGACGACGTGCGCGCGCTGGCCGAGGCCGGCGCCGAGATCCGCGGCTGGGTCGCGACAGCAGCCGTTCCCGCCGGCGCTCGAAGCCGACGATCCGTGCGCAGTTCGAAAGCTTGCCGCCGAGCGATCCCAGGCGACCTTCGCGGTGCGCTCGTCGGCCACCGCCGAGGACCTGCCCGACGCGTCGTTCGCCGGCCAGCAGGAGACCTTCCTCAACGTCGTCGGCATCGACGACGTGCTGCGACAGGATGCAAGCGAGGTCTTCGCCATCGCTCTACAACGACCGCGCCATCAGCTACCGCGTGCACAAGGGCTACGCGCACGGCGACGTCGCGCTGTCGGCCGGCGTGCAGCGCATGGTGCGCTCCGACTCGGCGCGGCCGGCGTGATGTTCACGATCGACACCGAGACCGGCTTCCCCGACGTGGTCTTCATCACCTCGAGCTACGGCCTGGGCGAGACCGTGGTGCAGGGCGCCGTCAACCCGGACGAGTTCTACGTCCACAAGCCGACGCTGCAGCGCCGGCAAGCAGGCGATCATCCGCCGCAACCTCGGCTCCAAGCTGATCCGCATGGAGTTCGCCTCCGGCCGAGGCACGGCGGCGGCACGCATGGTGCGTCACCGTCGACGACCCGCCGCCGAGCAGCGCAACCGCTATTCGCTGAGCGACGCCGACGTGACCGAGCTGGCCCGCTACGCGCTCGTCGATCGAGCAGCACTACGGCCGGCCGATGGACATCGAGTGGGGCAAGGACGGCGTCGACGGCAAGCTCTACATCCTGCAGGCGCGGCCGGAGACGGTGAAGAGCCAGGCCGGCGGCAAGGTCGAGCAGCGCTACAAGCTCAAGGGCAGCGGCACGGTGCTGGCCGAAGGCCGCGCGATCGGCCAGAAGATCGGCACCGGCGCCGGTGCGGCTGGTCCGCAGTCGTCGCCGACATGGACCGGGTGCAGCCCGGCGACGTGCTCGTCACCGACATGACCGACCCGAACTGGGAGCCGGTGATGAAGCGCGCCGCGCGCGATCGTCACCAACCGCGGCGGGCGCACCTGCCACGCGGCGATCATCGCGCGCGAGCTCGGCATTCCGGCGGTGGTCGGCTGCGGCGACGCGACCGAGCGTGCTGAAGGACGGCGCGCTGGTCACCGTGTCCTGCGCCGAAGGCGACACCGGCTACGTCTACGACGGCCTGCTCGAGACCGAGGTCACCGAGGTGCAGCGCGGCGAGATGCCGTACTCGCCCGGTCAAGATCATGATGAACGTCGGCAATCCGCAGCTCGCGTTCGACTTCGCGCAGATGCCGAACTGCCGGCGTCGGCCTGGCGCGGCTCGAGTTCATCATCAACAACAACATCGGCGTGCACCCGAAGGCGATCCTCGACTATCCGAACATCGACGCGCGACCTGAAGAAGGCGGTCGAGTCGCGTGGCCGCGCGGCCATGCGTCGCCGCGCGCCTTCTACGTCGACAAGCTGGCCGAGGGCATCGCCACCATCGCCGCGGCGTTCTGGCCGAAGCCGGTGATCGTGCGGCTGTCCGACTTCAAGAGCAACGAGTACCGGAAGCTGATCGGCGGCTCGCGCTACGAGCCCGAGGAAGAAAACCCGATGCTCGGCTTCCGCGGCGCCTCGCGCTACATCAGCGAGCGCCTTCGGCGAGGCGTTCGCGATGGAGTGCGAGGCGCTGCGAGCGCGTGCGCAGCGACATGGGGCTGACCAACGTCGAGGTCATGGTGCCGTTCGTGCGCACCGCTGGCCAGGCCGAGCGCGTGATCGAGATGCTGGCCGAGCACGGCCTGAAGCGTGGCGCGGCGGCGGCAAGGCGACGGCGCTGCGCGCTGATCATGATGTGCGAGGTGCCGAGCAACGCCATCCTGGCCGAGCAGTTCCTCGAGCACTTCGACGGCATGTCGATCGGCTCGAACGACCTGACGCAGCTCACCCTCGGCCTGGACCGCGATTCCGGGCTCGAGCTGCTGGCCGCGGACTTCGACGAGCGCGATCCGGCCGTCAAGGCGCTGATCTCGCGCGCCGATCGCCGCCTGCCGCGCGACCGGCAAGTACATCGGCATCTGCGGCCAGGGCCCGAGCGACCATCCCGACTTCGCCGACTGGCTGGCCGACGAGGGCATCGTCTCGATCTCGCTCAATCCCGACACGCGTGGTCGAGACCTGGCAGCGCCTGGCGCGCGCTGCATGACGCCGCGCGCAAGCGTGACGCGCCGATCGTCGGACCGCCGGCACGGTACGCTTGAATCCGAGCGCGGTAGCCGCAGCTATCGCGGCACGGAGGGGTAGCCATGGACAGTTACATCGGGTGGTTCGTCGTCGCCTTCGGCCTGCTGGTCGCCGAACTGCTGACTGGCACGTTCTATTTGCTGGTGATCTCCATCGCCCTGGCCGTCGCGGGCATCGCGGCGCTGGCTGGAGCGCCGATCGCGCTGCAGTTCGTCGTCGCCGCGGTCATCGGCATTGGTGGCTCGGTCTGGTTGCGTACGACCCGTTTCGGCAAGCGTCTGCACGAGCGCGGCGACGATCGGGTCCAGAATATGGACATCGGCCAGTCACTGCGGGTCGAGAACTGGACCAGCCGCACGCACGGCACGCGCCAGCTATCGCGGTGCGGTCTGGGACGTCGAGCTCGCCCCGGGTGAGCAGCCGGCCAGCGGCGAATTCATCATCCGTGAGATCCACGCCAACCGCCTGATCGTGGCGCCCAAGCCGCGCTAGGAGACTGTAATGCCGATTCCGTTCGTCGACGGGCTGTCGCTGATCGCCCTGGTCCTGCTGGTGGTCGCCGTCACCTTCGTCATCAAGGCCGTGAAGGTGGTGCCGCAGCAGAACGCCTGGGTGGTCGAACGCCTCGGCAAATTCCATGCGGTGCTGCAGCCGGGACTCAATATCGTCATCCCGTTCGTCGACCGCCTGGCATACAAGCACAGCCTGAAGGAAGTGCCGCTCGACACGCCGAGCCAGGTCTGCATCACGAAGGACAACACGCAGCTGCAGGTCGACGGTGTTCTGTACTTCCAGGTCACCGATCCGCAGCGGGCATCGTACGGCGCCAGCAACTACATCCTGGCGATCACGCAGCTCGCCCAGACCACATTGCGTTCGGTCATCGGCAAGCTCGAACTGGACAAGACGTTCGAAGAGCGCGATTTCATCAACCACAGCGTGGTGACGGCGATCGACGAGGCGGCGATGAACTGGGGGGTGAAGGTCCTGCGCTACGAGATCAAGGACATCACGCCGCCCAACGCGATCCTGCATGCGATGCAGGCGCAGATCACCGCCGAACGCGAAAAGCGCGCGCTCATCGCATCGTCCGAGGGGCGCAAGCAGGAACAGATCAACATCGCCACCGGCGAGCGCGAGGCGGCGATTGCCAAGTCCGAAGGCGACAAGCAGGCGCAGATCAACCGCGCGCTGGGCGAAGCGTCGGCCATCGTCGCGATCGCCGACGCGACGGCCAAGGCAGTGCGCGCAGGTGGCCGAGGCCATCCGCCAACCCGGTGGCATCGAAGCGGTCAACCTCAAGGTGGCGGAGCGCTACGTCGATGCCTTCAGCGGGCTGGCGAAGGTCAACAACACTCTGATCCTCCCGGCCAATCTTGGCGACGTCGCCACGCTGATCTCGACGGCGATGACTGTGGTCAAGTCGCAGGGCGCGGAACGCTAGGACGATCGCAGTGGAATACCTGTTCGCCGCCATCGGTCTCGTCCTCGCCGTGTCGATGATCCTCGCGCGCGCGGCGACGGCATCGTTCGACACCGCCGACAAGACAAGACCCGGGCGCGTGAGCCGGCGATCGGCGGCTCGCGGCCTCTGAGGAAACAACATGGCGGCACCCACGATCGCGGCAGGTCTGCGCCAGCTACTGGCGGCGCATCTGCCGTTTTCCGCGATGTCGCCGGCGGACCTGGACCTGATCATCGACAACGTCCAGATCGCGTACTTCGCCCCTGAAGAGATCGTGCTTGCGCCGAGCGGCTCAATGCCCACGCATTGCCTGATCGTCAAGCAAGGTCGGGTCCAGGGCGAAGCTCCGGACAACGCAGGCATCGCCGTACGAGGCGGGCGTCGGCGATTGTTTTCCCGTCGGGGCGTTGCTAGCGGAGCGTCCGGTGACGCTGACGTACCGCTCGGTCGGCGACACGTTCTGCCTGATGCTGCCGCGCGCGAAGTTCGCCGAACTCGCACAACGCAGCGGTCCGTTCATGAATTTCTGCAAGCGGCGTCTGGGCGCAATGCTCGACCTTTCGCGCCAGCAGATGCAGCAGACCTATGCAACCGAGGCCTCCGCCGAGCGAACGATGGGCACTCCGCTCGGTGAGCTGCTGCGGGTTCCGCCGCTGACCTGTCCGCCGGACACGTCGCTGCGCGAGGCGTTCGGCCGGATGCATGCAAACCACGTCGGTTCGATCGTGATCGTCGACCAGAGTCCGGCAGGTGAGATCGTAAGCGGGATACTCACGCGCACGGACCTGATCGGGCGCGTCATCCTGCCAGAGGTGCCACTGTCGACCCCGGTCAGCGCGGTGATGACACCCAGAGTGCTGACGCTTGCCGCGGACGAGACAGCGGCCGACGCGACGCTGCTGATGGCCGAGCATTCGATCCGCCACATTCCCATCGTGCGCAAGGACGGGGGAGTGCAGCGTGTCGCGGGCGTCGTATCCGAACGCGATCTGTTTGCGCTGCAGCGGTTGTCCGTGCGCCAGCTTGCCGTCGCGATCCGGCGCGCGGAGGATGTCGATGCGCTGGTGAGCATAGCGGCCGACGTGCGCCGGCTATCGCATCACTTGGTTGCTCAGGGTGTGTCGGCGGCCCAGCTCACGCGGCTCATCAGCCATCTCAACGATCAGCTCACCGTGCGGTTGCTCACGATCGGGACCCGGCGCTTCAACCTCGATGAGCAGAGTTTTTGCTGGTTGTCATTCGGTAGCGAAGGACGGGGCGAGCAGACGATCGCCACTGACCAGGACAACGGCATCCTGTTCGTCGAGGGAACGGCGACCAAGGAGCGGATGCTCGAGCTCGCCGACTGGACCAACGAGGCACTGGCGGCCTGCGGCTTTCCGCTGTGCAAGGGCAACATCATGGCGCGCAACCCGGCGTGGTGCCTCAACTACGAGGGCTGGGACGCGCTGTTCACGGCGTGGATCGACCGCGGTGACCCTGACGCCTCGCTGAACGCCAGCATCTTCTTCGACTTCCGCCCGCTCTTTGGCGACGCCGGACTGGCCAACGGTCTGCGCGAGGACGTTGTCGCGCGGGCACAGCGCAATGCGCGGTTCCTCAAGCAGATGGCGGATAACGCACTACGCAACCGACCGCCGGCGAGCCGGGGCATCGTCGATTCGTTGTTCGGCGAGGGTGGGGCGGCCCGCGTCGACCTGAAGATGCATGGCACCGTCCCTTTCGTCGACGCGGCGCGGATCTGGGCACTCGCCGCCGGCCTGCACGAGACCAACACGGCCGAGCGCCTGAAGCGACTGGGTGAAGGCGGACACCTGCCGCCGGACGATGTGCGCGGCTGGGTGCCGTCGTTCGAGTACTTCCAGCTCATGCGT
The DNA here is from genome assembly GCA_963724605.1 of uncultured beta proteobacterium. Lineage (GTDB taxonomy): Bacteria > Pseudomonadota > Gammaproteobacteria > Burkholderiales > Burkholderiaceae_F > JALORV01. The sequence continues at coordinate 179,160 of CAVRVM010000005.1, forward strand.
CTGCGCGCCCAACATCGGCGCGCCGAGTTCTACGCCGGGGCCGCCGACAATCCGAACGAGGTCACCCTCGGCGATCTCTCAGCGCTCGACCGTCGGATCATCAACGAGGCGTTCCGGCAGGCCCGCAAGGTGCAGCAACGCCTCGAACTCGACTTCCCTGGCTGAAATGCGCGTTCTCGACTGGCTGCGACGTGGCATTCGCGGGGCGGACCAGCAGCGGTGGGTCGTCGTCGACGTCGAGACGAGCGGGATGGACGTTGTCAACGATGCGCTGATCTCGATCGGCGCCGTGGCGATCGTCGATGGACGCGTGGTTCCGGCTGACAGCCTCGAGTTCATCGTCAGACAGGCAACGGCGAGCTCGCGCGAGAACGTACTCGTGCACGGAGTTGGTGCCCAGGCGCAGTTGAACGGTGCCGATCCGCCGCAGGCGGTCCGCGCGTTCATGGACTATGTCGGCCGCGCTCCGATGCTCGCCTTTCATGCGCCATTTGATCGCGCCTTTCTCGCGCGCGTCTGCAAGCAGTATGTGAATCAGCCGTTCGACAATCCCTGGCTCGATCTGGCAGAGCTCGCACCGGCGCTCGAGCCCAAGGCGAACCTGCGGTCGCTCGACGAATGGCTCGCCCATTACCACATATCCGTGGCGGTCCGTCACAGCGCCGCGTCCGATGCCTTCGCGACCGCGCTGCTGATGACGCGCCTGCTGCCGGAGGCGCGGCGGCAGGGCGCGCCGACGTTTTCGGACATGCAGCAGCTGGCGCGCCAGGCGAAGTGGTTGCAGTAGGACAAGTCCACGCCGTGCCCCCTCATCGCTCCGCGGATTGTCGTCGCCGTGACGGTCAGCGACTTCGTTGCTTGAGCAGCCGCGTCTGCTGCCGCTTCCACTCCTTGTCCTGCTGATCCGCTCTCTTCTCGAACTGGCGCTTGCCCTTGGCGAGTCCGACTTCCAGCTTGATGCGGCCCTTGCTGTAGTGCAGGTCGAGCGGCACCAGCGCGTAACCGGCGCGTTCGACCTTGCCGATCAGCTTGCGAATCTCCTCGGCGTTCAGCAGCAGCTTGCGGGTGCGCGTCGGGTCGCGGCGTGATATGCGTGGAGGCGGTCGGCAATGGGCTGATGTGGCCATTGAGCAGATAGAGCTCGCCCGAGCGGATCACGACGTAGGCTTCGTTAAGCTGCGCCCGGCCAGCGCGGACCGCCTTGACCTCCCAGCCTTCGAGGACCAGCCCGGCCTCGTACCGGTCCTCGATGAAGTAATCGTGCTGCGCCTTCTTGTTCTGGACGATCGCCACGGCAAGTCGCCTGCCCGACGTGAATAGAATCCGCGTTTATATCCCACCCGCCATGCCGCACGTCGAACGCTCCGTACTCGTCCACTACAGCGCGGAGCAGATGTTCGACCTTGTCGCGGACATCGAGCAGTATCCGCGCTTCCTCCCTGGTGCAGCGGTTCGCGCATGGTGCCCGAGCACGGGGGCGGACTCGACGCGAGCGTCGAGATCGACTTTCGCGGGATCCGCAGCCGCTTCACGACACGCAACCAGCTGCGGTATCCGGAGCAGATCCGCATGCAGCTCGTCGATGGCCCGTTCCGGTCGCTGGAAGGGCACTGGCACTTCCACGCGCTGCGGCCCGGCGCTTCCAAGGTGCAGCTCAGTCTGCGCTACGAATTCGTGAACGGACTCCTCGGACGCGCCGTTGCGCCGGTGTTCGACCTCATCGCCAATTCGATGATCGACTCGTTCGCGCAGCGTGCCGAACACGTCTACGGGCCCAGCGAGTGATCGTCACCGTCGTGTACGCGCGTCCGGACGTCCGGTATGTGCTGCGCGTCGAACTGGAGCCAGGCGCCACGATCGGGCAGGCGATTGAGGCATCGGGCCTGCTGTCGCTCGAGCCGGAACTGCGGGACCGCGCGCTCGACGTGGGGGTCTGGAACCGCGTGGCCGGGGTCGATGCAATCGTCAGCGAGGGAGACCGGATCGAAGTCTATCGGCCGCTGACCGTCGACCCGAAGGAGGCGCGCCGCATCCGCGCCGAAATACGCCGGCGGCGCAAAGGCTAGCTGCAGGTCGCCTGGACCAGCTTGCGCGTGCGTTCGGTCTCCGCCGCGCGCTGCGTATCGTCCAGGTACTCGCGCTCGCCGGACGCATTCGTACGCTCGATGCGGTGACCTTCCTCGATGGCGCGGAGGTAACCCTTGGCGCGCTCACAGTCCGCCGCCTTGGCGGCGAGCTTCGTCTGCTCTTCCTGCGCTTTCTTCTCGGCGTCGGCCCGTTCCTGCTGGCGTTTGCGGAATTCCATTTCCTGTTCGGCCGTGCTCTTGGGAGCCGTGGCGGTCGCTGCAGGCTTGCCATCCGGCGTTTGACGAGCCGCGGCGTCGCTGCCGGGAGCCGGGGGCGGCAGCACGGTCTGCTTGTTCGGTGGCTGGCGCACGATGCGATCCGTGTTGACGCTCGCCGGGGGCGGGCGGTCGGAATACACGGTTCGGCCGTTGTCGTCCTTCCACGCCCATTGCGCCGCTGCCGGGCAGGACGCGAAGACGACAAACGCCGCCACAGCGACCGGCGCCCACACGCGAGACGGCGACATCCGAAACACCATAGATCCTCCTAAGCGGAGGAATTGTCCAACGGCCTATCGCGGCGGAAGCAAGTTGAATGAGGGGGGAACTCACCCCCACTTCGGGCTAAGACCCGCCCGGTATACTCCGCTTTTGCGTCATGAGGCCCCTATGCGGTTAGTTCAGAAGGCGCTGACCTTCGATGACGTGCTGCTCGTCCCCGCCCACTCGGCGGTCCTTCCCCGCGACGTCCAGCTCTCCACAAAGCTCTCCCGCAACATCCCCCTGAACATCCCGCTCGTCGCGGCCGCCATGGACACGGTGACCGAGGCCCGGCTGGCGGTCGCACTGGCACAAGAAGGCGGGATCGGGATCATCCACAAGAATTTCTCGCCGAAAGAGCAGGCCGCCGAGGTGCTGAAGGTCAAGCGCCACGAAGCAGGGGTCCTGCGCGACCCGATCACGCTGACGCAGGACATGAAGGTGCGTGATGCGATCGAGCTGCAGCGCTCGCACAAGATCTCCGGACTGCCGGTCGTGGACGGCAAGCGGATCCTCGGCATCGTCACCAATCGGGATCTGCGCTTCGAAACCCGGCTCGACGCGCCGATCCGCGACATCATGACCCCGCGGGCCCGCCTCGTCACGGTGCGCGAGGGCGCGAGCCTGGACGAGGCCAAGTCGCTGATGCACCAGCACCGCCTGGAGCGCGTGCTGGTCGTGAACGACCGCGACGAACTCCTCGGCCTCGTGACCGTCAAGGACATCACGAAGGCCACCGAACATCCGAACGCTGCCAAGGACGATCTGGGCAAGCTCAGGGTCGGGGGCGCGATCAGCACGGGTCCTGATTCGGAAGAGCGCGCCGAGCGGATGGTCAAGGCCGGCGTCGATGTCCTGATCGTCGACACGGCCCACGGCCACCATCAGGGCGTGCTGGACCGGGTGCGCTGGGTGAAGAAGAACTTCCCGCAGGTGGACGTGGTCGGCGGCAACATTGCCACTGCGGCTGCGGCGAAGGCGATGGTGGATGCCGGTGCCGACGGCATCAAGGTCGGCATCGGCCCGGGCTCGATCTGCACTACCCGTATCGTCGCCGGCGTCGGCGTGCCACAGATCACCGCGGTGTCGAATGTCGCGGCGGCGCTGGAGGGCGCTGGCATCCCGCTGATCGCCGACGGCGGTGTCCGCTACTCGGGCGACGTGTCGAAGGCGCTCGCCGCCGGCGCCTACACCGTGATGATGGGCGGAATGTTCGCCGGCACGGAAGAGGCCCCTGGCGAGGTCATCCTTTATCAGGGGCGCTCGTACAAGAGCTACCGCGGCATGGGCAGCCTCGGGGCGATGACCGAGGGTTCGGCCGAGCGCTACTTCCAGGACAACGACGCCAACGTCGACAAGTTCGTTCCCGAAGGCATCGAGGGCATCGTGCCGTACAAGGGCAGCGTGCTCGCGATCATCTTCCAGATGACCGGCGGCTTGCGTTCCAGCATGGGTTACTGCGGCTGCAACACCATCGACGAAATGCGCACCCGGGCGGAATTTGTGGAAATCACGTCGGCAGGCATGCGTGAGTCGCACGTTCACGATGTGCGCATCACGAAGGAAGCGCCCAACTACCGGCTCGAGACCTGAGGGTCGGTTCCGTGATGAACACACCACCGCCCGCCAGTGCAATACTCGCGGGCTCCCGCGGCATTTTCATCGACATTGTCCGGCCGCTCGGCGGACGCGCCCCATGAACCACGACAAGATCCTCATCCTCGACTTTGGCTCGCAGGTGACGCAGTTGATTGCGCGCCGCATTCGCGAGGCCAGTGTCTACTGCGAGATCCACCCGGCCGACGTCGACGATGCGTTCGTCAGGGACTTCGCTCCGAAGGGCATCGTGCTGTCAGGCAGCCACATGTCGGCCTACGAGGAAGCGACCGATCGCGCTCCGGCGGCCGTGTTCGATCTCGGAGTGCCGGTGCTCGGAATCTGCTATGGCATGCAGACCATGGCGCAGCAACTGGGCGGCAAGGTCGAAGGCGGCCATACGCGCGAATTCGGTTACGCCGAGGTCCGCGCACGCGGACACACGAAGCTGCTCGAGGGTATCGAGGATCGCCGCAACGAGGAGGGGCATGGTCTCCTCAATGTCTGGATGAGCCACGGCGACAAGGTGGTCGAGTTGCCGCCGGGATTCCTCCTGATGGCTTCGACCGAGTCGTGTCCGATCGCCGGCATGGCGGACGAGGCGCGCGGCTACTACGGCGTGCAGTTCCATCCGGAGGTAACGCACACGGCGCAGGGCGAGGCAATCCTGCGGCGCTTCGTGCTCGAGATCTGCGGCTGCCGGCCGGACTGGGTCATGGGCGACCATGTCGGCGAAGCCGTGGAGAAGATCCGCACCCGGGTCGGCAGGGAAGAGGTGATCCTGGGGCTGTCGGGCGGTGTCGATTCCTCCGTTGCGGCGGCGCTGATACATCGCGCGATCGGCAACCAACTCACCTGCGTCTTCGTCGACACCGGACTGCTGCGTCTGAACGAAGGCCAGCAGGTGATCGACACGTTCGACAAGCACCTGGGCATGAAGCTCATCGCGATCGACGCGGCGGCGCGCTTCATGGATGCCCTGAAGGGCGTCACCGATCCCGAGGAGAAGCGCAAGATCATCGGCCGTGAGTTCGTTCACGTGTTCCAGGAGGAGGCCGCGAAACTTCCGAACGCAAAGTGGCTGGCGCAGGGGACGATCTACCCGGACGTCATCGAATCGGCCGGCGCCAAGTCCAAGAAGGCAATGACGATCAAGAGCCACCACAACGTCGGCGGCTTGCCCGAGACGCTGCACCTCAGGCTGCTCGAACCGCTGCGCGATCTCTTCAAGGACGAAGTGCGCAACCTCGGGCTCGCCCTCGGCCTGCCGCGCGAGATGATCTTCCGCCATCCGTTCCCCGGGCCGGGCCTAGGCGTGCGCATCCTCGGCGAGGTGAAGAAGGACTATGCGGACCTGCTGCGTCGCGCCGACGCCATTTTCATCGACGAGTTGCGCTCATCTGGCTGGTACGACCGGACCAGCCAGGCGTTCGCGGTCTTCCTGCCGGTAAGGAGCGTCGGCGTCATGGGTGACGGCCGCACTTACGAATGGGTGGTGTCGCTGCGCGCTGTGCAGACCACGGACTTCATGACCGCGCACTGGGCACACCTGCCTCACGAGCTGCTCGGCCGGGTGTCCAACCGCATCATCAACGAAGTGCGCGGCATCAATCGGGTCGTCTACGACATCAGCGGCAAGCCGCCGGCGACGATCGAGTGGGAGTAGGGGCGCCTTGGTGGTCTGCCGCACGGAGAGAGTCCGCGGCCGGCTGGCCACCGAGCAGCTTCCGGCCGTGAGTTGTAACATCCCCGGATGATGCGAAGGCGGGCGCAGACCCGCCGAACGCCAACCTCGGAGGAGACATGAGCCACCGCATGTTTTTTCGCCACGCCACGGCGTTCGCGCTCGCGGTCATGCTCGGCTTCAGCACCGCCGCAATTGCGCAACAGCCGATCGTGCTGAAGTTCAGCCACGTCGTCGCCGTCGATACGCCGAAAGGCAAGGGAGCCGAGCGCTTCAAGCAACTCGCCGAGGAGCGCACCAAGGGACGAGTCAAGGTCGAGGTCTACCCGAACAGCTCGCTGTTCAAGGATGGCGAGGAGATGGAGGCGCTGCAGCTCGGCTCGGTGCAGATGCTCGCGCCCTCGCTCGCGAAGTTCGGGCCGCTGGGCGTGCGCGAGTTCGAGGTGTTCGACCTGCCGTTCATGTTCGACAACTACGCGGACCTTCACAAGGTCACGGACGGGCCGGTCGGCGCCGGACTGATGAAGAAGCTCGAGCCGAAGGGCATCATCGGGCTCGCGTACTGGGACAACGGCCTCAAGGTGATGAGCGCGAACAAGCCGCTTCGCATGCCGGAGGACATGAGGGGGCTCAAGATGCGCATCCAGTCCTCGAAGGTCCTGTCCGATCAGATGAAGGCAGTCGGCGCGCTGCCGCAGGTGATGGCGTTTTCCGAGGTGTACCAGGCGATGCAGACCGGCGTGGTCGACGGCTCCGAGAACACGCCGTCGAACATGTTCACGCAGAAGCACTACGAGGTTCAGAAGTACGCCGCGCTCACCAACCATGGCTACATCGGCTACGCGGTGATCGTCAACAAGAAGTTCTGGGACGGATTGCCGGCCGACGTGCGCGCGGCGCTCGAGGGCGCGATGAAGGACGCGACCGCGTATGCGAACGACATCGCGAGGACGGAGAATGAGGCCGCGCTCGAAGGCATCCGGAAATCCGGCCGCAGCGAGGTCATCACGCTGACCGACGCGCAGAAGTCCGCGTGGAAGAAGGCGATGCTGCCCGTGCACAAGGAGAATGAGTCGCGCGTGGGCAAGGACACGATCGAGGCCGTTTACAAGGCGGTGGACTTCAAGCCCTAGCGCCGCGACACGGCTTCGGCCGACCGGCCGGGGCCGAAGGAGCGCATCGTGACCGTCGATCTTGCAGAACTCTCGCAGTGGGTCGGGCGCAGTGAGCGCCGCAGCGACCGGGTGACGCCTATCCCGGTCGCCGCGCTCGCGGCTACGCTCGACCGCGATGACCCTGCACCGCGCGACGGCGACCCGCTGCCTCCACTGTGGCACTGGCTCTACTTCCTGCCGCTGACCCGGCGCTCGCAGGTCGGCCCGGACGGCCACGCGCTGCGCGGCGGCTTCCTGCCGCCAGTGCCGCTGCCGCGCCGCATGTGGGCGGGAAGCCGGATCCGCTTTCTGCATCCGCTGCGCGTCGGTAACGCGATCGAGCGCGTCTCGACGATCGAAAGTGTCGACGCCAAGCAGGGGAAGAGCGGCGAACTCGTGTTCGTCGTCGTGCGCCACGAGATCGCCGCCGGCGGCGTTGCCGCGATCCACGAGTGGCACGACATCGTCTACCGCGATGCGCCGCGCGCCGGCGAGTCGCCGCCCGCGGCAAAGTCCGCCCCGGCCGACCCGTTGTGGCGGCGGGAGGTTGTGCCCGACGACGTGCTGCTGTTCCGCTACTCGGCGCTGACGTTCAACGCTCACCGCATCCACTACGACCGCCGCTACGTGACCGACGTCGAGGGCTACCCCGGTCTGGTCGTGCACGGGCCGCTGCTCGCCACGCTGCTGATCGATCTGCTGCGTGAGCATCGGCCTCGCGCGGACCTCGCTGCGTTCGAGTTCCGCGCGGTGCGGCCCGTCTTCGATATTGCGCCGTTCGCGGTGTGCGGCCAGCCCGCGGCCGAAGGCGGCGCAGTGCGACTGTGGGCGCAGGACGCGGCCGCCAGCCTTGCGATGGACGCGACCGCCACGCTGCGTTGACTGAGCCTGTCCAGACACAGAGCCGATGCAATGTCGAACGCGAGCGAAACGCATCAGGACATCCGCGACGCCGTGCGCGACCTCTGTGCGCAGTTCCCGCCGGAGTACCACCGCAAGGTCGACGAGGCGCGCGGCTACCCCGACGAGTTCGTCGCAGCGCTGACGAAGGCCGGCTGGCTTGCCGCGCTGATTCCCCAGGAGTACGGCGGGTCCGGGCTCGGGCTGACCGAGGCGTCGATCATCATGGAGGAGATCAACCGCAGCGGTGGCAACTCCGGCGCGTGTCACGGCCAGATGTACAACATGGGCACGCTGCTGCGCCACGGCTCCGCCGAGCAGAAGCGACGCTACCTTCCCAGGATCGCGAGTGGCGAACTGCGCCTGCAGTCGATGGGAGTCACCGAGCCAACCACCGGCACCGACACGACGAAGATCCGGACCACCGCCGTGAAGGAAGGCGATCGCTATGTCGTTAACGGCCAGAAGGTCTGGATCTCGCGGGTGCTGCACTCGGACCTGATGATCCTGCTCGCGCGCACCACGCCGGTCGACAAGGTGAAGCGAAAGTCCGAGGGCATGTCGATCTTCGTCGTCGACATTCACGACGCGATGGCGCAGGGCATGGAGGTGCGCCCGATCCCCAACATGGTCAACCACGAGACCAACGAGCTCTTCTTCAACAACCTCGAGATCCCCGCCGAAAACCTGATCGGGCAGGAGGGCCAGGGGTTCAAGTACATCCTCGACGGACTTAACGCCGAGCGCACGCTGATCGCCGCCGAATGCATCGGCGACGGCTACTGGTTCATCGACAAGGTCACCGCGTACGCGAAGGAGCGGGTCGTGTTCGGGCGGCCGATCGGACAGAACCAGGGCGTCGCATTCCCGATCGCACGCGCCTATGTCAACGTCGAGGCAGCGAACCTGATGCGCTTCAAGGCGTGCGCGCTCTTCGATGCGCACCAGCCGTGCGGCGCGGAGGCGAACATGGCGAAGCTCCTCGCCGCGGACGCATCATGGGAGGCTGCCAACGCGTGCCTGCAGTTCCATGGGGGCTTCGGCTTCGCGGCCGAATACGACGTCGAGCGCAAGTTTCGCGAGACGCGCCTATACCAGGTAGCACCGATCTCGACGAATCTGATCCTGTCGTATGTGGCAGAGCATGTCCTCGGACTGCCACGGAGTTTCTAGATCACCGGCGCCAACGCCCATTGCATGCTGCCCCTTTCCGGCACCCTCGTTATCACGCTCGAGCACGCGATCGCGGCGCCGTTTTGTACGCGCCAGCTTGCCGATCTCGGCGCGCGCGTGATCAAGGTCGAGCGGCCGGGCACCGGTGACTTTGCGCGCGGCTACGACGAGCGCGTGCGAGGGCTGGCGTCGCATTTCGTGTGGACCAACCGCAGCAAGGAAAGCCTGACGCTCGACGTCAAGCATCCGGAAGCGGCAGCGATCCTCGCCGCGCTCACGTCGCGTGCCGACGTGCTGGTCCAGAACCTCGCGCCGGGCGCCGCTGCGCGGCTCGGTCTGTCGTACGAGGCGCTCGCCGCGCGCAACCCACGGCTGATCGTCTGCGATATCTCGGGCTATGGCGCCGACGGACCGTACCGCGACAAGAAGGCGTACGACCTGCTGATCCAGAGCGAATCGGGCTTCCTCTCGGTGACGGGATCGGTGGATGAGCCGGCCAAGGCTGGATGCTCGATCGCCGACATCGCCGCGGGCATGTACGCGTACTCCAGCATCCTCGCCGCACTGATCGAGCGCGCGACAACTGGCCGCGGCAAGGCAATTGACGTGTCGATGCTGGAGAGCATGGTCGAGTGGATGACGTTCCCGCTGTACTACGCGTACGAAGGGCAGGCGCCGCCGCGGCGGAGCGGCGCCGCGCACGCAACGATCTATCCGTACGGGCCGTTCCCGGCGGGCGACGGCAAGACAGTGATGCTCGGGCTGCAGAACGAACGCGAGTGGGTCGTCTTCTGCGAGCGGGTGCTCGGGCGGTCCGAACTCGCCGCGGACGAACGTTTTTCGTCCAACTCGCGCCGCACCGCACACCGGCAGGAACTGCGCGAGATCGTCGTCGCCGCATTCGCGCCGCACACCGCGGCGCAGGTGATCGAGCGTCTTGACGACGCGGGCATCGCGAACGCGCGGATGAACAACATGGCTGAGGTGTGGGAACACCCGCAGCTCGCGGCGCGCCGACGCTGGTCGCAGGTTGAAACGTCGGCGGGACCGATCCGCGCGCCGATCCCGCCGGGGTTGCCGCCCGATCCCCCGCCGCGCATGGATCCCGTCCCTGCGCTCGGCCAGCACACCGACGCTATACTGCGCGAGCTAGGCTACGACGAAGCATCGATCGCGCGGCTGCGTCAGCGACAAGGCCATCTAGAACGAAATTCGATGACGACCGACACGACCTCTCCCACTGCTGCGCTTGCGCGATTCGCGAGCGCGCTTCGCTTCGAAGACATCCCGCCCGCCGTCGTCGAACGCGCCTGCGACCTGATGCTCGACTGGGTGGGCTCGGCGCTTGCCGGCAAGGGCGCCCGCGCCGTCGAGACGATCGAGCGGTTTGCGGCCGCAATGGGGCCGGCCTCAGGAGGCAGCGAAGTGCTGATCTCCCGACGCAGCACATCGCCGCTGTTCGCCGCGATGGTCAACGGGGCGGCCTCGCACTTCGCGGAGCAGGACGACGTCCACAACGGCTCGGTGTTCCATCCGGCGGCGGTGGTGTTTCCGCCAGCGCTAGCGGTCGCACAGATGCTCCGTTGCCCGGGCCGCGATCTGCTGACGGCGGCGGTCGCGGGCTACGAGGTCGGCATCCGTGTCGGCGAGTTCCTCGGTCGCTCGCACTACAAGGTGTTCCATACGACCGGCACCGCGGGCACGGTGGCGGCCGCGGCGGCCACTGGCCGGTTGCTCCGGCTCTCGCCTTTGCAGATGCAGCACGCGTTCGGATCGGCAGGGACGCAGGCGGCCGGTCTATGGGAGTTTCTGCGCGACGCCGCCGATTCGAAGCAACTGCACACGGCAAAGGCATCCGCCGATGGCCTGCTCGCGGCATACCTCGCGAAGGACGGGTTCACCGGCGCCTCGAGGATCTTGGAAGGCGCGCAGGGGATGGCAGCTGGCATGTCGAGCGACGCCGATCCCGCAAAGCTGACTGACCGTCTCGGCGAGCGCTGGGCGCTGGTCGAGACCTCGTTCAAGTACCACGCGTCATGTCGTCACACACACCCGGCCGCGGACGCGCTGCTCGCCGTGGTCGAAGAGCACGAGCTCGCGCCGGACGACATCGCGGCGGTTACCGCGCATGTTCATCAGGCGGCGATCGATGTGCTGGGGCCGCGTAGTTTCGCCATCGACCGTCCACCAGGCGAAATTCTCGATGGGCACCGTGCTCGGGCTGATCGCGACCTACCGCAAGGCGGGACTCGCAGAGTTCCAGCAGCACTTTGCCGACGCGGGGATCGACACGTTTCGCAGGAAAGTGACGATGGTGCTCGATTCCGAGGTCGACCGCGAGTACCCGCGCCGCTGGATCGGCAAGGTGACGGTGCGCACAGTCGACGGCCGTCAGTTGTCGGCGCGCGTCGACGAGCCGAAAGGCGATCCCGGCAACACGCTGTCGCGCGCAGAGATCGTGGACAAGGCCGTGCGGCTCGCGCAGTTCACCGGCGCAGCGACCGCCGACGAAACCCGTACTGTCGCGCGCGCGATTTACGCGCTGCCGTCCTCGCCCCGCGTTGCGATGTTGCTGATGGGCGAGCACGCAGTCGAGCGCGGACAGCATCTGCCGATCGAAGTGTGATGACAAGCTCTATCCCCGCCGGCCCGGCCTCCGACTTCGACGCGCGCGCGGCGACGTGGGACGATGATCCGTCCAAGGTCGAGCGCGCAAGAGCCGTGGCCGAGTCGATCGCGCGCGAGGTTCCGCTGTCACCGTCGATGCGTGCGATGGAGTACGGTGCGGGCACCGGCTTGCTCTCGTTCCTGCTGCGCGACAAGCTGGGCGAGATCACGCTGGCAGACCTATCGGATGGAATGCTCGACGTCGCGCGCCGCAAGATCGCCGCCGCCGGCGATCCGCGCATGCGTGCGCTCAGGCTCGATCTGTCCGCGGGCGATGCCGCCCCGGGCGAGTTCGACATCGTCTACTCGCTGATGACGCTGCACCATATCCCCGACACTGACGGCATCCTGCGTCGCTTCCACGACGTGCTCGCGCCGCGTGGGCGTGCTTTGTATCGCCGACCTTGACACCGAAGACGGTTCTTTCCACGGCGAGGGCTTCGACGGCCACAAAGGCTTCGACCGTGAAGCGCTGCGCTCCAAGGCGATCGCCGCAGGCTTCGCCGACGTCCGCTTCGTGACTGCCTATGAGATGCACAAGGAGGCCGGTGGCCGGATGGTCACGTTCCCGATCTTCCTGATGGTCGCGGCGAAGGCATGACAGGCACCGGGCGCCCACCGGAGTCGATCGCGCGTTCTTACCTGTTCGTGCCAGGGACGCGCCCGGAGCGGTTTGAAAAGGCAATCGCATCCGGTGCACATGCGGTGGTCATCGATCTCGAAGATGCGGTTGCGCCGACGGACAAGAACCGCGCACGGACGATCGTCGCCGGCGCGCTCGACGCCGCGCGTCGCCTCTGGGTGCGTATCAACGGCGCCGGCACGCCGTGGTTCGACGCCGACCTCGCGCTATGTGCGCATCCTGGGATCGCCGGCGTCATGCTGCCGAAAGCCGAGGACGCGGATGCCGTTGCGGCCGTCCACGCTGTCGCACACAGAGATGCGAGCGTGCTGCCGCTGATCGAATCGGCAGCGGGGCTGTGGAACGTGCGCGCGATCGCCGAGGCGCCGGGCGTGCTGCGCCTCGCATTCGGCTCGATCGACTTCCAGGTCGACCTGGGCATGTCCGACGATGATCTGCTCGCGTACCGCGCCGCCATCGTGCTCGCGTCACGCGTCGCCGGCCGCATCGCGCCGGTCGACGGCGTCACCACGTCGATCGACGACGCCGCAATTGTGAGGCGCGACGCCGAGCGCGCCCGCGCGCTCGGCTTCGGCGGCAAGCTGTGCATACATCCGGCGCAGGTCGCGGCCGTCAACGCTGCATTCCGGCCGACCGAATCGGAGGTAGCCTGGGCCGAGCGCGTCGTCGCGGCCGACGCCGCCGCGCAGGGCGCGGCAGTCGCGGTCGATGGCCGGATGGTCGACCGTCCCGTACTGCTGCAGGCGAGAGGGATTCTTTCCGAGGCCGGGCGGATACCGCGCGGCTGACCGCCGGGGCTACGTGTAGTTGGAAACTTCGATCAGGTTGCCGTCCGGGTCGCGGAAGTACACGGAGCGGATCGGCCCGGTCGCCCCGGTGCGCATCACCGGGCCTTCGATGATCGCGACGTCGCACGCGGCCAGATGCGCAATCACGTCATCGAGTGCAGTATCGGAGATCAGGCACAGATCGGCCGAGCCAGGCGTCGGCAGCGCCGCCTTCGGCTCGAACTCGCGGCCTGCCTGGTGCAGGTTGATCTTCTGGCGTCCGAACGCGAGCGCCTTGCGTGCTTCGCCGAACGTGACGACCTGCATGCTGAGCACCCGCGCATAGAAGAGACAGGTCGCGTCCACGTCGCGGACGGTCAGCATCAGGTGGTCGAGTCGGTCGATTCGCATCAGTGCGCGTGCCGGCCAGATTGACCTCGCATGCCGGCAACCCTTTTGCAGACATCGCGCTCGCCCGAGAGTGGACGTTGCAAACTCCTGGAAGCGGACGCCTAACGTTCGCGTTCCGAGCTAGCCTGTTTGGTGCAAAGATGATCACCACAATCGCAGCCGTCACAGCAAGAACGATCCCCGTGATCTTTGGACAAAACGTCCGACGAGTGCGGACGGCTCAAACGAGGCGGTGCTGCGCGTAGCATCCCGTTTCGCGTGCTGCATTATCCTCGCGGGAGGCTGCATGAAATCCTTGCACCGTCCTGATCTCTTCGGTTGGTCGCGCTTCGACGAGAAGCGCAACGTCGACTTTTGCGGCGTGGCCTGGATCCGGCCCGGCGGCAACGTCCTCATCGACCCGCTGCCAATGACTGACCATGATCGGGCGCATCTCGCAGCGCTGGGTGGCGCCACGCTCATCATCATCACGAACTCCGACCACACGCGTGGCGCCAGGGCCTCGCGCAGGAGCTTCGCGCCACGCTGTGCGGACCACGCGCCGAACGCGGCAGCTTCCCGTTTCCGTGCGAGCACTGGCTCGGCGATGGGGATGAGCCCGTTCCCGGTCTGCACGTGCTTGAAATGCACGGGAGCAAAACACCCGGCGAGCTCGCACTCGTTTTGGAACGGACGACGCTCATCACGGGCGATCTCGTGCGCGGGCACATGGGGGGCAAGCTGAACCTGCTGCCCGACGCCAAGCTCACGGACCGCGCACAAGCAATCGCCTCGGTCGAGCGCATTCTCGACGCGTATCAGGAGATCGAAACCGTTCTGGTCGGCGATGGCTGGCCTGTTTTCCACGACGGCAGGCGTGCGCTTGCCGCACTGTGCGGGCGCTGAAGATCGCAGCCGGGTAGCCGCACGTTCGATCGCCGTCAAGAGACTGCGCCTTGAAGCCTCTGGGATTGTTCATTGCGAACACGTCCTAACACAGACGCAAGCCCTCGGGCGTCCTGTTAGCTCACAGGATGACTTGGCAGTCTCGAGCAACATCTACCATTCATGCAATACTTGTGATCGCGTCCATCCTTACTTGTTATGCAACTGACTGCGCAGGCACAAGGCGGAGTTCGCTGTGCCCGATCCGCTAGCGTTTAGCCTCGCTGTTTTCGCCGTCCTCGCGACACCAGGGCCGACGAACACGCTATTGCTTACGTCCGGTGCGAGAGTCGGACTCTGTCGTTCACTTCCATTGTTGATTGCTGAAGCAGGAGGCTACTTGATAGCAATCCTCGCTGTCGGCTTGGTGCTCGGCAGGTTCGTGTCAATCATACCCAGCGCGCGCCCGATCTTGAGCATTGCAGTGGCCTCGTATCTCTGCGCCATTGCTTTGAAACTATGGCGGCGAGACGGCGTACGGACCGCAGGAACAGTCACTTGGTTTAACGTCTTCATCACGACGTTATTGAATCCAAAGGTGCTCATCTTTGCGCTCGTCATCATTCCGCTTGATGAACCAAACGCAAAGCACTACGTGGCTGCCTTCCTCGCCATCCTGATTCCGGTCGGGTTATCGTGGATTGCCTTCGGAGCAGCTGCAAGAAGGATCGTTAACCATAGGCTCATCCAACTCGTTCCCAAGGTTGCTTCAATTGCGCTTGTTGGTTTTGCTGTGCTGCTAGTTGGCTCATCTTTGCACTAGCAGTCGCCTGCGATGGCAGTCCCGCGCCTTGGCTTAGAGCCCGTTTATGCCGACGCGCATCGAGAAAGCGGGACTGGCGATGCAGCTCGGCAAGTCTCGGGGTGCCCTTTCGGGCGTTCGGGGATGCGCCGCCGCGAAAAGTTGGAGCAGTCGCGGGAACACGGCCTGCACGAATGTCGCGATTGGCACGATTGCTCTTGCGCGAGCGGAGAACTTAGACGTCGCCAAATCGGCGTCCTGTTCGTGGTCAGCTCGTTACATTCATTCGCGTCCCTGGCCACAGCCTCGTCACTTGATTCTCCCTGACACAAGCGGGCATTGCTCGTCACCAGCGGCTCGCTCAGCAATTGCCTGCGCCGGTGGTCAGAAGTTACGTCGCCCGCGCATCAGGTGGTCTCGGGCGGTTTGTGAACGGTGGCGTGGCAGGGTTGGTGGGCTTGGAGCGCCATCCGAAGGAGTGTCGGCGAAAGCGTAGCGCGCCCTGCCAGCATCGAGCGCCGGGCGCTGCGCGGGATCGCGGAGCCCGCGGCGGAATGGAGTCGCAAGAATGGGCGCCGCCGCGCCACTCGAGCAACCGCAGTCGTCTTCCTGCAACGTGTTGTTCACTGCGCAGGCTGACGCGCGTAGTAGGCGGCAAGGCCCTCGATAACCGCCTCGCTGAACGGCTGGCTCATCTTGTGCATCGTCGAATTAACGCGGCGGTCGTCGCGATAGGCGCGCAGTGCCATGACCAGATAGTCCTTGTCCTGCCCACGGATGCGCGGACCCGTTGCAGTGGACGGACCTGCCGTAGCGCCATGGCAGCGGTCGCACTTGTCCGACAGCTGCGCAACCGGGTCCTGGGTTGACCGCGAGGCTTGCCCTTTCTGCACTGCATAGTAGGCGGCAATGTCGCGGATCTCCTTCTCGCCAATGGGACCAAGCTGTCGCTCCATCGACGCGTGGTGACGAGAGGCGCCGTAGCCGCCCAGCGCTTTGGCGAGATAGACAGGGTCCTGTCCGGCCAGCATCGGAGTCGCTGCATCATCGCTGACGCCGCGCCAGCCATGGCAGCCGGTGCATCTAAGGGCCAGTGATTCGCCCGTCGCGGGATCGCCGACTGCCGGCGCAGAACGGGCGGTCGGCGACTGGACGGCGTAGTAGAGCGCCAGGCT
Source organism: uncultured beta proteobacterium (assembly GCA_963724605.1). Classification (GTDB taxonomy): domain Bacteria; phylum Pseudomonadota; class Gammaproteobacteria; order Burkholderiales; family Burkholderiaceae_F; genus JALORV01. The sequence goes on from CAVRVM010000005.1 coordinate 195,602, forward strand.
CTCGAGTTCGACGGCATCGGCACGACGCAGCATCGCCTGCAGAGCGGGCGGACTGCGATCTCCGCGGTGATACTCCGCCAATGCAGCCAGCAGGTAGATTGGCTGCTGGCCCGCGAGGCTCGGCGTACCGGTTGTCGTGCTGTTGCCATCGGCACCATGACAGGCGGCGCAGGCCGCGGCGCTGGCTTTGCCCCGTTCGTAGGGCGCAACTTCCTGGGTCGGCGTGACCAGTTTTGCCGCAGGCACGGGCAAGCTCGCGTAATACGCAGCGACGTTGCGGATGTCCACATCGCTCAACTGGTGTGTCATGTCCTTCAGAACCGCGTGCCGCCTCGTCCCGGCCGCGTACTGCTGTATCGACTGCACAAGGTAAACAGCGCTTTGCCGACCCAGCTGAGGGATGCCGGGCGCTGCGCCGGCGCCGTCGGCGCGGTGGCAGGAAATGCAGCTGCGCTGTGCAATCGCCTGGCCTGCGGCGATATCGGTGATCGGTTCGCCTGCTGCCTTGTTTTCCGCGCGTTCTCTTTCCCCGCACGCAGCGAGCGTGAAGAGAAGGAACGTGCAGACCGTCAGGCGAACCATCCTGAACGCCCCCGAGGCGGAAACGCATTCACGGTCAACCATGATGTGTGCCGAAGTTTGCGTTGCTCGATCTCTCAGCCGACCACTCTGCGCTCTGTTGTGGTCCGCTGGACCACCGGTGCAGGCGTCGGCGAGAACCACAGCTGGTACAGCGAGACAGCCCACATGAAGGCGAACGAAAGTCCCATCAAGGTGCCGCCGCCGATGACGACCCAGGCGAAGGGCTGATAAAGCTTCGTGAAATACCAGGAACCGATGTCAAGGACGAGCGCAACGAAAGGCATCGCGACCACCGCGCACTTGAACCACACCGGACGCACGTAGGCGTGACTGAAGATCGTTCCGAGGATGAAGAACACCATCGTCAGGCCGAACAGGTGGATGTGCGAGACACGAACCAGTGTGAAGATGCCGGTGCCCGTATCGCGTTCGGTCATCTTCTTCAGATTGTCGAAGTTCGACAGGTTGACAAGGTGCGGATTGCTGCCGTCATGGCAAGACATGCACCGCTTTTCCAGCGTCGGCCGGATGTCCGTCTCGTAGCTGGCGCGATCGGCGCCCGCCTCGACCCAGGCGAAGATCGGCTTCGCTTCGTCCGCAGGCAACATGGCGCGCATCGGCCCCTTCAGGGAAGTCTCGAGACGCGAACCGGACCCGCTTCCGCTATAGGCGACCACGATGTCCTGATAGGTCAGCAACAGCGGATTGCCGCCAGCGCGGCCGGCATACGTGTGATACAGGTAGATACCGGCGAACAGGTAGGCCAGCCCGAGGATCAGCAGCACCGCGGTGTACAGCACGCGCGTGCTGTAAGGCAATTCGGAGAAGTGAAGGTATTGGCGGTGCAGCTGTACCTCACTCATGATCGTTCCCTTCTTATTGCTTCACGTTCAGGCATGACGCCGACCCGCGCTGACTTCAGTTGCCCGGGATCATCACGAACACGAACGGCCGTGCCTTCTGGCGGGCATAGAACGCGGCGAGACTGGCCACATCGGCGTCGGTCAGGGAGGCCGACATGGCGGCCATCACCGAGTTTCGGCGCTGGTTGCCCTGGTAAGCCTTCAATGACTTTTGCAGGTACTCGATGCGTTGCGCAGCAATGGCGGGTGTGCGCGGATCGGTACTGTTGCCGTTGATGCCGTGGCAGCGGTCGCAGCGCTGGACCCATTCCGCCAGGGTCAGAGGCTTCGTCACTTTCGGCTGCTGAGGCTGCTGCGCGGCGAAGTAAGCGGCCAGGTCGGCAATCGCCGCATCACCCAGTCCGGCGGCGGCGAGCTTCATCGTTTCTTCGGATCGTTTGCCGTTCTTGTAGGCACGCATCGCCGATGCAAAATATTCAGCGTCCTGGCCGGCGAGGCTGGGGTTGGCGGGATTGGAGCTCACCCCCGGTCGCCATGGCAGCCTGCGCAGGCTGCGCTCGCCGCCTTGCCGGCCGCTGCGTTCCCGCTGGCCCGCGTTTTCGCGGGCGAAGGCTTTTGCAGCGCGTAGAACAGCGCCAAGTGCCTGACGTCGGTGTCGCTCGACGACATTGCAACCATCTTCATCATGTCGTTCTGGCGCTGCCCGCTCTTGTAGGCGTTCATCGCCGCGACAAAATACTTTTCGTCGAAGTCCGATCAGGTTCGGAGTACCGGCGGTCGCCGTAACGCCCGTTTCGCCGTGGCAACCTGCGCAGGCGCCGGCGGCGGCCTTGCCGGCGGCCACCGGGTCGAGCGGCGGCGCGGCTTTGCTCGAGGCATCGGCTGCGGCTGGCGGCGCAGGTTCGAGGCTTGCGTAGTACGCCGCGACTTTTACCAGCGCATCGTCGTTGAGGAACTTGACCGCGCCTTCCATCGTGTGGTCGTCGCGCGCGCCGGTCTGATAGGCCTTGACCTTGGTGTAGAGGTAGGACGGGCGCTGGCCCGCGACATCGGCACTCCGCCGGTGGCACTGATACCGGCCGCCCCATGGCAGCGCGCGCACAGGCCATCGGCCACCCGCTTGCCCTCCGCGACATCGGCGGACGTCGCGTACGCGGGCCGCAGATCGTCGGAAGGATTCGTCTTGCGGGGCTGTGCAGCGGCGGTTGTCGCGCCGACCATGAGCGCCAGCGATGCAATTGCAACCAAGCGCGCAACCCAGGTCGAAATCCAGCTGCAAGTCGACTCGGGTTGGCTTCCGCGCGCATTTGGAGTCATGGCCATCACCCCCTGGTGCGTAAAGCTACGCCGTGCAAGCGGCGCTCACTTGATCTGGAAGAAGCCGAGGCCTCGTGGGCTGCCGCAAAAAGTCCGTCCTGTGCCGGCCGCTCGTCGCCGGTCGGCCTGCCTCCGCAAGACCAGGCCGCTCTTGTGCAGTGTTACCGCCGACGCGGCGATCGCCGCGCCTTCAAACGGATCGTGTCGCTGCGTGCGGTGCAAAAGACGGGTTCACGCGAAGCAGGTGACAAGCGGCCGCATTCCTCGGATGATGCGAGCGCAGGCGAACGCGACGGCGCTGCGAGCGCGCCTCGTTGCAGAACGCGCGGAATTTCTCGGTAGGAAGTCGCCATGATGGGCATTCTCGGCATCGTCGTTTCGCTCGGATTGCTGATCTTTCTGGCATACCGCGGCTGGAACGTGATCATGATCGCCCCGGTGTGCGCGGGCGTGGCGCTGCTGTTCAGCTGGGGCGAGGCGCCGCTGCTTGCAACGTACACGCAGACGTTCATGCCGGCACTTGGCGCTTACCTGGCGAAGTTCTTTCCGCTGTTCCTGCTCGGGGCGATCTTCGGCAAGCTGATGGACGATTCCGGGTGTGCGCGCGCGATTGCCCATCAGATCGTCCTGTGGACCGGCAAGAAGCGCGCCATCCTCGCCATCGTGCTCGCGTGCGCGATCCTCACCTATGGCGGCGTGTCGCTGTTCGTCGTCGCTTTTTCGGTCTATCCGATCGCGATCTCGATGTTCCGCGAGGCCGACGTGCCCAAGCGCTTCATCCCCGCGGCGATTGGGCTCGGCTCCTTTACGTTCACGATGACGGCGCTGCCGGGCACGCCGTCGATCCAGAACGCCATCCCGATGCCGTTCTTCGGCACCACGCCGTTCGCCGCGCCGGGGCTGGGCATCATCGCGGGCCTCTTCATGTTCGCTTTTGGCATGCTGTGGCTCAACCGACGCTCCGCGTCCGCCATGGCGGGCGGCGAGGGCTACGGGGCGCACACGGAAGAGCCTGTGCCGGTGATCGAAGGTGCCCTGCCTAACTTCTGGGTTGCGCTGCTGCCGATCGTGCTCGTCATTTCGCTCAATTTCATATTCACCACCTATGTCATCCCGGCGATGGACACGTCGTACCTCGCCACGCAGAAGTTCAAGAACACGCCGTTGTCGGCGGTCGCCGGCCTGTGGTCGATCATTCTCGCCATGGTCATCGCGTGCATCGTGGTCGCCGTGCTCAACCGGCATCGCTTCGCGAAGCTGCTCGACACGCTGAACAAGGGGACTGTCGGCTCGTTCCTGCCGATCATGAACGTGGCGTCCGAGGTGGCATACGGCGCCGTCATCGCCTCGCTGGCGGCGTTCATCACCGTGCGCGAGGCGCTCAAGGGCCTCTTCTCCGATCCGGTGATCTCGCTGTTCGTCGTCGTCAACGTGCTGGCGGGCATGACGGGCTCGGCCTCTGGCGGCCTGAGCCTCGCGCTCGGCGCGCTCGGCGAGTACTACGCGAACGCGGCCCAGGTGGCGGGAATCAGTCCGCAAATCATGCACCGCGTCGCGACGCTCGCGTCCGGCGGCATGGATATCCTGCCGCACAACGGCGCAGTGATCACGCTGCTGTCGATCTGCGCGCTTACGCACCGCGAATCGTACTTCGATCTGTTCGTCGTCGGCTCGATCGGCACGACTCTGGCCGGCATTCTCGTGATCATCCTGAACGCGGTCTTCGGCACGTTCTGACGGAAACCGCCGTGCGCCGTTTCGCCTTCCTTCTCTGCGCGATCGCGGCCGCAGCGCCCGGGTGGACCGCTGAGTTGCGCCTCATCGCCGCCGAACTCCCGCCATACACGTTCCAGGTCCCGCCCGCGACGGTGTCCGAATTTCCCGGACCCGGGCAGGGTCTCGTGCAGGAGGTGGTCGAGGAGATGGCGCGGCGCGTCGGTCACTCCGGCACGATCGAGTACATGCCGTGGGCGCGCGCGCAGCAGATCGCGATGTCGGAACCCAACGTCGGCATTCTGTCGCTGACGCGGTCGCCGGAGCGCGAGGACAAGTACCGCTGGCTCGCGAAAATCGTGACCGACGATCTGGTCTTGGTCGGAGGGCAGGGCGTGGACGTCTCGAGCCTCGACAAGGTCAAGAGCCGCCCCACAGGCGTTCTGTTGCGGTCGGGCGCCGAGGCGCTGCTGCGAGAGAAGGGATTCACGCGTGTCGAGCCCGCGCCCGAAGAATGGCTCAACGCGAAAAAACTGAAGGAGCGGCGCATCGACGCCTGGCTCGCGCCGCGGCTGATGGTGATCTACGCGATGCAGGAAGTGCAGGGCGACCTCGGCACGCTCTCATTCGGCGAGATCGTGCGCGCGAGCGATATCTATCTCGCCGCGTCGAAGAGCCTTCCCGACGCGGAAGCCGCCAAATGGGGAAAGGCATTCGAATCGATGAAGGCCGATGGCAGCTACGATCGCATCGTTCAGAAGTATCGGCGGCTCAAGGCTGCGCCCGTCGCCGACGAGGCGCGCAAGGTGCCCAGCGGTCCAGACTGGACCAATTGAGACCCAGAGGGACTTTTCTTCTCAGACCTGGAATGCAATGAAAGCAACCAACGTCGCTCAACTGGTCGCCGCGCCGCACACCTGAACCTCAACCTGCATCAGAATACGAGCGTTCCGCGACGGCGAGTCGTCGGCCGGCCGCGGCGAATGCACGACCTTGCTGAGCATCAGGGACGGGCAATTTACCCATCCTACAATTCTCCGAACACTTTGCAGGCAGGTTCACATGACATCTCCAGACATCGAACTCGAACGCCGCATCGCTTCGCGCCTGATGGACGTCCTGATCCGCGCCGGGCTCATCGTGGCACTGGCCTTACTCTGCTACCGGATCTTCTCGCCCTTCCTGACGCTGATGGTCTGGGCGCTGATCCTGGCCGTGACGCTTTACCCGCTGCACCGGATGCTCGCCGCCAAACTGGGCGGCAGGCAGGGCTGGGCGGCGACGCTGCTGACTCTCCTCGGGGTCGCGCTGATCGTTGCGCCGACCGCTGTGTTGATGAGTTCGCTCGGCGACTCGGTGCAGCAGCTGATCACCGACGTGCAGAACAACACGCTCGAAATCCCGCCGCCACGCGACGGGGTCGCAGAGTGGCCGCTGGTCGGAAGCAAAGTGCATGCGCTTTGGACCAAGGCCCATGCCGACCTGCCTGCCCTGATCCAGAGCATGCAGCCGCAGATCGGCGATATCGCCAAGTCGGCCCTTGCCTTCGTCGCCGGCATCGGCGTCGGCCTGCTGCAGTTCGTCGCCTCGTTCATCATTGCCGGGATCATCATGGCCTTCGGGGAGGCCGGCAGCGGTGCCAGCCTGGCGATCTTCACGCGCATCGTCGGTCCGGAGCGCGGCGCGGAGTTCACCAAGCTGTCGACGGCAACCATCCGCGCCGTCGCGGCGGGCGTCCTCGGCGTGGCCCTGATCCAGGCCATCATCGTCGGACTCTGCCTGCTGCTCGCAGGCATTCCCTTTGCCGGCATCCTCGCGGTCATCGTCCTCGTCCTCGGCATCGCACAGGTGCCTGCACTGCTCGTCACCCTGCCGGCGATTGCCTACATCTGGACGACCGGTGACTACGAGACCGGCAAAGCGACCCTCTACACGATCCTGCTCTTTGTCGCCGGCATGGCCGATAACGTGCTCAAGCCGCTGATGCTCGGACGCGGCGTCGATGCGCCGATGCCGGTGATTCTGATCGGCGCGCTCGGCGGCATGGCCGTCGCGGGCATCCTCGGCATGTTTGTCGGCGCGACGCTGCTGGCCCTCGGCTACCAGATCTTCATGGGCTGGGTGCACACCGACCCGGATGCCGGCAACGGCAAGAAAGCGAGAAAGACACCCGCCGCCGGTTGAGCAAATGCGCGCCACCACGCCGCGGCGCAGCGCTGCCGCAGCGCCTGCTTCTCGCGGGTTGTCTGCTGCTGGGAGCCTGTACGACGGTCGGCCCCAATTTTGTGCGCCCGGAAGTTCCGTGGCTTGAGCATTGGTCGAGCAGTACGCTGCGGTCAGACGCGGCTAAGAGGGCAGAAGCGCGAACGCGCGACGATCGACCAATGGTGGCGCAACTTCAACGATCCAGTGCTCGACTTGCTGGTCGCCGAAGCGCAACGCCGGAACACCGACGTCCGCATGGCCGGCCTGCGCATTCTCGAGGCGCGCGCCCAGCTCGGCATCGCCGGCAGCACGCTGTATCCGCAACTGCAGCAACTGACAGGTGAGGCGCTGCGTGCCGGTCAGCAGCAGTCGAACGGCCCTGATACCGCCGTTTGGAGCTACCGCGTCGGGCTCGACATCGCCTGGGAATTCGACTTCTGGGGCAAGTTCCGGCGCGGCGTCGAGTCCGCGGACGCCGCCTATTTCGCCAGCATCGCCAGCTACGACGACGTGCAGGTGCTGGTCGCGGCGCAGGCCGCCAGCTTCTACGCCACCATCCGCACCATCGAACAGCGCCTGCGCATCGCGCACGAAAACGCGGCGCTGCAGAAACGCAGCCTCGAAATCACCGAACGCCTGTTCAAGAGCGGCAACGAGTCCGAGCTCGACGTCCAGCAGGCGCGGACCCAGTACCTGAGCACCGTCGCTTCAATTCCCGAGCTCGAGGGCAGCCTGCGCCAGGCGCAGAACGCGCTGAGCGTTCTGGTCGCCCGACCGCCGGGTCCGCTGCCCGAAATGGAGACGGGACGCGAGAAGATTCCGACGGCCGAGCTTGCAGTCATCGTCGACCTGCCCGCCGAGCTGCTGCGCCGCCGACCGGACGTGCGCGCGGCGGAGATGCGTCTCGCCGCGCAGTCGGCTCAGATCGGCGTCAGCGAGGCTGCCCTCTACCCCTCGATCGCGCTGGTCGGCACGGTCGGTCTCTCCGCCGCATCGCTCAATTGGTCGGCGCGAACCTTTCAATGGGGCTCGGCCCGTTGCTCGTGTGGAACATCTTCGACTGGGGCAGGCTGAAGGACCAGGTGCTGGTCCAGGATGCACGCTTCCAGCAACTCTACGAGCAGTATCAGGGCACCGTGCTGCGAGCCGCCCGCGAGCTCGACGACGCCGCCACCGATTTCGCCCAGGCTCGCGCCCAGGTCGACATCCTGCGCGAGACCGTCCAGGCGGCCCGCCGGTCACTCGACATCGCGACCATCCAGTATCGCGAGGGGCTGGTCGGCTTTGAGCGTGTCCTTGACTCGCAACGCGCCTGTTCAGCCAGCAGGAACGCCTGGTGAGCACCCAGGGCGGCGTCACCCAGAGCCTGATCTCCGTTTACAAGGCGATGGGCGGTGGCTGGCAGGCCGCCCGCGCCGAGCCCATCGTCGATGACAGACGCGCGCCGAAATGCGCGAGCGCAGCAACTGGAAGAACCTGATCGACGCGCCGCTGCCGCCGGCCGACGACGGAATTCTTCCCACCCCCGACAGAAACGCCATGAGCCAGGAAACCGCGAACAACGCCGCCCCGGGGGCGGGTTCCCGCATCGGCGCGATCGTCATCGCGGTTGTGATTCTCGTCAGCCTGCTGCTTTACCTCGTCGGTGATCGCCTGACTCCCTACACGACGCAGGCGCGCATCCAGGCTTTCGTCGTGCCGGTGGCGGCTGAGGTGGCAGGCAAGTTTTCGAAGGTATACATCCGAAACAACGACGAGGTGCAGCCGGGGCAACCGCTGTTCGACATCGATCCGAAGCCCTACGAGATTGCGCTGCAACGCGCCCGCGCTGACTACGCGTCGGTGCGCAGCTCGGTCAACGCCGCGGTCGCCGGCGTGGACGCGGCGCGCGCCGCGCTGGCGGCTGCGCAGGCGAACCGTGACATGGCCGAAAGCGACGCCACCCGCCAGGAGCATCTCTACAAGGAGGATCCGGGCGCCATTTCGGTGCGCCGCCTCGAGAGCGCGCAGGCGACCCGCGAGGAAGCGCGCAGCAAAGCGCGCCGCGCCGAGGCCGATCTGCGCAAGGCGCAGGAGGCTGCGGGCGAGCCGGGCGAGGACAACACTCAGTTGCAGAGCGCCCGCGCCGCGGTCGAAAAGGCCGAATTGGATCTGGCCCGGACGAAGGTGCTCGCGCCTGCGCGCGGCATCGTCACCGACCTGCGCACCGACGTTGGCCACTACGCGCAGCCCGGCGCGCCAGTGATGACGTTGATTGCGATGCACGACTTGTGGATCAGCGCCGAGCTGACCGAAAACAACCTCGGCAATATCGACCCGGGCGACAAGGTCGCCATCGTCCTCGACATCCTGCCCGGGGAAGTGCTCGCGGGCCGCGTGCGCAGCATCGGCGGCGGCGTCGCCGGCAGCTCGCCACCGCCGCCGGGCACTCTGCCTCAGGTGCAGAACAGTCGCGACTGGCTGCGCCAGGCGCAACGCATCCCGGTCGCGATCGAGTTCGACCCGGCCGAGCGGCAGCGCCTGCGCGTTGCCCGCATCGGCGGCCAGGCCGAGGTAATGGTGTACACGGGCGACAACCCGATCATGAACACGCTCGGCACCTTCTACATCCGCGTCATGAGCTGGCTGTCCTACCTTTACTGAGTGCCGAACATGCACCCGAAGGACAAGGCGACTCTGCGACTGACCCTCGGTCTCGGCCTCGCCGCCCTGATCGCCTACGGCATGGCGCTCACCGCTCCCTATGTCGTCTGCGTGATGGCCGTGATCCTGCTCAGCAAGCCGGGGCCACCGCTGCCGCTCGTCAAGGGGATCATCGTCGCGTTGATCTTCGCCGGGCTGGTCGCCGCAGGTGTGGTGCTTGTGCCGCTGCTGGAGAATTACGCCTTTACCGGTGTCCTGCTTACGGCAGTCATTCTCTTTGCGATCTTCTTCGCGGGACTGGTGAGCGGCAACCCGTTGACGATGGTGCTGGTGATCGCCGTAGCGATGATGCCAGTGGCAGGCATCATCGAGCAGGCACTGGTCGGTACGCTGGCGCTGACGCTCGCTGTCGGCGTCGCAGTCGGCACGCTGGTGGGCTTCATCTCGAGCGCCTTCTTTCCGGACCGGACGGCGCCAGCCGCGCCCTCGGCCAAGCCGACGCGGCCGGGCCGCGCGACCGCCGTATGGATTTCGCTCCGCGCGACGTTGATCGTGATGCCTGTCTTCGTCCTGGCACTGACCGATCCGTCGTTCTACCTTGCCGCGATCATGAAAACCGTCACGCTGAGCCAGCAGGCCGGCGAGACCGACGCCCGTTCCGCCGGCCACGAGCTGGTGGGGTCGACGCTGATGGGCGCCTTCGTCGCCATTGGAATCTGGTTCGGCCTGTCGCTGTGGCCGAGCTTATGGATGCTCGTGCTCTGGATGATGGCTGCGGCGCTCTGGGTCGGCTCCGCGATGACCGGCGCCCGGCGATCACGCTTTCGACCCTCGTTCTGGAGCAACGCGCTGATCACGGCGCTGATCCTGATCGGTCCCGCGATCGAGGACAGCGCCAGCGGCAAGAGTGTCCTCGAGGGCACCGTCGTGCGCACCTGCCTCTTCGTCGGCGTCGCACTCTATGCTTGGGGCACCATTGTGCTGCTCGAACGCTGGCGTCCAGCACAGCTGCCGGCGGCCCGGCCCAAACCCGCATCGGAGGAGAAACCTGCATGATTCTCGCCAACTTTTTCGTCGGCCTGGCGGCCATGCTGGTCTGCCTCGCCATTCAGGCCTATGTCGCCTTCTGGTGCGTGCGCTACTTCGTGCGCCAGACTCGCCGATTGAAACCCGAGGATCATTTGCAAGCCGGCATCCGGCCTTTGCTGGTGGCGATGGCTGCGATGATGCTCGGCACTTTCGTCCAGGTCGGCTTATGGGGGGTGCTGTTCGTCGTTCTCGGCGAATTCACCGACTTTTACGAAGCGGTCTACCACTCGGCGGTCAATTTTGCCTCGCTCGGCTATGGTGACATCGTGATGAGCAAGTACAGGAAGCTGCTTGGCCCCTTGGAAGCCATCAACGGCGTGCTGATGCTCGGCATGAGTGCTGCAGCGCTGATGGTCATCCTCCAGCAGTTGGTGAAGCTGCAGTACGGCGATTCGCAAGAAGTGGAAGACGACGGCCGGCGGTAGCGAGGCGCGGCCAGCGGCGTCGATCGAGTGTAGTGAGCGCTGCAGCTCGTAGCGGGTGCACCGCGACGTGAACTAACATTCCCCGTTGTTCCATACAAATCCAACTCTGGAGCCAGCACGATGAACATGCGCTTACTTGGGCTCGTTGTTTGCGCCACTGCGGCGGTCGTGGCGGCGGGTTGTGCCACCCGCGCCACTACGCTGGATGCGCAGTGGGTGAACCCCGAATTCGCCGGGAAGCGGTCGGTCCGCAACGTTATGGTGATGTCGGCGATCCGCGACTCGACCAACCGCCGGCTTTTCGAGGATCGGATGGTGGCATCGTTGACCGCTGCAGGCGTCAAGGCGGTGCAGTCATACAAATTCATTCCGAACGATGGACCTATCACCGAGGACCAACTGCGCGGCGCGGTGGCCAGCGCCGGAGTCGAGCATGCGCTCGTCAGCCGCGTCATTAACGTCACGACGCAGGTCAATGTCTCGCCCGGGATGGTCATGGGTCCTGCTTGGGGGCCGGGCTGGGGCTGGGGCGGTGGTTGGGGTCCGGGTTGGGGCGGCTTCGCCGGCTACTACAACACGATGTGGGCACCCGGGATTCCGCCGCAGGTGACGACGACCCAGAACATCCACGCCGACACGCGCGTCTTCGACGCGAAGACCGCGGCCGTCGTATGGTCCGCGGCGACCACGACGGCAACCGGTTGGGACAGTGTCCCGCAGATGATCGATCAGTTCGTTCAGCTCATCGTTTCGACGATGGCGAAGGACGCCGTGATCTAGCGCGCGCTTCGCAAGGTGACGGGGAAGCGGGTTTACCGCCTTCAGTCATCGACACCTGGCGGCGGGCTCCCACCGCCCGTCTATCCGATCACAGGAAGCGCCGCGAGCGCTCGGTAGACTCGCGCCATGACGCAACAGTCCGCAACTATTTCCGATGTCGCCTGGCTCGAGCGCATGGCCCAGCTCGCTCTGCGGCAGGGTGTGCACCTGTCCAGCCTGCAGCAGAAGGACGGACGCGATCTTGAACTCGTGTTTGCCAGCGCCACCCTGTGCTTCCCGCCGGATCGATTGCTAGATGAGCGCGGCGCCAATGAGATCCTGAAGCGCTTTCTCGAAGGCGGCGGGGCGATGCTTGCGACGGATCATGTCGAGTTGCGGCGCTGGCTCGTTGACACGGGGTTCGTCCGCCGCTCGGACTTCGGGACCGACTACCGTCGCGGGGCATTTCCGGAATGGCTGGCCGAAGCCGCCACGCAACTGGACGGCGCGCGTATCGGGGCAGCGGTACGCGACGCGCGCGACGCGCGCGACGCCCAGCGCGAAGCACGTCGGCAGGCGTGGCTCGCAAGCCAGATCGAAGTCACCGAGGAGACTGTTTCGACCGACACCGACACGACCTACATGCGGCTGGCACTCGACCAGGCGCATAACGCCTGGGCGTTGTCCGAGGTTCCGGTCGGCGCTGTCGTAGTCCACGACGGACAGGTCGTTGCGACTGGTTTCAACCAACCGATTGGCAACTGCGATCCTACTGCCCATGCCGAAATTCAGGCGATGCGGGCCGCGGCCGAAGTCCTGGGCAACTATCGACTGAGTCACTGCGAGCTCTACGTGACACTGGAGCCCTGTGCGATGTGCGCGGGCGCGATGCAGCACGCGCGCATCAAACGTCTGGTTTTTGGTGCGGCAGACCCGAAGACTGGGGCCTGCGGCAGCGTCGTGAATCTCTTTTCCGAGCCGCGGCTGAATCACCACACGACGGTGCGCGCAGGCGTGCTGGCGGAGGAATCGTCGACGCTGCTTTCCAGCTTCTTCGCCGAGCGCCGGCAGCTGCGCATGAGCGGCCACCTGCCGGATGACGACGAGCGCGATGGCACGGAGTAGGACGCTGGGCCTGGTTGCACCGTCGGGTTACATGCCCGACCCCGCCGTCGTCGATCGCGCCGCGAAATTCTTCAGCAGCCAAGGGTGGCGCGTTGAAGCGGGCGACACTATGTTCGCGCGCGACCAGCGCTTCGCGGGGCCGGACGAGCTCCGCCTGGGCGAACTGATGCGCTTCGCGACCGATCCATCGATCGACGTGGTGCTGACGGGGCGAGGTGGCTACGGCATTTCGCGTCTGCTCGAGCGCATCGATTTTGCGGCGATCAAGGCGCGCGCCCCAATCGTTGCCGGCTACAGCGATTTCACGGCCTTTAGCCTCGCGTATCTGGCGCGCGCCGGTGGCGTCAGCTTATCCGGGCCATCGGCCGGTGACTTTGGCGCAGCCTCGCCCGACGAGTTCACGACGACGCATTTCTTCGGGCTTGTCGAGTCAAAGAAATACAGCATCGATCTCGCACTCGAAGGGCCTGCGGCCGAGGTGTCCGGTCGGCTGTGGGGCGGCAACCTGGTGATGCTCGCCGCGCTGCTCGGCACGCCGTACTTTCCGCGTGTGCGCGGCGGGATCCTGGTCGTCGAGGACGTCAACGAGCCGGCCTACAAGATCGAGCGCCTGCTCTATCAGCTGGCGCATGCCGGAGTGCTGCAACGACAGGCTGCCGTCATGCTCGGCGACTTTGCACCGATATTGCCGATGCCGAATGACAACGGCTTCGACCTCGCGGCCGTCATTACGCGCTTGCGCGAGATCGCGAACGTGCCCGTGTACACCGGACTGCCATACGGCCACCTCGCTCGCAAGCTCACGCTGCCCATTGGGGGACGCGCACGACTCGTGGTCCGACGCGGGGGCCGTGCCGCCCTGGAACTGAGCCACTACCCATCGCTGGCCCCGCGGGCCCGTGGCTGATCAGGTGCGATAGCTCGGGTCGGTCCGGTCCAGTTTGCGCAACAACGCTGGCCACGCAAGGCCGCCGCCCGCGCCGTGGGTGACCCGCCGCATTTGCTCCGGCGCTTTGTCGATGATCGCGGAACCGATGAGTCGCAAGGGCTTGCCGCCGGCCAGCGCGCGGACCTGCATCATGCAGGCGGCCTCGAAGAAATACATCGCGACGAACGCTTCGGCGACGGATCGGCCGATGGTCAGCAGGCCGTGATTGCGCAGCATCAGGAAGTGCTTGGCGCCGAGGTCTTTCACCAGCCGTGGCTTCTCGTCGTCCTCCAGCGCCAGCCCCTCGTAGTCATGGTAGGCGAGGGACGACAGCACGAACATCGAATGCTGCGACAAGGGCAGCACGCCGTCCTCCTGAGCTGACACCGCGACACCGTTGACGCTGTGGACGTGGAGCACGCACTGCGCATCGTCGCGCGCAGCGTGCACGGCGCTGTGAATCGTGAAGCCTGCCGGGTTGATGGCGTAGGGAGAATCCGCGACCTTGTTTCCCTGCAGGTCGATCTTGACCAGGCCGGAGGCGGTGATCTCGTCGAACAGCATCCCGTACGGGTTGATCAGGAAGTGGTGTTCCGGCCCCGGCAGGCGCGCTGAGATGTGCGTGAAGATCAGGTCGTCCCATCCGAACATTGCAACCAGCCGGTAGCAGGCAGCAAGGTCGACGCGAAGTTGCCATTCTTCGGCGCTGACAGTTGCACGCATTTCAGGGGCGAGATCGTTCATGACGGCTCCTGGTCAATAGCTTATCGGGGCGCTAATATATAGACTGGTCTAGTTAATCGGTCAAGGCGCACATGCACGAAGAGACGGGCAGCCGGCAAAGGATGATTGAGGCGACGATAGACTTGATGCGTCGGTCGGGGCTGAGCGGGGCCGGCATCAACGAGATCGTGCGCGCAAGCGGGGCGCCGAAGGGATCCGTCTATCACTTCTTCCCGGGCGGCAAGCAGCAGATCGCAACCGAAGCGCTGGCGGTCTACTCGCAGCGCGTGATTACGTTCATCGAAACAGCGCTTGCGAGTCGGCGCACCGCGTCCGGCAAGGTCCGCGCGCTGTTCGAGGCATTCGCCCGCCGGGTGGAGGAGGGCGAATACCGCAAGAGCTGCCCGGCCGGCACGGTGTGTCTGGACCTCGATGCCGAACTGGATTCGCTGCGCAGCGTGGTGGCCGATGCACTCGACACCTGGACAGACCTGATCGCTCGCCACTTCGCGCCGAGCGATGGGCGCGCCGCCGGGTCGTTTGCGGGCCTGCTTCTGACGGCCATCGAGGGCGCCTACATCCGCGCCCGTGCAGAACGTTCCAGCCGGCCGTTCAAAGAGGCAGGTGCGTGGCTGGCAGAACTGGCCGCGGTTCACTTCGAGCCAGGAAAGGTTAGCCGGCGTCAACGACGGCCTGCGACCGCTTGACATCGTTGCGGAGCCGCACCGGGAGTGATTCACACCGATTGCCCGCGAAGCGATGGACGAAGCACTTCATATCGTGTCAACGGCAAGCAGCGCCCGGTTTGGCCGGGTGCGGCACTTCTATGCGGACCACGGTTCCTGAAGCTTCGCCACCGATGGTGAACGCCGCCTGCCGGGCATAGACTTGCGCCGCCCTCCCTTTCGAGAGTGCGCTCATGCTCGGCGAGTCTGTCGGTGTCGGTGAAGTCACGCGCGTGCGGCAGTTCCGGCAGATTCTGCTGTGGCCGCTGCAATTGTTGCCGTTGGACGCCAGCAGCCAGATCCAGCGCCACTGGGAAGTTCTCGAGGCCGGCGGCCCGGACTGCCCGTGGCATGAAGTACTCGATGAATTCACGGGCGATCCGGCTAAGTTCCAGGAGCGCCACTACAACGAGTTCGTGACCTTCCTGCCCTACGTGCAGCGCTTTCTGTACGGCGAGGGCCGCAAGGAGCATGAAGACCCGCGTAGGAAGGATGACAGCGCGCACCGGCCGGGCTCGTCGCCGATGCGGGTATTCCGCCGGGACGATGTGGCGGCGGTGCGGGTGACAACGCGCGCCGGCGAGCCGCCCTTGATCCTTCACATCGCGCACGTCGACCTTTACTTCTTCTACGACATCGACGTCGTGATGCTGAACGTCGAGGTCTTCGGTTCCGACCTGACGCTGCGGCAGGCTCAGGAGTTGCTGTACCGCTTCGGGCGCGCGTACCCCGCCAGCTGGGAAGAGGGTGGACAAGGCCTGCACTCGATGGCGAGCGTCGAGTGGCTGGCAGCGGGCGGCCGAGTGCTCGCGACGTCGGACACGAACGAGCGCGAGCGTTTTCTCGAGTTTGTCTGCGAGCACCGCACCCCTCGTATCGGCTCGCATTGGGCCTTCCTGCTCAAGCCCCTGCTGCCGCAGCACGTCGCTGTCAAGGGTTTGATCCGCTATCGGCAGCTCGAGTACTACCGCATGCCGCTGATGGGTTATTTGGCCATTGACGACCCGCGCGCGCTAAGTCGTGCCGACTTCATCCGCCTTGGACTGGTGACCGGCGCAGGTGACGATATGCCTTACTCCGAGGCGCATCTGGGCGACTTCGAGGCACGCTACTGCTACGACCGCTTCTGGTGTTCGGTGGGTCGTGCGCCGCAGACGCGCTACCTGAGTTGCGGGCACGCGTTGATCGTGGTGGGCGACGCGCATTCGACGTTCTTCCTGAATCCAGAGGCTGGTGTGCTGGGGCAGTTTCGCCACCAGCACTTCCTGCTGTTCCTGATTGCGCACTTCCAGAAGGCGGCGCTGCTGATGTTCTCCGACCGCCTGGCGGAGGAGCTGAAGCAGCTCGATATCGCCGATCCGGAACGCGTTCGCCGGTTCAAGCGCGCCATCCGCCAGAACTTCGAGATCTTCCTGCGGTTCACGCACCGCTACTGGTTTCACGAGGTCTCGGAACAATCGCAGGTGCGTGCGCTGTTTCAGCTGTGTGCAAACCACCTCGCGCTCGATCCGCTGTATGCCGAGGTGAGGGAGCGCATCAGCGACATGAACGCCTATCTCGATACCGACAGTCTGCGCCGCCAGGCCAACACGGTGGTCAAGCTGACCGTGGTGACGATCCTCGGCCTGATCGGCACGGTGGCGACCGGCTTTCTCGGGATGAACCTCCTCGCGGAAGCGGAAAGCCCGCTGGAGCGACGGCTGCTCTACCTTTTTGTCGTGATCGCCGGGGCCACCGCGCTGACGACGTATTCCGTCATTAAGGCGAAGCGCCTGTCCGACTTCCTCGATGCGCTGTCGGACGAGCGACTGCCCGCCAGAGCGAAGGTCCGGGCATTCTTCGACGTCTGGCGCACACGCACCAAAGACTGAGGCGCCGAGCCGCGGGCAACGTCCGCAATCGGTTCCGCTTTCGGAGTCGCGTGTCGCCCCTCGCCGGCTCCGACGGACGGGATCTCTGTCGAATGTGACACGTCGCTTGCACGCGGAGCGATCAAGAGCCGGCCACTTTCGATACCTGTCTCTAATCGGGAAATCTTGACGCCGTCTTTACGCGGCGCTGCCTAGTCTGCAGGCATCGACAACCTCGTTGAGGTGATGGCAATGGATCTCGTCTTTGTTGGGGCGATCGTCGCCCTTGCCGGGCTGACTGCGCTGCTGGTCGGCCTGTGCGACCGACTGATGCACTCCCGAAAGGATCAACCATGAGTCCCTGGCACGCCGTAGGTCTTGCGCTCGCCATTGCAGTGGCGGTCTACCTCGTGTGGGCGCTCTTGAAGGCGGAGGATCTCTGATGAGCGGCTTCGGCGTTTTCAGGTCGTCCTGTACTTCGTCGTGCTGACGGCGCTCGCGTGGCCGCTCGGCGCCTACATGGCGCGCGTCTATATCGGCGAGAAGACCGTCCTGTCGGGCGTGCTGGGCCCGGTCGAGCGATTGCTGTACCGGCTGAGCGGTGTGCATGCCGACGACGACATGGACTGGAAGCGCTACGCGGTCGCCATGTTGCTGTTCAACCTGCTGGGCACGCTGGTCGTCTATGCGCTACAGCGCCTGCAGGGCATGCTGCCGCTGAATCCGCAGGACTTCGGTGCGGTGTCGGCCGATTCGTCATTCAACACCGCCGTGAGTTTCGCCACCAACACCAACTGGCAGGGCTATGGCGGCGAATCGACGATGAGTTATCTGACGCAGATGCTCGGGCTCGCCGTGCAGAACTTCGTGTCGGCCGCGGCCGGAATGGCGGTGCTCGTCGCATTCATCCGCGGCTTTGTCCGCAAGCAGTCCAACGGAGTCGGCAATTTCTGGGTCGACCTGACGCGCTCGACCCTCTATGTGCTGCTGCCGCTGTCGCTGATCGTCGCGCTGGTGCTGGTCTCGCAAGGGCGTGGTGCAGAACTTCAGCAAGGCGGTCGACGTCCCGCTGATGCAATCCGTTGAGGTGGTCACACCGGCCAAGGACGGCGCGCCCGAGAAGAAGGAGACGATCACGACGCAGTCGCTGCCGCAAGGGCCGGCCGCGTCCCAGGTCGCGATCAAGCAACTCGGCACCAACGGCGGTGGCTTCTTCAACGTCAACTCGGCGCATCCGTACGAGAACCCGACGCCGTTTTCGAATTTCGTCGAGGTGATTTCGATCCTGCTGATATCGGCCGGGCTGTGTTTCACCTTCGGGCGGCTGGTCAACGATGCGCGCCAGGGCTGGGCGATCTACGGCGCGATGAGCGCGATCTTCCTCGTACTGACCTTCGCCGCGGTCGGCGCCGAGGAGACGGCCAATCCGCGGGTGACCGCGCTCGGCGTGGAAACCAGCGCCGGCAACCTCGAAGGCAAGGAAGTACGGTTCGGCGCGGCAACCTCGGCGATCTGGGCCAGCGCCACCACGTCGGCGTCCAACGGGTCGGTCAATTCGATGCACGACTCGTACACGCCGCTCGGCGGCCTGGTGCCGATGTGGCTGATGCAGCTGGGCGAAGTGGTGTACGGCGGCGTCGGCTCGGGGCTGTACGGCATGCTGGTGTTCGCGATCATCGCGGTGTTCATCGCCGGGCTGATGGTGGGCCGCACGCCGGAGTACCTGGGCAAGAAGATCCAGGCGTACGAGATGAAGATGGCGTCGCTGGTGATTTTGATCCCGCCGTTCGTGGTGCTGGTCGGCGCGGCGCTCGCCGTGGTGATCGAGCCCGGCGTATCCAGCATGTCCAACCCCGGCGTGCACGGTTTCTCGCAGGTGCTCTACGCATTCAGCTCGGCCGGCAACAACAACGGCAGCGCGTTCGCGGGTCTCTCGGCCAACACACCTTTCTACAACTCTGCGCTCGGCGTGGCGATGTGGCTGTCGCGCTACTGGCTGGCCGTGCCGGTGCTGGCGATCGCCGGCAGCCTGGCCGCCAAGAAATTCATACCGGCATCGAGCGGAACGCTGCCGACGCATACGCCGCTCTTCGTCGGGCTGCTGATCGGCACGGTGCTGCTGGTCGGTGCGCTGACCTTTGTGCCGGCGCTGGCGCTCGGGCCGATCGTCGAGCACCTGATGCTCTTTGCCGCGAAGTAGGCAGGTACCTGAGATGACCACACACAAACATGCAGTCCGCACGTTCGATCCGGCGTTGATGAGCCAGGCGGTGATCGATTCGCTGAAGCGCATGACGCCGATGGCGCAGTGGCGCAATCCGGTGATGCTCGTCACCTGGCTGGGAGCGGCGTTGACCACGGTCCTTGCGATCGTCGATCGCGACGGGTTCACGGCGGCAATCTCGGTCTGGCTGTGGTTCACGGTGCTGTTCGCCAACTTTGCGGAAGCGCTGGCCGAGGGTCGCGGCAAGGCGCAGGCGGCCAGCCTGCGCGGCGCCAAGCAGGACACGGCGGCCGTCAAGCTCGAAGGAACGAATCGAAACGCGCCGCACAGCACGATCAATTCGAGCCAGCTGCGCAAGGGCGACGTGGTGCTGGTCGACGCCGGTAAGCTCGTCCCCGGTGACGGCGACGTGATCGACGGCGTGGCCTCGGTGGACGAATCGGCCATCACCGGCGAGTCGGCGCCGGTCGTTCGTGCGGCCGGCGGCGATCGCTCGTCGGTCACCGGCGGCACGCGCGTGCTGTCCGACTGGCTGGTCGTGCGCATCACCGCCAACCCGGGCGACAGCTTCCTCGACCGGATGATCGCGATGGTGGAGGGCGCCAAACGCCAGCGCACGCCGAACGAAATCGCGCTGGCGATCCTGCTCGCGGCACTGACGCTCGTGTTCCTGATCGCAGTGGCCACGCTGCTGCCGTTTTCCATCTACGCGGTCGCCACTTCGAGTCAGGGGCAGGTGATCGGCTTGACCGTGCTGGTGGCTCTGCTCGTCTGCCTGATCCCGACGACGATCGGCGGCCTGCTGTCGGCCATCGGCATCGCGGGGATGGACCGCATGATCCAGGCCAACGTCGTGGCGACGTCGGGACGCGCGATCGAGGCGGCCGGCGACGTCGACGTCCTGCTGCTCGACAAGACCGGGACGATCACGCTGGGCAATCGCCAGGCCGCCAAGTTCTGGCCCGCGCCCGGCGGCGTGACCGAGCAGGAACTCGCGGACGCTGCGCAGCTGGCCTCGCTGGCCGACGAGACGCCCGAGGGTCGCTCGATTGTCGTGCTGGCGAAGAACTTCGGCATCCGCGGCCGCGAGCTGCACGAGATGAACGCGACGTTTGTGCCGTTCACTGCGCAGACGCGGATGAGCGGCATCGACATCGGCGAGCGGCGCATCCGCAAGGGCGCGCCCGACGCGATCGAAGCGTGGCTGAAGGCGCAGGGCAAGGCGCTCGATCGCCAGCTCCGTACGCATATCGACCAGGTCGCGAGCAAAGGCGCCACGCCGCTCGTGGTGGCCGAAGGCGCGCGCGCACTGGGCGTGATCGAACTGCGCGATGTCGTCAAGGGCGGCATCAAGGAGCGCTTCGCGCAGCTGCGTCGCATGGGCATCAAGACGGTGATGGTCACCGGCGACAACCGGCTGACCGCCGCGGCGATCGCGGCCGAGTCGGGCGTCGACGATTTCCTCGCGGAAGCGACGCCGGAGGCCAAACTCAAGCTGATTCGCGAGCAGCAGGCGAACGGGCGGCTGGTCGCGATGTGCGGCGACGGCACCAACGATGCGCCGGCGCTGGCACAGGCCGATGTGGCGGTCGCGATGAACACCGGCACGCAGGCGGCCAAGGAAGCCGGCAACATGGTCGATCTGGATTCGAATCCGACCAAGCTGATCGAGGTGGTCGAGATCGGCAAGCAGATGCTGATCACGCGCGGCGCGCTGACGACGTTTTCGATCGCCAATGACGTTGCCAAGTATTTCGCGATCATTCCGGCGGCCTTTGCTGCGACCTACCCGCAGCTCAATGCGCTCAACGTAATGGGGCTCGCATCGCCGGCTTCGGCGATCCTGTCGGCGGTGATCTTCAATGCGCTGATCATCGTCGCGCTGATCCCGCTCGCGCTGCGCGGCATTCCCACGCGCGCGGACACCGCCGCCGCGCTGCTGCGCCGGAACCTGCTGGTCTACGGGATCGGCGGGCTGATCGTTCCCTTCATCGGCATCAAGGCAGTCGACCTGGTCCTGGTCGGCGTCGGCCTGGTTTAGGAGTACACATGAAACGCGACATTTCCACCGCGGCGATCCTGTTCGTCCTGCTGACGATCGTGACCGGGCTCGTGTATCCGGGAGTCGTCACCGGCATCGCGCAGCTCGCGATGCGCGATGCCGCCAATGGCAGCCTGATCATGCGCGACGGCAAGGCGGTCGGCTCGACACTGATCGGCCAGCCGTTTTCGGATCCGAAGTACTTCTGGAGCCGCCCTTCGGCCACCGGGCCGCAGCCCTATAACGGTCTGGGTTCGAGCGGCTCCAACCAGGGCACGACCAATCCGGCGCTGGTCGACGCGGTGAAAGAACGTATCGCCGCGCTGCGTGAGGCTGATCCGGAGAACAAGGCACCGGTGCCGCAGGACCTGGTGACGGCATCGGCCAGCGGGCTCGATCCGCACATCAGTCCGGTTGCGGCCGAGTACCAGGTGCGACGAGTGGCGCGGCTGCGTGGCCTGGACGAGGGCAAGGTGCGGGCGCTAGTCGCGGCCTACACCGAGCCGCGCCAGTTCGGAGTGCTCGGTGAGCCGCGGGTCAATGTGCTGTCGCTCAATCTTGCGCTCGACGCGGCGAAATGAGCGACATGATGACGTGGGATGACGCCGTCGTGCTGATGATGGCCGCCGCCTTGGTGCTGGCGCTGGTGGCTGTGCGCATCGGCCACTCGATGCGGCGCCGACGGCGGCACCTGCGACTTCTGAGCGATCGACTACGCTAGAGCAATGGAAGACCGCCGCGCCGACCCCGACGCCCTGCTCGCGCACGTTCAGTCGGAGGAGCGGGCCGCCCGCCGCGGCAAGCTGAAGATCTTCTTCGGCGCCACGGCCGGCGTCGGCAAGACCTACGCAATGCTGGAGGCGGCGCGCCGCATGCAGGCCGAAGGCGTGGATATCGTGGTCGGCTACGTCGAGCCGCATGGGCGCTCGGAAACCGAGCGCTTGCTCGAGGGACTGGAGGCGATTCCTTTTCTGCTGTTGAAGCAGGGCCCGGTACGGTGCGCGAGTTCGACCTCGACCGCGCGCTGCAGCGCAAGCCGAAACTGCTGCTGGTCGACGAACTCGCGCACACCAACGCCGAAGGCAGCCGCCACGCCAAGCGGTGGCAGGACATCGAGGAACTGCGCGATGCAGGCATCGACGTCTGGACGACCGTCAATGTCCAGCATCTCGAGAGCCTGAACGACGTCGTCGCGGGCATCACGACGGTGCGGATGCTAGGAGACCGTGCCGGACACGGTGTTCGAGTCGGCCGACGAGGTCGAACTGGTCGATCTGCCGCCGGACGATCTGCTGCAGCGACTGCGCGAAGGCAAGGTCTACGTGCCGGAGCGGGTGCGCGTCGCGCTCGAGAATTTCTTCCGCAAAGGTAACCTGATCGCGCTGCGCGAGCTGGCGCTGCGCAAGACAGCGGAGCGCGTCGACGCGGCCATGGACCGCTATCGGGCGACCGAGGGCATCGGCGTGCCGTGGGCGGCCGGGGAGCGCATTCTCGTCGGCGTCGGTCCGCGCAGCGACGGCGAAACGCTCGTGCGCGCCGGCAAGCGGCTGGCCGCCGCGCTGCATGCCGAATGGATCGTCGTGTACGTCGAGACGCCCGATTTGATCCGCCTGCCCGACGCGGAGCGCAATCAGCGCATCGCATGGCTGCGCCTGGCCGAAACGCTGGGCGCTGAAACCGTGACGCTCGGCGGGCCCTCCGCAGCCGCCGAACTGGTGCATTACGCGCAGGCACGCAACGTGACGCGCGTGCTGCTTGGAGAGCCGAGCCGCAAGGGCATTGCGCGCTGGCTGCGGCCTTCGACGGTCGACCAGGTGCTGGCGCACATCCGCGGCATCGATGTCACGGTCGTCAAGACGACCGAGGCGATGCGGTTCGCCAAGAGTCCGCTGCTTGCGCGCAGCGCAGCGTTCCTTGACGCGCCTCCGTCGGCCAAGAAACGCTGGCCGCAGTACGTCTGGGCGGCGGTCGGTGTGGCCGCGGCCACGGCGCTGGCGTGGGTGACGACTTCGGTACTGAACGAACCGAACGTCGTGATGATCTACCTGCTGTCGATCACACTGATCGCGTGGCGCTTCGGGCGTGGCCCTTCGGTGTTCGCGTCGATCGCCAGCACCGCGGCCTACAACTTCTTCTTCGTGCCGCCGCTGTTCACTCTGAACATCGCGGACGGGCAGTACCTGATCACGTTTGCGGTGCTGACCGCGGTGGGAATCCTGATCGGCACGCTGATGAACAGCGTGCGGCTGCAGGCGCGCGTAGCCGGCCACCGCGAACGGCGTACGGCGCTCCTGTATGCGATGAGCCGGGAGCTGGCGGTGGTGCGCGGCGTCGATGGGATGTCGCGCGTTGCTGTCCGTCACATCGGAGAGGCGTTCGAGTCACAGGCCGTCATCCTGCTGCCCGATGAGCACGGTGTACTGCAAATGCCGCGAGCTGAACCGGAAGCGGCATCGCTGCGGGGTGCCGATCTCCCGGTGGCGCAATGGGTGCAGGAGCACGCGCAGCCCGCGGGACTCGGCACCAATACGCTGCCGGGAGCCGCGGCGCGCTACCTGCCGTTGATCGGCAGCGATGGGGCGCGCCGCGCACTCGGCGTGCTGGCAGTGTTACCCGCAAATCCGCGCCGGATCCTGCTGCCCGAGCAGGCGCATCTGCTCGACACCTTTGCCGGCCAACTCGCGCTCGCGCTCGAACGCGCCCGCCTGGCCGAGCATGCGCAGGCAGCGACGGTGGCAGCGGAAACCGAATCGGTGCGCAACAGCCTTTTGTCGGCCATCTCGCACGACATGCGAACTCCGCTGGCGGTGATCAGCGGTGCCGCCAGCAGCCTGGCGCAGCCAGACTCCAGGCTGCCGCCGGATGCCAGACGCGAACTTGCCGAGACCATCGTCGACGAGTCGACCCAGATGACGCAGCTGATTGCCAACGTGCTCGACATGACACGGCTGGAGTCGGGGCGCGCGGTCGCAAAGCCCGAGTGGGTGTCGTTGCAGGAGGTGGTGGGCTCGGCGCTGCAGCGCCTGCAGGGGATCCTCGGCAACCGCCAGGTGGAAACACACCTCGACGACGCACCGCCGCTTGTCTTTGCAGACCCTGTGCTGCTCGAGCAGCTCTTCTTCAACCTGCTCGAAAACGCCGCGAAGTACACACCCCCGGACACGCGCGTCGTCGTCGGTGCTGCGCAGCGTCGCGACGAGGTCGAGTTGACGGTCGTCGACAACGGTCCAGGCTTTCCGCCGGACATCGATCCGGAGTCCCTCTTCGAAAAATTCCAGCGCGGCCGGGCCGAGGGCGCGATCGGCGGTGTCGGCCTGGGGCTGGCGATCTGCCGTGCGATTGCGCGTGCCCACGGCGGTGACATGCGTGCCGAGCGAGCGCCAGACGGCGGCGCGCTGTTCGTGACCCGTCTGCCGCTGCCTGCCGACGTTCCGCAGATTCCGAGCGAGGAGACCGGCATGACGACAGCGGTCCATGCCGTGCTCGTCATCGACGACGAGCCACAGTTGCGCCGACTGCTGCACGCGACGCTGTCGGCGGAGGGCTTCCGCGTCTTCGAGGCCGAGACGGCGCGGCGCGGACTGATCGAGGCGGCGAGCCACAAGCCCGATCTGGTGATCCTCGACCTCGGACTGCCCGACGCCGAGGGACATACCGTCGTACGCGGAATTCGCGAGTGGTCGTCCCTGCCCATCGTCGTGCTGTCGGCGCGCGTTGAGGAGGAGCAGAAGATCGCTGCGCTCGACGCCGGCGCTGACGACTACGTCACGAAGCCGTTTCGCCGTCGGCGAATTGCTCGCGCGTGTGCGCGCAGCGCTCAGGCGCGCGGCGCGACCGGCCGACGTCGATAAGCCGCTGCACCTCGGCAGCGTGACGATCAACCTCACGCAACGCACGGCCCAGGGGCCGGACGGAGAAATTCACTTCACGCCGCTGG
This sequence comes from uncultured beta proteobacterium, assembly GCA_963724605.1. Lineage (GTDB taxonomy): Bacteria > Pseudomonadota > Gammaproteobacteria > Burkholderiales > Burkholderiaceae_F > JALORV01. The sequence continues at coordinate 220,751 of CAVRVM010000005.1, forward strand.
AATATCGGCTGCTCGCCGCGCTCGCCCGCCACGACGGCGCCGTGGCGACGCAGCGCCAGCTGCTCAGGGAAGTCTGGGGCCCCGACCGCACCGACCAGCCCCACTATCTCCGCATCTACATGAAGCAGCTGCGCGAGAAGATCGAGCCCGATCCGACCCGACCGCAATTCCTGAGGACCGAGATCGGGGTGGGCTACCGGCTGCTGACGAGCGGCGACGATCTGTCGGCAGCAGCACTTGCCTAGATTCCGAGATAGCGGTGCCAGAGTTCGCGGCTGCGCCGCGAGCTGGTCGGAGGATCCCTGCCACACGACGCGTCCGCGCTCGAGGATCGTGTGCTGGTCGGCGACCCGCACCAGGCGCTGGACATACTTGTCGATGACGAGGATCGCCTGTCCCGCCGCCTTGAGGTCGGCGAGGCAGCGCCAGATGTCTTCGCGCACCAGCGGGGCCAGGCCCTCGGTGGCCTCGTCCAGCACCAGCAGGCGCGGGTTCGTCATCAGCGCGCGCCCGATGGCGAGCATCTGCTGTTCGCCGCCAGAGAGTTGATTGCCCATGGCCGCCGCGCGCTGCGCCAGCGGCGGGAAGAGGGCGAACACGCGCCCGATCGTCCACGGCTCGCGCGAGCCGCTGCGGTTGTCGGCGAAGGCCGCAAGGTTCTCCCTGACAGTGAGGTTGGGAAAGACCTGCCGCCCCTCCGGCACGAGCGCGAGTCCGCGGCGGGCAATCGCGTCGGTGGCCAGGCCGTCAATGCGCTCGCCGCCGAAGCGAACCTGGCCGCGACGAAGCGGCAGCAGTCCGAAGGCAGTTCGCAGCGTCGTGGTCTTGCCCATGCCGTTGCGCCCGAGCAGCGTGGCCACCGCGCCTTCGGCACGGCAAGATCCACGCCGAACAACACCTGGCTCGCGCCGTAGCCGGCCTCAACAGCCTCGAAGTTCCAGCAGCATCAGGCGGACTCCGCACCGAGATAGGCACGCCGTACCGCGGCATCGGCGCGAATCGCTGTCCGCCGTTCCGGTGGCGAGCAGGCGTCCATACGCCAGCACCGAGATGCGATCTGCGAGGCGGAACACGACGTCCATGTCGTGCTCGATCAGGACGATCGTGAGTCCGCCGCGAATTCGCTCGATCAGCTCGACCATGCGCGCAGATTCGTCGTGGCCCATGCCGGCCATCGGTTCATCGAGCAGCATCAGGCGGGGGCGGGTCGCGAGCGCGAGCGCAACTTCGAGCTGGCGCTGTTCGCCATGGGCGAGCGCACCCGCCGCCACGCTGCTTCGGGTCTCCAGGCCCACCTGCGCAAGCAGTTCAATTGCACGGTCAAACAGGTGGCGTTCGCGCCGAACCGGCTGCCAGAAGCCGAAGCTGCTGCCATCGCCCGCCTGCACGGCGAGCACGACGTTGTCGAGGGCGCTGAACGCGCGAAAGACATTCGTCACCTGATACGAGCGCGCGATGCCGCGCCGTGACCTCGCGTGGGCGCTCAGCCCCGTGATGTCTTCGCCTGCCAGATGAATACTGCCGGCGTCTGGCTCGAGCGCACCGGCCAGCTGGCTGATCAGCGTCGTCTTGCCGGCGCCGTTCGGGCCGATGACCGCATGAATTTCTCCTTCGTCCACGTCGAAGTCGAGTGCATCGGTGGCCACGAGCCCGCCGAAGCGCTTGGTCAGGCCGCGCGCCTGCAGCAGCGTCACGGCAGCCGCCGACTCGAAAGTGCACCAACGACGCCGCGCGGCGCGAAGAAGACGATCGCAAGCAGGATCAGTCCCAGCGGCAGGTGCCAGTAATCGGTGAAGGAGGCGAGGATCTCCTCGAGCAGCAGCAGTGCCACTGCGCCGACGACGCCGCCGTAGCGAAAGCCGATGCCTCCGAGCAGCACCATCACGACCAGCGTGGCCGACTGGGTCCAGTGCAGCGCGGTCGGACTCACGAACAGGTTGTGATTGGCGAAGAGCGCGCCTGCCAGTCCCGCAATCCCACCCGCGATCGCGAAGCCCACCAGGCGGTAGCGGAAGGTCGGAAAGCCGATCGCCTCCATTCTCGTCTCGTTTTCGCGGATGCCGAGCAGCACGCGGCCAAAGCGTGCCTCCACCGTCCGGTTAAGGCCCATCATCACGGCTGCCAACAGCACGAGCACGACGTAGTACAGCGTTGCCTCATCGCCGAGGTCGAGCCCGAAACCCAGCTGCGAGCGGAACGGGAGATTGAGGCCGTCCTCGCCGCCATACTGCTTCAGTCCAACCGCGAGGTAGTAGATCATCTGCGCGAAGGCCAGCGTGATCATGATGAAGTACACGCCGCGCGTGCGCAGCGAGATGGCGCCGATGGCGAGCGCCAGCGTGGCCGCGACGAGCATCGCCAGCGGCCACGCGACCCAGGCTGTGGCGAGCCCGTGCGACATCGCGATCGCCACCGTGTACGCGCCCAGGCCGAAGAAGGCCGCGTGGCCGAGACTGACCATGCCGCCGAATCCCATGATGAAATTCAGGCTCGCCGCGGCCATCGCGTAGATCATCACGCGGCGTACGAGCCCGACGTAGTAACCCTGGTCGAAGGCGGTTGCGAGCCATGGAAACGCCGCTGCAGCCAGCAGCATGATCCAGGGCAGGGCGCGGAACAGGTCGGCCCGCTTGCGGGCGGTGGTCGCGGACGCCACGTCAGCCACGCGAGGGAAACAGGCCCTGGGGACGCAGGAACAGCACCGCGGCCATCAGGACGTAGATGGCGATCGCGGCCAGTGCCGGCCCCAGCTGCGCGGCAACTGCGTTCGAGAAAGACAAGTTCAGCAAGTCCGGCAGGAAGGCACGTCCCGCGGTGTCGACGATGCCGACCAGCAATGCACCGACGAAGGCTCCGCGGATCGAACCAATGCCGCCGATGACGATCACCACCAGCGCGAGGATGAGGATGTTCTCGCCCATCCCGATCTCGACGGCGAACAGCGGTCCGAGCAGCGCTCCGGCGACGGCCGACAGCATCGCGCCCAGTACGAAGATCGCGGCGAACAGCCGGTTGACGCGCACCCCCATGATCGCGGCCATCTCGCGGTTGCTGCTGCCGGCCCGTACAAGCATTCCGGTGCGCGTTTTCGTGATGAAGAGAAACAGCCCGAGCGCGAGTGCGAGGCCGACTGCGATGATCAGCAGGCGGTACGAGGGGTAGAGCAGGCCCGGCGCAAGCTCCACAGGCCCTGCCAGCGCAGCAGGTGCCGACAACAGGATCGGGGCCGGTCCCCAAAGTAGCTTGACGGCATCGTCGGCGATCAGGATTACGGCAAAGGTCGCCAGTACCTGCGACAGATGGTCGCGCCGGTAGAGCTTCCGTATCAGCGTGACTTCGAGCAGTAGTCCGACGAAGCCGGTCGCTACGGCGGCCGCGGGCACCGCGATCCAGAATGAACCGGTCGCCTGCGCCACGCTTGCCGCGACATACGCACCGATCATGTAGAGCGAACCATGGGCGAGGTTCAGCACATCCATGATGCCGAACACGAGAGTCAGGCCGGCCGCGATCAGGAACAGCATCAGGCCGAACTGCAGCCCGTTTAACAGCTGCTCCGCAAGCAGGGTGGTCGTCATGGCCCTGGACGTGCAAGCCGCATCAGCGTCATGTGTCGAGGCCGTGCGCCATCGCGGACATTGAGGCCATGCAAACGGCGGACGACGGTCGGGCCGGGATGAGCGGGTCTCCCGTGGCCGCAGGTGCGGCTACTGCAGTTTGCACTGCGCCGCGTAGGCGTCCTGATGGTTTGTGAACACCTTGTTCAGCGTTCGATTCGTGGCGCGGCCTTGGGCGTCTTTGACGACCGTGCGCAGGTAGTAGTCTTGGATCGGGAACTGGTTGTTGCCAAACCTGAACTCGCCGCGCACCGATTTGAAGTTCGCCTTCCTGAGTGCGGCGCGGACGGCGGCCTTGTTGTCGAGTTCGCCCTTCACCTCGCGCACGGCCGCGTCCATCATCAGCACGGCGTCGTAGGCCTGGGCCGCGTAGATCGACGGCAGCCGCCCGTATTCCTTCTCGTATGCCTGCACGAAAGCCTGGCTCGCCGGGTTGGTGAAATCGTGGTTCCAGTGTGCAGTATTGAACATTCCGAGCATCGGATCGCCGACCGCGCGGATCACGTCCTCGTCCGCCGAGAACCCCGGTCCGATGATCTGCGTGCTCATCGACAACCCGGCACCGACGAACTGCTTGATGAAGTTGATGCCCATGCCGCCCGGCAGAAAGATGTAGAGGGCATCGGGCGCTTCGGCGCGCAGCTTGGCGAGTTCGGCCGCGTAGTCGAGCTGGCCGAGCTTGGTGAATGTCTCGGAGGCGATCGGCTTCGCGTAGCCGCGCTTGAACCCGGTGACGGCGTCCTGGCCCGCCGGATAGTTCGGCGCCAGCACGGCCACCTTCCTGAAGCCCCGTTCGGACGCGAACTTGCCGGCGGCCTCGTGATAGTCGTCGTTCTGCCAGGCGGTGCCGAAGAAGAAGGCATTGCACTGTGCGCCCGCCAGTTGCGACGGCCCGGCGTTGTTGCTGAGGTAGAACACCTCGGCAGCAAAGAGCGTCGGCCCGACCGCGAGCGCGACATTCGACCCGATCGGGCCGGTGTAGAAGTGAATGCGGTTCTGCTTGAGGTACCGCTCGACATGCTGGCGTGCTGTGTCGGGATTGCCGGCTTCGTCGGTGGCGAAGACCTCCACCGGAATGCCGCCAAGCTTGCCGCCCAGCTGCTTGATGGCGAGGTTGAAGCCGTCACGGGCTTCCGCACCCAGCGCAGCGAACGGACCCGAGATCGATGTCGAGAATCCAACGCGGACCTGCTCCACCGGCTTGGCGGCCAGCGGAGTCACCAGCGTCGACAGGGCACAGGCAATGGCAATGCAAGCAATGCTGCGGCGGATCATTACTGCGAATCTCCGGAAGGTCGGTACAGGGCGCGCGCGGGACGCGCAAGTATTCGGAAAGCACGACGGCACGTCAAATCGACGCTGGCCGGTGAGCAGGCGATGCGGCCGTTGGGATGACCCAACGCGGGCGAATCGTGCGCAACCGCGTCCCTGTCCGCGGAGGGCGCGCTCGCCTATGATCCGGCCTGTCCATCGCACACGCCCACCATGTCCGGCCCGTTAACCCGCTTCGGTCTTGTCGTCGAGACACAGGAACAGCGCAAGGAGAAGATCCTTGCGGGCGTGATGGCATCGGTGTACCGGCAGGTGCCGCAGTCGGTGCTGGTCAGCATCGTCGGCGCATTCGCGATGGTCGTCGTGTTCTGGAACGCGATGAACCAGAACCTGCTGATGGGCTGGTTCGTACTGATCCTGGTCGAGTCACTGATCCGCGTTCGCGTCGCCTATCGTTTCCGGCACGCCACGGGGGTGGTCGACCAGGTGCAGGCGTGGGCCACCCGCTGGGTAATGCTGGCGGTTGCGGCCGGAATACTCTGGGGCACCGCCGGCTTCCTCTTCTTCTCGAACTACCAGCCGCTGCACCAGGTCGTGCTGGTGGCCGTGGTGCTGAGCGTCGCCTTCGGGTCGCTGACGCTCTACGCGAGCTACCGGCCGGCTTTTTACTCCTTCATGCTGCTCGCGCTGCTGCCGCTGATCGGCCGCATGGTGTGGGAGCAGGACCCGACGTATTACACGGCGTCGGTCGTCATGGCCGCCGTGTTCTTCTTCACCGTGTTCTACGGCCGGACGTTCGGCGAGGCGGTGTTCGAGTCGGTCAAGAACAACTACGAGAACGAGGTGCTGGTCGAGCAGTTGATCAACGAAAAGCGCCTGGCGGAGGAAGCCCGACGCGACGCCGAGAACGCGACGCGCTCCAAGACCCAGTTCTTTGCCGCCGCGAGCCACGATCTGCGCCAGCCGCTGCAGGCCATCGGCATCTACGTGTCGTTGCTGAAGAAGCGGGCGCAGGGGCCACTCGAGCCGCTCGTCAACAACCTGTCGACGGCGGTCGAGTCCCTGTCGAAGCTGGTGGAGGAACTGCTCGAGATCTCGCGCCTGGATTCCGGGTCGATCCAGCCGCGCATGGACCAGGTCCTGCTCGATGACCTGTTCACTTTGCTCGAGCAGGAGTTCACTCCGCTGTCTGCGTCCAAGGGTCTGTCGCTGCGCGTGCGGCGCTCCGGATTTGCCATCGACAGCGACCCGCTGCTCTTGCAGCGGGTGATCCGCAACCTGCTCGCCAATGCAATCCGCTACACGCAGCGGGGTGGAGTGCTGCTGGCCGCGCGGCCGCGCAGCGGGCTGATCAGCCTGGAGATCTGGGATACCGGGCCTGGCATCCGGCAAGGCGAGCTGGACCGCATCTTCGAGGAGTTCTACCGCGGCGAGAGCTCCAAGGCCGAGAACAGCGGCGCCGGGCTTCGGTCTCGGCCTGTCCATCGTCAAGCGCATCTGCGGCCTGCTCGGCCACCCACTGATTGTGACGACGCGACCGGGCACGGGCACGGTGTTCCGCGTCGAGGTGCCGGTGTCGATCGCGCCGTTGCGCGCCAAGCGTACTGCCCCGGAGACAGTCGATATCGCGATCCGGACGCTTAACGGGTTTACGTTCGTCGTGCTGGAAGACAACGCCGAGATCCTGAACAGCCTGACACGCCTGCTGCGCTCGTGGGGCGCGGAGGTCGTGCCATCGACCGGTTACAACGCCCAGCTGATCAAGCGCATCAGCATGCACCAGCGTATCGACGCGATCCTCGCCGACCACAACCTCGGTCCGCATTCGATCAGCGGGGTCGAAGCGGTGTTCAAGATCCGCGAACTGATCGGCATTCCCGTGCCGATCATCATGCTGACGGCCGTCCAGCGCGCCGACGTCGTTGCCGAATTCCAGCGAGTCATGCAGGAACACCTGCTGGCCGATCCGAAGTCCACGGCCGTAGCGCGCAGCCCGACGGAGGAGCCGATCGTGCTGCAGAAGCCGACAACGGCAGCCGTGCTCAATAACAGCCTGGGCGAACTGCTGGGACTGACGACGCTGCCGCTGGTGCGGGCGGCTATCCCGCCGGCCGCGATCGCCGACACGGTGCCGCCGAAGGCCGCGGCCGGCTGACTGCCGAGGTTGCGCGGAGTGCGCGCAGTCTCAATCGATGTCGTAGGCCTTACGCCGCTGCAGCCGCCGAAATCCCCGCCGCGCGGCGAGCCGCCGCAAGCCGATCGAATTCGCTGGCCACCGTGTCATCGTGTCGCCCCAACTCGTCGAGCTCAAGATCGGCAAATTTCATGACGTCCATGTCGACAAGTGCTTTTCGAATGCGGGGTCCCCACAGGCCGATATCCTTCAGCGTCGGCACGATTCGAGTGAAGAGCCCGCTGCGGAATTGCTTCATCGCGGAGGCTCGACGAAGTCCGTACATTCCGTCGACAGGCAGTCCGCATCGTCCCCACACCTCTTCCGCCTGAAACCGGTCGCGCATGAGGTAAAGCGCCTCGACGCAGAATTCCTCGCGCTCGTCGCGCTCATGCTGCTCGAGGTGCGGGTAGAAGTCGCGGAGAGCGAGCCGTCCGAACGCGACGTGGCGCGCCTCGTCCTGCATGACATAGGCGTTGATGGATCGTCCCAGCGGATCCTTGGCCGCGTCGCGAATGACGTTGAATGCCGCCAGCGCCAGCCCCTCGATGATCACCTGCATTGCCAGATACGTCATGTCCCAGCGACTGTCCGTGACGCCCTGGCCGATCAGCGTTGCGAGGTGAACGTTGATCGGATAGGCCATGCCGAGCTTCTCGAGTAGATAGCGCTTGTAGACCTCCACATGGCGCGCCTCGTCGATGACCTGGGTGGCGGCGTAGAACTTGGAATCCAGGTCGGGGACCGTCTGTACGATCTTTGCCGTGCAGATCAGCGCTCCCTGCTCGCCATGCAGGAACTGCGAGAAGCGCCAGCTTTCGAAGTGGTGTCGCACTTCGCCGCGCTCCCGCGGCGACAGACCATCCCAAACGCGGGAGCCGAAGATCGGGATGAACTCGTCCGGGAAGCCCATCGGATTGTCGAGATCGACATCGACCGACCAGTCGACGCGGTCGGTCGCGTTCCACTGCTTGCCTTGCCCTTCTCATACAGATTCAGGAGCTTGTCTCGACCCTCGTCGTATTCCCAGTTGAAGACGGTGGTGATGTCTTGGCCCGGTATCCGCCATTGCGTCTGCTCGACCGGAAGTGTGTAGATGCGGGTGCTCATGAAAGATGCCCCTTTCGTTCGCCTGGTGCGTCGGTTGTCGAGTGGATGACCCGCCGGCCGAAAGGCCGCGCACCCCAGTTCCGCAAGCGACCAAGGTAGGGTACAGCCGCGCTATGCGCGACTCAATGCCTTCCGGCGTGAAAATTCAGGGCTGCCGCCCGGCTCAGGGGCGTCGCCGATGAATGGCACTGAAAGAAAGGCGGCTGGCAAGGATCTTTGCGGCGGACTCGGGTGCCTTCCCGCGCCTATGAGACGCTGTAGGTCGCTTGCGGCCCCTGGAACTCATTGCCGCTGGCGGCAAGTGCCAGCAATTGGTCCCGATCGGACGATGAACTGGCGTAGATGCCCTGGCTGCGATCATCAACGACGGCGACCCACTGAGTGCTGTCCAAGTCAACGGAAAGTGGTGCGGTTGCGGCGGCGGTCACGGCGAGCACCAGGACAATTGTTGCGGCTGCGACTGGCAGACTCTTCCGCAGTCGTCCTGCCAATATCCGGCTTGCCCGTTTACGCTTACCGGTTGGATTCGAATTCATCGTCAAGGCTCCTGTCAGAGAGTGGATTCGACACGCGGCAGGGCCTTAGCCTTGCCTGGTTCGAACCTTAGACGCCAGCTGCAACGATGGCGACAGACTCTGCCGCAAGGCTCTAGTCGACGATTCGACAGTCCGGCGCGCAGTGCGCGGACCTTCGAGCCTTCATCAGGATGTTGCCTTGCCGGACTGGGCAGTCTCAGCCGATGTCGTAACCCTGTCGCCGTGCGGCGAGCAGTGCCTCGGTGCGATTGGACGCGCCGAATGCGCGGTAGATGGCCGTGACGTGGGTCTTGACCGTTCCTTCGGACAGGCCCAGTTCGCGGCAAATGATTTTGATCGGTGCTCCGCGCGCCAGCAGTTGCAGCACCTGCTCCTGCCGCTCGGTGAGTTCGATGCGCCCGCCGCCCGCTTCGCGCGGTCGATCCGGCGTGGCCATCATGTTGGCGCGATTCACTTCGTCCAGCAGGTCGGCCGGGATGTAGACGCCGCCCGACAGCACGAACTTCACCGCCGACAGCAGCGTCTCGGACGCCATCGACTTCGGCACGAAACCGGCGGCCCCGAGCTGCAGCACTCGCATGACATTGCGCGGGTCCTGCTGGCCGGACAGCACCAGGATCTTCATCTCGGGCGCCTGGGCCACCATGGCTTCGAGGAGCGACGTACCCGACACGCCCGGCAGGCCGAGATCGAGCACGACGAGGTCGAGGTCCGGATGCTGTTGCTGCAACTCCAGGGCCGATTCCGCGGTGCGGGTCGTCAGGACCTCGGCCTCGGGGTCAAGGTCGAGGAATAGCACCGACAAGGCATCGGTGATCAGGGAGTGGTCGTCGACAACCAGGATTTTCATGTGGCGTGCTTCTGAGAGCGGGCGCGGCCATTGCCAATCCGGCCATTGTAGACCGCGCGCTTCGCGGGCCGACGCTGCGGAAAGCGAGCGCTTTCGCCGGCGCCCGCATCGATTGGCCCTAGTCGACCGGGCGGGGCCGGACCAGGGCAGCGGCAGACTTGGCCGCCGCGCGCGCGGCGTCGATCGTCGCTGCCCGGGCGAGCGCGACCCCCATCCGGCGCTTGACGAACGACTCGGGTTTGCCGAACAGACGCACTTCGGTGCCTGGCAGCGCCAGCGCGTGGGCGAGGCCATCGAAAGCCATCGCGTGTGCGTCGTGGCCGCCGTAGATCACCGCGCTGGCGCCGGCGTTGCGCAGGCCGGCATCGACCGGCAGCCCGAGCAACGCCCGCGCGTGCAGTTCGAACTCGTTCTGCCACTGCGTCGCCATCGTCACCATGCCCGTGTCGTGCGGCCGCGGACTGACTTCGGAGAACCATACCCGGTCGCCCTTGACGAAGAGTTCGACACCGAAGATCCCGGTTCCTCCGAGGTCATCGGTGATCCGGCGCGCAAACTCGCGTGCCTGGGCCAGCGCAGCGGGGCTCATCGGGTGCGGCTGCCAGCTCTCGACGTAATCGCCGGCGACCTGGAGATGGCCAATCGGTTCGCAGAAGGATGTCGCGATCTCTCCGCTGACGGCGCGCGCGCGCACGGTCAGCAACGTGATCTCGTAATCGAAGTCGATGAATCCCTCGACGATCACGCGACCGAGCGCTACGCGGCCGCCTGCGTTCGCGTAGTCCCAGGCCTTGGCGAGCCCGGCCGCGGAGTCAACCTTGCTCTGGCCCTTGCCCGACGACGACATCACCGGCTTGACGACGCACGGAAAATCGACGGCGGCTGCGGCGGCCTCGAATTCGTCAAAGGAACTGGCGAAGCGATACGGCGAGGTCGGCAACCCAAGGGTTTCGGCAGCGAGCCGGCGGATGCCCTCGCGGTTCATCGTCAGGCGGGCCGCGCGTGCGGTCGGAACGACGCGGGCCAGCCCGGCGTGTTCGATCTCGACCAGCGCATCGGTGGCGATCGCCTCGATCTCCGGCACGACGATATGGGGCCGCTCGGCCTCGATCAGTCGGCGCAGCGCTACCGGATCGGCCATGTCGATGACGTGCGACCGGTGCGCGACCTGATGTCCCGGCGCGCCTGCATAGCGGTCCACGGCGATCGTTTCGACGCCCAGGCGTTGCAGGGCGATCAGGACTTCCTTGCCCAGTTCTCCGGCGCCGAGCAGCAGGACGCGGACGGCGGCCGCGGAACAAGGGGTGCCCAGTGTCGGTGGCCAGGTCGAATCGGTGCTCATGGGATAGAGTGGCGGAACAGGCAGGCAAGACTAACGCACGCTCCAGCACCACGAACGAGTTCGCACTGGATCAAGCTCCCAATACACGTCAGCCGACCGTTCGTCCCAAGTTGATGCAACGCAAGCCCGCGCCCGGGCCGGCCCAGCAGACTGGCGAGCATTCAGGAAACCCGTACGCACGGGGATTCGAGAGGGTGACGACAGATGCGAAGCGTCAGGTGGACGGTTGTGCTGGCGGCCATGATCGGAGCGGCGTTCCTCAGTGGCTGCTCGACTGATTCGAGTACGACCTCTGGCAGGTCCTTCGTCGGATCGGAGAAGTGCGGCAGCTGCCACACCAACGAGTACGCCACCTGGAAAGACACGTACCACAGCAAGATGGTCCGCACCCCGCGCGAGGGTCTGCTGAAGGACGCGCTGGACAATTGGGCCAAGGACTCCAAGGGCAACCCAGGCCCGACCAAGGCCAACATCAGCGGCACGCCGGCCAAACTCGACGACGTCGTCTACGTCATCGGCTCGAAGTGGAAGCAGCGCTACCTGGTCAAGAACCCAGCAACCGGCAACCACCAGTTCCTCGACAAGCAGTGGAACTCCTACACGAAGCTGTGGGAGCCCTACGGGCAGAAGAACGACTGGGAAACCACGTGCGCAACCTGCCACGCCACCGGCTACCGCATCACGTCGTATGACGCGGCCAACACGGCGACGATGAAGATGCAGATGAGCGAGCACAACACCGGCTGCGAGGCATGCCACGGGCCGGGCTCCAGCCACATCTCCACGCGCAACAAGGCCGACATCTTCAATCCGGGCAATGCCGCGAAGGAAGAAGCGAACAAGGTCTGCGGCTACTGCCACATCCGCGTCGAGAACGACCAGTGGAAGACGGCGCAGGGCAACGACTCGGAGCATTTGCCGCACCCGGTCCTCGGTCGCAGCTTCGAAGCCGGCCGCGACGACTGGACCCAGTGGTATCCGGACAAGGTGCTGATTCCCGGCGTGGATCCGAACGATCCGATCAGCAAGAACTACCCGGGCACGGACCTGAACAACGCGTTCTTCACCGACGAGACCGCACAGAAGAGCGGCTACTTCGAGGCACGCAAGCACCATGAGGAATATCAGGAGTTCCTGCAGAGCAAGCATGCGAAGTCCGGCGTGCTCGGCTGCTCGGATTGCCATTCTGCGCATGCAGTCAAGGGCAAGACGATCAATACCCGCGAAACGTGCACCGGCTGTCACGGCGACAAGTACCCGGTAGCCAAATACATGCCGGGCACGGGACAGACCGCCGGATCGCTCTTCATCCGTTCTCACGCGTTCAATCCGGAACCGCGTACGGGTGGAGCGACCTCAGCGGATCTCAAGCCGCCCGTTTACGCGTACCCGCAGAAATAAGACCCGGTGCGGGGGCGCAAGCTCCCGCTAACGGGCTGTCCGCCGTCCCAATGCGGCGGGCAACAAAAAAGCCGGCGCGAGCCGGCTTTTTTGTTGATCGTGTGGCGCGAGACTACATCGCCAGGATCCACTTCGTGATCGCCGTCAGGTCAGCCTCGGACGCGGTGGCCTTCGGGTGGCCGGTGCCGGTCGACAGCTTCTTCACGAGGTCGGCCTCGGCCGATGCATTGCCCTTGTACTTCTTGGCAATGTCCTTGTAGGCCGGCCCCATCTTCTTGGTGTCGGCCGCATGGCACTTGCCGCAACCTGCCTTTTCGGCGAGGTCGGCCTGGGCCTGGGCGGCGCCGGCGGTCAGAAGGGCGGCAGCGGCAAAGGCAATGGCGATCTTCGACTTCATTCTTCCCCCACTCAAATTTGCGCGGTAATGATCAGCAGGTCAGGCCGGCCGCCGCGCAGCCAACCGGTCTGACCGAATGACTATTGCGCAAGAACCCACTTCATGATGCCGTTCAGTTCCTCAGGGGACGCCTTGACCGCAGGGTGACCCTTGGCTCCGCCCACCTTCGCGACGAGGTCGGCTTCCGCGCCGGCCTTGCCCTTGTACTTGGCCGCAACGTCCTTGAACGACGGGCCCATCTTCTTCGTGTCGACCGCGTGGCAGCTGCCACAGTACTTCTGAGCCATGTCGGCCTGTGCGGCGGCGGTGCCCGCAATGGTCACGCCGGCGGTTGCGATGACAGCGACGAGCAATGATTTCATGTTCACCTCTTCTCCCTAAGGGTCACCGCAATTGGCGGCATCACGACTGCGCCAGCACCGAACACTGGCATCGAAAAGTCTAACGCATGAGCGCTTCCTAGGTTGACGCGTCGATGGGAGGCTCTGTAACAGGGGGCGTGCCATAACGCGTCTCGGCCCGTTGCACGAACGCGTCGACCATGCGGTCGGCGGCGTGGTCGATCAGGCGGCCGGCGATGGTCTCGGCGTGCAATGCGAGTTCGTAACGCAGCATGAAGGTGACATGGCAGCCGGCCTGGCCGAGCGCGCGCAGCCACCACTCGCCGTGGAAGTGCCGAAACGATCCGCCCTCGAGATGGATCGCCATGAACTCCGGCGACCGCTTTTCGTTGCGCGTCGTCACGCGCACGCGCAGGTCGCGCACGCCAACCTCGACGGTGGCGCTGACAATGTCGTCCGTGCGTTCCAGCAGCTGGGTTGCCGTGCACCACGGCAGGAACTGCGGATACTCTTCGACCCGCTCAATCAGGTCGAACATCGCTTGCGCCGAGAACGGCACCAGCGCCTCGCGGCGGATCTCACGCATGGCGGACAGGCGAGTTGAACTCGGCCTAGCGTATCGCAGCGGCGCCGCTCAGCGACGGAAACGTACGGCGATCGCGTCCTCGCGCTCGAGGTCTTCGAGGCGGGTATCAATGTCCGTGATGTCGGCGTCGATTTCCGGCAACAGCACATCCTGCAGTGCGCGGACGCGCCGCACGGTGCGACGATATTCGGCGAGGAGTCGCGCCAGGCTCGTCGATACGCCCGCCAACTCGGCAAGCTTGTCGGCCAGGCGCCGGTAGGAGGCGCGGCAGGCTTCGGCCTCGGGCGATGGAGCGACCGCAGCGGCTGCGGCACCGCGCTCCCCTGTCACCCGGGCCTGCAACAGCATCACTCCAAGCAAGGGACGGGGCTCGACCCGGACATGCTCCTGCGGGATGGAGGGCGGGTAGACCTGCAGCCCATGCAGCCCGTGGCGCGCCAGCGCCGCTGACATCGCTGCGGTCGCCGAGTGCTGCAAGACGGCGAGCTCCTGGGTCAGCACCTGGTGCGCTCGCACTTGCCGCAGCATCTCGCCCGCGAGCAGCAGGCATTTTTCATCGAGGAAAGCATAGCCTTCACGCATCGTCCGCCGCTCGTCGGCGAGCGCGATCAGCAGGCTGCGGGTCGGCGTCAGGTCGCTCACTGGATAACCTCCGTGCTGCGCACCGCGGTGCGAGTCCCCTTCGGAAGCGGCCGAGCGGGGGCTCATGCCGCTTTGCGCGCGCCCGACGCCGGTTCGGCGACGGCAAGGTGCTCGGCGATTTGAGCGTCGGAGAGCCGCGTGAGCTCGGCAAGAGGCAAGCGACGCAGGAGGTCCCACCCGGCCGCCATGCTTTCCTCCAGCGTACGTGCGTTGGGCTGGCTCACCAGCTTTCGTTCGAAATCAGAGCCGAATGCGAGGTAGCGGCGGTCGGTGTCGGACAAGCCATCTTCACCGACCACACTGGCCAGCAGGCGCGACTGAGTGGCGCGTGCATAGGCTGCATAGAGCTGACTGGCCAGCGCCGGATGGTCCGGATGCGTATGGCCCTTGCCGATACCGTCCTTCATCAGCCGCGACAGGCTGGGCAAGACGTTTATCGGCGGATAGACGCCGGCGCGATCGAGCTCGCGCGACAGCACGATCTGACCTTCCGTGATGTAACCGGACAGATCGGGAATGGGGTGCCCGATGTCGTCCGATGGCATCGTCAGGATCGGCAGCTGCGTCAGCGTTCCCTTGACGCCGTGCAGGCAGCCCGCCCGCTCGTAGAGCGTCGCTAGGTCGGAATACATGTAGCCCGGGTAGCCCTTGCGGCCCGGGATTTCGCTCTTGGCCCCTGCCACCTCGCGCAGTGCCTCGCAATAGTTGGTGAGGTCGGTGACGATGACCAGTACGTGCTTGCCCTGCTCGAATGCCAGGTATTCGGCAGCGGTCAGCGCGAAACGCGGTGTCAGCAGCCGTTGCGTGGACGAGTCGCTGGCGAGGTTGAGGAAGAGCGCCGAGCGCTCCAGCGCGCCCGATTGTTCGAGCGAACGGCGGAAGTATTCGGCAGTCGTGTAGGGCACGCCGATGCCGGCGAACACGATGGCGAAGTCGGACGCTTCGGTCCCGCGCAGCCGTGCGTTGGCGGCGATCTCCACCGCGATGCGGTCATGCGGCAGGCCGCCGCCCGAGAAGATGGGCAGCTTCTGGCCGCGTACCAGCGAGTTCATCAGGTCCACTGCGGTGACGCCGGATTCGATGAACGCGCGCGGCGTGGCGCGCGCGACCGGGTTCAGCGGCACACCGTCGATCCGCAAGCGCTTCTCGACCGCGAGCGGAGGCCCGCCGTCGATGACCTCGCCGATGCCGTTGAAGACGCGCCCGAGCACCCCTGGCCCGACACCGAAATCGATCGGTTCACCGAGAAAGCGCACGACGGTGTCCGCCAGTCCGAGCCCGGCGGTGGGCTCGAGCATCTCGATGGTCACCAGTTCCTCGTCGATGGCGGCGATGCGGCCGAGCCTGGGAGCACCATCGCGACCGGTCACTACGACCGCTTCGTTCAGTCCAACTTCGAGCGTGCGCCGCATGAAGAGCAGCGGACCGTCCAGGCGCATCGCGGCATCGTGCACGGTCACCCTAGGCTGCATGCTGATCCTCCGTGGCGACCTCGGGTGTGCTGGGCACGACGAGCGTGGAGAAGGCGAGTGCGACCTTGCGTTCCAGTTCGGCGAGCTGCTCGATCTGGCCCTCAGCGATGTCCTCGCCCATGCGCGCAAGCGGCCGCATCACGTCGAGTTCGGCAATCTGCTCGGGCGCCACTCCGACGGCCGCGAGCGGATTCGGCCAACTCGATGAAGTGCACCAGCAGACGCAGCATCGCAGCCTGACGCTCTGGCCCGCAGTAGTGATCGACTTGGCAGAGAACGCGGACTGACGCAGGAAGGCGTCGTTGACGAGCTCGGCACACATCAGCGTCAGCCGCTGCCTGGCCGGCAGCGCGTCCTTGCCGATGATGCGTGCCATGCGCTCCAGCCGGGCCTGCTCGTCGAGCAGCGTCAGCACGCGTCGGCGCAGTTCGATCCATTCGTTTTCGCCCGACGCTGCCCGCGCGCGCGCGGTGGGCACCGCTCCGTAGCGGCTGAGCCACCAGGCGGCGACATCGAGTGCATCCTCCGAGTACGACAGCAGCGGGTTGATCGCCGGATAAAAGCGCGCCTGCGCGCGCCGGGCGTCGAGCGCCCAGTAGCTGCGGACATAGCGCTTGCTGTGGCTCGTCACCGGCTCGGAAAAATCGCCGGACGGCGGGCTGATCGACGCGAGTATCGTCACCGAACCGCCGTCGCCATTCAATGTCGTGACCTTCGCGGCGCGCTCGTAGAAGTCCGCGAGGCGGCTCGACAGATAGGTCGGGTAGCCACCTTCGCCAGGAAGCTCACCGAAACGGCCCGATACTTCACGCAAGGCCTCGGCCCAGCGTGAGGTCGAGTCGGCCATCAGCGCGACATGCAGGCCCTGGTCGCGGAAGTATTCCGCGACGGTGACGGCCGAGTAGATGCTGGCCTCGCGTGCAGCGACCGGCATGTTCGAGGTGTTGGCGATGATGACGGTGCGCTCCATCAGCGAGCGTCCGGTGCGCGGGTCGACCAGCTGCGGAAACTCTTCGAGGACACCGGCCATCTCGTTACCGCGCTCGCCACAGCCGAGGTACACGATCACGTCGGCGTTGCAGCCCTTGGCTAGGCTCTCGAGCAGGATGGTCTTGCCGGTGCCGAAACCGCCGGGGATCGCTGCCTTGCCGCCGAGCGCGACCGGAAACAGCGAATCGAGAATGCGCTGCCCGGTGACCAGCGGTTCGTCCGAGGCCAGACGGGCCTGTACCGGACGCGGCGTCCTGACCGGCCAGAAGTGGCTGAGCGCCACCTCGTGCGCTCTTCCCGATGTCGTCGACGACACGCAGCACCGTCGCCTCGTCGGTGTAGTCGCCCTGCGCAGCAATCCAGTCAATACGGCCCGCAATGTTGGGCGGCACCAAAGCCCGTTGCGCACGGCCGCTGCGGTGATGCGATGCGGCCGAACACTGCTCCCGCGTCGATCATGTCACCCGATGCAAGCGTGGGCTCGAATCCGAATGCCGTCGCAGCGCTGGGCGCCAGCGGGCGCAGCAGGCCATCGAAGATGTGGCCGAGCAGGGCCGGACCGACGCGTATGCCGAGTAGATTGCCGGTGCCCGTGACTTCTACGCCGGGCCGCAGGCCTGTCGTGTCCTCGTAGACTTGCGCCACGATTTCGTCCTCGTTGACGCGGATCACTTCGCCGAGGAGTCCCGCAGGGCCCACGCGAATAGCTTCCCTCAATGCAAACGAACCTTCGGCGCGCGCCCGCAGCACCGGTCCGCTGATCCAGCGGATCCGCGCACGCGCTCCGCCGCTGGACGCACTCATGCAAATTCCTCCTGTTGCTCGAGGTGATGCAACAGCCGTCCCTCGAGCTGGGAGCGATCGGCGAGCAGGCCCTCGAGAGTGGCATCCAGCACGTTATGCCCGCCGACGATTCGAAAGCCGGCAGCGATGTCCGCCGCCTCCACGAAACTGATTTCGGACACGCCGCCCGCCTGCAGGCGTTCCCGCTGGCGCTTGCGTTCGTCCTCGTCCCAGAGTGGTTGATATTCGATGCGCCAGCCAGTGGCCGGCGGAACGGCACGCAATCCGCGCTGCGAGTGCGCTTCGATCCATTCCGTGCGGGTGGGACTCGCGGCCCAGCGCGCGATCAATCGCGTGCGCAGGTCGCGCCAGGCGCCGGCGAGCAGCTGCACCGCGTGCCGCTGTGCGGAGAGTCGCCGATCGGTGGCCAGCGCGGCCTCGACAGCCCCTACTTCAGCGCGCGGCGCTTGCGTTCCTCCGCAATCGAGGTGGAAACACGCCGTCGCGCATCGGCGAGCGCATTACGGATCGTCGCGCGCGCCTCTGCCCGCGCAGGTCCGATCAGTTCGGCGCAGCGTCGTGCCTTGTACTGCTCGACAAGATCAAGCAGGGCGGAGGTCCGTTGTTCCAGGTTCATCGCTCTGTCGTCAGCGTTCGAGCCCGAGCTGGGCCCGGGCCCGCTCGGCGGGATCGAGCGCGCAAGGCGCGGCGTCTGCAGCGGGAATGATGACCAGCAACGGGCGTCCCGCCGCGAGATCGGCATCGAGTTCGGGCCGCGGCAGCCGTTCGGCGACTTGGTTGGTGATGAACACCGCCTCGGCGACGCGCAGAGCGGCACGCACGGCTGCCGTCTCTTCGCCCGGCTCCGGGGCCCAGCAGCGGGCCCCGATGAGCCGGAAGCCGGCCGCGTCGACCGCAGTGCCGACATAGGCGAACGCCGACATGGTGCTTCCTAGGCGAGCCGATTGAGGATCAGGATCGAGATGATCACGCCATAGATCGCGATGCCCTCTGCCAGACCGACGAAGATCAGCAGGCGACCGAACAGATCAGGCTTCTCGGCCAGCGCACCCACGGCGGCGGCGCCGAGCTTGGCGACCGCATAGCCGCCGGCCAGCGACGACGCGCCAGTGGCGAGCGCCGCCGCGAGCAGCCCCCAGCTCCATGCATCGGGTGGCAGGCCGGGGCGGCCGGCAGTCTGCGCCGTCGCCACTTCCGGTAGTGCGACGAGCACGGTGCCAAAGGCTGCCAGGACGGCCGCGCCGGCGATCACGAGCAGGGGAACGGCGAATCGACGCATGGTGACTCCTCAGAGATCAAGAATGACGGGTGGCGCGGCTAGCGGTCTGAATTCCCGCCCCTCCGGGCGGAAGAAGCGCGTGAAGAATTCGAACAGCACGAGACGGGTAGTCTGGATCGATACCACCAGCCCCTCGACGACCAGGATCAACACGTTGCCCAGTACGAAGATAAGACCGTAGACCACGATGTTGCCGCCGGCGTCCGCCAGGGCGATGACGGCAGCGCACAGACCTGCATGCGCCAGCGCGAACGCGCCGACGCGTGCGAACGACAGCGTATTGATCAGGACCTGGACGGTGCGCTCGAGCAATTCACCGAGGGCGCCGAAAGCAGCTGCCGGCGCGGGTTTCTCAATGATCGCGGCGACGACAGCCCAGGCGATACCGGCCGCAGCGATCCACCCGCCGAGTGGCGTCATGAATGCGGCCAGTGCCCCGCCATACGTCAGCAGCACCGGCGCATCCTCGCGCAGCCAGACTGCAAGGCGCCGTTCCCACCAGGCCTCGAGGGCACCCAATAGCAGTCCCAGCATCAGCAACAACGCACCGCCGACGATCGGCACCAGCAACACCGGCAGTGGATGTTCGATCGGATGCAGCCACGAGGCGTTGATGATGTCCTCGCGGCACAACACGCTGCCGAACACGACGCCGAAGATCGCGGCCGCAATTCCGCCGGGAACGAGCAGGCGCAGCACCGGCATCCGGTCACGCAGCAACCACCCTGCGAGGGCCAGCACCATGCCGTGACCGACGTCGCCGAACATGTAGCCGAATATGACCGGCACCGCGAGCGCCAGCAGCGCGCTCGGATCCGCGCCGCTCGTGCCGGGCATGCCGACCATGCGCGTGAAGATCTCAAACGGTTGCGCCCACCACGGGTTACGCAATACCAGCGGCGGTCGTACTCCGTGCGGCGGTCGTGGGAAGGTAGCAATTGCACGCGCATCGCAGGCCTCGAGTGCCTGTAACAGCCGCGCCCGGTCGGCCGTCCATCCGGTGATGCGGGCGAACACGTCGCCCTGTTCAATCGCGCCACCGTGCTCGAAGCACCAGGTAGCAAGTGCAATGTCGCCCAGCGCGCGCGCCAGTCCATGCTGTTCGTTCAGTGCCGCCATTTGCTTGCGCAGGCGCGCGATCGAGGCTTGGGCCTCCGTTCGCTTGTCCTCGACCAGCGCGAGGTTGGCCTTGGCGCTGGGCTGCAGCCAGTCCGGAAAGCGTGCGCGCCGGCCGTTGACTTCCGTCACTGCACCCGCGATCGCCTCGATCGCCTCGGGCGCACCCAGCGCCAGCAGCAGGCGCTCGTTGGCTGTCGTGGCGAACCGGGCGAGCGTATCCGGCGGGACATCGATGTCCACTCTCGGCGGCAACGCAAACAGTGCCGCGGTGATGCCGTTGCTCGCCTGCGCCAGCGCTGCGAAGTCGATGCGACTTTCCGCCAGCTCGCGCAGCGCCTCGGCTGCAAGGTCGAGTTCGGCCGCCTCTGCCTCGGCGACCTGCAGGATCCTGACGACTTCGTCTGCCTGCGCGGCCCAGGTCCGCGCGACGCGGATTCCGTCGGCCAGCGCCTGTGCCGGCGCGCGCCTTTCGGCGCGATGCGCCGTCGTCAGGCGAGGCCAGTAGGGTCGGTACTTACGTGCCAGCGCGCCGAATTCCTTCAGTAGGTCCGGGGGCATGGCATAGCCCGGCGCCTGGGTCTCATGCCATTCCACTTCCGCGCAACCGGCAGCAGCGAGTGACTCCAACGTGATGAAGGCATCGTCCTTCCCTATGACGATCTCGAACCATGAACACGGCTGCGGGCGGATCATGACGTCAAACCTGAAACCCTGGCACGGAGTACGAACTCTCCACGCAGGCGCTCGAGGTCGAGCGCAAAGAGTGCCAGGTACGCAAACAGCGCTGCAGGCTGGACCGCGGCGCGGCGAACGAGTGCCGCCATGCGTGCCCCAAGAGCCTGTCGCGCCGCGGCGGCATCCGTGGTCGACATCGAGCCGAAACGCAGCAGGTGAGCGCGCAGCAGCTGCACGACACGCTCCACTGCTTCGAGGAACTCGTCCGACTCGACGGGCCAGCGCGCGCGCCACTCACGTTCCCAGGCGTTCAGCGCTTGGTGCAGCGTCGCCCCGTGGCGCAATCTCCGCGGCGTGCGCACCCCGGCGGCTCATCGTGCAGTCGTTCCGAAGCGTTTTCCGCCGCTCTGACCGCCGCCGCTACCGGGGCGAGCGGGCCAGCGGCGAGAGCGACGCGGCGTTCCGCGAGCGTGGCGAGTGCAAACCGGGCCAGTTCCGGATCTACAGACACCCAGCGCGGCGGGCGTTCATCGGAAAGCAGGTGCACGAGCGCGGGCAGGTCGCACAGGACTCGCACATAGCAAACTGCGCTGCGCCACGGCTTCGGGACTCCAGGCGGCGACCTCGTCGACGCGCGTGCGCCACTGCTGCCGGAACGCGAGCTCGATCGCATCGCCGTCGCCGGTCACAGGGATCCCGCTGACCGTGGCCGCCGCGATGGAACCGCGCACGGTATCGAGCAGGGCAGGAACGCTGCGGGCTGATCGCACGTGCTGCCAGAGTCGCTCGTCGGGCCGCTGCGCCAGCCGCGCAGCAATGCGCGCCTGCGCATACTCCAGCGACAGGCCACCGATCATCCGGACCCACCGCTTAGTTCTTCCGCCAGCCGATCGAGCGCTCGCGCCACACGCTGCGGCTCGTCAGGACCGGGCGCCGCAGGCTGCTGAAGCGCGGCGCGTTCACGGTTGAGTTCGGCGATGCGAACCCGGATCGATGACTCTGTCCAGCGGTGCACGGAGGCTGCCCGCTCGGCGGCACGTTCAGCGATCGAGTGCGCCCGCGCGCGCGCGGCCTGGCGGACGGCTTCGGCATCCGCCGCGCACGACTCCACCGCCGCTCGCGCGGACTGCTCGGCATCGAGCACACGCGCAATCGCCTCGTCGACCGGCGGGGTTGCCGCGGCGCCGACGAGCGTTGTCATCGTGTTCGACCTTTCCGTAACCTGCCGGGATGCAGGACGTAACTGCTCCTTGCGGTCCCTTTATAGGCGCGGGCCAGGCCGGGCCGCTTGCGGCAGAGCAATCGTTCCGAGGCTGGAACGAACGGCAGGCCTGCCGTTGATCCGCCCGGCGCGGATGCCGCCCGGAAAAATCGGCGTCCTCGCCGGAAAGAGGTTTGACACGCGAGAATTGACCGAAGATGCGGTCCAACATACGTCCTTTGGTAGAGCTCTCCCAGACGTTAGTCGAGGCCGAATGGTTCCGTCATCGGGCGGAGTGCTCGTCGCAATCGCGGGCGCGGAATTCCGGAACGATGCGCGAGCCAATATAGAGAACAAGTAGAGTCAACGAATGCGTTCTTCGCACGCTAGATGCTGCATGATTCGCTTGCTTCGAGCCCTTGCCATTGGAACCCTGGTGTCCGTATCGGCGACTGCCGCGTTTGGAGGCGAACAGGTCGATGTCTGGGTTGTACTAAGCGAGCCGCCGGTGGCGGGACCACCGACAGCGGAGCAAATCGAGCGAGTAAAGCGGCAGCAGGACCGGGTAATGGCCGAGTTAATGGCGTTGGGCGCAATTGAGCTCGCGCGTGTAACTCTCGCCAATAACGCGTTAGCAGTCACTATCGACTCGTCCAAGTTGCCCGAAGCCAAGCGCATTTCGGGCGTGCGTTCCGTGTCGCGTGTTCGGAACATTGAACGTGAACCGCCACCGCCCAGTCATTAGTCGCGCCGCAGCATTGCAAGAGAAGGCGTTGCGGAGCGCAAACACGCGATACCCGCGAAAACACTTTACAAAATGTGACAAGCGCGCATAGATTTCCCAGCCTCAAAAGAAGCAATAAACCCACGGAGGAATTCCATGAAGCGCATCGCGACTCTGATCGCGGCTGCCGCATTGCTGAACGCGTGCGGCGGAAGCTCGGACCAGGCTGAGTCACAGGCTTCGGCCAGTAATGCATCACCGGCAAGCACGTCCGCAGCAAGCACGTCAGCGGCAAGTACGTCAGCAGCTAGCAAGGCAGCAGCGAGCTCGACTTCCAGTAGCCCGTATCGTGTCGCGGCGCCCCAAGACACCGTAATCAATCGGGTCGACCGACGCCTGCGCGGCAGAAGTGGTGAGGTCGACGTGTGGGTGTCGCTTGCGCAGAATTCAGTCGCCGCTGAACGCGCCGCGCTGGCGGAGAGCAGCGGGATGGCGACTGCTCAGGGCGGTGAGTTGGCCAAGGCCAAGGGTGCGGTCCGCAAAGCGGCCGCCGATCATCGTCAACGCATTGGCGAGTCGCAGGCGGCGCTGGCCGGCAATATCACCTCTTTAGGCGGACGCGAGCTCGCGCGCGTTCAGGTCGCGCATAACGCGATCGCTGTGCGCATCGACGCTTCGCAATTGACTCAACTCGCCGCGCTTTCAGGCGTTGCCAAGGTACGGCCGGTGCTGGACTACGAAATGACACTCACGGAGACCGTGCCGTATGTAGGCGCCACGGCGGTGCATGCGGGCGGGACGGACGGCAAGGGTGTCAAGGTGGCCGTGCTCGACAGCGGGATCGATTACCTGCATGCAGCACTCTTTGGCTCGGGCATTCCCGCCGATTTCGCAGCGAACAATCCGGACATCATCGAGCCCGGCACGTTCCCGACCGCGAAGGTCGTGGGAGGCTACGACTTCGTGGGATCGAACTGGACCGGCGCAGCGGGAAGTCCTCCCTTGGCCGCGGATCCCGATCCTCTCGATGCGGGACCGGGTCGCGGTCATGGCACGCACGTCGCTCACATCATCGCTGGTAAGGGCGGCGTTGCACCCGGCGCCAGCCTTTATGCCGTCAAGGTCTGCTCTTCCGTCTCTACGTCCTGTAGCGGCATCGCGCTGCTGCTGGGCATGGACTTCGCGCTCGATCCGAACGGTGACGGCGACACCAGCGATGCAGTGGACGTCATCAACATGTCCCTCGGTTCAGACTACGGCCAGATCGAAGACGATCTGTCGCTAGCCTCAACCAACGCCGTCAAGCTTGGCGTGATCGTTGTCGCCGCGGCAGGCAATGGCTCCAACAAGCCGTATATCGTCAGTTCGCCGTCAATCGCGCCGGGTGTCATCAGCGTGGCGCAGACTCACGTGCCGAGCGCGCAGCAGATTACGCTGGTCATCAACAGCCCGGCCGCGATTGCAGGGACCTATCCCAACACCGCAACTGTGGACTGGGCGCCGATTACCAATGGCTTCAGCGGTGAGGTCAAACTGGCCAGCGCGGCCAGCGGCACTCCCAGCAATCTGGCCTGCGCCGCACTGCCAGCAGGTTCGCTCGCCGGGAAAGTAGCTCTCGCCGACCGGGGTACCTGCGCAATCAGCATCAAGGTGCACAACGCCGCCACCGCAGGCGCCATCGGCGTGCTGATCGCCAACAACGTACCCGGCGACCCGCCGAGCTTCAGCTTCGGCGGCCCCACACCGTTTACGCCTGCGCAAACGTTGATCCTGACACAAGCTGACGGCGCGAAGATCAAGACCAATGCCGGAGCTCCGGTGGTGGTGACAGTCTCGCCGGTCGGTATCCCGCTCGTGGGCAGCATGGCGAACACGTCGTCGCGCGGACCGTCGATCAGCAGGCAAACCATTAAGCCCGAAATCGGCGCACCAGGTGCATCTGTATCGGCGCAAGCCGGGACAGGTACGGGTGAGACGGCCTTCGGCGGAACTTCGGGTGCATCGCCGATGGTCGCCGGTGCCGCGGCCTTGATGCGGCAGGCCTATCCGAACCGCTCGCCTGAAAAGATCAAGGCGATGCTGATGAACAGCGCCGAAACGGCGGTGTACACCAACTCGGCGTTGTTGCCGGGCGAACTTGCGCCGATCACGCGCATCGGCGCTGGCGAGTTGCGCGTCAACCGCGCGATTGCGCAAACCGCCATCGCGTGGAACCGGGAGACGTATCCGCAGCATTGTCCTTCGGTGCACTCGAGGTTGAGTCGCACATGGTGGTGGAACGCACGCTCAGAATCGAGAACTTTGCAAACACGGCGCGCAACTTCACTATCACGCCCAGCTTCCGCTATGCAATGATGAAGCCAGCGGAGCGGTAAGGTGCAGGTCCGATCTGGCGTGCACGTTTCAGCAGGCGGGCACGAGGATATCGACGTCAAGTTGATCATCGACCCAAACAAGCTGTCGACATGGACGCTTAACGGCGGTTCCCTGGCGGCGACGGCGCAGCGCTCAATGGCCCTGAGTACGACGGCTACATCACGCTCACGGCCGGCAGCGAGAAAATCTCTGTGCCGTGGCATGTGCTGCCACGCAAGGCTGCTGAAACCGACGCCACGCTGAAAGAAGCGCATGGCAATAAGGGTCCGAGCGTGAAGTTGCGCAACAAGGGCGCCGAAGTCGGCGAGTACGACGTGTTCTCGCTCACCGGCGTAAGCAGCAAGGCCCCGCGCAGCGAACTGCCGGCCCGGGCGACAACTTCGCCTTCATCGACTTCCGATCGGTTGGGGTTCGGTTCCTGCCCAACTCGTTGACCGGCATCGGGGTCGACGTGCTCGAGTTCGCGATGAACACGAACGGGCGCCGGGCCCACCCAGCCTATCCGGGCGGCTTCGAGATCGACATCGACACCAACGGTGACGGCGTCCCGACTACTCGTCTTCAACATCCGAGAACGGGGGCTTCGGAGTCACCGGCCAGACCCTGGTCTTTGTCGCAGCTGGCAGAACGACGACCGTGAACGCGTTCTTCTTCGCCGATGCCGACCTCAACTCGGGCAACATGATCTTGACCGTGCCGCTCAAATCACGGTTGGGTCTCACCGACCGGGTCCACGATCGGCTTCGACGCCTTCGCCTTCGACAATTACTTCACCGGAGCGGTGAGTGATTTCATCGGCGGATGCGCTTCACGCCGGGCACCCCCCGCTTCGGCGTCGTCGGGCCTCCGTTCGGTGGCGTCGCTCCAAACGGCTCGGCTGACTTGGACGTGACCACGGCAAACGTGTCTGACACGCTCAGCAGCGAGTTGGGCCTGTTGATGATGTACCGGCGCAACGCCGATCAGGAGGCGGATCGCGTGCGTCTGCGTTGATCCCGGACGGCGACGTTGGAGCGCCGTCGCGAAGTGAAAACGGCCGCTAATTGCGGCCGTTTTCTTTGCTACGCGGACAATGCGGATGACCGATGAGAGCCTTCATGGCCTCCCGCTCGGTTGGTTACAAGTTGTGCGAAAACTGCGTGTCTAGTTCACCTATCCAGCCGATCGAACGCAGGCACAAATTCATGGCGATAGACGTCAGCGAAGCCCGCGATGTCGTCGCTGTTATGCACATGGCTCGCATGACACCGCCCTCTGTGGCATGGCCGGTCATCGCGCGGCTATGTTGGGTCCGAATCGTGATGGCAGCGCTGCTGTTCAACCAGCAGCAGCATGCATCTGCCGTCGTGTTGCGGCGCGTGTCGAGCCGCCGTTAGCACCGGAACTGAGGCTCGTTCCGGCGTGTCCGATCGCCGATCCGGCGTGTACTCCTACAATCGCGCATGGCCCTGCGTGCGTCGATCCATCGAGCCGAACTCTCCATCGCAGACCTGGATCGCAACGTGTTCGAGCGGCACGTCCTGACGCTGGCGCGGCATCCCTCCGAGACCGAGGGCCGGATGATGGTGCGGCTGCTGGCGTTCGCCATGCACGCCGACGAGGCGCTGGCTTTTGGTCGCGGACTTTCGACCGAAGGCGAGCCGGATCTGTGGAAGCGCGATGACACCGGCGCGATCGAGCTCTGGATCGATGTCGGTCTGCCCGATGAACGGGATGTGCGCAAGGCCTGCGGCCGGGCGCGCAGCGTGGTGGTACTGGCCTATGGCGAGCGCCGCACCGAGATTTGGTGGGAAGCAAACGCCGACGCGTTCGCGCGGCTCGAGAATCTTCGCGTGCTGACGTTGTCTGATCGCGACAGCGCGGCATTGCAGACGATGGCGGCGCGTTCGATGAAGCTCGCCTGCACGCTGCAGGACGGTCATGTCTGGTTCGCGTCCGACACGGATTCCGTTGAAATCACACCTTCCATCCGGCTTGCGCCGGCCGCAGCCTGATCGGGCAGGCCGACGCTAGATCAAGGTGGCGCTTCAGACCAGCCGCGGGGCGTTGGTGCCGAGGGACCGATGGCGTGCCAGGTAGGACGGCGTACGTGCCTTGGGGACCTTGCGTACGAAGTTGTGACGCGCCACGTGATAGCTCGGATCAAAGCCGAAGAAGTTGAGTTTCATCCGTTCGAGTTCCTCTGCACGATAGGCGGCCAGGGGTTTGGCGGACTCGTCGGCTTGCCGCATCCGGCGCTTGGCCGCAAGCCGCTCCTCGAAGCCTGGGCCTGCCATCGCGCGCGCTTCGTCGATGGCGCGGGCGAGGAAGTCGCGCGGGGACACTCCGAAGTGTGCATCGATGAGTCCGCGCTGCAATGCTTCACGGGTTCCCATCGGTAGCCGACCCTCGGTGATCGCGCGCGCGCCATCTGGCCCGTGCGTTTCGGCAGCAGGTAGGTCCAGTACTCCGAGCCGTACAGGTTCCCCATGCCCCTGTAGTGCGGGTTGAGCACGATGCCGCTGCGTGCCAGCACGCGGTCGGCGGCCAGCGCAATGAATGCGCCGCCGGCCCCGGCATTGCCCTGCAGGGCCGCGACGGTCAGGTGGGTCTCCGTCGTGAGCAGCGCCAGCACGAAGTCGTCGATTGCCGTGATATTGCGCCAGGACTCCTCCGCCGGCTGGTCCGACGCCTCGATGACGTTCAAGTGGATGCCGTTGGACCAGAAGTCGGGCCCGCCTGCGAGCACGATGACTTTCGACGGTCGATGCGTTGCATGGCGATAGGCGACGGTGAGGCGCTCGCACTGCGTGGTCGACATCGCCCCGTTGTAGAAGGGAAAGTGCAACACCCCGACCGCGTCATGTTCCTCGTAGCGGATATCGCGCCAGGTCATGGCCGTCGCCGCCGCTTCGATCGCGAGCGGCATGGCGGGGATGCCCGCCACGCGCTCGCCCAGTACCGTTGCCGCCGGAAGCTTGAACGGTCGGGCGGTGTCGCCCGAGGCCTTCAGGTGCGTGATCCACACGGCGCCGTCGACAGTGGCGCGGCAGACGGCGCCGTCGCGCTGGGCGATGACGTGGCCCGCTGGGCCACGCAGACTGCCTTCGGCATGGCCGTCGTAGCAGTGCACCGGCAGCCCGAGCATTTCATCAGCCACGCCCGGCGTGCCATCCGCAGCGAAGAGCTTGCGCAGGACGAGTTCGGTGGAATCGCGCTGCCAGTCGATCGCGCGATCGGCCTGGCGCATCAGCGGCCGCAGTCGGCCGCGCGGGCTTGGCATTGCTGTCAGAGGAGTGGCGTGTTCGCCCCGTGCGATCCGCGCCAGCGCCGTGCGCAGGGCCTCGACGGCCGCCTCGGTGACTTCGTTGCGGTAAAGGCTCCCCTTGCTCGCGCTGCGCATGTCGAATTCGACGCTCGCCCAGACGTCGCCGGCGTCCATCTCGGCGTTGGCCTGCAGCACTGTCACTCCCCAGCGCGACTCGTTGTCCTGCACCGCCCAATCGAGGGCGGAAGGACCACGGTCGCCAGCGATCCCCGGGTGCGCCACGAGGCAACGCACGCGGCTCCACACCGACTCCGGGATGGCGCGCTTCAGGAACGGAGCGATGACGACGTCAGGCGACCAGCGCTCGACGGCGTCACTGGTCAGGGCGTCGTTGACGTCGAGCTCGAGCGAGACCTCGTGGCCCCACGCTTCAAGTTCGATCCAGAGTCGTTGCGTGAGGCTGTTGAAGGAATGCGCCAACAGCAGGATGCGCACGGCGAGCCCGTCAGCAGATGCGAGGCAGTTGTTCGCCCGTCAGCCAGTCGACGACGCGTCGACCGCCGAAGCTGGTCTCCATCTGCACGAAGCAGTGCGCATCGGCGACGACCTCGCCGATGATGGCCGCATCACGTCCATGCGGATGAGCGTGCATCGCGGCGAGCAGATCCGTGGCGTCCGGCGCAGGGCAGATCGCGATCAGCTTGCCTTCGTTGGCGACGTACAGTGGATCGAGCCCGAGGAACTCGCACGCCGCGCTCACTTCGGAACGCACCGGAATCCTTGCTTCGTGGATCAGCATGCCGACCCCGGACTGGCGTGCAAACTCGTTGAGCGTTGTTCCCATGCCGCCGCGGGTCGGATCGCGCAGGCAGCGAATGGAGGGAACAGCAGACACCATCGCCGCCACGAGTCCGTGCAGCGCCGCGGTGTCGGAACGGATCGTCGTTTCGAAACTCAGGTTCTCGCGCAGCGACATGATTGCGACGCCGTGGTCGCCGATCGTTCCTGAAACCAGTATGGCGTCGCCGGGCCGCGCACGGTCTCCCGAAATGTCCACGCCGGCGGGCACGACACCGATGCCAGTCGTGGTGATGAATACGCCATCGCCCTTGCCCTTCTCGACGACCTTGGTGTCGCCGGTGATGATCGGCACACCGGCGTCGCGCGCGGCAGCGGCCATCGATTCGACGATGCGCTTGAGGCTCGAGAGCGGAAACCCTTCCTCGAGGATGAAGCCGGCTGCGAGGTAGAGCGGACGCGCGCCCGACATGGCGACATCGTTGATCGTGCCGTGGACGGCGAGGCAGCCGATGTCGCCGCCCGGGAATTCGAGGGGCGAAACGACGTGACTGTCGGTGGCCATGACCATGCGGCCTCCCGGCGCGATGAAGAGGGCGTTGTCGTTGCCCTGCGCCAGCCATTCGTTGGCGAAGGCGCGGGCAAAGAGCTCGTCGATCAGTTGCGCCATCGCGCGCCCGCCGCCGCCATGCGTCATGTCGACCCGGCCGTGCTTGAAGTCGACCGGCCGGACGTAGTCGCTGCGGACCTTGGTCATCGCATTTCTCTCACGCTGCCTGCACCTCGACGTCCTTGAAGCGGCCGTAGCTGTAGTGGGCGGCGCAGGCACCCTCGGAGCTCACCATGCACGAGCCCATCGGATTTTCGGGTGTGCAGACGGTGCCGAAGAGCTTGCAGTCAACCGGCTTCTTTACGCCGCGTAGGATCGCCCCGCATTCACAGGCCTTGTTGTCGGGTACCGAGCGGTAGGTGATACCGAAGCGACGCTCCGCATCGAAGTCCGCATAGTCCGGCTTGATGCGCAGCGCGGAGTAGGGCACTTCGCCGAGGCCGCGCCACTCGAAGGTCGGGCGCAGTTCGAACACATCGGCCACCAGCGACTTCGCCTTCTCGTTGCCGTTGCGGGTGACGGCGCGCGTGAACTCGTTCTCCACTTCCGCGCGGCCATCGTTGAGCTGGCGCACCAGCATCAGGATCGCCTGCATGACGTCGAGCGGTTCGAAGCCGGCGATGACCACCGGCCGCTGGTACTCCTCGGCGAAGTATTCGTAGGGC
Organism: uncultured beta proteobacterium; assembly: GCA_963724605.1. Lineage (GTDB taxonomy): Bacteria > Pseudomonadota > Gammaproteobacteria > Burkholderiales > Burkholderiaceae_F > JALORV01. The sequence goes on from CAVRVM010000005.1 coordinate 250,978, forward strand.
TGGCTGCCGATGACGGTGCTGACGTGCGCGGGCCCGATAAAGCCGTCGAGCGGAACGAGGCCGAGCTCGCGCACCTCGGGCGACTCGAGTATGTGGGTGATCGCCGCCGGCGTCAGCACGTGGTTGCAGAACACCGAGAAGTTCGCGAGTCCGAGTGCCTTCGCCTGCCGGATCACGATGGCGGTGGGTGGCGTCGTCGTCTCGAACCCGATCGCGAAGAACACGACCTCGCGGCCTGGATTGTCCTGCGCGATCTTCACCGCGTCGGCGGCGCTGTAGATCATGCGGATGTCTGCGCCGCGCGCCTTGGCCTTCATCAGCGACAGCCCGTCCGAGGCCGGCACGCGCATCGTGTCGGCGTAGGTGCAGACGATGGCGCCGTGATCGCGCGCCAGCGCGATCGCGTTGTCGATGCGCCCGATCGGCAGCACGCAGACCGGGCACCCTGGCCCGTGGATCATCTCGACGTTCGAAGGAAGCAGCGCCTTGATGCCGTAGCGCGAGATCGCGTGCGTGTGGCCGCCGCAGAACTCCATCAGGTGGTAGCTCCGTCCTGGTTTCGCCTCCGCGCGGATGCGCGTAGCAAGTCCGCGCGCCAGATCGCCATCGCGGAACTCGTCGATGTACTTCATGCGGGCTCTCTCGTCCAGGCCCGCTTCGGCAAAGAGCGCCAGCGTGCGTTCGGCCTCGACCGGGTCGAGCTTCTGCAGCGCGTAGCCGACGTGGACGATGACGTAGTCGCCGGGCCTGGCGTCCTGCACGAGTTCGAGCGAGACGCGCTTGCGGACACCGCCGACATCGATCGTGCCTTCGGTATCGGAAAGCAGTTCGACGATGCGGGCGGGAAGAGCGAGACACATGGCGATGACCTCTCAGTGCGGCGCCGGGGCGACGGCCGCCGCCTGCGCAAACCAGGCCTGGCCCAGACTGATGCCGCCATCGTTCGGGGGTGCCTGGGTCGCCTCGGCGACAGTGAGGCCCGCAGCCTTGAGTTGACTGCGCAGGCCGCGCGCCAGAATTTCGTTCATGAAACAGCCGCCGCCGAAGACAACGGTGGTCAGTCGCTGCGCGCCGGCATGCGTCGTACACCAATCCGCCAGCGCCTCGATCAACGTGCCGTGGAAGCGCGCCGCACCGCGCCCGGCGTCGGATTCGTCGATCAGCATGGCGGCAAGCGGCAGCAGATCCAGGTTGCCGGCCTCGATGCGATAGCCACCGGCAACGGGCGCGAGGGCGCCGTGGCGGGCGGCAAGGCCTTCGAGCAGCATCGGGGCCTGGCCCTCGAAACTCTGGCGTACGCGCACTCCGAGCAGGCCTGCCGCGGCATCGAACCAGCGACCCATGCTGCTGGTGGACGGCGAGTGGAGGTTCTGGCGCAGCATCTGCTGCACGGTGCGGGCGGCCGGATTGGCATAACGCGCGGAGATCTCTTCGGTGCGACCCAGTTCATGCAGCACCGCGGCCGCCATGCGCCAGGGTTCGAGCGCCGCACGGTCACCGCCGGGCAGCGGAAGCTCGCGCAGGTGCGCGAGGCGCTCGTAGCCGGATTCGTCGACGCGCAGGAGCTCCCCGCCCCAGGCGCTGCCGTCGGCTCCCAGACCGACTCCGTCCAATGCGACGCCCAGCACCGGTCCGCTCAATCGATGCTCGGCCATCACCGCGGCAATGTGGGCCGCGTGATGCTGGACAGCAACGGCCGGCACGCCGTGCGCCGCTGCCCACTGCGATGCATAGCGCGAACTGTAGAAGTCCGGGTGCAGATCGTGCGCGACACGCACGGGCTCGATTTCGAGCACACTGCACAGATGCTCGACGGCCTCGTCGAGCGCGCGGCAGGTCGCTGCGTTGTCGAGCGAACCAATGTGCTGCGAAAGGAAAGCTTCATCACCGCGCGTCACGCAGACGGTGTTCTTGAGGAACGCGCCGACGGCCAGCACCGATGGCCCGCTGCGTGCCAGCCGAATGGGCGCCGGCGTGTAGCCGCGCGCGCGGCGGACGAAGGCAGGCGCAGCCCTCACATCGGAGGTGCGCGCAGGTCGCACGACGCTGTCGTCGCAACGCACGAGCACAGCGCGGTCATGGACGAGCAGGGCATCGACAATCCCGCGCAGTCGCCGTACAGCTTCGTCGTTGTCTGTCACGAGCGGTTCTCCGCCCGGATTCGCGCTCGTCATCACCAGCACGAGCGGCTGCGGCGTGGCGAGCCAGTCGGTGCCTTGCGGGCGCCCGGCGGCCTCGTGAAAAAGCAGCACGTGCAAGGGCGTGGACGGCAGCATGATGCCGATCGTCGTCATGCCCGGTGCGATGCCGGTGAGCGCTGCCGCTCCTTCGCGTTGTGGCAGCAACACGATCGGGCGTTCGACCGACGCCAGAATGGCGCGCTCGGCGGGGCCGATGTCGGCAAGGGCCGCTGCGCTCGCGGCATTGGCGACCATGACCGCGAAGGGCTTCTCTTCCCGTGACTTGCGTTCGCGCAGCTGGGCGACGGCGACGGCATTGCGGGCGTCACAGGCCAGCTGAAAGCCGCCCAGTCCCTTGATGGCGACGACCTGCCCTGCGCGCAGGCATGCGAGAGCGTCGGCGATAGGGTCGCCACTGGCGAAGTCGCGTCCGTCGGCACTCCACAGTGAGAGGCGGGGACCGCAGGCCGGACAGGCGTTCGGCTGTGCGTGAAAGCGACGATCGTCCGGGTCGTCGTATTCGCGCTGGCAGGCGGGACATTGCGCAAAGCGCGCCATGCTGGTGTTGGGGCGGTCGTACGGCAGTGCCGCGGTGATGGTGTAGCGCGGACCGCAATTCGTGCAGTTGGTGAATGCATAGCGCCAGCGGCGGTCGGCCGGATCCAGCATCTCGCCGAGGCAGTCAGGACATGGCGCGGCATCGGGAGCGATTCCGGTTCCGACAGGGCCGCCGAGACTCGCGTCGATGACGAAGGCCAATTCCTCCGGTTGTGTCTCTGTAGCGCGTGACTCGACGGCATCGATGCGCGCCAGCCGCGGCGCCTCGCGTTCCAGGCGCAGCACAAATGCGTCGAGATGCTCGGTCGCCCCCTGGACCTCGATCTGCACCCCGAGGCCGTCATTGAGCACGCGCCCGGACAAGTCAAGGTCATGCGCCAGGCGGTAGACGAAGGGACGGAATCCGACCCCCTGAACCTGGCCTCGCACGCGCAGTGCGCGACGAGCGAGCGGGGAAGCGACGCAGTCCATCGACGTGACTCAGGCGCGTCCGGCGAGCTGGGTCTCGAGCTCGGTGACCCGCCGCTTGAGCGAGGCTACCTGATGGTCGCGCGCATGGCGCGCCGTCACCAGGTGGAGGCGTACCCAATTTGCCCAGAGATCCATGCCGTCGCCCTTGGTCGCGGACACCTGCATCACTTCGATCTCCGGATTGACGCGGCGCGCGTATTCGATGCACTGCGTGACATCGAACGAGACGTAGGGCAGCAGGTCGACTTTGTTGAGCAGCATCAGCGATGCCGCGCGAAACATGTCGGGGTACTTCAGCGGCTTGTCCTCGCCTTCGGTCACAGACAGCACAACCACCTTGTGCGCCTCGCCCAGGTCGAACGCGGCTGGGCAGACGAGGTTGCCTACATTCTCGATGAACAGCACCGAGTCCTCGTCGGGCTGGAGGCGCTCGAGTGCACGCTCGACCATGCTGGCATCGAGATGGCAGCCCTTGCCGGTGTTGATCTGCACTGCCTTTGCGCCGGTGGCGCGGATGCGGTCCGCATCATTGGTCGTCTGTTGGTCGCCTTCGATGACCGTCACCGGCGTAGTGGATTGCAGGCGCTGGATCGTTTCCGTCAGCAGCGTGGTCTTGCCGGACCCCGGGCTGGAGACGAGGTTCACCGCGAAAATGCCACGCTCGGCGAGAAATTCACGGTTGAAGCGGGCGTGACGATCGTTCTTCGACAGGATGTCCTGTTCGATCTGCACCATCTTCGCCTGGCTGAGGCCGGGAGCATGCGCGTGCGCGGGCCCGTGACCGTAGTGCAGGTCCGTGGCGCCTTCGTGCGCGTGCGTATGGCGGACAACGCTGCCGTCCGGCATGACGTGCACGTGCTCGTGCTCGTGGTGATGAGCCGTTTCCCCTTCGTGCACGTGACCGTGGTGGTGGAAGTGATCGTCGTCTCCGCCACTTTCGTGCGCGTGATCATCGTCCTGCGCGTGGTCATGATCGTGCGTGTGCTCGTGAGCCGACGAGTGTGCGTGCCGATGCACGCTCCCGTCCGCATGCACGTGCTCGTGTCCGCGTGCGGGATTGCTTTCCGTGCCTTCGATCTTGGTTTCGCCGCTGGCGCAGCCACAGGTGGTGCACATGTTCGTTCTCCCCGACGTCGCCTCAGGCGACTTCGATCTCCTTGACTTTCATCTCGTCGCCCTGTGTCACCTGCAGCTGATAACCACCGCACCGAGGGCAGGCCTCGCCCAGACGCGCGAGCGCCACGCTTTCGCCGCAGGGCATGCACCACGCGCGACCCGGCGTGGCGTGCACATCGAGGCGCGCACCGTCGGCCACGGTGCCGCGGGTCACCGCATCGAAACAGAACCGCAGCGCCTGCTCCTCGACGTGCGAGAGCGAGCCGATTTCCAGCAGGACGGAGCGCACCTGCGCAGCGGCATTGGCTCGCGCGGTGTCTTCCACGATCTGCAGAATGCCCTCGGCGAGCGACATTTCATGCATCGTCAACCTCGATCGTGCAGGCCACGCAGGGGTCGAGCGCCTGCACAAGCAGCGCGGCGTCGCGGCGTGCCGCTGCAGCGTCCTTTACCGATCGCCCGGCCAAGCCGCGCGCGAGGGCGCCAGAGGGGTGAAAGTTCCACTCGGTGGGGGCGACGATGCTGTAGTGCTGTACGCGGCCGTCGCTCACCGCGGCCTGATGCAGCAGAATTCCGCGTGCGGTCTCGGCAAGCCCGAGTCCGATTCCCGGCGCAACCGTGATCTGTTGCGCGGCGGGCGACACACCGCCGTTGGGTGACAGCCATGAAGCGAGGTCAACGAGTTGCGCGAGAAAGCGGGCCGCGACGCTGTTGCCGTAACGCTCGACAAACTCACTGACGAGCCGGTGGTGCGAGCGCCGGGCGAGCGGGCCGGCTTCCACCGGACGGCCAAGCCATTGGGGCACTCGGCTGAATTCGGCGTCGGCGCCCGGTGCGGGCAGGACGCCGCAGATGTCCTGCAGCGTCGCAGCGGGCATCGTGTCGACATCACTACAGCCCAGATCCTCTGCCTCGACCCGAAGCTGCTGGAGCAGGCGAGCGGAAAGGGTGGCGCCGTCCGCGCTCCACCGCTCGACCGTCGCGGCCGACGACTCGGCCAGCCAGCGTGACGCCTCGGTTCCGAAGATGTGCTCGCGGGCTATCTCGCGACAGGTCGCGAGTGCCTGTGCGGAAGGAGACTGGCGCGCGCGAGCGACGCTCGCCACGTCGGGTGCCGCGCCCAGCACCTTCGGCCAGTCGATCAACAGGCGCGTCAGCAACTCGACCACGGTTTCACGCCGCACGTTCGCACTCTCTCGTTCCGCCTGTTCGGAGTCGATGACGTGACCGCGGGCCGCGGCGAGTGCTCCGCCGGCGGCAGCCGCCTGCGCGCGCGCGCAGATCGAAAAGAGCAACGGGATCGTGCGTGCCACTTCGTCGGCTGGCCGGCCCTGTGTCAGGCGCGCGGGCAACGGCGCACGCGTCGACGTGATGTCGACGGTGCGGATCCGATGGGATTCGATACCCAGGCGCACGATCAACTCACCTTCCCGGAACATTGGGTTCGTCCGTGCGCAGGAAGCGGCCACGCAGGAAATCGCGCTTGCTCATGGGAGCGTTCGCCTGCTGTTCGATCTGCGCTAGTGGTCCCGGTTGGGATGCGTCCGCCGGTGCTGCTTCGCCTGCAGCGGAATTCGCTGGATCCAGCAGCGCTGCGCGGGCCAGTTTTGCGACGAGTGCGGCCGCGGCGTGGTCCTCGAACTCGAGCGCGGGCGAAAAGAGTGAGCACATGCGGTATTCACCGACGATGGAATCGAGCGCATCGATGAAGTCGTAGCGGCCCGCCGGAAAGTCATAGCGTTGCTTCTCGCCGGCGCGGATCGGTCGCCAGGCCTTCAGATCGCGCGGCAACAGCATGAGGTTGATCGACCACGGCGTGACCAGCACACCGAGCCAGTGGCCCTCCCACGGCCCGAAACCGACCGCCTGAACGCGCAACGCCGGATTGACGAAGCCCAGGCCCTGCATGCGCCGAGCTACGCCGTTGAAAGCCTGCTCGAGGCTCAGGCTTGGATCCGGCAGCAGGGTGTCAGTCGTCATCGTTCAGTACCAGGAAACCGTCTCTCGGCGTGGAGCAGATTGGACAGGTCCAGTGAGCGGGCAAATCATTGAATGCGGTGCCCGGCGCGACCTGCCATGCCGGATCGCCTTCGGCCGGGTCGTACACGTGCCAGCAGACCTTGCACTCAAGGCGTGTCGTCGGGGCGATGGTCGCCTGCCGCACGGTTGTCACGGTCAGTCCACGCAGGACTCGCTCATCCAGTCGATCAGCTCGGCGAGGCGCCCGCGCGTGTCGGCCAGGTCTTCCTCCGCGGCCAGAGCCACTTCGGGTACGTCGACCACTTCGATCGTATTCAGGATCAGCGTGTTCATGCTGTTGAAGTACTGCACGCGCCAGATGTCGCGCGCGCCGGTCGACGTGATGCGGCAGTTACCGAATCCGCGCGACATGATTGCCACCGAACCGACCGGGAGCGCGCGCTCGAGGACCTGGTGGTCCTCCGGGGTCAGCGGGAAGAGCGTCAGGTTCAGTACGTGCGCTGGATCGCCGCTGCTTCGCGCTTCGACCTGCGCGCGCAGTTCGTGCAGCAACGCCGGCGAATTCATCGCACCGGGGGGAATCTCCACCAGCGGCACCGCGGCGCGTGCACCGTTGCGTGCGGCTTCGATGACGATGTCGGGAAGCGGTCCGGCCTCGATCCAGTCGTTGACCAGGCTGCCGTCGCCGTCGAGTTCCACCGCGCGCCAGAGACCGGTAAACACGCTTTCCTGAATGCGCACCTGACGCGTGCCGTTGACCTGGATGCTGACCTCGCCATCGCCGAGCATTTCGTTCGTGACGCCGAGCACACGCGGTTCGACTCCGCGCAGATCGAATCGCAGGTTGCTGCCGTTGCCGGGCGGCCGGCGTGTCAGGTGCGACAGCACCTCGGCCAGCAGATCGCGCGCCGCCGTGAGCGCCGACGCGTCATCGGTCTGCGGCACGCGCGGCATCGAGAACGTGCGCATGTCGCGCGGCATGTCGAGGTATTGCAGTTCTTCTTCCTCGACGTGCGAGCCGGGGCCGACCATACGAACGGGAATCGAAATGGATTTCATCGTCATACCTGCAAGGCGGATTCAGTGACCACAGCCGGCCTGCGTGCCGGCGGATTTGACGGCAATACCCACCGAAGGTGGCCGCGTCGGTTCCGACGTCAACAGCCGCACTGTCTCTTCGAGGTATTCGTCCCAGTTGCGCAGTCCATCGATCGCTCCGACGTAGGCGCCATCTTTCAGCATCACGAGCGCGGGCCAGCGGGCGAACCCGAAGCGCGGCGCGACCATGCGCGCTGCTTGGGGATACAGCACGCCGACACGAAACTGCCCGGCAAAGGCATGCGCAACTTCCGGCGCAATCACGGCAAGATCGAGCGTTTCCTTGTAACGCACAGGATCTTCGGTGAAGACCAGCATCGCGTAACCAGGCCCACCGGCGAATTCATCGATTGACTCTGCGTCGACGGCAGTGAATCCGTGGCGCGACACCAGCTGCTCGAGCAGCGGGTGCAGGGCGGCCGACGGCGCGGCGGCAAGGGCACTCATGAGATTGAATCCTTGGCATGTGGGTCGAGGTGTGGCGGCAGCGATGGTTCGCGCGCCGCGAGATCGGCAAAGAAGACGTCCAGGTCACCGCTTCCGTTCATCGCGGCATCGAGCGCGGCCAACGCGGTACGCGTTTGCAACGCCTCGTCCGCGTCCATCACGCGGATGGCTGAGCCCTGGAATGCGAGCAGCCACGTGCCGGTGGGCTGAGGTCCCACCAGCATGATGTTCAGTCGTTCGCGGCGCCCGCCCGCCTCGCAGACGGCGAACTGCTCGCCGCATTCGATCACCTGCAGCGGGATGCCGATGCACATGGCTCAGCCCTCCGCGCGTTGCCGCAGTTCGAGCAGGCGAGGGTCGCCGATGCGGCAGGCAGTGTCGGCTGCGGGACGCTCGCTTTCGTAGGCGGTCAGGCCGACCGACTGCGCATTCAACGCGACAACCGCCTCCCCCGCGGTGCGGCGCGCGCCGGGGTAGCCCCAGCGTGCAAGCTCTTGCGCCCCCAGGGCGACCGCCTCGCGCAGGCGTGCCCGCACCGGCGCCGTCAGGCTGCCACCGAAGTCATCGAGCGTCTGGGGCTGCACACCGATGGCGACGATGCGTTCCGGTGCCGCGCCGTGCAGGTGCGCGAGCGCGAGGACATCGTTGAAGCCGTTCTGGTGCGGGCTCATCTTGCGCGCGCCCCAGGCCGGCACCTCGTCGTCGCGCAGCACCTTGAGTTCGCCGGGTGCCAGTCCGAAGTCGATCGCGTCGAACACCAGCACGCAGCGACTGGTTTCAACGTAGGGCAGCAGGTTCAAACCGAGCGTGCCGCCGTCGACGAGCTCGACGCCGTCGGGAAAACGGAACGTCTGGTTGAGGGCCTCGACAGCGCGTACGCCGAAACCTTCGTCAGCCCAAAGCAGATTGCCGATTCCCAGCACCAGCACTTCGCGACGCGCGTCCATGAATTGTGTAACCCCAGTGGTTACACGAACGGTAACGGCAGGGGTGGCAAGTGCGGTTGCGCTACGTCAACGCGCAGACTCTCTGCACGCAATGGCACTTCGCCGCGATCGGAAATTCAGCGGCTGCGCATCGACGCGCGTACTTCGCGCGCCGCGGTGTGCATGTCCCAGGCAACCTGCAGGTGCATCCAGAAGGCGGCCTCGTTGCCGAAGAACATCGCGAGGCGCACGGCGCTGTCCGGAGTGATGGAGCGGCGTCCGTTGATCAGTTCGTTGACGCGCCGGCGCGATACGCCAAGCGCCTTGGCCAACTCGGTCTGGCTGATGCCGAGCGGCTTCATGAACCTCGATTCGAGGAACTGCCCCGGCTGTGGTGGGCGCCGGGCGGGTATTCCCAACGAGGCCATCGGGCCTCGTCGGGAATTTTGTGCTGCCATCATCATGTCAGCCGAGTGGTGCGTCGAAGATCACACCTTTTCGATCTTCGCGCCGGCCTTGAACGTGCGCACGCCGCTGATCATCGTGCCGACCATGCTCTGCTGGCTCATGATGTCCTCGCGGAACACCATGTACATGTGAACGATCGCAAAGATCATCAGGTAGTACATGGCGAAGTGATGCACGGTGCGCACCATCTGCGAGCTGCCCAGCAGCGTGTTCACCCAGCCGAAGGCGCTCATCCACCACGAACCCCAGCCGAACTGTTCGGCGTACAGCGCCATGCCCGTCAGGATGATGACGATCGACCCCAGCACAAACATTGCGAACATCGCGAACTGCGCCAGCGGATTGTGGCCGATCCAGAGCGCAGATTCCTTCTTCAGGAACACGTAGTACATCGCCTGGCTGAAGAGCCCCTTCCACCAGCTGAAGCTCCATACCGGCGGAATGAAGATCGCGCGCGCGTGGTGGTTGCCAATGACGGCCCAGTAGAGTCGCACCAGGAAGGCGACCACGAACACCATCGCAGCCATGAAGTGGATCATCCGCACGTTGCCGAAGAAGTAGGTGTACGCCGCTTCTTCGCGTGGACCGCTCCATGGCGAGCCAATCAGGTAGCCGGTCGGGATCAGCACGAACATCGCGATCATCATCACCCAGTGCCAGATGCGCACCGGGGCCTCGTAGACGTAGACCTGCTGGAGCTTGCCGCCCAGCACCGCACCGCTGACCGGATCGACTTTCATCTCACCGTACCCGTGCTTTGACATAGAAGGCTCCTTGTCAGCGAACTTTCACCGAGACGATTTCCTCGCCTTCCGGTGACATCACGTGCGTGGCGCACGCAAGGCACGGATCGAAGCTGTGGATGGTGCGCAGGATCTCGACCGGCTGATCCGGCTTCGCCATCGGCGTGTTCAGCAACGCGGCCTCGTAGGCGCCAATCTGCCCCTTGGCGTCGCGCGGACCGGCGTTCCAGGTCGTCGGCACCACGCACTGGTAGCTGTCGATGCGGGCGTTCTTGATCTTGACCCAGTGCGCGAGGGCGCCGCGCGGCGCTTCGCATGGGGCGACGCCCTTGGCCTCGGATGCCCAGCTGGACGGTTCCCACTTCTCGATGTTGGCGGTTGCCAGGTCACCGGCCTTGATGTTGCTGATCAACTGGTCGTAGAAGTAGCGCATCTTGTGCGCCGCCCACTGGCACTCGAGGCCGCGCGCGGCGGTCCGTCCAAGGGTCGAGAAGAGCGCTGTAACCGGCACGTCGAGCGCCTTGAGGGCGCCGTTGACCTGCTCCTGGATTTCCTTGTTGCCGCGGGCGTATGCGACGAGGTAGCGCGCCAGCGGTCCGACCTCGACCGGATGGCCCTTCCAGCGCGGCGACTTGACCCAGGAATACTTGGCCGACTCGTCGAGTTCCTGGATGTTCGTCTTTGTGCCCTTGGTGCCTTTTCCAAGTTCGAATTTCGGGTCGGTGACGCCGTCGAACGGATGCAGGCCCTTGGCTTCGTCCGCGTACTTGTACCAGCTGTGCGTGACCCATTCCTGCACCTGCTCGGGGTCCTTGAGGTCCACTTCATGGACCTTCTTCAGATCGCCGCCCAGGATCACGCCCGACGGCAGCAGCATGCTGTTGTTGCTGTAGTCGTTCGGGATGTCGGGGAACTCGCCGTAGGACATGACGTTCTGCCCCGACAGGCCGCCGCCCCACTTGGCCCAGTCCTTGTAGTAGCCGGCAATCGCCAGCAGGTCAGGGATGTAGACCTGGTCGATGAACTCGATCGTGCGGTCGCAGATGTCCTTGACCATGTTGAGCGTGGCCATGTTGACGGCGCCGACCGCCCCGGTGCCGTCGACATTGATCGGCGAGGGCACACCACCGACGAGCCAGTTCGGGTGCGGATTCTTGCCGCCGAAGATCGTCTGGATCTTGACGATCTCCTTCTGGAAGTCGAGCGCCTCGAGATAGTGCGTCGTCGCCAGCAGGTTCACTTCCGGCGGCAGCTTGTATGCCGGGTTGCCCCAGTAGGCGTTGGCGAAGATGCCGAGCTGGCCGCTCTCGACGAACTTCTTCAGCCGGTTCTGCACGTCGCGGAAGTACGCCGGCGAGCTGTTGGGCCACGGCGAGATCGACTGCTGGATCTCCGAGACCTTCTTCGGATCCGCCTTCAGTGCCGAGACGACGTCGACCCAGTCGAGCGCGTGCAGGTGGTAGAAGTGAACCAGGTGATCCTGCGCATACAGCGTCGAATGCATCAGGTTGCGGATCGTGTTCGCGTTCTTCGGGATCTTGATCCCGAGCGCGTCCTCGACCGAGCGCACCGAGGCGAGCGCGTGCACGCCCGTGCACACACCGCAGATGCGTTCGACAAACGCCCATGCGTCACGTGGATCGCGTCCCTTGAGGATGACCTCGAGCCCGCGCCACATCGTCCCGGTCGACACGGCATTGCGGATGACGTTGTCCTTGTCGACGTTGACTTCGATGCGTAGATGGCCCTCGATGCGAGTGATCGGGTCGACGACGATGCGCCGGCCGCTGTTGTCGAGGGTGAAGCCTTGTGTCTGGATGGTCGGCATGACTATTTCTCCACCGTCTCGTTGACCTTGTCATTGCGCCCGGAACTGCGCGCCTGCTTGATCGCGCTGACGGCGGCGTGCGCCGCGAGCGCCGCGCCTGTGACCACGAGAGCCCCGACACCGAGCCGCGTTGCCGTGCCTTCGATGCCGACTCCCGCGACACCCGGCGGGCGGATCGTCGTCAGGTGATCGTAGAAGGAGCCCTTGTCCCAGAAGTCGTCTTCCGAGCAGCCGATGCAACCGTGGCCGGACTGGATCGGGAAGCTCAGCCCTTCGTTCCAGCGCGTGGCTGAACAGGCGTTGTAGGTGACTGGACCCTTGCAGCCGACCTTGTACAGGCAGTAGCCCATGCGTGCGCCTGCGTCGTCGAACTTCTCGACGAACTGGCCGGCATCGAAGTTCGGGCGGCGATAGCACTTGTCGTGCACGCGCACGCTGTAGAACATCTTTGGCCGCCCCTGCGCGTCCATCTCGGGAAGTCGATCGAACGTCAGCATGTAGGTGACGACACCCGTCATCACTTCGGCGATCGGCGGACAGCCCGGCACCTTGATGATCGGCTTGTCGAAGATGACCTTGTGGATCGGTGTGGCCTGCGTCGGATTCGGCTTCGCCGCCTGGACGCAGCCCCACGAAGCACACGAGCCCCACGAAATGATTGCCTTGGCGTCCTTGGCGACGTGCTTCAGCTTCTCGACGAAGGGCTTGCCGCCCGGGATGCAATAGATGCCGTCGTCGGCCAGCGGCGGATTGCCCTCGCACGCCAGGATGTAGTTGCCCTTGTACTTCGCAATCGTCTGTTCCAGTACTTCCTCGGCCTGGTGGCCGGCGGCCGCCATCAGCGTGTCGTCATAGTCGAGCGAAAGCATCGACAGCACGACGTCCTTGGCCAGCGGATGCGCGGAACGAATGAAGGATTCCGTACAGCAGGTGCACTCAAGACCGTGCAGCCAAATGACGGGCGTGCGCGGCTTGGTCTGCAACGCCTTGGCGATTTCCTGTGCGCCGGCATCGCCGAGCCCGAGCGATGCCGCGGTCAGGCTGCAGAACTTCACGAAGCTCCGCCGCGTGATCCCCTGCCGCCGCATCACTTCGTATGACGTTTCGAGCATGGTCTATCTCCTGGGTCGTGTCTTGCGCGCGTGGCTCGAGCAGATGCGCTGCTCTCACCGCATGGCTGCATGCTTCTCCTTTGCGTGCGGAGCCGGTTGATGCACGTCAACGCGAAGAAAAGCATCGGGAGCACAGTGCGCAATGAATTGGAGTTGTTACGCTGGTCGTTACAGTTCGAACTCGCACAGGACCATCAGGTCTTGAGCTACTGCAAGTCCGACTAAAACCAGGGGCCGTCAAATCCGTTTGCCGCAAGTCGTTGCGGCGGCGCTTTCAAACCGAGGTCACGATGTCGCAGGATCGCTTCGAAGCTCTTCGCGGTACGCGTCTAGCCGCCGAACTGGATGAGTCCCAGTGCCGCACACTCGCCGGACTGATGGAATTGATGGAACTCAAGGACGGCGATGTCCTCGTGCGCGAAGGCACCTCGGATGACCACCTCTTCGTCGTTATCAGCGGAGCGCTCGGCGTGGTGCGGCACCCGCAGGGGGAGCCACCGGTGGAATTGCATACCCTGGTGCCGGGAGACCTGGCGGGGGAACTCTCGTTCATCGATGGCACCGAACGCTATGCGTCGCTCCAGGCTGAAGGGCCGACGCGCGTGATGTCGCTGCGACGCCCTGCGCTGGAGTCGCTGCTGAAGTCGGATCCCGAGATCGTCTATCGGGCGATGCGCGCGATCATCCGCACCGCGCATGCGATCCAGCGACGCCTGTCGAGCCAGTCAGTCGAACTCGCCAACTACATCTACAAGCAGCACGGTCGCTATTGAGCGTGTCGCCTTGACGGCGACTGCTGCGCCTTCAGAGCTGTTCGAGAAGGTGCTTGCGTCGCCGTTCTTCCGCGACGAATTCCTCGAGCTCGGGATCGAGCGCGCTGCGCGACGAAACCACGCCGATGGGAACCCCTTTATCGATTACCGGCAGGTGGCGGAAGCCGTTCTCGTGCATCAGCGCCATGGCGACGCCGAACGCCTTGTCTGGCGCAATCGTCTTCGGCTCGCGCGTCATCACCTCGGAAAGCCGCGTCGCGTCCGGATCGAGTCCGCGCGCAACCACACGGAACACCACATCCCGCTCGGTGAATATGCCTACCAGTGCATCACTGTCGACGACCAGCACGGCTCCGACGGAACGCGAGGCCATCATCTCGGTTGCTTCGCGCACCGTTGACTCTGGTGCCGCGACCAGCAGCTTGCGAGATTCAAGGAGATGCCTGACGGGCGTGCTGAACATGACCAACCTCGCAATGACGCGGAGACGCGAACGCGCACAGCCGCCGAATGCGGGCAGCGCGACGATGCTGAGCAACCTAGCGGCGCTCCCATTGCGCGACTTGACGCCCGTCAAGCCGCAGACACGACTACCTCTTTCGGACGCACGGGCCTTGGCGCTCGTCAATCCGAATGCAGATCGTGCGACTACGCGTTCGTGCGTACGGAGCAGGTGTTGATGCCCAGCAGCGAATAGGGCGGACACCAACCGGTGAGTCCGGTCGCGAGCGGGAGCAGACCGAGCCAGCCCCACCATCCGACCGTACCGGTCGCGGCCAGCGCGATCAGCACCACGCCGGCGGCAATGCGAATGGTCCGGTCGAGCGAACCGACGTTTCTCTTCATTTCAGTCTCCGCTATGTGGGGTCGCGACTGCACAAGCCTTCGCGCCGGCATTTAACCGCAACCTATCGGCCCGCACTCAAGGCCGACAGCATGCGCTCGATCAGGTCGCGACGTGGCGGCTGGGCGCGGCTCCAGGTCGCAAGTCACGCAGCACGGTGCGGTGAACCACAGCACCGCGGCGCACATCGATTTCCCGCGGCGGCGGCGATAGACTGTCCGTGGGTCATTCAGACCCGGGAAATCGGGTCGTGCACGACTGAAGCGCAGCTTCGGGAGCCGGCACATCGCCTATGACAGACTCAACTCCGAGCGACTCCTGGAATCAAGGTGAGCCCTACGAGCGCTACGTAGGCCGGTGGAGCAGTCTTGTTGCCCATGCCTTTCTCGACTGGCTGGACCTCCCAGGATCACTGCGCTGGCTCGACGTCGGTTGCGGAACGGGAGCGCTGACCGCCGCGATCCGCGACGAGTGCCGTCCGGCTCAGCTCATAGGCGTCGATCCCTCGGAAGGGTTCCTGACAAAGGCGCGTGCGCGCCTCGGGAGCGACGCGACGTTTCACGCTGCTGGTGCATCGGGGCTTCCGTTGCGCGACGGCCAGGTCGAGGTTGTCGTGTCCGGACTGGCACTGAACTTCTTCCCGGACCCTGCGCACGGACTACGGGAGATGCGACGCGTGACGGCGGCGGGCGGGACGATCGCGGCCTACGTTTGGGATTACGCCGGAAAGATGGAACTCATGCGCCACTTCTGGGACGCCGCCGTCGAACTGGATGAGGCGGCCCGAGTTCTGGATGAAGGCCAACGATTTCCCGTCTGCCAACCGGAGGCGCTGAAGAACCTCTTCGGCGCGGCCGGGCTTGCGGAAGTCTTCGCTGACGCCGATTGATGTCGCGACGCGGTTCCTGAACTTCGACGATTACTGGGCTCCGTTTCTCG
The DNA here is from genome assembly GCA_963724605.1 of uncultured beta proteobacterium. Taxonomy (GTDB): domain Bacteria; phylum Pseudomonadota; class Gammaproteobacteria; order Burkholderiales; family Burkholderiaceae_F; genus JALORV01. The sequence goes on from CAVRVM010000005.1 coordinate 266,461, forward strand.
GTGGGCAGGGACCCGCGCCGTCATATGCCATGTCGATGGACGAGGCGTCGAGATTGCGACTGCGGGATCGAATTCGTCAGCGCTTGCCGATTGAACCGGATGGATCGATCTCGCTGGTCGCCCGTGCGTGGGCGATCAGGGGGCGCGTGCCTGGCTGAATCGAGGCGTAGTGCGGGCGAGATGACGCGGCAAGCGGCATCGCCGTGCCCGCCGGTCCGCAAGCGGGGCCGGTCCCTTGTAAGGCCGGTATCGGAGATGGACTCCGTTGTCCGCTGCCCTGCCGACCGGCGGACGACGACTTCGTGGCGCTTTGCGCAGCAATGCGCTACGGTGTGCATTCCGGCAAACGCTGCGCGTGAACAGGAGGTCATGATGGACCCCAATTCGCCATTGCCGACCCGACGCTTGCCGCCGGGTACCGTGATCGCACAGGCGCGGGACTGGCAGTCCAATCCGGTTGCGCTTGGTTCGCCGGCGCTGGAGGTCATGACGGACCTGACCAAGGTAAAGGCCGCGACCACTCTCCCGTCGACGACACTGCGGCAGGCCGAGCAGCACATGATCTACCAGGGCGTGCGCATGCTGTTCGTTGTCAGCGAAATGCCGGCCATCGAGGGACTTGTGACCACCACCGACCTGCATGGCGACCAGCCGATGAGACTGGTCCAGCAACGAAACGTCAGGTATGACGAGCTGTGCGTCGCCGACATCATGGCTGGGCTGTCGATGCTGGACGCAATCGACTATGAAGACCTGAAAGCGGCCACCGTAGGCAATATCGTTGCGACGCTGCAGCGCCATGGGAGGAACCATCTGCTGGTGGTCGAAGGCCCGACCGGAGAATCCCCGCGGCGGGTCCGCGGCGTCATCTCGCGCACTCAGATCGAGCGCCAGCTCGGTAGGGACATACCGGTGACAGAGGTCGCGAACACATTTGCCGACGTCGTGCAGATGCTCTCGTAAGACGGGCGCTTACTGTCGTGCTTGCCTTTGAGGAAATCTTCGCCGCGCAGGAGGCGGAGGCCGACATCAGCACGTGCAGCCCCTAGCTTTTCGCGGGTGCCGATCGTAACGGCGACGCCGTACCGAATGAGTAGGCGCGGCCTACGACTTACCAGCCGCCCTGACCGGTGCCACTAGGCAAGGCGATCCGCCGGTGTAAAGATCGCGGCCCGCACTTGTCCGCCAGAGGTAAACCGTATGCGTTTCCGCTGCGTTGTTGCCGCATTGGGAGTGTTGCTCGTGGTCTCCTCCCCGGCGTCGGGCCAGGACGCCAAAGTCCTCGAGCGAGGCACGTACCTGATGAACAGCATCGTCGCGTGCGGCAACTGTCACGTGCAGCGCGACAAGGACTGGCGTCCGCTGCCCGATCTCGGGCTGTCGGGCGGGATGGTCTTCGACGAGGAAGACTTCAAGGCCTATGCCCGCAACATCACGCCCGACGTGGAGACCGGCATCGGCAAGTGGAGCGATGCGCAGGTCATTCGCGCGATTCGTGAAGGGATACGGCCCGACGGCACCCTCATCGGCCCACCGATGCCGATCGAGTTCTATCGCGGCATGTCCGATGCCGACGCGCAGGCGATCGTCACCTATCTTCGAGCGCAGCCGGCAGTGAGGCACGTCGTGCCGAAGTCCGAATACCGCATGAAGCTGCCTCCCGCCTACGGCCCGCCGATAAAGGAAAAGATCGTCGCGCCACCGCGCAGCAACCTTGTCAGATATGGCGCGTACCTCGCGGGGCCGTTGGGACACTGCACCGATTGCCATACGCCATGGGGCAAGGAGGGCCCGGACATGAAGCTGGTGGGAGCCGGCGGCAATCCCTTCAAAGGGCCGTGGGGCTTTGCCGTTTCCCGCAACCTCACGCCGCATGCCTCCGGCCTCAAGGCCTGGAGCGATGCCGAGATCGCGCGCGCGATCCGCGAAGGCAAGAGCCGTGATGGCTCTGCGCTCGGAGGGCCGATGGCCTTCGCCTGGTACAAGAACATCAGCGACGAGGACATGAAGGCACTCATCGCCTACCTGAGATCGCTCAAGCCGCTGCCGCTCGGCGGTCGGTCGGCGCCGGCAAAGAAGTAGGAACATCTTCCCTACGGTCGGCGCCGATCAGCAAATTGGAGTTTCCGTCGCAGTTAGTTAAATTTCTAGTCAGAGTTTCTAGGAAGTTCCTACACACCTCCTCTGACGGTCTTTAAACGGCCCTCGGTCAGCAGCGGCCCTCTGCATCCTCCGCCCCATTTTCTTGAAAGAGGACGTTCGCATGCACCCGAATGCTGACGTTCTGATCGCCTCGCAGTACATTTCACCTGCGGTCATGCGCTGTGAATCTAGACGGGAGCCCGGCGTGGAGGCGGACATGGAAACATGGGCAACGTTTTCGATCATCGACCATCGCGCACCTGTCTATCGCCAAGCGCTCGCCTTGTTCGACGGAATCGTGGTGCCGATACCACCACACCCCATCGGCGATCAGACTGCAGAAGAGTTAGAGCAGCTCAGCACCGAGGTCGATTACCTTAGTCAGCACGGCGCGGCGAAGGCTTTCGTTTGGAGCCAACGTGACTTTGCCGATTGGCGCCAGCCGTACCTGGCCGAAGCTGCGGCGGCCGGCGTCAATCGAGATGCGTTCTACGACACTCGACTAATGATCACCGACGCGCTCAAGTTGGACGGTGTGCAGGCAGTTCCCGTATACGCAGATGAGGTCTCCTATGAGCGTGCGCGAGATACGTTAATGGCCGTTGACCAGGTCCTAACGACGAAGATCATGCAACGGCTCATCGTGCCGGATGGCGACACTGCGCTCGAGGACTTGGTGAGGCTGCGCAATGACAATGCCGCCTTCAAGCAAGCCTTGCAGGATCTCCTTGAGTGGAAACAGACGGAAGTGCTGATCATCGCGCACGCGAAGGATCGAAAACAGCAGATCGAGAAGGCGATCCAGGAATTCGATCGGTTGACTCTTCAGTACGCTAAGGCCATGGAGGCGGCCGGTTTCAGGCGCGTGGTCAATGTGGCCTCGATCTTCGTCAGTGCAGCGACCGGTGACGTTATCGGTGCCCTGAAGGAAGGCGCGGTCGGGTATCACGAAGCGATCGAGCCCTCGTGGAAGAAGATCTCAGAAATGAAATGCGCCCCCGGCGGAGTTGTGTATCACTTCAAGGATGCCTTGGTTTGAGGCTCACTTTGGAGACTGTCTCCGCGTTCGCCGACAAGATCGAATCGCGAATTGACGTGCTCCATGTTTTGGTGACCGCACCCGACAACTTGCATAAGCCGATCGTATTGATATACGTTGGGCAGCAAGAAGGCATCCTCGGCCCCTATGAAGACTCTCCTGATGACAACAGTTGGGTAGTCGGTAGCGGCAACCATCGAACTTTGGCAGCGGGGCTCCACGAGCGAGGGCTGCGGGGTTACGTCTTGACCGAGGAGCAGTCGCGCCAGTATGAAATGAACGAGGACGATTGCTCTGCCGAGTAACCAATCGCGGTGGCCAGGGGCTGTGGGCCAACTGATTGTCTATCAGTTGGTTCAAAGTCCGGGTTTGATCCTACCCACGTTTGGTGGACACGTTAACCGGTGACTTTCGTCGCTTCGAAGGCCAGCGGTGTCTCGTAGTTGAGCGTCGAGTGGCGCCGCCGGCGCGGCTCCTTCAACTAGGGATGTCCGTCGGCCGCCATAGGTGCATCATGGGCATCTCATGCCTTTTGAGAGGAACGAATCATGCTGACTACCCGCGCCTGGCTTTATCGCGCTGAATGGGCCGTGTCGCTGCTCAGCATCGTCGGCTTCGTTGCCACTCTGGTCGAGCCGCAATGGATCGAGCTCTTATTTGACGCGTCACCCGATGGCGGCGACGGCAATGCCGAGCGCTGGCTGGTGGGTGGCGCGTTCCTCGTCGCAGCGCTGATCGCCGCGGCGCTGGCACGTCGTGAACGACGCCGCGGCCAGATGGAGGCGCTAGCACGCTAAACGACCTCGGTCCGTGCCGGATTTTCGACGACATCGGCACGCCGCGTCATCGGCATAGCAATCACCTGAATGACTACCGCGCCGGTCTGGGCTCGAGCATTCGCCGGCGGTGTGGCAGATGCCACCGGGCGGCATGCGCTGTGGCGCGATGCTGCCGGTTGCCTGGTGGCGATAGATCTGGCAACCGGGCGGCGCATGTGGCGCGGCATCGAGCCGATGTGGCCGCTGCTGCTGGATGACCACCGTGCGCTGGCTCTGGCATTCAACCCGCCACGCATCGTGGCGCTGGCAGTCGATTCGCGCGAAGAAACGGAACTATGGCGCAGCGGCACGCTGCCTTGGCCGTCCTGGGCCGCGGAAATGACGGCACCCACGCCGGGCATGGAACTGCACTCGGCTTGGGTGGGCGCCGAGGCGCTGGTGTGCTGGAGACTGCGGGCCCTTTACCAAGGTGGTGCGGCCGCGGCCCGTGACCGCGCTGAACCCAGCGCTGGCGCCTGCACAGTGGACCCGGCCTCTGGGCTGTTGCGGATCCTCACGGACTGGCCTGAGCCGCCGGTTGCTGACGGCGTACAGACAGCCTCCGACGACCCTGCGGTTCTCGCTCGCGCGACACTGGGCGGGGTGAGCTTCCACATTGTGCGGCGATCCGAAGGTGAGCGGATAAAGACAGTCCTGCGCGCCGAGGACGCGGTCAAGGGTCGTTTGTTGTGGGACTGCGAGCTGGATGAGATTGTTCCGCGCGCTCCACGGGCGCTGCGGCAGTGAAAATTGGCGGCGGGCTTTTGAACGCACCAAGAACGTTGAGGAGCTGAACAGCCATGGCAATTAGTGATGCAGATCTGGCCGCGAAGCGCGGCTTGAACGTCGACCTGATCGAAACGCTTCGCCAGACCCGAGGCACCAGTAACGAGAGCCTCGAGGGCGCGCCCTGAGGGCGCGTTGCGGCGCGCGATACGGCGCCTGAGCGTGCCCGACGCGCCGCGGGCGCGCCTGCAGTGCAGCTGCGAAAGTCGCGCGGTGACGATGGGCGCGTGCCGTCCAATGCGATCGGACGCGCTCTGCAGCAGGCCGCACTCTTGGCAAGCGCACCGAGGCGGCGCCGCGGGTGGCCGGTCTGCCCGTCCGTGGTGCCCTCACGCCACTCGCGCTTGTAGGGTGCCGCTGGGCCACGGCCGACGGCGGCGGGGCTTTCCACCAAACGATGGCAGTGGCTCGGTCCGGGCAACGTCGGTGGACGGACGCGCGCAATCGTGATCCACCCCACGGATACGCAGCGCATGCTGGCGGCCAGCGCCGCGGGCGGGGTGTGGTTCACCGAGAACGGCGGCGCCCGATGGGACCCGGTGGACGACTTCATGGCCAACCTTGCCGTGAACTGCCTTGTGATCGACCCGAAGGACCCAAACATGGTCTATGCCGGCACCGGCGAGGGCTTCGGCAACATCGACGCGCTGCGCGGTGGCGGAATCTTCCGGATCGTGGGCGGCCATACCTGGCAGCTCATCGCCGCCACGAAGAGCTTCGTGCCGTGAACCGTATCGCGGTGTCGGCCACGGCAAGGTCGTGCTCGCGGCGACGCCCAGCGGAATGATGCGCAGCGCCGATGCCGCACGCGCCGTCTGGAAGACAGTGCTTCCCAGCGGCGTGGCGGACGTGAAATTCCACCCGCGCCTGTCCACCGCGCTGTTGCCGGCGGGCTGACTGATGGCCAGGCCTGGTACACCACCAATGGCGGCACGAGCTGGAAGGCCGCGGCGCACGACGGCGCCTGGAGCGGGCGTGTTGAGCTCGCGTATGCCCGCAAGAACCCGAACGTGGTGTATGCGTCGGTGCAGGGCACGCGCGGCGAGCCTCTGGCGCTCCAGCGATGGCGGCAAAACCTATCAGCAGCGCACCGCGCTCGGTTCTGACGGCAGAGCCGGCCCCGTTCCTTGGCGACCAGGGCTGGTACGGCAACGTAGTGTGGGCGGGCGATCCGACAGACGAGAACCTCGTGCTCATCGGCGGCGTGAACCTCTGGCGCAGCATCGACGGCGGCGACACGATGGCGAGATCTCGACCTGGTGGGACGACCGCTCGGTGCACGCCGACCACCATGCCATCGTCTCGCACCCGAGCTACGACAGCGTGGCCAACCGGTGCGTTTTCTTCGGCAATGACGGCGGGATCTTCAAGGCCGCCGACGTGAAAGCCGTGGGGACCGAGGCACAGCCTCCGTTCGTTCACGGCTGGACGGAACTGAACAACAACTATGGCGTGACGCAGTTCTATGGTGGCGCAGTGCACGCGGCGAGCGGCCGCGTCGTGGGCGGTGCGCAGGACAACGGCACGATTGGCCTTGCCCCAGGGCCGACAGCGAACACTGGGGCAGCTGGTTCGGCGGCGACGGGGGCTGGTGTGCTTCGGATCCGGCGGACCCCAAGGTCTTTTATGGCGAGTACGTCTACCTCAACATCCATCGCAACGCCGACGGCGCCAGCACCTCAGACACGCAGGGCGACCGATACATCAGTGGCCAGTTCTGGGACACGGCACGAGAAAGACTGGAACTGGAAGTCGGTCCCATTTCAAATCCCCGACGCCCGTACGCAGGACGCTCTGTTCATCGCGCCGTTCGTGCTTGATTCGAAGCGACCGCAGCGGCTGCTTGCTGGCGGCCTTTCGCTGTGGGAGACCAACGACGCAAAGAGCCCGAATACACCCACCAGCGGCCCGCGCTGGCGCGCGATCAAGTCCAGCACCGGGCGGCTGATCACGGCGATCGCCATGTCGCCGGCAAGCTCTGACGTGGTGTGGGTGGGGCATGAGGACGGCGCGGTGTTCTCCACTGGCAACGGAGCGAGCGGCGCCCCGGCCTGGAAGCGTTGTGACCACGTCGGCAGCAAGCCGTTGACGCCCACGCGCTACTGCACGCGCATCGTTGCAAGTCCGACCGACGCCAGGGTGGCTACGTCACATTTGGCGGTTTCATAAACGACAACGTCTGGGTCACGCGCGACGGAGGGACGACCTGGTCCGCGCTCGGCGCCGCGCTGCCGGCCGCGCCGGTGCACACGCTTGCGATCCATCCGCAGCGGCCTTCATGGATCTATATCGGCACCGAGGTCGGCGTGTTCGCCAGCGAAGACGGGGGCGTAGCCTGGTCGCCAACGAACGAGGGGCCGGCAAACGTCAGCGTCCGACGAACTGTTCTGGTCCGGCCAGACGCTGTATTGCGCCACGCACGGGCGGGGCATGTACCGGATCGATTTGAGCGGTACCTGAGCGTCCATATAGCAGAGAGCGCAACCGAGCAATCGAGGTTCAGGCGGGCACGCAGGCCACAGCTCACGGGCGCGATCCGCGACCGAAGGCGGCCGCGCCCGCGAAACGCGCACGAGAGCCGAGGCGCTCCTCAATGCGCAGCGCCTCGTTCCACTTGGCCATGCGTTCGCTGCGCGCGAAGGAGCCGACCTTCAGCTGTCCGGTCTGCCAGCCGATCGCAAGGTGCACGATGGTCGTGTCTTCCGTTTCGCCGGAGCGCGCCGAAACGATGCCGGCGTAGCCGACTGATCGGGCGGCCTGCCACGCCTGCTGTGTCTCGGTCAGCGTGCCGCGCTGATTGGGTTTGAGCAGGACTGTGTTCGCTGCGCCGATGGCGGCGGCCTGCAGGATCAGTGGGGCGTGCGACACAAGGAAATCGTCGCCGACGATCTGCAGCCGGTGCCCGGCCGCCCGCGTGAAGCGCGTAAAACCCTCGGGATCGTCCTCGGCGAGCGGGTCTTCGATCGAGACGACGGGATAGGTGTCGATCCAGCGCAGCAGCAGGTCGATCAGCCCATCCGAGTCCAGTTCGCGCGTTTCCAGTCCGAGCCGGTAGCGCCCTCCGCGGCCGAAGTCGGAAGCGGCAACGTCCAGCGCAATCGCCACCTGTTCGCCCGGAACGAATCCGGCACGCTCGATCGCCGCGACGAGCGCCTCGAGAGCCTCCTCGTTGGTCGAGAACTCGGGCCACCAGCCGCCCTCGTCGGCCACGCCGAAGCGGGCGCCGCGTGCCTGCATCAATTCGCCGGCGCAGCGGTAGACCTCGGCAGTCCACTCCAGCGCTTCGGCGAAGCTTTGCGCGCGGGGACACACGACCATGAAGTCCTGCACGTCCACACGGCGGCCCGCGTGGGCGCCGCCGCCGAAGATCTGGATCTGCGGCATCGGCAGCAGTGTGGCTTCTGCGCCGCCAACATACTCATACAGCGGCAGGTGCCGCGCCGCTGCCGCTGCGTGTGCCGCGGCCATCGACACCGCGAGCGTTGCGTTGGCACCAAGCCGGGTTTTGGCGGCTGTGCCGTCGAGTGCGATCAGCTGCGCGTCGAGCGCCGCCTGGTCATCGGCCGCGCTGCCGACAAGCGCGCGCGCGATCTCGCCGTTGACGTTGGCGACGGCCTGCAGCACGTCGAGTCCTCCGAAGCGCGCGCGATCCGTCGCGCAACTCGAGGGCTTCGCGCGTGCCCTTGGAGGCTCCTGCAGGGACGATCGCGCGGCCCATGGTGCCGTCACTGCAGCGTCACTTCGGCCTCGACCGTTGGCCTGCCGCGGCTGTCCCACACCCGCCGCGCATGGATCGCGCGGATTTCGTGCTCATCGCGCGAGTTCCGCCCGCCACGCGGCGCGCACGTCTTGCAGGCGAGCCACCGGATGTCGCAATAGTGCACTGGCGACGCGCCGCACCTGCTCGCGCTGCGACTCGTCGGTGATGTATTCGACGGGGGATTTGCCGTCGACGCGCGCGAGAAAGAGGCCCGGCAGCAGGGCAGCCGCGCGCCGCTCGAGCGCTTCCGACGGTTCCCAGTCCACGGCCGGCAGGTACGCCTCGGCGAACGCGTCGAATGACGCGAGGAAAGCCTCGGTCGCCACCGGGTTCCACAGGCACTTGAGCAGCATGTGGTTCAGGCAAAAGGCGATGTCGAAAGCCGGATCGCCCCACCACGCACATTCGGCGTCGAGGAAGACAGGACCCTCCGCCCCGATCAGGATGTTCTTCGGACTGACGTCGCCGTGCACCAGCGCGACGCGGTGCGTGCGCGTGACGTCGACCAGTTGTTCGAGCCGGGATGCCAGGTCCGGGTGGCGCCGCGCCGAGGCTAGCAGGTACGGCTCGAGGCGGATGTCGAAGAAGATCGCGTCGGTGGCAAACTCGGCGGGGAGTTCCGGACGCCGTGCCGAATGGCTGTGTATCCTGCCGAGCACGCGCCCGACCTCGCGCGCCGTCGCCGACATCCGCCTGCCCGGTCGCGCAGTCGCTGCTTCCAGAGACCGTAATCGGACGGCGGCAGGTAGTTCATCACCAGCACGCCGAGCGCCGGATGCTGGCCCAGCACGCGCGGTGCGCATCCCGCGTATGCCTCGTTGGCCACTTTCATCCAGCGCGCTTCGTACAGGTTGCGTTCGATCGGCGCGCGCCAGTCGGCCGCCACGCGCAGCCTGGCCAGCGCGCGCTTGGCGCACACCGGCCCCTGCAGAGTCTCGATGCGCCAGATGTCGGACGACACGCCGCCGGTCAGCGGCGTGCCCATCACGGTGCCCGCGCCGGCGAGACCGAGCTCACGCAACGCCTGCGCGAACTCGGCCGGAACCTCGACGTCACTCGCCGTGTCCATAGCCGGCTTCGACGAGCTTGACCAGCGCGTACAGCGTCTGGTTGATCGGCGTGGCGACACCCAGTTCGCGGCCGCGGCGCGCGACGAAGCCGTTCAGGTGGTCGATCTCGGAAGGTTTCCTGCGTGCCATGTCCTGCGCGGTCGAAGAGAACTGCGCCGGCATCGCTGTCGCGATGCGCTCCATCGCCCGCAGCGAGGGTTCGAATTGCAGTGCGATGCCTTCCGCCTGCGCGAGCACGACCACTTCGCGCACGATCGCTTCCTGGATCTCGCGGATCTCGGGCTGCGCCGCGAGCTGTCGCGTACGGTGCCTGCGCGAGCCCGGAGATGGCGTTGTAAGCGCAATTGACCAGCAGCTTGGACCACAGCTCGGCGATGACGTCGCTTGAGATCGTCACCTGCACGCCGGCTGACGCAAAGAGGTCGACCAGTTGATGCAGCAGACTGTCGACGGCGGGGGCGCGTGCCGCTTCGGCATTCAGCGCGCCGATGACGAGGTCGCCACGGCCGAAGTGCCTGACCGTTCCCGGCCCGGTCAGCGCGGTAGCGACGTAGACGACCGCCGGCACAACGTTCTGGCGGACGTGGCGCGCGATCATCGCCGCATTTTCCACGCCATTTTGCAGGCTCAGCACGGCTGCGTGCGGCGCGAGCAGCGGTGCCAGCTCGCGCGCGACCGCATCGGTGTCGGTCGACTTGACGCAGAAGAGAACCAGGTCCGCGCCGCGCGCGGCGCCGAGGTCGGTACTCGCCGCGAGCGCGTACGTCCTCGATACGCCCGGCCATGTCAAGCCGCAGCCCGTCGCGCTCGATCGCCTCCACGTGCGGTGCGCGCCCGATCAGGACAACACGTTGGCCGGCGCGCGCGAGCATGGCGCCATAGAAGCTGCCGACGGCGCCGGCGCCCACGACTGCAACCGAGCGGAATCCGGTCGTTACGGCCACCGTCACTCGGCTGTCGACGGAATGGCTGCGCGGTCGTCGGCGACTTGCTTCTTCGTCATGAAGAGGCGTCTTACCACGACAAAGAACAAGGGTACGAAGAGCAGGCCCAGGAAGGTTGCGGCGACCATGCCACCGAAGACGCCGGTGCCGATGGCGTTCTGGCTGCCCGAACCGGCGCCCGTCGCAAGTGCAAGCGGCAGGACACCGCCGCCGAATGCGAGCGACGTCATAAGGATCGGTCGCAGTCGCAGGCGCACCGCCTCGAGCGTAGCCGGCACCAGGGCCACGCCCTCCAAAATTTGGGCCTGGGCAAACTGGATGATCAGAATGGCGTTCTTCGCCGAGAGGCCGATCGTCGTCAGCAAACCGACCTGGAAATAGACGTCATCGGACAGTCCTCGGCCCGTTGCCGCCAGCAGGGCGCCGAGCACGCCGAGCGGCACGATCAGCAGCACCGCAAACGGGATCGACCAGCTCTCGTACAGGGCCGCGAGGCACAGGAACACCACCAGCATTGACAACGCATAAAGCAGTGGGGCCTGTGCACCAGACAGCCGTTCTTCATAGGACAGTCCGGTCCACGCCACGCCGAATCCTGGCGGCAGTTGCGTCGCGAGCCGCTCCATTGCAGCCATCGCCTCGCCGGAACTTCGACCCGGCGCGGCCTGCCCCTGGATCTCGACGGCCGGCGCGCCGTTGAAACGTTCCAGGCGCGGCGAGCCGAAAGTCCAGCGTCCACGCGCGAACATCGAAAACGGCACCATGTCCCCCTGCGCATTGCGCACGTACCACTTGTCGAGATCCTCGGGGACCATCCGGTATGGCGCGTCGGCCTGCATGTAGACCTTCTTCACGCGACCCTTGTCGACGAAGTCGTTCACGTAGGCGCTGCCCCAGGCCGCTGACAACGTCGCATTGATGTCTGCCATCGAGAGTCCCAGCGCGCCGGCATGGACCGTGTCGATGTCGACGGCAAACTGCGGCGTGTCTTCCTGCCCGTTCGGTCGCACGGCGGCCAGTACCGGATCCTTCGCCGCGAGGCCGAGAAGCTGATTGCGCGCGGCGATCAGCGCATCGTGACCCGCGCCAGCCCGATCCTGCAGGTACATGTCGAAGCCGTTGGCTACGCCGAGTTCGAGGACCGCCGGCGGTGCAAATGCGAACACCATGGCGTCACGCAGCTTGGAAAACGCTCCGAACGAGCGCCCAGCCACCGCCTGTACGGTGTTCCGGGCACCCGGACGCTCTTTCCAGTCCTTCATTCGGACGAAGGCAATGCCCGCGTTCTGGCCGCTGCCTGAAAAGGAGAAGCCCGCGACGGTGAACAGGGCCGCGACAGCCTCCTTTTCGTCCTCGAGGAAGTGATGCTCGACCTCGCGCAACACTGCCAGCGTGCGCTCCTGGGTGGCACCTGCGGGCAGCACGATTTGCGAGAACAGGATGCCCTGGTCTTCGTCGGGCAGGAACGATGTCGGCAGCCGAAGCAGCAGGAAGACTGCAAGGGCGATCATCACGGCGTACGCCGCGAGCCAGCGGCCCGCGGACTTGATCATGCGGCCGACAACGCGCTGATAGAGCCCGCTGCCGGCATCGAAGAAACGATTGAACCGCCCGAAGAATCCGGTGGTTGCCCCGTGCGACCCCTTTTCGATCGGCTTGAGCAGCGTGGCGCACAGCGCCGGTGAAAGTATCAGGGCGACGACGACCGACAGCACCATCGACGAGGCGATCGTGATCGAGAACTGGCGGTAGATGACGCCCGTGGAGCCGCCGAAAAATGCCATCGGAATGAACACCGCCGCGAGCACCAGCGCTATGCCGACCAGGGCGCCGGTGATCTGGCCCATCGACTTCCGGGTGGCTTCCTTCGGCGACAGGCCTTCCTCGCTCATCAGGCGCTCGACGTTCTCGACGACGACGATCGCATCGTCGACCAGCAGGCCGATGGCCAGCACCATGCCGAACATGGTCAGCACGTTGATCGAGAAGCCGAAGGCCAGCATCGCCGCGAACGTACCCAGCAGCACCACGGGAACCGCGATGGCCGGAATCAGCGTCGCGCGCAGGTTCTGCAGGAACAGGTACATCACCAGGAAGACCAGCACGAACGCCTCGACGAGTGTCTTGATCACCTCTTCGATCGACAGCCGGATGAACGGCGTGGTGTCATAGGCGACGACTGCCTTGAGTCCCGGCGGAAAGAAGCGCTCCAGCTCGGCGACCTTGGCCTTGACCGCGTCGGCCGTCGCGAGCGCGTTGGCACCCGTGGCGAGTCGCACGGCAAGGCCCGACGGATGGCTTGCCGTTGTAGAAGGACACAGTGCTGTAATTCTCGCCACCGAGTTCGACGCGTGCCACGTCGCGCAGCCGCACGGTCGCGCCGGAAGGTCCGGTGCGCAGGACGATGGCCTCGAACTGCGCCGGCGTCTGCAGCCGGCCTTGCGCCGCGATCGTGGCATTCAGGCGCTGGCCCTGGACCGCGGGCAGGCCCCCGAGCTGGCCGGCCGCGATCTGGGCGTTCTGCGCCCGGATCGCCGTCGCAACATCGCCGGGGGTGAGCTTGTAGTTGATCAGCTTGTTCGGATCGAGCCAGATGCGCATCGCGTACTGCGAGCCGAACAAAGTCAGTTCACCAACGCCCGGAACGCGACTCAGCGAATCCTGCACGTTGGCAGCGACGTAGTCGGCGATGTCGTGCGGTTCATCGAGCCGTCTTCCGAGACGAACCCGATCACCATGATGAAGTTGCGGACCGACTTCGTGACGGTGACGCCCTGCTGCTGGACATCCTGCGGCAGCTGCGTTTCAGCGAGCTTGAGCTTGTTCTGAACCTGCACCTGCGCGATGTCGGGGTTGGTCGCCGCATCGAAGGTGAGGGTGATGGTCGCAGTGCCCGCGCTGTCGCTGGTCGAAGTGATGTAGCGCAGGCCATCCAGCCCGGTCATCCGCTGTTCAATGATCTGGGTGACCGTGTCCTCCAGCGTCCTCGCCGACGCGCCAGGGTAGGTTGCGGTGATAGTGATGGTCGGCGGGGCGATGCTCGGATACTGCGCGATCGACAGGCGAGTGATCGACAGCAATCCGGCCAGCATGATCACCAGCGCAATGACCCACGCAAAGATCGGTCGATCGATGAAGAAGCGCGACATGTGATCCGGTCCGCAGTGTCGAAGCGGACTCGATCAGGAGCGTGGCGACTTGCCGGCCGCCGCATCCGGCTGGGAGGGCTGCGGCGCTGCGCCCGCCGTCGCCGGTCCGGCGCTGCCGCCGCCCCCGTTGGTCTGCTCGACTGCCTGCACGGCGGCCCCCGGCCTGACGCGCTGCAGGCCTTCAACGATCACGCGGTCTCCGGGCTTCAGTCCGGAGTCGATCAGCCAGTCGGCTCCGAGCGTGCGTGCAGTCTTCAGGGAGCGTGCCTCGACGATGTTGTCGGGGCCGACCACCATCGCCACCGCCTGTCCCTTCGTATCCCGCGTCACCGCCTGCTGTGGCACGAGAAGGGCGTTCTCCCGTACGCCTTCTTCGATCACCGCGCGCACGTACATGTTGGGCAGCAATACATTATCCGGATTCGGGAACAGCGCACGCAGCGTGATGGCACCCGTCGACGCATCAACGGTGACGTCCGAAAACTGCAAGGTTCCCTCTTGTGAGTACGGCGTGCCGTCATCGAGCAGCAGCGTCACGCGCGCGGCGTTTTCGCTTGCCCGTTTCAGTTCGCCGCTTGCCATCGCACGTCGCAGTCGCAGCACCTCCGTGCTTGACTGCGTCACGTCGACGTACATCGGATTCATCTGCTGGATCGTGACAAGCGCTGTCGGCTGATTGGCGGTGACCAGGGCCCCCGCGGTGACTGCGGACCTGCCGGTCCGCCCTGAAATCGGGGCGACGACGTTGGTGTATGCGAGATTGATGCGCGCCGCCTCGGTTGCCGCCCTAGCCGCCGCGAGGTCGGCCTCGTTCTGGCGCAGAGTGGTCACGGCATCGTCGTAGGCCTGCTGGCTGACAAACTTGATCGCCACCAGTTCCTTGTTGCGCTCCACATTGCGACGCGCCGTCTGCACGCTCGCCTCGGCCTTCGCTATCGCTGCGCGCGCGCTGTCGTATGCCGTCTGGTAGGTCGCCGGGTCGAGCCGGAACAGTGTGCTGCCCGCCTTGACTTCGGCGCCTTCATTGAAGGTGCGCGACTGGACGATACCCGTCACCTGGGGGCGCACTTCCGCGATCACGGTAGGCGCGGTGCGGCCAGGAAGGGCGGTTTTAATCGCCACGCTCTGCGCCTTCATGGTCAGCACGGTGACCTGTGGCGCCGGTTGCGCGGCCGGCGGTGCTTTGGCACCGTCGCAAGCGGCCGTGAGCGCAACGGTGGCGATCACGCCGGCCCAGTACACGATCGGACGAAGCATGCGCGATGCTAACAGGTGAAAGTACAAGCAGCCGTCACAGTCGCGCCATGCGGAACGGCCTTTCCACGTATGGCGCAGGGCGAGTCCTGAATGTGCTACTGAGTCACAGGGGGCGCGGGAAGTCCACTGCAGTTGTGAGGCCATAGTTCGACTTTAAATGAACCTCCGTGGTGCAAGCGCGTTGGCAGCACCGTTCCGTCCTGCGGCGAGATTGAGCAGCCCAAACGAAAGCGCCGGCCCGAAGGCCGGCGCGCGGGCTTCATGCCGCTGCGTCTAGCGAATCATCGCGATCCAGGGCAATCCGATGACCAGCAGCGCGACAAAGAAGATCACGCCGAAGATCGCGCCCAGGCGCCAGTAGTCCTTCGACGGGATGTAGCCGCTGCCGTAGTACACCGGGCTCGGGCCTGTCGCGTACGGCGTCAGGATGCCCATGATGCCAAGCGTCAGCGCCAGCAGCAGCGCGAAGGTCTGCATCGGCATTTCGGGGATGCCCAGTCCGACGGCCAGCATGACCGGCAGCATCGCGGTCACGTGCGCCGTGATGCTGGCGAACAGGTAGTGCGTGAAGAAGAACACCGCCACCAGCGCGAGCATCGCGACGGTCGGTGAGACGCCGGTCATCTGCGCACCGATCGTTTCGGCAAACCACTTGACGAATCCGACCTTGGCCAGGCCGTCGGCCAGCGCCACCAGTGTGGCGAACCACACCAGCGTGTTCCACGCCGACTTGTTGGAGAGGATGTCATCCCAACTGACGACGCGGCCGATGACCATCATGGCGATGACGGCGATGGCAACGGTCGTGGCGTTGATGAAGTCACCGCCGAAGATCCAAAGCGACAGCGCCAGCAGCACGAGCGCGGCGAGGCCGACTTCGCGGGTCGTCAGTCCACCCATCTTCTTCAGTTCGCTGGCCGCCCAGTTCGGCACTTCATCGCCGCTCTTGACGGTCGGCGGATACAGCACGTAAGTCAGCAACGGAATCGCCAGCAGCAGCAGGATGCCGACCGGAGCGAACGCCATGAACCATTCGGTCCAGCTGAAGGTGACCTTGGCGGTCTTGCTGATCAGTTCGATCGCCAGCAGGTTAGGCGCCAGCGCAGTGATGAACATCGAACTGGTGACGCAGGTGACCGCGATGGCGGTCCACATCAGGTAGCCGCCTATGCGGCGCGACGACGGGTCGTTCGGCTTGCTGTCATACAGCGCCGGCAGGTTGCGGATCACCGGGTACACGGTGCCGCCGCTGCGTGCCGTGTTCGACGGCGTGAAGGGCGCAAGCAGCAGGTCGGCAAAAGCGACTGCGTAGCCGAGTGTCAGCGTGCGACGCCCCATTGTCTTCACCAGGCCGAGCGAAATGCGACGACCGAGGCCCGTCTTTTCATAGCCCAGCGCGAACATGAAGGCAGCGAAGATCAGCCAGACCGTCGAGTTCGAGAAGCCGGACAGTGCCCAGGTGAGTCCCGCGTTGGCGGGCTTGAAGCCAGCCTTGGCGAGTTCGGCGGGCCGAACAGGACATAGGGCGCCAGTACGGTGACGAGCGCGACGCCGATCAGGCCGATCGCCGCGCCGGGCAGCGGCTCCAGCATCAGGCCGACGATGACGCCGGCGAAGATGGCGAAGAAATACCACGCGTGCTGCGCGAGCCCATCAGGCGGCGGGAATGCCGCAATGATCAGGGCAACAAGAACCGGCGCAAGTGCCTTCCAGGGGAAAGCGTGCCCGCCTTTCTTGGCGGCGAGTACCGATGGTGCTGTGACCGGCAGGCTGCCGGGGTTGACTGCGGTTGTCATGAGTCCCTCCGTTCCTTGTAATCGGGTCGGTCTGGAACTCCTCAACGCGGTCGGTGTTCCGGACCGGGTATGGGAAACATTGTCTTCCGATGGACAATGAGCAGCATGACGGCGCTCAATGTCGTGTTCACGGTTCGATCAAGTTTCGCGATGATCGGACGGTCACTTTGCAGTACGCAGGCCTGCGAACCGAGCTTCTGTTGAAGTCACTCCACTTGGAAGTTTCACGATGAGGACGAGCATTCCGGAAGCCGATATCACGCTTCGAGATGGCCGCGTGGTTCATGTTCGTGCGATACGCCCGCAGGATGAGTCGGAGATCCTGCAGGCCTTCGCCCGGATGAGCGACGATGCGCGCTACATGCGCTTCATGCGCGTGGTACGCGAGCCCAACCTGGAGCGGCTGCGCAAGGCGCTCTCATCGTTTCCTGAAAGCGGCATCGGCCTCGTCGCGACCGTACCGGCCGCCGATGGCATCGACATCGTCGGAAGCGCGATCGCAATTGTCGAAAGCGCGACAGGGCGCTTGCGAATTTGCGATTAGCGTCGATTCGAAGTTCGGCGGTGCAGGCTTGGCGACTGCGCTAATGAAGAAGCTGATCGACTCCGCCAGAGACCGCGGCTTGAAGGTGATGGAAGGCTTCGTGCTGGCCGAAAACCAGTCGATGCTGCGCCTTGCTGGCCGGCTGGGATTCACATCGCGCCCGATCCGGAAGACCGGGCGGTGCGCATTTGCCGACTGCGACTCGGCGGCGGTTGAGCGGGGATGGAATACGCTTCTCGAGCGCGCCGCTCAGATGATCGTCGTGCAGCCGAGCTTGCGCTCCTTCCAGAACAGGCCGTTGAGCCGCTCCGCGAGATTCTCGACCGAACCGAACTCACCGCCGGTGAACGTCATGAAGGCGATGGGCCGCGACCCGTCTCCCGCTTCGCGCTGCAGGGCCACGCAGTTGAGCTGTGGAGCGTATTTCTTCACCAGCGCGTGCAGCTCGTCGTCGCTGGCCTCGGGGGCGACATTCGTCAGCCATAACCGGGACATAGAGTCTCCTTAGTAATCGCACAAGCCGTTTACGACGTCAGCCGCCGATCCAGCTGTCGACTGCATCGCTTGATAACGCTCGATCGCCGCGCGGGCGTTGAACAGCATTCGATCGCGCCCGAGCCGATCGGCCAGGCCGGCATGGCGCACGATCTCCAGCACACCTGGATTGAGAGCGACCAGCCACACGATGGTGCCACGATCGGTGAAACGCTGCTCGCCCTCGATCAGCGCCTGAAGCGCCGAATACTCGAGGTCGGGCACGCGGCTCATGTCGAGCGCCACCACGCGCGGCTGGTACTTGTCGATCAGCGCCTTGATCTGATCCGACACGTTCTGCGCATTGACGAAGAAGAGCCGCCCCTCGGGCCGCACGATCAGCAGTCCCTCGAAGGTTTCGTCATCCGGGTGTTCCGGCGACAGCGGGCGCAGCACGTCGGCGCCGCGCTTGCGGCCGATGACCGATACCCGCGGGTGGGCGGTCTGGCTGGCCAGACCGATCATCGACACGATGATCGCAATGACGATGCCTTTCAGTGTGCCGAAGAGCAGCACACCGATGCACGCGATCACCGCCCAGCGGAACTCCATCCTGCGCACGGCACGGATGGCAAGGAACTCTGCAGGTTTGATCAACCCGATCGAGTAGACGATGACGATGGCGGCCAGTGTCGCGTTCGGCAGCAGTCCAAGCAGCGGCGCCAGCAGCAGCATCGTCGCCAGCGCGGCGGCGCCCGTCACCAGCGACGCCTTCTGCGATTGCCCGCCTGCGTTGCGCACCACGGCGGTCTGCGAGGTGCCACCGCCAGCCGGCATCGCGCCGAGCAGAGCGCCGCCCACGTTGCCGAGCCCGGTGGCGACCAGTTCGCGGTTCGCGTCGATCGGCGGGTCGGACGGCCGCGCAAAGGCACGGCCCGCAGCGATCGTTTCGGTGAAGCTCATCAGTGCAATGCCGAGCGCGCCAGGTACCAGACTCGTCATCAGCGAGACATCGGGCAGCGTGATCGACGGCAGCCCTTGTGGAATCAGTCCGACCAGCGAGACGCCCATCGCCTTCAGTCCGAAGAACCACGCGGCGGCGATGCCGCCGGCCACGGCGACCAGCGGCGCCGGCGAGTGCGGCCACAGCCGTTCCATGCCGATCAGCACGATGAAGGTCGCCACGGCCACCGCGAGCGTGATCGTCGAGGTCGACGGCAGGTGCTGCGCGACGCTGACGATGTCGAGGAAGAAGCCCTGCTTGGTGATGTGAATCCCCAGCAGCTTCGGGAACTGGTCGAGCACGATGACCAGGCCGATGCCGGCCTTGAACCCGGTCAGTACCGGCGTCGATATGAAGTTGGCGACGAACCCGAGGCGCAGCAGCCGAGCCAGCAACAGCATGACGCCTACCATCGCGGTCAGCGTTGCGGTGGCCGTGATGAGGCGAGCGGGATCGCCGTCCGGAACGCTGATTCCCAGTTGCGTGCCCGCGAGGATTGCCAGCGTGGTGGTGGAGCTGACGCTGAGCACGCGCGACGTGCCGAGCAGCGCGTAGATCACCATCGGGATGAAGGCGGTATACAGGCCGACCTCGACCGGCAGGCCGGCCACCGTGGCGTAGGCCATCGCCTTCGGCAGCACGACCGCGGCTGCCGTCAGTCCGGCAACGATGTCGAAGCGCAGGCCCGGGCCGCCGGTGTCGGCGGTGGTGACGAGGCAGGTGTGTGGGTCATTCGTGGCATCTTCGATAGTTGGCAGGGGAGAACTTCGCTCAGAACGACACACTGATCATGCTGACGACGATCTGGTCGCTCGATCCCGGGTTGAACCAGTAGCCGCCCACGGTAATGCGGCGCCATTGAATTGCTGCGAACGGCCCGCGCTGGATGTCGCGGCCGCTGTCGTAGGCGTTGGTCCGTTGGCCGGCGAGCCCGATGCGCAGCCACTCGAACGGACGGTAGCCGAGTTCGCTCCACGCGTAGAGGTAACTGTCCCTCACGTCGACGCTGCTGCGGACGTACTCGCCCTCGAGATAGAAATCGAGCGACTTCCAGCCGAGGGTCGACTTCCAGCCCGGGAACGAATCCGCGCGTGCGTGCCCCAGACGCCGCCCAGCAGCGGGGTCAGCTCCCAGGTGAAGCCTTCGCCGCCGTCGAAAGTCCAGCCGACAAAGGCCGAGCGCGCGCCGATCGATTCGTAGTCGTACCGTGCCTCGAGGTGCAGCGGGCCGCGATCGGCTACCGCGATCGCCGAGGTGTAGTTTTCGCCGTCGCGGACGAACGTCGGGTACGCGGTGAGACCGAACTCCCACGCGGGCCGCTCGGGGCTGCGATGCGCGGCGACCCGCTGGCTGCGTCCTCGTCCGCGAATGCCGCCGGGACGGTGGGCGGCAGCCGAGTGCAAGAAGGATCAGCCGCATGGTCTCTCATCCGCCGAGGGCCGGATCACCGCGCACGATCGCGGCGCCGAGTCCGGCCATCATGAAGCCGACCTTCCAGCTGCCGTAGCCGGCGTAGCGGCCCAGCGCGAGGCCGCCGATGAACAGCATCACGAGCGCGATGCCGCGCGACACGTTCTTTGCGGTGCCGACGTCGTGCGATCAGTACGAAGGGCAGCACGACCGGAAACGTCGAGATGACCACCACAGGAACACGGCGAGGGCGGCCAGGTAGTCGTCGGACTTCAGCGCTCGGTCGCTCGGGCACCGATGGCAGCGCGAGGACCCGCCCGCGGATCGCCTCGATCTCGGTCTCCGAGACGAGGCCCGGCGGCGACCTTCGACAGCGAACCCTGGATCATCATGCGTCCCGACTTCGGCGTCCGGGGCCGATCGCACCGAGCGGATCAGCGTGATCTGCCGGCCGCGGTCGGCGACTGTGCGGACCAGGTACATGACGGCATCGACGAGTCCCCATGCGAGATTGCAGCCGAGCGCCGCAGCCAGCATCGCGCGGATGTCGTCGCGTCCAGCCTCGGTCACCGACACAGCGCCGACGAAGGTGAGCGCCATGAACAGACCAAACAGCATCTCCGAGACGCGGTCCACCGGACTCAGCAGCGGTTCGCGCTTCGCGGCGCCGGGCAGGTGTCTCTGCGCTCATTCAGTCCGTCTTCGTCGACCGGTCTGGTGCGCCATGGGAGACTGCTCGCATTCGGGCGAACATCCATGCGCGCGATGACTGTCGGCAGTCCGGCGGGTCCTGTCACCGAGCGGCCGGACGGCTAGCCGTGGCAATGGCGCGGGTCAGAATCGTTCCGGCACGTACTTGAACGGATAGTCGATCGCCTTGTACTTGCCGATCTTGCGCTTCGGCAGCTTGACCTTGTCGGCCTTCACGTCCTTGTAAGGCACCTGCTTCAGCAGGTGGCTGATCACGTTGAGCCGCACACGCTTCTTGTCTTCGGAGCGCGCGACGTACCAGGGGGCCCACGCCGTATCGCTTGCCTTGAACATCTCGTCGCGCACACGCGTGTAATCGTCCCAGCGATCGTAGGACTTGATGTCCATCGGCGAGAGTTTCCAGACCTTGCGACCGTCGTCGATCCGCGATGAGAGCCGCCGCGTCTGTTCCTCCGGACTCACTTCGAGCCAGTACTTGAGCAAGATGATTCCCGATTGAATCATCAGCTTTTCGAAGAGCGGGACGACCTTCAGGAAGCCTTCGGCCTGCTCCTCGGAGCAAAAGCCCATCACGCGCTCGACGCCCGCACGGTTGTACCAGCTGCGATCCAAGATGACGACCTCGCCTGCGGCCGGAAAATGCGGGACGTAGCGCTGCGCGTACATCTGCGACTTCTCGCGTTCGGTCGGAGAGGGCAGGGCGATGACACGGAACACGCGCGGGCTGACGCGCTCGGTGATCGCCTTGATCGTGCCGCCCTTGCCGGCACCGTCACGGCCCTCGAACACGATGCAGACCTTGAGTCCCTTCTCCTGGACCCACTGCTGCAGCTTCACCAGCTCGACGTGCAATTTCTTGAGTTCGCGTTCGTAGTCCTTGCCCGACAGCTCTTGCATGCCCTTCGAAGCATCACTCCCGGTCGCAGCTGACTTGGCCGCGACGCGCTTGACCTTGCTCGATTTGCCCTTGGGCTCGTTCTTCGTTTTGGCGCTCTTCCTTCCCATCATCGTCTCCATGGTGTGTTCCGGTGCTCCGCGTGCCTGTCTTGAAGAACAATCTCGGACTCTTCGAGTCTTCGGTCGGTGCTCTATGCGCCAACCAGCGGCGCCGCTCGCCGGCGCGTCGATGTGTTGCGATTCGCCCCGCCGGCGGCCCTTGATTCATCCGAGCAACGGATGCCGTCCACCAGAGGCTACCTCGTTTCGCCCCAAGCGCGAATTTGTCGCGAAAAGTCCGCCGCCCCATCAGCCGCCTGGGCGCGCGCATTGACATGCGCCCGTTGCTGCAATTCCGGGAAGGACAGGCCCATCGTTTCCAGCCGTCCCTGTTCATACAGATACTCCGGCACATAGCCGCTCGCCAGGATCTTCCAGCTCAGCGGCACGCGCCCCTCATTGACGTGGTTGTTCGTCCAGATGTTGGTCGTGCAGTTGGTCGTCAGCGTGTTGTAAAACTCGGGTTGCGTCCTCAGCGCGTTGATCCTGTGCATGTACTCCAGGAACAGTCGCTGCACGACCTCGATCGAAGCCTTGGCCCGGTAGATGTACACATCCTCGGTCGGATCGCGGCGATAGTTGGTGCGCAGCCGGATGATGTCCCGCTCGTCGGCCACGACGTAGACGAGCTCGTACTGGCGGAAGAAGCCCTTGAGCGTCGAGTAGCCCTCGCCTTTCGGCTTGCGTACCTCGATGGAAATGGCGAGATAGTCGTCCCCCGTGAAGCCGAAGCTCACGAAGACATGGGCAATCGCCGGACCCGTCCAGTAGGAGGTCACGAGGTCCACCGATCGCAGTTCCCGCACGTCGAAGGACTTGTCGTAATAGGCGGGGGTGAAGTCGGTCTCGCTGCGGTAGTCGAAATTGCGGATGTTGTGGACGGTGACGCGATCGCCGTCAATCGTGGCGTACGGCAGTACCGCTACCTCCGGCTGCCAGTCGCGTTCGTTGGTTGGCTCGATGCTAGACCACAGGACCACAAGGCCTGCGCATAGAAGCCCATATGCGCCGAGCGCGCGCCAGCGCCAGCGGCGCACGAAGAGTGCGATCAACGCCGCCACGGCAGCCAGGGAAAAGCCGATCACCAACGCCCTGTGGGCCACGTCATTACGCGGCCCCGCATACTCGAGCAGCAGCGCCCCCCAGACCCCGATCCCAGCGAC
This sequence comes from uncultured beta proteobacterium, assembly GCA_963724605.1. Classification (GTDB taxonomy): domain Bacteria; phylum Pseudomonadota; class Gammaproteobacteria; order Burkholderiales; family Burkholderiaceae_F; genus JALORV01. The sequence continues at coordinate 289,523 of CAVRVM010000005.1, forward strand.
CAGCAGAGCCAGGGCAACGAGGCCCGTGCCCTTGGCGATTCGAGCGAGCGAACGTCGCAGGGACATCGTGGCGGTCGTTCGAGTCCTGGCGCTGCGCGCGGCTCAGTCAGACCCGCCGGCACCACCCTTCGCCTCGGGTTCCGGCAGGACTCGCCAGAACGGCCGCTTGACCTCCTCCAGCGGGCGGCCCGGTTCGTTGGGCTTCAGCCCATATCGAATCATCGCAATGAGGTCGGCGCTTGCCCTCGGGTTCGAGACGAAGTAGCCGTGTCCGAACAGGTCGGTCTTCCCGCGAATCTGAATCACGTCGAGGAAGCCGAGACTTGCCGCAAGTTCGATCTGCTGCGGAGTCAGTACCGAAGTATCGACGCGTCCCAGCCGGGCAAGGCTACCGAACAGCCAGCCCGACGTGGCGAGGGCCTTGTCGTCGGGCGAAACGTAAATGGTGAGGTGGAACGGGCGCAAGGCCCGGAACACCGCATGCGGGTCCGGCGTCGCGCCGTAGGGCACGTCGGGATCGGAGATTATCGCCAGGATCTTTTCCGGAGCCACCTCGACGTCCAGATCCGGTGCCATCAGCACGACGTTGCCGAGCTTGAGGCGCCGGGGCAGCGTCATCTGCTGCATGTACGATTCGAAGGAAAGCTCGGACAGCGCGGTGGCGAGCACATCGGTCCCGCGACTGTGGGCCAGGATATGAATTCTCTCGAGCCCCGGCGTGTCCGCGATGGTGCGGATCGCCTTCCGTAAATGCTCGACCGCGAATGTGCTCGATTCGTAGTCTTCCTCGTAGCCGAACAGGATGCCGTGCTTTCCGCCCGCGGGCCAGGTGAAGATCGCGCAAACGAACTCGCGGCCCAGGAAGTGGCACATCTCGCCCATCGTCAAGGCCGCTTCGCTGAAGGAATTGCTGACGCCGTGGATGTACAGCACCATCTCCTTGCGCGGGCTCAGGGCCAGGCGACGCGCGATCTCGGCCTGCAGCGCCCGGTTGGCCGTTTCGTGCGCATCGACGACAGCCGGAGCGCGCGTCATCCCCGCGGGCGTCACGGCAACCGCGTAGGGAATGCGCGGGTAGCGCCCGAGTTCCTTCGTCGGACCGAGCTTGAGGTCCGTCGAAGTCGAGCGCTCGACGAGCAGGCTCTGCTTGACCAGCGCGTCCCACGTCGTGTGTTCGCCGAACAGGATCGTCGTTGACCCGAACGCCATCAAGCGCGACCGGTCCGCCGTGTACGGTTCAGGCTCATCGGGGCTCGTCGCGGGCGCGCGGTCGGTAATGAAAAGCAGATCCAGCGGCGGTGTCCGAACCTCGGCGGGCGCCTTGGTGAACAGCGGCTTCGCCTGCGTCCCCGTGTACAACGTCGGCGTCGGCATCATCGGATGCGTGGACGCGCACCCGGCCAGGCCGAGCAGCGCGGCCAGCGCAATCGCCACCAGGAAGCGGACTTCAGTCATTGTGCGACTCCGTGACGGCTATCGGGGCCGATATATTGTTGTATTCCCAATTTTGCCGAGGCCGGCAGCGTCACTCGGAAACGCCGCAGCGGACGCAACCGCAGCGAAGAAGCCCGAAAAGGACCACCCGTCTGCCGACGCCGAATCCCCAAGATACGCCGCCGCCTTACTTCATGAATTCCACACTCATCGCCGTCATCGTATTCGTTTTCGTTTTTGGCGGGGCGCTGGCGGGCGTCTTCGTCCGCGTCCCCACGCTTCATCAGGATGCCGATACGAGGGACGTGGTCAAACTGGTCATGGGGCTGGTTGCAACCATCGTCGCCCTGGTCCTGAGCCTGCTGATCGCGTCCGCGCACAGCTCCTACGACAGGCAGGAGAGCGAAGTGCAGCAGCTCGGAGTGCAAATTGTTCAACTCGATGGCCTGTTTGCCCACTACGGCCCGGAAGCGAACGACGCCCGCGCGCAGCTACGTCGCATGGTCGAGGCCGAACTCGCGCGGCTGTGGCCCGATGCTGGCGCGGCACGAGCAGCCGTGCACGCGTCGCAAAATTACGTCCCGACGGAAGACCTGTTTGACACCGTCGCCCACCTGACGCCGAAAACCGAGGCCCAGCGATCTGCCCAGGGCCGTGCCCTGCAGCTCATGACGACCGCGGGTACTACCATCCGCCTGCTGTACGAGCAAGCCGGAGGCGCCCTGTCCTGGCCCTTCTTCGTCGTGCTGGTGTTCTGGCTTGTTGTGCTCTTCGTTGGCTTCGGCCTCTATGCGCGCCGCAACGCCACTGCCATTGCGGCGCTATTCGTCGGCGCGCTGACCGTCGCGGGCGCGATCTTCCTGATCCTGGAGATGAATCGGCCATACAGCGGATTGATGCAAATATCCAGCGCGCCGATAAGGCACGCGCTGGAGCAGATTGGCCGCTGATGGTCTCCGTTCGTCGGCCGCGTTTTGCGGCTGACATCGCGCTCTGGGTATTCGGTGTCGCCGCCGGGCTGGTGGTTTTCGGGCTGGTCGGTGTCGCCATTGCCGTCGCGACGTTCGACGTCAATTCTCTTGTCGCACCCGCGCAGGCGCGCGTCAAGACGTTGACAGGACGTGACCTGCTGATCAGCGGCGGAGCGAACCTCGAGGTTGCGCTGGAGCCGAAACTGATCATCAATGAGGTGAGCTTCGGCAATGCGCCGTGGGCAGGCCCCGGTCCGCTGGCTGCGGCGAAGCGGGTGGCCGTGCAGTTCGAACTCCTGCCGCTGCTGCGGGGTCGCTTCAAAGTGATCCGGCTGGAACTGGTTGAACCCGCAATCGCGCTGGTGACCGATGCGCAGGGCCGCGGTAACTGGGAGTTCGGCGCCGGCGCTGTGTCCGCAACCCAGGCGCCGGCGACGGATACGCCGGCAGCGGCTCTGGCTGCGTTCAGCGTCGGCCAGCTCGACCTCACCAAGGGCTCGCTCACGTATCGCAACGGCAAGACCGGCAAGGTCACCGAGACTGCCATCGACGCCCTGTCGATCGCCATGCGCGGCGCGCAAGAGGCAATCCACGCTGAGTTCCGCGGCAAGGTTGATGCAGTGCCGATCGATCTCAAGGGTGAACTCGGGGCGCTGGAGGCGCTCGCCGCGCGGCGCTGGCCATACCCCATCGATGTCGGCGGCGATATCGCCGGGCGTAAGGCAACGCTCAAGGCCCTCTTGCGTGTCGACGAACACACCTATGCATTCGACCCGCTGGATCTGGCTTTCGCAGGTCATGTCGTCAAGGGTCGCGTGGCATTCACGACCAGCGGTGCACGGCCCCGGGTGGTCGTCGATGCCAGCATGGATTCGCTCAAGGCGGCGGAGTTACCTCTCCTCGGCTCGGGCGCAACGTCCGCGCCGCGACCGCCTGCGAAGGCATCGCGTTTCCTGCTTTCAGAAACCGAGATACCTTTCGGCGCATTGCGCGATGCGGACGCGGACGTCAAGCTCCTGATCGGCAGCGTGGCGCTAACTAATCGCTTCGATTTGCAGCAGGTCGACGCCCGTTTCACGATCGAGGACGGGCGATTGGACATGCCGGTGCTGAAGGCCAGGCTTTTCGGCGGTTCGCTGATCGCGCACCTCACAATCGACGCGGCGCGAATCGCGAATCCGTCGATTGCATTGCGAGCCAACGCCCAGGACCTCGAGCTTGGCCCGTTGTTCGCGGCGCTGGACATCAAACGCGAGGTGCGAGGCTCCCGGGCGGCGCTGTCCGGCGACCTGACGATGCACGGAAACTCCCCCCACGCCTGGGCCGGTGACGCGAACGGGAGCGTTCTGCTAAGCGTCAGCCATGGCACGCTCGTCAACACGAAGCTTGACCTCGGCGGCGTGCTCGAACAACTGTTCGCCGCGCTCAATCCGTTTCGCCAGAAAGACACCTCGACCGAAATCCTGTGTGTCGTCGCACGCCTGCCACTCTCGCAAGGCGTGGCCCGCATTGACCGGTCGCTGGCAATGGAGACCGACAAGGCGGGCGTTTCGGCCAGCGGGACCGTCGATTTCCGCAGCGAGACACTCGATCTCTCGTTCAGCCCCAGGTTGCGCCAGGGGATCAAGATAGAAGCTCTGCAGGTCGCACAGCTCGTCCGACTCCAGGGCTCGTTTCGCGATCCCCGCGTGCGCCTCGACGCGGTGGCGTCCGCGACGTCGGTCGCGCGTATCGGCGCGGCGATCGGCACGGGCGGCTTGTCCGTTCTCGGCGAGGCTTTGCTGCACCAGAGCACCCAGGGCGGAGGCGGCCCCTGCGAGGTCGCGCTCGGCAAAGCGTTACCGGAATCGCGCAACACTGCGAAACACGCTCCTACTAGCGCTCCGCAGGAGTCTCCTGCCAGGGTGTTGCCGAGGTTGCGCCGTCAGTAGAGTGGTCGATCCGCACGGATTGCTCACCAGTCAAGCCTGCCGGCACCAGCCAATGATCGATCATTGAAATGGATTCCAGCACGTGGGCGACCCGTCGTGCTCAGCGCGCCGACTCCCTCCAGGCGCCAGGCGTGGTACCAGTCCAACGCCGAAACGCCCGGATGAACGAGACATCGTCGGCGTAGCCCAGCGCTGCCGAGATGTCGATCACGGCGGCGGTCGAATCCTCGAGCAGATCCTTCGCGACCGCGAAGCGCACCCGGTCAAGCACTTGCTGGAAGGTCGTGCCTTCGGCGCGGAGGCGGCGCTGGAGCGTGCGCCGGTGTATCGCCAACGACTGCGCGACGTCGGCACCGGAGCTCCGGCCATGCAGCAGCAAGGTGCGCAAGGTCCGGTGCACCCGCTCGACGAGCGTAGCGTCGCCGATGGCCAGTGCGTTCTTTCTTGCGAGCCGCAGGCGCTGCGGATCGGCACCCGCCACCGGCCGGGCCAGCCATTTCGCGTCGAACCGCAGGGCGCAGACATCCGAACCGAAGTGCAGTGGCGCCTGGAAATACTGGCGATAAGGCGCGACGTCGGCCGGGGCCGAACGCGAGAAGAAGACCGCAGAAGGAGACCATCCTGGTCCGCAGAGCTCGCGAAAGAAGCTCGCAAACGCCGCTAGCGCACCGTCGTAGAGCTCCGAGTAGCTTCCGGCAAACGGCAGATAGACGGAGTAGCCGAGGTCAACGAGCGCTCTCCCGATCCACCACGAACGCAAGGGCACCCTCGCTGTTGAGATGGTGGTGCACAACGAATTCCTGCAATGCCGCGCCAACCGTCGGCGAATGACCGACCAGCTCGCCGAGGAGTCCCAAGTCCGAGACACGCCACATGCGGCCAAGCAGCAGGCCGATGTGCGGGCAGCGTGTTCGCACTGCGGCCTCGTTCAACAGCCGCAACGCGCCTTCGTAAGGGATCCGGTTGGACGGGTCGTCGAACACCTCCGGTGCGAGCCCCGCTGCCGCGATCATCGGGGCCGGATCGAAGCCAAGCTGCCGGATCACCGCCGGCGCAGCCGAGAAAGCGCCAACAAGGCGCGCGGGTGATCCGTACGTTGCGTCCGGGCTGCCGGGCGTTCGATTGACGGTCTTCGACGGCATGGCAAAGCGTCCTGATCGAAACGGAAGGTTCGCTGCGGAGCGATTTTGCGCGAAGCGGCGGGCGGGCCGGTGGAGGCGGCGAAATTGATCTGCCTCAACTAGCAGGCTCTTTGCCGGAAGCCGCCCTCGATTGTCGCGAATTGCTAGTGAGTACAGCGGCGCAAAGCGGGAGATTCGCTGCTGCCTTCGATCGCCGGATCGGCGGCGCAACCACGCGACGGGGCTGACGGCGAGAATCGAAGCCGCCTGACAAACATGACTACCGCCGAAACACACGACGTTCCCGCGCGCGACCGCGCCGTTGGCGCCGCAGCCGGTCGTGGCGCGCGGGGTTCGTGTGCAGTGTCATCGCTGCGGTGGCGCAAGCACGTCCGCCCTGTTCAGTCGATCGGCGCGGCAGTTCTCTTGGCAGGCTGCACGACCGTAGGTCCCAACTTCGTGACACCCGCAGCACCGGTCCTCGCGCAATGGGAAGACGCCGATACCGTGGCTGTCACGCGCAGGCCCGCCGAGCGGGTTCAGTGGTGGGAAGCCTTCCACGACCCGGTGCTCAGCCGGTTGATCGAGATCGCAACGCGGAACAACTACAACCTGAAGATCGCGGGCTTGCGCGTTCTGGAGGCGCGCGCCCAGTTGGGGATCGCCGTGGGCACGCCCTATCCCCAGGTACAGCAGGCCAACGGCAGCGCGACCTACACCGCCGCCAGCCTGAACGCCGCCAACACGAAGGGCGGAGACCTGCGCTTCTGGGAGTACAACGTCGGCGCCAGCGTCTCCTGGGAGCTTGATTTCTGGGGCAAATTCCGGCGCGGCATCGAGTCGGCCGACGCCAACCTGTGGAGCTTCGATCGCCGCCTATGACAACGCGCTCGTGCTGCTCGTCGCGCAGGTTGCCGACACCTACGTTGCCATCCGCAGCGCGGAAGAGCAGCTGAAGGTTGCGCGTGAAAACATCGCCCTTCAGCAACGCGGCGTGCAGATCACCGAGGCGCGGTTCCGCGGCGGCGAGGTTGGAGAGCTGGATGTGCTGCAGGCCCGCACCCAGTTGCTGGCGACCGAGGCGACGATCCCGCAAATCGAGATCGGGCTGCAGCAGGCAAAGTACGCCCTCAGCACCCTGCTGGGCCAGCCACCGGGCAGCCTTACGGAGATTCTGGGTCCGCAACCGGGCGTGATTCCCGCCGCGCCGCCAACCGTGGCAGCGGGCGCTCCGGCCGACTTGCTGCGGCGGCGTCCGGACATACGCCAGGCTGAACTCACCGCGGCAACGCAGAGCGCCGCAGTGGGTGTGGCCGAGGCCGACCTGTATCCAAGCTTCGGGTTGAGCGGCTTTCTCGGTGTGCTTGCCGCCGACGGAACGAGCACGACACGCACAGGAAACAGCGGCATCGGACAGTTGTTCAGGGCCGATTCGCTCGTCCTCGTCGGCGGGCCGTACTTCAGCTGGAACGTGCTGAACTACGGTCGCATCCGCAACAACGTCCGGGTCCAGGATGCACGACTCCAGCAACTGCTTGAGAACTACCAGAACACGGTGCTCAACGCGGTGAAGGAGGTCGAAGACGGCATGGTGGCGTTCCTGCGCAGCCGCGAGCAGGAACGGATTCTTGTCGAAACTGAAGCGATGGCGAGGCGCGCACTCACGCTGGCCAACATCGGTTACCGCGAAGGATTCTCCGACTTCCAGCGCGTGCTCGACGCCCAGGGCTCGCTGCTGCGCGTGCAGCAGCAGGTCGTGGCCACACGCAGCACCACCGTCAGCAGCGCAATCGGCATCTATCGCGCGCTGGGCGGTGGCTGGGAGATTCGTCCGGGCCAGGGTTACGTGGATGAGGCCACCCGGGACGCGATGCGTCAGCGCGTGGACTGGGGCGATCTGCTGAAACCCGAGGCGACCGAGCCGCCATTCAAAGGCCAGGACGGCGACTGGCCTTCGCCGGATTGGTAAACCGTGTCACCTGAACCAGGCATGTCATGACGGAACAGCAGCAGTCCCCACAAACGGCAAACCCGGCGGTAGTCAAGCCGGCGCCAGCCGCGGGCGCACCTGCACCTGCCGGCGGCGGATCGCAAGCCCAAGCCGCAAGCCCCGCAGGCACCACGGCGGATGGACCCGGTTCGCAAATGGGTGCTTGGCTTCGGCGCGTTCTGTCTGCTCCTTCTCGCCTGGTACATGGCCGCCGACCGCTACACCCCGTACACGACGCAGGCGCGCGTGAACGCGTTCGTTGTGCCCATTGCACCGCAGGTGGCCGGCGAGATTCTTTCCGTCGACGTGCGCACCAACCAGGCGGTCAGGAAGGGCGACTTGCTTGCCCGGATCGATCCGGTGCGTTACCAGCTGGCAGTCGCCGCGGCCGAGGCCCAGCTGGCGCTCACCCAGCAAAATCTCAAGGTCGGGACTTCGACGGTCGACGCGGCTGCGGCCGCGCTGCAGGCTGCGAGGGCCGGTCTGGTCAAGGACACGCAGAACGAGGCTCGCCTGAAGCGCATCGATGCCGAAGTGCCCGGTGCGGTTTCTCAGCGGGCGCTGGAGTGGGCGTCGACATCCCGCCTTGAAGCCGAGGCCCAGGAGGGGAGCGCAAAGGCCAATCTGCAGAAGGCGATCGAAGCGCTCGGGCCGAGCGACGAGAAGAACCCGCAGCTGCTTGCCGCGCGCGCCTCCCTCGACAAAGCGAAGCTCGATCTGCAGTACACGCGCCTCGTCGCGCCCAACGACGGGCTGGTGACTGACCTGCGCGTGGACGTCGGCAATTTCGCCGCGACCGGGCAGCCGCTGATGACCTTCGTCGGGACGCAGAAGATGTGGGTCGAGGCGAACCTCACCGAGAACAACCTCGGTCACATCAAGCCGGGCGACACGGTCGACCTGGTGCTCGACGTCTGGCCCGACAAGACTTTGCGCGGCCATGTGCGCAACGTCACCTTCGGCGTGACCGCCGCCGAGTCCACCTCGAAGCCGGGCACGCTGCCCACGGTGCAGAACGCGCGGGACTGGTTGCGCAACGCGCAGCGCTTTCCGGTGCTGATCGATTTCGAGGATCCCGCGGAGGCCGCGCAGCTCGGCGCGCGCGTCGGCAGCCAGGTCAACGTCCTCGTGTACACCGGCGAGCATCCGATCCTCAATCCCTTGGGTCGGTTCCTGATGTGGTTTAGCGGCCTGATGTCGTATGCCTACTGAAGCCGTCGCGGCGGCGGCGCCGAAGGCGCGGGCGCTGGACAACCCCAGGGCCCGCCGCATCCTGCGCTTCACCATCGGCGTGACGCTGGCGACCGCCTACAGCACCTACATCAACTGGCCCTTCTCATTCCTGCTGCCGGCGCTGGTGATTCCGTTCCTGGCCTTGCCGATGCCGTCGGCACCGTCGCTGGGCTACGGGCTGTGGATCACGATCAAGCTCATCGCCTTCGCCGGCCTCGGAACGTTACTGATGCTGCCGCTGCACAGCCATCAGCTGTTCGGCTTCGCCGTGGTCGCGTCTTATCCTCTTCGTCAACTTCTACCTGCAGGCCGAGGGCAAAATCACGGGCCTGAACGCCATGATCGTGATCGTCGGCATCACTCTCGTTCCGGCGTTCGGCGAGAACTCGATGGATGTTGGCGTCGAGTTCGCCAAAGGCATGTCGCAGTGTGCGCTCGCCATGTTCCCCGTCCTCTGGGTCGCCTTCGCCGCGGTGCCTGGTGGGGTATTTCCAGGCCTGCCCAACGCACCCCGGATCGAAGGCACGCCGGCGGACCGGGCCATCCTCGCGCTGCGGCCGGTGCTAGTGCTGCTGCCACTCTTCGCTTACATGCTGAGCAGCGACAACAACATCCGCTACCTGATCGGCTACTACCAGCCGGCGATGATTTCGCAGCATGCGCGCCGCGCAACCGCACTAAAGCTGACCGTCGACCTGATCTTGGCCACGCTCATCGGCGCCACCGGCGGGCTGATCATGTGGTGGCTCGTCAAGCTGTGGCCGTCGTGGTTCTGGTTCGTGCTGGTGATGGCGATGTTCTCGCTGTTCTGCGCGACGCGCATCTTCGGCAACGGACCCGGCCCGCTCACGCCGAACTACTACCGCTGGAGCTACGGCCTGACGACGCTGGTCTTCATCGTCTTCCCCGACGCCCTGACGCAGGGCTTCACCGGCGACGATGCGAACATGAAGTTCTACGAGCGCATCGTCGACTACGCGCTCGTCACCTCGTATTCAGTTTTCGCCGTCCTGTTCTACGACGCAGTGGTGGATCGCCTGCGCGCGTGGCGTCGGCGATCGGCGGCGGCCAAAAGTGCGTGACACCGCCCGCATCGGACACCGACTGCATCAGACGAACGCCTCGACCCGGGCCGGAACCCGGTCGCGCCGCGCGTTGGCGGCCTCATCCGCCCATGGCGAGAGCGGAGCAGAAGCCCACAACTGTCCACGTGCCGGCACTCTTCGAGCGCTCATGGGCAAAGGGAATCAGGGAATTGGCCAGCATCGCCAGAATGCCGCCCGACGCCAAAGCGGCCGAGCGCGCGCCGTTGGCGCCGCCGAAGGTTGTCGCCGCGAAGTGGCCGAACGCGGCAGCGACACCGCAGGCGAGCATCACCCACAGCCACATGCCGGCGACGCGGCGCCAGGTCCAGCCGCTTTCCGCGAGGCCGGCGGAGGGAGCGAGCGCCTGGGGAATGTTCGAGACGAAAACAGCTGCGAGAAACGCCAGGCTGATCGCGGTACCCCGGGCCATCTGCACGCCGAAGATGATGGACTCCGGCACGCCATCGACGATCGCCCCGACGACGATGCCGAGCGGACCGCCGGCGCCATCGGCACCGAACTTCCGGTCCACGTAGCGCTCGCCCAGAATGAAGACGCCGGCGCCGAGCATGGTCCATAGCGCGACCTGCCACAACTCGAGGACCTTGGCGGTCGGCAACAGGTCTGTGGCAACGGCGGCAATCAGCGCGCCCGCACCGAAGCCCGCGAGATCGCCGACCGTGCGCGTGGGCACCTTGAACAGGAAGACCGCAAGGCCACTCAGGACCAGCGACAGCTGCGCGAGCGCACCAAGGCCGAAGGACGTAAACATATGAGTGTCGCCCGGTCAGGCTTTCAGGGCGACCAGGACCTTGACGAGCAACTTCTTCGCGTCGCCGAAGAGCATTCGGTGAGTATCCTTGTAGAACAGCGAATTGTCGATGCCGATCTCGTCGAAGTGCTTGAAGATGAGGAGTCATTGCGTGAGCTTGTCGATCGTATCGAAGCTGTGGCCAAGCTCCACGACTACCCGCTCGTCACCTCGTATTCGGTTTTCGCCGTTCCGCTCTACGACGCGATCGTCGAACGCATCTCTGTCGTGCGAAGACGATTCGTCCGGGGAACTCGCGCGATCAGCCTCGGAGTCGCGGCCGCAATGAAGCGAAATTGTCCAGAGCAACAAGGGAGATGGCAACGGGCGCGAAGCAAGAATTTTCTGCGGGTGGCCAAATGATCGCGTGGATTTTCGGGATGTCGCTGCGCGTATCTCGGTGCGACGGAATCTGGATGCAGCCCGCGAAGACGGCGGGCGCTGCCAGCCGCTGAGTCGACCCGGCGCGCATCGTGACGTCGATCATCCTCATTGCATGCATCCTGGTCGCCATCACGGTCGCTCTGCATGCGGCCGGACTCGTCGGGCTGCTCAGGTATGTATTGAGAATGCGCATGCGGCTGCCGACTCACTTCTGGCCGCTGACCTGGTTGCTGATTCGCCTGACCTGGGCGCTGCTCCTGATCCACGTGACCGAGATCGCTGTCTGGGCGTTCTTCTTTCTGTGGGCGGGATGCCTGCCCGATGCCGAGTCGGCATTTTATTTTTCCGGAGTCACCTACGCGACCCTTGGCTACGGTGACCTGGTATTGCCGCAGCCGTGGCGAATGCTCGGACCGGTCGAGGGGTTGACCGGCATCCTGATGTGCGGGCTTTCGACTGGTTTTTCCTTTGCATTGCTCACCAAACTCATCGGAGCGAGGCTCAAGATCGAGCCTCACTGAACTGCACATGAGCCACATTCTCAAAGAACTTCGCCGCAACCTGACGTAGGAGTTGCGCTGCAGCTGCACGTTGATTTGGCATGGCCGCTCGTCGGTGCATAGACGGCCGTCTGTTCGAGGTTCCACTGTGCAGTGGCGAGATCGGCCCGGCTCAGGGCGGAATTCGTGAAATTCAGTCGACCGGCTCCTCGCCGATCCGGGTTCCCTTTGGCCGGAAGGTGACCCGGCTCCCGTAGTCTTCGCTGTCCGAGCGGGCGGCCTCAGCCGCCAGTTGGACCGCCTCCGCGTAGGGCAAAGGGGTCTTGGTCCTTGCGACTTCGAGCAGCTTCGTCTGCTCATTCACCTGAACGCCGAACTTGGCAAGGTTGTACAGGAGGTACATCACGAAGAGGTTGTCCGAATCTTCGTACTCGCCCTGCTCGTTGCGGAAATCCCGTGACAACACCGACGGAAAGCGGTTGGGCAGGTCCTTGAAGGCGACCTTGGGCTCATCGTGCGGATCGATGTAAGGCGAGCCCAGGTACTTCTTGTACAGCACGGCATCCAGGCGATATCCGCGCGCGTTCCACTGCTCCAGCAACTTCGTCGCCATCTCTGTCGGGAGGTTGGCGGTTACCGCGGCGACGATCTGACGCCCCGAAAGAACACGCGCGCTCGTGACATCGAGTTCCGTATAACCGGCGCCGTACCGAAACGCCGAGCCAATCGTCTTTGCGCAATTCAGGCGCAAGTAGTCGTACTTGACTTCGCGGTCGTGGTACTCGGTGTCGCGCGCCCGCTTGTGATAGTCGTCATTGATGCGCTTCATGAAGTCGGCGACCGCCTGCTTCTCCTGAACTGGAACGCCGTAGACACGCACGCCGATGACGGATCGCTTGTAGATCTCGCCGAAGTCCAGGCCAAATGACGCGGTGTCGCCAAGTGACGAGGTCGTCTTGAACAGGTATTCCGATTTCGGTATCGCGACCATCAGGTCGGCCGTGTAATGGTCCTTTGCATGCTCGCGCGATCGGTCGGCGTAGAAATTGGCCGAGTACACGGTCTCGACTCCGCTATCGGGGCCGCGGATCGCTAGAGCCAGGTGTCCGGCGGAGCCGCCCTTCGACGTGCCGTAGCTGATCAGCAGTTCGAGGTCGTAGGGATCCTGCCGGAGGAAGTTGGCGAACTGCTCGATGTTCGCGGGCTCCGCGCCGCCCTTGGTTCCGAATTCCGCAGCTACTGGACTTGCGGCGAAAGCCAGCCACGCAAATGCCAGGCCGAACACGGTACTTCGTCTGGTGCCGGCGCGGCTGGAGTTTCATTGGGTGCTTGCGCTCCCGGCTCCGGACGGACGGTCCACCGACGCGGCGACTTTGGCGGTCTGCCTCTGCCTGCCATCCGCCGCCGAGTGCCTTGTAGAGCTGGACCACGCTGACGGACTCGTCGCGTCGCGCCAGGACGAGATCGCGCTCTGCATCGAACAGCTGGCGCTCGGTATCCAGGACTTCAAGGTAGCTGGCCACGCCGCCTTCGTATCGCAGGTTCGCGACCTCGCTGGCATCCGCCAGCGCTTTGACCAGCAGTTCCTGCTGCCCGCGAAACTCCTGCCGCTTGCGGACATCGACCAGCGAGTCCGACACCTCGCGCAGCGCCTGCTGCAGCGTCTGCTGGTAGCGCAGGGCCGCTTCCTGCGCCAGGGCCTCGTTGAAGTCGACGTTGGCCCGCAGGCGCCCGGCGTTGAAGATCGGCAGCGTGATCGCGGGCAGGGCGCTGAATACCCCGTACGGTCCGAAGTTCGAGCCGCTGATCGTCGAACTGCCTGCTCCAGCGAAGCCCGAAATCGTGACCTGCGGGTAGAGCAGGGACTTGGCGACGCCGATCTGCGCGTTGGCGGCGACGAGTTGCTGCTCGGCGGCCCGGATGTCCGGCCGTCGCGTCAGCAGTTCCGTTGGTAGGCCCGGCGGCAGCGCGGGGGCGGCAATCTGCTGTTCGAGCGGACGTCCGCGCTTGACGGGGCCTGGATTCTGTCCGAGCAGGACGTTGATGAAGTTTTCCTGCTGCTCGATCTGGCGCTGGAGCTCGGGGATCGTCTTCGTCGCGCTGTAGAGCAGCGTCTCGGCCTGTCGCACGTCGAGGATCCCGGCCACGCCGCCTTCGAGCCGGGCATTGACCAATTCCAGCGACTGCTTTCTGGAGGCCACAGTGCGATTGGAGATCTCGAGGTTGAGGTCGAGGGCGCGCAGGGTCAGATAGGCACGTCCGACCTCCGCCACCAGCGTCGCGATGACCCCGTACCGAAAATCTTCGCTGGCGAGCAGCTGCGCCTGTGCGGCCTCCGTGCCGCGGCGGTACCGGCCCCAGATGTCCAGTTCCCACGCCACGTCGAATCCGGCCTGCGGCTGGAAGGTGCTGTCGGGCAACGGCCGTTCGGACCCCGTGTAGGCGTTGTAGGGGCCGGTGACGCTGCCGTCCACCGTCGGGAAGATCGGCGCACGGGCGATCGTGACCTGGCTCTGCGCCTGCAGGATGCGCGACGCGGCCACGCGGACATCGTAGTTCTGCTGTCAACGCGGTGCGGATCAGCTCCTGCAGATCCGGGTCCGTAAAGACGGTCCACCACGCGAGTTCGCCGTACGTCGGTGCGCTGGCGGCCGTCGGCACCGCATCGGTACCGCGATAGTCCGAAGGAAGAGAAACGTCCGGCCGCTTGTAATCCGGGCCGACCATGCAGCCGGTGGCGATGACCGCCGCGGCGCAGAGCACGAGAGTCTCGTCCGTGGCTCATTCACTCTGCTCCTTGCTCTTTCGGAGCGATCGGCGTTGCACGGCTGCTGCTTCTTCTTCCCTCCGCGGCCGAGTCCCTCGACGAAGGTGTAGTTGCCCGGAATGATGAACACGCCCAGCGCGGTGGCGACCAGCATGCCCCAGAAGACGCCGGTGCCCATCACGTTCTGTGCCCCTGCGCCCGCGCCGCTGGCGAGCATCAGCGGCACGACACCGAGGATGAAGGCGAAGGCCGTCATCAGGATCGGACGGAAACGCAGGCGCGCTGATTCCATCGCCGCTTCCTCGAGCGTCGCGCCGCCTTCGTGCTTCGCTTTGGCGAACTCGACGATCAGGATCGCGTTCTTCGCCGCGAGGCCGATCAGCATCACGAGGCCGATCTGCACGTACACGTTGTTGTCGAAGCCCATCAGCCAGACGCCGAAGAAGGCGCCGAGCGCGACCAGCGGCGACCCGAGCAGCACCGCCCAGGGCAGCCGCCAGCTCTCGTACAGCGCCGCCAGCAGCAGGAACACGCAGACAATCGCCATGATGAACGTCGGCCCGGCGGGCGGGGCGATCTTCTCCTGGTAGGACATCGACGAGAAGGCGAAGCCCATCTCCGAGGGCATCGTCTCGGCGAACACCTGCTCGAGCGCGGCGAGCGCCTGTCCGGAGGTGTAGCCGGGCGCGGGCGAGCCCTGGATCTCGACCGAGCGCTGCAGATTGAAGCGGGTCGTCAGTTCGGCGCCGGTGACGTCGCGGATGGTGACCAGCGTCGACAGCGGCACCATCTCGTTGGTCGTCTTCGAGCGGACGTAGATCTTGCCGATATCGTCCGCCTTCAGCCGCTGTGCCGCGTCGGACTGCACATAGACGCGATACAGCCGCCCGAAGCGGTTGAAGTCATTGACGTAGGAGCCGCCCAATGTGGTCGACAGGGCCTGAAACACCTCGTTGACCGGCACGCCCAGCGTGCGGGCCTTCTCGCGGTCGAGATCGACCCTGACCTGCGGGTAATTCGGGTCGAAGGAGGTGAACACCGTGCCGAGCTCAGGTCGCTGCCTCGCTGCAGCGATGAACTTCTGCGACTGCTCGCCCAGCTGCTCGATCGTCAGCGAGCCGCTGCGGTCCTGCAGGAAGTAGTTGAAGCCCGATGCGGCTCCGAATCCGGACAGCGTCGGGATGTTGAAGGGGAAGATGACTGCCTCGGGAATCGCCGCGAACTGCGGCCGCAACCCGCCCATGATGCCGTTGACGTGCAGCGCCTTGGTCTTGCGCTCGTCCCACGGTTTCATCCGCACGAAGATCGTGCCGTAGTTCGGCTGGTAGGTGCTGGTCACCGCCCCGTAGCCACCGATGGTCTGGATAGGAGTCGAGTCCGTCGGTCTTGGCGAGGATGTCCTCGATCTTCTTCAGCACGAGGCTGGTGCGCTCGAGCGACGCACCGGCAGGAAGCTGGACGTTGACGCCGAAGATGCCCTGGTCCTCGTCCGGGATGAAGCCGGCCGGCAGCACGCGTGCGAAAAGACTCGCCCCGATCGCCACCGCGACAACGATGCCGATCGTCAGCAGTGAACGCCGCACGAGCACGCGCGACACGTTCACGTAGCCCTTGGTGGTGACGTCGAACGCCTTGTTGAAGCCCTTGAAGAACGAACCGAGCGGACCGCGCATCGGCTTCGGCTGCTTCAGCATCATCGCGCACAGCGCCGGTGTCAGCGACAGTGCGTTGAAGGCCGACAGCAGCACCGAGATGGCGATCGTCAGCGCGAACTGCTTGTACATGCTGCCGACGAGTCCGCCGAGCATGGCGACGGGGACAAACACCGCCGAAAGAATCAGCGCGATACCGATCACCGGGGCCGTCACTTCTTCCATCGCCTTGATCGTCGCTTCCTTCGGTTCAAGCCCGTGCTCCAGGTGGTGGATCACCGCCTCGACGACGACGATGGCATCGTCCACCACGATGCCGATGGCGAGCACGAGACCGAACATCGACAGCGTGTTGACCGAGAACCCGAGCATCGGGAAGAAGATGAAGGTCCCGATCAGCGACACCGGGATCGTGATCAGCGGGATGATCGTCGCGCGGATGTTCTGCAGGAAGATGAAGACGACCAGCGTCACCAGGATCAGCGCCTCGACGAAGGTATGCACGATGCTTTCGATCGACGCCTCCACCGCCGGCGTGGTGTCGTAGACGATCTTGTAGTCCATGCCGGGCGGGAAAGTTGTCTTCGCCTGTTCCATCGTCGCGTAGATCGTCTCGGCCGCCTTGAGCTGGTTGGCACCCGGCAGCAGGTAGACCGCCATCGCGCCGGCCGGCTTGCCGTTCAGTCGCCCGAAGGCGTTGTAGTCCTGCGAGCCGAGCTCGGCGCGGCCGATGTCCTTGATGCGGACTACCGCGCCGGTCTCGCTCTGCCGGACGATGATGTTCTCGAACTCCTCCGGCGTGACCAGCCGGCCGGGGGCGCTGACCGTGTTGGTGAACTGCTGGTCTGCCGGCGTCGGCGCGGCGCCGACCTTGCCGGTTGGCGCCTGAAGGTTCTGCTCCTTGATCGCGTTGATCACGTCCGCCGGAGTCAGGCCCAGCTTGGCGAGGCGGTCGGGACGGAACCAGATCCGCATGCCGTAATCGGTGCCGCCGAACAGATCGACCTGCGCGATGCCCGGGATGCGCAGCAACTGGTCGCGCAGGTTGATGCCGGCATAGTTGATCAGGAAGTTGGCGTCATAGGCAGTCCGACGGCGAGTAGATCGAGATCAGCATCAGGATGCTGGGGCTCTGCTTCTTGACGGTCACGCCCTGCTGCGTGACCTCGACCGGCAGGCGAGCCTGCGCCGCCGAGACGCGGTTCTGCGTCAGGACGTTGGCCGTGTCCTGGTCGGTGCCGACTTCGAAGTTGACGTCGAGCTGCATGCGGCCGTCGCTGGTGTTCGACGACTTCATGTAGATCAGGCGGTCGACGCCGTTGACTTCCTGCTCGATCGGCGTCGCCACCGACTGCTCGACCGCCTCGGCGGACGCACCTGGATACGTTGCGGTCACACGGATGTTGGGCGGCGCAAGAAACGGGTACTGCTCGACTGACAGCCCGCTGATGGTGACCAGACCGAGCATGACGGTCAGTATCGCGATGACGATCGCGACGATCGGGCGGCGGATGAAAAAGTTCGCCATGGTCTACTTCTGCCCGGCCTTGGCGGCGGGCTGGGAGCCGGAAGGCGCTGCCTTGGCGGACACGTCTGCCTTCGACTCCGCGGTCCCTGGCGGCGGCTACCGTTGGATTGACCTTGGAGCCTGGCCGCGCCTTCTGGACTCCGTCGACGATCACACGGTCACCGGGCTTCACACCGTCGAGCACGATCAGCATGTCGCCGACGGTCTCGCCGGGCCGGATCGTGCGCAGAGCGACCATGTTGTCGGCACCGACCACCAGCACGCTCTTCATGCCCTGGATCTCCTGCACCGCCCGCTTCGGCACCAGGATGGCGTTCTCGGCCGTATCCACGACCGCGCGCATGCGGCCGAACTGTCCGGGGCGCAGCTGGCCTTCTGGATTCGGAAACTCCGCGATGATGCTGAGCGTGCCGGTTTTCAGGTCCACCGCACGGTCCACGATGACGATCTTGCCCTTGTGCGGGATACACGCTGCCGTCGGCCAGGATCAGCTCCAGTCCCGAGCCATTGGACGACCCCGCTCCCCTTTTCTGTTGCTGACCGAAGTACTTCAGATACTCCGCTTCGCTGATGGTGGCATTGACGCGAATCGGATCGATGCTCGACACGGTATCGAGCAGCGTCGCTTCGCCCTTGCCCACGAGGTTGCCGGGCGCGACCAGACGTTTGCCGATCAGGCCCTTGATCGGCGACTTGATCGTGCAGTAGCTCAGGTTCAGTTCCGCCTCTTCGACGAGCGGACTTGCGAAGCCGCGACCGCCGCCTTGCGCCGAAAGCAGGTTCGCCGCCGCATTGTCGTAATCCTGCTGCGGCACGGCCCGCCTTTCGGCCAGCGGCTTCAGGCGCCGCTCGTCCGTTTCTGCCTTGCCGAGTCGCGCCATTGATACCTCAAGCTCGGCCTTGGCCTGCGCCAGTTTCGCCTGGTACTCGCGCTTGTCGAGCGTGAAGAGGAGCTGGTCCTTCTTGACCACCGTCCCTTCGGTGAAGTGCTGCGCATCAAGAAAAGCCTGCACCCGGGCGCGGATCTCGACCGTCTCCTTGGCGTCGATCTGTGCCACGAAGTCCCCATAGATCGGCACCGTCTTCTGGACGACATCCGTGACAACGACGCTTGGAGGCGGCGGAGCGGCGGCCGCCTGTTTGGCCTTGTCGCCTTCCTTGCCGCCGTCGCAGGCCGATAACGCCAAGGCCACCACCACGACACCGAGTGTCGTCACCATCGTGGCCCGTGACCGGCCCTTCAGCAACCACTGCACCATCTCACTCTCCTCACGTCGGGATCCGGGACCCACGATTGAAGCCCGAACGTCGAATGCACCTCAAGCCGGGCCGGTTCATTATGCGAACCGGCCCGGCGCTCCGGCTATGGCTTCGGACTACTTCTTCGGCTTTGCCGGCACTACTGACAGTGCGAGGGCTTCGGTGTAAGTCGCCTGGATTTGGTCACCCACGGCAATCAACTTGAACTGCTCGGGGTCGCGCACCTTCAGTTCGACTGTCCGTTGCGGACCTTTCACCGTGACAGTCTGCGTCGCCGCATCCACTTTCATGACATCGCCGACCACCGTGACCTGCCGGCCCACTACGCCCGCTGGCGTCTCGCCGGGCTTTGCGCCCACGGCGCCGGCCTTCTCGGTCTTCTCGACCTTCATGCCGCCGCCCTTCTTCAGTTCGAGTGCCAGTGTCTCGCGATACCTCATGTCGACGACGTCGCCGACCTTCAACTGATCGAAGTTCTTGACCTCGGGCCCGGCCTCGACCTTGACCTCATCGCCCTTCGGACCCTTCAGGGTGATCGTGCGGCTGGCCTTCTCGATTGCCGTGATCGTTGCGCTGACGTCAACTGTCTGGGCGACGCCGACCTTGCCGGGCGAACTGGACGTAACTGCACCCGTCTGAGCGCTGACGGGTTGCGTTAGTGCAAAGGCTGATACGACGGCCGCAAGAAGAATCTGGATACGCATGGTGTTGCTCCTGTTGTTGGGGGGGAGGGAAGTGCGGGCAAAGTGAGATCCTACTTGACCTTGCAGTCGCGGCTTTCGATGCGGACCGGCGCGGCGCGCGCAACGCCGATTGCGATTGGCTGGACCGGGAGGCAGCCGATATAGCCCGCCCGTGCAAGCCCGAAGCATCTATTGGTTACTACAGGGGATTGGCGACGCGGCTTTCAGGCGGCGGCAGACGGCGTCGTGTCCGTGACGGGCGATTGACGAAACACCGCGACGGCGACGACGCCGATGACGACGGAAAGCGTCGTCATCACGGTCACCATCACCAGGACCTTTGGCTGTTGCGGAAATACCTGGCTGGCCATCATCATCCCGATGCTGCCATTGCGGGCGAAAGTCATGATGGCCAGCGCCCGTCGATTTGCTCGCTCCGGCCCTCCCATTGCGTAGCCGCCGGCAAAGCCAGCGGCAAACAGCAGCAGCCCTGCGGCGAGCGCACTCAACTGGAGGCTCACGATCTCTTCAAAATTGACGTAAATGAGCTGCGCAAACACGAGCAGCAACAGAGTCGTCGATACGCGGTGCATCCAGACGCTGAGCCAGTTAGCTAAGACGTCGTGACGAGCCCTCAGGTACAGCCCGACTCCGATCGGTAGCGCGACGACCACCAGCAGCTTGAGTAGCAGCGGGCCGCGTTCCACGTGCGCATCGGGTAAGAAGAGCGAGATTGCCAGCGGAACGGCGACGAGCGTGTTCAGGATCAGCACCGCGAGCAGACCCATGGCGAAGGCGGCATTACCTCGTGCTATCTGGACGAGCTTCGGACCGGCTTCTGTGCCCCCACAAAGCGCATACAACACCAGGCCGGTTCCCAGCGCCTCGTTCATCGGAATGACGCGGCTCAGGGCGAGAGCGATGAGCGGGACCATTAACACGTTTGCGATCAGCGCAGCGATGACCAGGCGCCCGTTGCGTAACGGCTCGATGATCCTTCCTACAGTGAGGTCCAGGGCGAGACTGAACATCGCCGACGCGAGGAAGACAGCGACAGCCAACGGCACAAGCTGGGTCAGGATCTCACGCACGGTGATTCGACCGACGCATGCGGCGCTAGGGCAGATTCAGTTGGCTGGAAGTTCAGGCATTGGCAGCGGGACGGAACGTGATCCAGGCCGGCGAATACTGCGCTCGCTTCATCGACTCGGCGCGTCCGTGATCTGGAACTTGGCACGAACTGCGGAAATGAAGGCCGGAGTGGCGGCTTCCCGCTTTGCGGCGATCGCCCGTACGTGCTCGTTCTCGCCGAGCCGCTGTAGTAGCTCGCCCGCAGCTGGAAGATCCGCAAGCAGGTCCAGACCGAACAGCTTCCTCCCGACCTGCGCCGCAATTTCCGCGCTGTAGAGAAACACGATATCGGCCAGCGTAAATCCTTCGCCGGCAACATGCGGTGCAAACTTGCCGTGCCGCTTGAGGGTCGTGAACCCGGCGATCAGTTCGGCGCGCGCCTTGGCCTTGATGGCTTCCGGCAGTGTCCCCCCGAAGAACGCTTCGAGGAAGCAGGCGCGGGCCGGAAGTTCGACGTAGAGCTCGATTTCCTTCATCAGGGTTCGCACCTGAGCCTTCAGGAACGCGTCTGCGGGCAACAGCGGCCTGCCTTCGCCGCGCTCTTCGAGAAATTCGAGAATGACGCTGGCTTCATTGATGTAGCCCTGCGACGTCTGCAGAAACGGCACCTTGCCGCGCGGGCTCTTCGCCAGGAATTCAGGGCTCTGATCGGGAAAGGTCAGCACGTACTCGAAAGGAATCCCCTTCTCCAGCAGCGCCAGATGGACCATGTTCGTGTAGTTGCTGACAGGAAAGCCGTGGAGCTTGAGCATGGCGTCCTCGGAAACGGTGGCCTGAGCGATTGTGCCAGCCCGGCGCCCAGCCGGGATGCGGTCATGCCTTACGTGTCAGGGCTCTGCGCGGGCAAAGGGTCGGGATGATTCAGGCGTGGGGATTGTTTCAAGCGATGCGACCAGCGCGCGATTTCGGGTAACCTCGAACGCCATTCGCCACGCCACGGACCCGCAGCGACGGTGACGACGACGAATGTCGGACCCCCAGTTAATCCTCAAGACCACGCCGCCGAGCGCATCGCGCTCGGCGCTGCCCCGAGACCGTCTTGCCCGGCTCTGGCGGGACATCCACGACCGCACGGCCATCGCCGTGATCGCGCCACGCGGATTCGGCAAAACGACGCTCCTGGTTCAATGGCGGCGGCTTTGGCTCGAGAACGGTGCACTGGTCGCCTGGCTGGCGCTTGACGCCCAGGACGAGCCAGCACGATTCGCCCGCGCGCTGCTGCACTCGATGCGGGTGGCGAGCGGCCGCGCGACATTCGATGCGGTGGCGCTGCAGTACCTGGGGCAGGCGGACCGGGAACTCGACGCCCTGACCGGATTGCTGTCCGAGATCGCGAACCTCGCCACGCCGACCGTGCTGATGCTCGATGACGCAGAGCGGCTGCCGGAGACTACGGTGCGCGAGTCGCTGGCCTATCTGCTGCACAACGCACCGCCCAACCTGCATATCGTGATCGGATCGCGTACGCCACTGGCGGTGCAGACGGGGGAGCTCGCAGCACACGGCAATTTCGCCGCAGTGAAGTCCCAGGATCTGCGGTTCGAGCTCGAGGAATCGGTGGCGTTTCTCGGCAAGCGCTTCGGCGGGCGGCTGACGCTCGACGACTGCGTGCGCCTGCACGAGGCGACCGAGGGGTGGCCGATCGGCCTGCAACTCGCCGCCGCATCGATCGAGCGCGAACCGGATCTGCCCGCGGCGGTCGCCGCGCTCTCGGCACGGCACGGTGACATCGAACGCTACTTCATCGAGTCCCTGTTTTCCCGACTCGACGCTACGGTCACCGATTTCCTGACGCGGATCGCGATCCTCGAGGAGATCGATCCCGATCTGTGCGAAGTCGTGACTGGCGAGCGCTCCGCGGCCGCGCTCATCGAGCAGATGATGAGCGAAACGCCGATCCTGACCGTGGCGGAAATGCGCGGCTGGATCCGGCTGCATCCGCTCGCGCGCGACTTTCTGCTCGGTCGTTTCGAGCAGTTGCCGGAAGCGGAGCAGCGATTGCTGCACCGGCGTGCCGCGGGATGGTTTGCGGCTCGACAGCGCTTCCACGAGGCGGGCCGTCATGCACTCGAGGCGGGCGACGAAGCCTCTGGCGCAGACGTGCGCGGAACGGTGCCTCCTCGATCTCACCAAGCAGGGCATGCTGGCCGAGGCGCGCGACTGGCTCGCGCGCCTGCCCAGCGAGGCCGTGGCGAGTGACGTCGACCTGCGCATCACGGCGGGCTGGATCATGGCGCTCGGTGACCGCCCGGCGCAGGCGCTCGACAGCGCGCGCGCACTTGCGAATGACCCTTCCGCACCGCCACCGGTGAAGTTCGAGGCCGCGCTGGTGGGCGCCACGGCCGCGGCCTACGAGGACCGCCCGGGCATCATGGCGGCGCTGCTCGAACGCTGGAGGGAGCCGCCGGCGAATCCCAGAGATCCGGTCGATACGCTGGTGCACCCGAACCTGTTGGCCCTGCTTGCGCTGTTCGAGGGCCGGACCGATAAGGTGCTGCGGCTCGAGGCGCATCTGCCGGCGCGGCTCGAGAACAGGTCCCTGCTGATCACGTTTTCGTTCGGACGCTTGATCGTCGGACTGAGCCATCTGTGGGAAGGCAACGCCTACAAGGCAGAAGCAGCAGTGCGCTCCGCGTTGCTCGAAGCCGAACGCAGTGCAGGTCGCCGCAGTGTGGTGGCCTGCATGTTCGCTCCGGTCATGGCGGCTGCACTGTTCGAACGTGACCAGCCGCTTGTCGCGCAGGCTCTGCTGGCCAATCGACTCGATGTCATCGAGCGCACGACGCTGCCGGACGCCGTTCTGCTTGCGTATCAAACGTTGGCGCGCATCGCGATGAGCCGAGGCGATGACCGACACGCGCTCGACGTGCTCGACAACCTGCGGGCACTGGGCGAGGCACGCAGGATGCCGCGCCTGGTCGCGGCGAGCATCGCTGACCAGATCAGGATTCATGCGTTGCGGTCGCGGACGGAGACGGTGACGCGGCTGGCGGCGCGGCTGGGACAGATGTCCAGTCAGTTCGCTCACGATGACTATCGCCCGTTGCTGCCGCTCTATCAGCTCGCCGCGGCGATCGCGAATGTCTACTCTGCAATCGGCGCGCTTGACTTCGGCAGGGCGGAGGATCAACTCAAGATTGCCGATGAACTGGCAAGGCGGCTCAACCGTGGACGCGATGCGTTGACCCTCAAGGTCCTGCGTGCCGTCGCGGCGCGGCAGCGCAACGACCGCAACGCGCTGGCCTCGCTGTCGGAGGTAGTCAGCCTCGCCGCGATCGGTGGCATCGATCGGCTGCTCGTCGATACGCACCCGATAGCGGTGGAAATGGCGAAGGAGTTGCAGCCACCCGTGGAGCCGGCGAAGCTCGCGCCACGTGCGTCGGCCCCGGAGCCGCGGCCCTCAGCAGACCGCCACGCCGCTGCGCCGCTCGCAGGAATGCTGACACCCAAGGAAGCCGAAGTGCTCGCCCTGCTGGATGGCGGAATGTCGACCAAGTTGATTGCGAACACGATGGGCATCAGCGGCGAGACGGTGAAGTGGCACCTGAAGAACCTCTTCTCGAAACTCTCCGCGGGCACGCGCAAGCACGCGGTCGACCGGGCGCGGTTGCTCGGACTCCTCGGCACCTGAGGCGCCGGGCCGACCTACCGGGCGAGGATGGTGACCGCGACGGCGCCTTCTTCGATGCCGATGAGCCCGCCGCCGTTTTCCTGGATCGCATGCCGCGCACCCTCGACCTGGCGCGCCCCGGCTTCGCCGCGCAGTTGCGTGACGAGCTCATAGATCTGGCCCAGCCCGGTTGCACCGAGCGGATGTCCCTTGGATTCGAGGCCGCCCGAGGGATTGATCGGAATGCGACCACCGACGCTGAACTCGCCACGCTCGGCGGCTGGGCCACCGCCGCCGAACGGAACGAAGCCGAGGTTCTCCGCCTGGATGATCTCGCCCATGGCCGATGCGTCGTGCACTTCCGCGACATCCATGTCCTCGGGACCCACGCCCGCCTGCTCGTAGGCTGCCAGCGCGGCGCGGCGGCCGACGCCCAGCTGCGGCTGATCGGCGGTGCGGTGCGTGAAGCTGCGGATCACGCTGGCCGCCACACGGATCGCACGCTCGCGATCCGCACCGATGCGCTTCAGCCCCTCCTCGTTGCAGATGATCGCGGCCGCCGCGCCGTCGGACAGCGGCGCACACATCGGCAGCGTCAACGGATACGTGATCGGGGGTGACGCCAGCACCTCGTCGATCGTGAACGGCTTGCGGAATTGCGAATACGGGTTGTGCACCGAGTTCTGGTGATTCTTGGCCGACACGGCCGCGAGCTGGCGCTGTGTCGTGCCCCAGGTCTTCATGTGATTACGGCAAAGCGCCGCGTAGATCGCCATGAAACGGCTGTAGGGCCGCTCGGACTCCGAGCCGGGCGGTGGCACGACGCCTTCGCCGAGTCTCTTCAGCATCTCGAAGTTCTCCTCGGCGCGGGACACGTCCCAGCCGCCTTCGAAGATCGCCATCGCCTTTGCCTTGTCGGGGATGTTCATCTTCTCGGCGCCGAGCGCGAGCGCGACGTCGCACGACCCGGCCTTCACACTCTGAATCGCCAGGTTGAAGGCTGAACTGCCGGAGGCACAGGCGTTCTCGACGTTGAAAACCGGAATTCCTTCGATGCCGATCTTGCTGAACACCACCTGGCCCGGGATCGAGATCTGGCCCTGCAGCGGGCCGTTGGTCATCCCGGAGTAGAAGGCGGTACCGAGGACGTCGCTTGAACAGCCTGCATCCTGCAGCGCACCGCGTAGCGCTTCGCCTGCGAGATCCTCGAGCGAGCGCTCTGGATGCCGACCGAAGACGGTCATTGCGCTGCCGACGACATAGATGTTGCTCATGTGTTCTTCCAGGTTCGCCTCGCCGGAATCCGGCGGGCCGTAAGTCGGAATCTTCGGAAGCAGCGGTCGCCTGAGCCGGTCACCGCCATCGCTTACTCAGATCTTGCGTTCGCTTCCCTTCCAGTACTGCTGGCGCAGGTCTTTCTTCAACACCTTGCCGACGGCACTGCGCGGGAGCGAGGCGACGAAGTCGACGGTCTTCGGAGCCTTCACCGACCCCAGCTTCTCCTTGCAGAGCGCAATCAGCTCCTCGGCGGTAACGGTCTGGCCGTCGTTGCACTCGACCACCGCCTTGACCGACTCGCCCCATTTGTCGTCGGGCACGCCGATCACGGCGCAGTCCTGCACGGCGGCGTGCGACCAGAGCACCTGTTCGACTTCACTCGGATACACGTTGAAGCCGCCGGAAATGATCATGTCCTTCTTGCGGTCGGTGATGTGCAGACAGCCCTCGGCGTCGACATGGCCGACGTCGCCGGTGTGCAACCAGCCGTCGATGATCGTCTCGGCCGTTTTGTCCGGCGCCTTGTAGTAGCCCTTCATCATGAGGTCGCCGCGCACGCAGATCTCGCCGGTCTCGCCCTGCGGCAGGATCTGGTTGGCGTCGTTCATGATCTCGACGCGCACCAGCGGATTCGGAAAGCCGACCGAGGACAGGCGTTCGTCCGTCGCAGGCTTGCCGTCGACGAAGTGCGCGTCCGGCGGGAGGAACGAGATCGAAGCCGGCGCCTCAGTCTGGCCATAGCCTCCCATCATGACCGGACCGAACACCTCGATGGCGCGCCTGAGCTTCTCGACCGACATCGGCGCGGCGCCATATAGGAAGTAGCGCAGCGACGAGAAGTCGACTTTCTGAGCCAGGTCCGGGATGTCGAGCAGCCGGTAGATCACGGTCGGCGGCAGGAAGAGCTCGGTCACCTTGTGCTTCGGGATCGCCGCCAGCAGAAGGGCCGGGTCGGGCTTGGTAACGACCACTACCGTGCCGCCGCGCGCGGTGCACGGCAGCGACAGGATGCCGGCGGTGTGCGTCATCGGCGCCGCGGCCAGGTTGACGATCGGCATGCCCGCCGGGTACGGCGTGGCGATCATGAAGTGAGCGACAAAGGCCTGGAAACTCCGGTGCGTGTTCATCACGCCCTTGGGCAGGCCGGTGGTGCCGCCGGTGGGCATCAACGCAATCGTGTCGTCCAGGTCGCAGGCCACGCGCGGGTCGGTCGCCGGCTGCCCGGCCGTCCAGCGCGCCAGCGACGGCGCATCCGGAAGGTCGGCGTCGACGCAGACCCAGAGCCTTATCTTGGGCAGCTGCGGGCGCAGCGCAGTGATCACGTCGGCAAACTGCTGCTGGAAGAACATAACTTCGCAGTCGAAGGCGTCGAGCACCTGGCGGTTTTCTTCCGGGGCATTCTTCGCACCGACCGGAATCCAGCACAGGTTCGCGCGCCACAGGCCCAGCGCGCAGGTCCAGGCCTGCACGTCGTTGGTGGCCCACACGGCGCCCTTGGCTCCCGCGCCGAAACCGGCGGCCAGCAACGCGTTGGCCACACGGCATGACAGCTCACCGACTTCAGTGAAGCTGAAGCGGCGGTCATCCTGGATGTAGGCCGCGCCCTTGGGATTGATGCGCCAGCCGCGGTCGAAGAAGTCGATGAATGCCATGGTGCGATCGCTCAGAAGTGGGTGACGGTGGCGCGGGCCAGCCCGCGCTGCTCGAGGAAGCCGAGCAGGTAGCGGTGGCCGAAAGCCTTGGAACCCGAGGCGAAGCCGACCTTCGCGGTATCACCGTCGAGCAGCTTGATGGCTGCGGCCGTCTGCAGGGCGCCGGTCGAGATGTACGGAGTGACGCCATGCACGGTAGCGCGCACCGCAGCCAACTGGCCGCGGCCGATGGCGATGTCCACCGTGCGTTGGATCGTCGTGCGCTCGCGCGGAGGCATGGTCGGGGTGGTCGACTCGACCAGACTCTTGACGACGGCGTCCTGCTTTTCCTTCGGCAGGTTCTTGTACTCAGCGTCCCACTTCTGGGACAGGCCGTGCACCATGGCCATGACGTTGTTGTCGTAGAAGCCGACAGAGGAGATACAACTGCGAACCCTTGAGTCCTGCTCGAAGTAAATCGGCAAGGACGTGCCACCCCAGGGCAGGCTGAACACGGGCTGGATGAAGTTCGGATCGACGATGTTGAACGACGCCGTCACGGAGTGCGGCGTGAGTTTGTTTTCCCATAGATAGCATTGCTCCGAGCGGAGTAGTTCGAAAATGGAGGCGGCGGAGCCGACGGAGACCCCCGCGGCGTCGCGCGGGCCGCGGCACATCGACGCGGTTTCCAGCGCGTCCACGCCCGGGGTTTCCAGCGCGAGTTCGGCGGCGATTTCGGAGAAGCTGTACATGTAGGCGATCGAGGGCGAGACGAGGAGCCCGGCCTGGGCATACAGCGGGCCGAACTGTTCGCGCACCTTGCGGATGTAGGACTGCTCGCCGGTGGTGTCGAGGTGGTGGCATCCGGCCTTGAGCGCCGCTTCGACCCCGACGAGGCCGAAGTTGACGAAGGGGCCGACCGTGTTGCACACGACCTTGGCGCCCTTGAAGGCCTTGACCAGAGAGTCGACGTTGTGCTCGGCTTCTACGATCTCGTAGGTGGCTGATTCCAGTCGCACAACGCGCTGCGCCATCATCTCCTGCGTGCGCTTCGCGTTGCGGGCAACTGCGGTGAACGGAATGTTCTGGTCGATGAGCCAGTCCATGATCAGCATGCCGGTATAGCCGCTGGCGCCATAGACGACGACGGGGTGCTTGGCCATTTCTGTGCGTCCTTTCGGGTCGGTAATCGTTGAAATCGTTGACGGCATGCTACGGACGCGCTGTTCAAATGCCCCCCCCATCGGAGGGAGGCATCGCGGGCGCGCTGCAAATTGCTGCTGCGCGCATGAGCGTTCGACTGCGCGGCAGTCGATATCGCGTGCGGGATGAGGGCGCGCCCATTCGGCTGCGGCCGGCCACCCACGGTGGGGGGGACTGCGCCAGCGCTATTTGCGCTAATGGCGACCTGGAAATTCAATCGACGGTCGCGGCCCTGAGGCGGCGATCATTGCCGGCCCCGAGCGCCGGCATGTCATGCGCCTTGAGGAGCAAGCAAATGCTGAAGCTGAAAAAAGAACTGAAGCTGCCGGTCGTGAGCGCGACGGGGTTCGAGACGCCTCTGAGCCATGAGGAGGAACAGATCCAGAAGAGCGTGCACCAGTTCGCGAAGAACGTGCTGCGCCCCATCGGCAAGGAACTGGACCGGATGACGGCCGAAGAAGTCGTCGCGCCGGGTTCGCCCTACTACTCCGTATTCGCCGAGGCCGCAAAGCTCGGCCTGGATTCGAGCGTGCTGGAGGAACTGCCGCCGGAGATGGCGGTGCGCGTCGAATCGATCATCGGCGAAGAAATGGGTTGGGGCGATGCCGGGCTCGGAATTACGCTGGCGGCGGCCACGTTTCCAATGGAGATGGCGCGGGCGGTCGGCAGCAAGGAACTGATCGACCTGTGTACCGGCAAGATCGGCTGCTGGATGATCACGCACCCTGACAAGGGCAGCGACGTCACCGTCTACGACATCAAGAAGGACTGGCCCAAGGGAGCAACCGGCAACAAGGGCAACATGCTCGCCAGGGTCGGTGCGGACGAGATCGTCATCAACGGGCAGTGTTCGGCCTGGGTCTCGAACGGCCCCGTGGCGCAGGTGGCACTCGGATACCTCGGCGCGGACTACGGCGATGGCTACTTCGATGCCGACGGGCGGCCCTACGGCGCCGCGGTCATCATTCCGCTCGATCTGCCAGGTGTGTCGAAGGGCAAACCGCTCGACAAGTTCGGCCAGCGCTCCCTGCCGCAAGGCGAGATCTACTTCGACAACGTCAAGGTTCCCAAGCGCTTCGCCGTCGCTTTGAAGGACGATTACTACGGCAATCACACGTCGGCATGGTCGTTCGCTGGCACCGTCATGAGCCAGACCTTCACCGGAGTAGCCCGCGCGGCCTTCGAAATGGCGCTGCAGTACTGCCATGAACGCAAGCAGGGCGGCGCGATGCTGATCGACCACCAGCTGACACGTTACCGCCTGGGCGACATGATGCGGCGCGTGGAGCTGTGCCGCGCCGTGGCACGTCGTTCGCTCGCCTACGCGCGCATGACGCCGCGAGGTCACGCCTATGCGACCGCGTCGGGCAAGGTGACCGTCACCGAAGAGGCCCTGAAGGTCGTGACCGAAGCGCTGCAACTCTTCGGCGGCAACGGCACGTCGCGCGAATATCCGCTCGAAAAACTGCTGCGCGACGCGCGCACGGCACTGATCGAGGATGGCGAAAATTATGTGCTGACGATGCGGCTCGGCTTCCTGGCGCAGCAACTCTATGCCGAGGGTTGGACTCAGAACTGAGTGCCGAGGCGGAGATCGGGCACGCTCGCCTCAGGGCACATTTGCCCGCGCGGAAGCGCGCCAGTTGGGGTTGCACGCTAGCTAGCACCCCCAACGTCACTTGTTAGCTTCCGGATTCGGTTCGAGCCTTGCTAAGGATCGGCCCGAAAGCGGCTTCCCTTGCGACCAAAGAAAATCCAACAGCGGACCTCATTGAGCCTATGCTGTGTCCAACCGAGTTCACCGACGCTGCGGCAGTAGCGCCGGATGGTCTGATCGCCAGCCGGGCGACTACACCGGACTTCGCCCACGCCTGAAGCGCTAAGACGTGCCGGAGAGCGGGCGCTCTTCCTTCTCAACCGGCCGTCAGCCGCCAAAGCAGTCTTCCGTCGCCCTGGCGGTCGCCGAAAGCTTCTTCCCAGGAGCAAGTTCATTCGGACCTGAGCCAGGCACTTCGTGGTCAGGCCTGCCTTCCTTCCACTGAGAGACACAAACCATGAAGCGCTTATCACATTCCATGCACCTCGCAGCGGTGCTGCTTCTCAGCATGCTAGGTGCGCATTCGTACGCGCAAACCCCGCTTACATACAAACTCCTGTGTCAAACGATGGGAACGAGTCCACAGGAGCCCCTCGGTGACCGCGAAGGCCACGCAGTCTCGGTTACTTCCTACACGTGCCGCGTTGAAGGCGGCCCGTTGGACGGCGGTGTGGTGACAGGCACTACGATCTATGAATGGGACAAGACCAATGCGACCGGACTGTCGGGCAATGGTGTGGCACGCAAGGCGGGTGCCATGCTTGTCTATCAACTCGGCGAATTCAAGAACACGCTGACGATGGCGGATGGGAAAGTCACTGGCTTCGTTGCGACCGGGCAGGGCACGTACAAGATGGCAACGGGGTCAGCGGCCTTCCTTGCAGGCAAGACTTATAGCTACACAGCTCGCCCCAATGGCTCAAATCAATTTGTGGTCGACACCAAGGTCGAGTGAAACGGCCGGTCCACTGCGGGGCGGAACGGGCAATTGCTGACGTAGCGTCAGGCGTCGTCATCTGCCGCGAAGGACACATCCGACCGGCGACGCCGAGTTGGCAATGTCATCACGCACCGTCGGGACGCGACCGATAGCCCAGCATCCGCTCGCTTTGGTTCGGCTTGCTCTTCAAGACGTCCGCAGCCGCGGCACCGCCCAATCCACGAACGCGCGGACATTGGCCGACAACAGTCGTGCTTGCGGGTAGACGAGCTGGATCGGCACGGGCTCGGGCTCGAAGCTCTGCAACACGCGCTTGAGCTTGCCTGCGTCGAGCAGCGCCTGCACCTGGTAGCAAAGAAACTGGCCCGGACCGACTCCCCGCAGGCAGGCGTCGATAGCGGCGTCGACCTGGTTCGTGGCGAGCGCGGTGGGGACCTCGATCTGCGCGTTGCCGCCGCCGAGACTCCACGCGTTGCCCGCGGCCAGCCCGCTGAAGCTGATGCAGCGGTGTTGCGTCAGATCCCGCGGTGTCTTTGGTGTTCCAGCGCGCTTCAGGTACGCCGGCGATGCGCAGACCACGCGCCGCGTCTGCCCGACGGGCACTGCCACCAGTGTCGAATCGGGCAGCCGGGCGATGCGAATGCCCGCGTCGATACCTTCCTCCACCAGGTCAACAATGCGGTCAAGCAGCGTGAACTCGATCTGCAGTGCCGGATGCTTGAGGATGAATTCGGCGACGAGCGGCGCCACGCGAAGGCGCCCGAACATCACGGGCGCCGTGATGCGCAGTCTGCCCTTGGGCGCCGCGCGTCGCGCCGAAAGTGCGGCTTCGGCCTCCTCGATATCGGCCAGGACGCGCTTGCAGCGCTCAAAGTATTCGCGACCTTCGTCTGTCGGCGACAGGCGCCGCGTCGTTCGGTTCAGCAAACGCACGCCCAGTTCGGCTTCGAGCGCGGCGAGCGTGCGCACAACCGACGGCAGCGATGTGGAGAGGCTCTCGGCGGCAGCCGTGAGGCTGCCCCGATCGACGATGCGGACGAACGTCTCCATCGCGCGCAGCTTGTCCATCCAGCGATACTACTCCGAAAAATGAAGTAATCAATTGCGATATATGGTATTTATTCGAATACAAGCAGCAATCAGACTACGGACTTGCTGCTCGACTTAGCCGAGGAAAGCCGACATGAGCCGTGGTTTCGCCGAGATCGCCTTCACCCCCGCCGTACGGGCCCTGCAGGAGTCCCACGGCTCGCGTGCGCAATACGAGCGCATGCAGGCGAAAGCCGAGCCCGGCAGCGGGCTTGGTCCGGACGAGTCCGAGTTCCTTGCGGCGGCCGACAGTTTCTACCTGGCGACCGTCAACGAGACGGGCTGGCCCTACGTGCAGCATCGCGGTGGCCCGCGCGGCTTCCTCAAGGTGCTGTCGCCGCGGCAGATCGCGTTTGCCGACTTCCGCGGCAACCAGCAGTTCGTCAGTGCCGGCAACGCGGCGACCGACAATCGCGCCTCGCTCATCGTGATGGACTATGTGCGCCGGCAACGCCTGAAGCTGCTCGGACACCTGCGATTCATCGAACTGGCGCAGGCGGATGCCGATCTTGTAGAGCAGGTCGAGTTACCTGGCTATCGAGCCAGGGTGGACCGCGTTGGACTGATCGACGTAGCTGCGTTCGACTGGAATTGCCCGCAACACATCACGCAGCGGTTCACGCTGGATCAGGTCGAGGCGGCGGCGCGGCAACTAAACGAGCGGATCGCCGCGCTGGAGGAAGAACTACGCGCTGCGCGCGGGATAGACCCGGCACAATAGTCGACATCAATCTGTGCAGACCGCCGCTGCACGTGTTGGGTCGACAGAACTAACCGAAGTTTTGCGCGTTCCCGACAACACGGCGTTAGGCAGATGTCCGGTCCGACGAAGCGCCGAGGCCTCATAGTCCTCTTTTGGTTTAATGGCGATCGCGGGCTTCGAAATGGGTGTAAAAATCATCAGCACGTGTCTGTGGGGATGCGAACTTGACATCAGCAGAATCGGACTTTCTTCTCCGCCTCGCCGCCCTCTCTTTGTCTTTTGTGGGTTTTTCGGCAATCGTGGTCACGCTTCGGGGTGCGCTCGGAGGCAAGCTATCGGATCCGCACCTCCGCCTCGTACGTCTTTACATCGAAGGCGGATTCGTAGTCACCGCCCTGGGTTTGCTTCCCGCGCTCTTGAACCTTCTACATGTCTCCGAGACTGTCACGTGGTCTGTGTCTAGCGCAGCCGCTGCATTGATCTTCACGCTCGTACTGGTGACACAGTTTCGCCGTCGGCGCGCGATCGAGGGCCGCTTTCCGCCGTGGGTCGTCATTATCTTTCGCGATCTCAGTCGTTGTTGTCATTGGTCTCTTGCTCAATGTCGCGGGGATTCCATTTCGTTCGGGTATCGGGCCTTACGCGGTCGCCCTAACGTGGGCCCTCGGTGTCTTTGGTTTCATTTTCGTCCGTACGATCGAGATCTTCCTGCATCGCGAACCCCCCAGCTAAGCCGCTGGTGGCGACGCGTTCTTCCAACTCCCTTTGCTATCCATCGACTCTTTCACGTCACCGAATGCGCAGCCTGAAAGCCGGCGTAGATTCGTGCAAGATCAGCCAACTTCCTAAGGAGCGCTCTTGAAAATCGCGCCACGCTGGCTTGCGGGGCTTCTTGTCGTATTCATGGCGACCTCGTGCACGGATTCGCCGCGGCCGAACGCTGCTGAATCGGTCGAGCGCGACAGTTTGGCCGGCGCATGGCGTTCGAGCGTTCGTTTCAGCGACGGCGCATTGGCCGAGATGAAGGATCTTGAGTTCCTGTATGCCTTCAACATTGGCGGAACGATGACGGAGTCTTCCAACTACGATGGGGCGCCACCTGTACCGCCCGCGTATGGGATTTGGAGGAAGACCGGGCCGAGGCAGTTTGAAGCCAGGTACGATTTTTTCGTGACGAAGGCACCCGGTGCGTTCGAGGAAATCGCAAAGGGCGGCGGATGGGCGCCGGCCGGTCGCGGCGTTCTCGTTGAGAAGTTCACGCTCTCGGAGGATGGAAACTCGTACAAATCAACGATATCGTTTACCGCGTTCGACCAGGCGGGCAATCCGGCCGAAGGTGGTGGACAAGGCACCGGCGCGGGCACTCGCTTGGCCTTCTAGTCCAGCTGTTTGCGGCCGTCGCTGAGCTCCGACAACTTGCATGGACGCATGCAGCCAGTAGCGGACTCGCTCCTCTGCCTGCATCATCTGAAACCTCCGCCTTCGAAATCTGCGGACTTACGCCACTCGAAGGGACACGACCCGGGGATCGCGCTCGCGCGCGGAAACGATTGGTTCCTAGAACTTGTGATGGACAGTGAATTGCGCGTTGATGGGCTTCGCGCCAGGCATGGGCGTGATCATCACTCGAATCGAGTATTCGCCTTCCCAGCCGAACCTAAAGAGTTCGCTGTAATCGGGAATACCGCCTGCTTGCGTATGCAGCAAGGGTTTTTTCTCGACGTGGCCTCGCGGATCGGTCACTTCGATCACCACCTGCGCGTCGCCGATCCGCTTGCCAGATTTCTCCTCATCGACTGTGATGAGCAGATGCTGCGATCCGGATGGCGGATTCGCCGGGTGCATATCTCGATGGCCGTCTGCCCGCAACGCGACCTCGGCGGGCACGATTCCGAGATTGATCACGAGGCCGGCCACCGACCTGCTCTGCTGCGCAACCGCAGGCGCGCACACGAGTGCGATCGTCAGCAGTGCGACAGCCATCATGCGTGCGCGATTAGCCAAAGCGTTCATAGCCGAACCTCCGCGCCAACGCGATTTACGATCCTACACCCCGCTGAATGCGCGCGGAGTGCGGCGCACGAGACGCTTGCCGAGGGCGCTGGGACTGTGCTGCACCGCGAGCATTCCTCGCGGGCAGGTGTTGGAGCAACTTCAGTGTCAGCACTGGCCCATCGTCGAAGGCCCAATCATGCGAACCGGCGCCACGCAGACATTCTGATCGGTGCGCGACCCCGACTTCAATTTGGTTGTGATCTCGGAATTCGCCTGACTGCGGCACGCGCCCGTGAACCGCCGGTGACGCAAATCCAAGGTTTGCCGGCGTGCCGGTCAAGGTCTAGCCTTTGCGAAGCGCAAGAAGAACTCGAAAGGAGGGCGCCGTGGAACCTTTTGTTGAACGTGTGGACGTCTGGGCCGCAACGATTCAAGACAAGCCTGGCGGTCTCGCGATGCTGCTGGACGCGCTGCGGTCTGCTGGTGCGGATCTGCAATTCATCATTTCGCGCCGCGCACCCGACAAGCCGGGGACCGGTGTCGTGTTCGTAACTCCGCTGCAGAACGACAGGGAGATCCGGGTCGCCGCACAAGTGGGCTTCAACGTTTCGCAAAGCCTGCACTCCGTTCGGGCCATCGGTCAGGACCGGCCGGGCGTGGCCGCGGAGCTGACTCAGAAGCTGGCGGATGCGGGAATCAACCTGCGCGGCTTCTCGGCCTCAGTCATCGGGCAACAGTTCGCAGCCTACGTTGCAGTTGATTCGCTCGCGGATGCGAACAAGGCCATGGAGATCTTGCGGAGCGTATGAACGCAGGAGGGTGGCCCCACAACTGCGTTCTTGGATTGATCTGCACGACCTGCCACGACCCACAAGGAAGCCTTGCTTATCGGACGGGTAGCTTCGCGGCGACGAGCGCGCGCCGTGTGGCGCGCGATTGCGGACGAAGCGGGACGAGACGAGAATCATCTGAATGCGGACGCAAAGGACGGCAAGCTGAGTACGTTCTAAGTCGGCTGTGTCTTGCGAGTAAATTTCACTCTTTGTGACTTCGCGCGCGGCTGGGGCGCCGCCCGAAGTTGACCCGGTTTCCAACCCAGGAGATGACAATGGTTAGAAGACTAATCTTTTTCGGGCTGCTGGCCATGTCGCTTGCGGCGCCGGGAGTCCACGCCCAGGTGCCCGCCCCGGCGAGCGCGCCGCCGGCGGCGAATGCCGTTGATCCTGCGTCGGTCCAGGCGCTGAAGGACATGGGTGCGTACCTGCAGACGCTGAAACGCTTCGGAGTTTCGACCGAAGTGACCGGCGAGCGTGTCCTGGCTGATGGACAGAAGCTGCAGCACACGGCCACGGCGAACCTGGAGGTTGTCCGCCCGAACAAGCTACGCGCTGTGATGCGGAGTTCACGAGCAGACCGTGAGCTCGTCTATGACGGCAAGAAGGTTACCTTGTATGCGCCCGCACAGAAGTACTACTCAACGGTTGAATTCAGCGGGTCGCTTGGCGAACTGATCAATCGGCTCGAGGAGCGCTATGGCGTCCAGATTCCGCTGTCCGACCTTTTTGTCTGGGGGACACCGGCCGCCCAGGTCGATAAGTTCGAGTCAGCGTTGAACGCCGGGCAGGACATCGTCAGCGGCGAGATCTGTGATCACTACGCCTTCCGGCAGGCCTCGATCGACTGGCAGATCTGGATCGCGACGGGCGGCAAACCGCTTCCGCGCAAAATCGTCATCACGAATCGGGACGACGAAGCTCGGCCGCAGTCGGTCACCAAGATCAGCTGGAACCTGAAGCCGGCCTTCACCGACGCAGCGTTCAACTTCACGCCGCCGAAAGGATCGACCAAGATCGAAATCCTTCCGCGCAAGACCAATTGAGGAGCGCCAAATGAATAAGTCGTTCAGCAAACCAGTTCTTGCGGCAGCCGCCGCGATCGCCGTCAGCATGGCGCTCGTTCCGCTCGCCGACGCGGCGGGTGGACGCGGTGGAGGCGGTGGCGGCGCCAAGGCGGCGCCGCAGGCGTCCGCGGGAGGCGGCGCGCGGGCGGGCGGCGGGGGCGGGGGCGGGGGCGGAGCCAACCGGCAGGCTGCGCAGGTGAACAACACCAAAGCCGATGCGCGTACCAACAACGTGCGGAACACCAGCGTCAACAATGTCAACAACACGAATGTCAACGTAAACCGCAACGTCAATGTCCAGGCAAGCGGCGGCTGCTGCAACAACAACGGCTGGGACAATGACTATCACCCGGTTGCGACGGCCGCGGCCGTGACGGCGACGGTGGCGGTCACCGCGGCAATCGTCGGCTCGATCGTGAACCAGCCGCCGCCCGGATGCGTGCCGGTTAACGTTGGCGGCATGGTGTACCAACAGTGCGGCAACACCTGGTATCAACCTCAAGGCTCGCAGTACGTCGTCGTGAATGCGCCGATGTGACTCCCGAGTTGAATGGGAGCCGCGGCAAGGCGGCGCTTCTGCCGATGAGTAGTTAGCGACGCACGCGCAGGGCTGTACGCGATCGATATCTGCGAATCACGGAACCGCGGCTCAGCCGCGAATGGCGCGCAGCACCGGAATGAAGACGGTGAACGTCAGGGCGAAGATCAGCAGGATGCCGGTGATGTTGAGCCAGATGCCGGCCTTCATCATCTGCGGCATACGCACGAGCCCGGTGCCGAATACGATGGCATTGGGCGGCGTGCCGACCGGCATCATGAAGGCGCAGCTGGCGGCAATCGTCGACGGTATCAGCAGCTGTCCTGCCGGAATCTTCAGCACCGGGGCCAGCGCGGCGAGGATTGGCAGCATCGTCGCGACCTGAGCCGTGTTCGATGTCAGCTCCGACATGAACACCATGATCGCGATGATCGCCAGCAGCACCAGCCAGACCGGCCAGGCCGAGAAGCCGGCAGCCAGGCTGCCGATGAAACCCGGAACGCCATTGGCTTCGGTGGCCGATGCGAGTGCAAGCCCGCCGCCGAACAGGACCAGCACACCCCACGGAAGCTGAACTGCGGTCGCCCAGTCCATCAGCGACTCGCCCTTTTCGCGATCGACCGAGATCAGGAACAGCGTCACGGCGGCGATGATCGCGACGCCGGCGTCCGACAGCCCGCCCAGCGGATGAATGCCGCCCATCTCCCAGTCCTTCAGCAGCGGTGCAGTCATCCACAGCACGACAGCCATGGCGAACACCGCGAGCGTGGCGCGCTCGGCGCGGCTCAGGGGACCAAGCTTCGACCACTGCTCGCGCACGTAGTCCCCGCCACCTTCGATCTCCTTCATCCTGGTCGGAAACAGCAGCGTGGTGTTCAGGAACCATGCCAGCGGCAGGAAAGTGAGCATCGCGGGCACACCGATCATCATCCATTGCACGAAAGTGACCCTGATTCCGGCGGCCTGTTCGATGAAGCGCACCAGGATTCCGTTGGGCGGCGACCCGATGATGGTGCCTAGGCCTCCGATCGAAGCGGCGTAGGCCACGCCCAGCAACGCAGACAGTGCGAAGTTGCGCACGTCACGGTCCCCTTCCGGAATGCCGCCGTGCTCGGAGAGCCCCTTGCCGGTACGGCTGCGCAGTGCGACGTCGATCACTGAAAGCACGATCGGAATCATCATCGCCGCGGTGGCGGTGTTCGAGACCCACATGCTGAGGAAAGCGGTGGCGCCCATCGTGCCGGCGACGATCGCCTTCGGGCGGGTGCCGACGAGTCGCAGCGTGAAGAACGCAATGCGCCGGTCGAGTCCGCAGCGCGCGATCGCCAGTGCGATGACGAAGCCGCCGAGGAAGAGGTAGATGACGTCCGCGCCGTAGTTCGCGGTCGTCTTGCCGAGCGACATGATGCCGAGCAGCGGAAAGAGCGCGATCGGAAGCAGGGAGGTGACCTCGATCTCCACAGCCTCAGTCATCCACCAGGTCGCCATCCACGCCATCATCGCCAGCGTGGTGCGACCGGCCTGCGTGAACGGCACCGTCGAGCCGTCCGCGGCTCGGTACTCCGCTGGCAGCGCGAAGTAAAGGAGGGTGGCAAACACCGGACCGCCGATCAGACCGACGCGACGAACCCGCTTCTGCAATGTGCTGACGTCGGGCATGTGCGGCGGAGCTGGCGAGTTAAACGATGGCCGGTCCGCGGCCTTTCGCGGCCGCAGCCTTCATTCGGGGGGAAGTCCAAGAATCTCGAAGGATCTCTCGAGCCGGCCGCTCAGAGGCAGTCCCAGGCGGACGCCGGATGGCAGCGGCCGCATGAACCAGGTGTTGTAGATCACCGCGAGCTCGCGCGTAGTCGCCAGCCGCTTGAAGGCCGCGAGGACCACGGCAGCCAGCGCGTCATCGCGCGCAAACATCATGCCATAAGGCTCGTAGGACAGCAGTTCGCCGACGATTGCGTAGCGCCGCCGCAGGCCGTGCTCGGCCAGGTACGCGGCGAGCAGGACGTTGTCTCCGGCAAAGGCGTCGGCGGCGCCACTGTGCGAATCCGGCCAGCGCTGCCGGGTAGTCGGTCGGCCACGAACAGTCAGGCCGCGGACTGTCGCCGACTGGCTGCCGCAGCACCTGCTCGTTGGTCGTGCCACTGACGACGACAACAGTGCGGCCGGCGAGGTCGCGCAACGAGCGGATCGCGCTGCCACGCCGGACCAAGCAGCTGCGTGCCCGGCGATGAAGATGAGCGGCGAGAACGCGACGCGCTCGCGCCGTTCGGCGGTGTTCGTCGTTGCCCCGCATTCGAGGTCGACACGGCCATCGACGACCTGTTCGATGCGGTCGGCGGGCGTGACTTGCCGGAACTCGACCGCAAGTCGGCGCCGCCGACGGCCGCGGCGATGTCCTCGATGATCGCGCGGCACAGGTCGATCGAGTAGCCGTGCGGCTCGCCGGTGACGCCGCGAGCCGAAAACGGCACGGCGCCTTCGCGATAGCCGAGACGCACGGTCGCGGTATCGTGGATGCGTTTGAGGACGCCGCTAAGTGCCTGCGCGTCGGCGTCTGCCGGCTGTGCCGACGCCGCGCCGGCCAGCAGCAGCGCGAGCGCGCCTGCAAGGATCAGGCGCACCGAGGCGCAGAGCTGCGGGATGCGCTGCGCGCTCATCGCCCGGTCCGCATCAGCCGGTGGATCGCGGCCGCGCCTGCCGGAGCGTCCGCCGGCTCGGATTCGAGCTGGCCTTCCCACTTGGCGACGACCGAGGTCGCGATGCTGTTGCCGATGACATTCGTCGCCGTGCGGCCCATGTCGAGGAACTGGTCGATGCCCATGATCAGCAGCAGGCCTGCCTCCGGCAAGCCGAAGGTCGGCAGCACCGCCGCGACGACGACGAGCGAGGCGCGCGGCACGCCTGCGACGCCCTTGCTGCTGACCATCATCACCAGCAGCAGCGTGAGCTGCTGGCCGAAGCTCATCTCTATGCCGTAGGCCTGCGCGATGAACAGCGCGGCGAACGACTGGTACAGCATCGAACCGTCGAGGTTGAACGAGTAGCCGAGCGGCAGCACGAACGAGGTGACGCGGTCGTTGACGCCGAACTTGTGCAACTGCTCCATCAGCTTCGGATAGGCAGCCTCGCTGCTCGCCGTCGTGAACGCGACGAGCAGCGGCTCCTTGACCATCCCCATCAGATGGAACACGCGCGGACCGAGGAAGACGAACCCGGCGCCGATCAGCATCGCCCACAGCACCAGCAGCGCGGCGTAGAACGAGCCGATGAATTTGCCGTAGGTCACGAAGAATGCCGAGGCCCTGCGTGGTGATCGCCGCCGCCACTGCGCCGAACACGCCGGCCGGCGCGAACCACATCACGAAGTCGGTGACCTTCAGCATCACCGGCACCATTTCGCTGATGAACGACGTTATTGTTTTCGCCGGCTCTGATTTCAGAGTCGTGATCGCGAATCCGAAGAAGCAGGAGAACACGAGGATCTGCAGGATCTCGTTGGTCGCCATCGCCTCGAAGAAGCTGCGCGGGAACACATGCGCGATGAATTCGCGCAGGTTGAGCCCGCCGGTCTTCAGATTCGTCGCCAGGTCCTTCTCGGGCAGCGGCAGGCCGAGATCCAGGCCCGGGTGGAACAGGTTCGCGAAGAACATGCCGAGCAGCAGCGACACCAGCGAGGCGGTGATGAACCACAGCAGCGCCTTGGCGCCGATGCGGCCGACGGCGTTGGCGTCGCCCATGCCGGTGATGCCCGCCACGACGGTGGCGAACACCAGCGGCGCGATGATCATCTTGATCAGCCGCAGGAAGACGTCCGAGAGAATCGAAAAGTAGCCGGCGAGCCGCGCGGCCGCGGCTGCGTCCGGCGAAAACTCGTGGCCGGCCCAGCCGGCGACGACGCCGGCCGCGGCGGCCACGAGGATCCACGTGGCGAGCCGGGAGCCTTTCGCCGCTGCGTGGGCGGCCTGATGCCTTCGGCGCGGTCAGAACATCACCTTCGCGAGAGCGAGGCCGGTGATCACGGCCACAGCCGTCGCGACGATGCCCGGAATCATGAACGAGTGGTTCAGCACGTACTTGCCGATCTTCGTCGTGCCCGACAGGTCAAAGTTGATCGCCGCGATCAGCGAACCGTAGGTCGGGATGAAGAAGTATCCGTTGACCGACGGGAACATGGCAATAAGAAACTGCGGCGGGATGCCGAGCGCGATGCCGAGCGGCATCAATGCGCGGGTCGTCGCCGCCTGGCTGTACAGCAGCACCGACGCGAAGAACAGCCCGAACGCGAAGGTCCAGGGCGCGGCCTGGGTCCAGCTTTCGATGGCCGGCACGATGACGTCCTTGTTCGCGCCAATGAAGCTGTCGCCGAGCCAGGCCAGCCCGAAGATCCCGATCACGGCGACCACCCCGGCACGCAGGGTCGCAGTCTTCGGAACCTCGTCGACATTGATCTTCGTCGCCAGCAGCATGATCGCCGCCACCGACATCATCACGATCTCGATGACGGTCGGCATTGCCAGTGGGCCCTTGGCGCCGGGCAGCGTACGCAGGCCCGGGAAAAAGCCGAAGAGCACCACCAGCGCGACGCCGACCAGGAACAGGTAGGCCGAGACCTTCGCGGACGGCTTCAGCGACCCCTTCTTCGCGTGCGCCTTGGGCGGCGGAACGTCACCCGCGGCCAGCCGCGCCTGGTAGGCCGGGTCGTTCTTCAGGTCCTTGCCGAGGAACATCGAGACGATGGCGCCGGCGAGCACGCCGGTCAGCGTTGCCGGCACGCACACCATCAGGATCTGCGGCAGGCCCCACTGCGTCATCCCCTTTTCGGCAAAGAGCCCGATCATCGCGGCCGTGGCCGCCGCGACCGGGCTGGCGGTGATCGCCTGCTGCGAGGCGATCGTTGCAATCGCCATCGGCCGCTCGGGACGAATACCGTTCTGGTGCGCGGTCTCGTAGATCACCGGCAGCAGCGGATAGACGATGTGCCCGGTCCCGGAAACGAAGGTGAAGCTCCAGGTGGTCAGCGGCGCGACGATCGTCACGTATTTCGGGTTGGCGCGGATGATGCGCTCGGCGATGCTGACCAGGAAGTCGATGCCGCCGGCGGCATCCATCACGCTGGCGGCCATGATGACCGCCAGGATGATCAGCATCACGTCGATCGGCGGCGACGTCGGCGCGACATCGAAGACGACCACCAACACCAGCAGGCCGACCGCGCCCCAGAGGCCGAGGCCGACGCCGCTGTAGCGCGCGCCCATCCAGATCGCGGCCAGGACGACCACGAACTGCAGAAAAATAGCGAGTGTCATGATTCCCCTCCCCAGGGGAGAACGGTTCCGTTGGCCGGCTGGACCGGCCGGCTCAACGCGCCGTTATTGTTCGAATTTCGGAGCGATCAGGTTTTCGAACGAGAAGACCTCGTCCCACTTCTGCTGCGTGAGCAGCTTGCGCTCCTTGACCACGATGTCATGCAGCGACTTGCCGGTCTCGAAACCTTCCTTGGCGATGTCGGAACACTGCTTGTAGCCGAGCGAGGGCTTGAGCACCGTCACGATGCCGAGCGAGTTCAGCACCATTTCGCGCGTGCGATCGGCGTTGGCGGTGATGCCCTGGATGCAGTTCACACGCAGGCTGTTGACGGCGTTTTCCATCGTCGAGATCGACGTGAACAGCGCGAACGTGATCACCGGTTCCATCACGTTGAGCTGCAACTGCCCGGCCGAGGCGGCCAGCGTCACCGTCAGGTCGAGGCCGATGACGAGGAAGCCGGTCTGGTTGACGACTTCCGGGATGACCGGATTGACTTTGCCCGGCATGATCGACGAGCCCGGCTGCATCTGCGGCAGGTTGATCTCGTTGAAGCCGCAGCGCGGCCCGCTGGCCAGCATGCGGATGTCGTTGCAGATCTTCGTCAGCTTCGACGACGTGCGCTTCAGCACGCCGGAAAGCAGCACGTAGGCACCGGTGTCCGAGGTGGCCTCGATCAGGTCGCCGGCCAGGATGAACTTGAAGCCGGTGAGTTCCGACAGGTACTTGGTTGCCAGTTCGGGATAGCCGGGGTGTGCCGTCACGGTGGTGCCGATCGCAGTGGCGCCGAGGTTGATCTCGTGCAGGAACTGCCGTACTTCGGCGATGCGCTGCACCTCTTCGCCGATCGTCGTGCCCCAGCCGTGGAATTCCTGGCCGAGCGACATCGGCACCGCGTCCTGCAGGTGGGTGCGGCCCATCTTCAGGACCTTGCTGAATTCCTTGCCCTTGGCGAAAAAGGCCTCCTGCAGCTTCGTCAATGCCTCCATGTAGCTGCCGAGCCGCAGGATCAGCGCGAGCCGGAACGCGGTCGGGTACATGTCGTTGGTCGACTGCCCGAAGTTCACGTGGTCGTTCGGGTTGACGTACTGGTACTCGCCTTTCTTATGTCCAAGGCTTTCCAGCGCAACATTGGCGATCACCTCGTTCGCGTTCATGTTGGTCGAGGTGCCGGCGCCGCCCTGGATGAAGTCGGTGACGAACTGGTCGCGCAGCTCGCCGGCGATCAGCCGGTCGCACGCCGCCGCGATGGCATTTGCGACTTTTGGATCAAGCACGCCGAGGTCGCGATTGGCAAGCGCGGCGGCCTTCTTGGCGTACCCCAATGCCTTGACGAAGTAGGGCTCCGTCGACATCGGGATGCCGGTGATGTGGAAATTCTCCTTGCCGCGCAGCGTCTGCACGCCGTAGTACGCGGTGTCCGGGAGCTCCTTCTGTCCCAGGAAGTCCTTCTCGATTCGTGCCATTGCGATTCCTTTCAGATGATCGCAGGCCCGGTGGTCGTCTGCTTACTTCATTCCTTCGGCAACCATCTTCCTGCGGATAAAAGCAATCTGTGTCTGCAGCGGCAGGTCCTTCGGGCAGACGTCGTGGCAGCCCAGCAGTGACATGCAGCCGAACACGCCGTTGTCGTCGCCGACCAGTTCGTAGTAGTCGGCGTCGGTGCGCGCGTCGCGCGGATCGAGACGGAAGCGCGCGATCTTGTTGAGTCCGACGGCGCCGACGAAGTCCTCGCGCATCCGCGCGGTGCCGCAGGCCGACACGCAGCAGCCGCATTCGATGCAGCGGTCGAGCTCGTAGATCTTCTCGGCCAGATCCGGGTCCATCCGTTCCTCGATGCTGCTGCAGGTCGACCTCCTGCTGCTTCATGTGAACCCAGGTCTCGAGCCGCTCGCTCATCGCGCGCATCCAGTTGCCGGTGTCGACCGACAGGTCGCCGATCAGCTTGAAGACCGGCAGCGGCGCCAGCGTGATCTCAGGGCCGACGTTCTTCGTCAGCGTGCGGCAGGCGAGCCCGGGGCGCCCGTTGATCACCATCGCGCAGCTGCCGCAGATGCCGGCGCGGCAGACGAAGTCGAACTGCAGCGACGGATCGATCTTGTCGCGGATCTCGCTGAGCGCGATGAAGAGCGTCATGCCTTCCGCTCTGCTCGAGCTCGTAGGTTTGCTGATGCGGGACGCTGGCGGGGTCGGCCGGGTTGTAGCGCATGACGCGCAGGCGGATCTTGTCGCCGACCTTCGGCGGGTTCTGGGATGCCTTCATCGATGTTCCCGGGGTTGGATTCGTCGGTGACGACTACTCGTTTTCCCACAGGAAGCCGGTGTCCGCGGCTTCCTCTGCGGCGCTCGGCGGGGCTGGCGGAAGCTGCTCGTCGATCCGCTCGTTCCTGCCGCGCAGTTCTTTCGGCAGCAGATGCTCGTACGGCATCAGCGCGCGCTGCCGATCGAATCGGTCGGCGATCTTCTGCTTGACGGCATCGACCTCGGCCTGCCGC
Organism: uncultured beta proteobacterium; assembly: GCA_963724605.1. GTDB lineage: Bacteria > Pseudomonadota > Gammaproteobacteria > Burkholderiales > Burkholderiaceae_F > JALORV01. The sequence continues at coordinate 334,284 of CAVRVM010000005.1, forward strand.
GCGGCGGTGTCCGGATGGTCGACGTAGTCCTTCGCGCCGTAGCCGCGCCAGCCGGGCGGCAGCTCCATCTTCCTGATGTCGAGCGCTTCGTAGGCGAGCGTCGGCAGTGTCGCGTCGCCCTGCCAGGTCGCGAGCGTGCGCTTCAGCCATTCCGCATCGTTGCGACGCGGGTAATCCTCGCGGAAGTGCGCGCCGCGGCTTTCGGTGCGGACCAGCGCGCCGTAGGAAACGCACAGCGCCAGCTTCAGCATCTTCTGCACGCGATAAGCCGTGACGAGCTCGGGATTGGCGCCGGCGGACCGCGCCTTAAGGCCGATATTGCGGCTGCGGACAAGCAGCTTCTGCAGTTCGTCGACGGCCTGCTCCAGGTCCTTGCCGCTGCGGAAGATGCCGACCTTGCCGGTCATGATTTCCTGCATCCGGGTCTTGATCGCGCTGGCATCCTCGGTGCCCTTGCCGAGCAGGATGCCGTCGAGCTTCGCCTGTTCGTCGCTGCAGGAAGTCGCGCACGACGCCCGGTCGGGATGTTGACGTCGTTGTCGCGCTTGTCGCAGAAGTCAGCGATGTACTCGCCGACGATCATGCCCGCGACGACCGTCTCGGCGACCGAATTGCCGCCGAGGCGGTTGAATCCGTGCATGTCCCAGCACGCGGCCTCGCCGGCCGCGAACAGTCCTCTCAGCGTCGGGCTCTCGCCGGTGTAGTTGGTGCGCACGCCGCCCATCGTGTAGTGCTGCGCCGGCCGCACCGCGATCATGTCCTTGGTCGGGTCGATGCCGAGGAAGTAGTGGCAGATGTCCCACACCTCACGCAGGTTCGTGTGGATGTGCTTCTCGCCCAGCAGCGTGATGTCGAGCCAGATGTGGTCGCCGAAGCGCGACTTCACGCCCTTGCCCTTCTTGATGTGTTCCTCCATTCGTCGGCTCACGACGTCGCGCGACGCAAGCTCCTTCTTCTCCGGCTCGTAGTCGGGCATGAAGCGGTGGCCATCGGCATCCTTGAGCAGCCCACCGTCGCCGCGGCAACCCTCGGTAACCAGGATGCCGGCCGGGAAAATCCCTGTCGGGTGAAACTGCACCGCTTCCATGTTGCCGAGCGCGGCCACACCGGTCTCGAGCGCGATCGCGTGCCCGATACCCTCGCAGATCACCGCGTTGGTCGTCACCTGGTAGATGCGGCCGGCGCCACCGGTTGCGATCGCGGTCGCCTTGGCGACGTAGGCGGATAGCTCGCCGGTCACCAGGTCGCGCACGACCGCGCCGTAGCAGCGGCCGCGCGTCGTGGATCAGCGCGAGCGCCTCGGTGCGCTCGAGCACCGGAATCGACTCTGCGATCGCGCGGTCGGCCACCGCGGTGAGCATCGAGTGGCCAGTCCCGTCGGCGGCGAAGCAGGTGCGCCACTTCTTGGTGCCGCCGAAGTCGCGCTGCGCGACCAGCCCATGCGCCTCGTCGCGCTCGGTGATCGTGACTTTCTGGCTGTTGATGACGACCTGGCGGTCGCCCCTGCGCACGCGGCTCCACGGCACGCCCCAGGCCGCGAGTTCGCGTACGGCCTTGGGCGCGGTGTTGACGAACATCCGCACGACGTCCTGGTCGGCGCCCCAGTCGGAGCCGCGCACCGTGTCCTCGAAGTGCACGTCCTCGTTGTCGCCCTGGCCCTTGATCACGTTGCCGAGGCTTGCCTGCATGCCGCCCTGGGCCGCCTTGCTGTGCGAGCGCTTGGCCGGCACCAGCGAAAGGATGATCGCGTCGTGGCCGCGCCGCTTGGCGGCGATCGCCATGCGCAGACCGGCGAGCCCGCCGCCGATGACCAGTACATCGGTGTAGACGACTTTCATCGCGGTGTCTCCCTAGCCAGGACGGCCACCAGGCCGGAGGCGCTGCCTGCGGTGGCGTTTGCAGCCACGCCGGTGCGTAACGCTGCACGCCGGGTTGACGCTGGTGGTGCGTAGCCGATCTTCATGTAGGCGGCCAGCGTCGTCAGGCCGAGCACGATGAAGAACACCGACAGCGCCCACTTGAGCTTCTTCAGGTTCCGGCGCGTGGCGTTGGCATCCTTGCCGGCGAACCAGCCCCACTTGACCGCAGAGCCGGTACAGGCCGATGCCGCCGTGCAGCTCGACGGCAGAACAGCAGGACCAGGTACAGCGGCCACCAGCGGCCGCTCCAGACCCGGTCGGCGGATTCAAACGGGCCGATCAGTCCGGGGTGCATCAGCATCTGATACAGGTGCACCGACGCGAGGAAGAACATCGCGAAGCCGGTGACGACCTGCCACCACCACAGCGTCGTGTCCTCGTGGTGCATCATGCCCATGTGGTCGCGGTAGACGCGGTACTGCGCGTAGTTGATCGGGAACTTGCGCACCGCGAGCCCGGCGTGGGCGATGAACAGGATGAACACGACCGCCACGACGCCCGACACGATCACCGGGGTAGGCCGTCCGAAGAAGAAATACCCCTCGAACATCTTCGTGATGGTCCACATCGCGTCGTTGCCGAGCAGGATCGACGACACGAAGAACATGTGGCCCCACATGAACAGGCCGAGGATCAGTCCGCTGGCGCTTTGGGCGAAATCGAGCCGGGCGGGCCAGCGGCTCTTGCGCGGACGAGCGACTCCGCCCATGGCCGCTGCGAGGTTGGCGTGTGCGTTCATCATGGGTTCGCGCAACGAGCGCGCCGTCAGGTGGAACTGACCGCAGTGTCGTCCGCCGTTGCGCATCGTGGTTGACCGGTATCAAGCGGCGGAACGGTTTCGCGAACTCCCTGCAGCCATCATGGGATGTCGCCTTGCGGAATGGTCTTGCGCAATCCGGATCGGTTGACCGGGATCAACGGCGGCGCGAAGTGGGGTGGGAGCATCCCCGCGCATAGGCATTTCGCCCGTTCACGCCGAGTCAGCCGCGCCATGTACACGATCTCACGCCGTGAAGTCTTTTCGGACACGACCTTCCTCTGGGAAGTGATGGTGCCCGACGTCGCGCAAGTCCGCCCAGCCCGGCCACTTCGTCATGCTGCGCCTGCACGAAGGCAGCGAGCGCATTCCGTTGACCGTCGCCGATTTCGACCGCGACGAGGGCACCATCACGCATGGTGATGCAGGCGCTCGGCAAGACGACGCTCGAAATGCGCGACCATTACAAGGAGGGCGACTAGCTTCACCGACTTCGTCGGCCCGCTCGGGCTGCCGCAGCACGTGGCCAAGGTCGGCCACGTCGTGCTGGTCGGCGGCGGCCTCGGCGTCGCGCCGGTATACCCGCAACTGCGGGCGTTCAAGGCGGCCGGCAACCGCACCACCGGCATCATCGGCTTCCGCAACAAGGACCTGGTGTTCTGGGAAGACCGGTTCGGCGCCGAGTGCGACAAACTGATCGTCTGCACCGACGACGGCAGCTACGGCAAGCCGGGCTTCGTCACTGCGGCGCTGAAGGAGGTGCTGGAGAAGGACAAGCCGGACCTGGTCATCGCAATCGGGCCGCTGCCGATGATGAACGCGTGTGTCGAGACGACGCGGCCGTTCGGCGTCAAGACAATGGTGTCGCTCAACGCCATCATGGTCGACGGCACCGGAATGTGCGGCTCATGCCGCGTCAGCGTCGGCAGCGAGATCAAGTTCGCCTGCGTCGACGGCCCGGACTTCGACGGCCACGCTGGTCGACTTCAAGGAACTGATGCTGCGCCAGCGGCGCTTCAAGGGCGAGGAGTCGGCGGCGAGCAGGACTACGCGCACGTCTGCAACGTCGAAAGGAGCTGTTCGAGAAGAGCAAGCGCAATTACAAGAAGTACAAGGACCTCGCCGCCGCACGCGGTGAAGATGCCGGAGCGCGATGCGCTCGAGCGCTCGCGCAACTTCAAGGAAGTGAATCTGGGCTACAGCATGGCGGATGCGCTGGAGGAGGCCGAGCGCTGCATCATGTGCACCAAGCCGACCTGCATCGCGGGCTGCCCGGTGTCGTATCGACATCCCGCGCTTCATCCGCCACCTGCTGGTGCGTGACCTCGACGGCGCGCTCGGCGTCATCAACGAATCCAATCTGTTCCCGTCGGTGTGCGGACGCGTCTGTCCGCAGGAGTCGCAGTGCGAGGCGCAGTGCGCGTCGGCCGGAACAAGAAGACGCCGATGGAGTCGGTGGCGATCGGCCGGCTCGAACGTTTCATCGGCGACAACGCGCATGCGCCGAAGGCGGCGCCGCCGCAGCTTCGAAAGGCCGCTCGGCAGGGTCGCGATCGTCGGTTCCGGGCCGTCTGGTCTGGCGGTGGCCGCGGACCTCGCCAAGTACGGCTGCGAAGTCACCGTCTTCGAGGCGCTGCACGTGGTCGGCGGCGTCCTGCAGTACGGCATTCCCGTCGTTCCGCCTGCCGCGCGAGATCATCAGCCGCGAGGTCGACAACCTGAAGGGCATGGGCGTCAAGTTCGAGACCAACAAGGTGATCGGCAAGACGTTCTCGATTGCGCAGCTGCTCGGCGACATGGGTTTCGACGCTGCGTTCGTCGGCGCCGGGGCCGGCGCGCCGGCATTCCTCGGTATCCCGGGCGAGTTCGCCGGACAGGTCTATTCGGCCAACGAGTTCCTGACGCGCGTGAACCTGATGGGCGGCGACAAGTTCCCGTACCTCGACACGCCGATCACGCTCGGCAAGAGCGTCGTCGTCATCGGCGCCGGCAACACCGCGATGGACTGCCTGCGGGTCGCGAAGCGGCTCGGCACGCCGACCGTGCGCTGCGTCTATCGCCGCTCGGAGGCGGAGGCGCCGGCGCGGATCGAGGAACTGCGCCATGCGAAGGAGGAGGGCATCGAGTTCTTCTTCCTGCACGGACCGGTCGAGATCCTCGTCGATGCCGAGCGGCGGCGTGCGCGGGAATGAAAGTTCAGAAGATGGTGCTCGGCGAACCGGACGAGAAGGGCCGGCGCAAGCCGATTCCGCTGGACGAGTTCCTCGAGCTGGAATGCGACACGGTGATCTACGCGCTCGGCACCAAGGCCAACCCGATCGTCACCAAGTCGACGCCGGGCCTCGAGCTCAACAAGTGGGGTTACATCGTCGCCGACCCGGCCACACAGGCCACCAGCGTGCCGGGTGTCTTCGCCGGCGGTGACATCGTGACCGGCGGCGCCACGGTGATCCTGGCGATGGGCGCCGGGCGCCGCGCGGCGCGTGCGATCGGCGCGTACCTCGCGAGCGGAAAGACCAAGTGGCCGATCACGCAGGCCGACGCGGATGCGTTCGTGCCGCCAGCGCCGATCGGCGCCGCCGCGGCCGCGGCCCAACCTGCAACTGCCGAGGCCAGACCATGATGACGGAGACCATGAACACCTGCCCGCGCTGCCACCGCGCGCTCGAAGGCGAGGAGTCCTACATCTGCTGCGCAGGAATGGAGCTCACGTGGCGATGCACCGAGTGCCATAAGGTCGCCGAAGGCTTTGCGTTCCCTTACGGCCTGTGTCCCTACTGCAAGGGCAAGCTCGAACTGCTTCAGCGCGGTTTGATCGAGGATGACCGCGCACTCGAAGCGATGCGCAAGGCGTTCGAGATCGAACTCGGCGGCCACGCGTTCTATCAGCGCGCCGCACTCGAGGCGAAGGATCCCATCCTGCGGGACCTGTTCGGCCGGTTCGCCGAGATGGAGCGGGAGCACATGGAGACGCTGTCGAAGCGTTACCACGCAGACTTGCCGGAGCCATCGGTCGACTACCAGCTCGACCGCGCCGCGATCTTTGCTGGCATCGACCGCAGACCCGAGGACCCGGCGAACCTCTTCCGTATCGCCATCGCGTTCGAGGAGCGGGCCGTCGACGTTCTTCGCGCGCGAGGGCGAGCGCGCTCCCGCCGGGTCGGTCGAGCGCGAGCTGTACAGCGAGCTCGCGGCCGAAGAGCGCGAACACGTTGCGCTGCTGACCACCGAGTTCCACCGCTGGCAGGCCGGCAAGGCCGGCATCCTGTAGCCGAGAGAGCCATGATCAAGACATCCGTACGTGCTCGACGGCAACGAAGCCGCCGCCCGCATCGCTCATATGCTGAGCGAGGTCATCGCGATCTACCCGATCACGCCGTCGTCGACGATGGGTGAGCTGGCCGACGCCTGGTCGGCTGCCGGCACCAAGAACCTGTGGGGACAGGTGCCGGAAGTGATCGAGATGCAGAGCGAGGCCGGCGCAGCCGGCGCGGTGCACGGCTCGCTGCAGGCCGGCGCGATGACGACGACGTTCACGGCGTCGCAGGGGCTGCTGCTGAAGCTGCCCAACATGTTCAAGATCGCGGGCGAGCTGACGCCGACGGTGTTCCACATCGCCGCCCGCACGCTCGCGACGCACGCGCTGTCGATCTTTGGCGACCACAGCGACGTGATGAGTCGCGCGCACCACCGGCTTCGCGCTGCTCGCCTCGTCGAGTGTGCAGGAAGCACAGGACATGGCGATGATTGCGCACATGGCCACGCTGAAGGCGCGGGTGCCATTCTTGCACTTCTTCGACGGGTTCCGCACCAGCCACGAGGTGAACAAGATCGATCTGCTGATGGAGGAGGATGTCCGGCAGCTGATCGACGACGAACTGGTTCATGCGCATCGCGCGCGCGCGCTGAATCCGGATGCGCCGGTGATCCGGGGCACGGCGCAGAACCCGGACGTGTTCTTCCAGGCCCGCGAGGCCTGCAATCCGTTCTACGCGGCGGCGCCGGCGATCGTTACGGAAGCGATGCAGCGATTCGCGAAGGTCGCCGGCCGCCGCTACAGCCTGTTCTGGTACAGCGGTGCCCCGAACGCGGAGCGGGTGATCGTGCAGATGGGTTCGGGCGTCGGCGCGACGCGCGAGGCGGTCGAAAAGCTCGCCGCTGCCGGCGAGAAGGTCGGCCTCGTCACCGTTCGCCTGTACCGGCCGTTCGACGTCGCAGGCCTTCGTCGCGCGCTGCCGAAAAGCGTCAAGTCGATCGCAGTGCTGGACCGGACCAAGGAACCGGGTGCCGTCGGCGAACCGCTGTACACCGACGTCGTCACCGCGCTCGCCGAAGGCTGGCCGCAGGACATGCGGCTGCCGCTCGTGATCGGCGGGCGTTACGGCCTATCGTCCAAGGAATACACGCCGGCGATGGCCAAGGCCGTGCTCGACGAGCTGAAGCAGCCGCAGCCGAAGCGCCATTTCACGGTCGGCATCCTCGACGACGTCACCGGCTGTCGCTGAAGTGGGACCCGGACTTCGTCACCGAAGCCAAGGGTGTCACCCGCGCGGTGTTCTACGGCCTCGGTGCCGACGGCACCGTCGGCGCGACCAAGAACACGGTCAAGATCATCGGCGAGAACACGCCGCTCTATGCGCAGGGGTACTTCGTCTACGACAGCAAGAAGTCGGGGGCGATCACGGTGTCTCACCTGCGTTTCGGGCCGCAGCCGATCGACTCGTCCTACCTGATCGGCCAGGCCGATTTCGTTGCGTGCCACCAGTTCGAGTTCATGGAAAAGCTCGACGTACTGGAGCTCGCCCGTCCGGGAGCGACGTTCCTGCTGAACAGTCCGTACGGCCCGGATGAGGTGTGGGGCAAGCTGCCGCGCGAGGCGCGGAGCAGACCCTTGTCGAACGCAAGCTCAAATTCTTCGTGGTGGACGCACTGGCGGTCGCGAAGCAGGCGGGACTGGCCGGCCGCATCAACACGGTCACGCAGGCGTGCTTCTTCGCGATCTCCGGCATCCTGCCGCGCGACGAGGCGATCGCCAAGATCAAGGAAGCGATCCGCAAGACCTATGGCAAGCGCGGCGAAACCGTGCTGGCACGCAATTTTGCGGCGGTCGATGCGTCGCTGGCGGCGATGGCCGAGGTCAAGGTGCCCGGCAAGGCCGATTCGCTGCTGTCGCGTCGCCCGATCGTGCCGAAGGCCGCACCCGACTTCGTGCAGCGCGTGACGGCGATGATGCTCGACGGCAAGGGCGACCTGCTGCCGGTGTCGGCGCTGCCGGTCGACGGCACCTTCCCGACCGGCACCACGCAGTGGGAGAAACGCAGCATCGCGCAGGAAATCCCGATCTGGGACGAGAAGATCTGCACCCAGTGCGCTATCTGTCCGCTGGTGTGCCCGCATGCGGCAATCCGCATGACAGTGTTCTCTCCTGAGGAAATGAAGCGTGCACCGTCGACCTTCAAGGCGGTGCCATGGAGTCGCAAGGACAGCCTCGAAGGGATGATGTACGCGTTGCAGGTCGCTCCGGAAGACTGCACGGGCTGCGGGGCCTGTGTGGACGTCTGCCCGACGCGCAGCAAGGAGGTCGTCAAGCACAAGGCGATCAACATGTCGACGAAGCTCGAGCATCTCGAGGCCGAGCGTGCCAACTACGAGTTCTTCCTGAGCCTTCCGGAAGTCCGGCCGTCGTTCGACACCATCGACGGGCTGCGCGGCTCGCAGCTGCGGCAGCCGTTGTTCGAGTACTCGGGCGCCTGCTCGGGGTGCGGCGAGACTCCGTACCTGAAGCTGCTGTCGCAGCTCTACGGCGACCACCTCGTCATCGCCAATGCCACCGGCTGCTCGTCGATCTACGGCGGCAACCTGCCGTCAACGCCGTACACGAAAAACGCCGAAGGGCAGGGACCGGCCTGGGCCAACAGCCTGTTCGAGGACAACGCGGAGTTCGGCCTCGGCATGCGGCTCGCGCTCGACGCACAGCAGAAACTGGCGCAGATGCTGGTGGCGCAATTGCGTGAGCGGATCGGGCCGGAACTGGCGGATGCATTGCTCGGCGCGCGTCAGGACAACGACGGCGAGATCAAGGCGCAGCGGGCGAGAGTCAAGCAGCTGAAGGCGATGCTGCCGAAGCTGGGCGTTCCGGAAGCTGGCCGGCTGCTGGCGGTCGCCGACAGCCTGGTGACGCGCAGCGTCTGGATCGTCGGCGGCGATGGTTGGGCCTACGACATCGGCTATGGCGGGCTCGACCACGTGCTTGCCTCCGGCCGCAACGTCAACATCCTCGTGCTCGACACCGAGGTCTACAGCAACACCGGCGGCCAGGCATCGAAGTCGACGCAGCGCGGCGCAGTGGCCAAGTTCGCCGCCGCCGGCAAGTCGATCGGCAAGAAGGACCTCGGCATGATCGCGATGGCGTACGGCAATGTGTACGTCGCGCAGGTCGCGATGGGCGCCAACCCGGTGCACACGGTCCGCACCTTCCAGGAGGCGGCGGCGTGGAACGGGCCGTCGCTGATCATCGCGTACAGCCACTGCATCGCGCACGGCATCGACATGACGACCGGGTTCAGCCACCAGCGCGACGCGGTCAAGAGCGGCTACCTGACGCTGTATCACTACGACCCGCGGCTCGGCATGGGCGGCGCCGACCAGCCGCTCAAGCTCGATTCACGCAAGCCGACGGTGCCGCTCGAGCAGTTCACGATGAAGGAAGGGCGGTTCGCGATGCTGGCGCAGGCCGATCCGGCCCGTGCCAAGGTGCTGTCGCAGCAGGCCCAGGCCGAAGCCGATGCCCGCTGGCAGTTCTACGAGCAGGTGGCCGGTGTGCATCGGGTAATTGCCGAAGCCGGCGCGGCCGAGGGCGCGGGAGCAGCTGACAAAGAGCCCGCTGCGGAAGCTTCGAAAGCCCAGCCTCAGGAGGCCCAATCATGAGCATCGACCTGAGCACCCGTTATCTCGGGATGGCGCTCAAGCACCCGATCGTTGCATCGGCGTCGCCGCTGACCGGTTCGATCGACAGCCTGAAGCGGCTCGACGATGCAGGCGTGGCCGCCGTCGTCCTGCCGTCGCTGTTCGAGGAGCAGATCGAGCACGACGAGATGTCTACCCACAACCTGATGCTGTACGGCGCGGAACTGTCGCCGGAGGCGCGCGGCTTCTTCCCGGAGCAGCAGCACTACAACACCGGGCCGGACCGCTACCTGACGCTGATTGCCGACGCCCGGAAAGCGTTGTCGGTGCCGGTGATCGCCAGCCTGAACGGCTATACGCCCGGCGGTTGGACCGGCATGGCGAAGCAGCTCGAGCAGGCAGGCGCAAACGCGATCGAACTGAACGTGTACTTCCTCGCCACCAAGCTCGACGACAGCAGCGCCACCGTCGAAGCGCGCTACATCGACCTCGTGCAGTCGGTGGCCAGGCAGGTGAAGATCCCGGTCGCGGTCAAGGTCGCGCCGTACTTCAGCGCGATGGCCAACATGGCGAGCCGGCTCGCGCAAGCCGGCGCCTCGGGGCTGGTGCTGTTCAACCGATTCCTGCAGCCCGACATCGAGCTGGAGGAACTGCAGGTCGCGCCGCACCTGGTGCTCTCGACCTCGGACGAGCTGCGCCTGGCGCTGCGCTGGATCGCAATCCTGCGCGGGCGCGTGGCCGCCAGCCTGGCGGCCACCGGAGGTGCGCACACGCCCGCAGACGTGCTGAAGCTGCTGCTGGCGGGGGCTGACTGCGTAATGCTGGCGAGCAGCCTGCTGCAGAAGGGGCCGTCCCACGTCGGAACGCTGGTGCGGGGCGTCGCGGACTGGCTCGACGAGCGAGAGTATTCCTCGGTTGAACAGATGAAGGGCTCGCTCAGCCAGCAGGCCTGCCCCGACCCCGACGCCTTCGAGCGGGCCAACTACATGAAGGCATTGACGTCTTACACCGGCGAGTTCGTCTAGACCGGATGCCCGAGCCGGCCACCTACCGTACCTTTCCAGGAGGAACCCATGGCCCTGATCATTATGGACGATTGCACCGCGTGCGATGCCTGCAAGCCGGTGTGCCCGAACGAGGCGATCAGCGTCGGCAGCCCGATTTACACGATCGACCCGGGCAAGTGCACGGAGTGCGTCGGCGCGCACGACACGCCGCAGTGCGTCGACGTGTGTCCGGCCGACTGCATCATTCCGGATCCGAACCACAAGGAAACGCCGGACCAGCTCAAGGCGAAGTACGACCAGCTGCACAGTTGACGCTACCCGTTACACAAGCCGCGCTCGTTTGACAGGTGTCAATCCGATAATCCCGCGGCCCCGTAGCGTTGCCGCACTGCGCGGGACATGCGCAACGCGGTGGGCGCGAGAGTCTGAGCGAGCCGAATGGAACAGAGGGAGGAGAGGCACCAACGATGCTGCAACGACGAGCCCAACGAGTCCTGCCACCCCCGCTGCCGGAGTGGTTCCCGCGCGGCACCGCGCTGCTGCGTGATCCGACGCTGAACAAGGGCACCGCGTTCTCGGCGGTAGAGCGCGACATGCTGGGCCTGCGGGGACTGCTGCCGCCGCATATCTCGACCCAGGAGGAGCAGGTCACGCGCGTGCTGGAGAACTTCCGCCGCCTGCAGACCAACCTCGCCAAGTACATCATGCTCGAGTCGCTGCAGGACCGGAACGAGACGCTTTTCTACCGCGTGATCGTCGAGAACCCGGACGAGATGATGCCGATCATCTACACGCCGACGGTCGGACTCGCGTGCCAGCAGTTCGGGCACATCTACCGGCGTCCGCGGGGGCTCTATGTCAGCGCGGCGGACCGCGGGCACATCCAGCAGGTGCTCTCGAACTGGCCTTACAAGGAAGCCGCGATCATCGTCGTGACCGACGGCGAGCGCATCCTGGGACTGGGTGATCTCGGCGCCAACGGGATGGGCATCCCGATCGGCAAGCTGGCGCTGTATACGGCCTGCGCCGGCGTGCATCCACGCCGCTGCCTGCCCGTCATGCTCGATGTCGGCACCAACAACGAGGCCCTGATCAACGATCCACTTTATGTTGGTACGCGGCACAAGCGTCTCGTCGGCGCCGAGTTCGACGAACTGGTCGAGGAGTTCATCGAAGCGACTCAGGCCGTCTTCCCGGGCGTGCTGGTTCAGTTCGAGGACTTCGCTAACCACAACGCGTTCCGGCTGCTGCGGCGCTACCGCGACCGCATCTGCTCGTTCAACGACGATATCCAGGGCACCGCGAGCGTCACCGTCGCCGGCATTTTTTCCGCGCTGCGGGTCACGAAGAAGAAGATGAGCGAGCAGACCTTCCTGTGCCTCGGCGCGGGAGAGGCGGCCACGGGAATCTCGGACCTGCTCGTTGCGGCGATGCGCGCCGACGGCCTGAGCGAGCGCGAAGCGCGCGGACGCTGCTGGCTGGTCGACTCCAAGGGACTCGTGGTGGCCGACCGCAAGGAACTCGCGGAGCACAAGAAACCGTATGCGCATGCGCACGCGCCGGTCGGTGACTTCATCGGCGCGGTGAAGGCACTGAAGCCGACGGCAATCATTGGCGTCAGCGCCACGCCGAACACGTTCACGCGCGAGGTCATCGAGACCATGACGCAGCTGAACGAGAGGCCAATCGTGTTCGCGCTGTCGAACCCGACCTCGCGCGCCGAGTGCACGGCGGAGCAGGCCTATGAGTGGTCCGGCGGCAAGGCGCTCTTCGCTTCTGGCAGCCCGTTCGACCCGGTCGACTACAACGGTCGCCGCTACGTGTCGCGCCAGGGCAATAACTCGTACATCTTCCCGGGCGTCGGCCTGGGTGCGATCGCCGCCGGGACGTCGAGGGTGACCGACGACATGTTCATGGCCGCCGCGCGGGCGCTTGCGGAGACGGTAACGGCGGCAGATCTGGACCAGGGCAGCCTCTATCCGCCGCTCAGTGCCATCCGTCTGGCCTCGTTGCGGGTCGCGACCGCCGTCGCCGAGGTCGCCTACCGCGACGATCTCGCAGGCATCGAACGGCCCGGCAATCTCGCCGATTACATCCGGATGCAGATGTACCAGCCCGAGTACCCGAGCTACGTGGCATGAGGGTCGGACGCCGCGCAGGAGGCCACGCACGATGAATCCCTATGTCGTCTTCCTGATCTACATGATTGCGATCCTGGGAATCGTGGCGCTGATGCTGGTACTGAACAAGGTGCTCGGTCCCAAGCCGGTCGACAGCGCGGTGAAGCTCGAGCCGTTCGAGTGCGGTGCCGAGCCGGTCGATCCGCGCAATGTCAAGGCGGTGCCGATCAAGTACTACGCAGTCGCGATCGTTTTCATCCTGTTCGACCTGGAGACGGTGTTCCTGTTCATCTGGGCGCTGGGCGCCCAGCCAGTCACCGGCGCGATGCTGGTCACGTTCGTGATCTTCATGGCCTTGCTCGTGCTGATCCTGCTCTACGTCTATCGCGCGCGACTGATCGAAGGGGTGACCGAGTGAACGGCAGCCATCCGACGATTCCCATCGTGTCCGCCACGGGCGGCAAGAGCGCGGCGTTCGAGTATCTGACCACGAAGAAGGACGAACTCTGCGGCTGGGCGCGCAAGTTCTCGCTGTTTCCGTACCCGTTCGTGACAGCGTGTTGCGCGATGGAATTCATGTCGGTGAGTTCGTCGCCGTATGACACCGACCGCTTCGGCGCCGCACTGCCGCGCTTTTCACCGCGCCAGGCCGACCTGCTGATGGTCGTCGGCACCGTCACGCACAAGCAGGCGCCGATCCTGCTGAAGGTGTACGAGCAGATGTGCGAGCCGAAGTGGGTGATGGCGTTTGGCGTCTGCGCCTCCAGTGGCGGCTTCTATCAGAACTATGCGGCCGTGGCCGGAATCGACCGCATCATCCCGGTCGACGTCTACATTCCCGGGTGCCCGCCGCGGCCCGAGACCGTCATCGACGGAATCATGCAGCTCCAGGACAAGATCGCGCGCCAGAAGCACCCGATCCTGACGAAGGACTTCTGATGGCCGCGCCGATCCTGGACTCGATCGCCTCACAGCTCGACCGCCTCGCCACCTCGAGCTCGGTGTCGCACGGCACGCTGGTCGTCGAGATCGCTCCGACGCAGCTGATCGGCCTGGCGCAGACGCTGAAGTCAGCGTGCAAGTTCGACATGCTGCTCGACATCACGGCGATCGACTGGCCGAGCCGGCAGCCGCGCTTCGATGTCGTCTGGCACTTCTATTCGACGACGCACCGCGTCAGGGTGCGCGTGAAAACACAGGTCGCCGAAAGCGATCCGGTGGTGGAGTCGCTGACGTCAATGTATGGCTCGGCCGGATTCCTCGAGCGCGAGTGTCACGAGATGTACGGGATCCGCTTCAATGGCAATGCGGACCTGCGGCCGATCCTGCTGTACGAGGGGTTCGTCGGCTATCCGCTGCGCAAGGACTATCCAAAGCTCGGCGAGCAGCCGCTGGTGCAGTACCGCGAAGGGTTCGACATCGCTGACCGGACGGGCGGGAACTGACATGGAGATGAAGATCCCCAACCCGATCCGTCCGGCGTTCACCACGCCGCTGCGTGACGACACGGTCATCGTCAACATCGGACCGTCGCACCCGGCCACCCACGGCACGATCCATATCGTCGCCGAACTCGACGGCGAGAAGATCCTTCGCACCGACGTGCACTGCGGCTACCTGCATCGCGGCTTCGAGAAGGAGTGCGAGGACCACACCTGGCACAACCTGATCCCGTATGTCGACCGGCTCAATTACTGCTCCGCGCTGATCAACGACTTCGCCTACTGCGACGCCGTCGAACAGTTGATGGGCGTCGAGATCACGCCTCGCACGAAGTATCTGCGCACGTTGCTGTCCGAGTACTCGCGGCTGGCCGACCACCTGACCTGCATCGCCGCGTCGCTGATGGAACTCGGCGCGATGACGGCGTTCCTGTACCTGGTGATGATCCGCGACTACATCTATGAGCACATCGCGGACCTCACCGGCGCGCGCGTCACCTACAGCTACGGCCGCATCGGCGGCCTGGCACGCGACCTGCCCGACGGCTGGCTCAAGCGGCTCGAGCAGATCCTCGTCCAGTACGAGGAGTTCATCGGCCGGGTTCACGGACTGATAGACCGCAATCGCATCTTCATCGATCGCACCCGCGACGTCGGTGTGCTGACGACGGCCGATGCGATCCATTGGGGCTACACCGGCCCGATCCTGCGTTCCACCGGTGCGCCGCGCGACCTGCGCAAGGACACGCCGTACCTCGCCTACGCCGAACTCGACTTCGAGATTCCGGTCGGCATCAAGGGCGACAACTACGACCGTTACTACGTCCGGATGCGCGAGATGGACGAGTCGGTGCACATGATCCGCCAGCTGATCGACATGCTGCCGGCAGGGCCGATCAACGTCGACGATCGCCGCTGCACGCTGCCGCCCAAGCCGCTTGTCTACAACGAGATCGAGTCGCTGATCAACCACTTCAAGCTGATCATGGACGGGCCGCAAGTGCCGGCGGGAGAGATCTACGTGGCGCACGAAGGCGCCAATGGCGAGCTGGGCTTCTTCCTGGTCAGCGACGGCAGTGGCACGCCGCACAAGGTGCACGTGCGCTCGCCGTCGTTCGTGCACATGGGCGGCGCTCACAAGATGCTGGACGGCTATCAGCTGGCCGACCTGATTCCGACTTTCGGCTCGATCAACATGATCGGCGGGGAGTGCGATAGATGAGCTCGATGCGCCATCTGCTCCCGGAGTTCGAGCAGCTGAAGAAACGCTATCCGGCGGGCTTCGAGTCGTCGCTGACGCTGCCGTGCCTGCGTCGCATCCAGAAGGAGCGCGGCTATGTCGCGGACGAGGACATCGACTGGCTCGTCGAGTACCTCGGCGTGCCGCGCATCCAGGTCGAGGAGGTGCTGTCGTTCTACACGCAGTACCGACGCAGCCCATCGGGCGCTGGCACCTGCAGGCGTGTCGCAACGTGTCGTGCTCGATGCGTGGTGCCGAACGCATGATCGATCACCTGTCGCAGCGCTTGGGTATCCGACCGGGACAGACCACGGCCGACGGCCGGTTCACGCTCGACCACGCCGAATGTCTCGGCTCGTGCGGCACCGCGCCGGTCGTGATCGTCAACGAGACCTACCACGAGAACATGACGGTCGAGAAGCTGGACGACCTGCTGGAGCAGCTGAAATGACAGGGAAGAAACTGCTGATGACCTTCCCGGTCACGCCGACCTCGCACCTGCTGTCGGAGGTGCGCGCGCGCGGTGGATACCAGACCCTGACCAAGGTGCTGACCTCGATGACGCCGGAACAGGTGACGAAGGAAGTCACGGCGGCCGGCATCCTCGGCCATGGCGGCGCCGCGTTCCCGGTCGGTCGCAAGTGGGCGGTGATCCACCTGAACGACTCCCAGCCACACTACCTCTGCGCCAACGCGGACGAGGGCGAGCCCGGCACGTTCAAGGACCGCTGGATCCTCGAGAACTCGCCGCACCAGCTGGTCGAGTCGATGCTGATCGCGGCGTATGCGCTGGATGTGCGCAATGCCTTCGTCTACATCCGCGGCGAATTCGACCTGCCGTATCACCGGCTGCAGGGCGCGGTCGATGAGGCCTACGAGGCGGGGCTGCTCGGTGAGCGCATCCTCGGCACCGAGTTTTCGTGCGATCTCGTCGTCTACCGCGGTGCCGGCTCGTACGTCTGCGGCGAAGCCTCGGCACTGATCACGTCGATCGAGGGCAAGAAGGGCTACCCGCGCAACCGGCCGCCGCGCCTCACGGTCAGGGGGCTGTACCAGCGCCCGACCGTCATCAACAACGTCGAGTCCTTGTCGAACGTCGAAGTGATCGTCCGTATGGGCGCCGAGGAGTTCCGCAAGATTGGCACGGCGAAGAGCCCGGGCACGCAACTGGTCTCGATCTCCGGTCACGTCGCCAGGCCCGGTGTCTACGAAGTCGAGTACGGATATCCGGTGGCGAAGTTCATCTACGAGGACTGTGGCGGCGTGCTCGGAGGCAAGAAGCTGAAGTGCATCATCCCTGGCGGCATCTCGACCAAGGTGCTGACCGACGCCGACATCGCCACCGTGACCTACGACCACAAGGCGATGGAGGCGGTCGGCTCGCAGGTCGGCTCCGGCGGCATGGTGGTCATCGCCGAAGGCACCTGCATGGTCCGGCTGCTGCAGGTGATGCTGCGCTTCTATCACCACGAGTCATGTGGCCAGTGCACGCCGTGTCGGGAGGGCATGGGCTGGCTGCACCGGATCATCGACCGCATCGTCGCCGGCGCAGGGCCGGCCGGAAGACATCGACGCGATGGTGCACATTTCGCATGCCAATGACGGCACGACGATCTGCGGCATGGGCGACGCCGCCGGCTTCGCCACCGTCGGCATCATCGCCAAGTACCGGGACGAGTTCGAGTATTTCATCGCCAATGGCCGATCGAAGTGCGGAGGCCGTCTCGAAGTCGATGCGCCGGAGCGGGAGGCCGTCCATGCCTGATTTCTTCATCAACGGGCAGCCGGTTTCGGCCGCGAAGGGCGAGACCGTCATGCAGGCGGCGGCCGCAAACGGTTTCTTCATTCCCACGTTCTGCTGGCACCCGCATTTGTCGGTGGCCGGCAATTGCCGCATCTGTGTCGTCGAGGTCGAAGGCGAGGGCGGCGGCGGCAGCTGGATGGAAATCGCGTGCAACATGCCGGTGACCGAGGGCATGCGCGTTCTGACCGATTCCGAGGCGGTGAAGGCGCGCCGGCGCGAGACGCTGCAGTTCATCCTGCTCAATCACCCGGTCGACTGCGGCATCTGCGACAAGGCCGGCGAATGCACGTTGCAGGACTATCACTACGAGCTGAACGGCCTGCCTTCGGTGTCGACGGTGCCGAAGGTGCATGCGACGAAGTATTTCGAACTTTCGAGCCGGATCGTGCTCGACAACGAACGCTGCATCGTCTGCTCGCGCTGCGTGCGCTTCACGCGCGAAATCTCGAAATCGCACGCGCTTGGCATCCAGAACCGCGGCGACACCTCGCTGGTGCGTCCGGTTGAGAACCGCAGTTTCGAAGCCGATCCGTATTCGGACAACGTCATCGACATCTGCCCCGTCGGCGCGCTGCTGGGCAAGCAGTTCCTGCACAAGGCGCGCGTCTGGTACCTGAAGACCACGCCGTCGGTGTGTCCCGGGTGCAGCCGCGGCTGCACGGTGGACCTGTGGCACCGCAAGCAGGAATGGAAGCTCAATGCGCTCGATCCGCGCGAGAACACGGCGATTGCACGCGTCACGCCACGCGAGAATCCTGCGGTCAACGGCCCGTGGATCTGCAACAAGGGGCGCGACCTCGCAAAGATCTTCGAGCGTCCGCGGGCCGAGCAGGCGTTGTTGAAGGGCAAGCCGACCACGCTCGACGACGCGATCGTCAGGGCGCGCCGCCTGGTGCGCGATGCGAAGCGTCCCGCGGCGCTGATCTCGAACTGGGGTTCGAACGAGGAACTGGCCGCGTTCAAGGCAGCACTGGGCGAGCGCGTCGAATGCGTCGTCAAGTCCGACTGGCAGGTGCTTCCGGGCGAACGTCTCGAGGACGACCTGCTGATCCGAAGCGACAAGAATCCGAACACGCGCGCTGCACAGGCACTCTTCGGCGCCGAAGCGCGGCTGGTGCCGACCGACGCCGATCTCGTGCTGGTGTGGGGCGAGGGTGCGAGTTTCGCCGACCTGCCGCGCGGCGCGACAGTGATCCTCCTCGGCTCGTACCTGGCGCCTGAGAACGGCCACGCCGACGTGTTCTTGCCGGTCAGCATCCAGACCGAGCGCGCCGGTCACTACACCAATTTTGCGGGTGTCGTCAGCCGTTTCGAGCCCATCGTCCGCAAGAAGGACGGTGTCGCGCACGCCGAGCAGCTGTTTGCTCAGCTCGCCGCCACTGCCGAGGCGATCGCATGATCCAGGACCTCGTCATCTCCGTCGTCTTCATCCTGTACGCCATCTCGGTGCTGATGGGCTTCGGCACGGTCCTCACGTGGGTCGAGCGCAAGCAGGCCGCCGTGATGTCGGACCGCATCGGCGCCAACCGCGCCTACCTGCGCATCCCGTTCACGCAGGTGAAGCTGATCTGGTTGGGGCTGTTTCACGGCATGGCCGACGGCCTGAAGATGATCCTGAAGGAGGACTTCAAGCCGAAGACCTACGACTGGTACGCCTACGCGGTCGCGCCCTGGGTGGTGTTCACGCCGGTGCTGCTCGTGTTCGCCGTCATCCCGTTCGGCGGCATGCTGGTGCCCGGGCAACTGATTCCGCCGCTCGCCGACTGGTTCGGCGACCGCAGCTATCCGATGCAGATTGCGCGGCTCGATGCCGGGCTGCTGATGGTGTTCGCCTTCGGCGGCATGACGATCATCGGCGCGATGCTTGCGGGCTGGTCGTCGTCGAACAAGTTCTCGCTGCTCGGCGCGCTGCGGGCCGGCAGCCAGATGATCTCGTACGAAGTCATCATGGGCCTCACGATCCTGGGGCTGATCGTCATCTTCGGTACGGTGGATCTGAATTCCATCGTGCAGCAGCAGACCGGTGTCGTGCTGGGCGTGCTGCCGGCCTGGGGCATCGTGCTGCAGCCGTTCGCCGCGATCCTCTTCATGGTCGCCGCGGTGGCCGAGAACAAGCGCATCCCGTTCGACCTGCCCGAGGCCGAGTCCGAACTCATCGCCGGCTTCTATACCGAGTACTCGGCGATGAAAATGGGCTTGTTCATGTTCGCCGAGTTCATCGAGATTGCGATCATCGGCGCGCTGTTCACGACGCTGTTCCTCGGCGGCTACAACCTGCCGTACATGAGCGACGCCGGCTTTGCGTTCCCGGGCGGCCACTCGGTGGCCCTGCCGCACGGCGTTGTCGTGTTGACGCAGCTCGTGGTGTTCCTGCGAAGGTGTTCGTGGTCTGCAGCTTCCAGATCCTTGTGCGCTGGTCGCTGCCCCGGTTCCGTTATGACCAGGTGCTGCGCTTCGCCTGGAAATTCATGTTGCCGCTGGCGCTCGTCAACCTCGTCGTCACCGTGTTCGCCGTGTGGGTGGGGGGCACGTCAACTCTGATGGCACGCCAACCGTACGTTCGCAAGCAGTACTGGAACGAGCCCACGATGGGTGGTGGGAGCAGGCGTATCTTTGAGGTTGTGCGCGGTCTCATCATCACCGGCCGTGTCTTCACGCGCAACATGCTGCGCTGGATGACCGGCAGGAAGGGCGCGCTGACGACCTATTACCCGGAGGAAAAGCGCTGGGACTATGCCAAAGGCAACCGGGGCAAGCACGTGCTGACTCAGCGCGAAGACGGTTCCGGCCGGCCGCAGTGCATCGCCTGCAACATGTGCGCGACCGTCTGCCCGGCCAAGGTCATCGAGATCGAGGCCGGTTTCGATCCGGCCGATACGGTTCATCCCAAGTTTCCGACGCGCTTCGAAATCGACTATTCGCGCTGCGTCTTCTGCGGGCTGTGCGTCGAGGCCTGCCCCGAGGACGCGATCCGCATGCTCGAGGACGTCCCGCACCTGCCGTCGGCGGATCGCGGCCGGATGTGGCTGGGCAAGGAGGAACTGCTGACCTGGCGTCCGCAGAGCGATGTCGCAAAGCACTACCCGGCCGCCGCACCGGCGCCGCAGGAGCACAGGTAAATGGAAGCGCTGCTGGTCCATCTGGAGACGCTGCTGCTCGTCGTGTTCGCGCTGTGTGCGCTGGTCGGGGCTGCGCTGATGCTGGTCCTGCGCGAACCGATGCGCGTGGCCCTGGCCCTGATCTCGACGATGGTGTTCCTCGGCGGGATCTACGGCCTGCTCGGTGTGCACTTCATTGCCGCGTTCCAGGTGCTGATCTATGTCGGCGCGGTGATGGTGTTCATCGTCTACGTCATCATGCTGCTCGATCCGCGCGACTCGGCGGTCAAGCGCCGGTTCTCCAGCCTGCTGATCCCGGGTGTGCTGGGGTGCGGGCTCTTCATCTGGGCGCTCAGCGCGCTGGTGTGGGACGGCGCGGGCGCGGTCAAGCGCGGTGCCGGCGGCGCGGGCTTCACACTGACGCAATTCTCGTCGGCATTCCTCAACGAGTACTGGCTCGAGTTCGAATTGACCTCGGTCCTGCTGCTGGCAGCCATCGTGGCCGCTATCGCGGTCATCCAGGTCAGCCGGAAACAATAGATTCTATGGACAAAGTTCAGATGTTGATCGGCCTTGCGATCGCGCTGTTCGCGATCGGCCTCACCGGCGTGATCATCCGGCGCAATGTGCTGGTGATGCTGATGTGCATGGAACTCATGCTCAATGGCGTCAACCTCAGTCTGGTGACCTTCGCGGCGCAGATGGGCTCGGCCGTCGGCGCCGTGCTCGTGTTCCTGGTGTTCGTCGTCGCGACCGCGGAAATCGCCATTGCGATCCCGATCGTGCTGCTGCTGGTGCGCCACAAGAAGACGCTCGACCTCGACGCCTACGCGGACCTCAAGGGATGACGGGTGAAACGGCCATGACCAACCTGTTGCTGCCCATCGTCGTCCTGCCACTCGCCGGTTTCTTCATCAACGGCCTGCTGGGCAATCGCCTTGGCAATCGCTTTGTGAGCCTGGTGGCGTGCGGGCTGCCCATCGCCGCCTTCATCATCGCGATCCGCGCGACGATGGAACTCCTGTCCGGCGGCACGCCGCTGGTGCAGACCGTGTTCACCTGGGCGCAGTTCGCGGACCGCTCGTTCGAAATCGCGTTCTACTTCGACCGCCTGACCGCGGTCATGGTGCTGATCGTCACCGGTGTCGGTTCGCTGATCCACATTTACTCGACCGGCTACATGCACGGGGACAAGAGCTATGCGCGCTACTTCGCATACCTCAACCTTTTCCTGTTCTTCATGTTGATGTTGGTGCTGGGACGCTCGTTGCTGGTGCTGTTCGTCGGATGGGAAGGAGTGGGGCTGGCCTCCTACCTTCTGATCGGGTTCTGGTTCGAGGACCCGGCGAAGGCCGCCGCGGGCAAGAAGGCCTTCATCACCAACCGTGTCGGCGATGCCGGCTTCCTGCTCGGCATGTTCCTGCTGTACCGCACGCTCGGCACGCTGCAAATGGACCAGATCAATGCCGCGTTCCTCGCGGGGCCGGTCGCCGTGTCGGCAAGCCTCGTCGGTGTGTTCCTTTTCATCGGCGCGACCGGCAAGTCGGCTCAGATCCCGCTGCACGTCTGGCTGCCTGACGCAATGGCCGGCCCGACGCCGGTGTCGGCGTTGATCCACGCCGCGACGATGGTGACCGCAGGCGTCTATCTGGTGGCACGGCTGCACGGCATCTTCCTGCACGCGCCGGAGGCGTCGGCGCTGGTGGCGACGATCGGCGTGGCCACGGCGTTCTTCGCTGCGACGATCGCCGTCGTGCAGACCGACATCAAGAAGGTGCTCGCGTACTCGACGATCTCGCAGCTCGGATTCATGTTCCTCGCCGCAGGGGTCGGTGCCTACGGAGTGGCGGTGTTCCATCTCTACACGCACGCTTTCTTCAAGGCCTGCCTCTTTCTTGGTGCCGGCAGCGTGATCCACGCGATGTCCGGCGAGCAGGACATCCGCAAGATGGGCGGCCTGGCGAAGAAGATCCCGATCACGTTCGTCACCTTTGCCATTGCGACGGCGGCAATCGCGGGCCTGCCGCCGCTGGCCGGCTTTTTCTCGAAGGACGAGATCCTGTGGTTCGCGTTCGCGAGCGAGCAGGGTGGGGCGCCGTGGCTCTTCGCCCTGGCCGCGGCGACCGCGCTGATGACCGCCTTCTACATGTTCCGTCTGCTGTGGCTGACGTTCTTCGGAACGCCGCGGATGGACGAGAAGACGGCGCACCATGTTCACGAGTCGCCGTGGTCCATGACCGGCGTCCTCGTCGTCCTCGCGGCGCTGTCGACGGTGGGCGGATTCTTCTCGATTCCGCACTTCCTCGAGGGCACTCTGCCGCTGCCGGCGATCCGTCCCGAGCTGCATCACTACGAGACGCCCTTGATCGTGCTGTCCGTCGTCATCGCCCTGCTGGGGTTGGCCGGCGCCGCGTGGTTCTTCGCCCGCAACGGCGCGCGCGCATCGCGTGTGCGGGAGTCCGTAGGACCGCTGCATCGGCTGCTTTCCGACAAGTACTACATCGACGAGCTCTACGAAGCGGTCATCGGCCGCCCGATCCAGTGGATCTCCGACCGGGTGTTCCTGCGCGTCGGTGATCGGCTGCTGATCGATGGAACGCTGGACGGCATGGCCGGCATGGCGCGCCGCGCCGCCGGGACGCTCGCGCGCGTGCAGACCGGCAACCTGCACTTCTATGCGTTCCTGGTCCTCGCCGGGCTGGTCGCAGTATTCCTGTGGAGCTGGGGCCATGTCTGAGCCGGCCGTACTGAACCTGGTCCTGTTCCTGCCGGTCATCGGCATGGCGCTGCTGGTCCCGCTGCGCAGCGCGGGCGCCGTGCGCCAGATCACCTTCTGGGTGATGGTGGTTCAGTTCATCCTGGCGATGTGGCTCTACGTTCGATTTCAGGCGGGCGTGCCCGGCCTGCAGTTCGAGACGCGCCTGCCATGGATCGCAGCCTGGGGCGTGCATTACCACATCGGGCTCGACGGCTTCAACGTGCTGCTGGTGTTGTTGACCGCCTTCCTCGGGCCGCTGGTCGTAGCCGGCGCGTTC
This sequence comes from uncultured beta proteobacterium, assembly GCA_963724605.1. Classification (GTDB taxonomy): domain Bacteria; phylum Pseudomonadota; class Gammaproteobacteria; order Burkholderiales; family Burkholderiaceae_F; genus JALORV01. Next base: position 357,612 of record CAVRVM010000005.1, read on the forward strand.
TCGGCGATCCAGAAGGACATCAAGCTCTTCTACGCGATGGTGTTCTTCATCCAGTTCGCGATGCTCGGCACGTTTCTGGCGCAGGACCTCTTCCTCTTCTACGTGTTCTGGGAGGCAATGCTGATTCCGATGTTCCTGATCATCGGCATTTGGGGTGGCGAGCGGCGCATCTACGCGACGCTGAAGTTCGTGCTTTACACGGCGTTCGGTTCGATCCTGATGCTGGCGGCCGTCATCTACTTCGTCTATTCGCTGCAGCAGGGCACTGGCGTGTCGTCGTTCTCGTTCGCCGATCTCTACCGGCACAAGCTGCCCCTTGATGTGCAGGGCTGGCTGCTGGCGGCGTTCGCGCTCTCATTTGCGATCAAGGTGCCGATCGTTCCGCTGCACACGTGGCTGCCCGATGCTCACGTCGAGGCGCCGACAGCAGGCTCGGTGATCCTGGCCGGCGTGCTGCTGAAGATGGGAACCTACGGCTTCATCAAGCTCGGTTTCCCGCTGTTCCCGCAGGCGGCCAGTGCCGCGGTCGAGTGGGTGATGCTGGTGGCGGTGATCAGCATCGTCTACGGTGCCTGCCTGGCGCTGGTGCAGACCGACATCAAGAAGATCATTGCGTACTCTTCGATCAGCCACCTCGGTTACGTGATGCTGGGACTGGCGAGCATGGATCTCATCGGGATCCAGGGCGCGATCATCCAGATGGTGAGCCACGGCCTGACGGCGGCCGGCCTCTTCCTGATGGTCGGGATGATCTACGAGCGCTGCCACACGCGCGAACTGGCGGCCTACGGCGGGCTGGCGAAGATCCTGCCGGTGTATTCGCTGTTCTTCATGGTGCTGACGCTGGCCGCGATCGGGCTGCCGACGACCAGCGGCTTCACCGGCGAGTTCCTCGTGCTGCTGGGTGCCTTCAATGCGGCCTGGCCGCTGCATGTGGCCGGCAATTCCGTGCCGCTGGTGCTCGCGGTGGCAGCGGTGACCGGCGTCGTGCTCGGCGCGATGTACATGCTGTGGTTCGCCCAGCGCTTCCTCTACGGTGCGGTGAAGGCGCCGCATGCGCCGCTCGTCGACCTCAACGGGCGTGAGCGCGCGATCCTGGCCGCACTGGTGGTCGCCGTGTTCTGGCTGGGCCTGTTCCCGCAGGAGGCGCTGCGCAAGACCGAAGTCGCCGCGCAGCAATACCAGCAGTGGGTCGACGTCGCCGCAGGCCGCTTGCGCCGACGGCTCGCGCCCCGGCTGTGGTCCCGCAACCGGAGGCCACGCGATGAACTGGTCTTTCATGGTCGTGGCGATGATGCCCGAGCACCTGCTGCTCGCCGGCATCGTGGTGCTGATCGCGCTCGATGTGCTCGACTTCGGCCAGCAGCACTCGGCCTCGGTGGCGATGGCGGCGGTGGCTGCGTCTGCGCTGATGGCCATCCTGCTTGCCATCGTCCAGTTCAAGGGGGCTCCATTCCCGGGGCACTTTTCGGTCGACCAGGCGACGCTGACGGCCAAGGCGGTCGTGCTGGCGCTGGCACTGCCGCTGCTGCAACTGTCACGCGATGAATTCGGCGACGACGAGCGCTTCTACATCCTGCTGCTGTCGTCGCTTTATGGCGTGTTGCTCGTCACGTCATCGGACGGCTTCCTGACGATGTTCCTCGGACTCGAGATCATGTCGATGCCGGTGTACGTGCTCGTGCTGCTGGCGTACAAACGGCCCGAGGCGGCCGAGGCTGCGCTGAAGTATCTGGTACTCGGCGGCGCTGCGTCGGCGATGTTCCTGATGGGCGCCTCGCTCGTCTATGGCGCCACCGGATCGCTTTCGCTCGACGCCTTCGGGGCCGCGGTGCAGGCGCACAACACGCTGGCTGCCGTCGCCGTCAGCCTGGTGCTGGTGGCGTTTTTCCTCAAGGCGGCCGTCGTTCCGTTCCATGCCTGGGCGCCCGATGCCTACGAAGCCGCCAGCGTGCCGGTCACGGCGTTCATGGCGATCCTGATCAAGGCCGGCGTGCTGCTGGCCGTCGTACGCCTCATCGGCATGGCCAAGCTGGAAAGCCCGCTGGTCGAACTGATTGCGATCCTGCCGCTGATCTCGATGGTCTGGGGCAATCTGGCGGCGATGCGCCAGAAGAGCTTCCGCCGCATGATCGCCTACTCGTCGATCGCGCACGCGGGGTACCTGTTCTTCGCTTTCCTGGGCGATGGTCCGACACGCCTGCAGGCGATCATCTTCTACCTGCTCGCCTACGGTCTGATGAACGCGCTGGCGTTCGCCTCGCTGCCGGCGGGGCCGGATGACGGCCGCCGCGATCAGCTCGACGCCCTCAAGGGGCTGTACCAACGTCAGCCGTACGCGGCGATCCTGCTCGGCATCGCGCTGCTCTCCCTGGCCGGGATTCCGCCGTTCCCCGGCTTCGTTGCAAAGTTCCTGATCTTCAAGAACGTCATTGCGGCCGGCTACACGCTGTACGCGGTCCTGGGGCTCGTCGGCAGCTACCTCGGTATCTACTTCTACCTGCGTGTGATCCAGTTGATGTTCATGGGGTCGCAACCCGAGGCTGCGCCGGCGACGGGACGTATCGCCCTGACAGCGGGTGTGTTGTGCCTGGTGCCGACGATCGCGTTGACGGTCTTTCCCGGAGCCTTCATTACGCTGCTCGGACGCTGATTCCGTCCTGCCGGCGGTTCGGCGTCCGCGATGGAGGGTTTTCTTCGCCGCTCATCCGCAGCCTTCGGCGCGATAGCATGACCGCCTGTTCGTTTCTGGCGGCCACTGGATGACTTTGAACCGGCACGGCCCGGCGCGGAAAGTACTTGCGATTGCGGCGCCGAAGGCGGGTGCCTCGCGAGCACGCGCACGCGCGATCCGTTGCGCCGGCGGTCCGCTCAACCGCGGGCGCGACAGATGAACGAGTCCGGCGACGTACGGGAGCTGCAAACGGTTCCGGCCGATATCGGCGCTGGTGATCCCGAGGCGTCCGCGACCGCGATACCGAATCTCATTGCCGGACTGGTCGAAACCGAGACCTGGCGGAATGCCGCCACGGTGCTGCTGGGAGTGCTGTTGATCGGCCTCGGCTACTGGACCTACACCGGTGTCCGGACCGCACTTGCCGAAACGCGCGCCGCGAGTCTCGAGGCCCTGCTGGGCACGGTGGTCAAAGGGCTCGACGTGTGGGCCTTCGAGCACATGGCGGAGGTCGAGCGTGCGGCACGCAACCCGACGGTTGTCGGGCAGGCAAGCAAGTTCGTGGCCGAACGGCGCGGCGTCGTGGCCGAAGTGGGGCGCTGTACCCGTGAAGCCGAACGACTCAGCGCCGAAGTCCAGGCGCGACTTTCGACCTCTGGAGTAGTTGCATTCCGCATCCTCGATCGCGACGGTCGGGTGCTGTCGTCGAAGGACCCTCTGCGCTGTGGACAGCGAATCCGCTCCGGCGTATTTCGCGAGCGGCTCGATGCTGCGTTCGACGGGCGGCCACAGTTCGTTCGGCCCTATCCCGATGCGGACGCTGAACTTTCGGTGCGCGGTGCCGACGGTGCCTTGCGACCGGTAGCCTGGTTTCTGGCTCCGATACGCATCGGTACAGGGATGCCCGTCGCTGCCCTGGCGATGGGTGTGGTCACCGATCGCGAACTTGAGACGATCTTTTCCGCTGCGCGGCCCGGCGAGACGGGCGAGGCCTATGCGTTCGGCGACGATGGACTCATGCTCACGTCGAGTCGCCATGACGAGCCAACGTCTGCCGACAGTGAGGCGCCGTCGTCCGAGCCTCCGAAGTCGGAGCGTATTCACGTACGTGACCCCGGCGGTGCAGCGGCCGTCGGACAAGTCGCGCAGTTGCAGCCGGCCGCGCGCGCGCTGACCGAGGCCGCGGCATTGGCAATCGCGGCCCGGCAAAAGTCGGCCGAAATCGATCGCAAGGGTGTCATTGCCACGCCTTATCGCGGCTATCGCGGGACGGACGTCATCGGTGCCTGGCAATGGCTGCCGGCCTACGACTTCGGTGTCGTGGCGGAAATGTCTGCCGCCGAAGCGCTTGCGACGCTGCGCTACCTGACGATCAGCCTCTCGGTCATCGGCGGCATCGTGGCATTGACGCTGGTCGCCGCCTTCATGTCGGCGTTCCTGTTGGCGCGGCTGACCCGGCAGTTCGGACGTGTGCAGCGGCTCGGCGCCTACACGCTGGAGCGCCCGATCAGCGAGGGCGGCATGGCGACAATCTATCTCGCGCGCCACGCCTTGCTGAAGCGACCGACGGCAGTGAAGATCCTCAAGAAGCACATCGCGACCGACGAGTTCGTCCATCGCTTCGAACGCGAAGTCCAGCTGGCGAGCCAGTTGCTGCACCCGAACACGGTTGCGATCTACGACTTCGGGCGTACCCGCGAGGGTCAGCCTTACTACGTCATGGAATACCTGGACGGCGTGACGCTAGCGGAACTTGTGGCCGATTCCGGCCGTGTGCCACCGGGTCGAGCCATTCACATTCTGCGGCAGGTTGCCGCCGCGCTGCGCGAGGCACATCTGCAGGGAATGATCCACCGCGACGTCAAGCCCGAGAACGTCATGCTGTGCCGTCGCGGCGAAGACGATGTCGTCAAGCTTCTCGACTTCGGTCTCGTCAAGAACCTCGAGCGCGCCGACACGCGCGACATCACCAAGCAACTGAAAATAGTCGGGACGCCGCGCTACATGGCCCCCGAGCGGCTGATCAATCCGTCCGATGTCGATGCGCGCTCCGACATCTACGCGCTGGGCGCGGTCGGGTATTTCCTGCTGACAGGCAGGCCGATCTTCGAGGGCGACGACAGCCTGGCGATCAGCAACCAGGTGCTGCACACGGCGGCGCCGCGCGTTTCGGCAGCCGGGGTGGCGGTGCCCGAAGCGCTCGATGCGCTGATCGCCTCCTGCCTCGAGAAGGACCGGACGCGGCGACCGAAGAGCGCCGAGGCTGTCGTCGAGGCGCTCGACCGCCTGGCGAGCCGGTTGGCCTGGACTCAGGTCGACGCCGCAGCATGGTGGACGCAATACCGCTCGCGTCGGCGTACGGCCGGACCCGCGAACACAACATCGGCCCAGTGATTCCTAATGCTGCGCGACTACGGAGCCCGCCGGGCAACTTCGTGAATGCACTGATACTCCGGCCGATTGTGAGCCGGGTCCGTGCGCCGCCTGCTCGCCGCGGCTCAGCGCTTCAGACTCAGCGCTTCAACTCACTGCCGTACCGAAGAGCGCACCCACGCCGGCCGTGATGGCCATTGCCAGCGCTCCCCAGAACGCCACGCGCCAGGCCCCCTTCACGGTCGGTGCACCGCCTGTGCGGGCGGCGATCCCTCCAAGTGCTGCGAGGAACACCAGTGAACTGACCGCGACTCCCAGGGTCAGGGCTCCCCGCGGCAGCAACAGCACACTGAGCAGCGGCAGTGCCGCACCCGCGGTGAAACTTGCCGCCGACGCCAGCGCGGCCTGTACAGGTCGCGCACTCAGCGGTTTCGGAGATGCCGAGTTCGTCGCGGGCGTGCGCGCCGAGCGGATCGTGGGCCATCAACTGCGCGGCAACCTCGTCGGCCAGCGTCGGTTCGAGCCCGCGCTTGACATAAATGCCCGCGAGTTCACGATGCTCAGCGTCGACATCGGTGGCAAGCTCGCGGCGTTCGCGAGCGAGGTCGGCCGCCTCGGTGTCGGCCTGCGACCGCACGGAGACGTACTCGCCGGCCGCCATTGACATGGCGCCCGCGACCAGGCCGGCGACTCCCGCGATCAGCACGTCAGTGCGGCTAGCGTTGGCTGCGGCGACACCCAGCACCAGGCTGGCGGTCGAGACGATGCCGTCGTTGGCTCCAAGCACGGTGGCGCGCATCCAGCCGATGCGCTCCGTCCGATGTCGTTCGCGATGTATGCGTGGCATGAAGTATTCCTATGTTGTGTGCTCACATTCCGCGGCGCGCCCGACAGCAGAGGCCGGTACGGCAGCACCAAGAGAGAGCGCCCGACGGTACGCCATTCGCGCCGATCCTCGGTGCTGGGCGTGAACCGCGCCGAGGCGAATCGAAGCGGAGTCAGCGCGCATATTCAGTCGGCAGATCAGCGCCGCCGCCAGCGCAGCGCGAGCAAGAAGAAGGCGAGCGAGCAGAGTCCGATCGCGGCGAGCATCAGCGCCACGGCGTCGTAGTCGCGTGTCCAGGCCCACGCGAAAGCCGCGACGAGAGGCCCGCAGGCCTTGGCGATGAGCACCGGCGCCGCGAGCGCGCCGTTGACCGCGCCGTAGTGGTCGCGGCCAAAGAATTCCACGGGAACGGTGCCCCGGACGATCGTCATCGCGCCGTTGCCCGCACCGAACAGCAACGCAAACACCAGGAAGTTCGAAATCGAAGGCTCGGAGATCGCGAGCAGCAGTACCGAGACCGGCAGCAGGCCGCTGGCGATGATGCCGACGATGGCAGGTGAAACGCGCTGCCCGAAGGACATCTCGGCGAGCCGGCCCGCGACCTGCATCGGGCCGACCAACGCTCCAAGAGCGGCGGCTGCGCAGCGGACAGACCCTTTGCAACCATGATTGCCAGCAGATGAATCGTCATCGCGGAAAAAACCAGCGCGTTGAACGTGAAGGCGGCGGCAAGAAGGTGAAGGCCGGCGTTCGCAGGGCGTCTCCGAGCGACTGCGAGGGCTTCTGCGCCGTGCGATCGACCTGCCGCGGAGTGGGCCGTGGCAGCACGGCGAAATGCAGCGGAACGCAGACGAGCAGATTGATGGCAGCCAAAGATCATTGCGGTCGTGCGCCAGCCAACGCGTCGATCAGCGCCTGGCCCAACGGCCAGAACACCGTGCTGGCGAATCCGCCAAACAACGTCAGCGCAGCGATCGCGCGGCGATGGTTGGTGAAAAGGCGCGCGTCAGGACGGCGAATGCCGGCTCGTACAGCGTGCCCGCCATCGCAACGCCCAGCAGTGCCCATGCGACATAAAGTTGCACAGCGGCGGTCACCTGGCTCAGCGCCGCCAGCACAGTCGTGCCAGCAGCGACGCAGCCGCCATCAGGATCCGGCCGCCCTGCCGATCGATCGATGCGGCCCACGACCGGCGCCAGCAGACCCGAGATACAGCAGCGACAGGTGAAGGCCCCGACCACGACTGGCCTGCTGGCTCCCAACGCCGACTGCAGGGGATCCATCAGCAGCGGAAACAGGTAGTAGATCGAGCCCCACGCCGTGATCTGGGTGATGCCGAGGGCAAGCACGGCGGCTCCACGGTTCGCGCTGGTCTAACGCTCGGGTGTTGTCCATGGGCGGGTGAGGTCGAGCGTGCGCGGGATCGGAAACCTCGGGCCGTGGACATAGCGGCGATAGCAAGGCGGTCACCGCGGCACGGCCGCGCGTTGCGGAATATGCGCAGGCGCCGTGGTCAAGTGGAAGCCGGAGCTCAGGCTCCGGCTTTGTGTGCAACAGGCAAGTACATGTCGAGCAACTGCAGGCGGGTCGCCTGCAGCCGTTCGGCGACGACGGCGAGCAGCCGATGCATCACTTGTAGCCGAACTCGGATTCACTTTCGCACAGCGCGAGAAGATCCCTGCCAGCAAACGCCAGCGCTCGGGCCTGCTCGAGCGAGCGCGCCTGGAAGTACTTACCCTGGCCCATCAGCACCGCAGACCAGCCGAGCTCATCTCCAGCGCTCAGCGTGTGCACGCGGTGCGCAATGCCCTCGGAAACGATCTCGAGCGCCACCCGCGCCGGACACGATCAGGAAGAAGTCGTGGATGTCGTCGCCCTCGCGGAAAATCACCTGGTTCGAGCGAATCTGACGTTCCTCGCAAGTGAGGCAAGTTGCTCGATGACCGGGCGACCCAAACCGTGCGTGAACGGATGGCGAGCCAGCAAGCGTCTGGGTCGACGTTTCGGCGGTCATCGAGGGCTCCTTCCGCAAGCGGTGCCGGGTCGTTGCCCGGGTCGAGGGCATAGGCTGCGCTTGCCCCAAAGATGCGGCGTTGACGGTCGTCAAGGCGTGGCGAGCATGGCCCACTAAGGTCGCCGGACGCGGTAGCGGACGGGATCAGGCGTGACGCCATCGGAGGGGCGGGACTGGCATGGCTGTGGTTCGCTCGAGCAAGGGACTGGATCTGCCGCTGGCTGGCCCACCTTCGGCCACGGTCGAGTCGGCGCGTGCGGTCTCATCCGTCGCCGTGCTCGGTCCTGATTTTCCCGGCCTGAAACCAGCGCTGAAGATCGAAGTCGGCGATCGCGTTGCGCTGGGGCAGACTCTGTTTGAAGACAAGCAACGCGCTGGAGTCCGCCACACTGCCCCCGCCAGTGGCACGGTCAGCTGCGATTCATCGAGGCGAGCGCCGGGCGCTGGTCTCGGTGGTCATCGCCGTCGATGACTCGGTAGCGCGCAGCGGTCTTCGAGGGCTTCAAGGAACCGGGCCGCATGCGCGGCGCCGACGCCGTGCGCGCATTGCTGCTGGAGTCCGGACAGTGGACAGCGCTGCGCACGCGACCGTTTGCCACGTTGCCCTCCGGAGTCGCCGCCGGCTGCGATTTTCGTCACGGCGACCGACTCGCGGCCGCACGCGCTGCCGCCGCGCCTCGTTATCGACGGGCGCGCGGCGGACTTCGAAGCGGGCCTCTCCGCCCTGGCCACGCTGGCGCCCAAGGTCTACGTCTGCGTCGCCGAGGGCATCGCGTGCGCGCGCCTCCGGCGTAGAGGTGGTCGAGTTTGCCGGGCCACATCCGAGCGGAAACCCCGGCTGGCATGTCCATAACCTGATGCCAGTTGGCCTTCATCGCAGCGTCTGGACCATCGGCTATCAGGACGTCATCGCGATCGGCTGCCTGATGACGACCGGCGAATGGACGTCGAGCGCGTCATCGCGCTGGGCGGACCGGGTGTGCGAAGCCCCGACTGCTGCGCACGCGTCTCGGCACTTCGCTCGACGAACTGCTTGAAGGCGAACTCCTGCCTGGACAGCAGCGCGTGATCTCGGGCTCGGTGCTGGACGGGCGCGCGCGGACGTAGGAGGCCGACGCCTTTCTCGGGCGACATCACCTGCAGATTGCAGTGCTTCCCGAAGGTGGGGAGCGGGAGATGTTCGGCTACATCGTGCCGGGAGCCGAGAAGTTCTCGGTCACTGGCACGGTACTCGGTGCGTTCCGCAAAGCGCACCGCTTTGCCTTCGACACAAGCACCAACGGCTCGCCGAGCGCGATGGTGCCAATCGGCAGCTACGAGCGCGTGATGCCGTTCGATATGTTGCCGACCTTCCTGTTGCGCGCGCTGATCGTCCGCGACGATCCAGCGCGCGGTCGAACTCGGCGCACTGGAACTGGACGAGGACGACGTGGCGCTTTGCACCTACGTCTGTCCCGGCAAAACCGAATACGGGCCGCTGCTGCGGGCTGCGCTGGACCGCATCGAGAAAGAACACTGATGCGCTGGCTGCGCGAACGACTCGATCGGATCGCCCCGACCTTCGAGAAGGGCGGCAAGCTGCATCGGTGGCACCCGCTGTGGGAGGCGATGGACACCTTCTTCTACTCGCCGCCGTCGGTGACGACCACCGGCTCGCACGTGCGCGATGCGATCGACCTGAAGCGCATGATGATGACGGTCGTCATCGCCACACTGCCGTGCGTCTTCATGGCGATGTTCAACACCGGGCTGCAGGCCAACCTTGCCATCGATCCCGGGAAGATCGCGACAGCTCGAAGGCTGGCGTCACGCCGTGATCGGCGCCTTCGGCGTCGGCTATTCGCCGGCGAGAGCATCTGCGAACCTCGTGCACGGCGCGCTGTACTTCCTGCCGCTGTACATCGTCACCATGGTCGTCGGCCTCGGCATGGGAAGTGCTGTTCGCGATCGTCCGCAAGGTCGAGGTCAACGAGGGCTTCTTCGTCACCGGCATTCTGTTCCCGCTGATCCTGCCGCCGACGACACCCCTGTGGCAGGCCGCGCTCGGCATCAGCTTCGGCGTGGTATCGCCAAGGAGGTGTTCGGCGGGACGGGATGAATTTCATCAACCCTGCGCTGGCGGCGCGCGCATTCCTGTTCTTCGCGTATCCCGGCCGAGATTTCGGGCGACAAGGTGTGGAGCGCAGTGCCACCCGGGCGCGGCGGTCGACGGTTTCTCGGGAGCGACGCTGCTCGGCCAGATGCGCGTCATGACGCAGCCGTTCGACCAGGCCGGGATTCTCGTGGTGGACGCTTTCATCGGGCTGGAGCCCGGATCGATGGGAGAGACCTCGGCACTTGCCTGCCTGATCGGTGCAGTGATCATCGCGGTCACGAAGGTGGGGTCGTGGCGAACGATGGTCGCAGTGGCGCTCGGCACCATCGCGATGGCGCTCGTGTTCAACGCGATCGGGTCGGCCACGAACCCGTGGTTCGCCGTGCCGTTCTGGTGGCACATGGTGCTCGGCGGCTGGGCGTTCGGCACCGCGTTCATGGCCACCGACCCGGTGACTTCGCCGTTCAGCGAGAACGGCAAGTGGATCTACGGTTTCATGATCGGCGCGCTGGTCGTGCTGATTCGCATCGTCAACCCGGCGTATCCCGAGGCGATGATGCTGGTGATCCTGTTCATGAACGTGATGGCGCCGGTCATCGACTACGCGATTCGTCAAGGCCAACATCACGCGAAGGAAGCGTCGTGCCGAAGCGTGACGACCACGCGCTACACGCTGTTCTTCGCCACGGCGGTATGCGTGGTATGCGCGCTGCTGGTGTCGGTGGCTGCCGTCAGTCTGCAGCCACGGCAGGCAGCCGCACGCGCGCCTGTACATGGAAAAGAACGTACTGCTCGCGGCGGGCCTGCTCGAACCCGGTGCCGATGTTTCCGTAGCAGGAAGTCAATCGCATCTTCGACGGAAAGCATCCGCGTGCGACTGGTCGACCTCTCGACCGGCGAGCTTGTTCCCGAGGCCAAGGTCGATGCGCGCGGCTACGACCAGCGCAAGGCGCGTGGCGATCCCGCGACGAGCCGCGTCGCTCCGCCGAACACCGCTGGCATCGGACGTCTGCCGAACCTCGGCGTCGTCTACTTCATCACGAAGGGCGACGCGTCGACCAGATCGTCATCGCCGGTCGAGGGGCTCGGCATGTGGGGCACGATCTACGGCTTCCTCTCGCTCGACCGCGACACCAACACGGTGCGCGGGCTGACCTACTACGACCAGAAGGAAACGCCGGGCCTCGGCGGCGAGATCGGCAATCCGAAATGGCAGGCGCTGTGGCGTGGCCGCAAAGGCTACGACGACCAGTGGAACGCGCGCATCACCGTGATCAAGGGGCAGGCTGGCGCGCCCGAAGCGGACCCGCTGCACGTCGACGGGCTGTCGGGCGCCACGGTCACCAGCAACGCGATCACGCGGCTGATGCAGTTCTGGCTGTCGGATAACGGCTACGGAAGATTCCTGAAGCGCTTTCGGGAGGGCCAGGTCACATGAAGCTGCACGGTATGCCGGCGCGCACGGAACCGCACGGGGCGGAAGGCTAGATGGCCGCGATCCCGTTCAGTCGCGAGGACCGCAGGGCCCTGGTCGACCCGCTGATCATCAACAACCCGATCGGCGTGCAGGTGCTCGGCATCTGTTCGGCACTGGCGGTCACGACGCGCCTCGACAAGGCACTGGTGATGGGCATCGGCGTGACGCTCGTCACGGCGCTGGCCAACCTTGCGGTCAGCCTGGTGCGCAACTACACGCCGGGCAGCATCCGCATCATCGTGCAACTATCGATCATCGCCTCGCTGGTCATCGTGTTCGACCAGATCCTAAGGCGACCCTGTACGAACTGTCGCTCGAACTGTCGGTGTTCGTCGGACTCATCATCACCAACTGCATCGTCATGGGCCGGGCCGAGGGTTTCGCGATGCAGAACCCGCCGCTGCGTTCGCTGCTGGACGGCATCGGCAACGGCCTGGGCTATGCTTGGTGCTGATGCTGGTCGCGCTGTCCCGCGAGTTGCTCGGCGCGGGTAAGGTGTTCGGCTTCACGGTGCTGCCGCTGGTCAAGGACGGCGGCTGGTACATGCCGAACGGACTGATGCTGCTGGCGCCGTCGGCGCTCTTCGTCATCGGGCTGTTGATCTGGGCACTGCGCGAGTGGAAGCCCCAGCTGCAGGAAAAGGACTGACTCGGGGCGCGCCATGGAACATTTCCTCAACCTCGGTATCCGCTCGATCTTCCTCGAGAACATGGCGCTCGCCTATTTTCTCGGCATGTGCTCGTTCCTGGCGTGCTCGAAGAAGGTGGAGACGGCGATCGGGCTCGGCGTCGCGGTGATTTTCGTGCAGGTGCTGACGGTGCCGCTCAACAACCTGTTGCTGCACTACCTGCTCGCCGAGGGTGCACTGTCGTGGGTGAGCCCGGAGCTGGCCACTGTCAATCTCAGCTTCCTTTCGTTCATCCTGTTCATCGGGACCGTTGCCGCGGCCACCCAGATCGTGGAGATGACGGTCGACCGCTTCGCACCGAAGCTCTACACGACGCTGGGCGTGTTCCTGCCGCTGATCGCCGTCAATTGCGTCATCCTGGCCGGTTCGCTCTTCATGCAGGAGCGTGATTACTCGTTCGCCGAGAGCGTGGTCTTTGGCGTGGGGTCGGGCCTCGGCTGGGCGATCGCGATCGTCGCGATGGCGGCGATCCGCGAGAAGATGTCGTATTCGCACGTGCCCGACGGCCTGAAGGGTCTCGGCATCACGTTCATCACCGCCGGGCTGATGTCGCTCGCGTTCATGATGTTTTCCGGAATTCAGTTGTAGGGCAACCGGCCATGCTCGACATCGTCCTCGCCGTTGTGATGTTCACCGGAGTCGTGCTGCTGCTGGTTGGCGTGCTGCTGGGAGCGCGCAAGAAGCTGGTTGCGGCAGGCGACGTGTCGATCATCGTCAACGAGGACGAATCGAAGACGCTGAAGGTCGCCGCCGGCGGCACGCTGCTGGGCGCGCTTGCCGACAACAAGATCTTCATTCCGTCCGCCTGCGGCGGCAAGGGCGCCTGCGGCGTCTGCGACGTCGTCGTGAAGGAGGGCGGCGGCGACCTGCTGCCGACCGAGACCGGGTTCATCTCGCCGCGCGAGGCGCGCCACGGACACCGCCTGGCGTGCCAGGTGAAGGTCAAGGCCAACATGAAGATCGAGGTTGCGCCCGAGGTCTTCAGCGTGCGCAAGTGGAACTGCCGCGTGATATCGAACCGCAACGTCGCGACCTTCATCAAGGAACTGAAGCTCGAATTGCCGGCGGGCGAGGAAGTGCCGTTCAAGGCCGGGGGCTACGTGCAGATCGAGTGCCCGCCGCACGCGATCGACTTCAAGACCTTTGACATCGACACAGACTTCCGCGAGGCCTGGGACAAGTTCGATCTCTGGCGCTTCCGCTCGGCGTGCCAGGCGGACGTGACCCGTGCCTACTCGATGGCGAACTACCCGCTGGAAAAGGGCATCCTGCTCTTCACGATCCGCATCGCCTTTCCGCCCGAGTACCGGCAGGACATCCCGCCCGGGATCATGAGCTCGTGGATCTTCAACCTGAAGCCGGGCGACGCGGTCACGGTGTCCGGCCCATTCGGCGAGTTCTTCGCTCGCGACACGGACGCCGAGATGTGCTTTGTCGGGGGCGGCGCCGGCATGGCGCCGATGCGCTCGCACATCTTCGACCAGCTGCTGCGGTTGCATTCGAAACGCAAGATGACTTACTGGTACGGTGCGCGCAGCCTGCGCGAGGCGTTCTATGTCGAGGAGTTCGACAAGCTCGCGGCAGAGAACCCGAACTTCAGCTGGCACCTGGCGCTGTCGGAACCGCTGCCGGAGGACAAGTGGAGCGGTTATATCGGGTTCATCCACAACGTGCTCTACGAGAATTACCTGAAGGACCACCCGGCGCCCGAGGATGTCGAGTACTACATGTGCGGACCGGGGCCGATGACGAAGGCCGTGATCGCGATGCTGCTTAACCTGGGCGTCGACCGCGAGAACATCATGCTCGACGACTTCGGTTGATCGGCAGGAGAGGGGCAGGAGGAGACATGCTGCAGCACACCGTCGAGGAAGTCGTCCGCACCAAGGCGAGCGACGAACTGATCTCGGTGCCGGCCTCGTCGACTGTCGCCGAAGCTGTCGGCGTGATGGCGGCGCGCCACGTCGGCGCGGTGCTGATCAAGACCGAGGACGGCCTGGTCGGTGGCATCTTCACCGAACGCGACGTGCTGGTGCGCGTCGTCAACGCCGAGCTCGAACCGAAGAAGACGCCGATTTCTCTGGTGATGACGCGCGACGTGCGCTTTGTGACGCCGGGCACGACGGTCGAAGCCGCGCTAAGCCTGATGCACCTGAATCGCCACCGGCACCTGCTGGTCATCGACGGTCCGCGCGTGTTCGGTCTGATCTCGATCGGCGACCTGGTCCGCTACATGATCGAGCGCGGCGAAGGTCGTTTCGAGGCAGCAGTGCGCGGGACGGGTGCGCGCCTGGACTGATGACGGAATTGCAGGAGACGAAGCTATGGATGCCATCCTTTCTCATCGCCGCCGCAGCGTCGTGCTCGGCCTCGGCGGAGTGGCGCTGGTCGGTTGCGGTCGGTCGCCGACGGCGTCGAGCGAGTCCTATCTCCAGTTCGGCGGTTCAACGATGGCCTCGGGCTACACGGTGCGGCTGAAGGCGCACGAGCAGGAGGGGACACAGTTGCGCGCCGCAGTGCAGGCTGCTCTCGATGATGTCGATGCCCACATGTCGATGTTCAGCCCGGATTCCGAACTGTCGGCGCTCAATCGCGCGGCCGCTGGAAATGCGGTGTCGCTGTCGGAGCCGCTGTATGACGTGCTGGCGGAGGCCGAACGCATCAGCCGCTGGTCGGGCGGCGCGTTCGACATCACCGTGGCGCCGCTGGTCGAGCGCTGGGGCTTCGGGACTCGCCGCGTGAGGGCGGTTCCGACGGCTGCCGACCTGAGCGCCGACCGCCGTCGCGTCGACTGGCGCAGCCTGGCACTCGACGCGGCGTCCCATCGCGTGATCAAGCGCGCTTCCGTCGTGCAGGCCGACCTGGGCGGGATTGCCGCTGGTTACGGCGCCGACCGGGCCGCCGCCGCGCTCGATGCGCGCGGTGTCGTCGACTACATGGTCGAGGTCAGTGGCGAAGTCCGGGCGCGCGGCCTGAATGCGGCGGGTCGGCCGTGGCGCATCGGCATCGAAGAGCCCGACGCTGGCCACAACGGCCGCGCTGGATCGTGCCGCTCGCGGATTTTGCACTGGCCACCTCGGGCGACTACCGCAATTACTTCACCGAAAGCGGGAAGCGCTATTCGCACGAGATCGATCCGACCAGCGGCGCGCCGATACGCCACGGGCTCGCTTCGGTCACCGTCGCGGCCGAGACGGCGATGCAGGCGGACGGACTGGCGACCGCCCTGATAGTCCTAGGAGAGGCGAGGGGACGCGCGCTGGCCGAAGTGTCCGGCATCGCCGCGCAGTTCATCGAGCGTCGTGGCGATGGCTCCTTTCACGACTCGATGACATCGGCGTTTGCCGCGCTCCGGCCGGAGCGTGTTTGATGGACGGCGGCGGGTTTTGGCTGGTGCTGCTGGCGACGCTCGCGATCATCGGGCTCGCGGTGCTGGGCATGGCCCTCGGCGTCATGACGACCGGGCGCTGCCTGCGCGGCTCGTGCGGCGGACCGGCGGTACGGCTTGCGGACGGCCGGTCGGTGAGTTGTGAGGACTGCCCGAATCGGAAACGTCCGGTAGCCTGATTGCGCGCTGTAATGACTGCCGGCGCCGAACGTCCGATCGAGGGCGTTACTCCAGCGTCAACTTCTGCGCTTCGACGACTTTCTTGTAAACCTCGAACTCGGCCTTGATCTGCGCCGCGAACTGCTCCGGCGCGTTCAAGCGAGACTCAGCCGCATCGCCCTCAGGCGATCCTTAACCCGCAGCGCCCATCAGCAGGTTCGGCAACCACAGGCTGATGATCGGCACATAGGTGATCACCAGCAGGAAGGCCAGCATCACCAGGATCCACGGCGCCGCCGCCTTGGTCGAGCTCGGTCATGCCCATCCTCGCGATGCCGGATGCGACGTACAGGTTCAGCCCACCGGCGGGTGGCACATGCCGACCTCCATGTTGACCGTGATCAGGATGCCGAAGTGGATCGGGTCGATGCCGAGCTTCATCGCCACCGGGAACAGGATCGGCGCCATGATCAGGATGATCGAGGAGGGCTCCATCACGTTGCCGGCGAGCAGCAGCAGGACGTTGACGACCAGCAGGAAGCGATCCAGCCGAGGCCCTGCGCGATCGATCCAGTCGGCCATCGCCTGCGGGATGTTCTCGTTGGTCATGCAGGAACGAGAACAGCACCGCGTTGGTGATGATGTAGAGCAGCATCGCGCTCATAGTTCGCCGAAGTCGAGCAGCACCTTGCGGCACGTCCTTCAAGCGCATGTCCTTGTAGACGAACACGGCGACGAAAAACGCATAGACGGCGCTCATCGCGGCGGCCTCGGTCGGCGTGAAAATGCCGGCGTAGATGCCGCCGATGACGATGACGATCAGCAGCAGGCCCCAGACGCTCTCGCGGAACGCCGTCGATGCGCTCGCTCCAGGCTGGCTCGCTGCATGCGCGGGTAGTTGCGTTTCTTGCGCGCGATACCAGGTGACCAGCCCGAGCAGCGTGGCCAGCATGATGCCCGGGACGATGCCGGCGATGAACAGCGCGCCCGACCGAGGTGTTGGTCGACACCGCGTAGATCACCATCGCGATCGACGGCGGGATCAGGATGCCGAGCGCGCCGGAGGTGGTGATGACGCCGGCGCCGAAGCGCTTCGGGAAGCCCTGCCTTGACCATCGCCGGCAGCATGATCGAGCCGATCGCGACCACGGTCGCCGGGCGAGGAGCCCGACACCGCGGCGAACAGCGCGCACGCCATCACACCGGCGAGGCCAGGCCGCCGTGCCAGTGGCCGACCATCGAGGTGGCGAAGCGTGATCATCCGCCTCGCCACGCCGCCGTGGGTCAGGAAGTTGCCGGCCAGGATGAAGAACGGAATCGCCATGATCTCGAACTTCTCGATGCCGGTGAACAGCTTCAGCGCCACCGACTCGATCGGCACGTCGGTCATCGTGAAGAGGAACGTGAGAACGGTGAGGCCGAGCGAGATCGAGATCGGCATGCCGGTCAGCATCAGGGCGATCAGCAGCGCGAAGATGATGAGCGCCGCTCATTTGCAGCGCTCCCGGTGCCGAGTTCACGTCGGCATCCGTTGCGGGTGCAGATCCGATCGGCATCAGCCGCCGGCACGTCGACTTCGGCCGTCCTTGTCGAGCCCTCGACGTGCCCGTGGTCGTGGTGCGGCAGTTCGCCGGTGCGGATGAAGCCCAGGCGACCTGCAGGAACGGAAGCACATCAGGTAGGAGCCGAGCGGGATCGCAGGCAGTACACGATCCACTATCGGCAGTTCGAGGTCGGCCGAGCACCTGGTCCGTGTGCGTCGATTTCCCAGACGAAGTGGGCGCCGAAGCGTGCCGATGATGCCGGTGAACAGCGCCCCGCCGAGCAGGCCGAAGATGATGAACTTGGCGCGCACGTTCGGGCTTGAGCGCGTTGATCAGCACGTCGACGCCGACGTGGATGCCGGTGCGCACGCCGTAGGCGGCGCCGAACTTGGCCATCCAGACGAACATGTAGATGCACAGTTCCTGCGCCCAGGTCAAGTCGATCTTCAGCAGCCAGTCCTGCAGGCCGCCGGATGGCGAACCCTGACGCGTAGCGGTGCACGACCGCGACGAAGATGATGACGGTCGCCGCGCCCGATGAGGAAGGTGATGAGCCATTCCTCGAGATGGTCGAGCAGCGGTTGATCATGGGCCTCCTCCTTCCCGTCTTGCGCGGGACTAGATCAAACGAAGCCCGCCGCGGAGGCCGCGGCTTCGGCAGCGGCAGCTCTACCGCTGATCAGCCGGGCTTGAAACCGGTTTCCTTGTAGACGTCCTGGATCGTGTCCTTGCCGATGCGGCTCTCCATTTCCTTGTGAACCTTGACCAGCGCCTTCTTCCATGCGGCGCGTTCTCTCGGCCGGGTCAGCGTATGACGCGGACTTGCCGGACTGCCTTGACCTTCGCCAGCGCGTCGTCGTTTTCCTGCTTGGCGATGTCGTTGGCGTACTTGGTGGCCTCCTTCATGGCGCGCCTCGAGCGCCGTGCGGACGTCGGCGGGCAGGCCGTCCCAGAACTTCTTGTTGGCGATGACCGCGTAGCCGAGGTAGCCGTGGTCGGTCACGGTCACGTACTTCTGCACCTCGTACATCTTCTGCGTGTAGAGGTTCGACGGCGGGTTCTCGGTGCCGTCGACGACGCCGGTCTGCAGCGCCTGGTAGACCTCGGAGAACGCCATCACCTGCGGCATCGCGCCGAGCGCCTTCATCTGCGCGTCGAGCACCTTGGAGGACTGGATGCGCATCTTCAGGCCCCTGAAGTCGGTCGGCAGCTTGCAGCGGCTTGTTCGGCGCTCATCACCTTGAAGCCGTTGTCCCAGTAGGCCAGGCCGGTGATGCCCTTGGTCTCGAGCTTCTTGAACAGGCCTGCGCCGACCGGGCCCTGCGTGACCTTGTGCAGTTCTTCGTAGTCGTCGAAGATGTACGGCAGGTCGAACACCTCGAACTCGCGCGCGCCCAGCGGGCCGAACTTGGCCAGCGACGGCGCCAGCATCTGCACCGAGCCGAGCTGCAGCGCCTCCATCTCTTCCCGTCCTTGTACAGCTGGCAGTTCGGGTAGACCTCGACCTTGACCTTGCCGTTGGTGCCGCTTCTCGGCCAGCTCCTTGAACTTCTCGGCGCCCTTGCCCTTCGGCGTGTCCTGCGCCACGACGTGGCTGAACTTGATGACGATCGGCGCCTGAGCGCGCGTGGCTAGCGGCAGTGCAGCGGTCGCGGCGATCGCGCCGACGGTCGCGAGGGCATCGCGACGGGTGTAGTGGCTCATGGTTGTCTCCTCGGTTTCTCTTGCCTGCGCCCCCGACCCGAGCGGAATCGACGGCGTCCTGAAGCAGTGCTTCTACGGACATCTTGCACCCTGTCATTGATCAGACGCAAAGCCCGCAGCGCCGCCGACGGAAAGGGCGCCGGGGGCGCACTGGCCGGCCCGTTGGGCTCCTCGCGGGAAGCCTTCGTCGAATAGCCGTACTGACTGAAGTGAAACCATGCATGAACATGGCATTCCGTCTGCGGGAAGCCGCCCATTCGACCTCTCTAAGGTCGTCCTGGAACCTGTAACGAGCGCCGTTACAAACGTCCGCATCCCATGTGACGCCATTTAGATGACCCTTGTTGTCCCCGGTCAAACCGGAAGTTACGCACATCGGAACAATGCGTACCCAAGGGGAAACCCGCGATGCAGAAACTGTTGGCAATGAATCTATTTTGCAGTGAGTGTTGTGGAGCGAACTCTTCCGTGTCCGACGAGCGAGTGCATTCAGCGAGCCTGGACGGAATGTTCGTGTTCTGCGTGATGGTCCGGTCTTAATTTCGGAGGGGGTTATGAGGAAACTGGTGTTTGTGCTTGGAGCGGCCATCGCGCTGAGCCTCAGCCTTGTGGGCTGCGGGGGCAATGATGGTTCGAATGGTGCAACGGGCGCTACGGGTGCTCCGGGTGCAACGGGTCCTGCAGGCCCTGCCGGTCCTCCGGGACCATCGAGCTCGGCGGCAATCACACTGACGCCAGCGACGCCGGCGGCTGAATTCGCTGCGTTGGACCTGACCGCTACGGTTACGGGCGTCACGATCGCCAGTCCGCCGGTCGTCAACTTCAAGCTCGCAACGAAGCAGGGCGTGCCGGTGGTCGGATTCGGCAGCACGTCGAAGAGTTCGACCGCCACAGTTGCCAGCTATCCGAATCTCGCGTTCTCGCTCGCGAAGCTGGTTCCCGCGTCAGCCGGAACGCCGAGCAAGTGGGTCAGCTACATCGTGACGACGGTGCCGTCGACAACGACGGCGGCCGCGCCGACCCGTCCCTCGACCGACAACACCGGCACGCTGGTCGACAACGGGACGGCACGTACACGTACACGTTCTACCGCGACATCGCGGCAGATCAAGACCCAGGTGGATGCGC
Organism: uncultured beta proteobacterium; assembly: GCA_963724605.1. Taxonomy (GTDB): domain Bacteria; phylum Pseudomonadota; class Gammaproteobacteria; order Burkholderiales; family Burkholderiaceae_F; genus JALORV01. Next base: position 377,682 of record CAVRVM010000005.1, read on the forward strand.
ATGACGGTGACCGCGCCGAACAACAAGGCGCGACCTCGGCGACCTGACGTACGACGCCGAACCGCAGCACCGCCTGACGATCCAGATCTCCGGCAACGCGCCGGGCACGGGTACCAACACGCCGAACGGCGTGGAGTCAGCGGCTACCCGCCGTGCCGATGACGAAAGCGGTCGACGTGATCTATGACTTCATCCCCGCGACGGGGCAGCCGGCCGGCGGCATCGCCGGCCGCAAGATCGTCTCGACGGCGAACTGCAATGAACTGCCACAGCACGCTGGGCGGCATTCCCGGCGGCGACCCGGAGGCTCAGGCGCCGGCTTCCATGGCGGCAGCCGCAACAACGTCGATTACTGCGTGGTGTGCCACACCGAACAGCGCAAGTACGGGCGGACCGAAGCGACCTTACGACGCACGAACACGCTCAAGTTCACCAGTACGCAGCACCTACGTGGTCGATGGCCGCGCGGTGGGCAACCTGCCGAACCACATCCACAAGATTCACATGGGCCAGCATCCTGGCGAAGAAGAGCTACAACTATGGCGGCGTGCTCTACAACGAGACGCTATTCCCGCAGGACACTGCGCAATTGCACAGAAGTGCCACGATCGGCCGGCCACCGTCGACGGCCGCGGGACGCGCAGGGCGACAACTGGAAGAACGAACCCAGCCGCCTCGCCTGCGGCGCCTGCCACGATGGCATCAATTTCGACACCGGCGTCGGGCGTGACGCTGGCGGATGCGGCGAGGGCTTGACGTCCACGACGACGGCTTCAACGGCCTGGCGCACGGCGGCGGTGCCAGCCGATGACGGCCATGCCTGCGCCACGTCGTGCCACAACACCGGACGACGGCGATCGACATTGGCACACTCCCGTCACGCCGCCGAATCCGGGCAACGCGCTGCACGTGGCGGGCGGCAATACCAACACCAACGCGGCCTGGATCGCCTCGGGCAGGAATCCGCCTGCCGGCGGGCGCCATCGAGGTGACGTACGACATCCAGAGCGTGTCGCGCAATGCCAGCAAGCAGCCGGTGATGGTGTTCCGCATGCTGCAGAACGGCGCCGCGCGCGGATCTCAACGTCTTCGCGACCGGCGACGCCCAATCCGGCCACCGGCGTCAAGGAGATCTGGGACAACTTCATGGGTGCTCCCAGCGCTACTTCGTGTGGTCGGTGCCGCAGGATGGCGTCAGCCAAGCCGGCGGACTTCAATGTCAAGGCGTCCGGCTACCTGCGGAGCATCTGGAATGGCACGGCCACCGGCACCGGGCGCGGCACCCTGACGGGCCCGGACGCGAATGGCTACTACACAGTCACGCTCACCGGCGTGCAGGTGCCGGACAGCGCGGTGATGCTGACCGGCGGCCTGGGGTTACTCGTACAGCGTGACCAACGCACGCAGCCGCTGACGCAGACCAACCTGGCAGCAGTGCTCGTTGCGTTCGACCGCTGCGACCGCGGCCAACCCGAGTTATCCGGTCGCCTAATCGCCGACCGGGCATGCGCGAACAAGACCGGCGGCCTGATCGTCATCGCACCGAACGTTCACGAAGGTGGCCGACGGGCTACACCGGCCGCCGGGCCGATCGTCGAGGACGAGCGCTGCAATGAGTGCCACCAGGAACTGGGCGCGTTCACCGAAGACGCCTTCCATGCCGGCCAGCGCAACGACGGCACGACCTGCTCGTGGTGCCACCGTCCGAATCAGACCAGCAGCGGCTGGTCGGCGGACTCGACCAGCTTCATGCATGCGATCCACGGCGCGCGACAAGCGGACCACTCCGTACACGTGGCATGCGTCGAGCGACGACGGAAAGCTTCGCCGAGGTCACGTATCCGGGCGTGCTGTCGAACTGCGAGCAGTGCCACGTTCCGGGTTCGTACGACTTCGCCAATTCGGCCTCCTCGGATGCGGTCGGCCTGACGGGCGACGGCATCGACAAGCGGCTGCCGAAGACGGTGGGCGTCGGCTACTACGTCGGCACGGTGGGAGGCACGACGAAAACGCGCAGCGGCGCAGCCTGCACGCCGGGAGTAAGCTCGGCGCAGACGGATGTCGGCGTGTTCTCGCTGTCGCCATGGATCAAGCCGCTGGCGAACGGAGCAGGTGACGTGGCAACGCCGAACTCGGGCAATTTCTTCGGCTACGGCTTCGTGTTCAACGCCAATGTGACGACGGGCGACAGCGTGACCTGCCCGCTCAACGGTGAACCCGCCATAGTGGTCGCACCGCAGGGGACGCTGCAAGCCTCGCCGCTGAGCCTCGTGACCTCGCCGACGGTGACGGTGTGCACGGGCTGCCATGACTCCACCCTGGCGATCAGCCACATGAAGGCCAACGGCGGACACGTTCTACGCCGAGCGCGTTCCTCGCTGGGGTACGGAGCAGTGCCTGGTCTGCCACTCCAGTGGCAAGACGGCCGACACCAAGGTCGTGCCACAAGGTGGGCCAGTAAGCCTGACGCGGCCGGAGTCCGCTCCGGCCGCTAACACAATCACCCCGGCAGTGGCAACACTGCCGGGTTTTCTTTTTGTCGAGCTAGGTCAAGGCGCGCCGACTTGGCCTCGGGGCAGCATCGCGCATTCACAATGCGGACACAGGCGACAAGGAGTGAAATAGAGAGTTTTGCGGCGCTGTATGGTGCGATCGCGGCGGCGTTGACCATGACCGCGGCGCTGGCGGCCAACGAGGCCGCGAAGTCGCGCTCCGCAGCGCCGGCAACGGCGCCGGCTTCGCAGCCACCAGCCGCCAGTCCCAGCGCCGCTGCCTCACGTACCACCGGGATACGGCACAACATGAGACCAGCGCCGGAGGAGCCGGTCGAAGAAGGTCGACCTGAACAACGCCAGCCTGGCGGAGCTGAAGACGCTGCCGACGGTGGGCGATGCCGAGGCGAAGAAGATCATCGCGCACCGCCCCTACAAGAGCAAAAGCGAACTCGTGACCAAGGCAGGATTGCCCGAGGGCTGTACCTCGCAGTCAGGCACAAGGTCGAACTGCAGAACGCCGCGCAAGGCGGCACCGAAGAAGTGATGGAGTTGTCCATGAAGCGCGCATACACGTGGTGCGGGGCGGCCGCCCTGGTCTTGGCAACGCTGTCCGGCTGCGGGGGAGGCGACAGCGTCAGCGTCACGACAGCGCCGCCTCCAAGCGGATCGGCCAGTGCCGCGATTGCCTCCGCGGCTGCCAATCTCGCGAACGACACGTCGACCAACTCCTCGTCGGCGTTCAAGGTGCTGCAGGACGCTGGGCGTCCCGGCGGTGACCGTCGGCGGGTCCGCCCGTGGTGAACTTCACGGTGTTCTCCGACGGCAAGGTCGTGCAGGGCCTCGCGCTCAGCAACATGAGTTTCGCCTTGGCCAAGCTCGTTCCCGGGACCAACGGCGAGATCGACCAGTGGCAGAGCTACGTCGTCCGGACCGAGGCGACCACCGGCAGCAACAACGTGGGTTCCGGTGCCGGGGGAACGCCGGTGCTGGCGTCGGCGGTGCAGGCGACGACCGATCCGAAGCCGGCCGGCCAGGCCAACCAGCTCGTCTACAACGCGGACGGGTACTACACGTACACCTTCAGCACCAACATCACGGATCCCGACCAAGACCAACGGCGTCGTGTTCGAGCCGAACCGGACGCATCGCATCGCCATCCAGCTGAGCTACAAGAATGCCGCAGGCCAGACCGTCCTGGTCAATCCGTACTTCGACGTCACCTTCGATGCCAGCGGCAAGTCAGTGGCGGTGACCGATCCGAGCAAGACCCGCGTGATGGCCGACGTGGCGTCCTGCAACGGCTGCCACGACAAGCTGGCGCTGCATGGCGGCGGGCGGGTCGACACGCAGTTCTGCGTGATGTGCCATAACCCGGGCACCACGGACGCCAACAGCGGCAACGTGCTGACGATGCAGACGATGGTCCACAAGATTCATGCGGGCAAGCTGCTGGCCGACAAGAGCAACGCTTCGATCGGCGGCGAGCACTACACGATCTGGGGCTACCAGACGAGCAAGCACGACTACTCCGAGGTTGGTTTCCCGCAGGACCTGCGCAACTGCACCGTTTGCCACAGCGGCGGCGAATCCGAAGACGCCGCAGGGCGACAACTGGAAGACGCGGGTGGCCAAGGAGTCGTGCCTGACCTGCCACGTCAGTGGGACCGGATCCAACTTTGATGTCGGCCCACACCGACTTCGCGCTGGTGATCGTCGGGACCGGCCGGCAAGCCGAAGGACATTCCAAACGCCAGTTGCGCCGAATGTCACCGGGCCGGAGCGGCGGTCGTCGCCCGAGCGCGTGCACTGGAACCAGAACGAAGAGAACGCCGCCAAGTACAAGGTGACGATCGAAAGCGCGACGTTTGACGCGGCCGCGCGCAAGGTCACCGTGAAGTACTACGTGGCCGATCCGACCGCGAACAACGCACGCTACAACCTGATCACGTCCGAGTGCACGTATCCGGCACCGAACGTCTGCACGCCGCCGAGCGGAACGAACAACACGCGGTTCGGCAACCTGCGCTTCTACCTGGCCTACCAGAACCTGGTCGGGCAGCCGACCGACGGTGACCGAATTCACCGCCTACAACAACGGCGGCAGTGGCGCGAATGCCTACCTGTACACGGGTACGAACGACGGCACCAACAAGTACACGGTCGACATTCCGCTGCCGGCGGATTCGGCGACCGCGGTTGCGCAGGGCACCGCGCGCGTCGTCGGCATCGGCCAGGTCAAGGAGGTGAAGCTGCAGGCGAAGGTGGCGCTCGATCCGCGCCCGCCGGTGACACCGACCACGTACGTCAACGTCGTCGTGCAGCACACCTATGCCGACGTCGCGTTGTCAGGCCCACTGGTTCCGCGGCGCCAGGTTGTCGCCAGCGAGAAATGCAACGTCTGCCATGGCGCGCTCGGCACGACCTCTGGCTCGAACACGCTGGCGGAAGCGTTCCACGGCGGCGCGCGCAACACCGTTGAAGCCTGCGTGGTCTGCCACGACCAGAACCGCGTCTCGTCGACGGTGATGACCAACGGCCTTGCGCTGAGCGAGAACTATTCGTTCAAGCGCATGATCCACGGCATCCACGGCAACTCGAAGCGGACCAACCCGTTCACGCATGGCAACAACGTGATCGGCGCGTTCAACAAGGCGGGCATCCTGACGCTGGATGGCCTGATCGCCGCCAGCAGCTCGTCGAGTGTTTCCGCTCCCCTCGGTACGCTGCTGCAACCCTGGTCCACCGGAACGGTCGTTCCCGCAGGCACCGCGCTCGGCGCCTCGGGCAGCGATGTGGAGAACTATGCGGCCGAAGTGGCTTACCCCTCGGTCGGGCTGGTCTGCAGCGGCTGCCACGTGGGGAACTCGTGGTGGACCGACGCCAATCCGATGGGCTCGGTGGTGGCGAAGCCGATCGATCCGGCGACGTCGAAGGCAGGCACCGACCCGCTGGGCTGGTTCGTCATCTCGCCGACGGCGGCCAGTTGCACGTCCTGCCATGACTCGGCAAACGCGCGCGGCCACGTGGTCAATACGGGCGGCGGATCCTTCGGGGAGAAGACGCAGTCGCAGTCGTTCAAGACGCAGGAAACCTGCTACGACTGCCACTCGCCAGGCGGGTCATACGGAGTCGACACGGTGCATAACAAGTAGAGACGTGTGCATAGAGCGTAGTGTTCGAAGGCGAGTCCTGGGAGGGGGTCATGCGTTTCAAAGCGTTTTTCGCCGCACTGTTCGGCGCAGCGGTCCTGGGTCTGGCTGCGCCGCTCGCACACGCGCAGGCGGCGCCGGCCGCGCCTGCCGCCGAACCGGCTGCCGACATTCCCTGCACGGCCTGCCATGAAGCGTATGTGGCGAGCTTCCTCAAGGGACCGCATGCGGTAAAGGGAGCCAAGGGCACACCCGCGGCGCTCGGATCTGAATGCGCCGCCTGCCACGGCGATGTCAGTCGAGCACCTGAAGGACCCGACGGCAGCCAAGCCCCCGATCTCGTTCAAGCACGCCCCCGGCACTGCCCAGGCCGAAAGCGAGTCCTGCCTGAAGTGCCACGGTAGCAACCGTAAGCTGACATTCTGGGACGCGGGCAAGCACCGAATCAACGACGTGACGTGCAGTTCCTGCCACAGCGCGCACGGCGTTGTCGGTGCCGGCCAGAACGTCGCGCTCAAGAAGACCGGTCCGAAGATCGCGCCGTTCGTGACATCGCAGCGGCAGATGGAGTACGAGACCTGCAATGCGTGCCACAACTCGATGCGCAATCAGATTCTCAAGGCTTCGCATCACCCGATCGTCGAGGGCAAGGTCACCTGCTCGGACTGCCATAACCCCCACGGGGCGCTGTCGCAGAAGATGCTGAAGAACGAATCGGTGACCGACCAGTGCATGTCGTGCCACGCCGAAAAGCGCGGCCCCTACCTGTATGAACACCCGGCCGTGGTGGCGGGCTGCAATTCGTGCCACCAGCCGCACGGTTCGGTGCACAACTTCCTGCTGAACGAGAAGGTTCCGAACCTGTGCCAGGACTGCCACGACTGGTCGCGACACCCCGCCACGATCTATCAGGGCAACAACGCATTTCCGCCGCAGGGCAACGCCAATACCCGCTTCATCGCGCGCGCCTGTCTGAACTGCCACGGGCAGATCCACGGCAGCAATGCGCCGGGTAACCGCGGCAAGTTCTTCCTGCGCTAGGGGATGCCATGACACGGAAACTGATCGCAGTCCTGATCGCGAACCTGTTCGTCGCGCCCGCTGTCCTTGCGGAGGAAATGAGGTTGGAAGGCAACATCGGCGTCGGTGGCCTTGTCACCAGCACGAACGCCAAGGACGAGGCCTACCTGAATGAGTTCCAGGACCTGTCCAACGGAGCGGCGGGCTATTTCGGCCTCACGGGTCGCGGCTCGAGCTACTGGCTGAACGGCTACGGTGAAAACATCGGCCGCGACGACATGTATGTCGACTTCACCGGAGGCAGCTACAACGCCTTCAGTTACCGGCTGTACAGCAACTGGATGCCCCACAACTACGCGTGGGGCCCGGACGGGGCACGCACGCCCTACAACTACCCGGGCGGGACAGTGCAGACGGCCGATGTTTCCTTCTTTCAACACCAACCTGCCGCCGTGGAATTCGTTCGACTACCAGATCGAACGCCGCGACACCGGGGGCTCGTTCGAGTGGAAGTCGCTGTCGCCGTGGTACGTGAGGGCGGACGTCAGCCAGGTCGATGTCAACGGGACCAAGTGGTACTCGCCGTCGCAGGGTACGAGCCCGGGCAATGGATTCGTCGAGCTCGGGGGGCCTGCCCAGTACACGACCAACAACCTGATGCTCGAGGGCGGGTACTCCTCGAACGCGTTCGTCGGGCTCGGTGGCTGTGCTGTGGAGCAATTTCGACAACGACAACGCCACGTTCAAGTGGACGAACGGCTACTTCGCGCCGAACCCCTCGCCGCCGAACTACGGCACGCAGTACGACACGATGACGCTGCCGCCGGACAACGACTACTTCAAGGTCAGCGCCAACGGTTCGCTGCGCAACCTCTGGGGGCGTTCGACGCTGTCGGCGCGCTACACGTACGCGACGAGCAAGAGCAGCGCCGAGATGCTGACCTCGATGCTCAGCAGTCTCGGCGTGTACTACCCGACGAACCCGAGTTCGACGGTCTTCAACGGGCAGGACACGATCAACACGTTTTCTCTGACGTGGTCGGGCAACCCGATCGCGGAGGTCGACTTCAAGGCCTACTACTACTACTACGACCGCGAAAACGAATCGGAAGCGGTCACGTTCAACACCTCGACCGTTTCAGGCCTGGGCTGCACCGACTTCTCGGCGCCGAGCCTGAGCAAGCCGGTCGTTCCGTGCCCGCAGGAGTTCTACTCGGTCAAGAAGAACAACTTCGGACTCGAAGGCTATTACCGGTTCAACATGAAGCATCGCTTCGGCGCCGGCTACCAGTACCTGAAGCAGGACTTCGAAGGGGTGCCGTACAGCTCGAATACCGACAATTCATTCTTCGTCGACTGGCGGACGACGATGCTCGCCGACAGTACGTTCTGGCTGAAGTACACCTACGCCACGCGCAGCGCCGACTATCTGTTGTCGAACGCGGGCGTGAGGCCCGAACGATCCGTTCTATCTCGAGCGGTTCGTCAGCATGTATGCGTGGACGGATCGGAAGCTGAACCAGGTCAAGGCGCAGTTCGACATGTCGGTCGCCGACGGCTCGGACTCTCGCTCGAGTACACATTCAACGACTATGACTACGACACGACGACTCTTGGCCGCACCAGCCAGACCGAGAACCAGTTCTACGTGGCGTTGAACTTCGGCGACACGGCCGGATCCGCGGCTCGGTGTTCGGTGCCTACGAGACGATGGACCAGGACGGATACCACCGGTACATCAATTCGGGCGCCTGCAATGCGTCTACCGGCCCGAACTGCTTCGATCCGAACTCTCCGCCATTCGCGAATGCCTACAACTGGAGCAACAACAACCACGACAAGTACTGGCTGCTGGGTGTTTCCGGCTCGGCGCCGGTGGGTCCGGTCGCATTGAGCGGCTCGCTGATGTACTCGCGCAACAGCGGCGGCGCCGACCTGAGCGCGCAACTCGGGCAGCCGGAGCCGATCAACGCCTACGACAGCTATTCACTGCTCTCGCTGAACCTGAAGGCCGACTGGCGCATCAGCCGCAGATGGTCGCTCGCGGGCGGGTATTCGTACCAGAAGTACACGTACTCGGATGACCAGTACAACAACTACCAGTATCTGGCGCCGCCGGCGTCGGTGTCTGCCCTCAATCCCTCGACCGCCTACCTGAGCGGAATCTTCGCCTATCCGGAGTACACGTCCAGCATCGTGTGGATGATCGGCCGCTACTACTTCGCTTACTGAGCTTGAGGGTTAGTACGGAGGCCGCGTCCGGCGCGGCCTCTCTCTTGATGCATCGCAATCGGCGGGTTGACCTAGCTCCAATCCGCCTGTAACGCAGCTTGTAACGCCGGACGCTGTCCCGTACTCTCCGCGCCGCAACAACGAAGCGCGCCAAATTTCCCCTGATGATCGAGGCTGTCGACCTGACCTGTGAACGCGGAGCACGCCTGCTCTTTTCCGGCCTCGCTTTCTCCGCGGAGAACGGCACGCTGCTGCGCATCGCCGGTCCCAACGGCACCGGAAAGACGAGCCTGCTGCGCATCATGTGCGGCCTGCTCGAGCCCAACGCGGGCGAAGTTCGCTGGAAGGGCGGGAACATTCGCCGCCTGCGCGAGGAGTACTGGAAAGACCTCGTCTATATCGGCCATCTGAATGGCGTAAAAGACGACCTCACGGTGCGCGAGAACCTGCGGGTATCCGTGCGCTGTTGCCGGGCGCAGGCGAACGAAGCGCAAATATCGCAGGCGCTGGATGCGGTGGGGCTCGCCGGATTCGAAGACACGATGGCGCGCTTCCTGTCGCAGGGGCAACGCCGCCGCGTGGCGCTGGCACGGCTGTACGTCAGCGAGTCGGTGCCGTTGTGGATACTCGATGAGCCGTTCACGGCGCTCGATATGCGCGGCGTGGCGAACCTCAGCGAACTGATCGCGCGGCACTGAAGGTGGTGACACGGTCGTGCTGACGACCCACCAGGAAGTGCCGGTGGATGCCGCGCGCCGCAAGCGCGTCGACCTCGGCGTCTGCCGACATGCCCGTGCCGAGGCAGAGGATGCAGCGTGCTGACCACCTTCCTGCACGTCGTCCGCCGGGATCTGCTGCTCGCGGCGCGCCAGAAGGCCGACGTGCTCAACACGCTGTTCTTCTTCGTCGTCGTCGTCACCATCGTGCCGCTGGGGATCGGCCCGGAACCCAACCTGCTGCGTTCGATCGCGCCGGGCGTGGTCTGGGTGGCCGCGCTGCTGGCGGCGATCCTGTCGCTGCCGCGCCTGTTCGCCGAACGATCATGCCGACGGCACGCTGGAGCAGATGCTGCTGTCGCGCCGAGCCGTTGCCGCTGATCGTGCTGGGCAAGACGGCCGCGCACTGGCTCGTTACCGGGCTGCTGCTGACGGTGATCGCGGTCCTGTTCGGCGTCGCGTTCGACCTCGGGTCGCCGAAGACGACTCGTGCTCGTCGTTTCGCTGCGCTTGGTACGCCGGTGCTCAGCCTGATCGGCGCCGTCGGCGCGGCGCTGACGCTCGGTCTGCGCGGAGGCGGAGTGCTAACATCGCTGCTCGTGCTGCCCCTGTACATCCCGGTGCTGATCTTCGGTGCGGGGGCGGTCGGGTGCGGCGGCCGGCCGGCGTCGGCTACGCGGCCTATCTCCTGCTGCTGGGCGCCTTCCTGCTGTTTGCGATCGTCCTGACGCCCTGGATCGTCGGCATCGCGCTGCGCATATCGGTGGAATAGTGAACGACTTGATCGAGCTTTCGAGGCCATGGCGCCGATGAACACGACGACCGCCCCGCGGATCAACCTGTACTGGTTTGCGTCCCCGCAGACCTTCTATCCGCTGGCGGGCAGGCTGGTTCCGTGGTTCGCGGCACTGGCCATCGTCCTCACGCTGGTCGGCCTCTATGTCGCATTCCTCGTCGCGCCCACCGATGCCACCCAGGGCGAGAGCTACCGCATCATCTTCATCCACGTGCCGGCGGCATGGATGTCGATGTTCCTGTACGTGGTGATGGCGTTCTGGGCCGCGGTCGGACTGGCATTCAATACGCGGCTGTCGTCGATGATGGCTACCGCCATCGCGCCGACGGGCGCGCTGATGACGTTTCTTGCGCTGTGGACCGGCGCGCTCTGGGGCAGGCCGACCTGGGGCGCCTACTGGGTCTGGGACGCGCGCCTGACGTCGGAACTGATCCTGCTCTTCCTGTACCTGGGTTTCATCGCGTTGCAGGCAGCGATCGATGATCCGCGGCGGGCCGACAAGGCCGGCGCGGTGCTGGCGATCGTGGGCGTGATCAACGTCCCGATCATCTATTTCTCGGTCAAGTGGTGGAACACGCTGCACCAGGGCGCGTCGGTCAGCGTCAAGGGCTCGATCGATGGCCACGACCATGCTGTGGGGAATGCTGATCATGGCTCTGGCCTACTGGATGTACGCTATCGCGGCCGTCCTGGTGCGGGTTCGCACGATCATCCTTGAACGCGAGAAACGCGCCGACTGGGTGCGGGAACTTGTCGCGCAGGAGACGCTCAAGTGAACTGGGGCAGCTGGGATGACTTCTGGTCGATGGGCGGCTACGGACTGTATGTCTGGGGTCTCGTATGCGATGGCGGTCGTCGTCGCCGCGATCGAGATCTGGCAACTGAAAGCGCGCCGGCGCGCGGCCGATGGTCGAAGCGGCGCGCGAAAGCGCGCGTGCACGGAGTACGGCATGAAACCGAGACACAAGCGAATCGCGTTGATCGTGGGTGGCACTGGCCATCCTCGGCGTTGCAGCCACATTGGTGCTGTCGGCGTTCCAGGAGAACCTGGTGTTCTTCTACAGCCCGACGCAGGTGGCCAACAAGGAAGTCGCCGCAAGGCAAGGCGTTCCGCATCGGCGGGCTGGTCGAGCAGGGCAGCCTCAAGCGCGGAGCCGACGGTCTGACGGTCACGTTCAACGTGACCGACACGGCGAAGGTCATCCCGGTGTCGTACTCGGGAATCCTTCCGGATCTCTTCAAGGAAGGCAAGGGCGTCGTCGCGCAAGGCCGGCTCGGCCCGGACGGCACGTTCCGCGCGCACGAAGTGCTTGCGAAGCACGACGAGAACTACATGCCGCCCGAGGCCGCGCACGCGGTCGAGCAGGCGCACAAGGCTCAGAAGACGGTCAAGGTACCGTAGCGGGAGAGTACATGGTTCCGGAGATTGGTCACTTCGCACTGATCCTGGCGCTGCTGATCGCAGTGGTCCAGGCGACGCTGCCGATCGCCGGTGCAGCCCGTGGCGACCGTGTCTGGATGGCTGTGGCGCGCCCCGCCGCGCGTGGCCAGGCGTTCTTCATCACGCTGGCGTACCTGTGCCTCGTGCTGGTCGTTCGTCAACAGCGACTTCTCGGTGCTCAACGTCGCGACGAACTCCAACTCCCAGTTGCCCGTGCAGTACAAGGTCGCCGCCAGCTGGGGCTCCCACGAGGGCTCGATGCTGCTGTGGGTTCTGATGCTCGCGTGGTGGACGTTCGCGGTGGCGCAATTCTCGAAGCACCTGCCGGACGAGATGATGGCGCGCGTCATCGGAGTGCAGGGCTTCATCTCGATGGGCTTCCTGCTCTTCATGCTGACGACCTCCGATCCGTTCGATCGGTTGTTTCCGCCGGCACCGGACGGCCGTGACCTCAATCCGCTGCTGCAGGACCCCGGGATGGTGATCCACCCGCCGATGCTCTACATGGGCTATGTCGGGATGTCGGTTGCGTTCGCCTTCGCGATCGCAGCGCTGCTCGGCGGCAAGCTCGACGCGTCCTGGGCGCGCTGGTCGCGCCCGTGGACGACGCTGGCATGGTGCTTCCTGACCGTCGGTATCGCGCTCGGCAGCTGGTGGGCGTATTACGAACTCGGCTGGGGCGGCTGGTGGTTCTGGGACCCGGTAGAAAACGCCTCGTTCATGCCGTGGCTGGTCGGCACCGCGCTGATTCACTCGCTTGCGGTGACTGAAAAGCGCGGCAGCTTCAAGAGCTGGACGGTGCTGCTGGCGATCTGCGCCTTTTCGCTGTCGCTGCTGGGTACCTTCCTCGTTCGCTCGGGTGTACTGACTTCGGTGCACGCGTTTGCCACCGATCCGAGGCGCGGCGTCTTCATCCTCGCCTTCCTGCGTGGTCGTCATCGGCGCATCGCTCGCGCTCTTCGCCTGGCGTGCGCCCAAGGTCGGCCTGGGCGGCAAGTTCGACACGGTCTCGCGCGAAACGGCGCTGCTGATGAACAACGTTCTGCTGGCCGTCGCCTGCGCCTCGGTGCTGCTGGGCACACTGTATCCGCTCCTCCTCGACGCACTCAACCTCGGCAAGATCTCGGTCGGCCCGCCGTATTTCGATTCGGTATTCGTTCCGATCATGGCGCCGCTCGTGTTCCTGATGGGCATCGGTCCCATCGCGCGCTGGAAGAAAGGCCAGAGTTGCCGGACTCGTGGTGCGGCTACGCTGGGCGCTCGGCGTCAGCCTCGTGACCGCGCTCGTGGTTCCCTTCATTGCGGGCCGCTGGACGCCGATGATCGCCTTCGGGCTGTTGCTCGCGTTCTGGGTCGTCGCGTCCGCCGCGGTCAACGTGAAGGAGCGTGTACGTCACATCAAGGGCGGCCTGTGGGCAACGATTGAGCGCGCAGCCGGACGATCCTATTGGGGCATGCAGCTCGCCCACTTGGGCATCGCCGTGTTCATCATCGGCGTCACGCTGGTCAAGGGCTATGAAGTCGAGAAGCGACGTCAAGATGGATATCGGCGACACGGTCGCTGTCGGTGCCTGCACGTTCAAGTTCGAAGGCACGCAAGCGAGATCCGCGGTCCCAACTACTCCGGCGCACGCGGCTCGCATCGAGGTGACAAAGGACGGGCGCTACGTCGGGCGCCTGTTTCCGGAAAAGCGCATCTACAACGTCCAGCAGATGCCGATGACGGAGGCAGCCATCGAGCACGCGGACCGTTCGGCGATCGTTACGTCTCGCTCGGCGAGCCGTATTGCCAACGGCGGCTGGAGCGTGCGCGTCTATTACAAGCCGTTCATCACCTGGATCTGGGGCGGGTGCGTGGTGATGGCGATGGGCGGCTTCGTCGCGCTGTCGGACCGCCGCTACCGGCTGCTGGCACGTCGCGCGCAGGCGATCGAGGGCGCAGGGGCCAGGGCCTGAGCTGACATGCGCAAGGTTCTGGTCTACCTGCTGCCGCTGGCGATCTTCCTCGGACTGTCGGCGTTCCTGCTGCGCGGGCTGTGGCTCAATCCGCGCGAGGTCCCGTCGCCTTTCATCGACAAACCGGCGCCGATGTTCTCGTTGGCGCAGCTCGCTCAGCCAGAAGCCACATTCTCCCCGGCCGACATGAAGGGCAGGTGTGGCTGCTCAACGTGTGGGCATCGTGGTGCGTGGCGTGCCGCCAGGAGCATCCACTGCTCGTCGAGCTTGCGAAGCAGAAGGCGGTGCCGATCGTCGGGTTGAACTACAAGGACAAGCCAGACGCTGCCAAGGGCTGGCTGGCGCAACTTGGCAATCCGTATGACCTGTCGGTCAAGGACAGCGACGGCCGCATCGGGATCGAATACGGCGTTTACGGCGTCCCCGAAACCTTCGTCATCGACAAGAACGGCGTGATCCGCTTCAAGCAGATCGGGCCGATTACCGAAGAACTCTGGAAGCAGAAGTTGCTGCCGATGCTGGAACAGTTGAGGAAGGCATGAGAAAGACGCTCGCGGCGCTGCTGCTCGCCGTCCTGCCGCTGGTCGCACCGGCATCGACTGAGCCGACGATGCTGGATCCGGTCGCGCAGAAGCGGCTGGTGGACCTCTCGGCGCAACTCAGGTGCCTCGTCTGTCAGAACCAGTCGATTGCCGAATCCAATGCCGAGCTGGCCGTCGATCTGCGCAACCAGATCAATGAGCAGATCAAGGCCGGCCGCACGGACAAGGAGATCGTGGACTTCATGGTCACCCGCTACGGTGACTTCGTGCTGTACCGCCCGCCGTTCAAGGCGACGACCGCACTGCTGTGGGTCGGCCCGATTGCCTTGCTGCTGCTCGCCGTCGTCGCCTTCTATCGCACGCTGACGAGCCGCCGTGCGCGGATCGAGAACAAGCCTCTCAGCGAAGCCGAGCGGGCCGAAGCCCAGCGCCTGCTCGCCCAAGCCTCCAACAACAAGACTTCATCGTGACTGCCTTCATTGTCATCGCCGCCATCATGGTGGTCATCGCCCTTGCGTGGCTGCTGTGGCCGCTGCTGCGTACCAGCCATCGCGCCGCCGTCGAGCGTCACGTGGCCAACGCGACGATCTACCGCGACCAGTTCGCCGACCTCGACGCCGATCTAAAGCGAGGGTCGATCTCCGAAAATAAGTACACCGAGGCGAAAGGCGAGCTCGAAAGGCGCCTGCTCGATGAGGCAAAGATCGACGCTGGCGGGTCCAAAGTTTCGCACGGCGGGCGGGCGCCCGCTTTCGTGATCGCGTTGGCGGTCCCTGTGCTCGCCGGGCTGCTCTACTGGAAGCTCGGCGCCCCCGACGCGTTCTCGCCGATAGCGACACCCGTCGAATCCGCGCACCAGCTCACGGCGGGGCAGGTCGAGCAGATGGTGCAGCAGCTGTCTGCGCGCCTTGAAAAGGAGCCGGAAAATGTCGAGGGCTGGGCGATCCTCGCGCGCACCTACTACACGATGCGCAAGTTCCCGGAGGCCGCGGCAGCGTACGAGAAGCTGGTCAAGCTGGTGCCCAACGAACCGGATCTTCTGGCCGACTACGCCGATGCACTGGCGATGAGCCAGGGACGCGACCTCAGCGGCAAGCCGCTGGAGCTCGTCCAGGCTGCGCTGAAAGCCGACCCGAATCACTGGAAGGCGCTGGCGATGGCCGGCACGGCCGCGTTCGATCGCAAGGACTACAAGGGCGCGGTCGAGTACTGGGAGCGCCTGCGTTCCTCGCAGCCGGCGGACTCGCCGATCGTCAAGTCGATCTCGGCCAGCATCGATGATGCGCGCCGGTTGGGCGGCATGCCGCCAGCGCCGGTTGCGGCCGCATCCATTCCACAGAAAGAGTCAGCGGGGACATCGATGCCGACCGTTGCCGCCGCGCCCAAGGCAGACGCGACGAAGAGCGCTGCGCCGGCCGCGGGCATGACTGTCGGCGGCACGGTGAATCTGTCGGACGCCATCAAGGCCAAAGCGGCACCGACCGACACCGTGTTCATCTTCGCTCGCGCCGCGGAAGGCTCGCGCATGCCGCTGGCGCTGACTCAGGTAAAAGTGTCGGAATTGCCGGCCAGGTTCACGCTCGACGATTCCATGGCGATGTCGAAGGACATGACGCTGTCGTCAGTGCCGTCCGTCGTCGTCGGTGCACGTGTGTCCAAGTCCGGCCGGCCGATGCCGTCGAGTGGGGATCTCGAGGGGCTCTCGAAGCCTGTTGCGATCGGCGCCAAGGATGTGGCCGTCACGATCGACCGCGTCCTTCCCTGACGGCGCGCGGAAGTGCCGACAATTCAGGCCGGTTGTTCTCGCCCCATCGGGTGAGACCGCCATCAGTCAGTTGATGCGGTCGCCCGGGCTGCACGACAGTCTCAGTCTGTCTCTGCAATAACTCTACGAGGCCTTGTCGTTCGGCTGACGCGGCACTTCAGGTTCGCCGCCGCCCCGCTTCTGAGTCAGCTCCGCCCACAGACCGACCGCACCGACCACGAAAGGCAGGATCAGCAGGAACAGGAAAGAACGGTCAATTCCGTCGAACCAGCGCTGCCACAGGTCGAGATCGAAAGCTTCTGTGATCATCGTAGGCTCC
This sequence comes from uncultured beta proteobacterium, assembly GCA_963724605.1. Taxonomy (GTDB): domain Bacteria; phylum Pseudomonadota; class Gammaproteobacteria; order Burkholderiales; family Burkholderiaceae_F; genus JALORV01. Next base: position 394,113 of record CAVRVM010000005.1, read on the forward strand.
CGCAGGCCCCAGAGCGCAGCAATGGCGACCGCCGTCGGCGGCAGCGCGGCGAGCAACAGTCCGATCGGATTGATCGAGTGTTCGTCGAAGGAGTCCTTCAGCAGAGCGAAGCCGGCAGGGTTCGGCGCATTCGCAATGACCGTGAGGCCACCTCCGGCGACGGCGCCGGCGACCAGCGCGTACTTGAATTCCTCTGATACGCCGTCAACCAGCGATCCGAGGTAGGTGAGGGCGGCGTTGTCGGTGATCGCTGTCAAAGCGGCCGCACCGAAGAACAGCGTCGAGCCGTCCAGGTTCACCAGTACCTGTTCGAGCCACCACTTCTGCTGGCCCCCGATGACGACCAGGCCGCCGAGGAAGAAAGCGACCATCAGGCCCTGACGCAGCAGCAGCGGATCGTGATGGCGCCGATACGCCTCGGCGAAGCCGAGGAACACCAGGAATGCGCCAACGAACACTTCCGGATCGTGGTTGGTCAGAACGACGGCCGTCAGCAATCCGAGGTTCAGAACGACGAGCGGTCCCGGAACGCGCTCGCGGGCCTCGGTAGGTTGAGTGAAGGTCCACTCGATCTCCGGGCGAAAGGCCAGCGTCAGCGTCAGCGCATTTACCAGTACGGCGAGCAACGACTTCCAGCCCATCGTCGTGAACATGTGGGCGGTGCTCCAGTCCCACTTGGCGGCCACCATCAGTACCGGCGGGGCCGCGAAGTTGGTCAGCGTCCCGCCGATCGAGACGTTGACGAACAGCACGCCGACGGTGGCATACATGAATCGCGTCGAAGTCCTGCGCACGAAGAACTGGTCACGTAGCATCAGCGCGGCGAGCGTCATCGCGGCCGGCTCCGTGATCAGCGATCCGAGCAGCGGCACCAGCGAGAGACTCAGGAAGTAGGTTGCCGCGGCCCGCGACAGCGGAAGTGCGCCGGCAGTGGCCGCGACGGCGTCCGAGGCGGCCTGCATGATCGGCCGGCTCGCGGCGATCACCATGATGACGAACACGAAGATCGGCTCGATGAACTGGCGCGAGTCGAGATAGTCGGAGGTGGCGGTCCAGCCGTGGGCGACGACCATGAACCCGAGCAGCAGCATGGCCCACAGGCCAAACACCGTTTCGACCTCGCCGAGCAGGTGCCAGACGCCGGCGTGAGCCGGCTGCGTATGCGCCAGGTGCTCGAAGTAGCGGGTCGAGAAGGTGTGCAAGACTGCGAGCGCGAACAGGCACGCGGCGATGACTTCCACCGTCGTCACGGACAGTGCTCCGATCACGATCGTCCTCCACGGCAGTCGACGCCGCCAAGCTACCCGGGCGTCGCGCGTCGCGCCAGACGCAATGTCGCGTACGGGATTTCTTTACTTGCCGGCTGCTCCCGCGGGGCACACCATCGTGACCGGACATGAAGCTCCTGCAACATCTGCGCGACGCCCTGGTGTTCGCGCCCTGCTACGTGGCGCTCGACTGGGCCAGCCACGTCTATCCGCTCGGGCCGTTCAACATCACGCCGTGGAATCCGCAGGCGGCACTCGCCGTCGTGTGGATCCTGCTCGGCGGGCGGTGGAACCTGCCCGCTGTCATCGTGACGATCTTCGCGGCGGATGTGGTCGTGCGTGATGCGCCTGGCGGCCCTGCGGTCAACGCGACGACGGCGCTGACGCTGGCGTGCGGCTATGCCGGCATCGCGGAGCTGCTGCGCATGCTGCTCGGCCCCGCACTGGCAGTCCGGTCGACACGGCAGCTGACGGCATTCGCCGCCGTGACGATCGTGGGCACCGCGATCATCGGCGCCGCGTTCATCGGCGTGCTGCGCGCCGCCGACTTCCTGCAGGAGACGTCGCTGGTCGATGCCTGGCTGCGCTTCTGGGTGGGCGACGGCGTCGGCGTACTGGTTACTGCGCCGCTGCTGCTGGCGGCCGCCCACGCGGACAGCCGCCGGGAATTCGCCCGCATCGTGCGCAGACCGGAGACGATCGCGCAGGCGACGCTGCTGGCCGTGACGGCCTGGATCGTCTTCTCCGGCCTCGATGGCGACCCGGCCAAGCTCTTCTACCTGTTCTTCCTTCCGGTGATCTGGATAGTCGTTCGAGGCGGCACAACCGGGGCGCTGATCGCGACGGCCATCGTCCAACTCGGAGTGGTAGTCGGGATCCGCATCGACGCGACGACCGCCACGCAGGTGTTTGAGCTGCAGGCCTTCGTCGCTGCGCTGACGCTGACCGCGCTTTTCCTCGGAGTGACCGTCGACGAACGCGAACGCGCCGACGCGCGGCTCCGGCAGAGCCTGCGACTGGCTGCGGCCGGCGAGATGGCGGGCGCAGTGGCGCACGAGGTGAACCAGCCGCTGACGGCACTCGCGAACTACGGTCGCTCGGCCCTGCTGCTGCTGGAAAAGGACGGCGCAGCGTCGCACCAGCTGGCCGGCGTGATCGAGAAGATGCTGGCCGAGGGACAGCGGGCCGGCGAGATCCTGCGCCGCCTGCGCGATTTCTTCCGGGCCGGGACTACGCGCCTGGAGACGGTCGCTGTGGATGACGTGCTGGCCGCGGCGCAGCAGATTGCACGACAGACGATCGGAGCCCGTGCGGTCACATTCGAGGCCAAAGGAAGCGCAGAACTCCCGGCGCTGTTCATCGATCGCTTGCAGGTGGAACTGATTCTGCGCAACCTGATCTCGAATGCGGTCGAGGCGACTACCGGCCGCGAAGCCGGGGAGGTCCGCATGATCGCCGAGCGCGCAGACGCTCACCACGTGCGCCTGGCGGTAACCGACAACGGGCCGGGCGTGGCCGCGGGCGTGCGCGAGCGCCTGTTCGAGCCGTTCGCGTCGGACAAGTCGAGCGGTATGGGGCTCGGTCTGGCCGTCAGCCGTGCGATTGCCGAAGCGCATGGGGGTTCGCTCGATGCGCGTAACGGTGTGCACGGTGAATTCCACCTGGTATTGCCATGCGTCCCGGAATCCTGAGTGTGTTCATCGTTGACGACGATGCGGGCGTGCGCGACTCCGTTGCGCTGATGCTTGGTCTGTTCGGTTATCGCACGGCGGTGTTCGGCAGTGCCGAGGCGTTCCTCTCGGCCTACCAGCCCGAATGGGCCGGCTGCGTCGTCGCGGACCTGCGGCTACCAGGCATGAGCGGCATCGAGCTTCAGTCCGAACTACATGCCCGGTCGAGTCTGCTGCCGATCATCATCATCACCGCGCACGGCGACGTGCCCACGGCGCGCGCCGCGTTCCAGGCGCAGGCGGTCGACTTTCTCGAAAAGCCGTTCGACGACGCGCAGCTGCGGTCCGCCATCGACGCCGCCTTTGCAATGGAGGAGCGGCGTATCGAGCACGCCAGCGAGCTCCGCGACGATGCGGCGCGGCTGAGCCGGCTCACCGCACGCGAGCGCGAGGTGATGGAACAGGCTACCCGGGGCCTGCATGCGAAGGAGATCGCGGCCGTGCTCGGCATCAGCCCCCGCACGGTCGAAGTCCACAAGACGCGCCTGATGGCCAAGCTAGGCGTCCGTAACGTCGCGGAGCTCGTTCGCTTCGCAATCGGCAGGAACCGCTGACGCCTGTTGCCGCCGGTCGCCGGAGTGCGAACGCGCGAGGTTCCTGAACCCCGCTGTGGCGGCGTTGCAGGTTCGCTCTACCTCCAATGGGGTAAGTGATTGACCGCAGTCAACGTACGGAGACGCGCACCGGATGACCCTCTGCGCGCGCTGCTAGCCTGCACAGCGGATCGCAGTTTCGCCTCGGGAGGGGACATGTTCAAGCGGATCATGGGTGTGGTGCTGCTGGCGGTCGCGATGCCGATCGCATATGCGCAGGCGACGCCGGCGGCAAAGCAGCAGACACAGGCAACGGCATCGTCGAAGAAATCGGCCGGCTTTGATGCGTCCGGCTGCTTCGGCTGCCATGCACCGATCAAGGAGTTTCATGACTCCGGCAAGCACAAGGGCCTGGCCTGCACGTCGTGCCATAGCGGTATCGAGAACCACCTCAGCAATCCGTCGAACCGTCCGGTGACGTCCACCGACCCTGCCACCTGCGGCGCCTGCCACAAGAACCAGTTCGACACCGCCTACCAGATGGACTGGCAGCGTACCGGCCGCTTCGAGAAGAAGCAGATGACCGGGCCGTCGCCCAACCCGTCATTCGACCTGCTGATGACGCCGCATGGATTCACGCGCGAGCACAACCTGCCGCGCTCGCATGCGTTCGTGGTGCTCGACCAGTTTGTTGTTGATCGCGCGTTTCGGCGGCCGATTCGCGCCGAAGGACAGCTGGCGTTACCTGGCCAGGAATGGCGGCAACTTCAAGGTCTGGGACGTCATCCAGGACAACTATCCCGAAAACACCGACCAGAAGCCGTTCAAGCCGGGCACCGCCGCGGCTGCGAATCCGGTGTGCATCTCGTGCAAGACGCAGGACCACATCCTCGAGTGGGCCTACATGGGCGATCCGGTCCCGGCGCCAAGTGGAGCCGCACATCGAAGGTGGTGGAGATGGCGAAGTCGGTCAACCACGCCAACAACTGCTTCTTCTGCCATGACCCGCATGCGGCCAAGCCGCGCGTCGTACGCGATGCGCTGATCCAGGCGCTGACGCGCAAGGACTTCCCGACGCTGTACACAAGGATCCGAAGAAAACGAAGTTCGAGGTCAAGGACATGGGTCTGCGCGGCTATACGCGCAAGATCGCGATGCTCGAGAGCTACGACAGCAAGCTGCAGTGCGGCGCAGTGCCATGTCGAGTACAACTGCAATCCTGGCATCGATCCGAAGACGGGCGCCGCCGATCGGGATGGCGGACCAGCGCACCAACATGTTCCCGTCTGGTCGATGTCAGCAACATCACCAAGCTTCTACGACAGCATCAAGTTCCGCGACTTCCGTCACTTGCAGACCGGCGCGCTGCTGACGAAGAGGCAGCACCCGGACTCCGAGATGTTCTGGAACTCGAAGCATGACAAGGCGGGCGTGCAGTGCGCCTCGTGCCACATGCCGAAGGTCACGGATCCGAAGACCAAGAAGACCTACACGTCGCACTGGCAGACCAACCCGAAGCATTACATCAAGGAAACCTGCCTGACTTGCCATACCGACTGGAACGCCGAGCAGGCGAAGTACGTGATGGAGTCGATGTACGTCGCACTACGCGGGCAAGGTACGGCATGCCGAGTTCTGGCTGGGTCAGCTGATTGACACCTTTGTGGAGGTGCAGGGCGTTGGGCTGGACGACGCCACGCTCAATGCGGCGCGCGCCAAGCACACCGAGGCGCATGCGAACTGGGAATGGTGGACGGCATCGAATGGCTCTGCGTTCCACAACCTCGACCAGGCCAAGGATTCGCTCGCCAAGTCGGCGACCGCATCGCAGGAGGGCATCAAGATCCTCCGCGATGCGGTGGCGGCGAAACGCAAGGCGGTCGCTTCTGCGGCGCCAGCGGCCGCGCCGGCAGCGCCGGCCAAGTAGTCGCAGCGTCGTCGGAGGGTCGGGGCGGGGGCGACTCCGCCCCGTTGCATTTCCAGCGTGGCGCGCAGTGCCGCATGTGTCAGCCGCAGCCGATAATTCGCTTTCTGATGTCGAGATCCGTCGTGTTCTGGGGTGTGGCGCTGATACTGACCGCAGCGGCACTCGCCTTCCTGTTGCCCGGCCTGCTGCGCAGCCGCCGGCTCAGCCGTGGCCGCCTCGCCGGACTCGTCGTCGCGGCCGCGCTGCCGTTGCTCGCCGTGGTGCTGTATGTCCAGATCGGTACCCCGCAGGCGATCAGCGATTCTTCGGAGCTCGGTCCCGACCTGGCGCCGACGACGTCAGCTGACTATGTCGCCCGTCTGGAGTCACATCTGAAGCGCCAGCCGCGCGACGCGCGCGGCTGGGTGCTGCTCGGCCGGGCCTACGCGCAGGCCGATCGCTTTGACGCTTCCGCGCAGGCGTTCGGGCAGGCGGTGGCGGTATCGCCGGGCAAGGTAGGCAAGGACGCGTCGGTACTGACCGAATACGCCGACGCGTTGGCGATGTCGCAGGGCGGCCGGCTGAGCGGCCGACCGGCCGCGTTGATCGAAGAGGCGCTCGCGCTGAATCCGAAGCATCCGGCAGCTCTCGACATGGCTGGCAGCCTTGCCTACGAGGAAGGCCGCTATGCCGACTGCGCGCGGTACTGGCGTGAGCTGCTCGGCGTCCTGCCCACGGGCTCACAGCGTCGTCGCGAGCTGACGCTGGCCATCCAGCGCGCAGAGCAGCGCGCCGAGGCATCGACGCCGCGCTAGCAGGCGAAGTCGGCGCGATTGCCGCCTCGAGCCTGACCGTCACGGCGACGATCTTTCGGCGCCTTGATAGCGCCGACGTTGCGACGCAGCAACGACGCGCCCGATACCCTACCGAGTATCGACACCCATTGCTGGCGCTCAACGTCGCGCGCGCGAGAGAGCGTGAAATCCCTCCATGGACCGCGGCCATTTTGGCCGCTCATGGTTTGACTTCCAGGGAGGGTTTGATGAAAGCGACGCATGCAATGCGCCCGATCGCGGCGGCTATCTGCGCTGCGGCCTTGATGCCGTTGACGGCGGCGGCAACTGACGGGTATTTCAGCCACGGCTACGGAATGCGCGCCAAGGGCATGGGGGGCGCCAGCTACGGCTTGGCCCTCGACAGCTTCGGCGGTGCCAACAATCCGGCCAGCATGGCATTTGTCGGAACGCGCCTCGACGTGGGTATCGACTGGTTCAGCCCGCAACGCAGCGCCGAACGTAGCGGTGCGGCTCCGGGTCTCAACGGCTCGGTCGATAGCGACAGCACGAACTTCTTCATCCCTGAGTTCGGCTACAACTACATGCTCAAACCGGATCTCGCGCTCGGCGTCACGGTCTACGGCAACGGCGGGATGAACACCGACTTTCCCAGCGGCCAGCTGAACTGCGGCTATGGTCCCAACACCGCGAACATGCTGTGCGGCAACACCAGCCTCGGCGTCGACCTGTCGCAGCTGATGGTCGCGCCGACGCTGGCCTGGCAGTTCGCGCCGAAGCAGGCGATTGGCATCACGCCGATACTCGCGTTCCAGCGCTTCGAGGCCTACGGCCTGCAGGCATTCGACAACGCGCCCGGCTTCCCACCGTTCACCTCGGCGCCGGGCTCGGTCACTAACAACGGCTACGACAACTCTTATGGCTGGGGCGTGCGTATCGGCTACCAGGGTGAGTTCGATGGTTTCCGTATCGGGGCCGTGTACTCGTCGAAGATGCAGATGAGCAACTTCGACAGCTACAAGGGCCTGTTCGCCGAGCAGGGCGGCTTTGACATTCCGGCGAGTTGGGGCCTCGGCTTCGCCTACATCGGCCTGAAGGACTGGACCTTCGCGTTCGACTGGGTCTACATCGACTACAGCGACATTCCGTCGATCAACAACCCGGGCTTCACCGGCGCGCCGCTCGGTGCCAACAACGGTCCGGGCTTCGGCTGGGAGTCGGTCAACGTCTACAAGATCGGCGTCGAGTACGTGCTGAATCCGGCCTGGACGCTGCGCGCCGGATACAACTACACGCAGAACCCGATCAACTCGGCCAATGTGACGTTCAACATCATCGCGCCGGGGGTTGTGCAGAACCACCTGACGCTGGGATTCAGCTACAACATGCCGGACAAGTCGAGCATCACGGTCGCGTACATGCACGCGTTCAAGAACTCGGTCAGCGGATCGTCGATGTTCAATGCGATCCTCGGGCCTGGCGCCGGCGGCACGGAGACGATCTCGATGTATGAGAACAGCCTCGGCATCGCCTGGGGCAAGCAGTTCTAGAGGATCATCGCCCGCAAGGAGAAACGGCCACCGCGAGGTGGCCGTTCTCGTTTGACGTGCGCTTTCAGGTGCACGTCGAGGGGGAAGGTCAGGCAGTGCGGGGCCGGAGATGGCTGAAGCGACGTTGCAGCCAGTCCATGCCACGCGCCGCCAGCAGCAGGAAGGCCACGAAGGCGATGACCCACCAGCCCATGTCGACGCCGGTCAGTGCCGGAAGCGTCAGCTCGCCGCGGCTCGTCGCCTTGATCCAGGCTTCAAGGCCCGGCGTCAACTCGGCGTAGGCCATGGCGCCGGCCAGCATGCCGAGCGCGAACACGATGCCGTCCTTCTTGCCGGTGGCCATCGCCGCAACGCACGTGCCCGGGCAGTAGCCGCCGATGATGAAGCCGGCCCCGAACACGAGTCCGCCGAGCAGCTGCGCGCCATAGGACGTCGGCTCGATGTACAGCTCGGCGAGGCTCAGCACGTCAACCGATGACAGCACGAACAGGCCCACCATTGCGGTCACGATCGCGGTGAACATGACCTTCACGACGGCCATGTCGAACAGGTAGAAGACCGACGTCAGCTTGCGTGCACTGCCGAATCCCGCGCGCTCGAGGCAGAACCCGAAACCGACACCGAGCAGGACCGCGATCGCAAGGTCGGCGGCGACGCTGAATTCCATGTAGGAGGTGAGAGGAAACATCAGATCCACTCCTTGCGAACGAAGTAGGCCAGCGCATAGGCCGACGCGAACACGGCCACCATGAAGACCAGGCTGCCGACATTGAGGATCGAGCCCCCGGTCAGTGCCTGGCCGCTGGTGCAGCCCTTGGCAATCTTGGCGCCGAACGCCGCAAGAAATCCGCCGCCGAAGGCGAGCATCATCCGACCCTGGTCGGAGATGCGCGGTCCGCGCTCGATCATGAATCCGCCCCTGCTTGCCTGGCGACCGGAGAGATACGCACCGATGAAGGCGCCGATCAGCAGGAACACCGTCCAGGACAGCAACGGGGCGCCATCGTTCAGGTAACGCGAATGGACCGCGTTGGTCGCGACGTGATCGGGCGAGAACAGACCGGCGAGCCAGGCGGCCACCGACGAGAAGGCGCCGGTCGCACCGAGCCCGCGTCCCGTCACTGCATAGGTGGTCAGCAGCACGAGGCCGAGCAGGAAGCCGACGAAGTACGGATTCCAGTAAGGCTTGGCGGCGACTCGCGTTGCGGGCGCGGCGCCGGAGCCATGCATGGGATGAGTGATCGCATCTGACATAGAGTTACCCTCTAATCGCATCCGGAGCCCGCGAAGTCGTGCTGGCCGGATGGCCGAAGCATGCCGCGAGCTGCGCGGATTTTCCAGTCACTGGCGGAGGCGACGGGCATCGAGTCGATGCACCGTCACTTGTCGCCGACACCGATAAATATACCCTACACGGTACTGCACGAAACGGCGCCGTGTCGTCGCGTCTGACGCCGGAGGCGGGCCACGGGCGGGACCTGTTCGGACGCGCCCGTCCGGAGCCATTGTCCCGAAGACCGGCGTCGGTGCGCATCACTTGGGCATCACCTTGAAGTTGCCGGCCTTGTCGATCGCGATCTCGGCGTTCAGGAACCCGGCCCTGTAGCCGGCGTCCTTCAGCTTGTGATACGCCATCTCGGCGCGGATGCCGGTGCTGCAGTGCGCGATGACGCGCTTGTCTTTCGGCACTTCGCCCATGCGCGCCACGAGGTCTTCATCCGGAATCAGCAGCGCGCCCTTGATCATGCCGGCGTTGGCTTCATCCTGGTTGCGCACGTCGAGGATCACCACGTCAACCGGCGTATTGCGCGCGAGCTTGTTGAACTCGTCAACGTTGATCGAGCCGGGGCGCGGTTTAGGCGTGTACGCCACTTTCGTGAGTGCGGATACGCCTGACTCGATCGCAAAGCCGGCCGCCTGCCAGCCCAGCACACCGCCCGCCATGACCTGCACGTTGGTCTGGCCGGACTTGATCAGTTCGCGCGCCGCGGCGACAGCATCGGCACCGCCGCGTCCGTCGTAGACGATGATCGGCGCCTGCAGGTTCGCCGGCGGGAAGGTCTTCAGGTTCGCCTTGACGGTCATTGCCGGCATGTCGACTGCGCCCTTGATGTGTCCGCTCTTCGACTCGTCGGCCGATCGCACGTCGAGGATGATCGCCGGGATGTCCTTGTCGACATAGGCTTCCTTGACAAACTCCGGTCGCGTCGACAGGTAGTCCTTGGTCTGCCACTCGGGCACACCCTCGTGATAGACCTTCGTGTTCTTGTAGCCCAGGCCGATGGCCTTGCGCTGCGACAGCGGACTCATCTGGCAGGTGACGCCCTGGCAGAAGAAGACGAGCTGCGTCGCCTTGTCGGCCGGCAGCCGATTGACCACCTTGTCCCAGTTGGGATACGGCACGTTGACGGCGCCGGGGATCGTGCCCTGCTGGAAGCGCGGCAGGGGCCGCGAATCGATCAGCATGAAACTACCAGCGCCTTGGTTGACAAGCTTGTGCACGTAGTCGTAATCGACCAGGTCTTCCTTTGCGACCTTGACCGGGCCCTTGAAGCGGATCTCGGTGGCCCACTTCTGGCCATCCTTCTCGACATACGCGATGCGCGTCTCATGACCCTTCTTGACGTCCCGCATCTGCTCGGGCGTCTTGGCGACGCCAGCGTCGTAGACCTTCAGTGTCGCCGGGTCGAAGCGAACGATCTCTTTGTTGGCGTCGATCCCGAGCTGGATCGCCTGCGACTTGAAGGCGACGTTCTCGAAGTATCCCGCCACCTGGCCGGGCGCTGGCTTGTGGCAGTTGTTGCAGACTGCAGGCTGAGAAGCCTTGGGGGTTTGTGCAAAGACGGGGCCGAACGCGCAGAGCACGAGCGCGCCCAGCACGAGATGCCGGACTTTCATGTCTTTCTCCTCCCTCTGCACCGAGGGCTGTGCTGTGCCGGAGCGGCGCGCTTGCGCCGCTCCAGTCGGACTCGACGTGAGCAACCTACATCGCCTTTTCAGCGACGATCGGATATCCCGCCTTCTTCCAGTCGGCGAACTGCATGACGACCGCCTTCACGTTGGTGAAGCCGAGGTCCTGCAGCGTCTTGGTTGCAAGCGTGCAGCGGCCACCGGTCTTGCAGTAGAGGTACATCTGCCGGTTCATGTCAGTCTTGTCGGGGAAGCCCACTTCGTTCCAGATCGCAAACTCGAGCAGCCCGCGCGGAACATTGACAGCTCCTGGCACGTGGCCTTCTGCATATTCCTCGGGTTCGCGCACATCGACGATCAGCACTGGCGCCTTGGAGTCGACAATGCTCTTGAACGTCGCCATGTCGACAGTCTTGATCTGCTTGCGTGTATTCGCGACCAGTTCCTTGACGCTGGCCGGATAGTTCTGCGCGGCGACGAAAGACGGAAATGCGATCGCCAGTCCGAGCAGTGCGGCGGCAACGAATGAGACTCTCTTGCTTGTCATCGGTTGTTTCTCCTCTTTGCAATGGATCTAAGGGACCCTCTGATATCGACGTTCGGACGTGCAGGCGCTAGGGCATCGCGGCCTGAACGATCTGGCTCGCCTGCCCGGCGTTGACCAGCACCCAGCGCAGCGCGAATCCGCCGGCGAGCACGAGCACGGCGGGCACGACCGTGTGTGGGATGCGATGTGACAGTTCGAGGGCCTGGAGCACGATCGGAGTCAGGATTCCAATTGCCACGACGCCGACCCAGAACACCAGCCCGTAGGAGCCGCTGAAGAGCAGCGCGGCCGCCTCGATGTGCGACAGCGTTGATGTCGCCAGCGACAGCAGCAGCAGCGCGATCAGCAGCAGTTCGATGAGCAGGAACGCAACATCGGCGCGGATGACCGCGTCGATCGTTCGTTTCGCAGGCGGCTCGGCGCCCAGTGGCTGCGTCATCGCGGCCAGCGCGCCGCCGATCAGGCCGCGTGGAGCGGGCCGGCCCGGGAATACGACCGTGGCCAGGTGGACCGCGGCGGCGGCTGCCGACAGTCCGGAGAACAGGAACAGCAGGGGCAGCACCGCCGAGTTCCACAGGGGTCGCGCGACCATCGTGTTGAGCAGGATGCCGGTGTAGATGCCGACCGCGATGCCGAAGGCGATGTTTGCCATCCCCAGCCAGCGCATCCGGGCAGGGCTTTTCACGAAGAAGTCGGACGCCTTCTGCAAGAGCGGCACGCGCTTGCCGAGCCACGGCCAGGACTCCGGCAGCCGTGATCAGCGCCGACACCAGCAGGATGCCGTAGACGATCAGCAGCACCCAGGAGCCCCACGCCATCGGCGACAGCGGCTTGAACGTGATGTAGATGGCCCAGACGTACAGCGGGTGCGCCAGGTCGAGCAGCAGCGCGAGCATGCCGATGTTCAGCAGCATGAAGCCGAGCAGCGGCGTCTGGATCGAAAAGAAGGACTTCGTGTCCTCACCTTTGGCGGTGCGCAGCATCGCGACACCGGCCAGCACCATCATGCCGGCGACCATGCCGCCGACGAAAAGGTAAAGCGGAATCTCCCAGCCCCAGACGTGGAGCATCGGGTCGATGCCCGGGTTATGGCGAGTACTCGTGACTTCCAGCATGGCTCGCGCTCCTTACGTCAGGTAGAAGACCCGTGGCCGCGTGCCGGCCTCGGGCAACAGCGTGTGCCACTTGCGGGTGCGCAGCAGCTTGGCGACGGTGCTCTTGGGATCGTCGAGGTCGCCGAAGGTCATGCAGTGTGTCGGACACACCGATACGCACGCGGGGTCCTTGCCGTCCTTGACGCGGTGGTCGCAGAACGTGCACTTGTCGACGTAGCCCTTCGGGTGCACGTAGCGCGCGCCGTACGGGCACGCGGAAATGCACGCCTTGCAGCCGATGCAGCGGTTGGCCGTCACCTTGACGATGCCCAACTCGGAGACGTGACTGGCTCCGGTCGGACAGCACGTCACGCACGGCGGGTTGTCGCAGTGGTTGCAGCGCTCCGAGCGGATTTCCATCGAGAGATTCGGGAACGTGCCCCGGACTTCGGTCGTAATCCAGTCGCGGCTGTAGCCGAGCGGAACATCGTTTTCCGTCTCGCAGGCGACGACGCAGTCCATGCAGCCGACGCACTGGCGGGTATCGATCACCATTCCGAAGCGCGCCATCTCAGGCCTCCTGCACGAAGGTCACGAAGTTCGAGTGGATGCTGGTCCCGCCCATCAGCGGATCGGTCTCGTACTTCGTGTTGAGCTGTGCCGCGCTGGCTCCGCGCTGGAAGGCACTCTTGGCCATCGTGTTGCGCTGGCCGAAGCCGTACACCATGTAGACCGTGTCGGGCCGGATGCGCTGAGTGGCCTTCACCTTGATGCGATTCGTCTCGACGCCGTCCTGGTTCTTCAGCTTCACGTACTGCCCGGTCTTGAGGCCGAGGCTCGCGGCCGTCGCCGCGTTGACCCAGATCTCGTTTTCGCGCATCAGGCCGGTGAGAAGCGGATTGGACTGTGTGCGGCTGAACGTGTGTACCGGAGCACGCCCCGTGATCAGGCGGAAGTAGCCCGCCGGCGCTTCGGCGCGCTTCGTGTACTTCGGTACGGGGTCGAAACCGTGCTTCGCCAGCTGCTCGGACCAGAACTCGACCTTGCCCGAGGGCGTCTCGAAACTCAGTTCAAGACCTTCTTCAACGGTGATCGGCTGCTTTTCGCCCATGATCACGCCGTCGGCCTCGAGTTTCGCGAAGCTGAAGCCGCCTTTCTCGACGCGATGGACGAGGTATTCCTTCATGTCCTTGAACGGCATGCATTCCGGTATGCCGAGACGGCCGGCCAGTTCCTTCGCAATCCACCAGCCGGGCTTCTGCTCGGCCGGGGGCTCGACCACCGGTTGCCGAAGCGACATCCAGCCGCGCCGCCCCCAGCCGACCAGCAGTTCGTCATAGCGCTCCAGAAACACGCTCTCGGGCAGAACGACGTCGGCATAACCGGCGATCTCGCTCGGCATCGTGTCGATGACGACGAGCAGGTCGAGCGCCTGGATCGCCTTCAGCGTCTCGGCCTCGTTCGGCAGCGCGTTCATGATGTTCGTCGAGTAGACGATCCACCCCTTGATCGGATACGGCTTGCCGCTGATCGTCGCGTCGCGGATGCCGGTCGTGACCGGCTCGTCCGCAAACGGATAGCGCGCGCCATCGGGGTTGTCGGCCATCGGCTGGTCCGACTTCGGATACTTCGGCAGCGGGTAGGGCGGCACCGAAATGCCTGCCTGCACGAAGAGCCCGCCCTTGCGACCCCAGTTGCCCAGCAGCGCGTTCAGCAACGCGTTGGCGCGGCTGCGCTGCGTGTCGTCGCCGTACCAGTTGACGCGCCGCCCCGGATGCACGATCGATGCCGGGCGCCGCGCGGCGAATTCACGCGCGGTGACGCGGATCAGGTTGGCGTCGATACCCGTTTCCTCGGCGGCCCACTCCGGCGTGTACTGCTTGATCTCGTTGGCGAACTTCTCGAACCCGGTGCCGTAGCGTTCGACGAACGTGCGGTCGTACCGGCCTTCGGTCACGAGCACGTTCATCCAAGCCAGCAGCAGGGCGAGGTCCGTGCCCGGCTTGATCGGCAGCCAGTACTTTGCCTTGCTCGCCGCCACCGAGTAGCGCGGGTCGACGACGATGATCGGGATGCGGCGCTCGACCGCCTTAGCGAACTCCTGCACTTGCGAGTTGTGCATGTTCTCGCCGAGGTGCGAGCCGATCAGCACCAGGCAATCGGTGTTTTCAATGTCGGTCGGTTCGGGCGAGCCCAGCCCGGTCCCGTACGTCAGCAGGTAGCCGATGTCGCGCGGACCGCGGCACTGTGCAAACGACGGCGCCGCGAGGTTTATGCAGCCGTAGCTTTTCAGCACGTGCAGGATGAAGCGGGCGCCGATGCCGTGGTTGAACGCGGCGATCGACTCAGGCCCGTGCTCGGCCTTGATCTTCTGCATCTTCTGGGCGATGACGTCGAGCGCCTCGCCCCAGGTGACGGACTTCCACTGCTCCTTGCCGCGTTCGCCGACGCGTATCAGCGGGGTTCGCAGCCGGTCAGGATCGTTGACCGCGCCAACTGCCCCGGTGCCACGCGGGCAGAGGCGCCCGCGGCTCTGCGGGTCCAGCGGATTGCCCTCGAATTTCCACAGCTTGCCGTCGCGTACGTAGGCAATGCCGCCGCAGCGCCAGAAGCACATCTCGCAGAACGTCGGGACGGTCTTGACCTCGCCGCGGGCAGCGGGCCGACCCATCGCCAGCGCGGCCCGTGGAACCGGATCGAGCTCGGCGGCGGCGCCGGCGAGGACAGTTGCGGAGGAAATCTGGAGGAAACGCCGGCGTGATACAGCCTGGATCATCGTTTTGCCCTACCCTGTAGGGTATTCAACGATGTAGATTCTCCTCTCCGGGTATCGGTGGCCGTTGACCCGAGTCAATGCCGGCCGGTGGACCGAACGGGTCCTCGAATGCGTGTGTTACGCGATGTAAGCGGACTAGATCAGACCGCTGCCTGCAAGAGCTTCGAACGTGACGCGCGTCAAGTCCGCCAACTGCGACGTCGTGTCGGAACCTGTCGGGCCGGTCGCACGCCCCGACCACATCAGCTTGCCGGTTGACACGTCGATGATCGACGTGTCAGAAGCGTAGGCTTCGGAGACCGCGCCACCGCCGACAGGAAACGAGACGCCGCCGCCAACGCCGCCACCGCGATAGCCACCGCCATAGCCTCCGCTGCCGCCGAAACCGCCAACGCCGATTCCGATCGTCGGCCCCGAGTTCACGGCGGGCATATAGGTGCTGACAGCGGTCCGATAGACGGCGCGCACGTCAGCGCGCTTCGCCGCGGCTTCTACGGCCTCCGGCACCGGCGGCGCCCCCGGGCTCACGACTGCGAACTTGACCGTTTTGATGCCGCGGGTTTCGAGTTGGCTCGCCGCCTGGTCTTCGCAGACGGCCTGCGTCGTGAAATCGCGCGACTGGCATACGACCAGCATGGACTGTCCGCGCAGCGACTTGCCGGCAAACTCGGGGTTGGACCACTGTGCATCCATCTTCGTGGTGGCGCAGGCCGCCAGCGTGCAGGCGACGAGCGCCAGCGCGGATAATCGGAAGACATTAGAAGCGAACATCGTGCAATCCATACATCGATTCGGAGATGGCATTGTGCTGCGGCGATGAAGTGTTGCCAACCGCGAGGGTGTCGTCTGAGTCGGGTCGAACGGCTTTCGCTACAGGTCGCTAGACTATTAAGAGCGTCGTTGGCCGGTCGGTCAGGCGCCGAGCGGCACCGACAGGATGGCGGAACGGAGATCAGGATGACCGGGTTACGGCAAGTGGGAGCGGTGGCAGTGATCGCGCTGCTGGTTGGCTGCGCAGGCTACAACCTGCAGTTGGGTACTGGCGGCAATGCCGGCTCGTCCGGAGGCTTCTACGAGGTCTACGAAAAGCCAGCCACCAGTGTCGAGACGCCGGCCGAGCGCAGCACTTCGCAGACGAGCACGCCGGCACCGCCCGGGTCCGACACCGATTCAACCACGCCAGCGACCGAACGTAAGGACTCGAAGCCCCCGCCGGGCACGCAGTAGTTCGTCGTTTCCAGCGCCTTCGCTGCGCCGACCGTAGTCGGCCGCGCAGACTCTACTTCCCTAGTCCTGGGTCCACGGCAGCCCATGCCGGCGCCAGCCATCGATCTCGCCGCGACGGCCATCGATGGTCCGTTGGCCTTCGAATCCTTCCAGCACGTTGTAGGCGCGGGTGAACCCGGCCGCCGCCGCGGCGCGCGCGGCAGCGTGTGACCGCACGGCGCTCCGGCACAGCAGCAGCACCGGCTGATTCAACCGCGCAACGTTACGCAGAGCGGTGACGAACATGGCACTCGGCAGGACATCGCCGCCACGCCATTCGATGTTGATCGTTCCCGGCACCGATCCGACAAACTTGACCTCCGGCGGAGTGCGGACATCGACGAGTCGCGCCTGTTTCTTGCTGAACAGAGTCCAGGCTTCGCGCGGCGTGACCGCGCCGGCATAGGGCAGTTCAAGTTCGATGCGACGCGTCTCCGCCAGATCGAAGATGGTGTCGACCGAGATGTCATGGGACGGCGCGGCAAGGTGTGCGGTGAGAGTCGTCATGGCGGGCATCGGTGAAACGAGATCGGCGCACGCTAGCGGCTCCTCGAACGATTGCAGCAATGTTTACGGCATATGCATAGAACCATGCGCGGCGTCACCGGATTTCGCGGACCCCAACAATGCGGCGTGTGACTTCCGAATGGGCTAACGCACGGGTGGAAGGCGATGGTTTCCGCAAACGGTTAGACTGCGGCCCCAACGCGTTGACCGTACGGATGTCAACGTCGCGCGGCCGCGATCCGTTAGCCGTATTCCAGTCGCCGAGTTCGGCAAACGTCAACGAAATTCAGGGAGTAGACACATGAAGAAACTGCTTGCCACCGCGCTGCTCAGCGCTTTTGCTCTCGTCCAGGCGCCGGCGTTCGCGCAGGACAAGAAGGCGGCCGAACCGGCCAAGGCCGAGGCCAAGAAGGACGAGGCCGCAACGACGGACGCAAAGAAAGCTGATGCGAAGTCCGCCGATGCCAAGAAGGAAGAGCAGAAGAAGCCCAAGAAGGGCGGCTGCTAAAGGTCTTGTCACATCGCCCGGTTGCGCGGCCGGGCGGTGTCCTCCGGGTCGAACTCCGCTTCTGTCCAGGTAGCGTCCGGGTGATGCCGGGCAACTACTGAAGCTGCATGGCCTTGGCCTTCAGCAGCGAAAGTTTGTGCGAGTACTGATCCCGGTCTCCGCTCGTCGCGCTGTTCTTCAGCGCAAGGTTCAGGTGTTTGGTTGCCAACTCCGAATTGCCGAGCCGCGAGTAGGCGACTCCCAGCCAGTAATGAAACTCCGGTGTGTAACTGGCGCGCGCCACTTCGCGCGCAAACATGTCGCGCGCGGTGCTGAAGTCATCGCGCCTCATCGCGGCCATGCCTTGGCTGAAATAGTGATACGGCGGCTCGGGCTCGATGCTCGCCAAAGTCCGCATCAACTGCTCGGCATCTGCCTGGCGTCCCTGGCGCAGATAGACCTCAGCGAGGTTTGACATCGCCCGCGTGTGTGTCGGGTCGAGCTCGAGCACGCGCCGGAACGCAGCTTCGGCGGGACCAAGTGCGCCGTGGCGGGCATACACGATACCCAGGGTATTCGCCGCGCTTGGGAACTCGGGACTCTGGCGCATCGCCGCGCGCGACCACGCGTAGGCCTCGTCAAGGCGGCCGCGCACGAGCGCTTCGACGGCCCGGTTATTCATGTACATCGCGACGATCGTCTCTTCCGGGATCTCGCGCGTGCGGACCTTGCTGGCGTCCTCCGGCGGAAGAAAATCGACGATGTACGTGCGTGCCAGAGGGTCGGACCGCTTCTGCAACGGAGGGCCTAGACTCACGTTGACGTGTCCCGTGCGCAGCAGGAGTGTGCCGCTTCGACTCCAGGCTTCCTCCCGGTAGGCGCTCTGATAGCGAACCTGCAGTCCGAGCTCCTTGGCAAATGCGGCCGTCATGATGACGAGGGACAGACAGTTCCCGGCGCGTGCGTCGAATGCCTCTGCCGCGTTGCGCGTGACCGTCGAGTCGTAGTCAAGCTTCAACTGGCCCTTGCGTATCAGCGCTTCGATCAGGCCACCCTGGATGCCGTTGGCGCGGATCTGCGGCTGGATCTCGGTCCATACGTAGTTCCTCATCGCATCGCTCACGGCGAAGACCTGCTCTGCACGAACGTCGACAGGGGTTGCAGCGAACAGGTCGTCGTGGAACAACTGCTCCTGCAGCGGAGGTGCGCTGGGTGCAGTGGCGCAGGCAACGAGCAGGGTGCAGCCGAGGGCAAGGAGGCTGCGGGCGGTGCGCCGCAGCAGCTTCAGCAAGGTGGGCACAGGTAGCAACGTGCCGATGTCCGAATCAGGTCTTTCAGGTGCTGTCGCCGACATACTGCCTCCTGTTGCCTTCACAGGTCTGCACGACAGGGTACAGCGTCCTGCAGAAGCGCGTCCGGGTCAAGTCGTCGTGGACGAGTCCGATCGGCCGATGCCTCAATGCCACTGCACGCCGACCAGTCATTTCCCGTCGCCGACCGGCGGAGTGCCGAGTCCTGCACGCGTACCGGTCAGTCCCGGAGTGCGCCGTTTCGGGCCCGATGCCCTGAATCGTGGCCACTGAGGCGGACGATACAAACGATCAACCAAGGCATACGGGACTGAAACAGGGCGACTACCCCCACTTTTCAGAATGCGCACAGCCCTCGACGAACTTCTGTCGGGATGTGATTGAGTCTGGAGAGTGTCATGTTGTTGGTCAGTGGATCCGACGGTCCCGGTCGTGAAGCAGCAGTTGCGCGCTGCGAAAGCGCCGGTGCGCTTGCCATTTCGTCGCGCGGCGCGGGTAGGGTGCCATGACGAGGCAGGTCTGGCAGGCGGTCGCGGCTGCAACATTGCTGATGGGCCTCGTCCTAGGCTCGAGGTCGGCGTTTGGACTGTTCGTGTCGCCGCTGAACAGTGCCACCGGGATCGGTCTGGCGGGCCTGGGATTCGCCATAGCCGTGGGCCAACTGGCGCAAGGGCTGGCGCAACCGGTGTTGGGCGCGCTGGCAGATCGCTACGGGACGCAGCGCCTCATCCGCTACGGCTCGCTCCTGCTTGCGCTGACCACGCTGGCCGTGACGATGGCCGACAGCCTGCCCGCGATGGCGGGCGCGATGGTTGCGCTGGCAGTCGCAGGCAGTGCCGTCGGGAGCAGCAACCTGCTGATCGCCGAAGTCGGTCGCCGGGTGCCGCTGGAGCGCCGCGCCATGGCGTTTGGGGTCGTAAGCGCGGGAGGATCGGCCGGACAGATGCTCTTCGGACCGGGGACCCAGGTGCTGATCGAATCGCAGGGCTGGGTTGTTGCTCTCGTGGCCACTGCATTGATCGGCTTGCTGGCGTGGCCGCTGGCGCGATATCTCGGAAACGCAGCCATGACTCCTTCGACGCCGGAGTCCGTGAACGTGGCAAGCGGGGGTGATGCACTTCGAACGTCGGCGTTCTGGCTGATTGCCGGAAGCTACGCCGTGTGCGGCTTTCACATCGGCTACCTGACCACGCATATGCCTGGCGTGATCGAACGCTGCGGCCTGCCTGCATCGCTGGCCGGCATCTGGCTCGCAGTTCTGGGCGTGGCCAACATTGTGGGCAGCCTTTCCGTGGCCTGGTGGCTGCGCCGGAGTCCGGCGCACGTCGTGCTGATGGGCATATATGCGCTGCGCGCAGCGTCGGTCGCCTTGCTGATCGCGCTGCCACCAAGCCCCATGCTGATGCTCGCCTTTGCGGTGCTGATGGGCCTGAGCTACATGGCTTTGCTGCCGGCCATCTCGCAGCAGGTCGCCGAGCGCTTCGGGATCGGACGCATGGCGACGCTGTTCGGAGTCGTCGCGCTCGTCCATCAGGTCGGCAGCTTCGCCGGCGCCTGGCTGGGCGGAGTGGTCGCCGAGGCTACCGGTCGTGACACGCTCCTGTGGTCGATCGACATCGGCCTCGCACTGACGGCAATCGCGCTGCAATGGCGTCTTGGATGGGCGCCGGCATCCCGGGCGCGGCTGCAACTGCGTACGGCCTGAGCCAAGCGCCGATGCCGAGGTGAATTACATGGAAGGACCGGGACACCGACGTGTGACCGGAGATCGTGCAGGTCACTCGATGGACGTTCGCCTGAAGCGCGCGTCGTGATTTCCGTCGTGCCTAGCGGCCGGCCAGCACTTCAGCGTTGATGACGTTGATCGGTGCCCCTGCGGCATAGGCAAGGATCTGGTCGAAGACGTCGGAGAACTGAAGGTCGTACTCGTCGCGCGTCACGTAGCCGATGTGGGGGGTGCAGATCACGTTGTCCATCGTCAGTAGCGGGTGGGTCGGATCGCGCAGCGGCTCCCGTTCGAAGACGTCGACCGCTGCGTAGCCCGGCCTGCCGCCTCGCAACGCCGCCACGAGGGCTCCCGCTTCCACCAGTTGGGCCCGGCTCGTGTTGACGAAGATCGCAGTCGGCTTCATGGCGCCCAGGTCCGCCGCAGTCACGATGCCGCGGGTTGCGTCCACCAGCCGCATGTGCAGCGTGAGAACGTCGCTGCGCGACAGGATGTCAGCCTTGCTGGAAGCCACTTCGTGGCCATCAACCCGCGCGCGTTCGCGTGAGGCTTCGCGGGCCCACACCAGCACGTTCATGCCGAAGGCCTTTCCGTAGCCCGCGACGGTCGCGCCGATTCGGCCGTAGCCATACACGCCGAGGCACTTGCCGCGCAGCGTGTCGCCGACGCCGGTCTGCCAGACTCCGGCCCGCAATGCCGCGACCT
The DNA here is from genome assembly GCA_963724605.1 of uncultured beta proteobacterium. GTDB lineage: Bacteria > Pseudomonadota > Gammaproteobacteria > Burkholderiales > Burkholderiaceae_F > JALORV01. Next base: position 415,222 of record CAVRVM010000005.1, read on the forward strand.
GCTGCGGCAGGCGCCGCGCCGCGGCCAGCACCAGCGCCCAGGTCAGCTCCGCGGCGGCGTACGAGGGCGTGCCCGGGTGCTGGTCGGACGACACGATGACGCCACGCCGCGTGCAGGCGGCCACGTCGATGTGCGGATACACGCTGCGTTGGCTGATGAGCCGCAGCTTGTTCAGTCGCTCGAGCAGAGGAGCACGAATGTGCGTGCGCTCGCGGATCAGGACCAGGGCTTCCGTGTCTTTCAGCCGCTCGGCGAGCGTTTCCACGTCCTGCACATGGTCGTTCCAGACGGTTACGTCGTGACCCGCCAGCTTGCGGAAGCAGGGCAACGTGCGCAGGGTGTCGAAATAGTCGTCGAGGATGGTGATCTTCATGAAGGCAAAGCCGCAGGGACCGCGCGTACCCCGCGCGGTCGGTCGACCACGCAGGGTCCTTCGACAGCATATCGAATGCCGCGATCTCCGCGTCAGGCCGCTTCCAGCAGCGCTGCGGCTTCGGTGTTCGCGGCCTGCACGTCGAGGAAGGCGCCGATACGCCAGGCGACAGCCTGCGCATGCGTGATCGGTCCCATGTGTCCTGCATGAGCCATGACCTCGTGCGCGGCCCGCGGCATCGCGTAGCGCAGCAGCTCGCCGATACGGCGCGGCGCCGAACGCGTCTGTGCGCCGGTCATGCAGAGGATCGGAATGCCAAGCTGTGACAGCGATGTCCGCGTCAGCCCGTCGTTGAACAGCGCGTCGAAGTGTCTGATGACCGACCCGATGCGGGCCGCAATGACCTGCCGCGGCACGGGCGGCAGGCGCTCCCAGGTGCCTTCTCCCGACCAGAAGTCGACGAAGCGCTGCGCGGCGCGGTCAGATTGGCCGAGGTTGAACCAATTCCTGAGCGATTGCGCCACCATCAGGACTTCGGTCGTCGCGCGGTCGCGTGGCCGGTAGTCCAGCAACAGGCGAAATAGCACGGGTTCGTAAACCACGACACTCGCTATTCGCTCCGGCATCAGGGTCGCCAGTTTCAGCGCCAGGGCGCCTCCATAGGAGTGCCCGACCACGTGCACGGGAGCAGTGGACCTGAGCAGCGGTTCCACCAGCGCCAGGTCGTCTTCGAGGCGCATGCGTTCCCCGCCTGCCCAGGCCGGGGTCGAGCCGTGCCCGTGCAGATCAAGTGCGTGCAGGCGGTAGCGCGACTGCAGCGCGGTTGTGAGTCCTTCCCACTGGCGTCCCGAGCTGCCGCTCGAATGCAGCAGCACCACGGTCGGACCCTGGCCGATACTCCGGACATGAAGTTTGCTCGCTTCCATTGCTAGGTCTCCTCTGTGGCATGGCTGCATGAGCCGGGACGATGTTGCGACTGCTTCCGCTCGACACCGCCCACTGACACTCGTGAAGGCGCGGATGAGGGAGCGCGGACTGTGTTTGACGCCGCGCTCCCATTCACCCGACACGCAACTCGGTCGGCGCGGACTGCTGTTAGCTGGCGGGGGCGGCGATCGAACCCAGCGCTGCGTGAATCCGCTCGCCCTGTGCCGGCGTGATCATTCCGCCCAGCACTTCCAGGAAGCGCGCATCCTGCACGCCGGAGAAGATGTACTGCCAGCGATAGGCTTCCAGCAGCTTGGAGTGGATCGAGGTCTGCTGCTCGCCGTGAACGCGCGGCCAGCCTGCAGCAGGAAGTAGTCGGCGTCGGACTGGGCCTGCGCCTGCAGGATGCCGTCGACGGCAGCCACCAGCGCGATCAGGTCGTTGACTGCTTCGTCGCGCTCTGCCGGTGTGAGCCGTGCGTTCTCGCGCTTCCACTCGAGCTCGTCCAGGATGGCGTGCTGCGATTCTTCCTTCCAGTGGAACAGGAACACGTCCTTCCACAGCGGCGAGAGCTCGACATCGGAGTCGATGCTGGCGCGGTAGTGAACCTGCGTGAAGAGCTCGATGTCGAGCGTCAGGCCGAGCACGGCCCAGGTCGACTTGCCGAGCACGACGCTGGCGACATCGTTCGGTTGCGGCATGAAGTGGTAGCCGGCGGGCATGCCCTCGGCGCGCCATGCGCCTCCAGCCGGCGGAACAGTTCCTGGTGCTTGAGTTCCTCGTCGGTGAAGCGGACCAGCGCTTCCAGCGCGGTCTGGTCGCCCAGCCAGTGTTCGCGGCTGATCTCCAGAACCTTCGCGCCGATGAAACGCTCGACCAGGCCGAAGATGTTCGCGTAGGTGCGGCCCTGGATCTGGCTCAGAAAGCGATGCTCGGCCGGCGTGATGAACGACAGCTCGTTGGCCTTCGACAGGCCGTCGGGCAGGAACTTCTTGCTGAAATCGAAATTGGCGGCCGCGGATCACGTCGCGGTCGATGTCCCAGCGAATTCGTTTCGAGACTTCGACGGCCTTCGCATAGCGGTTGTGCTCGTTCGCACTCGCGGCGACGCGTCGATCGGCTACGGCTTCTTCGGTGGTGATTTCTGCAACTGCTTCCATGTGGTGCTCTCCTTGCTGTCAGGGCAAAACGGGGTTAGGGCCTGTTCACGCTAATTGCGGGAGTGCGAATGCGAATGGCGGGATGCAGATGCGAGGCGCGGCGAGCGCGGTTGGTCGAGACCAATAAGCGAAGCCGCAACGATGCAATGCGCCCGCCATTCGCATTCCCTGCGGGTTGGGCCGAAATGCGGCGTCTGCTTTGTCGGGCGGCTTGCGAAGGGGAACCACCCTTCGCAGCGCCGCCCTTCGCGCATCCATCCGCATTGCGGCCCAACGCGTCTCCCGCAATTAGCGTGAACAGGCCCTAGTACAGGGACAGCGCGCGCAGCGTGCGCAGCGCCTGCATGCGGGTTCGATCAGCCTCGCCGGCGATTTCGGCCGCAACCGAGCCCATCTCACTGCGATCGAGGCCGACGTCGCGCAAGGTGCGGGCGTCGAGGCCGCGCAGGGACTTGTACGTGTCCCAGGCCATGCGGTGCCGGCGCCACGCCTTGACGTAGCGACGGGTCACTCCCACCACCCAACCCGAAATGTCGGCGGCGAGTTCTCGCATTCCTGCTGTCTTGTAGAGAAGCGGGCTGTCGCCGGGAGCGAAGGCGATGGACGTACGGATATCGACGCCTGAACGCGAACTCTCAACCTCCGCGTGAGCAGCGCCGAAGCCGTTGGCGGCGGCGGCCCTGCGCGCCCAGCCATCCACTTCCGCCGCGCGGTCGCGTCCGGTCCTGTAGGCGGCGTCATTGCTGGCCGACGTGCCGCTCACTGGCGCCGGCGGCGCGTAGCTGCGCTTGATGCGGGCGACGCCGCTCTGCGCGGCGGCCCCGACGTGGCTTCCAGCTTCGGGGGACAATGTCTGAGCGTTCATTTTTGCGCTCCCTTTGGGTCCGGCGATGCCGGTGTTGTCGATGGCGGCACTCTAGGCAGTCGCGGTATTCGCGACCTTTCAGTTCTGCATCACTGTGTATCGCTCGGTAGCGGCGGCCGCTTACCCCGTATCGACGGCGCGCGGATCGCGTCCCATAATTCACGGCTCCGGACGAGCGGACAGAGGGTGCGGTGGCGAACGCAAGCGTGCTGGTGGTCGATGACGATGCCGCGTCCGTCGCATGCTGGTCGAGTATCTCGGCGCGCATGACTACGGGGTTACGGGGGCTGCCAACGGTGCCGAGATGCGCGCCGCGCTGGAGCGCAAGCGTTCCCGACGTCGTCCTGCTCGACGTCGGCCTGCCAGGGGAGGACGGTCTTTCGCTGGCGCGCTTCCTGCGCGAGCGTTACGCCGTGGGCATCATCATGGTCACCGGGTGCGGACGATGTCGTCGATCGCGTCGTCGGGCTCGAGATGGGAGCGGACGACTACATTGCCAAGCCGTTCGAGCCGCGTGAACTGCTGGCTCGCGTGAAGAGCGTGCTGCGGCGTATGCTGAGCGACTCGCGGCGCGAATGCTGCCGGTATTGGCCCGCAGCGGTTGCGATCGGGCGCTGTGACTAGACTCTGGCAGCGCGGCGCCTGCTCGATGCCGAAGGCGCAGACGTGCCGATCACGGCGATGGAGTTCGATCTGCTGAAGGCGCTTCGTTGAGCATCCGAACAAGGTGCTCACCCGCGATCGGCTGCTTACGCTCACCCGCAACCGGGAGTGGGAGCCGTTCGACCGTTCGATCGACATCCGCATCGCCCGGCTGCGCAGGAAGGTCGAGGTCAACCCGGACAATCCGCTCATCATACAGACGGTGCGCGGGGCCGGGTACATGTTCGTTCCGCCGACGGACTGATCGCCGTGGATCGTATCGGCGGGTATCGGGTTGTTTCAGTCGTGTAACAGTGCGGGCCGCCATGGCCTTGCGTGCCTACACTAGCCGGCAGTTCACTGGGGACGGTTTGCACGAGTCGAGGGGCGAAGCCTGCCGATGAAACCCTTTTGTGATGAAACCTGAGTCCCTTGTGAGGACTGCGCCGACGGACGCCGCGTCGCACACTGACGTGCGCGACGACGGTGCTGGCCTGCGGGAAGTGCTGGAACGCACGACCGCTGCCGCCCTTGCGGTATCCGGGGCTGAGGCCGGTCGTGTGTTCGAGGATCTCGCGTTCGGGTTGGCGCGCGTGCTGGGCACCGATGCGGCCGCGATCGCCGAGTTTGTCGACGCCGGCAAGTCCCGCATGCGCACCCTCGCGCTCGTGCTCGACGGTAGCCTTCGCAAGCAGGTTGAATACGACGTCTCGCAAACGCCCTGTCGCTATATCGTCGGCCGCGAGTCGCGATTCGTTCCGCAGGGCGTACATGCCGAATTCGCGCCCGGGACTGCCTTTGCGGCCATGGGCTTCGATGCCTACGCGGGCTACTCGATCCTGAATGCGGCCGGGGAACAGCTCGGCAACATCGTCGCGCTCGACCGCAAGCCGATCGCCAATCGGGAGCTCACCGAAGCGCTGCTGAAGATCTTCGCCGTCCGTGCGGCCGCCGAACTCGAGCGCCGACGGGCGGAGGCGGCACTCGAGCGTTCCGAGTCGAGCTACCGGGCCATCTTCGAATCGGCCAAGGACTGCATCTTCGTCCACGATTGGGACAGCGGCGCCATCGTCGACGTCAACCCCACGGCCTGCCGGACCTACGGCTGGTCGCGCGATGAGATGCTGCGACTGAACATCGAAGATTTCAGTTCGAACGAACCGCCCTATGTGATGTCGACGGCGCTGGCCCACATCGAGGCGGCGAAGCGGGGCGAGGTGGCACGCTTCGAATGGCACCGCCGGAATCGCGACGGCAGCCTGCACTGGGACGAGGTCGTGCTGAAGGCTGCGGAAATCGGTGGCCAGCGGCGGGTGCTCGCGATCACGCGCGAGATCAGCGACCGCAAGCGCGCTGAACTGGCCCTTCGTGCGAGCGAGGAGCAATACCGAGCGATCTTCGAGGCCGCCACCGACTCGCTGCAGCTGCTCGATGCGCAGCACCGCGTGGTCGACGTGAATCCGGCGTACGAGCGCATGTACGGCAAGCGCCGCAGCGAGGTGATCGGCAAGACACTGACCGACCTCGTGCCGCCATCGCTGCAGCAGGAACGTCGGGCGCTGGTCGAGCGCGCGCTTGCCGGCGAGCCCGCCGAGCTGCTGACAACCGGCTTCCGTGGCGACGGAACGCCGTTCGACCTCGAGGTCCGGGTGATTCCGTTCCGGCACCGTGGCGAGCCACATGTTCTGGGCATTGCGCGCAACATTACCGAGCGCAAGAAGGCCGACGAGGCGATGCGGGCGAGCGAGGAGCAGTACCGCGCGATCTTCAACGCGTCGGCCGACGCTCTTGTTCTTCGCGACGCCGACTTCCGCATCGTCGACGTCAACGCGACGTATGAGCGCATGAGCGGATGGAAGCGAGCCGAAGTGCTGGGCGTGGACCGCGTCGTCGCCAATCCGGCCGAGGTTGCGCCGACGATACGTGCGCTGCACAAGCGCGCGCTGGCCGGCGAGACGATCGCACTCGAGGTGCCGTTGTTGCACCGCGACGGCACGCGTTACGAGCTCGAGTTGCGCGGGGTGCCGATCCAGCACCGCGGCCGGCCGCATGTGCTGTATATGGGCGCGACATCACCGAGCGCAAGCGTGCCGAGGAGGCCCTGCGTGCCAGCGAGGAGCAGTACCGTGCGATCTTCAATGCCTCGGCCGACGCTTTGGTGCTGCGGGACTCGAGTACCGCGCGCGTCGAGGTCAATCCAGCCTTACCAGGCATGTGCGGCTGGACGCGGGAGGAGGTGCTGGGCAACGCGGCTACGAAAGACGCCGCGCTTCCGCGGAGTACGCGAGAACACGCCTGCGAACTGGTGCGCCGTGCGCTGGCGGGCGAGACCTGCCAGGCCGAGCTGGAGGCATGCGCAAGGACGGCAGCGCATCCAGGCCGAGGTGCGTGGCGATCCCGTTCGGCCACCGTGGCGAGCCGCACGTGCTGGCGTGGCGCGCGACATCACCGAGCGCAAGCAGTGCCGAGGAGGCGTTGCGCGCGAGCGAGGAGCAGTACCGCGCGATCTTCAACGCGTCGGCCGACGCGCTGATGCTGTGGAACTCGCCGCCGACGTGGTCGACGTCAATCCGGCTTTACGACGCGTCTGCGGCTGTCGCGCGGACGAGGTCGTCGGCGCGGCGCGACGCGCCGACCTGCCGGAGCGATCCGCCGATGCGGCCGCGTAACTGGGCGAAGCGCTGGCCGGCGAGCGCTGCACGCTGCGAGCGCAGGGCGTGCGCCAGGACGGCACGCGGCTCCGTCGAGGTGCGCGCGATCCCGATTCAGCTACCGCGGCGAGCCGCACGTGCTGGCGATCGCACGCGACATCACCGAGCGCGCGCCGCCGAAGCCGAACGCGACCGCCTCGAGGCGCAGCTGCGCCAGGCGCAGAAGATGGAGGCCATCGGTCAGCTGGCCGGCGGCATCGCGCACGACTTCAACAACATACTGACCAGCGTCATGGGCTACATCGTGCTGGGCCAGGAACGGGCCGACGAGCCGGCGATGACCGAGAGCGTGGCGAGTACCTCGACCAGGCGCATGCTCGTGCGCAGCCGTGCGCGCGAGCTGATCCAGCAGATGCTGACGTTCGCGCGGCGCAGCGCGGCGAGCCCCGCGCTGCTGTCGCTGGCGGCGTGGTGCGGCGACGCCTGCCGATGTTGCGCTCGGCGCTGCCGTCGGACGTTGGAGCTCGAGCTCGACGGTCGACGACGCGGCGCCGGCGGTGCTAGGTCGACGCGGTGCAGGTCGAGCAGGTGCTGCTCAACCTGTGCATCAACGCGCGCGACGCCATCGAGGGTCGGGGCTCGATCGGCGTGCGGCTGCGGAAACCGGCCGTGTGCGCCTGCTGCCGCGCAGCGGTCGACGGCGCGTCTCGTCGAACTCAGCGTCGCCGACAGCGGCAGGGCATCGCCGCCGACATGCTGGAGCGAATGTTCGAGCCGTTCTTCTCGACCAAGGCGACGGGCGGGGGCAGCGGCATGGGCCTGCCATGGTGCACGGCATCGTGCACGAACATGGCGGCCACGTGGGCGTCGAGACCGACTGGGGGAAGGGGTCGCGTTCCGGATCCTTCTGCCCGAACATGCCGGTGCGCCGCGCCCGGTCGAGCGGCCTGATGTCGCACGCGCATCGCGTGATGTGTTGCAGGGAAAAGTGCTGCTGGTCGACGACGAGCCGAGCGTGCTCGCGGTGATGCGCGAAACCCTGCAGGCGTGGGGCCTCGAGGTCGATGCGTGTCCATCGGCCGACGCGGCCGAGCAGTTGTTTGAGCGGGCGTGCGGCGAGTTCGACCTGCTGGTGACGGATCAAGCGATGCCCGTGGCGACGGGAATGGACCTTGCGGCGCGACTTCGCCAGCGGCGTCCGGACCTGGTCTGGTTGTTGTGCACCGGCTTCGCCGATGCAGACACGATCGAGCGCGCGCGTCGGCTCGGGGCACAGGCCGTCCTGATGAAGCCGATCGAACGCGATGCATTTCGTGCGGCGGTGGAAGCTGCACTGGCGGAGCGGACGGATGCGGGGAAGACTTCGGTTCGGTTTACGGACTTCGAGGCCGCGTCCCTCGCCGAGAGATACGACGAAGTCGTCGAACGGCGCTGGGATGCGAATGAAGTGCTCGAGCCGCACCGGCATCCGTTCGTGGTCAAGGGGCTGATGGTCGCTGGCGAGATGTGGCTGACGCGCGACGACCATACGCAGCACCTGCGCGCCGGAGACGCCTTCGAGATTCCCCGCAACCAAATTCACGCCGAGCGCTACGGGCCGGAGGGCGCCATTTTCTTGGTGGCGCAGCGTCACGCGCCCTAGTGCGTCGCCCTTTTGCACCTTTCGCGCTTGTGGCGTTCCAGAAGGTGTCGTTAGATGCCGACCCCATGCAACCGGGAGAGCACCATGAGTGAGTCCAAGCCAGTGCCAACGATTCACGGTCACTCATTTGCGCGATGAGGACTTCAAGACCGGAGGGCTGCGCGATTACTCGGCGTATCGCGACCTCGGCATCGCGGTCGCCACCAGCGGGCTGGCGACTGCACACGTGATACGGATGGTCGCGCCGTTCCGGGACGATCTGGCGCAGCGACATCACCACAACGTCACTTTCCAGATGGTCTATGTCCTCAAAGGCTGGTTCAAGAACGAATTCGAGGGCGAGGGCGTGCATGTGATGAAAGCCGGATCGTGCTGGATCCAGCCGCCCGGTATCCGACACACGGTGCTGGGATGGTCGGATGACTGCGAACTGCTGGAAATCATCATGCCGGCCGAGCACGAAACGGTGAACGACACCTGAATACCGCCGTTCATCGATCTCGCTGCAGACGCGTGACTTGATGTCCGTCGAACGCTCGCGGAAAAGTGTCCCTATAAAGCAAGGACTGCACGCCGGACTTCCGGCTTCGGCAAAGTTGCGCAGGTGATCCCAACGGCCCGAGCAATGGTCGTTACAGCGTGGATTGCCGGTGCGGGACAACGGCTGAAACGTACCTACGCAAGCCCATGGCGAATCCGATGCAACGCGTGGACCTGGCACGGCATCGAGGAACTGATCCGCGGCCTGTTGCGGCCCGAGGCGTACCCGGAACCCGTCGATCGCGTCGAACGGATCGACACGCAATTTCCACGGTGTTGCTGGCAGGCGAGCATGCCTACAAGGTCAAGAAGCCGCTGAACCTCGGCTTCCTGGACTTCACGACACTCGAGAAGCGACGGGAAGGCTGCATGGACGAAGTGCGACTGAACCGGCGCACCGCACCAACGTCTACCTCGATGTCGTCGCTGTTACAGGGGCGATCGATGCGCCGCGCATCGGATCCGACCCGGCAAAAGACGAGGTTGTCGAACCCCTCGAACGCGGTGCGGATGCGCCGCTTCGATCCGAACCTGACGCTGGACCGGCTCGCTCTCCGGGGCGAGCTGCGGCGCGCGTCGTCGATGAACTGGCGGCGGCGGTGGCCCGCCTGCATGGGCAGGCTTTGCGCGCTGGGCCTGAATTCGGGGGCCCTGACCGGATCGAGCATTGGGCGCAGGACAACTTCCATGCGATGCGCGAGCACGTCCATTCCGCGAGCGATCGTGCCCGGCTGGACGCACTCGAGACGTGGACGACGGCTGAGGCGAAAGTTCTAGCTGCGCGCATGTCGGAACGTGCCGCCGCCGGTCGCGTACGCGAGTGCCACGGCGATCTTCACTTGGGCAACATCGTGCTCATCGAAGGTGCGCCGGTGCTGTTCGATGCCATCGAATTCAACCTCGAACTGCGTTGATCGACGTGATCAACGATGTCGCTTTCGTGTTCATGGACCTGCTCGACCATGGCCTGCCGCGACTGGCGTGGCGCCTGGTCAGCAGCTATCTCGAACTCACGGGCGACTACGATGGTCTGGCAATGCTCCGCTTCTATGCGGTCTATCGCGCGCTGGTCCGCGCGAAAGTCGCCTTGATCCGTCTGCGCCAGCCGCAGCTCTCCCACCACGTTCGCCTGCGCCAGCACACGACGTTCGAGCACTACCTGCTCCTCGCCGAGCGGCTGCGCGAACCCGGCTGCCCGGCCGTGATCGCGATGGGCGGGCCTTTCCGGGTCCGGCAAGTCGACGGTCGCCCGGTGTTCAGCAGGTCGCTCGGCGGTGTGCGCGTTCGGTCCGACGTCGAACGCAAGCGGCTCTTCGGCCTCGCGCCGAGTGCTGCATCGCTGGGCGATATCTACTGGGCAAACTTACAAACCGACGGACCTATGCCCGTCTCGCCGAGTGCGCACGGACAATCATTGCGGCGAAGTTGCCAGTGGTCATCGATGCGGCAGCGTTGCGCCGTGATGAGCGTCGCGCCTTCCGGGTCCTCGCCGAGGAGCTCGGTGTCGCGAGCGCGCTGGTGCTTTGTGAAGCGCCTGTCGAGATACTGCGCGCCCGCGTTGCTGCACGGGCAGCAAAGGGCAACGATGTCTCGGAGGCCGATCTGGCAGTCCTTGATCGACAGCTCGGGTGGCAGCAACCGCTTCGACAAGGACGAGCGAATTGACATGCACGTGATCGCTACCGGCCGCACTCCGATAGAAGTCGAGGAAGACTGTGTGCGACTCGCCCTGGCACTGCGGCAGTCGACGGCAAGCTGAGCCTGTCCAGGTCTTGGGACGGCCGGCACCCGGCATGTCCGCGCTCTCGGACGCCGCGCCGAATCTCGGCGACAACGCTAGGGCGTGCGCTGCAGGAAGCGTGGTATTGGCAACGCGTCGAGCAACCGGCTCATCGGAGTGCCGACCGGCGAGTGTTTCGTTGAGGTTGTTGCGCCCGGAGCACGCTGGGGCGAAGTGGGGTCACCAACTTCGTTTCGATCCTTTGAGATTCGGCGGTTCTCGGGCGCAGGATCGACGTCGGCCCGCTGCGAGTGATGGCAATGGGCGCTGCGCCGCCCTGCGCAATGGCGCCGGCGGCGGGTGCCGGCTGCAGGATCGGGCGCAGCCAATGCAGGATCGGCTTCCACTGCGCGAGATCGGCCTCGACATCCGCCGCGGGCAGGTCGAACAGGGTGAGCCCCTTCTCGATGCAGCTTACGTAAGCGTGCGATTCGCGCAGCGCCGCGACGAACGAAAGGCCTTGTTTCGCCGCCCACGCCTTGACGACCTCGGCAGCTTCGGTGCGGGCGTCCAACCTCATGCCGATCGCAGCCAGCTTGCAGCGGCCCGATGCTCTACGCGCGGCAGGGTCCGCAATTCGGCGAGGCATTCGGCAGCCGATTCGCGGTCGAAGATCGAGTTGCACACGGGCATCAGGATGGCGTCGGCATACATGACGACGCGTGCCCAGGTCGAGTCCCGTGAGACCGCCGGGGGTGTCCAGCACGACGTGGTGGATGCCGGCAGGCGGACGGACAAATGACTTCGGATCAACGCTCCACCCGGCGATCTCCGGCCGGTCGACGGACGGTAGGCGCCTTGCGCTGGCGCAGCCAGGTGCGCGTCGATAGCTGGCGATAGACGTCGCCCAGCATCACTGCCGTGCCGCTGTTGGCGCAGTAGGCGGCAAGGTGTGTGGCCAACGTACTCTTGCCACTCCCCCCTTTCCGATTGACAACCGCGACGACCGACATTGCAGGCACTTTCCGGCGGACCATTTTTCCGGAACGACTCGGCTCCGATCCGCGCTTCGGCAACCCTCGAAAGGAGAGCGTGCGGGCAATTTCATCATCGGCGTCTGGCTTTGCCCCAGAGAGAAACAGGCGAATTCGACCCCAACTACGCGCGGGGGCGGACGAACGGCGTTTTTCGGTGTTGGATCTCGGGCGATCTCAACGCAGGATGCCCGGCCCTACGACGGCAAGGTCATACGCTCTGGACACCGACGGTCGTATCCGCGCGCAATGGACGGAGGGATGGCGTCAGGCCCTGCAGTGCGTCCCGGTCAAGTTGCCGGCCGGCGTGTGCGGGAGGCTGGGACGAACACGATCTGGCGTGGCCGCTTATGAGGCGCCAGTCGCTCGTTTACATAGCGCAGCAAAGTGGCGTCGCTCGGTGGCGCGTGGGTCGCGACGAGAGCGGCCGCCACGATCTGTCCCCAGACGCCGTCGTACACGCCGAACACTCCTGCCTGGCGGATCCCGGGGCACCTTTCCAGCGCCTGCTCGACCTCGCTCGGGTAGACGTTTTCGCCGCCGGTCACAACGAGGTCGGAGCGTCGTGCATGGATATGGACACACCCGTGATCGTCGACTTCGCCAAGGTCGCCGGTGTCGAACCAGTTGCCCGCGGTCAAGGGCGGCTCTCCGAGATAGCCCGCCATCAGCATCGGCCCGCGCATCTGGATGTGACCTGCCGCGACGCGCAGTTCGGCACCCTGCAGTGGACGACCGGCGGCGCACGCGGCCGTGTCGAAGCGCTGCGAGTACGGGGTCGCGACGACCTGTGAGCACGTCTCCGTGCAGCCATAAGGTGATGACGATCGGCAGTCGACGCTGGGCCGCCTGTTGCAGCAGTCCGGCCGGCGAGCCCGGAGCCTCCAGCCAGGATGGCGCGCAGGTGCGCTGGTGCTGTCCAGCGGGGATGCGCGTCGAGCGTCTGGGCCAGCATCGTCGGCACGAGTGAGGCCGGCGTGTTGCGCGTGTCCTCGAGGCGGGTAGGCAGCGTTGCAGCGTTGAAAGCCGCCTCCAGTGCCACCGTCTGGTGCCGCCAGACAGCGCGTGACGATCGACAGGCCGCCGATGCGCCCGATGGGCGTGGCAGCAGCCAGCAGTCGCCATCAACCCACCCCAGGTTGGCCGCGCTGGCCTGTGCCGATGCGACGAGAGCCGAACGCGTCAACACCGCGCCGCGCGGCCTGCCGGTAGTGCCCGAAGTAAAGAGGATTGCCGCCGCATCGGGCAGTCCCGAGAGATCGTGCCGCCCCGCGGCCTGAGTTTTCGCTGCGCGCTCCATCGCTGTCAGGCGCGGATGCAACAACAGCACCGGGGCGCGCTGCTCGAACAGTGCATAGAGCGTGACCACCGTCTCCGGATGGTTGAGCCCTGTCACCGCGTGGGGCACTCCTGGCTTCAATTCATCGCGCAGCGTCCGCAGGCGATCGTGGGTAAGGTCGGCGAGGTCCGCGAAGCTGTACAACGCGCTCTGATACTCAGCGCCGTCGTTCGCGGTGCCTCGCGGGCCGCGGCGAAGATTGAAAGGGCGTCACTCACGGTCTGTGAGGAGCCTGCGCCTGATACCGGAACGCGGAATCAACGGAAAGCGCGGGAACTTGCTGAAGTCGGGCTTGCGCTTCTCCACGAAGGCGTCGCGGCCCTCCTTGCTTCCTCGGTCAGGTAGTAGAGCAGCGTCGCGTCGCCGGCCAGCTGCTGGAGGCCGGCCTGGCCGTCGCTGTCGGCGTTAAGGCCGCCTTGAGGAAGCGCAGGGCGGTCGGGCTCTTCTCAGGATCTCGCGGCACCACTGCACGGTCTCGTCCTCCAGCTGCCGAGCGGCACGACCGGTTGACGAGGCCCATGTCGAGCGCCTGCTTGGCGTCGTACTGGCGGCAGAGGAACCAGATCTCGCGCGCCTTCTTCTGGCCGACGATGCGCGCGAGGTAGCGTGACGCCGTAGCCGCCGTCGAAGCTGCCGACCTTGGGGCCGGTCTGGCCGAAGCGCGCGTTGTCCGCGGCGATCGTCAGGTCGCAGACCAGGTGCAGCACGTGGCCGCCGCCGATCGCGTAGCCCGCGACCATGGCGATGACGGGCTTGGGCAGCGTGCGGATCTGGCGCTGCAGGTCGAGCACGTTGAGCCGCGGCACGCCGTCGTCGCCGACGTAGCCGCCGTCGCCGCGCACCCTCTGGTCGCCGCCGGAGCAGAACGCCTGTCGCCGGCGCCGGTGAGGATGACCACGCCGACGCGGCGTCATCGCGCGCGCGCGTCGAACGCGGCATGCATCTCGCTCACGGTCAGCGGCCGGAAGGCGTTGCGCACCTCCGGCCGGTTGATCGTGATCTTGGCGATGCCCTCCGCCTTCTCGTAGATGATGTCCTCGATAGCCGGAAACGGGGGTCCACGCCGGGGCGGCAAGCGGTTTGGGGGCGTTCATGGTGCGGTTCGATTCAAGGTTGAAACCTGCGGGACCGCTATTTCATCACGCCTCGAAAGGGGCCACGGGTCGGCCACCGTCGATGCCCGCGCGGGCGCCTCTGGCTCCGGAGACCCGCGGAGGAGGTCAGTCTCCGGCTCAGTCGATCTTACCGGGATCGCCTCTTCATCGGCATCGACGCCGACGAGACGGTGATGCCCGACGTCGAGGAGTTCCAGCGGATGATCGTCGAGGCGTTCACCGAGCTTGCCGCGGCGGCAGCCATCACCGCTGCGAGGGCGTGAGCGGCCGTCTGCAGGGACCGCTTCGAGCGGGTCACGCCGGCATCGATGCGCGCAGCGCTTCTTCTTCGGCGCGGGGCCCCCGCCTATGCCGCGGCGTCGTGCGCCACTGGGGCTCGCACGAACCTCGCATCGCACATGAGCGCGACGCGAACTACGGCGGTGCCAGGAACTCGCCGCCGGCCGGGACGATCCGAATGTAGCCGAATCCGCCCTTCACCTGTCCGTAGTATCGCCTGCGAAGACGCCACTTCCCGGCGTTTCGCAATTCCACCGATAACGCGCGGGGCGATACATAGTACTTCGCCGCCACGCGCAGCAGTACGCGCCAGGATGGCAGCCCGCCGTGGCAGGTCGCGCTCCCCCGGAGACGCAGCAACCCGCCCTGCTGCATCGACCGCTCACCGTGGAACAACAGCACCACGTCGGGATGCTGGGCCACGTTCCTGCCCGCCCGCGTCGCGGGCCCCGTCGTGAGGTAGAGCACGCCGCGCTGGACCACGAACCAAAGCGGTGTCACGAAGGGACGTCGCTGCGGCGAGAGCGTGGCGACCTGCACGACCATCGAGCGCCGGAGGACGGCACGCACCGCGGGATCCGAGGGCGCCAGCGTTGGCTCACTCCTCGCGGATGGCCCCGTAGTCCCAGGCGAGGACGCGGCGCGGCTCGATGGCGTACCACGTCAGCCGCCTGGCCGCTCCCGACTCGGGCGAGTCGACGCGCCTCGCCACTCCGCGCACCGAGATCCCGCGCAACTCGAACCAGTACATCCCGTCGTCGATGTCCAGCAGCACTTCCCGCCTCGCGAGATCCGGCGCCGCATCGAGCAAGACGCCGAACAGGTGCACGCCCGCATCGCAGCGCGCTCTCGCGGGCAGCAGCTCGACGGCTCTCAGCTTCGAGGAAGGCGACGGTCGCTCGTGGGGGGTGGTCGAGCAGCTGGCGGACCGCTGCCGGCTCGACGTCGCGCGTGACTCGCTTCCACCGCCCCCCGCAACCTCGGTTGCCACGGCTGACTCGTCGCCGGCGACGCGCGAGACGGACGAGGCCATCTACGGCTTCTCCGGCGCGACCGCCTCGAGCTCGAAGTCGACCGTCGCCGTCTCGCCCGGGGCGACCGTCACCTGACGCTGGCTACTTCCGAGGAGCTCGTGCCACACGGCGATCGTATGGGTACCTGGCGGCACGGCGTCGAGCACGAACCGCCCATTCCGGTCGGTGACCGCGTGGTAGGGGTCATCGGTCACGAAGAGATACGCGTGCATCCACGTGTGCCGCACGTTGCAGTTCACGTGCACGATCCCCGGAGTCGCCAGCACCTGATGCACCGTGCGGCCCTTCGGGATGGCGAGGTTGAAGAGGGTCTCCGTGCCGAGGTGCGCGTGCGCGTCGTGCAGGAACGGATCCTCGTTATGCATCTCGAGCGTCTGCCCGACGCTGGCTGCGACGACGTGCGGCACGAAGGCGCACTTGCGATTGTCGAGGCGGACCGCCTCGGCCCGTGGCACTCCCTTGCCGACTTCGATGCCGGGGAGATGGACCACCGCGCCGCCGAGATGGCCCGCAGGGTCGACCATCAGGCGCTCGTCCGGCACGCTTTCGCTGCAGAATTCCTTCTCCTTGAAGACGGGCTGCGGCGGTAACGGCGTGATGTCACCTGCCACGCGGACCGTGCCGACGATCCGCCCGCCGTTTGCGACGACCGTCTCCTGATAGGCTGAGGCGCCCCGTCCGCAGAGGACGACCAGTGACGCGACCACGATCGCGACCCGTCTGCCAGCCGGCTGCGAAAACATGCCTTCCATCCTTGTGGTCAGCCAAAGCAGAAATCGTACCGTCCATAGCAAGCCGCATTCGCCCTGCCGGCACGTTCACATCCTCAGCGGTGAGAAAGCGCAACTGGCGGTTTCCGACCTCTGCGCAGCCGAGGCCGCCATCGCTCACGACCGCTGCCCGCTGCGGCTGTTCGCGGTCGAGGGACCATGCCGAGCGCTCGCATCGCCCAGGTGTGGCCTGGAGGCACGGCGGGCCCCGCGGGTCGTGCCGACGGCGAGGCCCCCTTGGGACCCTCCCGCGTCGCTCTTGCCGTTCGCTCGGTTCGGCTCGGCGTTTTGCTGCCTCGGCCAGCAGCTCGGACGCATAAGCTCCGACCTGGCCGTTGATCTCGCGGATGACGTCATAGTCGCACCGAGCGTGTGGCCTTGGAGGCGCTTCACCTCCTTGGCGGGTGAGCCCGGTTCTCATGCGCCGCACTCACATGGCGGTCTGGGGCCGTGCTTCTGGCAAGCTCCTTGCTGCGCCAGGGTGAGGGATCCTCCGCGTCATCTATCCCGACAACGGGCGAAAACCTCGGAAGGAAGGAACGCCATGTCGCTCGCAAGCTGGGAACGAGCTGAGATCACCCTCCACGGTCACCGGTTCAGCTACCGACGAGCCGGGGACGGCCCTCTCGTGGTCCTCCTGCACGGGATCGCAGGCAGCTCGGCGACGTGGGAGGACGTGATTCCCTGGCTCGGCACGCAGCACACGGTCATCGCCCCCGATCTCCTCGGCCACGGGGCCTCGTCCAAGCCGCGGGGAGACTATTCGCTCGGGGCCTACGCGAACGCGGTGCGCGACCTGCTCGGCGCGCTCGGCGAGGCGCGCGGAACGATCGTCGGGCACTCGCTGGGCGGCGGCGTCGCGATGCAGTTCGCCTACCAGTTCCCCGAGCGCTGCGAGCGCCTCGTCCTGGTGTCGAGCGGCGGCCTCGGTCGCGAGCTGCACCCGCTGCTCCGGGCGGCGGCACTGCCGGGAGCCGACGTGGTCCTGCCCTGGCTCTGCGTGGCGGGACGGCGAGGCGTCGGCAGCATCGCGCACGCGCTCGGGCGTCTCGGGCTCCGGGCGAGCGCCGACCTCGAGGAGACATGGCGCAGCTTCGTGTCGCTCGAGGAGCCCGACGCCCGCCAGGCGTTCCTGCACACCGTGAGGGGCATCATCGACCTCGGTGGCCAGCGTGTCAGCGCCACCGACCGGCTCTACCTGGCCGGGGAGCTGCCGACGCTCATCGTCTGGGGCGAGCACGATCCCCTCATTCCCGTCCGTCATGCGCACGAGGCTCACGCGAGCATCCCGGGCAGTCGACTCGAGATCTTCCCGGGTGCAGGGCATTTCCCCTACCGTCACGATCCGCGGCGCTTCGCCGCCATCCTGCTCGAGTTCCTGCAGACGACCACGCCCATGCCCGTCGACGAGCAGGGGTGGCGCAGTCGGCTGCGGGCTGGGGTGCCGTCCACCGCCGCCCTGTAGCAGCGGGACTTCCGCGGCGCATTCGATCGCCCCGGGACTCGTAGCCGATCATCGTGCGGACGCGGGACCGATCGTCGTCCTCAGGTAGGCCGCGACATCCGTCACGAACCGGTGGACGGATACCTCCGCGACGCGATGACCGACGATCGAGTCCATGGCCCTGCCCAGCACTCCCAGCGGCGGCTCGTAGCGGCCCGAGAAGTCGAGCTGGGTCTCGCTCGCGGTCAGCGGATAGATCGCGAGCTCCGCCCGCATGAAGGGGAACAGGTGCGGCCGTTTCGCGGCCTCCCATTCGAGCTGAAGGCAGGTCCGCGGCGAGGACGTGGCGTCGGCGGGGCGTTCCTCGATCTCCCTGACCGAGATCTCGATGTCGGCGCCCACCTCGATCCCGCCGATGTCGAGCCGTAGCTGCGACGCGACGGAGTGCGCCCGAGAGGCAGCGGCTTGCGTAGCCGATCGGAAGACCTCCAGAGCGTTTGCGGCCAGCGCGTCGCGGACCCGTGCATAGGGGTAGTTCACGTAATCGAAGCAGCGAATCTCGCGGCCTTTGGTCATCGGAACTCCCTCATGCTCGCGTTCATTCTGCTCCGGCGCCGGAGCCGAGGCTACCATCACTCACGACCGCTCGCCGTGCAGCTGGCGCGACAGCCAGGCCGCCGTGCCGCGCGCCCACTGCACCAGCGTGTCGGCCACGCCCGGGGCGAGCGCGGCGAGCTTCTCGAGCGTGGCCGTGCCCGGCGGCACGGACACCTCGACCAGACGGAAGCGCGCCGCCGCGAAGATCGCCCACACCACCCACGACGGCGGCATGTTCAGCTCGTTCGGCCAGAAGGCGAGGAAGTCCTCGTCGTGCGTCACCTGCTCGACCATCGGGGTCTCGACGATGCCGGGCAGCACGAGGGCCACGTGGATACCGCGCTCCGCCAGCTCCTCGCGCACGGCCTCCGTGAGCCCGACGAGCGCGAACTTCGTGGCACAGTAGCCGCCGAGCGGCGTGTACCCGCGGCGGCCCGCGAGCGACGCGACGTTCACGATCACCCCGTCCCGTCGCGGCCCCATGACGCGCAGCGCTTCCTGCATGACGAAGAGCTGGCCGAAGAGGTTCACGCGCAGCATCGTGTCGAGGTCGCCTTCGACCATCTCGTCGAGGCGCCCCGGGATGAGGACGCCGGCGTTGTTGACGACCACGTCGAGCCGCCCGAAGCGCTGGGCTACGGCATCGATGCAGGCGGCGACCTGGTCGCGCCGGGTGACGTCCGTCGGGAGCACCAGGACGTCGCGACCTGCCTCCGCCGCGAGCTCGTCGAGCAGCGACTTGCGCCGCGCGGCGACGGCGACATGCGCGCCGCCGTGCGCGAAGGCCAGCGCCGTGGCACGCCCGATGCCGCTCGACGCGCCGGTGACCAGGACGACCGAATCTCGAAACGGTTCGAGCCAGGACATCCCGACCTCCTCCGGCTGCGGGATTCCCGGTCCCGCGCCGCGACAGCGTCGCCAAGTCAGGCCCTGCGGCCTACCTGGCAGGCTCTCCCTCACGGGGGGCCGTAGGGTGCAAACGGATGCGTCGTCGGGAGACCCGCGCGGTCGCCTCGGTCACCGGCTGCACGGCGCTGGTCTCGTCGATCCAGATGTACTCGTCGAACTGGTGCGGCAGGGTGGCGTGGAAATAGTGGCTCTGGAGCTCGGTGTCCGGCCGGTAGACGACGCCGATGGCGCGCTCGAGGCGCGGCGGCTCGAGCTCGTCGCGCACCTCGGGGCGCGCGGGCTCCCGCAGGTGGACGACGCCGGCGCGGATGCCGGCCTCGTGGAAGACCCGCTCGTAGCTCTCGGGATGTGCGGGCGCGGACGTCCATGACGTGCATGGGCCCGTCCCACTCGTGCGCGGCGGCGACCGTGCCGTGGTCCGTCCCGAAGCCGACGAGGAACGCCGCCCGGCCGAAGGCCTGCCGGCAGAGGTGGCCGACGTTGATCTCGCCGCGCACGCCCATCTCGGTGGCTGCCGCGTCGCCCAGGTGGGAGTTGTGCTCCCACACGACGGCCTTCGAGCCGGCGCCGCGGAACCGGAGCAGCGCCTCCAGCGTCTCGAACATGTGCCCGTCGCGCAGGTTCCAGGACTCGGCTGCCGCCGTAGTACATGACACGGTAGTAGCGCTCGGCGTTGGCGACGACGGCGGCGTTGCGAACGGCATCGAGGAACAGGCGCCGTCGCGCTCGGTGTACTCGAGCTCCTTCGCCAGCAGGTCGCGGAGCATCGCCACCGCCTCGCCCTCGCAGACCCGGTAGCGTCCGGTGAGCGCCGCGCGGCCGTAGGTGGCGGGGTCGCCCTCCCACGGCGTAAGGCAGGCGTAGCGCTGGCGCGCGACGGCGGCGGTCGGCGGATCCACCCGGTCGAGGTACTCCAGCACGAGGCGGATCGACGTGTACATGCTGTAGAGGTCGAGGCCGTAGAAGCCGACGCCCTCACCCGGCGCGGCGCGCGCCGCGTTCCACTCCCGCAGCCACTCGACGAACTCGAGCGTCTCGTGATTGCGCCACATCCAGGTAGGGAAGCGCGCGAAGGCCCGCCATGGTCGCCCGGGCAGCGGCCCAGCCTCTGCACGTAGCGGTTCACGCGGGCCGCGTCCGGCCAGTCGGCCTCGACGGCGACGATCCCGAAGCCGTGCGAGCGGATCAGCTCGCGCGTCAGGCGCGCCCGCAGGGCGTAGAACTCCGAGGTGCCATGCGTGGCCTCGCCGATGAGGACGAGCCGCGCGTCCCCGATGCGCTCGAGGAGCGAGCCGAGGTCGGCGTGCGCGAGGTCCGGGATCGGCTCCGCCACCTCGCGCACGAGCTTGGCGACGGTGGCCGCCGCGGCAGCCCGCCGCGGCGGTTCGGCGACGGCCCGCTCGGCCTCCCAGCCCTCGGCGCCGATGAGCGGCACGAAGCGCACGCCGCCCAGCTCCTCGCGCTCGAGAGGTGCCGTCGACGCGGCGGGTGACACGCACCAGCTTCCTGGGCCTTCTCCTCGCCCACCGGGATGACGAGCCGCCCGCCCGGTGCGAGCTGTGCGAGCAGCGGCTCCGGGACGGCGGCCGCCGGCGGTCACCACGATCGCGTCGTAGGGCGCATGCTCCGGCCAGCCGAGCGTGCCGTCACCATGGCGGATGAAGACGTTGTGGAATCCGAGCTCCTGCAGGCGACGCCTCGCCGTCTCGGCCAGCTCCGCGTGGCGCTCGATGGTGTAGACCTCGCGCGCGATGCGCGCGAGGACGGCCGCCGCGTAGCCCGACCCGGTGCCGATCTCGAGCACGCGATCGTCGGGGCCGAGCCGCAGCGCCTCCGTCATCAGGGCCACGATGAAGGGCTGGGAGATCGTCTGCCCGCGTCGATGGGCAGGGGGCTGTCCTGGTAGGCGAACTCCTCCAGGTCGGGCGGCAGGAAGCGCTCGCGCGGCACCGACCGCATGGCCGCCAGCACGGCGGGATCGCGAACGCCACGGGCCGCGATCTGGCGTTCGACCATGCGGTCGCGCTGGGCAGCGACGTCGCGCATCGCAGCGCCTAGCACGGGCCGTGCCATCCCTTCGCATGCTGGCCGGATCGCGCATTGGCCATCGCACGACGCCGGAAACCCGCAGTCCGATTCCGAGGCGTGAGAAGGACCGCTCCGGCGCGGCGGCCACGTTGCGTGGCAAGCAGCTTGCGAGAGGCCGGGAAGAGCAACTAGCCGACAGGCACCGGTCAAGGGTGCCCGCTGAAGACAAGGTACCACGTGGAGACCATCGAGGCGATCCGGCAGCCGCGCGAATCTCGACCGTGGCCAGCGCGGCAGAGCCCGCGCCGCGAGCCGGACGGCGAAGGTCCTGTGACCGGCGCCCTGCGCGACTACGCCGTCGAGGAGATCCTGCGCGACGGCGGCTCGATCCACATCCGCGCCATCCGGCCCGACGACCGCGAGCGGCTCGCCGATCACTTCCACCGCCTGAGCGCAGCGCTCGGTCCACCTGCGCTTCTTCAGGGCGCGAAGCGCGGCTTGAGCGAGGCCGAGCTCGATTTCTTCACCCAGCCTGGACTTCGTGCGCCACGTCGGGCTGGTCGCCACCCTGCGCGAAGGCGCTGCGGAGCGGATCATCGGCGTCGGTCGCTACCTCGTGAGCGACGAGGCGGCGCATTCCGCCGAGATCGCGTTCGCGGTGGCCGACGAGCACCAGGGGCGCGGCATCGGGACGCTGCTGCTCGAGCACCTCGCTGCGCATCGCGCGCGAGCACGGCATCGACGAGTTCGAGGCCGAGGTCCTCGGCGAGAACAACCAGATGCTCGAGGTGTTCGCGACAGACCGGCTTGCGCGTGACCGGCACGCACGCGACGGCGGCGTCATGCACGTCGTCGTTCCCGACCGCCGAGACGGAGCGCTTCGCGCAGGCCGCCGAGGCTCGCGCCCGGCAGCGCCGCGGCCGAGAGCGTGCGCGCGCTCCTCGCATCCGCGCTCGGTCGCGCTCGTCGGCGCGTCGACACGCGCAGGGACGATCGGCGCCGCGCTGCTCGACCAATCTCCGGAGCGCACGGCTTCCGGGTCCGATCTACCCGGTGCACCCGAAGGCGCGCGAGATCCGACGCCTGCGCGCCTACCCGCGCATCGGCGCCATCGGCGCAGCCGGTCGATCTCGCGGTCATCGCCGTGCCCGCGCGCGGCGGTCGAGGCCGTGGTCGCAGGACTGCGCCGCGGCCGGCGTCCGCGGCGTGGTCGTGATCTCGTCCGGCTTCGCCGAGGCGTCCGAGGACGGCCGCGCCGCGCAGCAGCGGCTCACGCGCCCTGGTGCGCGCGCTCGGGCATGCGCATGGTCGGGCCCGAACTGCATCGGCGTGCTCAACACCGATCCCGCCGTCTCGCTGAACGCGACCTTCGCGCCGACCTGGCCGCCGGCCGGCAACGTCGCCATGCTCTCGCAGAGCGGCGCGCTCGGGATCGCCGTCCTCGACCAGGTCCGCGCGCTCAACCTCGGCATCTCGACCTTCGTCTCGGTCGGCAACAAGGCCGACGTCTCGGGCAACGACCTGCTCTCCTACTGGGCCGACGACCCGCGCACCGCGGTGATCGTCCTCTACCTCGAGAGCTTCGGCAACCCGCGCAAGTTCGCCCGCATCGCTCCCGAGGTCGCGCGCCGCAAGCCGATCGTCGCCGTGAAGTCGGGCCGCTCGGCCGCCGGCACGCGCGCCGCGTCGAGCCACTCGGCGGCGCTGGCGAGCCTCGACGTCGCCGTCGACGCGCTGTTCGAGCAGGCCGGCGTGATCCGCACCGACACGCTCGAGGAGCTCTTCGACGTGGCCTCGCTGCTCGCCACACAGCCGGTCCCGGCCGGGCCGCGCGTCGGGGTCGTCACCAACGCGGGCGGGCCCGGCATCCTCCTCGCCGACGCCTGCGACGCGCACGGCCTCTCGCTGCCCGAGCTGGCGCCCGCAGACGCTCGCCGCGCTGCGCGCGCTCCTGCCGCGCAGGCGGGCTTCGCCAACCCGATCGATCATGCCTCGCCTCGGCCACGCCCGAGCAGTACGAGCGCGCGATCGAGGTCGTCGGCGCCGACCCGAACGTCGATGCGCTGGTCGTCGATCTACGTCCCGCCCATGGTCACGCGCCCGAGGAGATCGCCGCCGCGATCGCGCGCGGCGCCGGGACGGTCCCGGCCGAGAAGCCGGTGCTGACCGTGTTCATCTCCTCGCACGGTGCGCCCGCGGCGCTGGCACGCGGGCGCGCGCGGCCGCCTCCGTCGTACAGCTATCCCGGAGAACGCCGCGCTCGCGCTCGCCGCCGCCGAACGCTACGGCCGCTGGCGCCGGCGGCCGCGCGGCACGGTGGTCGAGCTCGGCCGCTTCGCGGAGAGCGCGGTCCGGGCGGTGATCGACCGCGTGCTCGCCGCGGCGGCGAGCCGCGCTGGCTGGCGTCCGACGATCTCGCGATGGTGCTGCGCGCTGCCGGCATCGACTTCGCCGCATGGCGAGCAGGTCGCGCCCGCCGAGGCCGAGGCCGCCGCCGAGCGCCTGGGCTATCCCGCTGGTGGCCAAGGCGATCGCGCCGGGCCTCCTCCACAAGAGCGACGTGGGCGGCGTCGTGCTCGGTCTCGAGTCGCCGGCAGCGGTCGCCGGTGCGGTGGCGACGCTGCGCGAGCGCATGCACGCGATCGGCACGCCGCTCGAGGCGTCCTCCTGCAGCGCGAGGTCGCGCGGCGGCATCGAGGCGCTCGTCGGCGTCACGACGGACGCCACCTTCGGGCCGCTGCTGGTGTGCGGGCTCGGCGGCGTGCTCGTCGAGCTCGTGCGCGACGTCGCATTCCGCCTCCCGCCAGTGAGCGACGTCGACGCGCCGAGATGCTCGTCGCAGCTGCGCGCCGGCCCGCTGCTCGACGGCTACCGCGGCACGCCGCCGGGCGATCGCGAGGCGCTCGTCGACGCTCGTCACGCGCGTCTCGGCGCTGGTCGAGATCGTCCCCGAGCTCCGCGAGCTCGATCTCAACCCGGTCAAGGTCCTCGCGCCGGGCGCACGGCGTGATCGTCGTCGACGCCCGGATGCGGGTCGGCCGCGGCGCCTGAGGGTCGCTCGAACGGGTCGCCCGCGACGGCACGCGCCTCAGCTGCTCGCCAGGATGACCTTGAGCGCCCTCGCCTCGCGGCGTTCCCGAAGGTGTCGTAGGCGCGCATGATGTCGGCGAGCTGGAAGCGGTGCGTGGCGAGCGGTCTCGGATCGAGCGTCCCCGCCGCGAGCATCTTGAGGAGCATCGGGGTCGTCACCGTATCGACGAGACGCGTGGTGAGCGTGACGTTCTGCGACCAGAGGCGCTCGAGGTGCAGCTCCACGCTCTTCCCGAAGACCCCGATGCTGGCGATGTGGCCGCCGGCAGCGACGACCGACTGGCAGATGTCGAAGGTCGCCGGGACGCCAACGGCCTCGATGGCGACGTCCACTCCCCTCCCCCCGGTGAGCTCCATCACGCGGCGACCGGCGTCCTCGCGGCCACCGTGGACGGCACGTGTGGCGCCGAGCTCCTTCGCGGTCTCGAGGCGGTGGTCATCGACGTCGATCACCATGATCTCGCCTGGCGAGTAGAAGCGCGCCGTGAGCAATGCGGCGAGCCCGATGGGGCCCGCGCCGACGATGGCGATCGTGTCACCGGGCTTCACCTGCCCGTTCAGGACACCGCACTCGAAGCCCGTCGGCAGAATGTCGCTCAGCATGACGAGCGCCTGATCCTCGAGGTGAGAGGGGGCGGGATGGAGGCTCGTGTCCGCGAACGGGATGCGGACCCATTCCGCCTGCGTGCCGTCGATCGTGTTCCCAAGGACCCAGCCGCCGTTCGCGCAGTGGGAGTACATCCCGCGCCGGCAGAAGTCGCAGGTGCCGTCGGCGCTGATGCACGAGATGAGCACGCGGTCACCGGCCCGGAAGCGGGTCACGCCGGTGCCGACCTCCTCGACGATACCGACACCCTCGTGGCCCAGCACGCGCCCCTCGGTGACCGTCGGGACGTCCCCCTTCAGGATGTGGAGGTCGGTCCCGCAGATGGTGGTCGTCACGATCCGGACGACGGCGTCGGTGGGCTGCGCGACGACCGGCCGCGGCTTCTCCTCCCACGCCTTCTTGCCGGGTCCATGGTAGACGAGCGCCTTCATCGGCCTGCCTCGCAACTGCCGCCGCGTGCTCTCAGCGAGCCCGGGCTCAGCTCGGCGAGCCGACGCTCGGTCTCCTACCAGGGCGGATCGACCGGCATCGCGGAAGCGCCTGGTCGCTGTGCGGGAGCGGCTCGGGCATGGGGCGTGTCCCGGGTCGGATCGAGATTGACGCTCCGAATGGCAGCGTGCTAGCGGGTTCTCTGTCGATGGCTCTTCACGACTCGACGGCCGCGGGCGCCCTGCGTCTCCTCGAGATCGAGTCGCGGCGCTGGCAGTCGGTGCTCGACACCGCGCAGGACGCCATCATCAGCATCGATCCGCACGGCCGGATCACGCTCTTCAATCGCGCCGCCGAGGAGATCTTCGGCTATCGGGCCGACGAGGTGCTGCAGCAGAACGTCACGCTGCTCATGCCGTCGCCCTACCGCGAGCAGCACGATCAGTTTCTCCGGAACTACCAGGCTACTGGCGAGGCCAAGGCGATCGGCCGCATTCGCCACGTCGAAGCCCGGCGCAAGAGCGGCGAGACGTTCCCCATCGAGCTGTCCGTGTCGGAGGCGCGAGTCGGCGACACGGTCCTGTACTCGGCCATCATCCGAGACGTCAGCGAGCGTGCCCGCATGGAGGCCGCACTGCGCGAGCGCATGCGGCAACAAGAGGCCGTGGCGGAGCTGGGTCTCGCCGCGCTCGGCAGCGACCTCGACATGCTCCTCGAGAAGGCGGTCGAGCTGGTCGCCCGCACGCTCGACGTCGAGTACTGCGAGCTCCTCGAGCTGCTGCCGGACGGGACGACGCTCTTGCTGCGCGCTGGCGTGGGGTGGACGGATGGGCAGGTCGGGCATGCGACGGTTCCCGCGGGAACGGGTCGCAGGCGGGCTACACGCTGCTCGCGAGAGCGCCCGTCGTGCTCGACGATCTCCGGACCGAAACGCGATTCGAGGCACCTCCCCTTCTCCGCGAGCACGGGGTCGTATCCGGTCTCAGCATCGTGATCGACCTCCTCGAGCGGCCGTACGGGGTGCTCGGCGCCCATACCGTGCGTCAGCGCAGGTTCTCCGCCGACGATACCTTCTTCTTTCAGGCGATCGCGCACATCGTGGGCGAGGCGATCGAGCGCTGGCAGAGCGTGCAGTACACGGCGATCCAGTACGACGTGACGCGCATCACGACGGGTCCTGCCACGATCGCGGACACGGCGCCCGAGCTGCTTGCGCGCCATCTGCGAGCCCCTCGGGTGGGAGGCGGGCGAGCTGTGGCTCGTCGATCGTCCAGCCTCCGTCCTGCGACGTCACGGCTCGTGGCATGCCTCCGCCCTGTCGTCAGGGGCGCGGGCGGCACTCGCTCGCCGAGATCACGCCTGCCCGGGGCAAGTGGCTTCCCGGTCGCATCTGGGCGAGCGGCCAGCCGGAGTGCGTGGTGGATCTCGCCACGGATCAGACTCCCGGCGAGAAGGTACGGCCCGGGTTCGGGAAGCACCTCGCGAGCGGCTTCGGCTTTCCGGTGCTGAGTGGCGAAGAGGTGATCGGTGTGGTCACCTGCTTCAGCTCGGCTCTCCGGGCGCCGGCTCGCACGCTCCTGGGTCTCTTCGACGCCCTCGGCCAGCAGATCGGCGGATTTCTGAGGCGCAAGGAGATCGAGGAGGAGCTGCGGCAGGCCGAGGCGCTCGGTCGCCAGCGCGAGCGGCTTGCAGACATCGGCGCGCTGACGGCGAGGATCGTGCACGACGTCGGCAACCCGCTGGCCGGGCTCTCGATGCTCACGCAACGCATCGCACGCCGCCTGGAGCGAGACCCGAGCCAGCCGCTCGGCAGCGTCCAGGACGTCGTCGAGCAACTGATCGAGACGACGCGCCGGCTCGACGTGATGATCCACGACTTCAAGAGCTTCGCGCGCGAGCAGCGGCTCGACCTGAGCACAGTGGATCTGCCCGACTTCCTGGAACAGGCCCTGGCGGCGTGGAAGCCCGAGGCGCAGTACCGCGGCATCACCCTCAGCGGCCTCGTCGCCTCCCCGATTTCGTCCATCACGGCGGATGCCGACAAGCTACGTCGCGTCTTCGACAACCTGTTGAAGAACGCGCTCGAGGCGATCGGGCAGGGACCGGGGGAGGTCAGCCTGTCGGTGGATTTTCCCACCCGCGAGAAGGTGCGATTCATCGTCGCGGACACGGGCCCCGGCTTTCCGGCGCACCTGAGGGCATTCAGCCTGTTCGAGACGACAAAACCCGAGGGAACCGGGCTCGGACTGGCCATCGTCAAGGAGATCGTCCAGGCCCACGGCGGAGGCATCGATCTTGCACAGGGAGCAGGAGGTGGAGCCGCCTTCCATGTCGAGATCCCTGCCCACTCACCCTACATGCCGCGACATCCCGATCCTGCTGGTCGACGATGACCCGTCCTTTCGCCTCGGGCTCGCCGGCGTGCTGGGGGACGACGGTCACGAGGTGTTCGCCTACGCCTTCCCCGGCGAGGTCCCCGAGGACGGTCGGCTCCAGGGCGTCACGCTGCTCATCACCGACTACGACATGCCCGGCGAGAACGGGGTGGCATTCGCCGACCGGTTTCACGCCGCGCGCCCGGATGTGCCGGTCGTCCTGGTGACCGCGTACCGGACGCACGCCATCGAGGCGTTGGTGGCGGCTCGCCCGTTTCTCACCGCCCTCTCGAAGCCGCTCGACTACGAGCCTTTCCACGAGCTGATCCACGGGCTCATCGGGTCCTGAGGTCGAGATGTCCTGGCTCGAGCCGTTTCGGGATTCCGTCGTCCTGGTCACCGGCGCGTCGAGCGGGATCGGACATGCCACGGCGCTTGCCTTCGCGCACGCCGGCGCCCATCTCGCCGTGGCCGCGCGGCGCAAGGCGCTGCTCGACGAGCTCGCGGCGCAGGCGGGTGGCGACGTCATGGTGCTCCCGACGGACGTCACCCGGCGCGACGAGGTCGCGGCCTGCATCGATGCAGTGCATGAGCGTTTCGGGCGGCTCGACCTGGTGGTCAACAACGCCGGCGTCCTCATCCCGGGGCGGCTCGACGAGATCGACGCGCGCGACCTCGAGACGATGCTGCGCGTGAACCTCTTCGGCCAGCTCTTCGTGATGCAGGAAGCGCTGCGGGTCATGGGGCCGCGACGCGACGGGGTGATCGTGAACGTCGCGTCGCTCGCGGGCCGTCGCGGGTACTCGCCGCTCGGCGGCTACTGCGCCACGAAATTCGCGCTCGTCGGACTCACGGAGGCCGTGCGCGAGGAGCTGGCGGAGCGCGGCATCCACGTGGCCCTCGTGCTGCCCGGCATCGTCGAGACCCCGATGGTCGAGCAGGTGACGCACGACGAGGACTTCCTCGCCTTCTGGCCGAACGAGCTGAACATGCCGCCGTCGTGGGTCGTGTGGGCGATCTTCGCGGCCGCGCGCTTCCGCCTGGTCGAGGTGTCCGTGCCGCCGGGCACGGCCACGCTCGAGAAGCTCGGCCGCGCTCGCGCCCGGGCGGGGCCGACACGCTGGTACAGTGGGCGCGCGGCACGGCGGCCTGGCTGTCGCGCCAGCTGCACGGCAAGCGGTCGTGAGCGACAACGCTGTCACTCGACGCACCGGGTCCGCGCCATCGTCGAGTGGTTGAAGCGCGAGGACCGGCTCGCCCGATGACTCGATCCGTGATCGCGAGGCGACCCGGCTAGGCCGCCGAGGCGTCCAGCATAGCGGGCCGCGGGCTCGGGCGGCGGCAACGCAAAGGACGTCCGACGCCGCTCGTCCGCGCAGCCGAGCGCCGCCCCGCCGATGCGCAGGATTCGCATGTCCCCGAAGGGCGTGCCGAGCCCGCTGTTGACGATCAGCGCCACGGCCAGCTCGCGCCGCGGGTCGGCCCACGCCCCCGAACCTCCGAAGCCGAAGTGGCCGAACGCACGCCGCGGCACCCCGCGCGTGGTGAGGACGCCGTGGTAGCCGAGCCGCCAGCGCATGTCGAAGGGGATGACGAGCCGTGCCGGTGCCGGTGATTGCACCTCGGTCGCCCGGGCCAGCGTCTCGGGCGAGAGCAGCCGCACGCCGTCGATCGCCCCGCCGCCCGCGAGCGCCGCGTACATCTTCGCGAGCGACCGGGCCGTGAACAGCCCGTTCGCCGCTGGGATGGCCACGCTCAGGGTCTCCTCGGCGCCGAAATCGAAGTGGCTGATGCCGCGCGGCATGAGCGCGTCCGCGATGCTCCCCAGGTCGAGCCGGACGCCGAACAGGCCGAGCAGCTCCTGCAGCAGCCACGCCGGCCACTCGAGCAGCTCGGGCGCCTCGCGCCCGTTCCAGTGCAGGCGACCGATGCTGCCGGCGGAGATGTAGCTGCCCTCGGGCCAGATCAGCTTGGCGGCGCGGTGCAGCTGGTCGAGCGGGGCACCGATGTACATGCCATCGAGCTCGAGCGGATCGGCGATCAGCTCGCGCACCAGCTCGGAGAAGCGCCTGCCGCTCACGCGCTGGACGATCTCGCCCACCAGGTAGCCGTAGGTGAGCCCGTGGTAGCCCGTGCGCGTGCCGGGCTCGTAGGCGGGGGCCGAGCGCTCGATGGCGCGGATCATGTACTCCCAGTCGAGCATACGCTCGGCGCGGTCGACCATGCGCCGGATGTGGTGCAGGCCCGACTCGTGCGCCAGGACGTGGCGCACCGTGATGCGCTCCTTCCCTGCCTGCGCGAACTCGGGCCAGTAGTCGGCGACGTAGCGATCGTAGTCGACGAGCCCCCGGTCGGCGAGGACGTGCAGGACGGTGGAGGCGACCCCCTTCGTCGTGGAGAAGCTCGGCGACATCGTGTCGCGCTGCCACGGGCTGCCAAACCGGTCCCGATAGCCGCCCCACAGGTCGACCACGCACTCACCGTGCTGATACACGCACACGGCCGCGCCGCCCTGGTACTGCCCGAGCAGGCCGCGCAGCGTCTGGGCGACCGGGATGAAGTCGGGGTGGACGAACCCGTCGACGGGGGGGCGGCCGCTCACGAGGCGACCGCCTCCCCGCCCGCCGCCGTGCCCAGCGACGCCATGATTCCGAGCTCGCGCTCGACCGCGTCGACGAGATCGTGCAGGTCCGGCATCGCGTCCCAGTCGGCGTTGAACCCCCAGTAGAGCCGGCCGTCGTAGCTGAACAGCGCGACGCCGAGCGCCTGGTTCGCGAACAGGGGCACGAGCGGGTAGCACGCCGTCATCCGGCTGCCGGACACGTACACCGGGAACGCCGGGCCGGGCACGTTCGTCACCACCAGGTTGTACGGGCGCGACAGCGTCGTGAGCTGCGCGAACGCGGAGATCACCGAGGTGAACGTCCAGTCGCTCAGCTCCTCCAGCGCCAGCATGCCTCGCGCCTGCTGCGACGCCTTCGCCCGCCGCGTCTCGGCGATCGTCATCTCGAGCCGCCGTGCCGGGTCGCGCTCCTCGAGCGGCAGCCTGACGACCATCATCGCCACCCGGTTGCCGGCGTCGAGGCGCGTTGCCGCGTCGCGCGCGTTCACCGGCACCATGACGCGGAAGTCCATGTGGGCCGTCTCGACGCCCCGGCGGTAGAAGAAGCGCCCGAGCGCCCCGGCCAGCACCGCGAGCACGACGTCGTTCACCGTGCCGCCGTACTGCGTGCGCGTGGCCTTCAGGCTCTCCAGGTCGGCGACCGTCCAGTCGAAGCGGCGGTGCGGCCCGATCTCGACGTTGAAGGGCGTGGGAGACGCGGGCGAGAATCCCGCGCCCACCGCGCGGCCGAGGCCCGTCACGGTGTCGCGCGCTGCCGACAGTCCCGCGCGCGGCGCGGTCAGCGCGCGCGCCGCCGCACCAGCGGCGACGAAGGGCGCCGCCGCCCGGCGGCCCAGCTCGGCCAGGAATAGCTCGGACGGCGACGGAACGGGTCGCGGGATCCAGCGCGGTGGAGCCTCTTCGAGTGACGGGTCGGGGTCGGGCGTCGGCCGCATCACCGACCCGGTCAGCTCGACGCTCCCGACCCCGTCGATCATGCAGTGATGCGCCTTGGTGATGATTGCGAAACGGCCGTCTGCGAGTCCCTCCACCACCCACATCTCCCAGAGCGGTTTGCCGCGGTCGAGTTCCTGGGACATCAAACGCCCGGCCAGCCGCTTGAGCTGCCGGTCGTCGCCCGGGCGGGGGAGATGGGTGTGGCGCACGTGATAGGAGAGGTTGAAGCGGCGGTCGTCCACCCACACCGGCTGCCCGAAGGCCGGCGTGGGCTCGAGGCGCTGGCGGTAGCGCGGGAAGCGATGGAGCCCCGCCTCCATCAGGGTCCGCACCCGCTCGATGTCGACGCCGCCGTCCGGCGTCACCAGCGGCCCGCCCTCGAACACCGCCACCGCGCCGATGTGCATGTGGCTGTTGCCGTCTTCGATCTCGAGGAAGCTGTCGTCGAGCGCCGAGAGCCGCTCGAAATGCGAATACGCCATGAGCCCCTCCGATGCTTCGGACGAGCAAGAAGCGAGCCCTCCCGTCGGCACGGCCCATGAGTACAGCGATTTCCCCGAGGATTCCCAGCATCCGGAATGCGGATCACGACGATTGCCAGGACCGCCACGCCCGACGCGGGACCGCACCTCGATCCCGGCGGGTACACTTCTTGGTAAAGGTGAGGGGACTGGATCGTGGCGGGCCACTACGAGCGACTGTCGGCGCTCGACGCATCGTTCCTCGAGATCGAGGACGCCAGCAGCCACATGCACGTGGCCGTGGCGCTCCTCTTCGACGCGGCGCCGCTGCGGGCTTCGCATGGCGGCCTCGACATGGAGCGCATCCGCGGCTACGTCGAGTCGCGGCTGCACTTGATTCCGCGCTACCGGCAGCGGCTGACCCACATCCCGCTGGAGCGCCATCCGGCGTGGGTCGACGACGACCGCTTCAACCTCTTCTATCACGTCCGCCACACCGCCCTGCCCCGTCCCGGCGAGGAGCGCCAGCTGAAGCGCCTCTGCGGTCGCATCCTCTCGCAGAAGCTCGACCCGACCAAGCCGCTGTGGGAGATATGGGTCGTCGAGGGGCTGGAGGGAGACCAGTTCGCGCTGGTGGCCAAGGCCCACCATGCGATGGTCGATGGCATCTCGGGCATGGATCTGCTCGCCGTCATGCTCTCGCCCATGCCGTGCGCAACGTACGATCCCGCGCCCGCCCTGGCAACCGCGGCCCGCGCCGAGCGCGACCGAGCTCGTCCTGGGTGAGCTGTGGCGCCGCGGCACGGGCGCGCTCGCCTTCGCTCGCGCCGGCGCGCAGGCTCTTGCCTCCCCGTTCGCGTTCACTGAGCGCAGCCTGGGAGCGCGCCGGCGGCGTCCTCGAGGCGCTCGCGCCCGGCAGCGTCCCGGCGTCGCCCACCCCGATCAATCCGTGCATCGGACCGCACCGGCGCTTCGACTGGCTTCGCCTGAACCTCGACGACGTGAAGGCCGTGAAGCGCAGCCTGGGCGGGACGGTGAACGACGTGGTCCTCGCGACGGTCGTCGGCGCGGCGCGCCGGTTCCTCCTCGCCCGCGGCGTGCGGCTCGAGGGACTCGACTTCCGCGCCCTGGTGCCGGTCAGCGTGCGCGGCGCCGATGCAGCGCGGACAGCCCGGCAACCGGGTGGCGAACTTCGTCGCCCGCCTGCCGATCGACGAGCACGATCCGAAGCGGCGCTACGCGCGCGTCGTGGACGTGACGTCGCAGCTCAAGCACTCGCGCGCGGTGCAGGGCGCGGAGCTGCTCGAGGAGCTGGGCGACTGGACCATGACCGCGCGTGCTGAGCCAGGTGATGCGCCTCGCGATCCGGCGGCGCGCCTACAACATCGTGGTGACGAACATCCCGGGACCACAGCTGCCGCTCTTCCTGCTCGACGCGCCGCTCCGCGAGTCGTACCCGATGGTGCCGCTGTTCGAGAACCAGGCCGTCGGCGTCGCGCTCTTCAGCTACGCGGGCGCGCTCTTCTGGGGGCTCAACGCGGACTGGGACGCGGTGCCGGATCTCCACGACCTGACGGTCGCGCTGCGCGAGGAGTTCGACGTGCTTCAGCGGCTGGCGGGGAGCGCGGCCGCGGCCTGAGCCGCCGCTGCGCCGCACGCCTCGCGCACGCGCGCGCGCGCGAGCAGCGCGCTCGCCTCCCCATCGGAGGTCTGCGCGAACTCCCGGTAGAATGCTCCGACGGCATCGAATCGGCGCGGAACCCGCAAGCACACGACCTCGTCCACGAGCGGCCGGAGCGTCGCGAGCGCATCCATCGCCGCGACCGGCACCGCAAGAACGACGCGCCGCGGACGCGTCCGCCGTATCGCGCGAAGCGCTACGTTCATCGTGTTCCCCGTGGCGATGCCATCATCGACGACGATGGCCGTGCGACCCGCGAGGCTCACCGGCCGGCCGCCTTCCCGGAGCAACGCCTCGCGAAGGCGTGCCTCCGCGAGCTGCGCCGTGATCTCGTCAAGCACGTAGTCGGGCGATACCTTGAGGCGTCTCGATGGCTCCCTCGTCCAGCGCCACGTCGGGCGGCGCCGCGGCCACGAGCGCCCCGATGGCAAGCTCAGGGTCGTCCGGGGCGCGTAGCTTGCGAACGACGATGACGTCGAGCGACGCGCCGAGCGCCGCGGCGATCTCTTCGGCAACCACGATGCCCCCGCGCGGCAGTCCGACGATGACGCAGTCGGATCCACCGTACGAGCCGAGCTTCCTGGCCAGTCGGCGTCCGGCATCCCGGCGATCCTCGAACATGCTGACAGCCCCCCTTCCGACATCACAGCATGGCGCGTGCCAGCGTGCGACGACGCCATGCGACCGCTCGTGATCGCAAGGACGAGAACCCGCAGGTGCGATCGTTCTCGGCCTTCGTCAGGGCTCCGGAGGAGGGCTGGTCCGCAACTTGCTCCTTGCGGTCGCTCATGTTCGCCCACGTGCTGGTCCCGATCGATCTCAGCGCCCGGAGCGCCCGGGTCCTGCAGATCGTCGAACGCCTCCCCACCAAGCGGGTCACCCTCCTGCACGTCATCCACCAGGTCCCCGGCCTGCCCACCGCCGAGCTGCGCCCCTTCTACAAGCGGCTGCGAGGGCGGGCGGAGCGGGTCGTCCAGCGCGCCGCCGCAAAGCTCTCGGCTTCCGGACTGCGAGTCCAGCACGCGGTCACGATCGGCGACCCGGCGCGGGAGATTCTCCGCGCGGCCGCGGCTCGGCGCGCCGACCTCGTCGTCGCTCGGCTCGCACCGCCTCGGCCCGCGGCCCGGCCAGGGGCTCGGCACCACGAGCTACAAGGTGGCGCTCGCGTGCGGCTGTCCGGTGCTGCTGGTGAAATGAGGGAACCCGATTCATCCGCACGATTGGGAATCAGCCTGAGTCTCAGCCCCGATTTCGCGGGGCGCCCGGCTGGCAAGCTCCTTGCTCTTCAAGCCATGCGGACGTGCGAATTCCGAAATCTCGCCCGCTGCGGATGGCAGCCGGTCGAGGAGGCGGGCGCAGGAGGATCCATGGACGTTGCTCTCGCAGGATGCACCGCGGTCCTCCCGCCCGCCTCTCGGCATGCCTGGCCACGCGGAGGTTGTCGCCGCCGGGCAAGCGGCGCTCGTGCGCGCGCTCGCCGATCCCGCCTTCTACCCGCACCGGCCGGCCAGCGTGGAGCACGTCCAGACCCACATCTCGCACGTCTTCCTCGCGGGACCCTACGTCTACAAGCTCAAGAAGGCGGTGCGCTTTCCGTTCCTCGATGCCGGGACGCCGGCGCGACGTCGCAGCGCTGTGCGAGGAGGAGCTCCGTCTCAACTGGCACCTCGCCGCCCCGGTGTATCTCGGCGTGCTGCCGATCACCCGCGAGCCTGATGGCCGCCTCGCGCTCGACGGAGTGGGCCCCGCGGTCGACCGCGTCGTCTGGATGCGGCGGCTGCCCGCGGAGTGCATGCTGGATCGGCTCGTCGAGGCGGGGACGGTCGATGCCGGCGCCCTCGGGCGGCTGGCCCGCATGCTCGCCGACTTCCACGCGAGCGCGCCCGCAGGGCCGGCGGTGGCAGCGCACGCCGCACCCGAGGCACTGCTCGCGGCCTGGCGTCACGTACTCGGCCTCGCCGCCCCGCTCGTCGGTGGTGCCCTGCCCGCATCCACCCACACCATCCTGGCCAGCTTCGGTCCCGCCTTCCTCCGGCACCACGACGGCTTGCTGCGCGCGCGCCAGACGGCACACCGCATCCGCGAAGGTCACGGCGACCTCCGTGCGGAGCACGTGTGCATCGTCGAGGCGCCGGTGGAGGCCGAGCCGCCGCACGCACCGCTCGCCCCGGGCATCTACGTCATCGACTGCGTGGAGTTCTCGCACGCGCTCCGCTGCAACGACGTCGCTTCCGAGGTCGCGTTCCTCACCATGGACCTCGAGCGGCTGGGGCGCCCCGATCTTGCCGAAGCCTTCGTCGACGCCTACGTGGTCGCGAGCCGTGACGAGCGGCTACGGACGCTGCTCGCCTTCTACGGCGCCTACCGGGCGTGCGTGCGCGGGGCGGTCGAGGGACTCAAGGCCGCCGAGCCGGAGGTCGAGCCGGCCGAACGCGTCGCCGCGGCCACGCGCGCCGGGCAGTACTTCGCCCTGGCGCAGCGTCACGCCTGGCGGGCGCAGGGCCCGGCGCTGCTCGTCTGCTGCGGGCTCAGCGGCAGCGGGAAGACCGCGCTCGCGACGGCGCTCGCGGAGGCGACGGGCTTCGCGCATCTCAGCACGGACGTGCTCCGCCGGCAGGAGGCACCCTGTCCCGGCCCGGCACCCTTCGGCACCGGCCGCTACGCCCCGGCCGCGCGCGCCGCGGTCTACGCCCGCCTCTGCGACGAGGCCGACGCGATGCTTGCCGCAGGGTGCGGCGTCGTCGCCGACGGCACGTTCATCCGGCGCGCGGACCGGGGCGCGCTGGCAGCCGTGGCCGCCCGGCACGGCCGACCGCTTCTCTTCCTCGAGTGCGAAGCCGACGCGGCGACGATCCGCCGGCGACTGGAGGGTCGCAGCGAGGGCCCGTCGGACGCGCGCTGGTCCACGTATCTTCGCCAGCGTGAGGAACGCGATCCCTTCGGCCTCGACGAGCCCCACCGCACCGTGGACACCACCGGCGATCTGGGCGACGTGCTCGAGGAGGTCCTGCCCGCCCTGTGGCGGTGGCGGATGGCACGAGCGGCGCCGTAGGTGAGGGCCATGCGCCCCGAACAGTGGGACGTGGTCGTCATCGGGTCGGGCCTGGGCGGCCTCGCATGCGCGGCGTACTTGGCGGCGGCCGGCCGGCGCACCCTCGTCCTGGAGTCGCACTACGTCGCCGGCGGCAACTCGCAGGTGTTTCGACGACGCCACAAGGGGCGGGCCTACGAGTTCGACGTCGGCCTGCACTATATCGGCGAGTGCGGACCCGAGGGGACGATCACCCGCATCCTGCGCGGCGTGGGCCTGGCCGAGCGGGTCCGGTTCCGGCCTCTCGACCCGGACGGATTCACCACCCTCGTCTTTCCGGATCTCACCTTCCGCGTGCCTGCAGGCTGGGACCACTACCGCGCACGCCTGCTCGAGACCTTCCCGGAAGAAGCGGCGCAACTCGGCCGCGTGGTCGACATCATGCGCGAGGTGGCCGACGGGGGGCGGCAGCTCATGAATGCCGAGGTGACCTGGGGCGAGCTCGCCGAGATGTCGCCGCAGCTGGTCCGGTGGGGACTCCGACCCATCCCCGAGCTGTTCGACGCACACGGACTGTCGGCGCGGGCACGCGCCGTGCTGCTCGGGGAGTCGGGCGACTACGGCGTGCCGCCCTCGCGCACGCCGGTCGCGCTCCAGGCCGGCTTGACCGATCACTACATGCGCGGGGCGTTCTATCCCGAGGGCGGCGGGCAGGTCATCGCTGCGCGCCTCATCGAGGTGATCCGCGCGCACGGCGGCCAGGTGCGCACGCACGTGCCGGTGGCGCGGGTTCGCGTCGAGCGCGGGAGCGTGGCCGGCGTCGAGCTCGGTGGCCCGGGTGGCGTCGTCGATGCCCCTGTCGTCGTGTCCAACGCCGACCTGAAGCGTACCGTCACCGAGCTGGTCGGCGAAGCGCATTTCAGCCCGGAGACCGCCGAGCGGGTCCGGGCATACCGGATGACGTTGCCGCTCTTCGTCGTCTACCTGGGCGCCGAGCTCGACCTGGTCGCCCGTGGGCTGCCCAACACCAACTGGTTCCTCTGGGGCACCTACGACGTCGACGGCATGTACCGCGCACTCGAGGACGGCCGCGTGCCGGACGAGGATTGGGTCTACGTCGCCGTTTCGTCGCTCAAGGATCCCGGCAATCCCCGGCTCGCCCCGCCTGGGTACGCCAATCTTCAGGTCATGACGCTCGTGCCGCGCGACTACGCGCTCTGGCACGTGGCGCCGGGCGAGGTCGGCACCGGCGCGTACCATCGCGACCTCGAGTACCGGCAGCGCAAGGCGGCGCTGGCCGAACGGCTCGTCCGGGGCGCGGAGCGCGTCATCCCCGGTCTCGCGCAAGCACATCGACTGGCAGGAGACCGCGACCCCCGTGACGCAGGAGCGCTTCACGCACTCGACGGGAGGGACGTCGTACGGCATCGAGTTCGCGTACGACCAGATGGGCCCACTTCGCATCGGCCCGGAGACGGAGATCGCCGGCCTCTACCTCTGCGGCGCGAGCACGCCGTCGGGGCACGGCATCGGCTCGGTGCTGCGTAGCGGGGTCATCGCGGCGGGCGCCGTCCTGGGACGGAACCTGATGCGCGCGATCGCCGCCGGCGAGGTGCTCGGCGACCGCGACCGGTTGCCGCCGATGCGCGACGACTGGGACGCCTGGCGCTCCTCGCACTGATCTGCCTCCCTCCGGCCGGCGTTCGCCACGCATCCCCGCGGCCTGGGCTTCCCAGCTCCGGGAATGGGGCGTAGCTGTGCTTCTGCGCACTGAGAATCGAATGGCTCGTCCGTCCCGCGGCCTGTCCCCTTGGCTCTGGCACACGCGCTGCTCTTCATCGACGTGACCGGTCTGGATGCCGAAACGCTCGAGGCGAGCCTCGCCGCCCTGCGCGAGTTCGCGTCGCGCCGGCTCTCCGACGAGGTCCTCCTCGGCCTGGACGCGCGCGACGAGTTTCCCGCCGACCTGATCCGCGCCATGTACGGGCCGGACCTGGGGATCCATCTCTTCTTCATCCCCGAGATTCATCACGGGATGGGCGCGAGCGCCTTCGACCTCTACCGGATCTGCGAGGAGCTGGCGCGGATCGACCTCGGGATCGCGACCGGCGTCCTGGCGACCTTCCTCGGCAGCGAGCCGCTGCGCGTGGGCGGCACGCCGGAGCAGCAGGCGCGCTGGATGACCCGCATCGCCGACGAGGGCCTGCTCATG
Organism: uncultured beta proteobacterium; assembly: GCA_963724605.1. Taxonomy (GTDB): domain Bacteria; phylum Pseudomonadota; class Gammaproteobacteria; order Burkholderiales; family Burkholderiaceae_F; genus JALORV01. The sequence goes on from CAVRVM010000005.1 coordinate 453,736, forward strand.
GCGTACGCGGCGACGGAGCCCGCCGCCGGGAGCGACCTGGCCGCGCTCCGCACCACCGCCGCGCCGGTCGAGCAGGACGGCGCGGTGGTCGGCTATCGCATCTCCGGCAGCAAGCAGTGGATCAGCAACGGCGGCGTCGCCGACCTCTACTGCGTGCTGGCGAGCGCGCCCGGCGGGCCGTCGTGGTTCGTCGTCGAGCGCGGCGCCGCGGGGCTGGCGCACGGCAAGCCCGAGGACAAGCACGGCATCCGCGCGAGCAACACCGCCGCGCTCACGTTCGACGAGGTGTACGTGGATGCCGACCGCCTCGTCGGCGGCGTCGAGGGCCAGGGGCTGCTCCAGGCCCAGGCGGTCTTCGGCTTCACGCGCCTGATGGTCGCCGCCTTCGGTCTCGGCGCCGGGTGGGCGGCCCTCGACCGCGCCATCCCGTACTCGACCGAGCGCATCCAGGCCGGGGGCCCGCTCAGCGAGAAGCAGGGCTACACCCACAAGCTCATCGTGCCCCATGCCGTGCGCCTGGAGGCGGCCCGCGCCTACGTCGAGGAGGTCGCCACCCGCCTCGACGCCGGAGGCAGCACGCTCAACACGGAGGGCGCGATCGCCAAGTACCTCGCCACCGAGGCCGGCAACGCGGCGGCGGAGGCGTCGATCCAGGCACTCGGCGGCTACGGCTACACGCGCGAGTACATGGTCGAGAAGATCAAGCGCGACGTGCGCATCACCACGATCTACGAGGGGACGTCCGAGATCATGGAGATGACCATCGGACGCGACCGCTGGCAGGAGCACCTGAAGACGCGCGGCGAGCACTACCACCGGGCGGCGCGCGACCTGGAGGACCTGCACGGCCGGCAGCCCGCGGTCGGCGCCGGCGTCGCGGCGCTCGCGCTGCACGGGCTCGCCGAGGTGCTCGAGCGCGCGCGGCTGGCCCGGCTCACGCGGCACCAGCACGTGCTGCTCCGCCTCGGCGAGCTGATCGCGCACGCCGAGTGCGCGGCGAGCGCCGCCCGGCGCGCCGGCCGGCAGCGGCCTTCGGCACGCTCGACCCGCGCGCGAGCACCCGGTTCGACGCCGCCGGGCTGGCCGCGATCAGCCGCGTCTACGCCCGCGAGGCGGCGCTGCGGATCGCGAGCGACGGGCTCCGGCTGGTCTGCGGCGCGAGCCCGAACGGCGCCGCCGACGCCGGTCCGCTGGCGGCCGATCTCCGCATGCCGGCGATCCACGCCGCCCAGGCCGGGTTGCTCGCCGATCTCGATCTCGTCGCCGACGTGCTCTACGGCCGCGCCGCCGCGCGGGCGCAGGCCTCTGCCTGACGGACGCCTCGAGGGAAGAATGGACGACACCGCTCACCGCGCCATCGCCATCGTGGGACTCGGCGCCATCCTGCCCGACGCCCCGACGGTCGCCGCCTTCTGGCAGAACCTCTGCGACGGGCGCTACAGCATCCGCGAGATCCCGCCGGGACGCTGGGATCCGGCGCTCTACTACGACCCCGATCCCGCCGTTCCGGACAAGACCTACTCGAAGATCGGCGGCTGGGTGCGCGAGGCGCCGTGGAATCCGGTCGCCTGGAAGCTGCCCATCCCGCCGCGGGTGAGCGACGCGATGGACGAGGGGCAGAAGTGGGCCATCGCCTGCACGCGCCAGGCCCTCGACGACCTCGGCCTCCCCGAGCACGGGCTCGATCCCGAACGCACCGCGGTCGTGCTCGGGAACGCCATGGCCGGCGAGAAGCACTACCTCACCACGCTGCGCATCCAGCTCCCGGAGTTCGCCGACGAGCTCGCGAAGGCGCCGAGCTTCGACGCGCTGCCGGGCGCGGTGCGAGACGCCGTCCTGCGCGAGCTGCACGCCGGCGTCGCGCACCGCCTTCCCGAGATCACCGAGGACACGATGCCGGGCGAGCTCGGCAACTGCCTCGCCGGGCGGATTGCCAACCTCCTCAACTTCCGCGGGCCGAACTACGTGGTCGATGCCGCCTGCGCCTCGGCACTGGCGGCGATCAGCGCCGCTGCCGAAGGGCCTCATCGAGGGCGAGTACGACGCCGTGGTCGCAGGCGGCATCGATCGCAACATGGGCGCGTCCTCGTTCACCAAGTTCTGCAAGATCGGCGCGCTGTCCGCGACCGGCACGCGCCCCTACGCCGACGGCGCCGACGGCTTCGTCATGGGCGAGGGGGCGGCGATGTTCATCCTGAAGCGTCTCGCCGACGCCGAGCGCGCCGGCGACCGCATCTACGCCGTCATCCGCGGGCTCGGCGGCTCGAGCGACGGCAAGGGCAAGGGCATCACCGCCCCGAACCCGGTCGGCCAGCGGCTCGCCATCGAGCGCGCCTGGCGCAACGCCGGGCTCGATCCGGCGACGGCGACCTACGTCGAGGGGCACGGGACCTCGACGCGCGTCGGCGACGTCGTCGAGGTGCAGAGCCTGACCGACGTGTTCGGCGCCGCGGGCGCCGCGCCGGGCACGATCGCGCTCGGGTCCGTCAAGTCGAACATCGGGCACCTGAAGGCCGCCGCCGGCGCCGCGGGTCTCCTGAAGACCGTCCTCGCGCTGCACCACAAGGTCCTGCCGGCGAGCCTCAACTGCGAGCGGCCCAACCCGAACATCGACTTCGCCGCCTCGCCCTTCCGCGTGAACACCGAGCGGCGCCCGTGGGACGTCCCTGCAGGCGCCGTCCGCCGCGCCGGCGTCAGCGCCTTCGGGTTCGGCGGGACCAACTTCCACGCCGTGCGTGGAGGAGTTCGTGCCGGGCCGCCTCGACGGTGCGAGCCGTCGCAGCCGCGTCGTGAGCGCCGGGGTGCCCGGGGACACCGCCGACGCGGCGACGCTCAAGGCCCCGCTGCGCGGGGCGCTCGTCGTCGGCGCGCCGTCCGTGGCGGCGCTCGCCGAGCGCCTCCGCGCCATCGCCGCCGAAGCGAGTGCCGGTCGGGCACCCGCCCCCGCGCCGCCCGAGGAGGCGGACATCCGCCAGCCCGAGCGGCTCGCGATCGACTACGGCGACGCCGCCGAGCTGGCCGCGCGCGCGGCGAAGGCCCTGGAGGCCCTCGCGAGCGATGCGCCCGGCGCGTGGAAGGCGCTGCGCGCCCAGGGCGTCTTCCGCGGCCGCGGGCCCGGCGCCCAAGGTCGCGTTCCTCTACACCGGCCAGGGCTCGCAGTACGTGAACATGCTGAAGGCGCTCCGCGCCGCCGAGCCGATCGTCGCCGACACCTTCGCGCTCGCCGACCGGGTGATGACGCCGCTCCTCGGCAGGCCGCTCACCGACTACCTCTTCGTCCCCGAGGACTCCGAGACGATCGAGCGGGCCGAGGAGGCGCTCAGGCAGACGGCGATCACGCAGCCCGCGGTCCTGGCGACCGACATCGCGCTCACCCGCCTGCTGGCGGCATACGGCATCGTCCCCGACATGGTGATGGGGCACAGCCTGGGCGAGTACGGCGCCCTGGTCGCGGCAGGCGCGCTGCCGTTCGAGGACGCGCTGGAAGCGGTGAGCGCGCGCGGGCGAGAGATGGCGAGCCTCACGATCGAGGACTGCGGCGCCATGGCCGCCGTGATGGCGCCGCTCGCCGAGGTCGAGCGCCTTCGTCGCCGGCATCGACGGCTACGTCGTCGTCGCCAACGTGAACAGCACGAAGCAATGCGTGATCGGCGGCGCGACGGCGGCCGTCGAGCGCGCCGTCGCCGCGGTGCAGGCGGCCGGATACACGGCCGTTCCCCTGCCGGTGAGCCACGCCTTCCACACCCGCATCGTGGCGCCGGCGAGCGAGCCGCTCCGCCACGTCCTCGGCCGGCTCCGGCTCCAGGCGCCGGCGCTGCCGATCGTCGCCAACGTGAGCGGCGAGTTCTACCCCGTCGGGCCGGGCGCAGACGCCGCGATGCTCGACATCCTCGCGCGGCAGGTCGCCTCGCCGGTGCAGTTCGTGAAGGGGCTCGAGACGCTCTACGCCGCGGGGGCGCGCGTCTTCGTCGAGGTGGGGCCGAAGCGGGCGCTCCAGGGATTCGCCGACGACGTCCTCGGCGGCCGGCCCGACGTCGTGTCGCTCTACACGAACCACCCGAAGGTGCCCGACCTGGTCGCGGTCAACCAGGCGCTGTGCGGGCTCTACGCCGCCGGGCTCGGGGTGGGCCGCGCCGCGCAGAACCGCGGCGGCTGCCGATGTCGTCGCGGCCGCCGCGTCCCCGCGATCCCGGCGGTTGCCTCGCCGCCGGCGGCCACGCCTCGGGCTCCGATCGTTTCGACCCCCGGCGACACCGATCACGAGCGCGCGCTCGGACGGCTCGCCGTCGAGTTCCTCGAGCGCGCGGCCGGGCTCCTGCCCGGCGGCGCCCGGGTGCCGTCGCAGGCGCCGGTGGTCGTCACCGGCGCGGCGCTCGGGCTCCCCGGCACCGAACACATCTTCGACGACGACAACGTCGGCCGGCTCCTCCACGGCGAGCAGCTGATCGACGTGATCCCGACGCGCTGCCGGCATGCGATCCTCGACAAGCACATCACGCGCCTCGTGAAGAGCGACGACGGCGCCCGCTTCGAGGCGATCGAGCGCGAGGGCGACGTGCTCAAGCTCGCGGCGCGCGGCCGGGCCTTCGACCCGGGGGCCGAGTTCGGCATCTCGGCGGAGCGCCTGGGCGCGTTCGACCGCACGACACAGCTCGCCATCGGCGCAGGCATCGACGCGCTCCGCGATGCGGGCATCCCGCTCGTGATGCGCTATCACACGACCACCAAGGGCACGCGCCTCCCGGAGCGCTTCGAGCTGCCCGAGCCGCTGCGCGACGAGACCGGCGTGATCTTCGCGTCGGCCTTCCCCGGCTACGACGCCTTCGCGGCCGACCTGACCAGCCTATCACGCCGACCGCGCGCTGCGCGAGCAGCTGGCCCTCCTCGAGGGGCTGCGCGCCCGGCTCGACGAGTCGGCCAACGGCCACGACGTCCTCGCGACCGAGGTGAACCGACTCATCCACGACCGCCGCGCGGCGCTCGAGCGGCAGACCTACGCGTTCGACCGCCGCTTCCTGTTCCGCGTGCTCGCCATGGGCCATTCACAGTTCGCCGAGCTGATCGGCGCGCGCGGCCCGAACACGCAGGTGAACTCGGCGTGCGCCAGCACCACACAGGCTTTCGCGCTGGCGGAAGACTGGATCCACGCCGGACGCTGCCGGCGGGTCATCATCGTCGCGGCCGACGACGTGACCAGCGACCACCTGCTCGAGTGGTTCGGCGCCGGCTTCCTGTCGACGGGCGCCGCCGCCACCGACGACGTCGTCGAGGAGGCCGCCCTGCCGTTCGATCGGCGCCGGCACGGCATGATCCTCGGCATGGGGGCGGCGGCGATCGTCGTCGAGCATCCCGACGCCGCCCGCGAGCGCGGCCTCCAGCCGATCTGCGAGGTCGTGGCGACGGTGACGGCCAACAGCGCCTTTCACGGCACGCGGCTCGACGTCGAGCACATCGGGCAGATGATGGAGGACGTCGTCGCCCGTGCCGAGGCTGGCACCGGCGTCCCGCGCGCGACGATGGCCCCGCAGCTCATGTTCGTCTCGCACGAGACCTACACGCCCGCGCGCGGGGGCAGTGCGGCGGCGGAGGTGCACGCGCTGCGCCGGGTGTTCGGCGACGCGACCGAGCGGATCGTGGTGGCGAACACGAAGGGATTCACCGGGCACCCGATGGGGGTCGGCATCGAGGACGTGGTGGCGATCAAGGCGCTGGAGACCGGGCTCGTCCCGCCGGTCGCGAACTTCAAGGAGGTGGACCCGGAGCTGGGTCCGCTCCATCTGTCGCCCGGCGGCTTCCACGACATCGAGTGGGCGCTGCGGCTCGGCGCGGGATTCGGCTCGCAGATCAGCATGGCGCTGCTGCGCCGCACGCCGCTCGGCCACGACCCGCGTCCGGCGCCGGACGAGCTCGGGTACGCATACCGGATCACGAGCGACGCGACGTGGTCAGCGTGGCTCGCCCGCATGAGCGGCCAGCCGAACCCGGAGCTCGAGGTCGTCGCCCGCACGCTGCGCGTGAAGGATCAGCACGGCGCCGCGCGCGCCGAGCCCGTCGCCGCGCCATCGGAGGGCCGCGCCGGCACCAGCGGTCGGGCGGTCGCCGCCCACCCCGGCGGCGGCTGCTCCTGCCCCGGAGCCGGCCGCGGCGGGCGACCCGGTCGAAGCGCGTGTGCTCGCCATCGTCGCCGAGAAGACCGGCTATCCCGTCCGACATGCTGGCGCTCGACCTCGACCTCGAGGCCGACCTCGGGGTGGACACCGTGAAGCAGGCCGAGACCTTCGCGGCGGTGCGGCAGGCCTACGACATCCCGCGCGACGACAAGCTCAAGCTGCGCGACTTCCCGACGCTGGCGCACGTCATCCAGTTCGTGCACGACCGCCGGCCCGATCTGGCGGCCGGGGGCGCTCCGGCGGAGATCGGCGCGCCCGCCACGTCGACGGGACCCGCGGCGCCGACGCCGGTGGCAGCGGCCGCAGCCGCGTCGCCCGACGACGAGGTGCGGGAGCGCGTGCTCGCCATCGTCGCCGAGAAGACCGGCTACCCGTCCGACATGCTGGCGCTCGACCTCGACCTCGAGGCCGACCTCGGGGTGGACACCGTGAAGCAGGCCGAGACCTTCGCGGCGGTGCGCCAGGCCTACGACATCCCGCGCGACGACAAGCTCAAGCTGCGCGACTTCCCGACGCTGGCGCACGTGATCCAGTTCGTGCACGATCGGCGGCCTCCCGCGGCGGCGACGACCGCACAACCGACGGCGGTACCCGAAGCCGCGAGCCCGTCCGTCGCGACCGCCTCGCAGGCGGCCAGCCTCGACGCCGCCGAGCGCGTGCCGCGCCGCGTGCCGGTACCCGTGCTCCGTCCGCCGCTCGACCTCTGCAAGCCGACCGGGGTGTCGCTTGCAAAGGGCAGCCGGGTGCTCGTGATGCCCGATCGGGGCGGCGTGGCCAAGGCGCTGGTGAAGCGCCTCGCGAAGGCGGGCGCCACGGCGCTCGTCGTCGACGATACGCCGGCGGCCGAGGCGCTCGAGGATCGCCTGCGGAGCTGGCTCGCCGACGGGCCGATCCACGGCGTCTACTGGCTTCCGGCGCTCGACCTCGAGCCCGACCTGACGGCGCTGGATCTCGCCGCGTGGCGCGAGTCGCTGCGCGTGCGCGCGAAGCTGCTGCACGCCGTACTGCGCGTCCTCGACGACGGCATGGGGGAGGCGGGCCGGTTCGTCGTGGGGGCGACGCGTCTCGGCGGGCGCCACGGATACGACGGCGCGGACGTTCCCGCGCCCATGGGCGGCGCGGTGACCGGACTCCTGAAGGCGTACCGCCGCGAGCGTGACGCGCTCGTGAAGGCCGTCGATTTCGAGGGCGCCCGCAAGCCCGCCGAGATCGCCGACGTGCTGGTGGCGGAGACCCTCGCCGATCCCGGTGCGGTGGAGGTCGGCCATGCCGGCGGGCTGCGCTGGACGGTGGGATTGGCGGAGGCACCCGCAGCGGACGGCCAGCCCGGCCTCACCCTCGGTCCGGACACGGTCTTCCTGGTGACGGGGGCGGCAGGGGGCATCGTCTCAGCCATCGTCGCCGACCTGGCCGCGAGCTCGGGGGGCATCTTCCATCTCCTCGACCGCGTACCCGAGCCCAGGGACGACGACCCCGACGTGGCGCGCCTCGCGAGCGACCGCGACGGCTTGAAGCGCGAGCTCGCCGAGCGCCTGCGGGCGCAGGGCGAGCGGCCCACGCCGGCGCTCGTCGAGCGCGAGCTGGCCGCCCTCGAGCGCGCGCAGGCGGCGCTGGACGCGCTGCGCGCCGTCCGCGCGGCCGGCGGGACCGCGCAGTATCATGCGGTCGACCTCACCGACCCCGCCGCCGTCGGCGAGGTGATGGAAGAGATCAGGCGGCGCCACGGCCGCCTCGACGTCCTGCTGCACGCGGCGGGCGTCGAGGTGAGCCACCTCGTGGCGCAGAAGCCGGCCGCCGAGTTCGATCGCGTGCTCGACGTGAAATGCGATGGCTGGTTCAACCTGCTGCGCGCCGCCGGCGACCTGCCGCTCGGCGCCGTCGTCGCCTTCAGCTCGATCGCCGGCCGCTTCGGCAATCGCGGCCAGACCGACTACAGCGCGGCCAACGATCTGCTCTGCAAGTGGACCGCGAAGCTCCGCACGGCGCGCCCGGCGACGCGCGCGATCGCCATCGACTGGACGGCGTGGGCCGACATCGGCATGGCGTCGCGTGGCTCGATCCCGACCGTGATGGCCGCGGCCGGCATCGACATGCTCCCGCCGGCGGCCGGCATCCCGGTCGTCCGGCGCGAGCTGACCGCGGGCGGGACGCGCGGTGAGGTCGTCATCGCGGATCGCCTCGGCGTCTTGCTCGACGAGCTCGACCCGACTGGCGGGCTGGATCCCGAGCGGCTGGAGTCCGTGGCGCGCGGCGCCGGTCCGATGATCGGGGCCGTCGTGGGGATGAGCGTGCAGACCGGGCTCGCCGTGGAGACCATGCTCGACGCGCGGCAGCCATTCCTCGCCGACCACCGGATCGACGGCACGCCCGTCCTCCCCGGCGTGATGGGGATCGAGGCCTTCGCGGAGCTGGCGACGCTGCTCGTGCCGGGCTGGCACGTGCAGGGGGTCGAGGACGTGCGCTTCCTCGCCCCGTTCAAGCTCTACCGCGACGAGCCGCGCCGTGCGCGCCTCGAGGCTGTGCTTCGCGCCGACGGTGACGGGCTCGTCGCCGAGTGCCGCCTCGTGGGGAGCCGAACGCTGCCCGGGCAGCCCGAGCCGCAGGTGACGACGCACTTCAGGGCGCGCGTCCGACTCGGCCGCACGGCACCGCCGGTCGAGCGCCTCGTCCCGCCGCAGCCGCCTGACGGGATCGGAGTGGCGGCCGACGACATCTACCGCATCTACTTCCACGGGCCCGCGTACCGCGTCCTCGAGCGGGTGTGGCGCGACGGCGATCGGGTGGTCGGGCTCATGACGCATCCGCTCCCACCGGGCCACCTGCCCGCGGAGTGCCCGACGCGGCTCGCTCCCCGCTTGATCGAGCTGTGCTTCCAGACCGCCGGCATCGCCGAGATCGCGCGCACGGGCCGCATGGGCCTGCCCGATCGCATCGATCGGGTCGTTCCGGGATCGTCGGACGAGGCAGCGGAGCAGCGTCTCTTCGCCGTCGTCACCCCGCACACCGACGGGAGCTTCGACGCGCACGTGGTGGACGGCGCCGGTGTCGTGCACGTCGCGCTGCGCGGCTACCGGACGGTCGAGCTGCCGGCACCCGTCGCCGCCGAGCAGATCGCCCCGCTCCAGGCCGTCGCCGGATGAGCGGGGGCGTGGAGCGCGACTTCCAGCGCATCGCCATCGTCAACCGCGGCGAGGCCGCCATGCGCCTCATCCACGCCGTGCGCGAGCTGAACCGCGAGCACGGCACGACGCTGCGCACGATCGCGCTCGTCACCGACCCCGACCGCGGCGCGATGTTCGCTCGCGAGGCGGACGAGGTGCACGACCTCGGAGCCGCGCTGTGCGACGGCCCCGAGGGCCGACACGCGACCTACGTCGACCTCGAGCGGCTCGAGCAGGCGCTGCGCGACACGAGGGCCGACGCAGCCTGGGTCGGCTGGGGTTTCGTGGCCGAGCAGCCCGCGTTCGCCGAGCTATGCGCGCGGCTGGGTGTGGTCTTCATCGGCCCGAGTCCCGCGATGATGCGCCTCCTCGGCGACAAGATCGCCGCCAAGCAGCTCGCCGAGCGGGCCGGCGTGCCGGTCGTGCCATGGAGCGGCGGCGCCGTGCAGACCCCGGCCAGGCGGTCGCGAAGGCGCGCGCGCTCGGCTTCCCGCTGCTCGTCAAGGCGACCGCCGGCGGTGGCGGGCGGGGCATCCGCGAGGTGCACGACGAGTCCGAGCTGCTCGCGGCCTTCGAGTCCGCAACCGCGGAAGCGGCGAAGGCGTTCGGCGACGGCACGCTCTTCCTGGAGCGGCGGGTCGCCGCCGCCCGGCACGTCGAGGTGCAAGTGATCGCCGACCGTCACGGGACTGCGTGGGCGCTCGGCGTGCGCGATTGCACCATCCAGCGCCGCCATCAGAAGGTGCTCGAAGAGGCGCCATCGCCGGCGCTCTCGGCGGCCGAGGACGCCGCGCTGCGTGCGGCGGCCGTCCGGCTCGCGCAGGCCGCGAGCTACGAGGGCGCCGGGACCGTCGAGTTCCTCTTCGACGAGGCCAGCCGGACCGCCCTCTTCATGGAGGTGAACGCGCGCCTGCAAGTGGAGCACCCCGTGACCGAGTGCACCACCGGGACCGATCTCGTGAAGCTGCAGCTCCACGTGGCCCGTGGCGGCCGGCTCGACGGCCCCGAGCCGCCGGCGCGTGCGGGGCCATGCGATCGAGGTGCGGCTGAACGCGGAGGATCCGGAGCGCGGGTTCGCCCCGGCGCCGGGAGTCGTCGAGCTGCTGCGCCTTCCCGGCGGTCCGGGGATCCGCATCGACCGCGGCATCGACCAGGGCGACGGCGTGGCGCCGCAGTTCGATTCGATGATCGCGAAGATCATCGCGCACGGGCGCGACCGCGACGAGGCGCTCGCGCGCTTGCGCCGTGCCCTGGCCGAGACGACCGTCGTGGTGCGCGGGGGCACCACCAACCGGGCGTTCCTGCTCGGCCTGCTCGACCGGGACGAGGTCTCCCGCGGCGAGTACGACACCGGCTGGCTCGATCGGCTGACCGCAGAGGGCGCGCACCTGCCGCGCGGGGGCGGCGAGGTGGCGCTGCTGGCTGCCGCCGTCGAGGCCTACGAGGCCGAGGCGGCCATCGAGCTGCGCGGCTTCCTCGCCTCGGCGGCGCGGGGTCGGCCCGCCGTGCGGCCCGAGATCGGCCACCGCACCAAGCTGCGAGTCCGCGGCACCACGCACACGATCGACGTGCGCCGTCTCGGCCCGTCCAGCTACCGGGTCGTCGTCGAGGGCCGTCCGATCGACCTCGCGATCGAGCGCGTCGGACGCTTCGAGCGCTGGCTCACCCTGGGAGGGCGCCGGCACCGGGTGGTGTCGGTGGTCGAGGGCGACACGCATCGCGTCGAGGTGGACGGCGTTCCCCACACGGTCGCGCGCGACGAGGGCGGTGTCGTGCGAGCCCCGGCGCCGTCGATGGTGCTGGCGATCGCCGTCGCGCCGGGCGACCTGGTGGCGGCGGGCGATCGGATCGCCGTGCTCGAGGCGATGAAGACCGAGATGCCGATCCTGGCGCCGGTCGCGGGCCGTGTGCGCAGCGTCCTCGTGAGCGCCAACGTACAGGTGGATGCGGGTGCGGCGCTCATCGTGCTCGAGCCGACGGAGCCGGAGCGGGTCGAGGAGGCCGACGACGACCTACGGCTCGACCTGCTCGGAGGGCGTGTCGGGACCGGCCGGCGACCACCGTGCCGCGCTCGAGACGCTCCGCCGGCTGATCCTCGGGTACGACGTGGAGCCAGGCGATGCGAGGCGGCTGGTGGCGGACTGGTCAGATTGCGGAGACGACGCCGCGCTCCGCGGCGCAGAGGACGAGCTGCTCACGCTCTTCGCCGACGTCCACGGACTCTTCGAACCGCGCATCGACGACGACCCCGAGGGGCAGGAATTTCTGAGCGCCCAGGAGTACGTCCTCACCTACCTGCGCACTCTCGATGCGGAGCGCGGCGAGCTGCCCGGATGGTTCGTCGAACGGCTGCGCCGGGCGCTCGCGCACCACGGCGTGACATCGCTCGAGCGCTCGGCAGCCCTCGACGAGAGCTGGCTGCGCATCTACCGCGCCCATCAGCGCGTGGAGGAGCAGGTGGCGGTGGTGATGCGGATCCTCGAGCGGCGGCTCGACGCCAGCCCCGAGGAAGGGGCCGCGGGGTCGGCTGCAGTGCTGGATCGTCTGATCGCGCTCGGCGGCGCCGGGCACCCGGCGCTCGGTGACCTGGCGCGGGAGCTGCGCTATCGCTGGCACGATCGCCCGCTGTTCGAGCAGGCGCGGGCCGCGGTGTACGCCGAGGTCGAAGCGCGCGCTGGCGGCGCTCGGGCACGACGGCGCCGCCGGACGCGCGGACCATATGCGCTGGCTCGTCGACTGCCCCCAGCCGCTCGTCGGGCTGCTCTGCCCGGCGCCTCGGCACCGCCCCGCCGCCGCTGCGGCGCACGCTGCTCGAGGTCCTGGTCCGGCGCTACTACCGCATCCGCGACCTCGAGCGGTTCGCCGTGCAGGACGTCGACGGCCGGAGCTGTGCCGTGGCCGAGTACGGATTCGACGGTCGCCGCATCCATCTCTTCGCCACCCACGCGGCGTATCGCGCACCTCGGCGACGCGGCCCGGGCGCTCGCCGCGCCTGATCGCCGGCGTCCCCGCCGACCACGACGTCGTGGTCGACTTCTTCGTTCATCGCGAGACGGCGTCGGAGGATGCGGATGCCGTGGCCGCCACCGTGCGCGGCGTCCTCGACGGGGTTGGCTTCCCGCGGCCGCTGCGCCGCATCGTCGTCGTAGTCGCGACCGAGGGGCGCGGACCCGGGATCGGCGACGTGCTCCACTTCACCTTCCGCCCCCAGGCGGACGGATACGCCGAGGAGCGCGTCTACCGCGGCCTGCACCCCATGATGGGCAAGCGGCTCCACCTCTGGCGGCTGCGCAACTTCGAGATCGAGCGGCTGCCGTCGGTGGAGGACGTCTACCTCTTCCGCGCCATCGCGCGCGAGAACCCGAAGGACGAGCGCCTGTTCGCGCTCGCCGAGGTGCGCGACTTGACCCCGGTCCGCGACGCCGCGGGCCGCGTGGTCCAGCTGCCGCACCTCGAGCGCATGCTGTCCGAAGCGCTGGCGGCCATCCGGCTCCACCAGGCGCAGCGGCCGCCCGAGCGCCGCCTCTACTGGAACCGCGTCCTGCTCTACGTGTGGCCGCCGCTGACACTCACCTCCGGGGAGCTCGATCACATGGTCCGCAAGCTCGCCCCCGCGACGGCGGGACTCGGCCTCGAGAAGGTCGTGCTCCGCGCGCGCATCCCGGACGCGGCGAGCGGAGAGCTCAGGGACACGGTGCTCCAGGTGACGAACCCGGGTGGGCGCGGATTCGTGATCACGCGCGCTTCCGCCCGCGGAGGTGCCCATCCGACCGCTCACCGAGTACGCGCAGAAGGTGGTGCGCCTGCGCCGGCTCGGGCTCACCTATCCCTACGAGATCGTCCGGATGCTCACGCCCCCCGAGGGGACGCCGGCGGATTTCCCCGCGGGCGAGTTCGTCGAGCACGACCTGGACGCCGCGGGACGCCTCGTCCCCGTCGTGCGGCCCCCGGGTCACAACGCCGCCAACCTCGTCGTCGGCATCATCCGCAACCGGACGGCCCGCTACCCGGAGGGCATGACGAGGGTGTGCCTGCTGGGCGACCCGAGCCGCAGCATGGGCGCGCTGGCGGAGGCCGAATGCCGCCGCATCATCGCGGCGCTCGATCTCGCCGAGACGATGCGCGTGCCGCTGGAGTGGTTCGCCGTGTCCGCGGGCGCGAAGATCTCGATGGAGAGCGGCACCGAGAACATGGACTGGATCGCGGCCGTGCTGCGCCGCCTGATCGAGTTCACGCAGGCGGGAGGCGAGGTGAACGTGGTGGTCGCCGGCATCAACGTCGGCGCGCAGCCCTACTGGAACGCCGAGGCGACGATGCTGCTGCACACGCGCGGCATCCTCGTCATGACGCCCGAAGGCGCGATGGTGCTGACGGGCAAGCGCGCGCTCGACTACTCCGGCGGCGTGTCCGCCGAGGACAACTTCGGCATCGGCGGCTACGACCGCGATCATGGGACCGAACGGGCAGGCGCAGTACTGGGCGCGGGACATCGCGGACGCGTGCCGCATCCTCTTACGGCACTACGAGCACACGTACGTGGCACCCGGGGAGCGTTTTCCGCGCCGCGCGCCGACCGCGGATCCCGTCGAGCGCGACGTGCGCATCGCGCCCCACGGCGACGGCTTCGCGCGCGTCGGCGACATCTTCAGCGACGAGCACAACCCCGGACGGAAGCGCCCGTTCGACGTCCGCAAGGTGATGGCCGCGACGATCGACCAGGACCACCCTCCCCTCGAGCGCTGGGCCGCGATGCGCGACGCCGAGATCGCGGTGGTGTGGGACGCTCACCTGGGCGGCTACCCCGTCTGCCTGATCGGGATCGAGTCTCAACCGGTGCCACGGCTCGGGTTCGTCCCGGCCGACGGCCCGGAGCAGTGGACAGCGGGGACGCTCTTCCCGCGCGCCTCGAAGAAGGTCGCGCGCGCGATCAACGCGGCGAGCGGAAACCGCCCGATCGTGGTGCTGGCGAATCTCTCGGGCTTCGACGGTTCCCCGGAATCGCTGCGCGAGCTGCAGCTCGAGTACGGCGCCGAGATCGGCCGTGCGGTGGTGAACTTCGACGGGCCGGTCGTGTTCTGCGTCATCTCGCGCTACCACGGCGGCGCCTACGTGGTGTTCTCGCGGGCGCTGAACGAGTCGGTCGAGATCGCCGCGGTCGAGGGGTCGTACGCTTCGGTGATCGGCGGCGCGCCCGCGGCGGCCGTGGTGTTCGCCGGCGAGGTGGACGCCCGGACCCGGCGTGATCCCCGCGTGAGCGCACTCGAGGCGGAGATCGCGGCGGCCGAAGGGCAGGAGAAGGCGCGACGGCGGGCGGCGCTCGCCGAGATGTTTGCGGCCGTCCACGCCGAGAAGCTCGGCGAGGTGGCGCGCGAGTTCGACGACGTCCACAGCGTGCATCGCGCGCTGCGGGTGGGCTCACTCCATCGCATCATCCCGGCGGCGGAGCTGCGGCCCTACCTGGTCGACGCCGTGGAGCGGGGCATGCGGCGCATCGCTCGAGGCGACGCGGCCGCCTGCGGCGGGGCACGCGGCGACATGAGCGCCGTCGCTCCCGCGCTCGGGCCGCGGACCCGGCCCGTCGGGGTCTACCTGGTGGCGGCGGCGGAGGTGCCGGACGGAGACGCCTGGCTCGGGCCGCGCGAGCGCGCGGTGCTCGGCGCGCTGCGGTTCCCGAAGCGGCGTGCAGACTGGCGGCTCGGACGCTTCGCCGCCAAGCGCGCCGCGGCGGAGTGGCTCGGCCGGCCGTCGGACCCGCTCGCCCTGGCCGAGCTCGAGGTGCTCGCCGACGACTCCGGCGCGCCGCAGCTCCACGCCGGAGGCGCGACGCCGATCGCGCTCTCGCTGAGCCACCGCGCCGGGTGGGCGTTCGCCGCAGTGGCGCCGCCGGACGTGGCGCTCGGATGCGACCTGGAGCTGGTCGAGCCGCGCAGCGAGGCGTTCGTCGCCGACTACCTCACGCCCGCCGAGCGGGCCTTCGTGGCGGCGGGCGGCCCGCTGGACGTCGCACGCCGCACCACGCTCGTCTGGTGCGCGAAGGAGTGCGCGCTGAAGGCCCTCCACGAGGGGCTTCGCCTGGACACACGGTCGGTCGAACTCGCGGGCGGCTCGAGCGTGCCAGAGCGCGGATGGCGACCGGTGGCAGTGCGCGTCGCCCCGGCAGGGCTGACGTTCGAGGGATGGTGGTGCCGCGCCGACCCTTCCCTGCTCGCCTGCGTCCTCGGAGCGCCCAGCGCTCGAGACTCCCGCGCTCGCTCGCGTGGAAGGTCGCGCCCAAATGACGACCGACGCTCGCGGTCGCGCCGACGACGCCTCCGGGGACGCCGGGGGACCTCACGACGGGCGACGCGACATCGAGCGCGCGGTGGCCGACCTGGGGGAGCGGCTGCCGGAAGCCCTCCAGCCGCTTGCGCGGCTCGCGTTCAACTACCGGTGGAGCTGGATGCCCGGTGGCCCTGATGTGTTCCGTGACATGGATCCGGCGCTGTGGGAGCGCAGTCAGGGCAACCCGCGCGCGATGATCGAGACGGTCCCGCCGCACCGCCTGAAGCAGCTCGGGGACGATCCGGGATACGTCGCGCGCGTGGCCGCGCTGGCCGCCCAGCTCGAGGCGGATCTGCGCCGGCCGCCGATCGCAGCAGGGATCGCAGCGGACCGCCCAGTCGCCTACTTCTGCTCCGAGTTCGGCGTCCACCACTCGCTGCCGCTCTACGGCGGCGGGCTGGGCGTCCTGGCTGGCGACGTCCTGAAGGCCGCCTCCGATCTCGCCGTCCCGATGGTCGGCGTCGGCGCTGCTCTACCGAGAGGGCTACTTCCACCAGCGGCTCGACCTGTCCGGATGGCAGCACGAATGGTGGACGACGACCGAGTTCGAGCGCCTGCCGGCCGTCCTCGTCACCGGACCGGACGGTCGGCCCCTGACCGTCGAGGTCACGATGCGCGCTCGGGCGGTGCGCATCCAGATCTGGCGCCTCGACGTCGGCCGGGTGCCGCTCTACCTGCTGGACACCGACCGCGCGGACAACCACCCGATCGACCGGTGGATCACGGCGCGGCTGTACATCGGCGACCGGCACACGCGGCTGACCCAGTACGGCGTCCTCGGCGTCGGCGGCGTACGCGCGCTGGCAGCACTCGGCATCCAGCCCTCCATCGTCCATCTGAACGAGGGGCACGCGGCGCTTGGCGTCGTTCGAGCGCCTGCGCGCGCTCATCGTCGCCGGACGCTCGCCCGAGGAGGCCTTGGCACTCGTCCGGCAGGCGACCGTCTTCACCACGCACACGCCCGTTGCGGCGGGCAACGAATGGTACACGTTCGACGAGGTCGAACCCGTCCTCGGCCAGCTTCGCGAAGGGCTCGATGCGCACCGGCCGTTCTTCTACTCGCTCTGCCGCTTCAACCCGGAGGCAACGCACGAGGACGCGCTCGCCACCACCGCCGCTCGCGCTGCGCACGAGCCGGGCCTCGATCGGCGTCTCGCGCCGCCACGGGGAGGTCGCGCGTGGCATGTGGCGGCGCGCTGTGGCCGGACCGACCCGTGCACGAGGTGCCCATCGGCCACGTGACCAACGGCGTGCACACCGCGACCTGGATGGCCGAACCGATGCAGGCGTTGCTGGAGCGGCACTGGGCCCCGACTGGCGCACCCGGCTCGCCGATCCGGCGCTGTGGGAGCGGATCGCGGCGATTCCGGACGCCGAGCTGTGGGCCGTGCAGACACGCCCTCCGGCAGGAGCTCGTCGAGTACGCGCGGGCGCGGTCGATCCGCGTCCGGCTCGCGCGCGGCGAGTCGCCGGAGTACGTCGAGGCGGCGGCGCGCGTCTTCGACCCCGAGGTCCTCACGATCGGCTTCGCGCGCCGGGTGGCGACCTACAAGCGCCTGCACCTCTTCACGCGTCAGCTCGACCGCGGGCTCCGGCTGCTCGCGGACGACGCGCACCCGATCCAGGTCGTGCTCGCCGGCAAGGCGCACCCCCAGGACGAGGAAGCCAAGCAGGCGCTCCGGGACGTGTTCGCGCTGCGCCGCGCCCCGCACGTCGGAAGCCGCATCGCGTTCCTGGACGACTACGATCTCCACATGGCGACAGCGCCTCGTCGCCGGCGTCGACCTGTGGGTGAACGTGCCGCGCCCGCCGCTCGAAGCGAGCGGCACCAGCGGCATGAAGGTGGTGCTCAACGGGGGCCTCAATCTGAGCGTGCTCGACGGCTGGTGGGTCGAGGGCTACGACGGCGAGACCGGCTGGGCGATCGACACGCCCGGACGCGCGATGCCGCAGCGCAGGACGACCATGATGCGGCGGCACTGTACGACCTGCTCGAGCACGAGATGATCCCGCTCTTCTACGAGCGCGATGCCGACGGCCTTCCGCGAGGCTGGATCGGCCGCATCAAGGCATCGATGCGGCGCCTGATCCCGCGGTTCAGCGCCGAACGGATGGTCCGTGAGTACGTCGCCCTGCTGTACGGTGGCCCGTCCACTCCCGTGAAGTGGACGACAGGGAGGAGCAGGCGCTCACCGCGCGTCGCGTCGAGCCATCAGCTCGAGCAGGTCGACGCAGCGGGCGGCATAGCCCGCTTCGTTGTCGTACCAGCTCACCACCTTGAAGAAACGGGGGTTCAGCTGGATGCCCGCCGCGGCGTCGAAGATACTGCTCCGCCGGTCGCCGACGAAGTCACTCGACACCACCTGCTCGTCCGTGTAGCCGAGGATGCCGCGCAGCGGCCCCTCGGCCGCCGTCGCGCACGGCCGCGTTGATCTCGGCCAGGTCGGTGTCGCGCGCGCTCCGGAACGTGAGGTCGACGACCGAGGCGGGGGAATCTCAACCCCGGACAACGGGGACAAGAAATGAGCCACGGACCGAGAAAACGCGTACTTATGCCCTTCGACTGTCCCTGAGCCCGCGGCATCACCGCTGGAACTCGATGCGATCTCAGGGCCGGCGAACCGGCTCCCCCGGTCCTCAGATCCAACCGTTCGTCCCTGTGGTAGACGGTCAGACCGTCGCCCTGTTCCAGGTTGTACGTCACGCCGTCGGTCTTGATCTCGACGGCGAGAAGCTGACCGCGGACAGTCAAGTGGAAGCGCAGGTCCCGCACCTGCTTGTTCGGGTGGAACGACAGCCGCCCGCCGTAGTCGCGCAAGCCGGCCAACCCGTACACGACCCCCATCCACGTCCCGCCCATCGACGCGATGTGGCAGCCGTCCTTCACGTTCCCCCCACATCGGCGAGATCCATGAGCAGGGCGTTGATCAGGTAGCGCAGGGCGAGTTCGTCGTAGCCGATCTCGAACGCGACGATGCTCTGGATGCACGCCGACAGGGAGGAATCCCCTGTCGTCAGCTGGTCGTAGTAGTCGAAGTTGCGCTTCTTCTGTTCCGGGCTGAACTCGTGTCCGAGCAGGAACATGGCCAGGACGACATCCGCCTGCTTGATCACCTGGTGCCGATAGATGACGAGCGGATGAAAGTAAAGGAGGAGCGGGTACTTGTCGGGCGGGGTGTTCGCGAAGTCCCACTTTTTCAGATCGAGGAAGTCGTCGTCTTGCGGGTGGATCCCCAGGCTGCTCGTCAAAGGGCACGTACATCCGGTCGGCCGCCCGTCGCCAGTCCGCCGCCTCGCCAGGCTCGAGTCCGGTTCGGAGTACGAGGGCCCGGTAGTGGTCCGGGCTGCCCTCCCGCAGCTGTTCCACCGCGTCGGCGGCGAACCGCAGGTTCTCCCGAGCCATCAGGTTCGTGTACGTGTTGTTGTTGACCACCGTGGTGTATTCGTCCGGCCCGGTGACCCGGTGGATGCAGAAGCGCCCGTCCTTGCGCTCGGAGAAGAAGCCCAGGTCGTACCACAGCCGGGCGGTCTCGACGAGGATCTCCGCCCCGCACTCGTACAGGAAGTCCCGATCCCCGGTGACGTCCACGTACTTCACGATGCCGTGGGCGATCGCGGCGTTGATGTGGTACTGGGCCGTGCCCGCCGCGTAGTACGCCGACGCCTCCTCGCCGCTGATCGTGCGCCAGGCAAATAACGCGCCCTTCTGACTGACCGCACGGGCCCGCTCCCGCGCCTTGTCCAGGATGCCGTACCGATACTGCAAGACGTTCCGGGCGAGCCGCGGGGACGTGTAGATCAGGAACGGCAGGACGTACATCTCCATGTCCCAGAAGTAATGCCCGTCGTACGTCTGGCTGGTCAACCCCTTGGCCGGAATGCCGGACTGGTCGGCCCGGCCCGACGCCTGGAGCAACTGGAACAGGTTCCAGCGCAGGCACTGCTGCGCGCGGGGTGCTCCGCGCTGATCTGGATGTCGCTCCGCTTCCAGAAATCGTCCAGGTAGGCGCGCTGGTCGGCGAGGAGTTGAGCAAACCCATGGCCAACGACCCGGTCCAGAGTTCGCCCCGCGCGGTCACAGAGTTCGTCCGTCTTGTCGGTCCGGGAGGTGTGGTAGGTGAGGTACTTGGTCAGCGTGATGGGCTTGCTCGGTTCCGCGTCGATGTGGAACACCACCCGCGCCCGTCTTCACCCCAGCTGGACTTGAAGGAGGACAGCGCACTCGGTCTCCAGCGTGTGGTCCATGCCACACGCCAATCCCATCCCGCTGTTCCTCGTCAGGTAACTCAGCAGGGCCCGGCGGTCGGCCCCTTCGGTTCGTTGGGGAGCAAGCACCTCTTCCGACAAACCGCGGGCCAGCCGGGGGTCGTCTTCGCTGCTCTCCCGGACGGGAACGTGATTGACGAACTCGGACACCAGGACGAGCGCGGCCCGGGCGTTGAGGACGGTCACCCGGTACCAGATCGCCGCGACGTGCTTCTCGTGGAACGAGACCAGGCGTCGCGACTCGATCAGGAGCTTGGCGTCCGGCGGGCGTTTCCCAGAGGACCTGCCGATCGAGCGTCCCGGCGCGCATGTCGAGTGCCCGCTCGAACCGAAGAATCCTCGCGCTGCCCAGCTCGAACGGTTCATCATCCACGTACAGCCGGATGAGCTTGCCATCCGGGAGGTTCGCGATGGTCTGGCCGGTCGTGGCGAACCCGAACGCCCGTTCCCCGTACGGGATCGGCCAGGTCTCGTGGAACCCGTTGACGAACGTGCCGTGCCGGTAAGCCGGCTCCCCCTCCTCGAACGCCCCGCATCCCGAGGTATCCGTTGGCGACCGCGAAGATCGTCTCCGCCTGGGGAAGGAACTGCGGGGCGAAGGCCCTCTCCACCCACCGCCACTCTTCGATCGGGTAGAGGAATTCGGGAGGAAGGACCGGGTCGTGCTTGATCATCGAACTCACGCCTCCAGAAGTATCCACAGGGACGGAAAGCGGTCTCAGGTCAGCAACTCCTCCAGGTCCGTCACGACCACGTCGGCACCATGAGTCCGCAGGGCGTCACCGCCCCCTTCTCGGTCCACTCCGACAACCAGGCCGAATCCACCCGCCCGGCCGGCCTGCACACCAGCGATGGCATCCTCCACCACCACGGCGCGGGCAGGGCGAACGCCGAGCATCTGGGCGGCCATGAGGAACGTGTCCGGCGCGGGTTTTCCCGGAAGTTGGAGTTGACTCGCGACCAGGCCATCCACCCGCGCCTCGAACAGGTCGAGGATGCCCGCGGCCCGCAACACTTGCTCGCAGTTGTTGCTCGACGACACCACCGCGGTGCGAATGCCCTGCTCCCGAAGCCGGCGGACCAGGGCGACCGACCCGGGATAGGCCTCGACCTCACCCCGGTCGATCGCCGCCTTCACCAGTTCGTCCTTGCGGTTGCCGAGGCCGCACACGGTGTCGGCGGTCGGGAGGTCTTCCGGTGTTCCTTCGGGGAGCGAGATGTTCCGGGAGGCCAGGAAGCTCCTCACGCCCTCATACCGAGGCTTGCCGTCCACGTACAGCTTGTAATCGGTCTCGATGTCGAACGGTCGGAACGGCTCCTTCCCCTCCGCCGCTCGGCGGCTGAGGAAGTCGTCGAACATCGTTTTCCAGCACCTCGAGTGGATCTTGGCGGTGGACGTGAGAACTCCGTCCAGGTCGAACAGGACGGCGTCGAAGTGGTCCGGGGTGATTGGTTTGTGTGGAGGTTTCATGGCGATGGCTCCATTCTCGCTCTACACATGGTCCCCTGCGGTGGACGTGGCTCGAGCACTGACGTTCCCGCTCAAGGCAAGGGCCAGTCGACGATTGCCGGCATGTCATCGCCATACCGAGCAATGGACTCCGTGTGTTCGATCGGCATCTCCTGAGATCGCTGTCTGAGGCAGGCCCCACGGGTGCCCCAGGTGCGAAGTCCGTCGATCACGTTCCTCCCCGAGATGGTGCATGCGAAACGGGATGGCAAGCGGCGCC
>CAVRVM010000006.1:0-88107 GCA_963724605.1 uncultured beta proteobacterium
AAATTCATGGACGCAATCCGCGCCGGGCGCATCGAAGCGCGGCCTGAGCAGTGATCGCCTGACACGTCACAACACAGCAATATATGAACGAGACACAGCCGGCTTCAGCACGGCTGTGGCCTTAGGCGAAAGAGCGACCGGCGGCCGTCGACTCCTGTACTCTCCGCCCTCTGCTCAGGACTGGGCAGATCGTGCCGTTGCGTCTTTCCCTTCCCTCGGTTCCCCACAAGCAGTTCCAGAATAATTGGAGGTAACGCGTGACTCACTTGAAACACTTCCTGGCAGGCGTGGCTGCGATTGCTCTTGCCCTGCTCGCGGCGACGCCCGCGCTCGCCCAGGCGCCGGGCAAGAAGCCCAACATCATCATGATCATGGGCGACGACATCGGCTGGGCCAATATCGGCGCGTACAACCAGGGCGTCATGTCGATGCGTACGCCCAACCTGGACCAACTGGCGAAGGACGGCATGCGCTTCACCGACTACTACGCCGAAGCAAGTTGCACGGCGGGTCGCGCCAATTTCATCACAGGTGAGTTGCCGATCCGCACCGGCCTGACGACCGTGGGGCAGGCCGGGTCGCCGATCGGAATGCCGGCGCAGGCGCCGACGATCGCGACGGCGCTGAAGTCGATGGGCTATGCCACCGGCCAGTTTGGCAAGAATCACCTCGGCGACCTGAACAAGTTCCTGCCGACGCTGCACGGCTTCGACGAGTTCTATGGCTACCTCTATCACCTCGACGCGATGGAGGATCCCTGCCACCCGAACTACCCGCAGAAGCTGAGAGCGACGGTGGGGCCGCGCAACATGGTCCACTCGTGGGCGACCAACGTAGACGATCCGACCGTGCAGCCGCGCTGGGGCGCGATCGGCAAGCAGAAGATCGAAGACGCGGGCGAACTGTGTCCCAAGCGGATGGAGACCATCGACGACGAAATCCTCGACAACGCGCTGAAGTTCGTCGACAAGGCGCGCAAGGACAACAAGCCGTTCTTCCTGTGGCTCAACCCGACCCGCATGCACGTCGTGACACATCTGTCGCCGAAGTACGAAGGGATGCGCAACTCCGACAACAACTGGACCATCCAGGAAGCCGGGATGGCGCAGATCGACGACATCGTCGGCTCGGTGATGAAATACCTGAAGGACAACAATCTCGAAGGTGACACCATCATCGGTTTCACGACCGACAACGGTGCCGAGAACTTCACCTGGCCCGACGGCGGCCAGACGCCCTTCGCGGGCGGCAAGGGAACCGCGCTCGAAGGCGGCTTCCGCGTGCCGATGATCCTGCGCTGGCCCGGCAAGGTGCCCGCCGGTACGGTCCAGAACGGCATCGTGTCCGGAATGGACTGGTTTCCGACATTCGTTGCGGCGGCCGGCAATCCCAACATCACCGCGGAACTGCTGAAGGGCAAGCAACTCGGTGACAAGTCGTACAAGGTGCACCTGGACGGCTACAACCAGATGGACCTGATCACGGGCAAGGGGCCCTCGGCGCGCCACGAGATCTTCTACTTCACCGAGGGCACGCTCTCGGCGGTCCGGATCGACGACTTCAAGTATCGGTTCACGGATCAGCCGCAAGGCTGGCTCGGCGGCACGATCAAGGTCGACTGGCCGATCCTGACGAACCTCCGCTCAGATCCCTACGAGCGCACTGGCATGCCGAACGGCGCGAAGGGGTCGCTCGCGTACTACAACTGGTTCCTGTACGAGTTCTGGCGCTTCCAGTTCGTGCAGCAGGAGGTGGCGAAGGTGGCGCAGACTGCGATCGACTTCCCGCCGATGCAGCCGGGCGCGAGCTTCAACCTCGAGGCCGTCAAGGCGCAGATCGAGAAGGCCCGGGCCGCGCACGGGCAGTAGGCTCCTCGCGCGATTCGTCTACGCCGCGCTGCTCGCCTTACTCGCGAGCAGCGCGGTTCTTCTTGGGAACGCGACTCTGGAAGGGCGCTTCGCGCGCGGATGCTTACTTCACACGCATGCCGGGCAACGCGCCCTGGTCGCGGGTCGAGCAGGAAGATTCCCGGATTTGCTTTTTCGTCGGCGTGGCTGGCGGCAAGCACCATGCCTTCGCTGACACCAAACTTCATCTTGCGCGGCGCAAGGTTCGCGACCAGCACGGTCAGCCGACCGACCAGATCTTCCGGTTTGTAGGCCGACTTGATCCCGGAAAAGACGATCCGCTCGCGGCCTTCACCGGCGTCGAGCGTCAGCTTGAGCAGCTTGTCGCTGCCGTCGACGATTCGATGCCGCGATGATCCTGGCGATGCGGAAGTCGAGCTTCGCGAAGTCGTCGATCGTGATCGTGTCCGCGATCGCGGCGCCACCGGGCAACGGCGTTGGCGCTTGCTCTTCGGCGGGCGGCTCGAACAGCGCGTCGATCTGCTTTGCTTCCACGCGAGCCATCAGGTGTTTGTAAGGGGCGATGCGATCGACCGGGGCATGCAGGTCATTCCAGTTGAATCCCCGATCCATGCCGAAGAGTTCGCGCGCCACGCGCTCAGCGGTCGCCGGCAGCACGGGAGTCAGATAGATCGTCAACGCCCGGAAGCAGCGGATGACGTCGCTGCAGACGGCCTGCAGCAACGGTTTCTGCGCCGGATCTTTCGCCAGCTCCCAGGGCCGATTGCGGTCGAAATGCTCGTTGGCGAAGTCGGCGATCCGCATCACTTCGCGCAGCGCCTTGCCGAATTCCCGTTGGTCGAGCAAGGCTGCAATGTCCGATTCGGCGGCGAGCGCGACGGCATGACTGCCACTCGTTTCGGGCGCGGCGGCCGCCAGTTGTCCGTCGAACTGCCGGCCGAGAAACTCGCCGCGCGGCTCGCGATGTTCACGTATTTGCCGATCAGGTCGCTGTTGACCCGCTGCATGAAATCGTCGGGATTGAAGTCGACGTCTTCGACGTGGCCGTTGAGCTTGGCGGCGACGTAGTAGCGGAACCACTCGGGATTCATGCCGAGTTCGAGGTAGCGCAACGGATCGATTCCGGTGCCGCGACTCTTGCTCATCTTCTCGCCGCTGACGGTGATCCACCCGTGGACGTAGATGTTGTCGGGCACCTTGCGGCCCGAGAAGCGCAGCATTGCCGGCCAGAACAGCGTGTGGTGGTAGATGATGTCCTTGCCGATGAAATGGATCTGCTCGACGTCTTCGGCGGCGAGGAAATCGTCGTAACTTCGTGGCTCGCCGTTGGCCTTCGCCTTGCCGCTGTCGAAGTAGGCCTTCAGCGATGCCAGGTAGCCGATCGGCGCGTCGAACCAGACATAGAGGAACTTGCCGGGTGCGTCGGGAATCGGGATGCCGAAATAGGGCGCGTCGCGCGAGATGTCCCAGTCGGCGAGGCCCTTGCCATCAGGGCCGAGCCACTCCTGCGTCTTGCCATAGACCTCCGGCTGCAGGTGCGCCTCGCCCCGCCGATTGCGACCTGCCGTCCACTCGCGCAGGAACTCGACGCAGCGCGCGTCGGAAAGCCGGAAGAAGTAGTGCTCGG
Source organism: uncultured beta proteobacterium (assembly GCA_963724605.1). Taxonomy (GTDB): domain Bacteria; phylum Pseudomonadota; class Gammaproteobacteria; order Burkholderiales; family Burkholderiaceae_F; genus JALORV01. The sequence continues at coordinate 3,496 of CAVRVM010000006.1, forward strand.
AAGTGCGCAGCTCCGGCCGCGCGCCCGTGAGCACCGAGTAGGGGTCGATCAGGTCGGTCGGAGCATAGGTGGAACCGCACACCTCGCAGCTGTCGCCGTACTGGTCCTTCGCGCCGCACTTCGGGCAGGTGCCCTTGATGTAGCGGTCGGGCAGGAACATGCCCTTCACCGGATCGTAGAACTGCTCGATCGTGCGCGTATCGACCAGGTTCTCGGCGCGCAGCGCGCGATAGATCGACTGCGACAGCTCGACGTTCTCCGGCGAGTCCGTCGTGTGCCAGTGATCGAAGCCGATCAGGAAACCGTCGAGGTAGCGTGGCCGGGTTGCGCGCACCTCGTCAATGAACTGCTGCGGAGTCTTGCCGGCCTTCTCTGCGGCAATCATGATCGGCGCGCCGTGCGCGTCTTCGGCGCCGACAAAGTGCACGGCGTGGCCGCGCATGCGCTGGTAGCGGACCCAGATGTCGGCCTGGATGTACTCCATGATGTGGCCAACATGGAGCGGGCCGTTGGCGTACGGCAGGGCGGTGGTTACGAAAAGGTTCCGGCGGGTCATGGCATCAGATTCCGAAGTGCAGGGCGCCGCGATCAAGCTCGCGGCGGGCTGTCAGTGGGACAGCGGGCACATTCGTACACGCACACGGCCGCAGCCCGGGCGGAGCGTGGTACATCTCAGGCTGCATCGGCGCATCGTGGGCGTGTGTCGGACACATTCCGTTTGAAAGACATTCTATCAAGCGGGTCTTTGAACAAGGCGCTCGGCTAGACTGGCAAGCTCGATACATCGCCGTCAGGACGTTTCGCCATGGCCCTCAGCGTCGACCGAGTCAATCAGGTGCTCGCGGGCATCATTGATCCCAACACCGAAAAGGACCTTGTCAGCTCGCGATCTGCTCGCAACGTTCGCGTCGACGGTGACAATGTCAGCGTCGATGTCGAGCTTGGATATCCGGCGGCAAGCCAGATCGAGCCGATGCGACGCAAGGTCATCGCTGAGCTGAAGGCGGCCGGCGCTGCCAACGTCAGCGCCAATGTGACGATGAAGATCGTCGCGCATGCGGTCCAGCGTGGCCTGAAGGTGATGCCCAACGTCAAGAACATCATCGCAGTGGCGTCGGGCAAGGGAGGCGTCGGCAAGAGCACGGTCGCCGCCAACCTGGCGCTCGCGCTGTCGGCGGAAGGGGCGCGCGTCGGGGTGCTGGATGCGGACATCTACGGCCCGAGCCAGCCGACGATGCTGGGCATCTCGGGGGCGCCCGAGTCAGTGGACGGGCAGACCCTCGAGCCCAGGGAGAACTACGGGCTGCAGATGAGTTCCATCGGCTTGCTGATCGACGCGGACCAGCCCATGGTCTGGCGTGGACCGATGGTGACGCAGGCATTGCAGCAGCTACTCGGTCAGACCAACTGGAAGGACCTCGACTATCTCGTCGTCGACATGCCGCCCGGCACAGGAGACATCCAGCTGACGCTCTCACAGCAGGTGCCCGTGACGGGCGCGATCATCGTGACGACACCGCAGGACATCGCACTGATGGATGCCAAGAAGGGGCTCAAGATGTTCGAGAAGGTCAGCATACCGATCCTCGGCATCGTCGAGAACATGGCGGTGCACGTCTGTTCCAAGTGCGGCCACACCGAGCACATCTTCGGTGCCGACGGCGGACGCAAGATGGCCGAGCAATACGGTGTCGACTACCTCGGCAGCCTGCCGCTCGACATCCGCATCCGCGAGCAGGCCGACTCAGGCAGGCCGACCGTCGTCGCCGAGCCCGACAGCGAAATCACTCAGACCTACAAGGCGATCGCCCGCAAGGTTGCCGTGCGTATTGCCGAGAAGGCGAAGGACATGTCGCTGAAGATGCCGACGATCAAGGTCAGCCACACCTGATCGCCGATTCGTCTGGCGAACAATCGGGCCCACGCGGCTGCGAGGCGGCTATCGGCCCAATTACCGACATCGCGGATCCGCGCCAGCTTTGCCCCGAAGCGGACGCTCCTCTTCCTGCGCACTTCCCATAATCAGTCAGCACTGGCGCGTTGCCCGCCTTCGGCTGAATCTGGCCTAGGCGCCCCGATGACGGACCGGTCTTCGACTCGCGATTTCGGCGGTCGCGGCAACCTAGAAAGCCGTTCCTAACGGAATCCTTACGCGTTGCCGCGTAACCTTGCCGGCAACATGTCTCGGCCCATGCATCTGCTCCTGATCGAGGACAGTCAGGACCTTGCCGCCAACGTAGGCGAATTCCTGGAGTCGCGCGGCCACGCACTGGACTATGCCGCGGACGGGCTCACGGGCCTGCATCTTGCGGCGGTCAATTCCTACGACGCTTTGATCCTCGATCTTGGTCTGCCGGGACTGGACGGTCTGGCGCTGTGCAAGCGACTGCGCAATGACGCCGGCAGTTCGATCCCCATCCTGATACTCACGGCGCGCGACACTGAACGGGACGTGTTGGCGGGGTTCGGAGCCGGCACCGATGACTACCTCACCAAGCCCTTTTCATTGCTCGAACTGCTGGCCCGACTGACTGCCTTGGTTCGCCGCTCAAGCGGCGATTCCGACGTGCCGGTTCTTCAGGTCGCAGATCTGATGCTGGACACGAAGACCTTGGTCGCCCGTCGCGCTGGCCGCCGCCTGAGCCTGACCCCGACCGGCCTCAAGATACTGCGATGCCTGCTGGATGCGAGTCCCCGTCTTCTAGGCCGAACGGACCTTGAGCGGATTGTCTGGGGCAAGGATCCGCCAGACAGCGATGCCGCCTTGCGTGCCCACATTCACGCGCTGCGCCAGGCGATCGACCGTGACCATGGGGTCAAGTTGCTTCACACCGTACACGGGATTGGCTACCGACTCGCAGAAGACGATGCGCTTTAATCCCTCGCTGCGTGCACGCATCGTTGTTGCGCTGTTGCTGGTCGTCACGCTGGTTTCCGGCGGCTATTTCTACGCGGTCTATGAACTCGTGGAACTGATCGAGGACGACCTGATGGAGGGCACCGTAAAACGCGAACTGAGCGAGTTCGCGCGGCGATATTCAACGGCGCCCGATACTCTGCCGCCCATTGCGGCGGGACTCAAGACCTATGTCGTTCGGAAAGGAGAATCTCCGCCCGCCGATTTTCCCGCGTGGCTTCAGTCGTGGCCCGCGGGCCGCTATGACTCGTTCCAGTTAGGCGAAGAGGAGTTTTACGCCGGTCGCGAGGACGCGGGACACGCTCGACTTTATCTGGTTCTCGACATCGAAAACGTCGAGCGCCTGGAGGCGAACCTAACGCAACTGGCATTGCTGAGCCTTATCGGAGTATGGGTTGCCGCGGTTATAGCGGGTGTGCTGCTGGCCCGACGCGTCATGAGGCCGGTCTCGATGCTTGCGGACAGGATCGGCGCTATGGAACCGTCCGACACGACGCACAGACTTCAGGACGAGTTCGACGATCGCGAAATCCTCCTCATTGCTGCTGCCTTCGACAGATATTGCGAGCGGATCGAACAATTCGTCGATCGGGAGCGCGCCTTCACTGACGAAGCCGGTCACGAACTTCGCACTCCGCTCGCCGTCGTTCTCAGCTCTGTGCAGTTGTTGCAGGAAGAACCGACGCTCAGTGAGCGAGGCCGGGAACGTGTCGCCCGCATCCGGCGCGCGACTCGACAGATGCAGGACCTGGTCGAGGCCCTGCTGTTCCTGGCGCGGGAAGACGGCGGATGGAAAGGCGAGCCTTGCGCACTTGACGAGATTCTCGAGGGGGTCGCAGACACGTATCGCAGCGCGCTTGCCGACAAGCCGCTCAGTCTTCACTGCGAAATCGCGTCGCCGCGCACTATCCTGGCACCGCCGGGAATGGCGGAATGTGTAGTGAGCAATCTGGTTGGCAACGCAGTCCGACATACCGAAAGAGGCCGGATCGATCTGCGACTCGAGGCAGATCGGATCGTCGTCCAGGACACCGGTGCCGGAATTCCACCGGGAGACGTCGGTCACATCTTCGATCGGCGCTATCGCGATCCGCAGAGCCGCGGCCTCGGGCTCGGGCTCTATCTGGTCAAGCGCATCTGCGACCGGCTCGGCTGGCGCATTGAGGTCCAGAGTGCTCCAGGGGCCGGTACGCGATTCGATGTGACATTCGCGCCGGCCTCCTAACGAAAAACTAACGACTTCGCAACGGATTGCTTCGCCTCGGTGCGCAAAGATCTTATGATTGGCATTTCGGAGGAGAACCCTCGATGAAGAAGGACATGATCTTCGCCGAGAAGACCCAGGCGGTCGGCGACTTCAACTTCGGCGAAAAGACTGCCGCCGTTTTCGAGGACATGCTCGATCGCTCGATCCCGCTCTATCGGGAACTGCAGCGCATGCTCGGCGAGATCGCCGCGGAATTTGCCGTCAGCGGTACGAACGTCTACGACCTCGGTTGCTCCAACGGCGTTACGCTGGAAACGTTGTCGTCTGCCGTCGCGAGCGCTGGCAAACCTGTTCAGCTTGTCGGCGTGGACTACTCACCGGCAATGCTCGATAAGGCGGCGCAGCGGTTTTCCGCCCTGGAGCACGCAGGTAGGCCGGAACTGGTCCTCGCCGATCTGAACGAAGGATGCAACATCGAGAACGCGTCGGTAGTCGTGCTTAACCTGACGCTGCAATTCGTGCGACCGCTCTTCCGCGACCATCTGATTCGGTCGATCTATGACGGGCTGAACGAGAACGGTTGCCTGATCCTCGTCGAGAAGGTTCTGGGCAATGACTCTCTGCTCAACCGTCAGTTCATCAAGTTCTACTACGACATGAAGCGGCGCAACGACTACACCGACACGGAGATCGCGCAGAAGCGGGAGGCTCTCGAAAACGTGCTGATCCCGTATCGCATTGATGAGAACTTCGAATTGCTTAAGCGCAACGGCTTTGGCAGCGTCGACATCTTCTACAAGTGGTACAACTTTGCCGGTCTCCTCGGCGTGAAGTCGGCGTCCTGAATGTCGCTGGTCGCGCTCGGGCGCTTTCTATTTCGCTACCGCGGCGTCGTTTTCACGGCGCTCGGACTCGGGGTCCTGGCTCTGTCAACACCCAGATACCTGCTCAATCGACCGGACCTTGATCCCTGGATGGACGCACTGGGCGTCTTCGTCTCATTCCTCGGACTTGCGGTGCGGGCCGCGACGATTGGTCTTGAATACGTCGTACGCGGAGGGCGCAAGCGCCAGGTCTATGCAGACCATCTGGTGCAGGGCGGCATCTATGCGCATACCCGCAACCCGATGTACCTTGGGAATTTCCTGATTATCGTGGGCTGGGCACTGATCGTTAACGCGCCCGAGTTCTACCTTGTCGCGCTGCCGCTGAGCGCGTTGTTCTATGCGGCGATCATCGCCGCCGAGGAAGCGTATCTCCGGGACAAGTTCGGTAATGAGTTTGATTCCTACTGTGGTCGGGTGAATCGCATACTGCCAAGGTTGTCGGGCCTACTTGGCACGGTGAGAGCCATGCATTTCAACTGGCGGCGCGTGCTCGTCAAGGACTACAACCAGTTCTTCATGTCGATTCTCTTTCTTGCCGGCCTGGTTCGGTGGGACGACTATGTCATCAGCGGTCAAGCCTGGCTACCTTCCCCCGGATACGTGCTGATGTTCCTGGTGCCTTGGGCGATTCTGTACCTCGGTGTCTTCCTGCTGAAGAAGACGAGGCGCCTCGAAGGGGATCGTCCGCAGCGCGCTCAGCCGGTCTGAAGGGGCCAATGCGGGTCAGGTGGCCGGACGCGAGGATGTTCGCAACCACCAGTGGCGACGCCTCAGCGTTCGGCAACAGCCAGACAGGTTCGGCTTGCAATCGGTCGAACGGCCGGATGTCCGGTTTTGGGATGTCAGGGATGGCCGCGTTCGCCGCTTTGGGTCGACTCCCCGGCTATAGCCGGTCGGAGGGATCGAAGTCAGTTACCGCCGGGGATCACCACGCCCCAGGGCTGTTCACCGACCTTGATCTGCTTGAGTTCCTTCCTTGCGACGGTGTCGATCACCGAGACCTGTTCGAGCGGCCATTGGCGACGTAGAGCTTGCCGCCGTCGGAAGTCAGTGCCATGTTCCACGGCCGATTGCCAACCTTGATCGTGTGTGTGACCGCATTCGTGCCGGTGTCGATCACCATGACCGTGCCGTCGGCGCCGTTGGACACATAGACTTCACGTCCCGTCGGATGCACCTTGATGCCGTTCGAGCGGCCACCGGCCGGTATCGTCGCCAACACCTTTCTCGCGGCCACGTCGATTGCGTAAACCGTGTTCGCGATCTCGCAGGCGACATAGGCGCGAGAGCCGTCCGGCGTGAAGCCGATGCCGCGCGGCCGCTTGCCGACGCGGATCGAACCGATCAACGTGCGCGCCGCCACGTCGATGACGTCGACGACCTGTGACTCCTCGGCGCTGACGAACACCCACTTGCTGTCGGGACTGAAAACGGCGTGTTCCGGATTCTCTCCCTCGACCTTGACTTTGAAGGTCACCTTGCCGGTCGCGGCGTCGATAAAGAGCACCTGGTGATCCTCCTCAATCGCGACCGCGATCCACTTGCCGTCAAGTGAGCGGCCCACGCCCTCGGGAGATTCGCCGAGATCGATGCTGCCCGTCGCAGTGTTGGTCGCGAGATCTATGGTGCGCAGTGCATTGCTCTTCTGGTCGCTCACATACAGGCGCTTGCCGTCGACGCTGGCGGCCATGCCGCGCGGCGTCTTTCCGGCCTTGATCGACGCGACGACCTCGTCCTTCGCAGTGTCGATCACGGAGATCGTCCCGTCCTTCTCATTCGACGCGTAGGCGAATTGCGCCGGTGCCGCGGGTGATGCCAGCAGTGCGCCGGCCGCGATGAGCGTAAGGATCGACGTTTTCATTGCGTTGAGGCCTCCTTGCGACTGCGTAGAGCGGCTCGCCGCTTGCCCTCGGCGACCTGTTCCGGGTTCATTTCCTTGACGATTTCGCTGCGATACGCAAACCCGTCCATGACACTGTTCTCGCCCGCGGCACTGAACCACGCATAGGCCTCGATCAGGTCGCGGTTGACTCCGACTCCGTCACGGTACATGCGGCCGATCGAAAGTTGCGCGATGCCGACGCCGGCAGTCGCGGCTGCGGTCAGCAGCCGTGCTGCCTCCTGCGGGTCCTCCGGTACACCGCGCCCCAGGCGATACATCGCACCGAGTTCGGCCTGCGCTTGCGGATGATTCTGGTCTGCCGCCTGCCGCAGCCAGCGGACGGCCGCGGCCGGGTCCTTGTCCATGCCCCAGCCAAAGCGCGCCATCATGCCCATTCGGTACTGCGCTTCCGCGTCGCCGGCGGCAGCGCGTGGGGCATACAGCGCAGCCGCTGCCGTGTAGTCCTCGCGCTCATACGCCGCGCGCGCCGCGTCCGCCTGTGCCACTGCGACGGTACTCACCACGGCGAGCCCCAGCATGCATGCACGCAAGGCATTTGCGATGATGTGTGGCGTCGTGCGCACTGTCACTACAGAGGCCTGCATGCGGTTGGCGGTCAGTTTGTCCATCGTCGTTGCAATCACCGGAGCTATTCTGCCGTTCGCGTTATCGGCCACTGAAGATCAGGAGCGGCAGCAGGCTGCAGTGGAAGCGGGCCGACGCCTGTTCTCGGATCCAAACCTCTCGGAGCCTCCGGGCACATCGTGCGCATCGTGCCACGATCCGACGCGCGCGTTCACCGGCGACAACGGATCGGGACGTGCAGTGCCGCGTGGCAGTCGCGCCGAAACTCGTGGCACGCGCAATGCACCGACCGTGATGTACCTCGCGGCAAGCCCGGGTCCCGGATTCATTGAAAAGGACGGCAAGCCGGTTCCCGGCGGTGGGTTCTTCTGGGATGGCCGCGCGGTCACGCTGGCCGACCAGACGCTCGGGCCGCTGTTTGCCCCACACGAGATGAACAACCATGACGCCGCGTCGCTTGTCGCGCGGGTCGCTGTGTCGGACGCCGCTCCGTGGCTGCGGCAAGCGTTCGGCGCAGATGTCTTTGCCGATCCGGGCCGCGCGCTGCAGGCCACGACGGCGGCGCTGGCCGCGTTCGAGCAGAGCCCGACATTTGCCCCGTTTTCCTCCAAGTTCGATGCCGTTCTGCGAGGGCAGTCGCGCTTCTCGCCGCAGGAAGAGCGAGGGCAGAGCCTCTTCACGATTGCCCAGAAAGGCAACTGCGCGGCGTGCCACACGACGAACCCGGACAGCCGCGACCCGCGCGATTCGCTGTTCACGGACTTCAGCTTTCACGCGCTCGGGGTGCCACGCAACCCGGAAATTGCGCAGGCCGGGCAGTTCGACCTGGGGTACTGCGCGGCGCAGCCCGGCGGCGCGTCGGCCAACCCGCGTTGGTGCGGCTGGTTCAAGACGCCGACACTGCGCAACGTCGCACTGACCGCTCCATACATGCACAACGGCCGCTTTGCGACGCTGCGCGAAGCCGTAGCGTTCTACGCCACGCGCGACACGAACCCCGAGCGCTGGTATCCAAACGGCGAGAAGTTCGACGATCTGCCCGCGGCGCTGCATGGAAACGTCGACGTTGAGATGAGGCCGTACCACCGCCGGCCGGGCCAGCGCCCGGCGCTGAACGATGAGGAAATCGACGACATCGTCGCGTTCCTGCGCACCTTGACTGACGGCTACGTGCCCTGACCCGGGGCTACGGTCGCGCCCGGAGTCCGCCGCGGCGAACCGGTGCGGCAGCATGCGGTGGAAGACGCCGTCGCGGTCGTACAGCAGGTGCTTCAGAGCGGCCAGAACGTGCAGACTGATCAGCGAAATGAACACCAGCTGCTGCTACGAAGTGAACGGTGCTGAAGAAATCCTTGAGCACCTCGTCCTTCCAGCCCCAGCCGGGCAGCGTCGCGCCGAAGTACTTGATGGGGTAGCCGGAAAACGTCGAGCCCAGATAGCCTGCCAGCGGCATCGTGATCATGCAGGCGTACAGCAGCATGTGACTCGCCCGCGCGGCCCGCAGCTGCCAGCGCGGCATCGCTGGCGGCAACGGCGGTGGCCGATGGGTCAAGCGCCAGGCCAGCCGGGCGACGATCAGAATGCCGACCGTCATGCCGATCGATTTGTGCAGGTTGAACCAGTACGCCCTCACTCCGACCGGCTCCTTGGGGATATCGATCATCCACAATCCGAGCGCAATCTGGGCCAGCACGCCCACGGCGACCAGCCAGTGCAGCGTCATTGCAATCGTGTCGTACCGACGTGCGAGCAATAATGGCCGGGTGCGCAGTCGCAGTTGTCATGCGGGTACCGCCCTCGCGGGCCGAAGTGGTCCGGTCGAGTCCGAAGGGACTCGACCTACTTGCCGGCGCCGGCCGCACGCAGCAGTGCAGCGGTCTCGGCGTGCTTTTCGGCGACTGCGATCGACAGTGCGGATTCGCCTCGGTTGTCGCGCGCCGAAACATCCGCGCCGCGCTCGATCAGGAGCTTGACGCTGTCGTTCTTGCCGTAGGCCGCCGCCCACATCAGGGCCGTCGCATCGTTGGCATACCTCTGGTTCACTGTGACCCCTGCGGCGAGCAGGGCGGCAACGCACTCGGCATTGCCGTTGCCTGCGGCGTAGACCATCGCAGTCTTTTCCGTGCGATCGGTCGGTTCGACATTGGCCTTTGCCGTGAGCAGCATGCGCTCGATTTCGTAATGACCCCCGTAGGCCGCGCTCATCAGCGGAGTGACGCCGTGCCAGGTTGGCGAGATTCACATCGGCGCCGCGCTCGAGCAGCAGTTGCACGAGCTCGACGTTGCCATTGCGCGCCGCTGTGTTCAGCGGCGAGTCGCCGAGGCGATTGCGCGAGTTCGGGTTAGCACCCTGGTCGATCAGCGCGCGCACGGTCGCGACGGATCCGGCTCGCGTCGCCTGGAGCAGATCGAAATTGATGTTGCGTTCCTGTGCGGACGTGGTGGCGCCAAAGACCAGTACCAGGGCTGCTGCGATGCAGCGAAAAGACTTCATCGACCGACCTCCTCCGATAGCTATGCCCGGCGTCCCCTTTTTTCGGGGTGCACTTGTTCCGCCCGGCGCGATTCGCCGCCTATTATCTGCGTGCCCGGCGCATTCGACACTACCAACACCGGGTATGGGCGGCGGTAGCCGGTGTTCGCGGTCACGCACTGCGGCGTCATCGCGGGCTTCGCCGAGATCGAATTCGCATCATCGCGCATCACAAGACAGAACCAGCGGGGGTCCGGATGAGAAACAGCTTTGCATTTAGAACGCTCGCCGTGGGCGTGGCTGTCGCTGCAATGTCGGCGGCGATTTCACAGGAAGTGTCAGGGCAGAGGGGTGGCGCTGCGGCGGGCGGGCCCAAGGCGATCGCGGTGACGCAGGCGCAACTGAACGATGCGGAAAGCAGAACGCCAACTGGCTGCACACCAACGGCAACTACGCGCAGACGCGCTATCACGCCGGCAACCAGATCAACACCAGCAACGTCGGGAACCTGCGGCCCGCGTTCATGTTCCAGACCGAGGTGATCGAGTCGATGGAGACCGCGCCGATCGTCGTCGACGGCATGATGTACATCACGACGTCGTACAACCACGTCTACGCGATCGACGCGGCGACCGGCAAGGAGTTCTGGCACTACAAGCACAAGATGGGCCCGGTCACCACCTACTGCTGCGGCCCGAACAACCGCGGCGTGGCGATCATCGGGCGACACGGCTCTACATGGGCACGCTCGACGCCAAGCTGGTCGCGCTCGACGCCAAGACCGGCAAGGTGCTGTGGAACGTGCAGATCGCCGACCCCGAAGCAGGGCTACTCCGAGACGATGGCGCCGGTCGGCGGTGGACGGCAAGGTCCTGATCGGCACCAACGGCGGCGAGTACGGCATCCGCGGCTTCGTCAAGGCGTTCGACGCCAACGACGGCAAGCTGCTGTGGACGTTCTACACGATCCCCGAGAAGGGTCACGAGGGCGTGTGGGCGGTCAACGACGCGACCGGCCGCAACATGCAGCGCGACATCGCGGCCGAGAAGGCGGCGTTCGCGAAGGGCGGCCGGCTTCTACAAGACGCTCGGCGGCGGCGTGTGGATGAGCGCCGGCGGTCGACCAGGAGACCAACACGCTGTTCTTCGTCGTCGGCAACCCGTCAGCCCCGACCTGTACGGCGCCGAGCGGCCGGGCGACAACCTGTACACCGACTCGATCGTCGCGATCGACCTGAACACCGGCGCCTACAAGTGGCACTTCCAGTACGTCGCGCACGACGTCTGGGACCTGGACGCGGTGTCGCCCGTGATCCTCACCGAGGCCAAGGACAAGTACGGCAAGATGCGCACGGTCGCGATCCACGGCGGCAAGACCGGCCACGTCTACGTGCACGACCGCGCGACCGGCGAGCTGATCCGCTTCTCCGACGCGATGATCCCGCAGGAGAACATGTGGGTGCTGCCGACCGCGGACGGTGCGCGCATGCTGCCGGGCGCCAACGGCGGCGTCGAGTGGTCGCCGATGGCGATCAATCCGAAGATGCGCCTGGCCTATGCGGCCAACCTGCACCAGCCGATGACCTACCACGTCGAGAGGCCGCAAGTACCCGGCGGCGGCAAGCTGTGGCTGGGCGGCGCGTTCAAGGTCATCCCGAGCGAGAAGCAGTGGGGCCGGCTGGCCGCGGTCAACCTCGACACCGGCAAGGTCGCGTGGAAGCTCGACACCGAGCAGCCGCTGATCGGCGGCGTGCTGGCCACCGCCGGCGGACCTGGTGTTCAACGGCGAAGGCAACGGCTGCTTCGGCGCCTTCGATGCCGGGACCGGCAAGAAGCTGTGGTCGTTTCAGTGCGGCGCCGGCGTCAACGCACCCGCCGGTGTCGTACATGGTCGGCGGCAAGCAGTACATCGCGGTCGCGGCCGGCGGCAACACGCAGCTCGACTTCAAGCGCGGCAACACGCGTGTTCGTGTTCGCGCTGTAAGACGCTCATCGAGGTCCGGGGCCGCCTGCAGGCGGCCCTTTTCTTGCTCGGAAGCATTGCACGAACCTGCAGTCTTCTGGCGTGGCGCGCCTGACGCGCCGTCCTCGTCGCGGCCGGCGCCGGTCGCCAGCGCCCAGGACGCTGCGGCCGGCGCCGACGAAAGCCGCCGTGTGCGTCGCCTGCCATGGCCCGGACGGGCAACTCGACGCAGGGCCAGTATCCGATCCTCGCCGGCCAGACCTCGCGCTACATGTACCTGCAGCTGCAAGCGACTTCCAGGAAGGCCGGCGCAGCGACCCGCAGATGACGCCGATGGCGAAGGACCTGACGCGCGACGACATGCGCGACCTGGCCGCTACTTTGCCGCGCAGAAGCCGGCGGCGCAGACCTTCAAGCCCGATCCGGCGGAAGGCGGCGCTCGGGCAAGGCCAAGGCCGACGAGACGCTGTGCACGATGTGCCACCTCGGCGGCTTCGCCGGGCAGAACGAAATCCCGCGCGTCGCCGGCCAGCACTACGACTACATCGTCAAGCAGCTGAAGGACTTCAAGGCGCGACAAGCGCACCAACGACGCCGGCAACATGGCCAGTGTCGCCAAACCCTGAGCGACGAGGACATCGAGAACCTCGCGCCACTACCTCGCCGGGCTGTACTGATCCGGGCAATGCGGGCGTTTATTGTCGGCACGATCCGCGTCACCGACCCCGCGGCGTGGCAGAAGTATGTCGAGCGGGTCGGCGCAACCTTTGCGCCGCACGGCGGGCACGTGCTGCTCAGAGGCGCCAAGGTCCGTGGACTTGCCGGCGAGTCGCATGGGGAGCGGGTGGTCGTCGCCGAGTTTGCAGATCTGGATGCCCTGCAGCGCTGGCATGACTCGCCGGACTACCAGTCACTGATTGCCCTGCGCGACGCGGGCGCCGAAGTCGTACTCACGGCCTACCAAACCTAGACCATCGTCGCGCAGGAATAGTCCCCGCGCTGAGATGTGCACGTCGTAGAGTCGTGCCACATCGACCACTGGATCATGACTCATGCTTGTTACCGTGACTCGCATCGCCATCCTCCCCGGGTTGGTTGTCGTGTTCGCGGCCGGGTGCAGCAGGAAGGAACAGCCGCCGACGCCGGCGCCCGCCGGCAAGACGCAGCCGCCGGCCGTCATTCCGGCGCCAGCGAAACTGCCCCCGTCGTTCTTCCGCGATCACTACGCAAAGCTCGAGGACTGCGTCTACGACTGGGGATACGCGCAGAAGTGCGTACCGGTGCCGCCGGATTCGGCGGCGCGCCAGGCGGGCGCAAATTTCTTCGGCCCGACTTATGCGCGGATGTATCGCGAGGAGACACAGGTGCAGCTGCGCAGGGAGGCCATCAGTGGCGGATACGCACAGAATGTCGCCGAGGATGCCAGCGACAAGTCGATCGCCAAGTCTGAAGTGAAGCCCTGAGCTCTTCGATCGGGTACGGGCGGCGCCAGCGGTGACTTGCGCGCTCGCTCAGGGCACGCACCCCGCCGAAACGCCTGCGCGCCGGGCCAGCGCCACCGGCGTCGGTACTCTGTATCCGTACTTGGTCGCGGTCATCTCGGCGAGGATCGACACCGCGATCTCCGGCGGCGTGCGAGCGCCATTCTTCAGCCCGACCGGCCCGTGCAGCCGCTCGAGCTGTTCGTCGCTGACACCGAACTCCTGCAGTCGCTCCTTGCGCTTGGCCTGGTTCTTCTGCGAGCCGATGGCGCCGACGTAGAACGCGTCGGACTTCAGGGCTTCCATCAGCGCGAGGTCGTCAAGCTTCGGATCGTGGGTCAACGCGACGATCGCCGTGTGCTTGTCGGGACGGAACTCGACACCGTGTCGTCGGGCATCGTGCGTACCAGCTGGGTGCCGGGCACGAGCCAACCATCGGCGTACTCCTCGCGCGGGATCGCAGATCGTGACCGCGTAGTCGAGCGCCAGCGCCATCTGGGCGACGTAGTGCGTCAGTTGCCCGGCGCCGATCACCAGCAGCCGCCAGCGCGGGCCGAACGCCGTGATCAGACGAGCGTCGTTGCAGTCGAGCACATCGGTGCCGTCGCCCTCGGCGAGCGTCACGACGCCGGTGCCCAGGTCCAGTGTGCGCACCGTGTGCCGGCCGGCCGCGACGCGCTCCAGCAGCTGATCGATCTGAGCGCCGGAGCCCAGCGGTTCCAGCACCAGTTCGATCGTGCCGCCGCACGGCAGGCCGAACTTGAAGGCCTCGTCCGCGGTGACGCCGTATTTGACCCGCTGCGGTCGCGCTGCGCCGCAGCCGCCTGCGTTCGAACCCGGTCGACCAGATCGTCCTCGATGCAGCCGCCCGACACCGAACCGACGACCAGGCCGTCGTCGCGAATGATGACGAGCGACCCCACCGGCCGCGGGGCCGAGCCCCAGGTGCGCACGACGGTGCCCATGACGGCCCGGTGGCCGCCTTTCAGCCATTCGTCTGCCTTCCTGAGGACCTGCAGGTCGACACTGTCCATGTGCATTTCCGGCACGCGGCCGGATCCCTGCCTTGAGTTCCGCTCATTCTATTGCGCCGGGCCGGGCGCTGCTGCGTCGCGCCATCCCCCCGAAGGACGCGATGTCATGGACAGGAGGTTGCGCGCGGCTTTTCGCTGCTGCTAACTGTCCAAAGCTCGGCCGCACGCCCTCAGAAAGCCGATACAAGAATTCTTCGAAGGAGACATGGATGCCTGTCCCGCTTTCACTGCGGGTCAACGGCAAGGCCGTTTCGGCCGACGTTGATCCCTCCACTTCCTCGTGACATTGCTGCGCGAGCAGCTGCGGCCTGACCGGTACGCACGTCGGCTGCGACACCGCGCAGTGCGGCGCCTGCACGGTTCACGTCGACGGCCGCGCAGTCAAGAGTTGCAACGTGCTGGCCGTCCAGATGGCCGGCGCCGAGGTCACGACGATCGAGGGCATCACGCCGGCCGACGGCATGCACCCGATGCAGGCCGCGTTCAAGGCCTGCCACGGACTGCAGTGCGGCTTCTGCACGCCGGGCATGGTGATGAGCGCGATCGACCTGGTGCAGCACCACCCACACGCGACCGAGCGCGAGATCCGCGAAGGACTCGAAGGCAACCTGTGCCGCTGCACCGGTTACCACAACATCGTCAAGGCCGTCGCGCAGGGCGCGGCGGCAATGAAGTAGGGGGCGACGATGAACGACGCCAAACCCGGATTCATCGGCAAGTCCGTCGAGCGCAAGGAAGACTTCCGCTTTCTCACCGGCAGCGGCCAGTACACCGACGACATCACGCTGCCGCGGCAGAGCTATGGCTGTTTCCTGCGCAGCCCGCACGCGCACGCGCGCATCCGCGGCATCGAACGCCGCGGCGGCGAAAGCCGCGCCGGGCGTGCTGGCGATGTTCACCGGCAAGGACGTGGCCGGCTGTCGGCGGCCTGCCGTGCGGCTGGCAGATCAACAACCTCGACGGCACGCCGATGAAGGAGCCGAAGCACCCGGTGCTCGCCGAGGCCAAGGTCCGCTACGTCGGCGACCAGGTTGCGCTGGTCGTCGCCGAGACGCTCGCGCAGGCCAAGGCGGCGGCGAACCTGATCGACGTCGACTACGAAGATGCTGCCGGCGGTGGTCGATACCGCGACGGCGGACCAGGCGAAGACCGCAGTGCACGACATCGCCCCGAACAACGTCTGCTATGTCTGGGGCTGCGGCGACAAGGCGGCGACCGACGCGGCATTCGCCAAGGCCGCGCACGTCACGAAGCTGAGCTTCGCCAACAACCGGCTGATCCCCAATGCGATCGAGCCACGCGCCGCCAACGCGGCCTATGACCGCGGCGGCGACTCTTACACGCTGTATGTTGCGAACCAGAACCCGCACGTCGAGCGGCTGCTGATGACCGCCTTCGTGCTCGGCCTGCCCGAGCACAAGGTGCGCGTGGTCGCGCCCGATGTCGGCGGCGGCTTCGGCTCGAAGATCTTCCTGTACGCCGAAGAGACCGCGCTGGTGTGGGCGAGCAAGCGTGTCGGCCGACCGATCAAGTGGACGGCCGAGCGCTCCGAGAGCTTCCTGTCGGATGCGCATGGCCGCGATCACGTCACCACCGCCGAACTCGCGCTCGACAAGGACGGCAAGTTCCTCGCGCTGCGCGTGCACACGACGGCGAACCTGGGCGCGTATCTGTCGACTTTCGCATCGTGCGTGCCGACCATCCTGTACGCCACGCTGCTCGCCGGCCAGTACACGACCCCGGCGATTTATTGCGAGGTGAAGGCGGTGTTCACCAACACCGCTCCGGTCGATGCCGTGCGCGGCGCCGGCCGCCCCGAAGCGACCTACGTCGTCGAGCGCATCGTCGAGACCGCCGCGCGCGAACTGAAGATCGATCCGGCCGAACTGCGGCGTCGCAACTTCATCAAGACGTTCCCGTATGCGACGCCGGTCGGACTCACCTACGACACCGGCGACTACGACGCGACGCTGCGCACGCGCGCAACGAGATGGCCGACGTCAAGGGATTCGCGGCGCGCAAGGCTGCGAGCGAGAAGAAGGGCATGCTGCGCGGGCTCGGATACGCCTGCTACATCGAGGCCTGCGGCCTGGCGCCGTCGAACATCGCCGGCGCGCTCGGGGCGCGCGCCGGGCTGTTCGAAGCGGGCGAGGTGCGCGTGCATCCGACCGGCAAGGTCACGGTGTTCACCGGCTCGCACTCAGCACGGACAGGGCCACGAGACGACCTTCTCGCAGGTGGTGGCCGACCGGCTCGGCATCCCGCTCGAAGACGTCGACATCCAGCACGGCGACACCGGCAAGGTCCTGTTCGGCATGGGCACCTACGGCTCGCGCTCGATCGCGGTGGGCGGCACCGCGATCATGAAGGCGATCGACAAGGTCGATCGCCAAGGGCAAGAAGATCGCGGCGCACCTGCTGGAGGCCGAGCGAAGCCGACATCGAGTTTGCGAACGGCGAGTTCCGTGTCGCCGGCACCGACCGCAAGAAGGCCTTCGCCGAGGTCTCGCTGGCGGCCTACGTGCCGCACAACTATCCGCTCGACAAGCTCGAGCCCGGGCCTGAACGAGAACGCGTTCTACGATCCGACCAACTTCACCTATCCGGCCGGCTCCTACATCTGCGAAGTCGAGGTCGATCCGGCCACCGGGGTTGTCCGCATCGACCGCTTCACGGCGTGCGACGACTTCGGCAACGTGATCAACCCGATGATCGTCGAAGGCCAGGTGCACGGCGGCGTCGCGCACGGCATCGGGCAGGCGCTGCTCGAGCACAGCATCTACAACGAGGACGGCCAGCTCGTGACCGGCAGCTTCATGGATTACGCGATGCCGCGCGCCGACGACTTGCCGAGCATCAAGGTCGAAACCGTCAAGGGCACGCCGTGCACCCACAACCCGCTCGGCGTCAAGGGTTGCGGTGAGGCCGGCGCGATCGGCTCGCCCGCCGCGGTGATCAACGCCGTGACCGACGCGCTGTGGCACCTGGGCGTGAAGGATGTTCCGATGCCGGCGTCGCCGCACACGGTGTGGAAGACGATTCGCGCGCCGCCCGCCGACTGAGGAGAGCCACGATGGAAACGATGCACTATCACCGCCCCGCCTCGGTGGCCGATGCGGTCAAGCTGGCCGGGCAGCACGGCGACGACAAGATCCTGGCCGGCGGCCAATCGACGTTGCCCTCGATGCGGCTCGGTCTGCTAGCGCCGACCGGCTGGATCGATCTGGCCGGCATCTCGGAATTGCAGGGTATCCGTGTCGACGGCAGCAACACCGTAGTCGTCGGTGCCATGACGACGCACGCCGCGGTCGCGGCTTCGAAGGATGTCCAGTCGCGCATTCCTGCACTGGCGAAACTCGCCGGCGGCATCGGCGACCGACAGGTGCGCAACCGCGGCACGATCGGCGGCTCGCTTGCGAACAACGACCCGGCGGCGTGCTATCCCGCCGCGGTGCTGGGGCTCGGAGCCACCGTGCTGACGGATCGCCGCAAGATCGCAGCCGACGATTTCTTCAAGGGACTCTACGAGACTGCGCTGGCTGCGGGCGAAATCATCACTGCCGTTCAGTTCCCGGTGCCCGAAAAGGCGGCGTATGTGAAGTTCAAGCAGCCGGCCTCGCGCTTCGCGCTGGTCGGTGTGTTCGTCGCGAAGACTGCCGGGGGAGTGCGGGTCGCGGTGACCGGTGCCGGACCGTGCGTATTCCGTGTCAAGGCGCTCGAGGACAAACTCGCTGCCAAATTCGCGCCGGAGTCGTGCGACGGGGTGAGCGTGCCGGCGACGGGACTGAACACCGACCTGCATGCTTCAGCCGAGTACCGCGCGCACCTCATCACGGTGATGGCAAAACGGGCGGTCGCGGCGGCGGGTTGAATCTGCCGGACTCCAGTTCGAAGACCAGCACGTTTGGAGGTTGCGATGGCCAATGTCACCACTCCACCGCCCGGGTACCACTCGGTGACGCCGTATCTGGCGATCCGCGACGCCGTGGCGGCAGTGGATTTCTACCGCCGTGCGTTCGGCGCCGAACTCGTCATGAAGCTCACGATGCCCGACGGCAGGTATGCGCACGCCGAGATCAAGATTGGCGATTCGCACGTCATGATGGCCGAGGAGAACCCGGACTGGGGCAACCAGAGTCCCGCCTTGCTCGGCGGCTCGCCGGTGTCGTTCATGATCTACGTGCCCGACGCCGATGCGGCGTTTGCGCGCGCGTTGGCGGCCGGGTGCACGCAGCTGCGGCCAGTGGAGGATCAGTTCTATGGAGACCGCACCGGCACGCTGAAGGACCCGTACGGCTACACATGGTCGCTCGGGACGCACATCGAGGACGTCAGCGAGGCCGAAGGCCAGAAACGCATGGCGGCGATGTTCGCCAAGTAGCCGGCATTGTGCTTCGTCCTCGACGCCCGGCGACCGCCTCGGTTGCCGCTTCGATTTGTGTTCAACTGTCACGCAATTGAGCCGGCTCTGCTGAGGCCCGCTGGGTTCACCCAACGGATCGCCGACGATCTGCGCCGCTGGGAGCTGATCTGAAGGCGTCCCGCGCGAAGGTGTACTGATCGGCGAGCGACAATACGGGTACCAAGCAGGACCGCGCGCATTGCTCGGCGCAATCATGAGTTCAACTCACGAAGTTACCAACCAGTCGACTCCATTTGTCGGCCGGAATCTCTATACGGCCGACCCCGCGCTTCAGGAGGCCGTGGCGCGATTCGGCGCGGGCTGGGCCGAGGCCGATCTGCAATCGCTCGGTGATCGGCTGGGCAGCGCGGAAGTCGCGGATTGGGCGCGGCTCGCCAACAACTTTTCGCCGCAACTCAGGAACTTCGACCGCAACGGCCGCCGCGTCGACGAGGTCGAGTTCCACCCCGCATGGCACGAGGTTATGCGGCTGATGATCGGCGCCGGAGTGCATGCCGATCCGTGGGCCGACCCCAAGCCGGGAGCACAGGTCGCGCGCGCCGCGAAATACTTGCTGTTTTCGCAGGTCGAAAACGGCGCGCAGTGTCCGGTCACGATGACCTATGCGGTCGTGCCGGTCATGCAGCGCTACGCGGCGGCCACGCCGGCGATCGCGCGCGACTGGTTGCCGCGCATCCTGTCACACGACTACGACCCGGCCTCACGGCCAATCGGCGAAAAGCGCGGTGCGCTGCTCGGCATGGGCATGACCGAAAAGCAGGGCGGCTCCGACGTGCGAACCAACACCACGTTCGCCGAATTTGACGGACGGGGCGAATGGGGCGAGCGCTACCGCGTCACCGGCCACAAGTGGTTCTTTTCGGCGCCGCAGTGCGACGGCCATCTCGTTCTGGCGCAGACCGATCGTGATTCGCCGGCCGGCCTGTCGTGCTTCCTGCTGCCGCGCTGGCGCGCCGATGGCACACGCAACCACATCTTCGTGCAGCGGCTGAAGGACAAGGTCGGCAACCGGTCGAACGCGTCGAGCGAAGTCGAGTTCGACGGCGCCGAGGCGTTCCTGGTGGGGGGAGGTCGGCCGCGGTGTGCCGACGATTCTCGAGATGGGCACGCATACACGGCTGGATTGTGCGATCGGCTCGGCCGGCATCATGCGCGCGCTGCTGACGCACGCGCTGCATCACGCGCGCGAGCGAACGGCGTTCGGCCGCAGGCTCGCGGAGCAACCGCTGATGCGCAATGTGCTGGCGGACCTTGCCATCGAAGTGGAAGCGGCGACACTGCTCGTGCTGCGGCTGGCCCGGGCGTTCGACGGCCGTCATCATCGCGACGAACACGAGGCTCTGCTCGCGCGCGTGCTGACTCCGGCGGCGAAGTACTGGGTCTGCAAGCGCCTACCAGCCGCCGCCGCCGAGGCGATGGAGGTGATGGGAGGCAACGGCTATGTCGAGGAAGGGCCCTTTGCACGTTTCTATCGCGAAGCGCCGCTGAATTCGATCTGGGAAGGCTCGGGCAACGTCATGTGCCTCGATGTGCTGCGCGCGCTGGCGCGCGTACCCGCGGTGCGCGATGCACTGGCAGTCGAACTGCGGGCCGCGCGCGGAACGAGTCGTCACTACGACACCTTTGTCGAAACGCTGGTCGCCGACCTCGCGCGTCCGGACATCGACGAGGCGCAGGCGCGAGTGCTGACGGAGCGCATTGCGCTGGCGTTGCAGGCGGCCCTCCTGCTCAACGGCAGCCCGGCGGCCGTCGCCGACGCGTTCTGTGCATCGCGCCTTGTGCCCGGGAACTGGGGGCGGACGTTCGGCACGCTGCCCGCAGCCGTGGGGCCAGGGCCGTTGCTCGCGCGCGCACTGCCGTACTGAAGAGAAAACATGTCCTTCGAGGTTGTGTTTCACCAGCGGCCCGCGCTACCTGCACGCGGTGGTGACGGGCGCGAACACGAAGGCCAACGTGACCGGCTACCTGAATGAGATCCTGCGGGAATGCACTACCCGCCGGGCCGCGCGCCTGCTGATCGAGGAGCGGCTGGAAGGCCCGCGCCTCGGGATGGTCGATGTGTTCGACATCGCGGCGGACGGCAGCGGCCGCATCGCTGGCATCTTCGAGGCAATCGCCTTTGTCGACGTCTACTCGATGGGAGGCACGATGAAGTTCGCGGAAACCGTCGCCGTCAACCGGGGCGCACCGGTCCGAATGTTCGGCTCGGTGGCCGAGGCGGAGCGGTGGCTGAGCAGCGTTTGATTCAGTCGCGCCGGCGAGTGAGCTTGCAGGCAATCAGTTTCAGTGGAATTTCCGTCAAAGCGAAATTCCGAGTCAAAGTTACCGAGAATCACCTATAGGCTCCCCACCAGCCTCAAGACGGCAGCCGGCCACAAACGGACATCCCCCGCGATTCCCTAAACTGCCTCAAAGCTGACGTTCGTTGCCGTCGACTGAGGGTCAGGAAGTGACTATCCGAAAACTGCTTGCGGACGACGCCGCGGCGTTTCAGGAACTGCGCCTTCGAGCGCTACTGGATAAGCCGGCGTCATTCACGTCGAGCCATGAGGAAGAGGTCGATCTGCGCCTCGAGCGGCTTGCTCTTGGGCATCGTGGACTCCTTCCTTCGTCACCGTAGGGCGTCCACGAAAGCGAGTCAACTCCAAATCATCCCTGCGCGCGCGACTTACCTTCACCGTAAAGACGCATTCGAACTGGAAAACCGGGCACGGCCTGGGCTCCGGGCCGATGAACGGTGGTCAGCGCTTCAGCGACACCGACAGCAGCAGCCGGGCACGCTCCCAGTCGCGCCGCACGGTGCGTTCGTTCAGTTCCAGCGCGTCGGCGATCTCCTGCTCGCTGAGGCCGGCGAAGTAGCGCATCTCGACGACCTGGCGCAGGCGCGGATCGACCTTGTCGAGTTCGTCCAGCGCATCATTGATGCGGATGATGTCCTCGTCCTGGTTGCCGATCGAGCCGGCAATCTCCGTATTCAGTGTCAGATTGGCATGGCCGCCGCCACGGCGCTCCGCATTGCGCTTGCGCGCGAAGTCGACGATGACGTTGCGCAACACCTGCGAGACATAGGCCATGAAGCGACCCCGGCAGTCGAGGTCGATGCGGCCAGCGCCCTGCAGACGCAAATAGGCTTCGTGCGCCAGCGACGTCGTGTCGAGCAGCGTAAGTGGACCGTTCTCGGCAAGACGGGCGCGCGCCATCCGATGGATGTCCGAGTACAGCAGCTCGAACAGGCTGTCGAGTGCCTCGCGATCGTTCTCCGCGATGCGGTGTAGCAGGACGGTGACGTCGCCCATCGTCGTCTTCCGGTAATCGACGGCAGGCCGCATTTTGAATGCAATAGCGCGGCCTGTGTGGCCATCTGGGCGGCAGGATTGGACGATCGATGGTTGAGTGACAAGCTAGTTGAAGACGCCGAGCCGGCGCGGTTGCTTATGAGGGACGATGATTCACGGCGCCGGCCGTGCCGCGAGCGCACGATGCGAGGGGAGCGCGGACTTGGCCAGCACACGCCGCGCCTCGGCCATCATCCAGCGGCCGCGTTTGACCTCACCATTGGCGATCCAGGCCTGACCGAACCAGTATTCGACTTCGGCCGCGTAGACCCCCCGCGGCTGGGTACCGCTCAGCCAGGCTCCGTAGGCCATGCGCAGCGGCTCAAGCGCTTCCTGCGCCCGGCCGTTGGCGAGCAAGGCGCGTCCATAGGCCAGGGCCGTGTTGGGGTCGTTAGCCACCAGCCTACGGGCGCTCTTCAAGCGCTCCTGCATGGTCGCCATCGCCTCGACATTGCGCCCCCAGTCCAACTCCGCCAGTGCCTTCTCCCGCAGCGGCCGCGCCTCGCAAGCCATCAGGGCCGAGCGCTTGGTTGCGCGGCAGCGTTCGATGATCGTCTGAGCCGTGCTCACCGCTTCCGCGTAGCGCCCGTTCTGCCGCTGCGCGAAGCTCAGGCACGACCAGAAGTCATATTGACCAGGGGTCAATCTTCCGATCTGGCTGAACTCGGTGTCAAAGCTGGCCACCATCGGCGCCGCGAACTGCTCCGCCTCTTCGGTGTCACCGCGTTGGGCGAGTAGACATACCCGGCTCATCGCAAGCCCCCGCGTCAGCCTTTCGCGCAGTGCGGCGTCGGTGATCGCCTGCGCGTTCTCGACCGCACTCTGGTAGTAGCGCTCGGCCGCATTCCAGTCGCGTCGGCCCATCGCCTCATCAAGCGCGTCTTCCGCCCGGCGCATCAAGTGGGTCGACGGCGGCCGCTCGCGGGCAGCGGCGATGGCATAAATATCCTCCTCGATCCTGACCGTCGTGGGGTCGTCTACAGCGTTGAGGCAGGCCCCGAGTGCTTCCAGCTGCCGCTCCAGTTGCACGCTGTTTTCCCCATGCGCCGCCCGCACTGCCGCGACCGCTTCCCACAGCTTCGACAGCATCTCGGCGCTGCGCCCGGATTCGCACAGGGCCGTCATGTGGCCGGTGTTTACATCCTGGTACTCGACGCTGGAAGTGACGCCATCCGGCCGGGCCCGCGCGTGCGCCAGCGACGTTTCGATCAGACGCTCCGCGTCCGCGCGCTCTCCGAAGATAAAGGTTCGCTCCGCATATGGGAGGACGACTTTGAGTTGTTGGCGGCTGCCGTCGCCGAAGTACCGCCTTGCCGTTTCCATGGCCTCGTTCAGAGTGTCGAAGCGCCTTGCCGGAGGCGTGAACTCAGGTACGCCGAAGTAGTTGCTCAAGTCGGTGCGGATCAACAAGGCATCGATCAGCAATTCGGCGCCAGCGGCGCCCTTGGTCCGCAGGATCTTGATGGCGCCATCGAGGCTCGCCGAGGCGGCTGATGAGATGATCAGCTTGTCGTCGGCGGCACGTACGCGCGCGATCAGCAGTTGCATGTCGTCGGCGGCAAGCACCGGCGCCGCCTCGTCGACGGCGCGCTGGTACACGCGCTGCGCGGCGGCGGTTTCGCCGCGATTCCGATACGCATCGCCCACCGTCACTCGCAGCTGCAGTAGCTGCTCCGGCGAGCCTTTGAACTCGGCATCGATACGCTGTTCGATGGTCGAGAGCATCGCCAGGTCGGCCGCCTTGGTCTGCTGCGAGGCATTCGGATCGGCCTGCCGGATCAGCGAGAGCACGAAGGTGTTGAGCGCCGTGGCCCGCTGCGCCTGCAACCGCGCTTCATTGCCCTGCCACAGCGCGATGCCCAGTCCGAGGCCAAGCGCGACCACGATGGCGCTGGCGGCGGCCACCGGGAGTTTGTTGCGGGTGATGAACTTACGCAGCCGGTAGGCACGACTGTCGGGCTGCGCCTTGACCGGCTGGCCGGCCAGGTAACTGTCCAGATCGTCGGCCAGTGCGGCCGCACTCTGGTAGCGCTCTGCGGGCTGGCGCTTCAGTGCCGTCAGCACGATGGCATCCAGATCGCCCTTGAGCGCCTTGGCGCGCGCCTTGTCGGCAGTGGCCTCACTGGGCTTGCGCAGATCGCCGCGCAGGAGTTCAGCTTCCAGCGCACGCGGCTCGGAGGCCAGATACAACCGCGCGCCGCTCACCAGTTCGAACAGCATCACGCCCAGCGCATACACATCGGCGGTGACGGTGATTGGCAGTGCCAGCACCTGCTCCGGGGCAGCATAGGCAAGCGTCATCGGCCGGCCCGCCAGCCGCGTGAGTGCGGTCGCATCAGTGCTGGTGGCCTCGCCTTCGATGATCTTGGAGATGCCGAAGTCAAGCAGCTTGGGCAAGCCGTCGGCCGTGACCAGCACGTTGGCGGGCTTCAGGTCCCGGTGGATGACAAGCTGGCCATGCGCATAGGCCACCGCCCGCACCACCTGGATGAAGAGCCGCAGGATGCTGTCGAGGTTGCGCCCCTGGGCCATACGCATCGATCGGCACCCCGTCGACGTACTCGAGTGCCAGGTACGGCCGGCCTTCGGCACCGAGCCCGGCGTCGTAGAGGACTGCGATATGCGGGTGCTGCAGCCGCGCCAGGATGGTGCGCTCGCGCGCGATGCGTTCGGTCAATCCATGATCGACCCACTCGGCACGCGGCAGCTTGAGCGCCGCGGTGCGCTTCATCACGCCATCGGCGCGCTGTGCGACCCACACCGCCCCCATGCCGCCTTCGGCCAGCAGCCGCTCAAGCTGCCACGGACCGATCCGATCCCCCGCCTGCTCGCGCCGCATCGCCGCCAGCGCAGCAGCGGCGAGTTCAACCACCGGCTGAAGCGTCTCGCTGGTGCCCTGAAGTCGTGTGGCGCCGGCATCGGCCAACAACTGCGCCAGCAGCGGCTTCAGGTCGCGTGACTCGGCTGGCAAACTCGCCAGCCAGTCGGTGCGCGCCGGCTTCTCCAGCTCGAGCGCATCCGCCAGCAACC
The DNA here is from genome assembly GCA_963724605.1 of uncultured beta proteobacterium. Taxonomy (GTDB): domain Bacteria; phylum Pseudomonadota; class Gammaproteobacteria; order Burkholderiales; family Burkholderiaceae_F; genus JALORV01. The sequence goes on from CAVRVM010000006.1 coordinate 28,712, forward strand.
GGTTCAAACGGTGCCAGTCCTCAACCGTGAGTTCGCTTTGCGTCACCATCGCACGCGCACACCTCCGTCTATCTCACAGTACGCATTACGAAGGGAAAAACGGACATCCTTCGAGCAGCCCACGCGTCAATTTACGTCTTGACGAAGGTTTCGGCATCATGGATAAGGGTACGCGCGGGACCATACAATGAGAACGCCCGGGGGAAGTTTGCTGCAACGCCGATACTGGCGTGACCACGGTGCGGAGAAGGCGCTTGTGGTTGTGGCATGGCTCTGCCTCGTGCCATTCAGCGCGCGAGCCCAGCAGGCGTCGGCGCCTCAGCCAGCTACGACGACCACAATGGAACGTGTCGTCGTCACCGGCTCACACATTCGTCAGACCGACATCGAAGGAGCACCGCCGGTCCAGGTCATCACGCGTGATGAGATCGAGCGCAGCGGCGTGACCACGGTCGAGCAGCTGCTCGACCGAGTACCGGCCAACGTCAACGGCGTCACGACCGCGCAGACGATCGGCAGTCAGTCCCAGCCTGGCCTCGCCACCGCGAATCTGCGCGCGTTGGGCGGCGGCTCGACGCTGGTGCTGCTGAACGGCCGGCGGCTTGCCAACTACGCGTTCAACGGCGAAACGGTCGATCTCAACGCCATTCCGCTCGCGGCCATCGATCGGGTCGAAGTACTGAAAGACGGCGCCTCGGCCATCTACGGCACCGATGCAATTGCAGGGGTGATCAACTTCATCCTGCGCAAGGACTATTCCGGCGTCGATGTCAGCGTGTCATTCGACGCCACTCAGCACGGCGGCGGCAACAGCGGCCAGGCGAGCCTGACGCTTGGAACCGGCGATCCGGCGCGCGACGGCTACAACCTGTTCGGCGTCCTCAGCTACCAGAAGCAGCAGGCACTGCATGGCGACGACCGTGACAGCACACACACTGCCTATCGTCCCGATCTTGGCGTCAGCGGCTTGAGCCCGATCACGTATCCGTCGAACATCATCGACCGGCCGGGGCGCCGGCTCCTGAACCCAACCGCCGCCACCGGCTGCGCGCCACCGACCAGCCTGCCGGCGAACCCGCCGCCATTCCTGACGCCGGCTTGCGGCTTCGACTACGCGCCGCTCGCTGACGTGCTGCCGGAGGTTGAGCGCACCAGCGCGCTGCTGCGCGGCACGCTGCGTCTCTCACCGACCGTCGATCTGTTCGCCGAGGGGCTGGTCGCCCGCAACCGCTTCGTGACCGACATTTCACCGTACCCTCAGCCGGCGGTCCTGACTCCGTTCGGCAGCCCGATCTATCCGACGGCTGGGCCGTATTACCCGACCGACTTCGCCGCGGCCAATGGTCTGTCTGGCGACCTGCTGTTCTCGTGGCGCGCAACCGAACTCGGCCCGCGGCACAACGAGACGACGACCGACACGCAGCGCTTCGTGCTCGGCATCGAGGGCCAGGCCGCGGGCTGGGACTACAACGCGGCAGCGGTCTACAGCGCCAACCAGCAGCAGGTTTCTTACAGCGGCAGCTACCTGTATCAGAGCAGGATCATCCCGGCGCTGCGCAGCGGACTGATCAATCCCTGGGGACCCTCCGGTCCGGAGGGCCAGATGCTGCTGGCGTCGACCGTCTACACCGGCACGCCGCAAACGGCCGACGGTTCGACATCGCTGATCAATGCCTTCGCCTCGCGCGAGATCATGACCTTGCCCGCCGGTCCGCTGGCGCTTGCAATCGGCGCCGAGGCGCGCTCCGAGCGGCTGTCCTACGACTGGGATCCGGCGGTGCTGACCGGCGATTCACCGGTTGGCGAGCAGCTGAAGGCCATCAGCGCCTCACGCACGGTGTATGCGCTGTTTGCTGAACTCAGCGTGCCGATTCTGCCCAAGCTCGAAGCTCAGCTCGCGGTGCGCTACGACGACTACAGCGATTTCGGGGCCACCACCAATCCCAAGGTGGCACTGCGCTGGCAGCCGCTGCCCAGCCTGCTCCTGCGCGGCTCCTGGGGCACCGGCTTTCGCGCTCCACCGCTGTACAGTCTGAGCGAACCCAGCAGCGATGGCGGCGTGGCGGCAGGCATCGAGGATCCGGTCCGATGCCCGGTCACTGGCGCGCTGGATGATTGCCTCGCAATCGTGCCGTTCGTTTCCGGCGGCAACCCGAACCTGCAGCCCGAGACCTCAATGCAGTGGAATTTGGGCGTCGTCTGGGAGCCGCTGCGCGGACTTTCGCTGGGTATCGACTACTGGAACATCCAGCAGGACGGCGTGATCAGCCCGCTCGATCCCGGCAATTCGGCCAACTATGCGCGATATCCGGAGCGCGTGAAGCGCGGCCCGGTCGACCCGGCATATCCGGACCTGCCGGGACCGATCGTCGGCTTCGACGCGTCGCTGCTCAACCTGGGCACAACGCAGACCTCGGGCATCGACGTGACCCTGAAGTGGGCAGCGCCGAGTACGGCTGCCGGAAACTTCAGCGTCGCGCTGCTCGGCACCTACGTACTGCAGTTCGATACTCAGATCAACGGCACCGACGTCTCGCTGCTCGGCAATGCGACCGAAGGCACGCCGGTGCCGCGCTGGCGCAGCACGCTGACTCTCGACTGGGGTCGCAGCGCCTGGGGCGCCACGCTGGCGTGGCTCTACTCCAGTGGCTACAACGAACTGACCGACGCGGTGGTGCCTTCGGTCCGCAAGGTCGGCGCCGCGCAGAGCTGGGATCTGCAAGGGCGCTACACAGGATTTTCGGGCTGGCAACTGGCCACCGGCATCCGCAACCTGCTCGACGCGGATCCCCCGTTCACGCAGACAACCAGCTTCCAGTTCGGCTTCAACCCGCAGGTGGCGAGTCCGCTCGGACGGGTGTTCTATCTGACCGCGAGTTACTCGTTCAAGTAGGTCTCGAGTCGGTCCGGGCGTGGAAGCCGAAGCTCCCTCACCTCGCTCGTCCGTTCTCTCGCTTACCGTGCGGCAGCGATCGTCGTCGACTTGATGTGCGCTGCCAGTGTCGCTGCGCGGTCGCCGTCGGCCAGGCCGGCGACGGCGCTGAACAGCAGCAGCGTCGTACCGGCAGCAAACGTAGGCCGCCCTTCGGAGAACGGCCCGCTCGCTCGCCCGCCGTTGCGATCAGAGCTTGCGGAGATAAGCAAGCAAGGCCGGGACTTCAGCGTCCGTGAACGGACGATCGTGCACGGACGGAACCACGCCCGGCTGCGTAGTCAGCAGCGGCGCAGCGGGGGCCTGAATCGCAACGCGCTTGAAGAACTGTTTGTAGTGCTCGATCACGTCTTCGAGTGTCGCCGCGGTGTTGTTGTGGAAGTACGGCGCGGTTCGGGCGATCCCGCGCAGGCTCGGGATGTCGAAATGCTGGATGTCGCCGGGACCGCCCGCAACCGGGTAACCGGTGAGAAGCATGCGGCCCGGGTCCGAGGTCGTGACTCGCGTGACGCATGGCGGTTGGGGAGCCGCGCCGCCGCACGGCGCGCCGCTCGGCGCTACGCCGCTGTTAGTGATCTCGTAGGTCCGCACATTTTCCATCTGGCTTGCGCTGCACTGCTGAAACACGAAGCGCGGGGGATTCACCGTGTCGACCGGACGAGGACAGGTGGTGAGGATGTCGTGATAACGGACGATGGCGGTTGGCGTGCCCTGAACCCCCTGCAGGATCGGCGTGCTGCCGCTCGGATGGTCGCCGAGGTTGCCGTGGCACTGCCCGCAGGCCCGGTTGAACACTGCCTTGCCAGAGGTCTCGAGGGCGTCCAACGGGGGGTCGGGATCCGGCAGCGGGCTCGTGCCCGCGGCCATGGCGTCGGCCAGGAGCTTGACGCTCGGCGATGAGAACTGCGCGCTCTGGAAGGCCGCGAGATCGTCCACGAAGGTTGCTGGCGGCGCGGTCGTGGTCGACGCGTGCGCGATGAGTGCGCTGAGGGCTTGGTTCTGCAACGTGTCGATGCGGCCGTCAAGCTGGAAGCCACCGCTCTTGTTAGGCCCGCGCGCATACACCGGCGCGAGGTTATCCGGGCCAGTGATCTTGACGTCGAAGATCGACGGCGTGGCGCGCCAGACGTCAGCGACGGTCTCGCTGGTTGGGAGCGCCGATGCGGGACACGGCACCGTTGCCCCGCAGTTGAGCAGCTTTACGTTCGCAGGCAGCGGAATGGTCACGCGCACCAGACCGTTTTGAGTCAGGTTTGTGAAGTCTTTCGCGGCCGCGCCGTTCACGCGGAAGTCATCGGCGTCGGTCGCACGAAACAGCGGATCGTCAGTGCCCGTCCCGATCATCGACGCAAACCGCGCCTGCGCCGCCGCAGGGGTCAGTTGGAAGTTCTCGGATTGCATGTGGCAGTCGTTACACGATCGGCCATTGCCACCCAGGCCCGCGAGAGTCCGGTCATTGAAGTTTGCCTTGCCGCGACATACCGGCGTGTCGACCGGCGCGGCCGGGGCCGTGGTGCAGCCGTTGGCGTCGAGGACGACAGCGGGCGCGGCTGGAGGTGGTGCCGCGCCGTAGTCCGAACCCCCGCATGCGGAAACGATGATGGCGCTAACGAGCACGAGCGCTCCGGCTAGCGCACTCGCGCGATCTCGGAGAAGAGATCCACCGTTCATGGCAGTTGCGGCAACAGAGTTGAGTACGTGGCTCATCGCGATGACCTTTCTCCTGAGTTGTCGCGGCTGGATGTCGCTGCAGCGCTGCTTTTCAAAGCCTTATTCACGTTCGCTCCCGAGTTCTCAATGCGTACAAAGGCGGCAGTGACCGCACAGGGACCCCTGCCAATCGAGTCAACTGACAGTTGCTGTCTCTTAGTGGAACAGACGCAACGCCACGACCAAACCGGACATTTGCGTCAATATTCGCGAGCAACCGATTCACGTCAGAAGAAGGGTGAAGAAGGACGGAAGCAAAGCAGTTGCGCACGACCTTCTAACGTCGGGGCTCGATATCCGATCCTCCTCTTTATCGTCGGATGAAGAGCGCTCGGACTGTCACCGGCACAGATCGCATTCGCGCAGCCTGTGTCTGCCGAGGCCGGCTGCGCGGTATTCTTAACAGATCTCCTGGCTTGGTATCGCCGGTTCAACGCTGTTACTAATGCGGACCATCGGCGGCGGCATGCCCCGCCGGTGCGCGATGCGGCATGAAAACGCTCTTTCTTATTCGCCACGCCAAGTCCAGTTGGGACGACACCGCATTGCCCGACAAAGAACGGCCATTGAACGATCGCGGCCTGCGCGACGCACCGAAGATGGGTGAGCGACTGGCGAAACGCGACGTGAAGCCGGATTTGATCCTGTCGAGTCCCGCCGTGCGCGCACTTAGGACGGCAGAGATCATTGCCAAGAAGCTCGACTACCGGCGCAAGGAATCGTCGTGAATGAGCGGCTGTACGCAGTCGAGGCGGACGACCTGCTCGACGTGATACATCAGCTTGGCGACAAGCGTGAGGCGCGTGATGTTGTTTGGCCACAACCCGAGTTGACCGAGCTCGCGCATCGCATCTCGGGCGAGATAACCCACATGCCGACCTGTGCTGTCGCCGAGTTCACATTCGACGCGAAGTCGTGGTCAAGAATCGGCATGATCAAGCCCGCAGACGTACTGCTTGACTATCCGAAGAAGTCGTAGGGCAAGACGCCGTCTTGGCCATTGTGACAAGGCTATGTGTAACAGCGCAGTGCGGCCAGTTGCTGCCGTTACCGTCACCCTCCAGAATTGCCCATAAGCCGACATGTTCAGGAGGATGCGTTGGTCAAGTCACTGTGCATATCGGAGAACGAAGGATGGGTCGATCTTCAATTCGAGGTGACAGGGTTAGATGACAGTCACCCGGAAGCGCTCGTGCTACGTGTTGAAGCCATGCACGCAGACAGACGGATCGGTTTTGAACTGGGCTTCCCCAAACAATGGGACCACACGCCCGATGGCGCTGCGGGCGACTTGGCTCCTATCAGTCGACGCTGGCCATCGTCTCGAGGGATGGCGCAGGGGACTCATTTCTCGCGAGCCTATCAGCCTTGTACGAAAACACAGCGCCAGCGCCCCAGATGCGGCACATCACTGAGGCTTACGCGACCTCCTTGGAAGGCAACCCAGAGATGGTCAAGAACAATCCCGCGCGGCTGAAGCTCTTCTTTGGATGGGAAGAGGGATCCGAGACACCTTACGGCGCGTTGTTTCTGAATCTGGATGTTCCGAACCGCGTACTGGAACTCAATGAGAAGGACCCTGAATACCGGGCGGCAATCTTGGCAGCGCTGGGCGCATACGGCCAGAAGCGGCCGAGCCACCTGCCGGGCAGAATGCCCGAAAGCAGACGGGCCGACCATGTCGCGGGGGCCGCTGGTAGCGCGCCCGCGCCGGCGAAACGTTCCGTCAGTTCGTCAGGAGGCGTGGCATGTCATTCCTATGGGACTGGCTTCAGCAGGCGCAGATCGGCGATGCGCAAGCGAGGATTTCTGCAGCTCGCTTTGATGCAAAGGCTGCACTCGATGAAATAAACCGGCTGCAGCAGAGGTCGACCGCCTTTCGCTTCTATGCCAGGCGATGTTTGAGGAGATGGAGAAGTCAGCTGGGTTTTCTGAGGCTCGCCTGAAAGAGCGAATGCTTGAGATTGATCTTCGTGACGGAAAGCGCGACGGCAGGCTGGCCCCATCCGCTGGCAACAAGTGTCCCGACTGTGGTCACATCATCACCAAAGTTCGATCGAACTGCTTCTGGTGCGGGGCAAAGTTGACCGGGGTGACATAGACGGCAGGTCGGCTGGTTCAGCGTTCGGCCAGAATCGGACAGCCGCCATCGGTCGCTCTGAGATCTACCGGCTGACTTGCTTAGGTGCCGGCGAAGGCTGTCTTGACGTTGCCAGCGCCGCACCTGGCTAGCTCACGGGATGGGCTACCGGGACTCTGTTGCTAATCAGCCGACGCGTAGTGCACGTACGACTCGCGGACCACGTCGTCCTTGTCGAAGAACAGCACCTCGATGACATGCGTGCCCGTGATGCCCTTGTAGTGGATCGCAATGCTGTCGACGCCGCGCAGCACGTCGAGCACGGTGAACTTGATGTGGTCGAACACCTCGAAGCCTTTCTTCACGTACGCGCGCAGCGCCGCCTTGCCCTGCACGGTGCCGCTGGGGTCATGGCTCAGCCGCGCAATCAGCGGGGAGTGGAAGATCACGTCGTTGGTGTAGAAGGCCAGCACGCGATCGAGGTCCTTCGACTCGAACGCGGCGACCCAACGCTTCACGTAGTCGGCCGTCTTCTCCATCGTCAGCATCGATGTCTCCTCTGGTGTGGGTTGCGGCGGCCGGATCTTGGCCGGGCGTCGGCCAGTGTGCCACGCGCCACCGTCACCGGCGGTACCCGGCCCAAGAGCAGACCCTGAGTGCGCCGCTCAAGAGCGGACGTTAGCTCGCGTTTTGCGAATTGCACCAAGGGCTTGGTGATCGCGAGTCGATCGAATCTGCATCGAAATGAGGTCGATTTGGGAGTGAAGGCGGCCGGCAACGCAGCGCGCGCTCGGCCTCCCCTTGCATGCCGCCAATCCGTGTGTATACTGAACTATATGGTTCAGTATAGCCGGGCCCGCTTCGATGCCTCGTTCGCCGCGCTCTCGGACGCCACCCGACGCGGCGTTCTGGAGCAGCTCGGGCGTGCAGACGCTTCAATCACGGACCTTGCCGAGAAGTTCCACATGACCCTCACGGGCATGAAGAAGCATGTCGGCGTCTTGGAGCAGGCGGGGCTCGTCACCACGGAGAAGGTCGGGCGCGTGCGGACCTGCAAGCTCGGCCTGCGCCGACTGGAGGAAGAGGCGGCATGGATCGAGAGGTACCACCAGCTCTGGGCCGCACGCTTCGACGAGCTGGACAAAGTTGTCGAGGAATTGAAACGGAAGGAGAAGGTCGATGGACGCAAGAAGAGAGAGTGAGCCTGCCCCCATGAAGAACCGTACGACGGTGGAGCGGAAGTCCGAGCGTGAGCTCGTCGTCACGCGAACTTTCAACGGCCCGGCGCGCCTCGTGTTCGAGGCGTGGACCAAGCCCGAGCTGTTCAGGCAGTGGTGGGTGCCGAAGTCGATGGGAATGTCCCTGCTTTCCTGCGAAATGGATGTTCGTGTCGGGGGCAGGTACCGTTTGGAGTTCGCACACGGGGACTCACAGTCGGCGTTCTTCGGCACGTACAAGGAAGTAACACCGCACTCGCGCCTCGTCTGGACCAATGAGGAAAGTGACGAGGGTTCCGTCACGACGGTGACCTTCGCGGAAAAAGGCGGCAAGACGTTGCTGGTCATGCACGAGCTTTATCCCTCGAAGGAAGCTCTCGACGCCGCCGGCACCGGGGCGGCGGATGCGATGGGAGAGACGTTCGAGCAACTGGACGAGCTTCTCGTCACCCTGGGCGCGAGCGTGGGACGGTCATGAAGTCGTCGATCTCGCGGTCGGCCGCCTGGCTCTTCACTACGCGGAAGAGAACCCCGACGAGGTCGTCGCCGCCCTCGACGACAAGACCGAGGCTGTGATCCGCGAAGGCCGACCGCTGAGCCCAACCAGTTGGGAGCCTGTTTTCATGGTCGCTCTATGACCGAGGAGTAGGCTGCTGCCAATTACTTTGACGGAGCCCCTACGCGCTGATTGACGCGTTGGTTGCCAAGTTGTTGTTTTGCTTGCATCCAGCATTCCGTTAACTTTGACGGACTGCGGAGCTGACGCACTTTGAACCGAAGCGCGTCCTCCTCGCCAGGCACGACCGGACTTGCAGCCGACGAAACCGCCGCTACCGCCCGTTTCGGTTTCCGTCGAAGTCGAAGGCCGGCGCAGGCTCGACGGCTCATACAATGCCGGCATGACGCACGCCGGAACCGAAACCACGGCAGCGACATCGCCGTGGTCACCGCTCGCCAACCCGGTATTCCGGCTGCTGTGGATCACATGGCTGACGTCGAACATCTGCATGTGGATGAACGACGTTGCGTCGGCGTGGTTGATGACCACGCTGACCACGTCGCCGGTGATGGTTGCGCTGGTGCAGTCGGCCTCGACGTTGCCGGTTTTCCTGCTCGGGCTGCCGAGCGGAGCGCTGGCCGATATCCTGAACCGCCGCCACTGGTTCATGTTCACGCAGTTCTGGGTGGCGACCAACGCGGTGCTGCTGAGCATCGCGCTGTTCGCCGGATGGATCTCCGCGCCGCTGCTGCTGGCGCTGACATTCGGCAACGGCATCGGACTGGCGATGCGCTGGCCGGTTTACGCAGCGATCATTCCGGAACTGGTGACGCGGCGCGAACTGCCCAATGCCGTCGCGCTTAACGGTATCGCGATGAACACCTCGCGCGTGATCGGCCCGGTGCTGGCCGGCGCGCTGATCGCCAGCATCGGCACCGGGTTTGTGTATCTGCTGAATGCGGTGTTGTCGCTCGCGGCTGGCTTCGTGATCATGCGCTGGCGGTCGGAGACCAAGCCGAGCGTGCTGCCGGGCGAGCGCTTCATCGGCGCGATGCGGGTCGGCTTTCAATACGTCGCGCAATCGCACGCGATGCGTTCGGTCCTGCTGCGCATCGCGATCTTCTTCCTGCAGTCGACTGCGGTGTTCGCGCTGCTGCCGCTGGTGGCGAAGCGCATGCCCGGCGGCGGCGCCTGGACCTATACGGTGCTGCTGGCCTCGCTTGGCATCGGCGCGGTCGCGACCGCGTTCTCGCTGCCGCGGCTGCGCGTGCTGATCTCGCGACGGCGCCTGCTGCGCGACGGCACAGTGCTGCAAGGTCTGGCGATGGTCGGACTGGGTTTCGCGCCGAACGTGTGGGCCGCCGTGCCCGCGATGATGCTGGCAGGCGCGGCGTGGCTCGCGGTGGTGAACACGCTGACGGTGACCTCGCAGCTGTCGCTGCCCGACTGGGTGCGTGCGCGTGGCATGTCGATCTACATGATGACGATGATGGGCTCGGCATCGGCCAGTGCGGCGCTGTGGGGGCAGGTGGCCAGCATGATCGACGTACCGTGGACTTATCTGGCAGCGACGCTTACCGGCCTTACGGCCGGCTTCCTCGCCAGTCGCCTGTATGCCGATCCCGAGAACGAGGTCGACCTGACTCCAGCGCGATTGCTGCAGGAGCCGATGCCCGCGTTTCCGGTCGAACATCAGATGGGACCTGTGATGGTGACGGTCGACTACCAGGTCGATCCGGCGCGCGCCGAGGAATTCGCGGCGGTGATGCGCGAAAGCCGGGCCAACCGATTGCAGAAGGGCGCGCTGTCGTGGGGGCTGTTTCATGACACGAACCGGCCCGGTCATTACATCGAATACTTTCTCGACGAATCATGGGCCGACCACTTGCGGCGGTTCGACCGCTACACGGCGGCCGATGCCGAACTGCGCGAGCGCCGTTACTCGTTTCACGTCGGTGAAGAAGCGCCCAAGGTGTCGCGTTATATCGCCGAGCCGCTCGGCCGATAGGACCGAGGAAGGTGCGCGTCGCCGTGCTCGGCAGCGGAGTGATCGGCACGACGATCGCGTATTACGCGGCGCAGGCCGGCCACGAGGTCACCGTCGTCGACCGGCAGCCGGGGCCGGCGCTGGAGACGAGCTTCGCCAATGCGGGCGAGGTCTCGCCCGGCTATTCGGCGCCGTGGGCCGGTCCCGGCATTCCGGTCAAGGCGATCAAGTGGATGCTGATGACGCACAGCCCGCTGGTGATCTGGCCGCTGCTCGATCCGGCAATGTGGCGCTTCGGCCTGCGCATGCTCGCCAACTGCACCGAGCGCGCCTACCGGATCTGAACAAGAGCCGCATGGTGCCGATCGCCGAATACAGCCGCGATTGCCTGAAGGCGCTTGCGCACCGAGACCGGCATTTCCTACGACGAACGCGCGCAGGGCACGCTGCAGTTCTTCCGCACGCAGAAGCAACTCGACGGCATCGGCAAGGACATCGAGATCCTGAAGGAGTACGGCGTCGCCGTTCGAGGTGCTCGATCGACCGGGCTTCTGCCGCGTCGAGCCGGCGCTTGCACATACGCAGCACAAGTTCGTCGGCGCGCTGCGCCTGCCCGGCGATGAAACTGGAGACTGCCTCCTGTTCACCAACCGGCTGTCCGAGCATGGCGCGGGCGATCGGCGCGAAATTCCGCTTCGGTACTCGCATCGAAGCTATCTCGGTCGCGGCGGGCAAGCGTCGACGCGATCCGTCTTGCCGGCGAGTCGCTGAGCGCCAATGCCTATGTCTGCGCGCTCGGCAGCTATTCGACGACTATGCTCGAAGCCGATCGGAATCGAGCTGCCGGTGTATCCGGTCAAGGGCTACTCGATCACGTTGCCGATCGTCGAAGCAGCGCACGCGCCCGAATCGACGATCATGGACGAGACACACAAGGTCGCAGTGACGCGGCTCGGCGACCGTATCCGCGTCGGCGGCACGGCCGAACTGGCGGGCTACAGCTTGTCAGCTGCGCGAGGCACGCCGCGCGACGCTCGAGCATGTCGTCACGGATCTGTTCCCGCGCGGCGGGGACTGTCGCGCGCGCGAGCTACTGGTGCGGGCTGCGACCGATGACGCCGGACGGTACGCCGATCGTCGGGCCGACGCGGTATCCGAACCTGTGGCTGGCGACGGGTCACGGCACCTCGGGCTGGACGATGGCCGCGGGCACCGGGCGAGTGTCGCCGACCTGCTCAGCGGCCGCACGCCCGACATCGACCTCATGGATTGACGGTCGCGCGGTACGAGCGATGAGAGGTCGGTCGGCAATGCTGGCAACGGCGAACGTACATAGGCTAAGGTCCGATAATGACGCTTCCCGTTTCGATCGACGCGACTGTCGAGTTGCTGGCGACGCGCAGAACTACATCGCGGACCGCCAGCTCGCCACGGCGGTGTTCCTCGCGCTGAAGCTTGAACGGCCTCTCTTCGTCGAAGGCGAGCCGGGCACCGGCAAGACCGAGATCGCCAAGGTCCTGGCGGCGGCGCTCGAAACCGAGCTGATCCGTCTGCAGTGTTACGAGGGTCTTGATATCAATTCGGCGGCCTACGAGTGGAACGTCGCGCGCCAGCTCATCGAGATCCGGCTGGCGGAAACTGCCGGCACGTCGCGGGAACGGATGGCGGCCGACCTGTACTCGGAGCGCTTCCTGATCGAGCGCGCGCTGCTGCGCGCGTTGCTTCCGCATCCGCGTCCGCCCGTGCTGCTGATCGACGAACTCGACCGCACCGACGAGCCGTTTGAAGCCTATCTGCTCGAAGTGCTGTCGGACTTTCAGATCACGATTCCCGAGTGGAAGACCGTCAAGCGCCGCCACGCCGCCGATCGTGATCATCACTTCCAACCGCACGCGTGAGATCCATGATGCCGTCAAGCGGCGCTGCCTCTACCACTGGGTCGGCTATCCATCGGCGGCGCGCGAACTCGAGATCCTGCGCCGCAAGGTTCCGGATGCAGGTGCGATGCTGTCGAGCCAGGTCGTCGGCTTCGTGCAGTCGCTGCGCGGTATCGAGCTGTACAAGTTGCCCGGCATCGCCGAAACGATCGAATGGACTCGGGCACTGCTTGCACTCGATGCAGTCGCACTCGAGCCAGAAACCGTCGGCAACACCCTGGGCGTGCTGTTGAAATACCAGGACGACATCGCGAAGATGCAGGGCACGGAGGCCGCCCGCCTTGTCGAGCGGATCCGCGAGGAAGCGCGCGCCCTTTCGCCGGTCCGCCCTGGCGGCAGAGTTCTGGAGTCCGTGTGTTCATCGGTCACTTCGCACTGGGGTTTGCCGCCAAGCGCGTCGCGCCGCGGACATCGCTCGGCACACTGTTCCTCGCGGCGCAGTTCATGGACCTGATGTGGCCGACGCTGCTGTTGCTCGGCCTGGAGCGGGTAAAGATCGATCCGTCCTTCAGTGGGGCGCCACTCGATGTTCGTCCACTACCCGATCTCGCATAGTCTGCTGGCTGTCATCGGCCTGGGGCGCCGTGCTGGGGGCAGCGTACTTCGGGGTTACTCGCGACAGGCGCGGGGCCTGGGTGGTGGGGCTGCTCGTCGTCAGTCACTGGCTGCTCGATTTCATCGTGCACCGGCCCGACTTGCCGCTGCTGATTGCCGGCGGCCCGCGGCTGGGGCTGGGTCTGTGGAACTCGGCCGGTCGCAGAACTGGTACTCGAGCTCGCGTTGTTCGCGGGGTGCTTTGCCATGTATCTGCGCACGCCCGCTGGGAAAGCGCGGGCTTCAAACCATGGGTATTGGCTGCGATGCTGCTCGCCATACAGGTCGCCAATGCGGTCGGCCCACCCCCGCCATCAGTCGAGGCCATCGCCTGGGTCGGGCAGGCGCAGTGGCTGCTCGTCGCCGCCGGCTACTGGGCGGAACGGCCCGCGCGCGGGCGGCACGAGCCGCATGCGGGTACGCCGATCGCCGGCAGTCCGTTGGGGTAGGTCGATGACGAGCGCCGGCGTGATTCCGCCACCGGGCAGTGTGCTGCCGGGGCGTCTGGCCGACAACGTGCTGCATTTCGCGCGCGTGCTGCGCGATGCCGGGCTGCCCGTCGGCACTGACCGCATTCTGCTTGCCTACGACGCGCTGCGTGCCGGCGGCATCGCCTCGCGCGCTGACTTCTATGCCGTGCTGTCGGCGTGCTTCCTGAGTCGTGGCGAGCACCGCACCCTGTTCGACCAGGCCTTCCACATCTTCTGGAAGGACCCTGATCTGCTCGGCAAGATCATGCAACTGCTGATGCCACAGATGAAGCAGAAGGCCGAGTCGTCCGTGCCACAGGAGAACCGACGCCTGGCCGACGCGATGTTCAAGGGCACGGTGCCGCAGCCGCCGCAGCCGCATGACAGCCAGCGTATCGAGATCGATGCGGCACTCTCGTGGACTGACCGCGAACAACTCCGCAAAGCGGACTTCGATACGATGAGTGCGGCGGAATGGGCAGCGGCAAAGCGGCTGCTTGCACAGTTCGATCCCTTCTTCGCCAGGCTGCCGACGCGCCGCGAGGCGCCAGCGGTGCGCGGCCATCGGGTCGACCTGCGCGCGATGCTGCGCGCGTCGGCGCGCCACGGCGGGGAGATCAGCGCAGTCACATACCGCCGGCGCCGCACCCGGCCGGAGCCGCTGGTGGCGATCGTCGATATCTCGGGTTCCATGAGCCGGTATTCGCGCATGTTCCTGCACTTCCTGCATGCGCTGACCAGCGGGCGCGAGGCGGCCAACCATCGCGTGCATTCGTTCCTGTTCGGCACGCGCCTGACGCACATCACACGCCAGCTTGCGGCGCGCGACCCCGACGTGGCGGTGAACGCCGTCGTGCAGGCCGTGGAGGACTGGTCGGGCGGGACCCGCATCACGCAGGCGCTGCATGAGTTCAACCTGAAATGGGCGCGGCGCGTGCTGTATGGCAATCCGACCGTGCTGCTGGTGACCGACGGCCTCGAGCACGGCGACACCCAGCAACTCAGCGCGAGGCCGAGCGGCTCGCGAAGTCCTGTCGGCGCCTGGTGTGGCTCAATCCGTTGCTGCGTTACGAGGGCTTCGAGCCGCGCGCCGGTGGCGTGCGCGCGCTGCTGCCGCACGTCGATGCATTCCTGCCCGTGCACAATCTGGCTACCCTCGAAGAGCTGACGGCGCAGCTGACAGCCGACCCGGCGCGATCGGCCGCGCTGCCCAGGAGAAACGACAGTGGAACTGACCGGGGAACGCACGCTGCCAGTGAGCCGCGAGATCGCTTGGCATGCGCTGAACGATACGGAGGCGCTCGAAGGCGCGGTGCCGGGCTGCGAGAGCATCGTGGCCAGCGGCGAGAACGCCTTCGACGTCGCTGTCAACGCCGCGATCGGTCCGGTAAAGGCTCGCTTCAAGGGCAAGCTCGAACTCGCCGACGTGCACGCGCCGGAGTCCTACACGATTCGCTTCGACCTGCAGGGCGGTGCGGCGGGTTTCTCGCGCGGCGACGCACGCGTGAAGCTCGAGGCGATCGATGCGAGCTCGACGCGGATGACCTATGTCGTCAATGCTTCGATCGGCGGCAAGATCGCGCAGATCGGCTCGCGCCTCGTCGATGCCGCATCCGCCACGATGGCCGACCGGTTCTTCACGACCTTCGCGGCGGATCTCGCAGCCAGGCATCCGCCGGCGGCCGGCGCGCCCGCGGTACCGCTGCCGCGGGCGCCCGCCTTTTTCGCGACCTTGTGGGTGTTTCTCAAACGTCTGTTCGGGAGTCGATGATGCGCCTGCCTCCTTGGAGCGAGAACCTTGCGCCGCGTAATCGTGAACTGGTGACGGCCATCGAGGCACGACGTGGTGGCAGTTTGCTCAACCTCGATCGCATGCTGCTGTGGTCGGAGCCCCTGGCGCGCGGCTGGAACGGGTACCTGCGCACGATCCGCACCGAGCTGGCCCTATCACCTTTCCTGCGCGAACTGGCGATCTGCGTCGTGGCGCGCCTGACGGGAGCCCTGTACGAGTTCCACCATCACGCTCCGGAACTGCGCAAGGCTGGCGCGAGTGATGCGCAGCTTGCGGCGCTCGATGATCCGGATGCGGCGGCGACCAGCCCACAGTACGACAATCTGCAGCGCGCGGTGATTCGCTTCGCAATCGCGAGCACGCGCGAGGTGAAGATCCCGGACGGTCTGTTCGACGAACTGAAGCGGCAACTGCCGCCGAACGAACTCGTCGAACTCGTTGCGGCCACTGCCACCTACAACATGGTGGCGCGCTTCCTGGTCGCGCTCGACATAACCCCGGAAACCTAGTGGCCTGTAACAGTCGATTCGCGAGTGAAAGGCGGGCCCGAGCGAGCCGAGTGCGCGAAGCGAGCCGCGTCGAATAGTCGTCGCATATTCGCAAGGCGAGCGACAAAGCAATCGGCCGCTCCGGCCCGCAAGGCACTTGTGAATTGGCTGTCACAGGCCACTAGTGCATGACGGAAGGCAGCGGGCCGGAGATGTCCGGTGATGCCGCGTCCAGTCCTCGATAGGTCGTGCCAAAGCCCAGCGCCGGGAGTATCTTGATCGGCCTGCGACAGGACGACCGCGCACTGCGGGTGTCGCCGCCGAATCGCGGCAGGCATCGATGGGGCCCATGCCATGCCGCGAGCAGATCGAGAAGGATAAGGGGCCTCGGTCACGATCAAGGGAGGCATCGCATGGCAACCTACATTGTGCTGTCCAACTTTACGGATCAGGGCATCCGCGGCATTAAGGACACGACCAAGCGCGCCGACGCCGTTCGCGAGTTGGCGAAGAAGTTCGGCGTGACGGCCAAGGAGTTCTACTGGACCATGGGTGCCCACGATGTCGTCGTTATCTTCGATGCTCCGGACGACGCCGCAATGACCGCACTCGGTATGGCGATTGGCTCGGCGGGCAACGTACGGACGCAGACGATGCGCGCGTTCTCTAAGGACGAGATCAACGGAATCCTCGGCAAGATCGCGTAGGCGTGGTGGCGCTGCGCCGTCGGAGCACGACAGCCGAACGGCGCAGCGGTCCCATGGAGCGACCGCGCCGAGAGTCTGTCGATCAGCCGCGTTCGCTGAGTGCAAGCTTGACCGCGTTGTCGTCCGACGACTTCTCCTCGGCCGTTTGACGACGCTGCGCGTCCCAACGCTCTGCAGTCTTGAAGTCGACATAGTCCGTGAACTGCAGATTGATCCGAAGCGTATTCATCGTCTGAACAAAACGTCGCAAGGCATCTGGGCCCTGGTTTGCGGCTTCGCAGGCGGCCCGGTCGGTCCAGTTCGGCGCCGGATCGCAGCGGTACTCGGCATTTGCACTCGCGGTGAATGCGGCAGTGACGAGCAGCGCAGCGGAGATGCGGGTGGTTGTGGCGATCAGATCGGAAGAGATACGAGTGCGGGTGGTGCTCATGGCATGACTCCTTGCGGGAAGAACACAGGTGGAAGCAGGCTGCTTTGCCTGCCGGGGCGAAAGACATCGACGCAAGATCGGCGGCGCCTGATGCAAACGACGTGAGACCGGCGCAAGCCCGGAAACTTCTTTGCTCGAGAACGGTGCGCAATGGCGGTCATCGACGAGTCATCCGCGGTACAGGGCAAGCTCGATGCACACCCTGGAGGCATGCATCGCTTGAGTTGCACGGTAGGTCGGCGCCGCGATTGCAGCTACGGGCAATGCGGCATCGCCGGCGCGGATAATTCGACAAGCGCGCGGCTCGTCGCCCAGTAGGCTTGCATGGGTTGGTGTACGAACCGCTGCGGTCGCACGCTGCGAGCAGCGCGAGCCGCATCGAGGAATCGCTGCCGGCAACGCCAGCCGGAAGGCAGGAAGGTGCCTACTGCAGGGCTTCTGCCACCAGCTCGGCAATGTCTCGCGCTGCGACGCGATCGTCTTTCTGTGCCAGCCCGTCGCCGAGCATCACCGCGCAGTACGGGCAGGCGGTCGCGACCGCCGCCGGCTGTCGCTCGAGGGCCTGCTCAACGCGCAGCACGTTGATGCGTGTACCGATAGTTTCCTCGAGCCACATGCGGCCGCCACCGGCGCCGCAGCACATCGCCTTGTCGCGCGCGAGAGCGAATTCGAGCGGTGCATCCGCCGAGATCGCCTGCAACACACGGCGCGGCGCCTCGTATTCGCCGTTGTGCCGGCCGAGGTAACAGGGCTCGTGATAGATCACGCGCTGGTGCGGCCGCGTGAGCCGCAGTCGCCCATCGCGGATCCAGGCATCGATCGCCTGCGTGTGGTGCACCACCTCGTAGTGGCCGCCAAATTCCGCCAGTTCATTCTTCAGTGCATTGAATGCGTGCGGGTCGCTGGTGACGATGCGCTTGACGCCCAGCGCGTTGAGCGTCTCAACCAGTGCGGTGGCCAGTTGCTGGAAAACCATTTCGTTGCCGAGCCGGCGCACGCACTCGCCAGTGGAACCCTCTTGCGCTCCGAGGATGCCGAGCCGGATGCCGGCCGCCCGTGCCACACGCACGAACGCCTTCGCGATCTTCTGGCCGCGCGGATCGAACGACGAGGCTGAGCCGACGTAGTACAGGTAGTCGAGCGCCGCGACCTCGTCCGGCGTCGTCACCGTCGGCAGGTCGAGCCCCTGGGCCCAGTCGCCGCGCGTGCCCGCATCGAGACCCCACGGATTGCCCTGCGACTCGTAGGCGGAAAAAACGCGGTTCAGCTCGTGCGGAAACTCACCTTCCATCATCACCTGCCGCTGGCGCAGGCGATAGAACTTCGGCAGATGCTCGAGGCCGATCGGGCAGGCGACCTCACAGTAGCCGCAGGTCGTGCAGGCCCACAACGTCTCTTCGCTGATCGCGCTGGTGACCAAAGCGGGAAGCCGGACGCGCGCACCGGCACGGATCGTCTCGCGCTCCTTGACCAGGTGATGCTTGATTTCGTCGTTGACCCACTTCAGCGACAGCGGCTTTCCCGTCAGGAACGTCGGGCACGAGTCCTTGCAGCGCCCGCACTCGGTACAAGTGAATGCGTCGAGCCCTTCCTTCCAGGTGAGATCAAGCGCGGTCTTCGCGCCGATCTGAAGCTGGTCCGGGTCGGCCGTATCGTCCATCAGCGGCGCGAGATCGACGCTCGGCACGCGATTGGCCGGGGCGTCGCGCCCGAAATAAACGACGGGCAACGCGGTGACGATATGGAAGTGTTCGCCAATCGGCAGGATGGCCAGGAAGGTGAACACCGTCGCCATCTGCACCCAGTAAAACGCGTGATAGCCCACGTCGATCGCGCCCGGCGCGAGCCCCGACAGCGCCAGCGAAAGAGGCCCGCCGATCCACGCCCAGGCCTGTTCGTGCGCGATCGCGGGCACGGTGGCGCTGTACTTGGCGAAGCGGAACGCGTCGAAACCGAAGTCCGTGATCATGATCACGAGAATCAGCGTCAGCACCAGCAGTGCTTCGCGGTTCGGCTCGAGCCGGGCAGGGCGCAGCACGAAGCGTCGCCAATAGCCATAGCCGACCGCCATCAGCACCGCGAGTTCGATGAAGTCCTTGAAGGCGGTGTACGCGGCGCCGAACGTTCCGGGGATCACTGCCAGCGGGTCGTAGCCGATGAAGATGAGATGCAGCTTGCGGATGAGCAGAGCGAGGAAGCCGAAGAAGATCGCCGCGTGCATCAGACCGGGACGGAAATCGCCCGACAGCAGCTGGGACTGGCCGAAGCCGATACGCAGCAGTCGCGCAACCCGCCGGGCGGGATCATCAAGCCGCTTCTCGGGCGCCAGTGCAGCGACGATCGCCAGCTTGCGCCACGCCAGCCAGGCGAACGCAGCAAAGCCGACGAGCATCAGCAGCGTGATTCCCAGCGGACTCATCGAGGTCGTGTCATGCCGTCATGGTCGAGCGACCCATTGTCCGAGCGCGTGCCGGTGACGGGCTGACATCGATCAACGGGGGCGTGGTCCCCTCGAAGGGCGGGAGGGCAGACTGCCGTCTCGGTTTCAGCGCTCAGCGCGCTGCCGGCGCCTCCGGGTACAGGGCCCAGCGGGCGCCGGAGCGGAGTTCTTCCACACAGACTCCAGGCTCACAGCCGACGAGCCGGAACTGATCCAATTCAGCGGGGAACCGCACTGCGGTCGGCGAAGGTCCGGCGTTCTGGCGATATCGCGCCAGAGCTTCTGCGTTGGCGGGACCGGTTTCCCATGAGGCGACACCAGCTTTCATCGTCATCGCCGCGACGCGGATGTCGACGACTGCTACCGGCCAATAGTCCCGACGTTCGACAGTTCCGACGATGAAGACGTAACGCGGACGCGAGGCGGTGCCTTCCTTGCCAAGCAGCAGACCGGAAACGTCATAGCCGTCTCGCTCCGGGACGAACGCGTCGACATCGGTGGCCGCAAAAATGATCTGGCCGGGCCGCGCGACGGCCGGCGAACGCAGCGCGGGAAGCTGCGACAGCGCGGCAGGATCGCCGCCGCCGGCACTGACAACATGCTGCCCGAGCCGGGCCTGCCAGGTGGCGACGACTGCACTGCCGGTCGCGGCGGGCAACTCGCGGTCTGCAGAGCCCGCGGCAGGAGGTTTGCCCTGCATGGCGCAGCCGCCCAGCGCACCTCCGAGCAGCAACACCGCTGCAAATGCCGCTGCGCGATGGGCAGAGAACGTTTGCGCCGATGGCCGAGGGAGCAGTTGTCGGAGCATGCGATACAACTCCAATTACTCGGTCTTTCCCGCCGGGGTCTGACCCTCGGGGGGTGTCACCGCAGTGTCGCCCGGCGGCGCCGACGCGCGATAGGCCACAGCAGCATCGGCCGGCGCCTTGCCGGCGAGCGGTGGAGAGGAGGGCGCGCGCACGTCCAACGACATCTGTTCCGCCGTGCTGGCGTGCCCCTGGCTGCCGGCCTCGTCGCGCGGAGTCGCGCCGGAATTGTTGCGGGCATTCGCGTCGGCGCCGCGCGCCATCAGCATGGACACGACCTCCTTGTTGCCCCGGCGCGCCGCCAGATGCAGCGCTGTATTGCCGCCGTCGTCAACAATCAGCGGATTCGCGCCCTCCCGAAGCAGCCGATTGGTCAGCACGACGTTGCCGCGCATTGCGGCAACGTGGAGGGCTGTCGTTCCGAACATATCGCGTGAGTTCGGATTGACCCCGGCCTGGAGCAGCACGATGGCGACATCCATCCTGCCGCTCGCGACGGCCAGCATCAACGGCGTCACGCCATACTGTGCGGCACGATCAGGATTCGCGCCGCGATCGAGGAGTTCGCGGACGACCGTCACGCTACCGGCCCGCGTGGCGGCATGCAGTGGTGTCTCACCGTCCACATCGGCGCGGTCAATCTCGCTGCGTGTCGCGGCCAGCACCTGCACCCGTTCCGCGTCGCCATCACGCGCGGCCCACCACAGCGGCGTGCGGCCGAGCGCATCGGGGCCGGGCGCCGCTGCGCTGCCGGCGACGTCCCGCGTGCCTGTCGCGCCCGGCGACGGCCCGGCAGCAGCCACCTTCACTTTGTCGTCGCTCGCCGGCTTCGCGCTCGCCGTACCCTTCGGGAAGCAAGTGTCGGCGATGGTCACCGGATGCGTCGGATTGCTCTCGTGGCCGTAATTGCTGCCGTAGTAGGTGGCGAGTTCCTGTTCGATCGCCACGAACTGCTCACGTCCGCGGGGCTGTCCGTGTGGATCGCGATACCACTCCATGGCCAATGGGCATCGTTCCCGGACCAGCGTACGGATACGGCCACCGGTATAGCCCACATACTTGTTGGGGTTGAGCACCTCGTTCCAGTGGGGCGTGATGAAGGCAACGAAGAAGTCGGAGTCGGGCTCAATGCGTACGCGCCAGTACGGACCGTCCCGCATCAGCATTGACGGCAGTTCGCGCGATCCGATCCGCACCGACTCGGTCAGGTTGCGATAGAACATCAGGCCGGCATAGTCGGCTGCCAGGTCGCCGTTGGAATGGATGCCTGTGGTCCACATGCCGAGCACTCCGTCCTCGGACGTCAGCGGATTGCGCGACGTCGACGCGATGGCCGACTTGATGGCTTCGTTCTCCGGCAGGCCGCGCTTGATCCGGACCTCGTACTTGCTGTGGTAGATCCGGCCGATGTTGATGAAGTGAATGATCTTGTCGGTGCCGACGACAACCCCGCCGGCGCTCACGCTGCCCGCGCGGAAGAACGTCCGCACGACCTTGGTCAGGTCGATCACGAGGAGAGGATCGTCATAGATCGACACCGTTGGCCGATACATCGTGACTAAACCCGGGTACTGGGACTGCACGGAATCCGACGCCAGGGTGGCATCGAGCAACTCATTGGCAGGGATCGCCGCGAAGATGTACTGCCACACCTTGCCGGCGATGAAGTCCGCCGATTGAAGCTCGTCGATCTGCGAACGGGACTCTCCGCCTTCAATGGCCTGCGCGATCGCGGCGTTGGTGTCGGCCACTGCGCCGACGATGGAGTCGTACACGATCTTCGTGAAATATGGGCCGAGATCGGCGAAGTCGCGTCCCGCCGGCAAGGTGTACTGCTCGGATTCGTGCGCGATCGCGGGCGACGCCGCGATCAGCAGCAGGCAGATGCCGAGCGTTGCGACCGTCCAGCGGCTGCACTGGCGCAGCGCCGGGCGCATCACTGAAGCGAATCCATTGTCGGGCGGCGAGAGCTGCATGGTGACGATGTAAGCCGATTCGCTCTTGCGGGTTCACGCACATCGCGCGACTGACCCGAGCAAGTCAAGTGCCCGCGCGAATCGTGATTCTACCGATCGGCGCGATGTTCAGTGCATTTCAGGCCTTTGTCGCCCGCTTCGCCCAGGCTTTCCAGCGGCGGTGCACCCACCACCATTGTTCGGGCCGGCGCACGATCATGCGTTCCAGCGCGCGGTTGTAGGCGCGGGAATTGAGGCGGATGGCTTCGTTGGTATCGGCATGCTCGACGGGCATGATAGGAGCTTCGAAGCGCAGCACATGCTGGCCGTCGGGCTCCCGCCAGCTGGAAGCCGGTACCACCGGCGCTCCGGTGGCCAGTGCGATCACGGCCAGGCTGCGGAAGGTGCCGGCGGGATGGCCGAAGAACTCGACCAGCACGCCGTCCTTGCGGTTGGCATGCTGGTCGAAGGGGAAGACGACGAGGTCGCCGGCGCCCAGCCGGTCGAGGATGGCGTCGAGGCCGCCACGTTTCGGGCAGCACTCCGAAGCCCGCCTTGCGGAAGCGGCGCGTCACCAGGCGATCGAGCCATTCGGGCCGGATCGGGCGTCGCACGAAGTGGAAGCGGCCCTGCGCTTGCGGGAAACTGCGCCAGTCCGGCGGCGGTTGCCACTTCAAAGTTGCCGAAGTGGCCGGTCAGGATCAGCACGCCCTTGCCTTGCGCATGCGCCGCGAGCAGCGCGTCGAGGTTCTCCACCCGCACCATCGCCGATGCGCCGCGCCTGGCACAGCCACGGAAACCATAAGAACTCCCACAACAGGCGGCCGAGGTGACCGTAATGTGCCTGCGCCAGTCGTTCGATCTCGGCGGCGTCGACCGCCTCGCCATAGACGCGCCGCAGGTTGTCGAGCACCACCTCGCGGCGGAACGGCAGCAGACGATAGAGCAACCGCGCGGCGCGCGACGGCGCGGCGCGGTCGGCCTGCGCCAATGCGACGGCGATGGCCGTCGACCGGTCGTGCGTCAGCGACAGGTTGATCGTGCGCAGGCGGTTGCGGCCCAGCGCGATCTGCGCGGCTTCGCTGAGTTCGACCGTCGGTGCGCCGTAGCCGTCGCGCGCGACCGAAAAGTCGATGGGCCCGACGGCGCCGAGAGCCGCTTCGCGCGGGAAGAGCTTCGTACAGGCTTCCTTGGCGGCGAAGCGGGCGGCCAGGCTGGCGGCGCGGCCGGGACCGTCGCCTGCGTCGTGCAACTCCTGTGCGAGAAGAGTTTGCGCAGCTCTCCCGACGGCGTTTCGGCGAGCAGCCGTTCGATGCGCGCGATCTCACCGTGTCGACCCCGCAGCGCGTCGTGCCATCGCGGCTGCCGGCGGCTCCGGCAGGGTGGTTCACGTGCGCGGCAGCGCGCAGCAGGCAGGCGGCATTGGTGCCGCCGAAGCCCCGCGAGAGCAGCAACGCCACGTCACTGCGCGGGGCGCGGTGTCCGCGCGAAGCATTCAGCGGGCCGCACGCGGGTCGATGTCGGCCAGTGGCGCGATGCCCGGCACCGATGCTGGCGCGCAGCGCGGCGATCGCCAGCGACGGCTTCGATCAGCCCGGCTGCGGCCAGCAGGTGACCAAAGGCCCATTTGAAGCCGGTGACCGGCGGCATGTCGGCGCCGAACACGCGCGCCAGCGCGCGCGCTTCCGACACGTCGGAGTTCGGCGTGCCGTTGCCATGCGCGACGATCATGCCCACGTCGGCGCGGCGCGATGCGCGGCCAGCAGCGCGGCTTCGATCGCGCGCACCAGACCGTCGCCGTCGTCGCGCACCGGCAGCAGGCCAAGACCGTCGCTGCCGCTGCCCGCGCCCAGCACTTCGCCGAGCACCGCGGCGCCGCGCTCGCGCGCGGCCGATTCGGTTTCCAGCACCAGGGCCGCCGCGCCTTCGCCCATCGCGCTGCCGTCATGGCGCGCGTCGAAAGGGCGCAGCGCTTCGCGCGACGAGCAGCCCCATGCTGTTGGTAGTAGAGCAGCGTCTGCGGCTCGATCGGCGCTTCGTGCGCGGCCACGACGGCGCGCGATGCATTCTCCGGCGCGCAGCGCATCGGCCGCCTCGGCCAGCGCCAGCAATCCGCTGATGCTGTGGTTGGTGATGCAGGCGTTCGGGCCCTTGAGCCCGTGGCGGATGCCGATATGGCCGAGCACGTTGTTGGGCAGCGACCGCAGCAGCCACATCGGGTTGACCGTGGCCGACAGTTCCTGGCCGAAGATCTTGAGGTCGCCTTGCCGGCTGCGATAAGCGGGAGGTAGTCGTACTGGTTGCCGAAGGTGCCGCCGCCCGATCCAACGAAGACGCCGGTCTGTCGGCAAAGCGTGTGGCTGCTTCCTCGTCGAGCGTGTCGCGCCATTGCGTCAAGCCGCTGCCTCGATGGCGCGGTCGGCCGCATACAGGCCGAACACGTCGGTGCGGCGGATGAACTTCAGCAGCTTGCGGTCGCCGGTCAGCGCGCCGGCGTTGTAGTCGGCAACCTCGGCGGCGATCTTGACTGGCCAGGCCGCGGCGTCCCACTGCGTGATCGGGCCGATGGCCGAACGGCCGTGCGACGATGGCGTGCAGGATGTCGTCGGGCGAGCGACCGGCGCCGCAGATCGCGCCGCCGCCGGTGATGACGATGCGCGTGCGCCATGATCGTCAGGATCCGCGACCGACGAGCGCGTCGGCGTCGGCGGGGTGACGGAATGCCAGACAACTGTTGGAGCCGCCGAAGCCGAGCGAATTCGACAGCGCCACGCGCATGCGGCGCTCGCGCGGTGCGTCGCGCACGACGTCGATGTCGCAGTCGGGATCGAGTTCGCGCAGATTGGCGTTGACCGGCAGCGTGCCGTGGTGGATCGCCAGGGCGCACACCGCGGCTTCGACCGCGCCGGCGGCTGCGATCAGATGGCCCATCACGCTCTTCGTCGAACTGACTGCCACCTTGCGCCAGTCTTCGCCGAACACCGCCTTGACCGCAGCGCATTCGCTGCGGTCGTTCATCGGCGTCGACGTGCCATGCGCGTTCAGGTAGTCGACGTCGGCCAGCGCGGCGCCGGCATCGGCGATGGCCTGGCGCATGGCCTGGATCGGCCCGTCGCCGGAGGGGTGCGAATCG
This sequence comes from uncultured beta proteobacterium, assembly GCA_963724605.1. Classification (GTDB taxonomy): domain Bacteria; phylum Pseudomonadota; class Gammaproteobacteria; order Burkholderiales; family Burkholderiaceae_F; genus JALORV01. Next base: position 53,889 of record CAVRVM010000006.1, read on the forward strand.
GTGATGCGATAGCTCGACAGCGAGTTGCCGTCGCCAGCCAGTTCCGCGTAGATGCGCGCGCCGCGGCGCCGTGCCGCCTCCCACTCCTCGAGCACCAGGAAGCCCGCGCCCTCGCCGAGCACGAAGCCGTTGCGGGTGGCGTCGAACGGGCGGCTCGCGCGCTCCGGCGTGTCGTTGTCCGGCGACACCGCGTTGAGCAGGCAGAAGCCGGCCAGGCCGACCGGGTTGATCATCGAATCGAAGCCGCCTGCGAGCACGCGATCGGCCACGCCGCGGCGGATCAGCTTCAGCGCCGTGCCGACCGCCTGGCCGCCGGAGGCGCAGGCGGTGTGCACCGAACTCGCGTAGCCGCGGATGCCGAACACCCGCATCAGCAGCGCGACGCCCGCGCTCGACTGGCTGCGGCAGAAGACCAGCGGGTCGGCCGCCGAGCCCTGCGCTCGACAGCAGACGATCCGGGAGCTCGCCCGCCGGTGCCGCGTCGTGCTGCACCTGGGCGAGCTCATCGTAGGTCACGCCCATCATGCCGGTGCCGACCACGCAGCCCCAGCGCGTCGGCCGTGTCCGGTGTCGGGCGGATGCCGGCGTCGGCAAACGCCTGGCGCGGCCGCCACCAGCGCGAAGCGGTGCGACGCGGTTGGCGAACTTCAGCAGCTTGCGATCGCCGGCCGGCCTGTTCGACCGCAGCGGCTGCAGGCCCTTGACCTCGGCCGCGATGCGCACCGGAAAGCCGCTGGCATCGAAGCTCGCGATGCGGGCGGCTCCGCTGCGCGCCGGCCAGCAGGGCCGCCCAGGTTGCTGGCGACATCGTTGCCGACCGGCGTGACGAGTCCCAGCCCGGTGATCGCGACGCGAGGCCGTGTCATGGCTGCACAGCACTCCAGCCGGCCGACTCGATGCGCGCAGTGGCGACCGCCTTGCCTTCGTTGCGCGCCCGAGCTTCATCCGCGCGCGTTGCGCGTCGGCATCGAGCAGCTCGACTTCGAGCTCCAGCGTGCGGTCCCGGGTGCGGTGAAGGAACGGATCTTCACGTGGCTGACTGTTCGGCGCCAGCGAGCGGCGGCTGCAGCCGCAGGCATCGGCCTCGCGGCGCCAGCTGCACCGGCGAGTGCCAGCAAGCGCATCCATCAGCAGCGTGCCGGGAAATACCGGCCGGCGCGGAAAGTGATCGTCGAAGTAGGGCGCGCCCGACTGGAGCGGAACCTGCAGCATCGCGCCGAAAGCGCTTGCCCGGCGCGTGTTCCTGGATCGTGCGAGCTGCGGCGCGGGACGCCGGTGAAACGCCCGGGCGCGGCACCGGCCGTGCAGCAGCGTGTCGAAGTCGGCTCGTACCGCCTCCGGCGCATCGAATTCTTCCATCGGCAGCATCGGCCCGACGCAGTCGACCAGTTCGAGCGCACAGCGGCCGTCGATCGAAGGCCGGCCGCTGTAGGCCACCGCCTCGGGATCGCAACGCTCGATGTCGGCTTCGAGCGTGAGCGCTGCACCCGGGTGCGGCGGCGTGGTGATAGCGCGCTTTCGGCGGCCAGCCCGGCGACCGGTCGCCAGGCAAAGTCCAACTGGGCCATCGCCGACCAGGCGGCGAGCTGGCCCACGGCCTCGGCCATCAGCGAGGCGGGAAAGCGGGTCGACGGCGGCGGCACGGTGTAGATGACCCTCGACGCGGCCGCCGGGCGGCGCGTGATGCGGTCGACGAATGAGAAGGCGCGAAAGCGCTCGCTCATGGTCACCCGCCCGGCGGCGTGGGTCAGAGGCTCTGGCCGTTCAGGCCGTGGGCTGCGCCGCGCGCTGCGCGCGGATCAACGACCTTGCAGAAGGTCTCGGGCGTGAACAGGCGCGGAACATCCGCGGCCTTCAACGGCGTCTTGATGCGCTCGGCCGGAACTTCGCTGAGAAATTCGCGCAGCCGAGCGAGGCCGGCCTCGGTAACAATGCCTTTGCTCTCGAACTCGGCTTCCGGCAAGCGGTCCGCGCGCATCCTCGACGATCTTGCCGCGCGGGATCTTCACGCCGAAGCCGCGCTCGAGGCGGAACACCAGGTCGAGGAAGTCGATCGACTCGGCGTCCAGCCCTTCGATCAGCGAAACCTTGGGCTTGACGTCATCGACGTCGCAACCGAGCGCGTCGGCGATGATCTGGGCCACCTTCGGAAATACGGCATCGATATCTGCTGGCTGATTGCCTGTTCTGCCATTATCTCTCCCTCACTCCATCTTGAAGCCGCCGTCGACGTGCAGCACCTCGCCGGTGATGTAGTCGGCAAAGCGCGAAGCGAGGAACCAGACGGCATGGGCCACGTCCTCGGGCCTGCCCATAGCGGCGCAGCAGGATGCGTGCCTTGACTCGTCGCCGGCCAGATCGCGCACCTGCTGCGACATTTCGGTTTCGATCACGCCGGGGGCCACGCAGTTTACCGTGATCTTGCGCGAGGCCAGCTCTACCGCCATGGCGCGGGTGAATGCGTTGATCGCGCCCTTGCTGGCGGCGTAGTTCGACTGGCCGCGGCCGCCCTTTTCGGCCGCCACCGAGCTGAGGTTGACGATGCGGCCGGAGCGCTTGGAGATCATGTGCGGCACGACCGCGCGCGTCACGTTGAACACGCCGCCGATGTTCGTGTCGAGCACGGTGCGGATGTCCGTGTCCTCAGCAGCGCCAGCAGGTTGTCGCGCACGACGCCGGCGTTGTTGACCAGTACATCGATGCGATTGCGGCTGCTCGATAACAGCGTCGACCGCCGCCGCGACGGCGGCTGCATCGGCAATGTCGACCTGCATTGCCTCGGCTTTGCCACCGCGTCTTTGCAACCGCCTCGACCACCTCACGCGCGGCCTCGGCGTTACCGCGATAGAAGAAGACGACGTCGACGCCGTCGCCGGCGAAGCGCTCGACGATCGCACGGCCGATGCCGCGGCTGCCGCCGGTGACCAGCGCCACCTTGCCTGCCAGTCCGGAATCAATACTGTGTGTGTCGGTCATGAGGTCAGCCCGAGATCGCGAAGCCGCCGTCGACGAACAGCGTGTGGCCGTTGATCATCGCGGCCTCCGGCAGGCACAGCAGGTAGACGGCGCCGGCGACGTCCTCGGGCGTCAGCACCGGCCCAGCCGGCGTACGCGCCTTGAAGTTGGCGACCAGTTCTTCGCGGTTCGGAAAGTAGGCAGAGCGCGTCGGTCTCGACGACGCCCGCGCTCACCGCATTGACGCGAATGCCGCGCGGGTCCGAGCTCCTGCGCCAGTGAGCGCACCAGCGATTCGAGTGCCGCCTTCGAGGCACCGATGAACGCGTAGTTGGGCATCGCGCGCAGCGATCCCAGGCTCGACATCGCGATGATGCGGCCGCCGTCCTTCATCAGCGGCGCGCGCGCTGCGCCAGCAGATTCAGCGCGAAGGCGTTGGTCTCCATGCACCAGCGCCAGTGTTTCAGCGTCATGTCGAGCGCCGGCTTCAGCACGCCGCTGGCGGCATTGCTGACGACGATGTCGAGGTGGATCGAAGTGCTTGCGTCAGCTCGGTGAACATCTCGTCGACGCTGTCCGGCAGGCCGACGCTGGCCTTGAGCGCGAGGGCACGGCGGCCGAGCGCACGAAATTCCTCGCACAGCGCTTCAGCCTCTTCGTGGCTGTTGTAGTAGTTGACGACGACGTCGCAGCCCGCATGCGCCAGCTTGCGCACGATCGCGCGTCCGATGCCGCGCGCGGCGCCGGTGACGAGCGCCATCTTGCCGGCCAGTGGCAGCGCGGCGGTGCCGGGCGAATCCTTGGAGGCTGTGTGCATCGGGAGCGGGGCGGAAGCCGGAGAGGGTGGGACAGGTCTGTGCAGGGTCAGTTCGGCGCGGCGCAATTGTATTGCGTTGACACCGCGGCGTCGGGACGCTCCAATCGGCGACCAATGCGATTGGAGGACGACGACTACGGGCTCAGTGGTCGCACGAGGCCTCGCATCGCAGCGCCAGCGGGCGCACGATGCGGCCCGAGGGTTTCCGATGCGGGCATGCCAAGGCAGTGATGAACCGATCCGAGTTGCAGATTCCGGCAGGACGGCGAGACGTCGCGGGAACGAGCGGCGTTGCTGCTCGCCTTCGCGCTGATCCTCGTCTGGGGCATCAATTTCAGCGTGCAGAAGGCAGTGTTCGCGGCGGTGACGCCCGGCGGGTTCCTGTTTGTCCGCTACTTGATCATGCCGGTCTGCGCGGTGGCGTTGCTGTGGCAGCGCTTCGGCACGGACTGGCCGCGCTTGCCGCGCGGCGAGTGGCTGGCGCTGCTGCGGCTCGGACTGCTGGGCCACCTGATGCACGTCGGGCTCGTGACCTTCGGCATCGACTGGTCGACCGCGTTCTCGAGCTCGCTGATCCTGGCCTGCGGGCCGGTATTCACGCTGCTGTTGCTGCGCGGGCTCGGTGTCGAGCGACTGACGCACGCGCAGATCGCCGGCGTCGGGGTCGCCTGCGTCGGTGTGCTGATATTCCTGTCCGACAAGCTGCTCGGCGCGCAATGGCGGCGCGAGCGGCGGTGATCTGGTGCTGCTGGTCGCGGCATTCTTCTTCTCCGCGTATACCGTGGCGGCGAAACCCCTGATCGAGCGCCACGGCGGCGTCTGGTGATGGCCTATGCGACGCTGCTCGGTTCCGTGCCGGTGCTGGTCCTCAGCCTGCCCGCCGGCCTGCGCGTCGACTGGGCGAGCGTGCCGCTCGCGATCTGGGCCGGATTGTTCTGGGCGGTCGTGCTGTCGGCTTTCGTTGGCTGGATCGTCTGGGGCTGGGTCAATGCGGTGCGCGGCGTCGCGCGCACCGCGCCGCTGATGTACCTGATGCCGCCGGTGGCAGGGCTGGTCGCGTGGTGGGTGACCGGCGAAGGCTACGGTGCGATCAAACTGCTGGGCGCTGCGGTCACGCTGATCGGCGTGGCGGTCGCGCAGTTCGCACGGCGTGGCGATCCGGCGCGCAGCGTCGAAAGCGTGGGCGTCGTCGACTGACTCCCGCGCGGAGTCTCCTAGGATCCGGCTGAAACTCCGTTTTCCTTCACGACCTTGCTCCAGCGCTCGACTTCCTTCTGCATGAAGGCCTTGAACTCGGCAGGGCCCTGGCCGGTGATGGTCATGCCCTGCGCGGCGAGGCGCTCTGCGACTGCCGGATCCTTCAAGGCCTTCTGCAATTCGGCGTTCATGCGGTCGACGATGGCTGCCGGGGTCTTGGCGGGTGCAATCACGCCCCAGTAAGCGAGCGCCTCGAAGTTCTTGATGCCGCTTTCGGCCAGCGTCGGCGTGTCCGGCAGGCTCGCATTTCGCTTCGCGCCGGTCACCGCCATCGGTCGGACCGTGCCCGCCTTCACGTGCGGCATCACCAGAAACACGGTGCCGATGCCCAACGGAGTGTGTCCGGCGACCACGTCATTCATCAGAGGGCCGCCGCCCCGGTAGGGGATGTGCGTCCAGGACCAGCCGTCCTGCTTGCCGGCCTGGATCATCGCGAGGTGCCCGAGGCTGCCGGTGCCGATCGAGCCGATCGTGATGCCCTTGATGCTGCGCGCATCGGCGTTGACGTCGGCGAACTTCATGTACTTCGACTTGCTGGAGGCGACCAGCGCCATCGGCGAAGTGCCGATCAGCGTCACGTGCTCCAGGCCCTTGATTGTGTCGTACGAGATGTTGGGGATCAGGCTCGCGTTGGTGCCGTGCGTATCGAACACAACGCCGAAGGTGTAGCCGTCAGGCGCGGCCTTGGCGACCGCCGCGGTACCGATCGAGCCCGAGGCACCGCCGATATTCTCGACGATCACGCTCTGCCCAAGTTGCTTCGTCAACTGCTGTGCCAGCACGCGCGCGACCTGGTCGACCGAACCGCCGGGCGGAAAGACGGCGATCAGCCGGATCGCCTTGTCGGGCCAGGTCTGGGCGCCGGCGACGCCGGAGATGAAGGCCAGGGCCATCGCGGCCAGGGCGCGAGAAAGCGGAAGCATCGTCGTCTTATATGGACGCCTCCCGTGTGGCAAGCGAATTGTTGAAGTTCTGGCTCTGGCGAGAACGATTGCGGTCTTATATCCGGCCTGTGGTCGCGGCCGGATATGCCGGGCTGCTGGCCCTGATGGGTATTCGCAGGGCCGGAGCTCATCTCCCACGGCGAGCTTGGTTTGAAGCCTGGCTCCGGGAATCATTCAGCTTGACCGACCCGCGGACCGCCCGCGTTTGCCATCACTTCATCGATTCGAGTTACGCACTCTTTGCGGCATCCACTCCTTCAGTTGGGTTGATCTACGTGGCTACCGCATTGGCGTGCCACACCCGGCCTGGCGCTAGCCAGTCCCGCCTGATACTCACGGCCGTGCGCCACCAGCGCCCAGGCCGTGCGTGCCATCTTGTTGGCGAGCGCCGCCACCACCACGTTCAGCGGTCGCCTCGCCAGCATCTGCTCCAGCCACTGCACTCTTGATCTTGGCGTGCCAGATCACCGAGCGCGCCCCGTGCATCAGCAGCGTGCGGATGTAGGGGTCGCCGCGCTTGCTCAGTTTGCCGATGCTTACCTTGCCGCCCGGTGCCACTGTGCGCGCGGCACCAACCCCAGGCTGGCCGCGAACTCGCGGGCACTGCGGTCAGCCCTGTGCATTCTCGCCCAGCACCGCCGCCAACGCCGTCGCGCCCAGCAGGACCGATCCCGGGAATCTGCCGCACCCGCCGCGCGCTCTCCAGTTGCCTCTCTAGCGCCTGCAGTCTGCGCCTCGATGCCGTCAATGCGCTGGCTCGATCCAGCTCAGCATCTCCAGTTGCCCGTCCATCAACGCACGCATCGGCGCCGGCACCGCCGCGTCGATCTGCGCTCGGCTCGCCTGCAACCCCTTCAATCCCGCCCGCCGCCCCCCGGGCAGCAGCACCCCGAACTCGTAGAGCAGCCCGCGCAAACCGTTCACCGTCTGCCGTCCTCACGCTTCACCCACTGCGCGCGCACCCGGTGCAGCGCCAGCACCGCTTGCTGCTCCTCGCTCTTCACGGGCACCCACCTCATACCCCGGTTGATGTGCCGTTGACCAGATCGCCCGCGCATCGGCCGCGTCGTTCTTGTTGCTCCGAACGTACGCCCGCACGGCCGCGCGGCCACCAGCCTCACCTCGTGGCCCAGACCCGCGAGCGTGCGCGCCCAAGAGTGACGCGCTGCCGCACGCCTCGAGCACGACCCGCCCGGGTGCGCGTTGCGCAAAAAACGCCGCCAGCTGCGTGCGCTTCAGCCGTCCGCTGCCCGATCTCGCCCGTCTCACCCTCGACCCAGTACACCTGCATCACACTCTTTGCGACATCCAAGCCATACGTCGTAGCATTCATCCTGGGGCCTCCGTCCTCATGGGTAGTTAACGCACTTCCCACTTTGGCACTTCGATGCCGTCGGATCGAGAGGCCCCAACTTCCCCGCCTATCTCGCTCAACACCCTCGGCGGGGGGAGGCGTCCATACCATCTCCTGTCGTATGCGCCTTTGTTGCGCACCGGGCCGCGAGCTTAGCGACCCGCTGCCCGCGCGTCACGCGTCGGGGGTCAGCCGCTGCGGACGCGACTGGCCATCAGGTCGTTCATACTCTTCACAACGGCTTGGGTTTTGGCTCATGGCGTCGCTGCCCGCGCTTCATGAGTTGTCGGCCGCCCACGGAGCAGGGTTCGGAGTAATAATGAAGTCGGCTGCTCCCCGCGCCTTGTGAGCGTGACCTTCCACCCGCGCCCGCAGACGGAAGGGTGCTGCAGCCGTGTGGAAGGCTCACGGCCAAGTTTGGGTAATGCCGATGCACGAACTCATAAGGACGGTCGCAAACCGTACCCACCACAAAGGAGGAGACACATGAAGCGAACCCTGTCCTACCTGCTCGCGGCCATGCTGTGGTACCGCGGCCTCTGTCGCCGTGGCCCAGGAAACGATCAAGATCGGCGCGCCACAGCCGATGACCGGCCCCGATGCTCCGTTCGGTGACAAGTTCAAGAAGGCCTACACCATGGCCGTCGACGAAATCAACGCGAAGGGCGGCGTCAACGGCCGCAAGCTCGAAGTCATCATCGAAGACCACCAGGCCAAGAACCCGATGGCCGCCACGGTGGCAGAAAAGCTGATCACGCAATACAAGGTACTGGTCCTGACCGGTGGGCGCGCGTCCGGCCAGTCCATCGAGATCGCCTCGGTCGCCCAGCGACTGAAGACACCCTATGTCGTCGATCATCCCTCGGCCGACGCCATCACCGCCAAGGGGTTCGACTTCGTGTTCCGCCAGAATCCGACCGGCTCGATTTACCCCGAGGCCTTTTTCAAGTTCATCTCGGAAGTGCCGGGCGCGATGCCGAAATCGGTGGCGGTGGTCTATGACAACAGCCTCTTCGGTAAGACCATCGGCAACGCCAACATGGCCTTCATGAAGTCGAAGAACGTGCCGATCGTCAATGACGAGGCCTACCCGGTGAACACGCTGGATTTCAGGCCGATCATGACCAAGGTCAAGGCGAGTAATCCCGACATGGTGCTGCTGATCGCGGTAGCGACGACCGACGCGGTCCTCATGACGCGCCACGCGAAGGAGATCGGCATCAATGCGCGGGCCTTCGTCGGCTTCGGCGGCGGCTTCGGCGTGGAGGACTTCGCCAAACAGCTTGGCCCTCTGGCCGAGAATGTGTTTTCGTCGGCAGCCTGGGCCGGCAACCCGAACGACCCAGCGACCAAGGCGTTCTACAAGAACTTCGAGGCCATGTACAAGATCCAGCCGCATGAGCACGAAGTTGAAGGCTATGCCGTTATCTATGTGATCGCCGACGCCATACAGCGCACCAAGCTCACCGGCAACCTGGAGGCCGACCGCGAGGCCCTGCGCCAGTCGCTGCTGAAGACCGACATGCAAACGGTTTTCGGCAAGACCAAGTTCGGCAACTGGACCGGCCCGCTGGGCGACGCCTACACGAACCAGAACATCTATTCGCGCGACCACTCGGTCATGGCCCAGTGGCGCGGCGGCGCGCTGCTCGACGTCTATCCGAAGGCGGGTGCCGTGACCAACTACATCTTCCCGGATCCGGCCAGCCGGCCCTGATTCCCCGCTGAAGCACTACTGATCTGACCTATCCGCGCCGCCCTCGGGCGGCGCGGCCGGGCGGTTGCGGATCCTGCGATGGAAACACTGCTGCAAAGCGTGGTCAGCGGCGTGCTGATGGGCTCGCTCTACGCGATGATCGCGGTGGGGCTGACGATCGTGTTCGGTGTCATGCGCATCATCAACATGGCACACGGCGAGATGGTGATGCTCGGCATGTTCGGCGCCTTCTGGTCGTATGCGCTGGGCGGAATCGACCCGTTCCTGTCGCTGCTGATCTGGATGCCAGCGATGTTCGCCTTCGGCATGTTCGTGCAGCGCTTCCTGCTCAGGAAGATCATCGCCGGCGGCGAACTCAACACGCTGCTTTACACCGCCGGGCTGTCGTTGCTGATCGCCAACCTGGCGCTGCTCTTCTGGACCGGCGACTACCGCAATATCAATCTCTCCTATAGCTCGCCTCCGATGCGGCCGTTCGGGATCTCAGTGTCGGTGCCGCTCGCAATTGCGTTCGTGCTCGCGATCATCATCACCACGGCACTCTATTTCTTCCTGTCGCGCACCGACACCGGTCGCGCCATTCGCGCTACCGCACAGAACCCTGACTCGGCTGCGCTGATGGGCGTCAATGTGGCACGCATTGACATGATCACCTTCGGCCTTGGCACCGCGCTGGCCGGGGCCGCTGGTGTACTGCTGGCCCCGTCGCTGTACCTCTATCCGACCGTCGGCGAGATTCTCGTCGTCAAGTGCTTCGTTGTTGTCGTCCTCGGCGGACTGGGCTCGATTCCTGGCGCGATCGCCGGCGGCGTCCTGCTCGGCCTGGTCGAGTCGCTTGGCGCCGTCTATGTCTCGGTGGCCTACAAGGACACGATCGGCTTCGTGCTCTTCCTGCTGGTGCTGCTGTTTCGGCCATCGGGCCTGTTCGGTGCGGGGAGGTCGTGAGCAAGAACCGCATCATCGGGGTCGTCGTCGCGCTGGCGGTGCTCGCGGCACCACTCACGACGGCCAATCCGTTCTTCCAGCACCTGCTGATCATGGTCCTGTTCTCGACCCTGCTCGGCGTCGCGTGGAATCTGCTCGGCGGCTATTCCGGCCAGGTCTCGTTCGGTCACTCGGCCTTTCTCGGCGTCGGCGCGTACGCCACCATGCTGCTGCATCTCAAACTCGGCTGGTCTCCCTGGCTGGGCATGGTGATCGGTGGGTTCCTGGCCAGTCTCATGGCCGTTCCGATCGGACTGATCTGCTTCCGCCTGCGCGGCCCGTATTTCTCGCTCGCAACTCTTGCCGTGGCCGAGATCGTGCGCCTGGTCGCGCTCAACTGGGAAAGCCTCACGGCCGGCCCACAGGGTCTGCTGATCACACACCTGCCCGAGTTGCATCTCTTCGGCCGAGCCATCGACTGGGAAACCAAGATTCCCTTTTATTACGTCATTGCCGTGCTGACCCTGCTGGGGATGGGCGTGACCTTCTTCGTCTCACAGTCGCGGCTCGGCGCCTATCTGCTTGCGGTGCGTGAGGACATCGACAGCGCCGAGGCGGCCGGTATCGACACCGTGCGCACACGGGTGGTGGCCCTGGCTCTGTCCGCGGCCCTGGTCGGACTGGCGGGCGGCTTCTATGGCCTGTACTTCCGCTACATCGACCCTGATGCGGTGTTCTCTGTGGCCCTGTCGGTCGAGATGGTGTTCATCGCCGTGGTCGGCGGCATCGCCACCACCGGCGGGCCGATCGTTGGCGCGATCTTCCTGGTGACGATTTCCGAGATCTTCCGCGAGCGTTTTCAGTCCGGCCACCTGATCTTCTATGGCCTGTTCATGATGTTGACCATCCGTTATCTACCCGAGGGCATCTGGGGCAGGCTGCGCCTCGTGCTGCGGCTCTCGACGCAGCGCTCGTAGTCCGACATGGCACTCCTCGAAGTCAGCCACCTCACCAAGGATTTCGGCGGCCTGCGGGCCGTGTCCGACCTTGCCTTTGTACTGAACCAGGGAGAAATCCTCGGCCTGATCGGCCCAAACGGCGCGGGCAAGACGACGGTCTTCAACCTGATGTCGGGTTTCCTCGACCCGACATCGGGTTCGGTCCGGCTTGACGGCGAAGAGCTGGTGGGCCTCCGGCCGAACGCCATCGTTAAACGCTGTGTGGCGCGCACGTTCCAGATTGTCAAGCCCTTCCGCAAGCTGACCGTGCTGGAAAACGTCGTACTCGCCGCATTCCTGCATGAACCGAAACGACTCGCGGCGACGACCGAGGCACGGCGCATCCTCGGCATGCTCGACCTGACCGAGAAGGCCGACAGCTACGCCGCCGACCTGACGCTGGGCCAGCAGAAGCGATTGGAAATTGCGCGCTGCCTTGCCACGCGACCCAAGGTGCTGTTTCTCGACGAACCGATGGGTGGACTCAATCCCACCGAGGTCGAGGCCGCCTGCGACCTGGTGCTGAAGCTGCGCGCCAACGGCATCACGGTGATCCTGGTCGAGCATCAGATGCGCGCCATCATGAAGATCTCCGACCGCGTGCTCGTGCTCCATCACGGCGTCAAGATTGCCGATGCGACACCCGAGGCCATCGTTCGTGATCCGGCGGTGATCAAGGCGTATCTCGGCGAAGAGGCCGCCTGATGCTGAGCGTGAGGAACTTGCAGGTGGCCTACGGCTCCGTCCAGGCGCTGTGGGATGTCTCCTTCGACGTACCCGAAGGCGAGATCGTCGCCATCATCGGCGCCAACGGCGCCGGTAAGAGCACGACGCTGAAGACGCTCGCCGGTCTGCTCAAGCCCATCGGTGGCACCATCTCGCTCGACGGCGCGCGGCTCGACCAGGCCACTTCGATGGACATCGTGCGCCATAGAATCGTGCTGGTACCGGAGGGCCGACGGCTGTTCCCGGACATGTCGGTGCTCGATAACCTGTTGATGGGTGCCTACTCGACCCCAAAGAACGGGCGCGAGGAACGGCTGGAGAAGGTGTTCGCCACTTTCCCGAGCGCCAAGGAACGCCAGCGACAACTCGCTGGCACGCTTTCCGGTGGGGAGCAGCAGATGGTTGCGATCGGCCGCGGCCTGATGGCCGACCCACGCATCCTGATGCTCGATGAGCCATCGCTGGGCCTCGCGCCGAGGATAGTCGAGGAGGTGTTCCGCGTCGTGCAGGAAATCAACGCCACCGGTGTCACGGTCCTGCTTGTCGAGCAGAACACGCAGCACACCCTGAAGATCGCGCATCGCGGCTATGTCGTCGAAGCCGGTCGCACAGTGCTTTCCGGAACCGGCCAGGAGTTGCTCGGCAACGACGAGGTGCGGCGCGCCTATCTGGGCCTGTAGTCGACAGGATCAAAGGTCTCGCGGCAGTCGACACCTGTGAGAATCGGCACGTGGCGGCCATGTGGGTCGCCACGAGGGCCGTTAGAACACTGCGCCTCGTGCCTCGATCGGCCAGAGATCGATGACGATGTCGTTGCGTGAGACGACGATGACGTCATGCAGGTTGATCGTCGGATCGATGTGACCGGGAATCAGCAGCGGCTTGTCGCCGAGCGCAAGGTTGGGCCCGTCGTTGCCGGCGCGGATCAGCACCGTGTGCTCGTCGGACACGCCGCGTACCTGCCAGCCATCGAACGCGGGCATCGCGGGGCCAGAGTCGGTCGAGAAGGCCTTGAGCCCGGCGTCGAGCGTCACCCGGTCCCCGCGTGCGCTCATCACCGAGGCGATGATGTACAGCGCCGGCTCGAAGGCCGGTGCGATCGGATCGAACTCGTTCTTGCCGTAGTCGATGTCCATCAGCACATACGAGCCGGGCTGCACCTCGTTGTAGACGCCGCTTCCAGTCTCGTACGGGAACGTGCCCGTGCCGCCGCCGGTGACGATGTCGCACGACAGGCCTTCGGCGAGCAGACCGTCGCGGGCGGCTCCGGCCAGTCCCGCCGCTGAGGTGATCGCCTGCCGGCGATCGCGGACGCTGCGTCGATGCTGGGCCGAGCCGTAGTAAGCCTGCAATCCGCGCAACCGCAGGCTCTTGTGCAGTTTGATCTCGCGTGCCAGGTCGATGACGGCCGGTGTATCCGGCACGCCGGCGCGGCCGTGGCCGACATCGAGCTCGATGTAGACGTCGAGTTCGGCCGCCAGCGCCCGGCAGGCAGTCGCGATCTGCCGCACCTGCCGCACGTCATCGACGCAGACGCCGATTTTCGCCTTCGGATAGCGCACAGCGAGCGATGCGAGCGCCGTAACCTTCCGCTTGCCGATGATCTCGTTGGTGATCAGTACGTCGTCGATGCCGCCTCCGAGGAAGATCTCGGCCTCGGAAACCTTCTGGCAGCAGATTCCGACCGCGCCCGCCTCCATCTGTCGCCGTGCGATCTCGACGCACTTGTGGCTCTTGGCATGCGGCCGGACCCGCATGCCCCGCACGGTGGAGGAGCGCATCAGCCGTTCCAGATTGGCTTCGAAGCGATCCAGGTCGAGGATCAGGGCAGGGGTGTCGACTTCATGCAGCGCGTCACCTACGCGTGCAGGCGTCCAGCGGGGTTTCATGAAGCCGACTATAGCGTTCAGGTCGCGCCGGACGGCCCCCGTAGAATCGCGCCTTCTGGTGAATCCGCAGCGTTGACGGCCGCGGGAATCGCGGAGTGCGATCGAGATGAGCATCAAGAGCGACAGGTGGATCCGCCGCATGGCGGCCCAGGGCATGATCGAGCCGTTCGAGCCGGGCCAGGTACGCGAGGTCAACGGCCAGCGGATCGTCAGCTATGGCACGTCGAGTTACGGCTACGACATCCGCTGCGCCGACGAATTCAAGATCTTCACCAACATCAACCACACGATCGTCGATCCGAAGGATTTTGATCCGAATTCCTTCGTCGACATCAAGAACGACGTCTGCATCATCCCGCCGAACTCGTTCGCGCTGGCGCGCACGGTGGAGTACTTCCGCATCCCGCGCAGCGTGTTGACGATCTGCCTGGGCAAGAGCACCTATGCGCGCTGCGGCATCATCGTCAACGTCACGCCGCTCGAGCCCGAATGGGAAGGGCACGTGACGCTGGAGTTCTCCAACACGACGCCGCTGCCAGCCAAGATCTATGCGCGCGAGGGTTGCGCGCAGGTGATCTTCATCGAGAGCGACGAGGTGTGCGAAACGTCCTACGGGGACCGCGCTGGCAAGTACCAGGGCCAGCGCGGGGTCACCTTGCCGAGGACGTGACGGAGGGACTGCATCTCGGGCCGTAAGGCGAAAGCCCGCTTGACGGGCACCGCCGATCCCTGAAAGTGTGGCGGGTGCCGATACGACGGCGTAGCATGCCCGCTCGCCTGCGCGCAAGGCGCCGGCGCCTTCGTTTCCACCAATGCAAGGGAGGGGAACATGGCTTACCACCTCGAAGGCCGTTTGCTCGAAGTCTGCAACTGCCGTGTCTTGTGTCCGTGCTGGATCGGCGAAGACCCGGACTTCAAAACCTGCGACACGATCGTCGCCTGGCATTTCGACAAGGGCACTGTCGACGGCGTCGACGTAACCGGCTGCACGCTCGCCATGATCGCGCACGTGCCCGGGAACATCCTCCAGGGCAACTGGACGGCCGCGGTCTATCTTAACGACAAGGTTTCACCCCAACAGGAACAGGCGCTGCTGGCCGTCTACACCGGCCAGAAAGGCGGGCCTGTCGCAGACCTCGCCAAACTCGTCGGCAAAGTGGTGTCCGTGCAGAAGGTGCCGATCACGTTCACAGTAAGCGGCGGCAACGGCACGATCAAGGTCGGTGACGCTGGTTACGCGGAGCTAACGCCCTATAAGAGCGCGTCGGGCGCGACGACGACGCTCACCGACACGGTGTTCTCGACCGTCCCCGGTGCGCCGGTGTTTGTCGGCAAGGCAACGGAATATTGGACCAAGAACCACGCGGGCATGGGCAAGGACATCAACATCAAGGGCCACAACGCGCTGCAGAGCACGTTCGTCTTCGACGCATGATGTGATCGGCCGGCGCGGGCATGCGCCGGTGAGCCTCCCGGGTTACAAAGTGGCCATCGAAAAGGCAATGCCCGCGCCTGTCGCCAGGCGCGTGACCGACCCGCGCGCCGTGCTGGGGTTGCTGCTGGCAACGCTCGCAGCGATGGCGTGGGCGGCGCTCTGGCTATGGAGCCTTAGTCCCTGGAGCCGCTACCTCGGTGAAGGTGGCTGGAGCGACGCCGGGGCGCTGGCTGCGCTGTGTCGTGCCATTCCAAAGGGCGACATCATCGTGCCGGCCGGCCTGCATGCGATCGCCTGGGTGGTGATGATCGCCGCGATGATGCTGCCGACGACGCTGCCACTGTTGCTGATGTTCCAGCGCATCACGCAGGCACGCAGCGATCGCGCACGGCTGGCCGCGCTGGTCGTGCTGGGGTTCTTCGCGGCCTGGTTCGGATTCGGCGTTGCTGCGCACATCGTCGACGCGACGCTGCGCTCGATCGCGGCCGACTCTGCGTGGTTCATCGACCATGGCTGGACGGTCGCCGCGGCGGTCCTGATCGGCGCTGGACTCTTCCAGTTCAGCGCACTCAAGTATCGCTGCCTCGAGCAGTGCCACACGCCGTTCGCGTTCGTCGCTTCGCGCTGGCACGGACGTGCGCCGTCGCGCGAGGCACTTCGTATCGGATTCGATCACGGCGTATTCTGCGTCGGCTGCTGTTGGGCCTTGATGCTGCTGATGTTCGTGGTCGGCATGGGCAACCTGGGATGGATGCTGGTGCTGGCCGGCATCATGGCGGCCGAAAAGAATCTCCCGTGGGGACGGCGGCTGCGAACCCCGCTCGGCATCGGGCTCGTCATCTGGGGTTGCATCATCGTCTACATGAACTCCTGAGAGCGCAACCGGACAGGACGCAACCGGTTGCTGTCTCGCTGGTTAGCCGTTGCCCGGTCAGGCTCGGACGTCTGCATCGACAATCGCTGCTCCGACGTCGATCATCCAAGACCGCGCGCCGGCCTCAAGAATCAGCGCGAGCGGCGCGGCGGCGACGAGCACCAGAGCCGGCGCCGCAATGTGCTGCCGCGGACCACGGCGTCCGCACTCCAGTCTGCGGGGCGGGCTTCCGGTGGCGCGCCCGTTGGCAAGTATTAGAGCCCTTGCGTCGCTACCTCTCCATCACGTTCATCTTCGGCCGCGGGATGTCGGGTTTCGGCGCCGAGGCATTACTGGCCTGGGTGGGGACATCCTGCTTCGAAGTGGCCGGTACTTGTGCCGGCGCCTGCCCTGCGGGCGGCGGTGTGTGCGGCGTGTGTGTGGGCACGGCCGCTACTGGGTTCGCTGGTGCTCCCGGCGTATGCGGAGTGCGCGCGGGCGCTGCCGCGCGCGGGACTGGCGCAGCCGCCACCGGTGACGCTGGCGCGGGCGGCGTATGCGGAGTGTGCGCAGGGGGAGCGGCGCGCGGAACCGGCGCGACCGCTACCGGTGACGCTGGCGCGGGCTGCGCCACGACGCCGCGCGGAGCGATGGGCGCGCTGCCGACGGCCGGTTGGCGAATGGTCGGCGGCGCGGCCGGCGGCACGCGCGCCGGCTCGGCCGGATTGGGCGTCTGCAGCTGCTGGTACGGCGGGAGGAGCTCCGGCTGCACGCGCGGCTTGGATCGCGGCGCTTCAACCTCGCGGCGCGGAGCTGGGGCCGGCGCCACGACGCCCGGTTCCGGACCGCGGATCGGCGCTGGCTGACTTATCGTTCCATCGGCGCCCGGTATCGGCTGCGGCTCAGTCGTAGTGAACTTCGGTGAGGTCTGGGCGACACCCTGCGCACCGCGAACGTGCGGCGGCGCGACGCGGCCCGCGGGAACGCCGCCGCGCACATCGTCAGTCACCGGACCGGTCCGGACAGGACGGGGCGGCGGGGCCACAGGCTGCAGATCGGCGACCGGCGCCGTCCGCGCTGGAAGGCGTACTTTCGCGACAGGCTCGTGGAAGCGCTGCTGCGGCACCCAAGTGGACCCCGGCCGCTGCGTGACATCGTGCGGGACGCCGGCCGGCGGACGCTGGATGACTGTCTGGTTGATGACCGTGACATACGTGTTGTTGGCGCGATAGTAGGGACGGTACGGGTGCCAGGGAGCCAGCGGATACCAGCCCACCGCCGGACCGCCGACGCCGACCGATACCGACGCTCCTCCGGTTCCTATGAACCCGACCAACGCCGGAGCCCAGACCGGCCGCGCGACGTAGCGACCTGGCCACCAGCACCAGCGGCCACCGACCGTCACCCAGCGGCCATAGTGAAACGGTGCATAGCCCCAAGGTGAAGCGTCGACCCACGTCCAGCCCCACGGTGCGACCCAACGCCAGCGCCCATCGCGATACGGCGCCCAGCCAACAGGCACCGCGCGCGGGACCCAGACGGTGCCGTACGCACCATCGGCCATCCAGTCGCCGTAGGCGTCGAGTTCCTCGTAGCCTGTCATGTAGGGCGAGACGTATCGCTCGGACGGCAGCTGCTGATAGCGCTCGTCGCGCGCGAACGCCCACGCATCCAGCTCGGTCGACACGGCAGTGGCGAAGTTCATGTTCGACTGAGTCATGATCAGCGCCTTGCCGCGGCTGACGGATACGGTGTTGCCGCCATAGCGCACGTTGCCATGACCCTCGAACACGCTGATGTTGAGCGGCGAGCCGTCGATTGCGTCGATGCGGTAACGTCCCGGTGCTGCCAGGTCGACCTGCACGCCGGCGATCAGCACCGAAACCGACTCGCCCTGCTGCGCCGCTGCGAGGCGAACGTTCAGGGCTCCCCGTTCGAGATCGAAGGCCTTGACCGCGAAGTCGAGCTGGCTGAATCCGCCGCTGCTGCCTGCACCGAGCCGGAACGCGTGCGGGCCGACCCGGACTTCCGCGCGGCCGTTGTCGGTCGCCAGACCCACGCCGGCAGTGATGACGTCATTCAGTTCCGCACGGTCCCACGAGCCGCTGGTGTTCTCTTCGCCGCGCCAGATGCGTACATCACCCTCTACCGCCGCCAGGCGGCCGGCGATCAGCGGCGGCGTATCCGTGGCAGGAACGGCGGCGCCCGCGCTCGTCGGATTGACGGTGGCGGCACAGCCACCGATCAAAAGGGCGGCTAGCAGGCCGATCCAGCGTTGCATTGCGTTCTCCTGCATACGCTCCGAAAGGAAGCGTCTGGTCGTCTAACGCTCCAAGATGCGGCGTGTTGACGCCATTCCTGAGGGAACAATGTGAGAATTCGTTACAAACGGGTTTGCTTGCCGCAGCGCCGCAGACGGCGATAATCCGCTCCCTTCCTTCGCCGACCGTCGGCACGACAGGCCCTGCATGCGCTTCCGCTTCCCCATTGTGATCATCGACGAGGACTTTCGTTCCGAGAACGCGAGCGGCCTCGGCATCCGGGCCCTGGCCAAGGCGATCGAGGCCGAAGGCGTTGAGGCGCTCGGCGTCACCAGCTTTGGCGACGTGGCGAGCTTCGCGCAGCAGCAGAGCCGAGCCTCGGGCTTCATCCTGTCGGTAGATGACGAGGAGCTCGCGGAAGGCAACGGCGACCAGGAGACGGTCGCCAAGCTCTGGCGTTCGTGCGCGAGATCCGCCGCCGCAACGCGGACATCCCGATCTTCCTGTACGGCGAAACGCGCACGACACAGCACCTTCCAAACGAGGTCCTGCGTGAGCTGCACGGCTTCATCCACATGTTCGAGGACACGCCGGAGTTCGTCGCGCGCTACATCGTTCGTGAGTCGCGCGCCTACCTCGACACGCTGGCGCCGCCATTCTTCCGCGCGCTGGTCCACTACGCGCAGGACGGCTCGTACTCGTGGCACTGCCCGGGCCACTCGGGCGGCGTGGCTTTCCTGAAAAGTCCGGTCGGGCAGATGTTCCACCAGTTCTTCGGCGAGAACATGCTGCGCGCTGACGTCTGCAATTCGGTCGACGAACTCGGCCAGCTGCTCGACCACACGGGGCCGGTCGCGGCTAGCGAGCGCAACGCCGCACGCATCTTCGGTGCCGACCATCTGTTCTTCGTCACCAACGGCACGTCGACCTCGAACAAGATCGTCTGGCACTACGTTGTGGCGCCGGGCGACGTGGTGATCGTCGACCGCAACTGCCACAAGTCGATCCTGCATGCGATCACGATGACGGGCGCGATTCCCGTGTTCCTGACGCCGACACGCAATCACTACGGAATCATCGGCCCGATCCCGCTGGAAGAGTTCCAGTGGGAGTCGATCGCGAAGAAGATCGAGCGCCACCCGCTGATCAAGAGCGCCAGTGCAGCCCGACGCGCGGGGGACGCGGCGGCGCGCGACAAGCCACGCGTGCTCACACTGACGCAGAGCACCTACGACGGCATCCTCTACAACGTCGAGACGATCAAGACGTTGCTCGATGGCCGCATCGACACGCTGCACTTCGACGAAGCCTGGCTGCCGCACGCCGCGTTCCATGCCTACTACCGCGACATGCACGCTATTGGCGGGCAGTCCGAACGGCCGCGCAACCGCGCTTCGATGATCTTCTCGACGCAGTCGACGCACAAGATGCTGGCCGGCCTGTCGCAGGCATCGCAGATCTTGATCGAAGATGCGCAGACCGAAAGACTGGACCGCTTCATGTTCAATGAAGCGTTTCTGATGCACACATCGACTTCGCCGCAGTACGCCATCATCGCTTCGTGCGATGTCGCGGCCGCCATGATGGAGCCGCCCGGCGGCACCGCACTGGTGGAGGAATCGATCTCCGAAGCGCTCGAATTCCGCCGCGCGATGCGCAAGGTCGACGCCGAGTTCGGGCCGGATGAGAGCGGCGGCTGGTGGTTCAAGGTCTGGGGGCCCGATCACCTTGCGGCCGAAGGCATCGGCACGCGCGAGGACTGGATGCTGAAGCCGGGTGACGCCTGGCACGGCTTCGAGCAGATCGCACCCGGATTCAACATGCTGGACCCGATCAAGGCGACCGTGATCACGCCGGGCCTGAATCTCGATGGTTCCTTCGCCGACCCTGGCATCCCGGCGGCGATAGTCACCAAGTACCTGGCCGAGCACGGCATCATCGTCGAGAAGACGGGACTGTATTCGTTCTTCATCATGTTCACGATCGGCATCACCAAGGGCCGCTGGAACACGATGGTCACGGAGCTGCAGCAGTTCAAGGACGACTACGACAACAACGAGCCGTTGTGGCGCGTGATGCCGGAGTTCATCCGCCAGTTCCCGCAGTACGAGAAGATGGGGCTGGGTGAACTTTGCACGGCCGTGCATACGATCTATCGCGACAGCGACATCGCGCGACTGACCACCGAGATGTACCTGTCCGAGATGGAACCGGTCATGAAGCCGGCCGACGCGTATGCACAGATGGCGCACAGCGCGGTCGACCGGGTGCCGATCGACGAACTCGAAGGCCGCATCACGTCGGTGCTGCTGACGCCGTATCCGCCCGGCATTCCGCTTCTCATTCCGGGCGAGCGCGTCAATCGCACGATCGTGCGCTACCTGCAGTTCGCGCGTGAACTGAATCAACGCTTCCCGGGGTTTGGTACCGACATCCACGGGCTGGTGAAGCACGAAGTCAGCGGCCGCAACGAGTATTTCCTCGATTGCGTGCGCTAGCGCAATTCGTAGCGGCAGGACTCGCTGTCACGACGGGAATCATCAATGACCGCAACGCTTTCCGGGCTGGCCGCACTGGCGATGACGGGATTTTTCATCGCCTTCGGTGTCCTCATGCTTTTCATGGCGCTGATCCAGCCGATCTGGTGCATGGTCGACTGCGTCGTCGACGACAAGCGCGGCACGGCCAGCAAGGTGATCTGGATGATCGTGCTGATCGCCTTGTACGGAATCTCCAACTGGTTCTATGGGGCGTTCTCGGCTTCTGGCCGGGCGCTCCGCCGCCTGACGCGCCTGGCGTGGGTCTTCGCGTTCATCCTGCTGATCGCGTTTGCCGCACTGTTCTTCACACATGCGGAGTTCAGGCGCGGCATCGAGCAGGAGTGGAAGCATCGACGTGAGTTCACGGTGATGGCTGTCGGGCCCGTCACAGCTCTTGACAAGGAGCATCGTCGTGGCGTCTGACGCAGTGATCGACCTGCGCTCTGACACCGTGACGCGGCCGACCGACGCGATGCGCGCGGTGATGGCCGCGGCACCCGTCGGCGATGACCAGTACGGCGAGGACCCGACCACCAATCGGCTTCAGGAGCGCGTGGCGGAACTGCTGGGCAAGGAAGCGGCGTTATGGCTGCCGAGCGGGACGATGGCCAACCAGGTGGCGCTGCGCGTGCTGACCCGGCCCGGCGATGACGTCATCGTCAGCCGCGAATGCCACGCGGTGTGGCACGAGACCGGAGGCTCGGCGGCAAATGCCGGCGTCCAGTTCACCGATATCGGCCGGCGCGGCACGTTCACCGTCGATGAGTTTCTCGCGGCGTGCAAGCCGCGCGGACATGCGATCTATCCGCCGACGACGCTGCTGGAGATCGAGAACACCCATAACCGCTCCGGCGGCATCGTGTTTCCGCAGCGCGATGCGGTCGCACTGTGCGCGGCCGCGCGCGAGCGCTCGGTCGCGACCTTTCTCGACGGCGCGCGCCTGTGGAACGTTTCAGCGGCGAGCAAGCTGGCACTCGCGGAGCTGGCAGCGCCGTTCGACCTGGTCGCGGTGGCGCTGTCCAAGGGCCTCGGAGCGCCCGGAGGTTCCCTGCTGGCCGGGTCGCGTGAGTTGATCGAGCGTGCCACGCGGTATCGCCGCATGTTTGGTGGCGCGATGCGACAGACCGGGATCTACGCGGCCGCGGGGCTCTTTGCGATCGAGCACCACCGTGCGCGGCTCGCCGAGGATCATGCGAATGCACGCCTGATGGCCGAGCGTCTTGCCGATCACGCTCGTGTCGACATCGACTTGGCCACCGTTCAGACGAACATCATCGTGTTCCGGCTGAAGGAGGGCGCTCCGGATGCCGCAACGGTGGTCGAAAGCGCACGCAAACGCGGTGTCCTGCTCTTCCCGTTTGGAGCGCGTACGCTGCGCGCAGTGACCCATCTCGACGTCAGCACCGGGCAATGCGAGCGGGCGGCGGCGATCCTCTGCGACATCATCTGAACTTTGCGCTTGCTACGAGAAGGAGCACCCCCATGACGAAGAAGATCATCACCGTCTTCGGCGCTACTGGCGCGCAGGGCGGCGGCCTGGCACGGGCCATCCTGGCCGATGCGAAGAGCGAGTATTCCGTGCGTGCGGTCACGCGCAAGCCCGACTCCGATTCCGCCAGGGCGCTGGCCGCCGCCGGCGCCGAGGTCGCCGTGGCGGACCTCGACGATGCGGCGAGCGTGCTGCGCGCAATGAGCGGTGCGCACGGTATTTTCTGCGTGACCAACTACTGGGAGCACCTCTCGCCCGAGAAGGAGCTGGCGCAGGCCGCCACGCTCGCCGACGCCGCTGCCAAGTCTGGCGCGAAGCACGTTATCTGGTCGACCCTGGAAGACACCCGTGCCTTCTTTCCTCCGGGCAGCGGACGCATGCCGGTGCTGATGGGCAAGTACAACGTGCCGCACTTCGACGCCAAGGGCGAGGCAAACAAGTTCTTTACAGCGCGCGCGCCGACGACCCTGCTGAACACGTCGTTCTACTGGGACAACCTGATCCATTTCGGCATGGGCCCGAAGAAGGGTCCGGACGGCGTGCTTGCATTCACGATGCCGATGGGCGACAAGAAACTTCCCGGCATCGCGGTCGAGGACATCGGCAAGTGCGCCTACGGGATCTTCAAGGGAGGCGCCGCGAATGTCGGCAAGACATTCGGCATCGCTGGCGAGCACCTGACCGGGGCACAGATGGCGGCGGCGCTGTCGAAAGCACTCGGGCAGACGGTGCGCTACAACGCGGTGACGCCCGAGCAGTATCGAAGCTTCGGGTTTCCGGGCGCCGACGATCTGGGCAACATGTTCCAGTTCAAGGCCGAGTTCGAAGACTATTACTGCGGCGCACGCCCGCTCGACGTTTCTCGCAAGCTGAATCCGGAACTGCAGGACTTTGCGACCTTCTTGGCGCGCAACAAGGACCGCATTCCGCTTGGTTGAGGCGGTGCGGGGCTGCGATTCGGCGGCAGCCGGCTCAGAGCGTCGAGTTTCTCGTTGTGACAGATTGGGAATCGCGTGTGGCGGGCTATTTCCTGTCGCAGGCGAGTTTCAGGAAGTACTGTGCATAGCCGTCACTGGGTCCCACGGTCTGCCAGGAATAGGGCGGCGGAAAGTTCTCGGAGCCAACAACGGCGCCCTTACCGAGATGCCCTGCATATGCGCTGGCCGCAAGCATTCGCCGCCGCGAGCCTTTGCAGTCGTATTCCCACAAGTACCTTGCAGAAAAGGTCCGCTTGCCGTCGATGACCGTCGCGGCCTTGTTGTCAATCATCTCCCACATCTTCGCCAAGTCGCCGGACCTGCGAATCGTGGAGCGAGCGACGTAGAAGTCGGACTCGCCTTTGAGCGTGCTCCCCATCGGCTCCCACTCCGCAGCCGCAACCGCGGCCGCAACGTCCACCGGAGGTCCCTGTCGCGGCGGAGCCGACTGCGGTGAACCGCCCTGATAGGCGGGCGCCGGGGCTTGGCTGGTTGGCGCGTTCAGCCGCGACGACTCCTCCTGCTGTCGGCGAGCGTTCTCGTTCATCAGTTGTTGCTGCCGCTGCTGCTCCTGGCGTTGCTGCTCCTGCTGCCGCCAATATTCACGTTGCTGGCGCTCGTATTCCATCTGTGATGGCGTCTGCGCCCTGATGCCCTGTGGCGCAATAGCCAGAACCGGGAACAGCATCGTGGCCGCTACGAAGGTCAATCGCGGATTGGCACTCATCCACTCCCTTCAAGGGCTTCATGGCGTCGGATGGAGTCTCGCTGCAGAGCCACACTAAGTGGTGATCGTTACTGCCACGTTACTGCTCACTGTGGCTGCCCCATGTCGGCGCTTGTACATGGCAAGCACATCGTGGTCCGAGGGCCAACCGCGGTGTCCGCGATTCTCGCGCGCCACGGCGGCGCGCCCGCGACCGCATGCGTACTTGCTCAGTTGCCCTTGAATTGCGGCTTCCGCTTCTCCTTGAAGGCGCGAATGCCCTCTTGGTAGTCCTCGCTGTCGTAGACGACCCGGCGCAGTCCCTGGACGCGTTCGAACCCCTGCGGCGACATGGGGCGAGCCCCGGCGAGGATCCGCAACTGTTCCTTCATCACGGCGATCGAAAGGGGCGACAACGCCGCGATGTCTTGGGCCAGGTCGTAGGTGAATGCTTCCAGCGCGTCAGCGGGCACGACATGATTGATGATCCCGAGGCGCTCCGCGCGCTCAGCACTTAAAGGCCTTGCGGTGAAGGCCAGCTCCTTGACGATCCGGAGACTCGCCGCATTAAGGAACGTCATCATGCCGCTCACGTTGTAGGGCACGCCGAGCTTGGCCGGGGTCACGGCGAACGTGGTGGTCGGCGCGGCGACGATCAGGTCGCAGGCGAACGCGGTTTCGCAGGCCCCGCCCCACACGGTCCCCTCGATCATCGCGATCACCGGCCCTGGAAAGTTTTCGATCTGGCGAATCAGGTTACGCAGCGGATCGTCCCAGCCAAGGGGGTCGCGCCGGGCCTCCGGCAATTCTTCGACGTTATGCCCGGCTGACCACACCCCGGATCCGGGGAGCGCGCGCAGGATGACTACGCGCACGTTGCGGGCCTTGAAGTCCTCGAGCGCCGCGATGACGCCATCTACCAAGTGCTCGCTCAGCGCGTTGCGCTTCTTCGGATGATTGAGGGTGATCGTTCCGACGAACCCTTCGACCTGGCTGAGAATCGCTGGCATGTTGATCTCCTCGCAACGGAACCAACTATAGGCGGACGGCGCCGCGGGGCCGCGCAACCTACGTGCTCGACGCCGCGGTCGGCGCGGCAGGCCCTCGCCGGACTTGGTATCCTTCGCATTCGCTGATGTAGGCCGAAGCGGGAGAGTGCATCCGGTGCTGGATGCCGCCGAAGGCGCAATCTCACCCGGAATCGCTCAGGTTCAAGAACCGCTTCGTCACCGGCGACTCTGGAGAGACCGCGGCTGCAAGGCGTGCGGCGCCGAAGGGGCAGGGGCGCAAGCCCACGAACTCTCAGGCAAAAGGACAGAGGGGTGCAGCCCGATTGCGGTCGGCCTGCGCCCTTTTTTCTTTGGAACCTATCTCGGAGTCCCATGGGCAAGCGAACTCCCCTGTATGACACGCACGTCGCCTCTGGCGCGAAGATCGTCGACTTCGGCGGCTGGGACATGCCGGTCGCCTACGGTTCGCAGATCGAGGAGCACCATGCAGTGCGCCGCAACGCCGGCATGTTCGATGTCTCGCACATGTGTCCGGTGGACGTCGAAGGCGAAAATGCGCGCGCATTCCTGAGGCAACTCGTCGCGAACAACGTCGACAAGCTGGCGCAATCCGGCAAGGCGCTCTATGCCTGCATGCTGAACCACGCCGGTGGCGTCATCGACGACCTGATCATCTACTTCCTGCGAGACGACTGGTTCCGCGTCGTCGTCAATGCCTCGACGGCCGAGAAAGACCTGGCCTGGATGGAGAAGGTGCGGCTCGACGGCGGCTTTGCGGTGACCATCAAACCGCGACGTGACCTTGCGATGATCGCGCTTCAGGGGCCGAACGCGCGCGCAAAGTTCTGGCAAGTGCGGCCCACAGCGAAGGCGGCGACCGAAGGGCTCGGAGCCTTCTTCGCCGCCGAGACGGGGGACTGTTCGTCGCGCGTACCGGCTACACCGGTGAAGACGGCTTCGAAATCATGCTGCCCGTCGCGCAGGCGGCCGCGCTCTGGAAGGATCTGAAGGCGGCAGGGGTTGCGGAGGCGGGACTCGGGGCGCGCGACACGCTGCGCCTCGAGGCCGGCATGAACCTCTATGGCAACGACATGGACGAGGGGGTGTCGCCGCTCGACGCCGGACTGGCGTGGACGGTGGACCTGAAGTCGCCGCGCGATTTTGTCGGCCGCCCGGCGCTCGAGCGCGATGGCGCCCGCCGCGCATTGGTCGGGCTCAAGCTGCTCGACAAGGGCGTGCTGCGCTCACATCAGAGGGTCGTGTCGCCGGCCGGCGACGGCGAAATCACCAGCGGCACATACTCGCCGACACTGGGCTTCGCCATAGCTATGGCGCGCGTGCCGCGCGACGTCAAGGTCGGCGACACCGTGCAGGTCGATATCCGCGGCAAGCTCATGCCGGCGCAGGTCGTCAAGATGCCGTTCGTGCGGAACGGCAAGCCACTGATTTAGACGTCGCAGGTGTACGCGTCGCTGTGCGCCGCAGATGCACCTGCTCCGACTGACTTGCGGGCCGGGCTTCGGGCGGCCGGGCGCCCGGCCCGAGAATTGAAGGTAAAGGAGAACACATGAACTTTCCCTCGAACCTGAAGTACACCGCCTCGCACGAATGGGTGAAGAAGGGCGATGACGGTCTGCTGTGGATCGGCATCACCGATGCGGCGCAGGACATGCTGGGCGACCTCGTGTTCGTCGGCGACTTCAAGGTCGGCGCCACGCTGAAGGCGGGTGAGACCGCCGGTGTCGTCGAATCAGTGAAGGCCGCGTCGGATGTCTATGCGCCCGTCGATGGCGAGGTCGTCGACTTCAACGAAGCGCTCGCCTCGGAGCCTCAGCAACTGAACTCCGCGCCCTACGAGGCCTGGATCTTCAAGATGAAGACGAAGGCTACGATCGACGGCCTGCTCGATGCCAAGGCCTATGAGGCGAACGTCGCCGCATCCAAGTAAGAAACCGCTGCAGAGTCACTCACCGCGATGACCACACTGAACCAGCTCGAGAACCACTCCGAATTCCACGCACGCCACATCGGTCCGAACGACGCCGAAGTCGCCGAGATGCTGCAGGTCGTCGGCGCACCGTCGCTCGATGCGCTGGTCGATGCGATCGTGCCCGGCTCGATCAAGCTCGCGGCACCGCTCGCGCTGGCCGACGCAGTGACCGAGGAGGAGGCGCTCGCACGGCTCCGCACCATCGCGGACGGCAACCACGTCTACCGCAGCTTCATCGGCCAGGGCTACTACGGCACGCGTGACGCCCAAGGTCATCCTGCGCAACATCCTCGAGAATCCGGCGCTGGTACACCGCGTATACGCCATATCAGGCGGAGATCTCGCCAGGGGCGGATGGAAGCGCTGATCAACTTCCAGACGATGGTGGCGGACCTCACCGGCATGGAGATCGCCAATGCGTCGCTGCTGGACGAGGCGACCGCGGCGGCCGAGGCGATGACGCTGGCCAAGCGCTCGGCGAAGGGCAAGAGCAATGTCTTCATCGTTGCCGGCGACTGCCATCCGCAGTCGATCGAAGTGATCCGCACGCGCGCCGAGCCGCTCGGCATCGAGGTCAAGGTCGGTGTCGCGCCGGAGTTGATGAAGAGCGGCGACTATTTCGGCGTGCTGGCGCAGTATCCGTCGACGTCGGGCGCTGATACACGACATGCGACCGTACGCCGAGCAGGCGCATGCGGCCGGGGCGCTCTTCTGCGTCGCGACGGACCTGCTGGCGCTGACGCTGCTGGAAGCACCCGGAAAGTGGGGCACCGAGCAGCAGTCGGCCGACATCGTCGTCGGCAATTCGCAGCGTTTCGGCGTGCCGATCGGATTCGGCGGCCCGCACGCGGCGTTCCTGGCGTGCAGAGATGCATTCAAGCGCTCGATGCCGGGCCGACTGGTCGGTGTGTCGATCGACACGCAGGGCAACCCGGCCTATCGCCTGACGCTGCAGACGCGCGAGCAGCACATCCGGCGCGAGAAGGCGACGTCGAACATCTGCACCGCGCAGGTGCTGCTGGCGGTGATCGCCAGCATGTACGCCGTGTATCACGGGCCCGAGGGACTCGCCCGCATCGCCCGCGCGTGTGCATCGCCTGACGGCCATTCTCGCCGAGGGACTGAGGCGCGTCGGCCTGCAGGTCAACGGCGGCTTACTTCGACACGCTGACTGGTCAGCGGCGTCGACGCCGCCAAGGTGCACGCCGCAGCGCGTGCCGCGGGCATCAACCTGCGCGACTTCGGCGAGCGTGCCGGACGCATCGTCGGCATCGCGCTCGACGAGACCGCGACGCGCGACGACGTGCACGCGCTATGGGCGTGTTCGGAGTCTCGGCCGACGTCGATGCGCTCGATCGCGAGATCGACGCGGCACAGGATGCTGCCATCCCCGCCGGGCCTGCGGCGCGGCATCGCCGTACCTGACGCATCCGGTGTTCAACACCCACCACAGCGAGACACGAGATGCTGCGCTACATGCGCTCACTGGCCGACAAGGACCTCGCGCTCGACCGCACGATGATCCCGCTGGGCTCGTGCACGATGAAGCTCAACGCGACCAGCGAAATGATCCCGATCACCTGGCCGGAGTTCGCGAACATCCATCCGCTCGCGCCGTCGGACCAGACCGAGGGCTACCGTCAGCTGATCGCCGGGCTCGAGCAGATGCTGGTCGAAGCCACCGGCTACGACGCGGTGAGCCTGCAGCCCAACGCCGGCGCGCAGGGCGAGTACGCCGGCCTGCTGGCGATCCGGGCCTACCACCGCTCGCGCGGCGAAGGCCACCGCAACATCTGCCTGATCCCGGAGAGCGCGCACGGCACCAACCCGGCATCGGCGCAGCATGGTGCGGCATGGAGGTCGTGCCGGTCAAGACGACGCGCAGCGGCAATGTCGACGTCGCCGACCTGCAGGCCAAGGCCGAGCAGCACTGCGACGAAGCTCGCGGCGCTGATGGTGACCTACCCGTCGACGCACGGCGTGTTCGAGGAAGCGATCGTGGAGATCTGTCGAGGTCATCCACGCGCACGGCGGCCAGGTCTATATCGACGGCGCCAACATGAACGCGCTGGTCGGTCTGGCCAAGCCGGGCAAGTTCGGCGCCGATGTCTCGCACCTCAACCTGCACAAGACGTTCTGCATCCCGCACGGCGGCGGCGGGCCGGGCGTCGGCCCGGTTGCGGTCGAAGGCGCACCTGGCGCCGTTCCTGCCGGGCACGCCGCGTCGGCGGCGACGCAGCGCGGTCGGCGCGGTGCGGCGGCACCCTTGGGCAGCGCGAGCATCCTGCCGATCTCCTGGATGTACATCACGATGATGGGCGCCGCGGGCCTGCAAGCGCGCCACCGAGGTGGCGATCCTGAATGCGAACTACGTCGCGAAGCGCCTGGCGCCGCACTACCCGACGCTCTATGCCGGACGCAACGGCTTCGTCGCCCACGAGTGCATCCTCGATCTGCGGCCGCTGAAGGACGCCAGCGGCATCGCGGCCGAAGACGTCGCCAAGCGGCTGATGGACTACGGCTTCCATGCGCCGACGCTGAGCTTCCCGGTGGCGGGCACGCTGATGGTCGAGCCGACCGAGAGCGAGCCGAAGGGCGAACTCGACCGCTTCATCGACGCGATGATCGCGATCCGCGAGGAGATTCGTGCAGTCGAGACGGGCCGCGTCGACCGCGACGACAACCCGCTGAAGAATGCCCCGCACACGGCCGCGATGGTGATGGCGGAGAACTGGGCACATGACTACACGCGCGAGCGCGCGGCATTTCCGCTGGCCTCGCTGAAGCGCCAGAAGTACTGGCCGCCGGTCGGACGGGTGGACAACGCCTACGGAGACAGGAACATCATGTGCTCGTGCGTCCCGATGTCCGCCTATGCCGACGACGCGACCGAGGCGGCGGCGAGCGTGGCCGCCCAGTAGAGGCCTTGGCCTGGGGCGTGGTTGCGTTTCCTGCCACGACTCCGGATAGTGCTTGGATTGAATTGGGCTCGATACGCAAGGGAGGGGAAAGATGGCCAAAGGTCAACTTCGTAGCAACAAGGAAAAGAAGAAACCCAAGCAGTCGAAGAAGCCGGGCGGCCCCGCGGTGCCGTTTGGTTCCGCGAAGAGCAAGCCGACGTCGCCCACCAAGTAGGGTTGTAGGGCTGCGGCGCAAGCGCTGCTCGCGCAAGCACCCTCACGGATGGCGGGACCGTCGACGCGGGCCTTGTCCGCTCAAGCGGCTAGACGGCCTCGCGTGGTACGGCGGTGAAGTCGAGCAGTCGACCGCGGCGGATGGCCTGAAAGACGATCGGCTGGTCGATGCGGTCAGCATCCAGCAGGCGCTGCAGCACATCGATGCCCGTGAGCGCGATGCTGCCTGCGCTGACCAGTAGATCCCCGTCGTCGAGTCCGGCCCACTTCGCAGGCGAATCGGACTGAACCTCGATCACGCGAACGCCGGTCGACTGCGCAAGGGCAAAGGCCCTTTGGAGGCGACGGTCGACCGGCACGGTCGCGCCGCTGACGCCGATGAACGCCCGGCGTACGCGCCCGTGGGCGAACAGCTGGCCGAGCACCCAGCGCACCGTGTCGATTCCTGTAGCGAAGCAGATCGCCTGTGCCCCGGCGATCATGGCGGTATTCAGGCCGATGACCTCGCCCGCGGAGTTCACCAGCGGGCCGCCGGAATTGCCAGGATTCAGCGCAGCGTCAGTCTGGATGATGTCGTCCATGCGGCGCCCGCTGGCGGCGCGCAGCGAGCGTCCGAGCGCCGAAATGACGCCGGCCGTCACCGTGTTCTGGAATCCGAGCGGATTGCCGATCGCAATCGCTATCTGGCCGACCCTCAGCATCGACGAGTGACCCAGTTCGGCCACGGGCAAGCGATCAGCGCCGACCCGCACCACCGCCACGTCGGTTTCCGGATCGTCGCCAACGAGATCGGCATCGAACTCGCGGCCGCTGGCGAACGCGACGCGGATGGCGCTTGCCCCGTGAACGACGTGGCTGTTGGTGAACAGATAACCATCGGGCGTGAAGGCGAAGCCCGAGCCCGTGCCTTCCCGCTCGGCGCGCCGGCCGGCGGAGCGTTTGCGTACCGAGACCAGCGCGACCGATGGCCCAACCCGTTCTACGGCCCGGACGATGGCCGCGGAGTAGGCATCGAGCGCTGCGCCGTCGTTTGCCGCACTCTCCGTGGTCCGCGCCGCCGGCGCGGCTGCATCGTCTGCGGTGAGCTCGACGGTTTCGATGCGATGGACGTTTTCCATTGGCAGCATATGCGGCCGACGTGCAGTCGTTTCAACGGATCAGCGCATTCGGTGAGGATCGGAAACGGTCGGGCCCGGGCGCGAAGGATCGGCCGGCAGGCGATCGATAGCCAGCTTGCGGTATGGTCGGTTGCTGACGGCTTCGGATTGTCGGTATCTTTTGGGCGAACTTGAATGAGTGCGTCCTTCAGTGGAGGCGCATCGGCGTTGCAAGTGCAGTTTCACTGCTTTCGCTGCAAGGAACCAAGAGCGCGACCAGAGTTCCGCAGCGCAATTCAAAGGGAGATCCAATGAAGCGAAGGTCCTTTCTCTCCGCCACCGGAGGTGCCTTGTCAGCAGGCGCGATCACGGCGTTCGCACCATCGGTCGTGCGAGGCGCGGCCGCGTTCTGGCAGCCCGACGAACTCGCAGACGGGACTGTTGCGTCGAGCGCGCTTGACGCCCTGCCCGGAAAGGTCCCGCTGATCAAGCGCAGCTTTCGTCCGCCGAATTACGAGACACCTATCGAGTACTTCCGCACCGAATTCACGCCGAACAATGCATTTTTCGTGCGCTGGCACCTTTCGGGCATACCGGAAGTGAATCTTCGGGACTGGCGTCTCAAGGTCGGAGGCGACGCCGCTGGCAAGGAAGTCGCCTTCGACATGGCGGCGCTCAGGCGCGACTTTGAACCGGTTGAGCTTGCGGCCGTCTGTCTTTGCTCCGGCAATCGCCGGGGCATGTTCCAGCCGCATGTTCCCGGGGTGGAGTGGGGCATCGGCGCGATGGGCAACGCGCGTTGGAAGGGCGTGCGCCTGCGTGATGTGCTGAACAAGGCAGGCATCAACGCCAAGGCGAAGGAGGTTGCGTTCAATGGGGCCGACCGCGGAGCCATTGCAGCGACTCCCGACTTCATCAAGAGCATCCCCATCGAGAAGGCGATCGCGGAGGACACCCTGATCGCGTTCGAAATGAACGGCAAGCCGTTGCCGCACCTGAACGGCTTCCCGGCGCGCCTGATCGTTCCGGGCTGGACGGGCACCTACTGGGTCAAACAGCTGACCGACATCAGTGTGATGTCCGAACCGCAGGGCGGATTCTGGATGAACCCCGCGTACCGAGTGCCGGCAGGGCGCTTCCCGGCCGCGGACCGATTCCCCACCCAGGAAACGCCGACGAACGCGCCGATCACGGACATTGTTGTGAGTTCGCTCGTCACTTCGATTCGTGATGGAGCGCGGTACCGTGTCGGTCAGGTTGTCGATATCGCCGGAATCGCGTGGGATGGGGGTCGCGGCATCCGCGACGTGCAGGTGTCCACGGACGCCGGTCGATCATGGAAGGCTGCGCAGCTGGGCCGGGACTACGGGCGATACTCGTTCCGGCAGTTCAGCGATCACTTCCGACCGGGAAAAGACGGCGTCTACCTGATCATGGTGCGGGCGACCAATACGCGAGGCGATGCGCAGACGATGGAACTGGTTCATAACCCGGCGGGCTACCACCATAACGTGGTGCAGCGGCTGATGATCGAAGTCGTGTGAGCTCGGAGAACTCCATGGAAAAACTTCTGCTGGCTGCCACTTTCCTCGCCGTGTCGGGTACTGCTTTGGCAGCGGAGAGCACCTTCAAGCTGAGACAGGCTCCGGGCGCGGCGCAGGTGCAGTCAAACTGCGTCGCTTGTCACAGCCTCGATTACATCGAGCTGAATTCCCGCTTTCTCGACCGCAAAGGGTGGGAGGCCGAAGTAACGAAGATGATCAAGGCGTTCGGGGCACCGGTAAAGGCCGAGGACGTTCCGGCAATCGTTGACTATCTGGCAAAGGAATACGGGAAGCAGTGAACGCCGCCCCTTGTGGGCGCGCGCGTCACCTGCAGTTCTGCGAACGTCTGACGGGCGCGGAGCCTCCGTCTCGAATCTGCTCGAACAGGTGAAATGAACTCTCGACAACGCGCGCAAAGCGTGTAACTTCGCGCACCTGCCGGGCAGAGCGTCGACGCAACCGCGTCGCCGCCGCATCCCGTCCCTGTCAAGATTGGGGGAGGAGAGGGATTCGATGAAAGTATTGCGCTTGATCGGATGGTCGGCGGCGGGCCTGCTGGCGATCCTCGGCTTGCTGGCCGTGGCGGTGGTGCTGCTGAGCCAGCGCAAGTACGAGCGCACCGTGGATGTCAAGGTTGCACCCGTTGCGTATGTCAGTACGCCGGAGGCTGTTGC
Organism: uncultured beta proteobacterium; assembly: GCA_963724605.1. Classification (GTDB taxonomy): domain Bacteria; phylum Pseudomonadota; class Gammaproteobacteria; order Burkholderiales; family Burkholderiaceae_F; genus JALORV01. Next base: position 87,180 of record CAVRVM010000006.1, read on the forward strand.
GCGCGGCAAGTACCTGTTCGAATCGCGCGGCTGCGCGGAGTGTCACGGCAGCACAGGCGCCGGCCGCGTCTTCATTGACGATGGCGGCATGCGCGCGAGGTCGCCGAACATCACGCGCGGGCAGGGCAGTGTGGTCGCCGCATACACCGAAGTCGACTGGGTGCGCACGATCCGCCACGGCGTAAAGCCCGCCGGCAGGCCGATGATGATCATGCCGTGCGAGGACTACAACCGATTCACGGACGCGGACCTTGCGTCGCTGGTCGCCTACGTACGTCAGTTGCCGCCTGCGGAGGGTGGTCCCGCCGAATTCAAGCTGCCGCTGATCGTCAAGGCCCTGTACGTCGCCAATGTCGTGACCGATGCGCCGCAACGTATCGATCATTCGTTGCCACCTGCGCAGCCGGTGGCCGAGCAGGTGAATGCCGAGCACGGCGCGTATGTGGCCAACATGTGCATCGGCTGCCACGGTGCCCGCCTCACCGGCGGCAAGATCCCCGGAGGCCCTCCGGACTGGCCGCCGGCGGCCGATCTGACGCCGGCGTCCTCGGTGATGAAGCGCTACGACAGCGTGGACAAATTCAAGGCGATGCTGCGCACGGGCAAATCGCCGGACGGACGCACAGTGCAGGTCATGCCGTTCCCGACGCTCAAGGAGATCAACGACACCGACGTCGAGGCGCTTTACCTCTACCTCAAGACATTGCCTAGTTCCGCGGGCAAGGGCTGAGTCGACGGGACAATCGCTCCTGTTTCCGAAACTCGCCGTCACTTGTTCGAGCGATGGCCATGGCACCGTGTCGCTGTGGCGGCGCGACGGGACTTCACGGCGACCGGGCGTAAGCTCGTGCTGTCTCGTCAAACGGACGGTTTTGCGGCATGGCCGTCAGCGTTTTCGACCTCTTCAAGATTGGCATTGGGCCGTCAA
>CAVRVM010000007.1:0-102251 GCA_963724605.1 uncultured beta proteobacterium
CAGCAGCAACGGCTCGTCTTCAAGTTCGGCGATCTCGAGCAAGGTTCGGCGAGCCAACCGGTGCGCAGACGGCAGTGCAGCGACCACATGCATCGGATATAGCAACCGGCCTTCAAGGCGCGTCGGGCCAGCCGGCGTAATGCTGAGATGGGTCTCGCCGCGTTCGAGCCGGCCGAGCAGTCGCGCGCCGCCATCCTCCACCAGGTGGACCTCCACGCCGGGATGTCGGCGCCGATAGAGGATCAGAAAAGGCGCGAGCAGGTTCTCGATCACCTGCGGCGTCGCGCCGACCCTCAGGATTCCAGCTTCGCCGCTCTTGAGCTCGCGAGCCCGCTCGCCCAGCGACTCGGCTTCGGCAAGCAGTCGCCGACTGCGCCGCAGCAGGTCTTCGCCTTGCGCCGTCAGTTGCACGCGCCGACCGATGCGGTCGAACAGCGGCACGCCAAGGTCGGCTTCGAGCGCGTGGATCTGCCGGGACAAGGCGGGCTGGCTCAGATGCAAGACGAGCGCGGCCCGGGCGAAGCCGCCCACATCGACGATCGTCGCAAAGGCGCGCAGGTGGCGAATGTTCATAAGCAGCCTTATAACAGTTCTGCATCGGTATCGAAACGATAAATGCATTGGACCTATCGGCGCCGTGCGCTTAGCGTTGAACAGGTCGCTTCGGAAGAAATCGGAGGAGCATCAATGGCCCGCACCGGTATCCTGCAAATCCTCACCGCCTCGGCTCTAACGACGCTATGCGTGTTTCCCATTGAGCATGCGCAGGCTGATGCGGTGACCGACTGGAATGTGATCGCGTTGAACGCGACCGCCGTCCCTCCCAATTCGATTCTGCAATCGCGCACGCTCGCGATTGTTCACGGTGCGATCTACGACACGGTGCGCGCCGTCGGCCGGAAGAATGGCGCCTACGCGGTCGACGTCGAGGCGCCCGCCGGAATTTCGGTGGAGGCCGCGGTCGCCGCGGCCGCTCACGGGTGCCTGGTGCGGCTTGCACCTGCGGAGCGGCCGAGGCTCGACGCGGCGCTGAACGTGAGCCTCTCTAAGATCGCCGAAGGCCAAGCCAAGACAGATGGGATCGCGCTCGGAGGCCAAATTGCGGAAGAAATCGTGGCGTTGCGCAGCACTGACGGCGCCGACGCGAAGGTCGTGTTCACCCCGAAACCCGGCGCGGGTCTTTACCAGGTCACGCCGCCGCAATTGCTGTCGGCGATCTTGCCGCAATGGGGCGCGGTCACGCCCTTCGTGCTGCGCAGCAAGACCGGTCTCGATTTCAAAGGCGCGCCCGCCTTCACGACTGCGCAATTCGCCCGTGACTTCGAGGAGGTCAAGAGTACGGGCGCGCGGCAGAGCACGACGCGGACTGCGGATCAGACCGCTGCGGCTATTTTCTGGACCGTGCAGACGGCCGTTCCCTGGCATGCCGCCGCCCGCGCCGCATCCGCAGCCAAGGGGCTGTCGCTGTCCGACAATGCCCGGTTATTCGTGCTGCTGTCCATGGCCACCGCGGATTCGCAGATCATCGCCTTTGAGGAGAAATACAAGCGCCCGCACTGGCGGCCGATCACCGCCATCCGCGCAGCGACGGATCTCAATGTTGCCGCGCTCAAGGGCGATGCCCGCTGGGAGCCTCTGCTGGCGACGCCGCCGCATCCTGAATATCCTTCCACGCATGCGGTGTTTTCCGGCGCTGCGGAAGCTGTGCTGCGCGGGTTTTTCAACAGTGACGAGGTGGACGTCAGCGTGACCGCTCCAGGTCCTTTCGGCGTCACGCGCGCCTATCACAAGTTCTCCGAGCTAACGGAGGAGGTGAACAATGCACGGGTCTGGGGCGGCATCCATTTCCGCAGCGCAGACGTGGATGGAGCCGAGATCGGCCGCAGGATCGGCGAAATTGTCCTCCGCGAATTCCCCGGTTCGGCGCGCAAGACCACGCGACTGGGAAAACAGCCATGATGCCGCGGCGGCGCTTCGCGACGATCGCGCCGCATCGATTTTTGCATTCGTGCTCGTCGGCGGTGTCGCACTCGCGCAACCATGGCCCGACGCGGTCGATCACTCGCGATGCAAACATTCGCCTTGACTGTTAAGACGCATTCGGCATGCGCGAAATGCGAGCCAGGCCATGTTCGATCTGTTTCAATTCGTCGCTGACTGCCGCGATGCAATGGCGGCCGACAAATCGCACAAATATGTGCGAGAGATCGTCGCCCGTGCCGTGTCTGATCCATCGGCCGTGCTCGCGGCGTTCGGCGAACCGCAGCGCGCTGGGCTGCACAAGCTGTATCAATCAGCCGACCTGACCCTGCTGAACGTCGTGTGGGCGCCGATGATGACGGTTATGCCGCACAACCACCAGATGTGGGCGGTGATCGGCATTTATACCGGGCGGGAGGACAACATCTTCTGGCGCCGTGTCCCGGGCGTTGCCGGCAGGGTGGAGGCGGCCGGCGCCAAGTCGCTGTCTGCCGGCGAAGCCGAGCCGCTCGGTGACAACGTCATTCACTCGGTGAGCAATCCCATCCCGCGCCTGACCGCGGCGCTCCACGTCTACGGCGGCGACTTCTTCAATTCCGCCCGCCGTAGCGAATGGGACCCGGAAACACTGATGGAGCAGCCATTTGATGCTGATCGCGCCATCCGCCGGTTCGAAGATGCCAATAAGTTCTTCGCGACATGACAAGCGAGCATGCTAAGGGTCATTCGCTAAGTACCGCGGACATAGCGAACGACTTAGCGGAGCGCCAACGCGGGCCGCTTTCGGGCGACTTAGGGATCCACACTAAACGGCAGGTTCTGGCCGCATGCAGCATTGCGAGAACGCAGTGCGGCCATGCACACGGGCTGATCAGTCGCCGACCAGAAACCTGCCGTAGTTGCGATCCATGGCGTCTACCGCGCTGGCCAGCGACTCGAATGGGCCGAGCGTGTCATGCTCAGAGGCCATCAGCACGTACGCCCCGTCGATGCCGGCGATCCAGACAGGGTACGGTCCCTTGTCCTGCCGCGCGGAGTACGACCTAACGATCGGCGCAGCGTTCATCAGCGCGCTATAGGCTGCGTCGTAGACCTCGGCCAACTCGTCCTGCGTCATGGACTTGAGCGATTTCGTCGCAAGGCTACGGTCTTCGAGCCAATCGCGCACCTCGCCCGACAGCTCAGTCCGCACAGCATCGATCTGTGCCGGTGACAGTCTGAGCGCGTGATACTCCGCCGCCGGCTCAATGTCTGCTACCCACGGTAAGTCCTTCATGGCGAGCAGATCCGCCAGTAGGACAGCGCGGCGGTTGGGTTTGTCGGTCATGGTGAAGCAGGATGCCACAGGTGGCGCGTAAGGAGATTCCCGGGATCTGTGCTGCCCGCCCGGACCCCGTGGTAGAGCGTCTCGGAGTCGCCGCCGGTTACGAAAGCGCGGTGACGTCGGCTTTCAGGCGAGACACGCGCTGCATGGCAATGGCCGCTGATGGCCGACGGCGGTACCCAGCCGGACTTGCCCGCCGACAGCGGCGACCCCGGTGAATATTCGTAACTGGGCTGCTGCAATGCTCGGGCGCGCGGCTGGTGCGATTCGGATGTAATGCGATCACCGATTGGACAACAAGAAACAGGAGATCACCATGTTCCGAAAACTGGCGGGAGTGATCGCCGTAGCGGTCGGCCATATCGGTGCTGAGGGTCAACAATGCCCCCGCTTTTCCCGCTGCACTCGTGTCCGTGAGGCCGGCCGCAATGGTCAGCGCCTTCTGTCGACGGCGTCAACGATTCCGACCTGCTTGCAGCGCGTCAGAATCGACGCAATGCCGGTCGCAAGAAGATCAACAACGTGGCGACCATCGCTTGCTGCCAAAAACTGACCGTTGACTGCCACGATCAAACTCTCAATACTGAAATTCAGGCGACTAATTACAAATCCGCTACCCGTCGGGGGAACCATGAGCTCCACCAGTTCCGTGAGCACAGCCGTCGTCAGACCTAGTCCGCCAGACCTCACCATGAAAGACCTGCTGAGTCAGCTCCGGGCAGACGCCAACGGCAAGGAAGTGCAGTCGGCGGCAACCTATTCGCACATGTGGCTGGCCAACCAGTTTGGCCATGTTTGCATCGGAATCTTGGCCGACTTCCTCGCGACCTGCATTGCCGGCTGGGCTATTCATGGTTTCCGGGCGCTCCAAGGCGGCGCCGGACTTCTTGGGATCGTGAGTGCCGCCCTCGATGCTCCATATACGGCTGGCCGCCCAACGGGGCTCGTGCTTGCGCTTGTCGGCGTATTGCTTTGGGAGGCGCGCGCATATCGCAAAGCGGTAATGGAGGCCACCGGCACGTTCCCGCTGGACAAGAATCTATTGCGAGCCAATGCGCTCATAGCGGCCGCCTACATGGTGCTCGGCGCCGTGTTCGGTTTTGCTCTTCACACGTCGGTGCTTCCCGCGGTGCTGACCACAATCGTGGTGGCCGTGGTCGCTGTTGGGCTGGCTCCGCCCTGGTTTCGGCAGAAGATCGTTTGGCAGAAGGGAGCGATGCCCTATCTGTCCCGCCTCGCTGACACAGCGCCGACGATTGGTGCCGAGGACGCGCAAGCCCTCCAGAGCCTGATCGAAGAAGGAGCCCCACCTAAGACGCCCCCCTGCCAGATTGTGATCGGCGGCCCGATCGGGTCAGGCCGAACCCCAATGGCAGCTGGCATTGGAACCGAGTTTGCTTTCAGGAAGTGCAAGGTCCGCTATTTGAGCTTCGACATGCTGCTCGAGTTTGCTGCAAGTGCATCCGGTCATTTCTACCCTGACGACACAGGGCCAACAACCATCGGGTACTGGCCATGGAGCGAAGCTCAGGTCGTCATCATCGACGACGTTGGACCCTTGATCGCAACCCGGCAACCTGCGCAGCAGGCAAACCTTGCACGGTTCAGCGCGATTCTCAAGAATGATCTGAAATCGATTGCCGGCGTGCTCGCCCAATGCCACACCGTCTGGGTGATCGGTGATCTGCGCCCGTCTGATGAAGGCGGGACGCTGCCCGACACCCTTGATGACTTCGCCAAGGCCATCCGCGAGTATTGCTCTGGCAAACGACCCGCCGTTGTCGTCGAGCTCGGTACGCCTCCGATCGCAGCCGTTCCGAGCGGCAAGCCAATTGCGGCAGCCGTTCGCAGCGTTCGCCACGTCGGCACACATCAAGATTCGTAGTCGCGGCAGGACACATTTTCAAGACGCTCTGTGGACGTCTCACTGTGCGGCAATACCAATGCTTCAGTGCCCAACTTGCTCTTGGCCGACCCCCGCCTCGGTCGGTCAGGCGTCGTGGAGCGCTCCCACCCGGTGCCGCCGGGCATATTCCACCCAGTAACTGAATATCCCATTCCAACGGTCCTGCAGGATGGCCCAGGCCCTGCGGTTGAGCGGCATCACAGCTTCTTCGAGCTTTGATCCGTGGTACCAGTCTCCCCACGACTCTCTACCCAGCTCTGGCCAGAACTGTTGAGCGAGTCGGTAAGCCTCCCCGAAGAGTTCGGCGATCTCTGTCGCTCCGAGCTCTGCGAGTCCGGCGGCTGTCTCGTCAGCCAGTTCGGCATCGTGCCAATTGCCGAAGTGCCAACCAAAGTCGTCCAGCGCCAGCGAGACGTCGAGTTCGTAGGTTGCTGCCATCGCCCGTAGACCGGGCGGCAGCTTGCGCAGTTCATCGACGTACTGTGGATCAGTTCGACTCGGCAAGCGCTTCTGCAGCTGCTCTCCGAGCAGTTCGAATACCTGTTGGTCCGATCCAGTAGCTATTGCTGAAGCCCGTAGCTCACCCATTCGCGTTGCGCACTTGTCCGCTTAAGGGCAATTCGATTAGCCCAGTGGAATGACTGCAAGTGGCCGACTTAAGAGGTCGACAGCCACCGTGAAATTTGCCTCTTCGCCGGCGCAATTGGAGTTGGAAACATACCTCCGCCGTCCGCGAACTGGACCCATAACTTTGCCATTTCGGCAGAAGTTCGTTTCCAGGAACACGAGCCGCCTCAATCCCCGGCACCGGCTCGGCCTCAGTGTGAATTTTCGACAGCCACGGAAGGGCTTTGTGCCGCATCCGGCATGTGAATTTCCCGCTGCCGATCCACGGGGTGCGGAGCCACACTCTCGTCACGCTGCATCGCTTCTCTTGCAGCGGGCGGAGGACATGATGAAACGCCAAACAGGATCTGCCCCGAGACCGACGAAACGCTACCTCGTGGTGCTGGCATTCGCAGCCGCGCCGCTACTCTGGAACTTAGCGCAACACAGGTTGGACGACGAAGCTGTTTCCGACCCTGTGGTCGCGGCCGGAGCGGCTTCGGCCGCTCCCGACCACGCGCTGCTGATGGCGTCCGACGTGGAGCGCGCGCTGCCCGTTGCGCCTCGCCCGTTGCCCGAGCCGCTGGACCGCACGACCCTCTAGTCGACGCCGGAAGGAACTCAGGCGCGCACGTGTAACTCGTCGGCCGCGAAGCTCAACTGCAACGGCTCGATGACGACCTGCTTCGCGCCGGCGCGAACCGCGCCGGCGTTCCAGGCGTCTATTCCGCACGAGCGTGCCGTTTCGACACAGCGCTCGGCCTCACTTTCCGCGACAAACAGCGCGAAACCCGCACCCATGTTGAAGCTGCCGTAGGACTCGCGCGGCGGGAGGCCGGCCCGTTCAGCGATGAAGGCGAGCACAGGCGGCACTGGCGGCAGCGTGTGAATCCGATAGGTGAACTCGCCCGGATGGCGCATCAGCTTGCGCCATCCGTGACCGGTGATATTGGCGCTGTAGCGGGGGACGATCCCGGCGGCCGCCAGCGCTTCGATCACTGGCGAATAAAGTAACGTGGGCACCAGCAATGCTTCGCCGTACAACGTTCCGTCGGCTAGGCGGGTGCGGTAGCCCTCGGGCAGGCGCTCGACGAGCTTGCGCGCCAGCGAAACGCCGTTGGCGTGGATGCCGCTCGATGCCAGCAGCACGATCGCGTCACCCTCGCCGAGGCGCTCGCCCAGGGTAAGGCGCGACTTCGGCCGGATCAGACCAACGCAGGAGGCGGCGAGGTCGATGCGATTGGCCTCGACCACCCCGGCGAGCGCCGGCGTTTCGCCCCCGCCCCACGCGACACCGCTGCGGTCGCACGCCGCGCGCCATCCGTCCACCAGATCGCGCGCTCGCTGCCGGTCCGCAAACCATTCGCTGCCACCGCTCGCCCAGTAGGCGTGCACCGACACCGGTGTCGCACCTACCGTGATGATGTCGTTCAATGCCATCGCCAGCGTGTCCTGGGCGATCTGGTCATAGTAAGTGCGGCCCGTGATTTCACGCATCGCGTCCGCGACAAGGGCCTTGGTGCCGAGGCACTCGGTGATCGAGGCCAGATAGAACTCGCCACAGTCCACCACATACGCCGATTCGCCGCGTGAGGCGGTGACTTCCTGCAAACCATGCCGTGCCAGGTTGCCGGCGGTGGCCGCCGCTGCCTGCTGCGCCAGGATCTTCAGAGGATCGATACTGGCGTAGTCGACGCCCGCCTGCTTGTAATCGAGAGGATTCATGATCCTGGGCACATAGACAGCCCGGTAGACTTGCGCGCCGCGCGGGGCCTGCAAAGGCCCGGATTGTAAGGCGCGGGCCGTTGCACAGCGCTTCCTTCGATGAACCCTCGACCGCAACAACTGGCGCTCGACCTGCTGCAGCCGCGGCGGCCCTCGTTCGCGAGCTTCGTCGTGGGCCGCAACGCCGAGGCGGTCGCCGCACTGCGCGCGTTGTCTGCGGGGTCGGGCGAGCGCTTTGTCTATCTCTGGGGCAGTCCAGGCAGTGGACGGTCGCACCTGCTGCAGGCGGTGGCGGCAAGCGGACCGAGCCGCTCCACTGTGGCAGTCGACGCCCCCATCGAGTTCGACCCGGCGGTTCGGTTGTATCTGGTGGACGACGTCGAGCATCTGTCGGAGGCCGGGCAGCACCGCCTGTTCATGCTGCTGAACGAGGTCCGGGCCGCATCTGGCGCCGCGGTCGTGAGCGCCGGGGACCGCGCTCCTGCCCAGCTCTCGTTGCGCGACGATGTCAGGACGCGACTGGCGTGGGGCCTCGTCTACCAGTTGCACGAACTCAGCGACGCGGAAAAGGAAGACGCGCTGCGGGCGCACGCCGCGACCCGTGGCATCGATCTTCCAGCCGAGGTGCTGGGCTATGTTCTGACCCACATGCCACGCGACATGCGCACGCTGATGGCCGTCCTGGACGCGCTCGATGCGTATGCCCTGGCCGCCAAGCGCACGATCACCGTGCCGCTGGTACGCGAGTGGGCGCAATCCGGTGCGTAAAATGATCCCGATGCGTCTTGCGCTCTTCGATCTCGATCACACGCTACTGCCGATCGACAGCGCCGACACGTGGTCCCACCACGTCGTCCGGCGCGGCGGACTCGACGCCGCCGATTACGGAGCACGCATCCGTCGCTTCGCCGAGGACTACCGCGCCGGCACGTTCGATGTCGATGCGTATGTGCGCTTCCAGATGGAGTTGCTGGCCTCATTCCCGCGCGCCTCGCTCGACGACTGGCATCACGAGTTCATGCAGAGTCACGTCGGCCCGGCGGTCCGCAGCCAGGCGCGTGCACTGGTCGAGCGGCATCGCGCCCGAGGCGACGAACTGGCGCTCGTGACCGGGACCAATGCCTATGTCGTGACGCCGATTGCGCGCGAGTTCGGGATCGAACACGTGCTGGCGGTCGAACCGGAGCAGCAGGACGGCCGCTTCACCGGTGGCTATGTCGGCACCCACACCTACCAAGACGGCAAGGTGCGGAAGGTCGAAGAGTGGCTCGCCGCGCGTGGCCACACCTTCGCGGACACGACGACGACGTTTTACAGCGATTCGATCAACGACCTGCCTCTGCTGGAGAGAGTGACCCATCCGGTCGTGACCAACGGCGACCCGCGGCTGCTCGCGGTGGCGCGCGAGCGCGGCTGGCCCATGCTGCAGCTGTTCGAGCCCGCGCATGCCTAGGCTCGACCCCCGCCAAGCGGCGAGCGGATCATGATCAAGCGCGTCTTCGAGCGCGTTTCGACGCTCTTCTCGCGCAGGCCGCGCAAACCGCGCGAACCGAAGCGCATCGGCGCTGACGAACACCGCATCAACCAGGAACTGGTGGCGCGTCCCGCCCTGCGAGTGTGCGAGACGCTGCAGAAGGCCGGGTTTCGCGCCTACCTCGTCGGCGGCGCCGTGCGCGATCTCCTTCTGGGCATTGCGCCGAAGGACTTCGACATCGCGACCAGTGCAACCCCGGAGCAGGTCAAGTCGCATTTCCGCCGCGCGATCATCATCGGCCGCCGTTTCCGCCTGGTGCACGTGATGTTTGGGCAGGAGACGATCGAGGTTTCCACCTTCCGCGCACTCGACAACCCCGACCGCCAGACCGACGAGCATGGCCGCGTGCTGGCCGACAACCTGTTCGGCGAGCAGCACGAGGATGCCGCCCGGCGTGATTTCACGGTCAACGCCCTCTACTACGACCCCACGACACGCGAGGTGATCGATTATCACGACGGCGTGAAGGACATCCGCCGCAAGCGGCTGCGCATGATCGGCGACCCCGAGACACGCTACCGCGAGGACCCGGTGCGCATGCTGCGCGCGGTGCGCTTCGCAGCCAAGCTCGGCTTCGAGATCGACGAGGCCACGCGCGAACCGATCCCGCGGCTGGCCAGCCTCATCGAGAACGTTCCGGCCGCGCGCCTGTTCGACGAGATGTTGAAGCTGCTGACCAGCGGGCACTCGGTGGCGTGCATCACGCGCCTGCGCATGGAAGGCCTGCATCACGGGCTGCTGCCGCTGCTCGACGTGATCCTCGAGCAACCCGCCGGCGAGCGCTTCGTGCTGCAGGCGCTGGCGCGCACCGACGAGCGCGTGCAGGCCGGCAAATCGATTTCGCCGGGCTTTCTCTTCGCCACGCTGCTGTGGCACGACGTGCTGGTCAAATGGAACGCCCGCGTCGCACGGGGCGAGCATCGCATCCCGGCGCTCAACGCCGCGATCGACGACTCGCTGGACGCCCAGACCGAAAAGCTGTCGGTCCAGCGCCGGTTCGTTTCCGACATGCGCGAAATCTGGGGCCTGCAGCCGCGCTTCGAGCGGCGCGCCGGTCGTTCGGCGTACCGCCTTCTGGAGCACCTGCGCTTTCGCGCCGGTTATGATTTCCTGCTGCTGCGTGCTGCCGCCGATGAAATCCCGGCAGAGCTGGCGGACTGGTGGACCCGCTTCTCGCTGGCGAAGGACGAAGAACGCGAGCGGCTGGTCCAGGAGGCCGAGCGCAGCGCAGCCCCGGAAGGCGCCGGCCGCAAGCGGCGGCGTCGGTCACGCGGCAGGGGCGGCCGCGGGCCAGCGGCAGATGTTCCAAGCGACACGGAAACGGCGTAACCGGTGACAGTGAAGCGGATCGCATATATCGGACTCGGATCGAATCAGGGCGACGTCGTCGAGGCCCTGAACTCGGCCATCGAGTCGCTGCGCTCGATCGAACAGACGGAGTTCCTCGCGGTGTCGCCGTTCTACCGCTCGGCGCCCATCGACGCACCAGGTCCCGACTACCTGAACGCCGTAGCGAAGGTCGAGACCTCGCTCGAGCCCTACGCACTGCTGCTGCACCTGCTCGACATCGAACTGATGCTGGGGCGCAAGCGACGCGGGTTGAAGAAGAACGCGCCGCGCAACGTGGATCTCGACCTGTTGCTGGTCGGAGACATGATCATTCAGAGTACGCCGCTCACTCTGCCGCACCCGCGCCTGCATCTGCGCGCCTTCGTCCTGCGCCCGCTGCTCGACCTTGCGCCCGACATTCGCATCCCGGGCCAAGGCCTGGCGTCCTCGTTCATGGACTCGGTCGAGGACCAGAAGATCGAGCCCCTCGAGCCCGCCGCACCCTGACGCCGCGCCCTCCAATGTCCGGACTGCCGGTCGTTGCGCAGACCACGCTCCCGCTGATCTTCGCCATGAGGGCGGCAGCGCGCCCTGACGACCTCAATGAAGGCCTGCGCCTGATCGGGGCCGTGCACTTCAGCTTCCGCGGGCCGTCATGATCGCCGGGCGCTACCGCTACATCGCCATCGAGGGCCCGATCGGCGCCGGCAAGACCTCGCTCGCGCGCAAGCTGGCCGAGCACTACCAGGCACATACGCTGCTGGAAAAACCCGAAACCAACCCCTTCCTCGAGCGCTTCTACACCGACCGCAAGCGCTTTGCGCTTCCGACCCAGCTCTTCTTCCTGTTCCAGCGCGTGCAGCAACTGGCCGAGGTGCGTCAGCTGGATATGTTCCAGTCGGTGCTGTTCGCCGACTTCCTGCTCGACAAGGACCCCCTGTTTGCGCGCCTGACACTGGCCGACGACGAGCTGCACCTGTATGAACAGATCCTGGCGCAGCTGCGGCCGCAAACGACGGCGCCCGACCTTGTCGATCCACCTGCAGGCCAGCCCGGAAATCCTGGCCGAGCGCGTTGCTCGACGCGGCAATCCAATCGAAGCCAGGATCGACGAAACCTATCTCGCGCGCGCTGGCGGAGAGCTACAACCGCTTTTTCCACCAATACGAGGCCGCGCCGGTGCTGACCGTCAACACGGAACATCTCAACCCGATCGACAGCGATACCGACTTCAGGTTGCTGCTCGATCGCATTGCCAAGTTGCGCGGACGCCGCGAATACTTCAATCTCGCTGCATGAGCACACATCCACAGGCACCCGCCCCCGCCTCCCGCAAGCCAGTCACGCTGCCGCGGCTGCGTGAAATGCGCACGCTCGGCGAGCCGATCGCGATGCTGACCTGCTACGACGCGAGCTTCGCGCGGCTGCTCGATGCGCGCGGTGTCGACTGCGTGCTGATCGGCGACTCGCTCGGCATGGTGGTGCAAGGCCTCGACTCGACGCTGCCGGTGACGCTCGAAGATGTGGCCTACCACACGCGTTGCGTGGCCCGCGGCCTCAGCGCGGCCTGGCTGATGGCGGACATGCCGTTCGGCAGCTACCAGGCCGGGCCCGAGGCGGCGTTCGACAGTGCCGTGCGCCTGATGCAGGCGGGCGCCAAGATGGTGAAGCTGGAAGGCGGCGCCTGGCTCGCGCCGACGATCCAGTTCCTCGTCGAGCGCGGCATCCCGGTGTGCGCGCACCTCGGACTGACGCCGCAGTCGGTGCACGCTCTCGGCGGCTACCGCATCCAGGGGCGCAGCGATGCCGAGGCCGACCGCCTGCTCGCGGAAGCGAAGATGCTCGACGACGCCGGCGCAGCCATGATGGTGCTCGAGTTGATCCCCAGCGCACTGGCCGCGCGCGTCACGCAGGCGGTGAACCTGGCGACGATCGGCATCGGCGCCGGCAGCGACGTGTCGGGACAGGTCCTCGTGCTGCACGACATGCTCGACGTCTATCCCGGCGCGCAAGCCGCGCTTCGTGCGTAATTTCATGCAGGGCCAGCCGACGATCGGCGACGCCATTGCATCCTACGTGACAGCGGTCAAAGACCGCAGCTTCCCGGCGCCCGAGCACGGCTACTGAGCCGGTTTCCGCGCCCTACAATGCGCGGCTTCGCCTCCTGCGCGCCACGCGCCCGAAACGATGAAAGTCGTTCACACGATCGAAGAACTGCGGGATCAGCTGCGCGGCCAGAACCGCATTGCGTTCGTGCCGACGATGGGCAATCTGCATGCGGCGCACCTTGCGCTGATGGCTATGGCCCACCAGCACGGTGACCCGGTCGTCGCATCGATCTTCGTCAACCGGCTGCAGTTCGGACCGAACGAGGACTTCGACAAGTACCCGCGCACGCTGCAGGACGACATCGACAAGCTGCAGAAGCACAACCATGTCTACGTGCTGTTTGCTCCGAACGAGTCGGAGATGTACCCCGAGCCGCAGAACTACCGGGTGCAGCCGCCGCATGATCTCGGCGACATCCTCGAGGGCGAGTTCCGGCCCGGAATTTTCGTCGGTGTCTCGACCGTCGTACTCAAGCTCTTCTCTTGCGTGCAGCCGCGCGTGGCAGTGTTCGGCAAGAAGGACTACCAGCAGCTGATGATCGTGCGCAACATGTGCCGGCAATTCGCACTGCCAACCGAGATCCTTCCGCACGAAACCGTACGCGATCCCGACGGCCTGGCCCTGTCATCACGCAACCGCTTTCTTTCGGAGGTCGAGCGCAAGGAAGCGCCGCGCCTGTATGCGACGCTCAACGAGGTGCGCGATCGCCTCCGTGGAGGTGAGGCGGATCTCGCCAGCCTCGAGCACGACGCACAGCGGACCCTGGCGGCGAACGGGTGGAAGGTCGATTACGTATCGGTGCGGCGCCGCCGCGACCTCAATTCCCCGACCGCGGAGGAGGTTGCTGCCGGCGAATTGCTGGTCGTGTTGACGGCAGCGAAGCTGGGTACGACGCGGCTGATCGACAACCTGGAGATCTGATGTCAGATCCTGCCAACTGGCCGGCTGAACTGGAATATGTCGGTTTCTGGGCTCGCGTCGGCGCCGCGCTGATCGACAGTGTTCTGCTGCTGGCGATCATCGCGCCGCTGCTTTACTGGATCTACGGGCCGAGCTATTTCGTCGCAGACGACGCGATGCACGGTGCGGCCGATGTGTTGCTCAACTGGGTGCTGCCCGCGGTGGCGGTCGTCATGTTCTGGGTGTACCGACAAGCCACGCCGGGCAAGATGGTCGTTGGTGCGCGCATCGTCGATGCCGACACCGCGGGGCCACCGTCGACCGGCCAGTTGGTAGGCCGCTACTTTGCCTACTACATCTCCATTCTCCCTTTCTGCCTCGGACTCTTCTGGGTCGCATTCGATGCCCGCAAGCAGGGCTGGCACGACAAGCTCGCCCGGACCGTGGTGGTGCGCGACCGCCGCAGCGGCACGGCACCCGCCGAGCGCTGACCACGCGTTTGGTTCAAGGGAGCCTTTCATAGATAATTCGCCGCCCAGCCGGGATGGCGGAACTGGTAGACGCACGGGACTCAAAATCCCGCGGTAGCAATACCGTAAGGGTTCGATTCCCTTTCCCGGCACCATAAGGAAGCGCCGCTCGTGTACGCGACCTGCGGTCGCACGTGCACTCGCGGCGGAGTGATCAGGCGCGCGCTCTTCGGGCGGCCGGGCGAGCGCGCGCAGGACAACTGCAATGCGTGCTTTGCACGCCGGAAAGGACGCATGGCCAGTCAAGCCATCGTCGACCGCGAGCTGACGCTCGACGATTTCGACTTCGAGCTTCCTGACGATCTGATCGCGCAGCATGCGCTGCCGGAACGCAGCGCCAGCCGGCTGCTGCATGTCGCTGGCAATGCCCTGCGCGATCACGTCTTTGCGGACATCGAACGACTGATCGCTCCTGGGGATCTGCTCGTATTCAACGACACGCGCGTCATCAAGGCGCGGCTGCTCGGTCATAAACCCAGCGGCGGAAAGGTTGAAGCGCTGGTCGAGCGCGTGCTTGAGCCGAACCTGGCGCTGGCACTCGTGCGTACCAGCCATCGACCGGCCATCGGTGCGAGCTTCATCCTCGGCGACAACGTAGCGGCGACGGTAGTAGGCCGGCGCGACGACTTCTTCCTGCTGCGTTTCGAACGCACCGTGCACGACGTCCTGGAACACTTCGGTCACGTGCCGCTGCCACCCTACATTGCACACCCCGACACTGCCCTCGATGCCGAGCGCTACCAGACGGTCTACGCAACGCAACCCGGCGCAGTGGCGGCTCCGACGGCGGGACTGCACTTCACCGCCGAGCTACTGGACCGGTTGCGCACACGCGGAGTCCAGACAGCAAGCGTGACCCTGCATGTCGGCGCAGGAACGTTTCAGCCGGTGCGTGCTCAGCGGCTCGCGGATCATCGTATGCACAGTGAGCGCTACGACGTGCCATCGACCACCGCGGACGCCGTCAACGCGGCGCGACGTGCGGGACGACGCGTGGTGGCAGTGGGCACCACCAGCCTGCGGGCGCTGGAATCGGCGGCCATCGCGACGGAGACGGGGTTCGGCATCCGGCCGGGTGGCCGCGAAACGGCGCTCTTCATTACACCGGGATTCGCGTTCCGCATCGTCGACCGGCTGATCACGAACTTTCACTTGCCACGCTCGACGCTGCTGATGCTGGTCAGCGCCTTTGCCGGAGTCGAACGCATCCGGGGGGCATATGCCCACGCGATCGCGCACCGCTACCGGTTCTTCAGTTACGGTGATGCGATGCTGCTGGAGCGCGCGCAATGACAGCCGGCTTCGAGCTGCTCGCCACCGATGGCCCCGCGCGCCGCGGGCGGCTCACGCTCGCTCATGGCACGGTCGAGACGCCGGTGTTCATGCCGGTCGGCACCTACGGCACCGTCAAGGCGATGGCGCCGTGGGAGCTCACCGATGCCGGCGCGCAGATCGTGCTGGGCAACACCTTCCACCTCTGGCTGCGGCCGGGACTGGACGTCATCGAAGCGCACGGGGGCCTGCACCGCTTCATGGGATGGCAGGCACCAATTCTCACGGACTCTGGCGGTTTCCAGGTGTTTTCACTCGGGACGCTGCGCAAGATCTCAGAAGAAGGCGTGCGCTTCGCTTCGCCCGTCAATGGCGATCGCCTGTTCCTGACGCCCGAGGAGTCGATGCGCATCCAGGCCGTGCTCGATTCCGACATCGCAATGGTGTTCGACGAATGCACGCCGTACGAAATCAACGGCCTCGCGGCCTCGGCACCGGAGGCCGCCGACTCGATGCGGCTGTCGCTGCGCTGGGCCCAGCGCAGCCGCGACGCGTTCAGGCAACTCGGTGAGTCAAGGGGACGAAGCAATGCACTGTTCGGCATCGTCCAGGGCGGCATGTACGTACACCTGCGCGATGAATCGCTCGCCGGGCTGACCGACATCGGGTTTGATGGCTATGCGATCGGCGGCTTGTCGGTCGGCGAACCCAAGGAGGAGATGCTGCGCGTGCTGTGGCACACCACTCCTCGCCTGCCAGTCGATCGGCCGCGCTACCTGATGGGGGTCGGCACCCCGGAGGATCTCGTCGAAGGCATCGCCGCCGGCATCGACATGTTCGATTGCGTGATGCCGACGCGCAACGCGCGCAACGGCTGGCTTTTCACCCGCCATGGCGACCTCAAACTGCGCAACAGCCGCTATCGAACTGAAACGGGACCGGCGGACGAGACCTGTTCGTGCCCGACCTGCCGCAACTTCAGTCGTGCCTACCTGCACCACCTGCAGCGGGTCAACGAGATCCTGGGCGCGCGCCTGAACACGATCCACAACCTGCATTTCTACCTGTCCTTGATGCGCGAGGCGCGCGCGGCCATCGAGCAGGGTCGCTTCGATGCGTTCCGTCAGGAGCTTGCCCGGGACCGCACGCGCGGCGTCTGACGTCCGCGACCTCTATAATCCCGCGGTTTGGTCGAGCGCCGCGGCTGGCGACCGCCCGTATCCACACTTTCGCGCGGGGAAACACGATGTTCCTGATAACGAATGCCTATGCCCAGGCCGCTCCGGCCGCGACATCGGGCGCCGAGTCGTCGCTGATGTCAATCGGCTTCATGGTGCTGATCTTCATCGTCTTCTACTTCCTGCTGATCCGCCCCCAGGTGAAGCGGCAGAAGGAGCACAAGACGATGGTCGAAGCGCTGAACAAGGGTGATGAAGTCGTCACCGCCGGCGGCATGGTCGGCAAGATCACTGAAATCGCCGACCAGTACATCACGCTGCAGGTGGCGTCGGTCAACGGCCAGCCCGTACAGGTCTCGATGCAGCGCGCCGCCGTGCAGACCCTGCTGCCCAAGGGCACCGTCAAGTCGATCTGACTTGTCGCGGCCTGGAGGCGCCTCAGAGTTGTTTAACGTGATCCCCCGCCCCGCCTGTGTAGTTGTTCTCGGGCCGGGCGCCCGGCCGCCCGAAGCCCGGCCCGCTAACCAGCATCGACCGAGTGCACGTGCGTCACGAAGTGGCGCGTACACGAGGTCGACTTGCCTATGAACCGCTACCCACTCTGGAAATACCTCATCATCGGCGTCGCCCTGCTGCTGGGAGCGATCTACACAGTGCCGAATTTCTTCGGCGAATCCCCTGCCGTCCAGATCTCGTCCGGCAAGCCGACCGTCAAGGTCGACGCCGCGCTGATGTCGCGCATCGAGTCGATCCTGAAGGACGCCAAGCTCGAAAGCGACGGCGTCTTCTTTGACACCGCCGGCTTGAGTTCCACCGTGCGCGCACGCTTCCGCGACACGGATGTCCAGTTGCAGGCCAAGGACGCGATCCAGCGGGCGCTGAACCCGAACCTCGAGGATCCCTCCTACATCGTCGCGCTCAACCTGATCTCAAACACACCCGCCTGGCTGAAGAGTCTGCATGCGCTGCCGATGTACCTCGGCCTCGATCTGCGCGGCGGCGTTCACTTCCTGCTGCAGGTCGACATGCGAGCCGCCGTCGACAAGCGGCTCGACACCTTCAGCTCTGACATCCGGACGCTGCTGCGCGAGAAGAACATTCGTCACGCCGGCATTTCGAAGTCGCCAACTGAAATCGAAGTCAAGTTCCGCGACCTGGAGACACGCGCCCGTGCCGAGGATCTGATCCGGGCTCAGGTGCACGAGCTGAGCCTGCGCGAGGAAGGCAGCGGCCAGGAACTTTCCCTCTTCGCCACGCTGACCCCGGCAGCGCAAAAGGAGATCCAGGGCAACGCGCTGAAGCAGAACATCACCACGCTGCACAACCGCGTCAACGAACTGGGTGTTGCTGAGCCGGTCATCCAGCAGCAGGGCGCCGACCGCATCGTGGTCCAGCTGCCGGGCGTGCAGGACGTGGCTCGCGCCAAGTCCCTCCTCGGCCGCACCGCAACCCTCGAGATCCGCATGGTCGACCAGGAGGCGATGGCCGCGGGTAGCGGCGGCGCGCTGACGGTGCCCGAACGCAAGGCCGACGGCACCGTGACCCAGGTCCCCCTCAAGCGCGAGGTGGTCGTCACTGGCAACCAGCTCAACAACGCTTCGGCGACGATCGACAGCCAGACGCAGCGCCCCGCGGTTTCGGTGCGGCTCGACGAGGCCGGCGGACGCGCAATGCGTGCGATCACGCGCGAGAACATCGGCAAGCTGATGGCGATCGTGCTCTATGAGAAGGGCAAGGGCGAGGCCATCTCGGTGGCGCGCATCCAGGGCGAGTTCGGCAACCAGTTCCAGATCACGGGCAACTTCAGCGTGCAGGAGACGACGGACCTCGCGCTGCTGATCCGCTCCGGTTCGCTCGCCGCGCCCATGGAGATCATCGAGGAGCGCACTGTTGGCCCGAGCCTGGGCAAGGAAAACATCGAGCGCGGCTTCCGTTCGACGCTGTACGGATTCGCGGCGATCGCCATGTTCATGATCCTGTACTACCGGGTGTTCGGCCTGATCTCGGTGATATCGCTCAGCGTCAACGTGATGCTGCTGATCGCGCTGCTGTCGCTGCTGCAGGCCACGCTGACCCTGCCCGGCATCGCCGCCATCGCGCTGACGCTGGGCATGGCGATCGATGCCAACGTGCTGATCAACGAGCGCGTGCGCGAGGAGCTGCGCAGTGGTCGGAATGCGCAGCAGGCGATCAGCGAGGGCTACGAAAAGGCCTTCGCGACGATTCTGGACTCCAACGTCACGACGCTGATCGCAGGCGTCGCGCTGCTGACGTTCGGTTCCGGTCCGGTACGCGGGTTTGCCGTCGTGCACTGTCTCGGCATCTTGACTTCGATCTTCTCAGCGGTCTTCATCTCTCGGGCGATCGTCAACCTCGTGTACGGCTCGCGCAGAAAGCTGCAGTCGATATCGATCGGCCAGATCTGGCGGCCCACCGCCACGGCAGCGAAATAGGCAGAAGGCAGGAGACGGCTCATGGAATTCTTCCGTATCAAGCGCACGATTCCCTTCATGCGCTACTCGCTGATCCTGAACGCGATTTCATTCATCTCGTTCGGTATCGCGGTCGCCTTCCTGGTCACGCGCGGCCTCAACCTGTCGGTCGACTTCACCGGCGGCACGGTGATGGAAGTGCGCTACCCGCAGGCCGCGAACCTCGAACAGGTCCGCGGCGCGATCGAGCAGAAGGGTTGGGGCGAGTCGCAGGTCCAGAACTTCGGCACGTCGCACGACGTACTCATCCGGCTGCCGCTCGAAAAAGGCACTTCATCCGGTCAGCAGGCCGAGCGCGTGATGCAGACGCTAAGGGCTCAGGAGCCTGCGGTCGAACTCAAGCGCGTCGAGTTCGTCGGCCCGGCGGTCGGCGAGGAACTCGCCCATGACGGCCTGCTCGCACTGCTGATGGTCGTCATCGGCATCATGATCTACCTCGCCTTCCGTTTCGAGTGGAAGTTCTCGGTCGCGGCGATCGTCGCCAATTTGCACGACGTGGTGCTGGTGGTCGGCATGTTTGCCATCTTCCGCTGGGAGTTCTCGCTCCCGGTGCTGGCCGCGGTGCTCGCCGTGCTCGGCTACTCGGTCAACGAGTCGGTGATCATCTTCGACCGCGTGCGCGAGCACTTCAAGAAATTCCGCAAGATGACGACGGTCGAGGTCATCGACAGCGCGATCACGGCCACGATTTCGCGCACGATCATCACCCACGGCTCGACACTGTGCATGACGCTGGCGATGTACATCTTCGGCGGACCGGCGCTGCACTACTTTGCGCTGGCACTGACGATCGGCATCATCTTCGGCATCTACTCGTCGGTGTTCGTGGCGGCAGCCATCGCGATGTACCTCGGCGTCAAGCGCGAGGACCTCGTCAAGCCGGTGAAGCGGGACGACGAGCAGCAGGTCGTTCCGTAGCGTGTCCGCGCGGGTTCCGGGGCGGGTCCGCATCTGGGATCTGCCGACGCGGCTCTTCCACTGGGCGCTGGCGGCTCTCATGGCCGTCGCCTGGCTGAGCGGCCAGTTCGGCGGGCAGCCCTGGCTGACGTGGCACTTTCGCATGGGCTACGCGATCCTGGCCCTGCTGGTGTTTCGGCTGTTTTGGGGCTATGCCGGCGACCGCTATGCGCGCTTCTCGAGTTTCGCTCTGTCGTGGCGCGCGGCGCTGGCTTACCTGCGCTCGCCGCAGCCTGTCGCTGGCCACAACCCGTTGGGCGCGCTATCCGTCTACGCGCTGCTGATCGTGGCAGGGGTGCTGGTGGTCACCGGCCTTTGTGCCTCCGACGGCGACTTCACGGAGGGGCCCTGGGCGGTCTTCGTGTCCGACGCCACGATCAAGTTGATGTCACGCATGCATCGCACTTTTCACTGGATCCTGCTCGCGCTCGTCGCGCTGCACCTCGGCGCCATTGCATGGCACCGGATCGCGTGGCGCGACCTGCTGGTGCGAGCCATGGTGAGTGGCGACAAGGAAGGGGTGGACACCGAGCCCGCCGCGGACGACGCTGCAATCCGGCTGCGCGCCGTCGTGCTGCTGGCGCTGTCGGTCGCGCTGGTCGCTTACAGCGTCACGCTGTAGGCCACGCCCGAGATCATTTCTCGCGATAGGCGTCGTGGCAGGCGTCGCAGCTTTTCGCGGTCGCGCGAAACTGGTTGCGGATGTTGTCCAGGTCGCCGGACTTCGCGGCGGCGGTCAGCTTGACAGTCTCGGCCTGCATGTCGGCTGCCAGCTGCCTGAACTTCGCTTCTTCCTTCCAGATCGAAGGCTTCGCCTTGGACTCCATCAGATCGCTGCCTGGCGTAAATGCCTCGTACGGCAGCTTGCCGACGGCCTCGATGATTTCCGCACTGCGAACGACCGCCTCCCTGTCGTAGGGGATCTTGCCCTGCACGGCCTGGGAAATCCGGCCCATGTGATTGTTCATGATGGTGAACGCCGCCTGCCGGTACTGAACCGCACGTTCGGGCTTGGAGAACTGCGCCTGCACGGGAACCACGGCCGCAGTGGCCGCCACTGCGAAAATCAACAACGGAATCCTCATGCGCGACGGGCCAGTTCGACTGCCTTGCCGATGTAGCCGGCAGGCGTCAGCGCCAGCAGTTCGGCACGAGCCGACTCGGGAATGGTCAGGGCGCGCACGAACTCGTGCAGCACATCGCGCGTGATGCCCCGTCCCCGCGTCAGAGCCTTGAGCTGCTCGTATGGATTCGGCACGCCATAGCGCCGCATCACCGTCTGTACCGGCTCGGCCAGAATCTCCCACGCCTCGTCCAGGTCTGCGCGCAGGCGTTCTTCATTGACTTCGAGCTTGCGCAGGCCGCGCAACAACGACTCGACGCCGACCAGCGCGTACCCGCAGGCGACACCCAGATTGCGCAGCACGGTCGAGTCGGACAGATCGCGCTGCCAGCGCGATACCGGCAGCTTCTCGGCGAGGTGCCGCAGCACCGCGTTCGCGAGGCCGAAATTTCCCTCGGAGTTTTCGAAGTCGATCGGGTTGACCTTGTGCGGCATCGTCGAGGAGCCGACTTCGCCCGCCTTGAGCTTCTGTTTGAAGTAGCCCAGCGCAATGTAACCCCAGAGGTCACGGTCGAGGTCGAGCAGCACCGTGTTCGCGCGCGCGATCGCGTCAAACAGCTCCGCCATGTAGTCGTGCGGCTCGATCTGGATCGTGTGCGTGTTGAAGGTCAGCCCAAGACCCACGACGACGTTGCACGCAAAGTTCTCCCAGTCGACGGTCGGGTAGGCGGCAACATGTGCGTTGTAGTTGCCCACGGCGCCGTTCATCTTCGCGAGCAGCGGCACCCGCGCAATGGCGTCGATCGCGGCAGCGAGCCGCACAGCGACATTGGCGAACTCCTTGCCGACCGTCGTAGGGGTCGCCGGCTGCCCGTGCGTGCGCGAGAGCATCGGCAGCTCTGCATAGCCGTGAGCATATTCGCGCAGCTGCGCATGCACGCTGCGCAGGCGGCCCTGCAGGACAAACCGGCCACGTTCCAGCATCAGCGCATGCGCGACATTATTGATGTCCTCGGACGTGCACGCGAAGTGGATGAATTCGGAAGCGTGTGCCAGAGCCGGGAGGTCCTGCGTGCGGCGCTTGATGAAGTATTCGACGGCCTTGACGTCGTGATTGGTCTCAGCCTCGATCGCCTTGATCTCGGTGCAGTCCTCAATGCTGAAGTCGCTGACCAGCTGTCGCAGGCGCGCCTCGGCCTCACGTGGCAGACGCGGCAGCTCGTCTAGGCCCAGCATCGAGAGGTTGACGAGCCACTCGACCTCGACGCGCAGGCGCTCGCGCATGAATGCGAACTCGGAGAACACTTCCCTCAGCTCGGCCGTCTGCCGGCCGTAGCGGCCGTCGAGCGGCGACAGGGCAGTGAGGGCAAGCAGCTCGAGCGACACGGGGAGTTTCCGGGATTGCAGGATGCGCCGCGAAGAAGGGACGCACGGCACCAAATGTGTGCGCTTAGTGTATCAAAGGCGCATCAGTCTCCGGGCCACGAACCTAGCCATTGCCGGAAGGCGCGGCACTGCCGATATACTGGTTCAAACTCGTCATTGAATCGGTGCAGCGTGTCCAAGAGCATTCGCCTGCTGGGCTCCCTCGCCAGCCCGTACGTACGCAAGGTGCGCATTGTCATGGCCGAAAAGCGCATCGACTACCAGCTCGAACTCGAGGACGTCTGGGCTCCCGATACCCACATCGTCGAGTCCAACCCCCTCGGCAAGGTCCCCTGCCTGATCATGGAAGACGGCGGCGCGGTGTTCGACTCGCGCGTCATCGTCGAGTATCTCGACGGCATGACTCCCGTCGCAAAGCTGATCCCACCCTCCGGCCGCGAGCGGGCCGAGGTTCGGACCTGGGAGGCGCTGGCCGACGGTGTGACCGACGCGCTGATCCTGGTGCGGCTCGAGCAGACACAGCGCCCGGCCGAGCAGCAGAGTCCCAAGTGGATCGAGCGACAACTGAACAAGGTCCATTCCGGTGCGAAGGCGATGAGCCACGGCCTCGAGGACAAGGCGTGGTGCAACGGCCACGCGTATTCGCTGGCCGATATCGCCGTCGGTTGCGCCCTGGGCTACCTCGACTTCCGCTTCGGTCATATCGACTGGCGCTCGCAGTACCCCAACCTCGCGCGCCTGTACGAAAAGCTCGCCGCCCGGCCGTCGTTCGCCGACACCCAGCCGCCGCGCTAAGGCAGATCCACTGGCAGTGCACGATCTGCACCCTTTCTCGGCGAGGGGCCGAGCCAGTGCCTGCGATTGACCTTCGGCGGCGCGCGCGGCCGCTCCGGAGCAGAGCCGACAAACTTGCAGTTCCGCCGAGGGTGCACGTGCGATCGGCGATGCCGATCGCGTACGCCCGAGGCGCCTCTAGCTGGCGAAGTCGGGGCCGATCAGATCGATCCGGTCGGTGCAGAAAGCATCCACGCCCCAGTTCAGTAACTCCCGCGCGCGGTCGGGCGCATTGACCGTGTAGCAGAACAGCCAGTAGCCGGCCTGCTTGATCTCGCGTGCGCGTTCCTGCGTGAGACCCACGTGATTAGTGTTGAGGCTCGCGGCGGCGGCGCGCTCGAGCAAGGCGCGCCAGTCGGCTGGAACTTCATCGATCAAGAGCGCTCGCGGCAGGTCGGGCGCCGCATGGCGCGCGGCGAGGATGGCTTCGAACGAAAACGACGACAGCAGCGGTATCCGCGCATCCAGCCGCGCGGGGTCATCGCCTCCCGAGGTGACAGCATCCGCGTAGGCTCGCGTCACCGCGCGCGCCACCAGATCGCCGGTCCGCACCTCGTGACCCGGCGCCGGCTTGATCTCCACATTGGGCCAGATCGAATGTGCGCGGCAGTACGCCAGCGCCTCGATTAGCCTGGGTACCGCCTCGCCTGCGTAGGCCGGAGAGTGCCAGCGCCCGGCGTCGAGGCGCGCCAGGTCGTCAGACCTCCGGTCTGTCACCGCGCCGATCGCTCCCGTCGTGCGCTCCAGAGTGTCGTCGTGCATCAGCACTGGCACGTCGTCGAGCGGCGCCATCGCATCGAACTCGACGGCACGAAATCCGTGCTCGAACCCGACCCGTAACGCTGCCAGCGTATTTTCAGGGGCGAGCGCACCGGCACCACGATGGGCCAACACGCGAGGCCACGGCCAGGAACGGAAGTGACTCACGTCACCTTCCGCTTGCGGCGCACGTAGACAATCTTCTCGACCCGCGCGACGGCCATGCCCTCAGCGTCGCGGACGTCGACGCTGAACAGGTGCAGGTGCTTGTCGCCAGTCTCCGTCATGCTGCGCACGTGCTCCAGATCGCTGTCGGTCAGTTCGAAGCGAGCCCACACCCGCCCGCGACCGGGCGCAAGGTAATCGATCGAGGCTGACTTGTCCCAGACGACGTACTCCGACGAGAGGTTGTGCATCAACATCAGCGCAAAAAATGGATCCGTCATCGCGTAGAGCGAGCCACCGAAGTGGGTGCCGACATAGTTGCGGTTGTACCAGCGTCGCACCAGGGCCACCGTTACTGAACGGAAGTCGGGCGCGACGTGTTCGACGTGAATGCCGGCGCCCACGTACGGTGGCCACAGGTTGATGAGCAGCCGGAACCAGCGGGGGGACAGCTTGCGCGCCATGGGGCAAGTCTAGAACCTGCGTCGCGCCCGCCGGTCGGTCGTGCATCTCGCCGTCGGCGCGTCGCGCTGATAACCTCGCACCGCCATGCCCACCGCCCTCGGCCACCTGCGAGTTCTCGACCTGACCCGGGTCCTGGCAGGCCCGTGGTGCACGCAATTGCTGGCCGATCTTGGCGCCTCGGTGATCAAGGTCGAACGGCCCGGCAGCGGCGACGACACGCGCGGCTGGGGGCCGCCCTACCTGCGCGACACGGGCGGCCATGACACCTCCGAGGCGGCGTATTACCTGGCAGCCAATCGGAACAAGCGTTCGATCACCGTCGACATCACCCGGCCCGAGGGCCAAGACATCGTGCGCGAGCTGGCGGCACAGTCCGACATCGTGGTCGAGAACTTCAAGGTCGACCAGTTGGCGCGGTATGGGCTGGACTACGCGACGCTCGCGCGCGGCGATCCGCGCCTCATCTACTGCTCGATCACCGGATTCGGCCAGACCGGGCCGCACCGCGAGCGCGCCGGCTACGATTTCATCATCCAGGGCAGCGGCGGTTTCATGTCGATCACCGGCGAACGCGACGACCTGCCGGGAGGCGGCCCGCAGAAGGCCGGCGTCGCGGTCAGCGACCTGATGACGGGCATGTACGCGACAGTCGCCATCCTCGCCGCTGTCAGCCACCGCGAGCAGACCGGAACCGGGCAGTACATCGACCTGGCGCTCTACGACGTGATGCTGGCGATGCTCGCCAACATGAACATGAATTACCTGACCAGCGGCCGCGCTCCCGGACGTTCCGGCAACGCGCACGCGAACATCGTCCCATATCAGGTGTTTGCGGCCTCGGACGGCCACATCATCGTCGCTGTCGGCAACGACTCGCAATTCGTAAAGTTCTGCGAAGTGGCGGGCCGGCCGGATCTTGCGCGCGACCCGCGCTTCGCGCGCAATGCCGACCGCGTACGTCATCGCGCCACACTGGTGCCGCTGCTTGAAGCGATCGTGTGCGAGCGGACGATCGCCTGGTGGGTCGAGGCCCTCGAAGCCGCCTCCGTGCCCTGCGGCCCGATCAACGACATCGCACACGCGCTGGCGGACCCGCAGGTGGCCGCCCGAGATCTGCGCGTTGATCTGCCACACCCGTTGGCCGGCGAAGTACCCCTGGTCGGCAACCCGATCAAGCTCAGCACGACGCCGGTGACCTACGAGCGCGCGCCGCCACTGCTCGGCGAGCACACCGACGAGATCCTGGGCGAGATGCTGCATCTTGGTGGCGACGCAATTGCACGCCTGCGGGCCGGAGGGATCGTGTGATCGCTGCGCTGCATCTGTTGATTCGTGGACGGGTCCAGGGCGTGGGCTTCCGTTATGCCATGTGCCGGCAGGCGCGGATCCTCGGAGTCGAAGGCTGGGTGCGCAACTGCGCGGACGGCAGTGTCGAGGCCGTCGTGGTGGGTGCGCCGGAGCAGGTCGAGTTGCTTCAGATGTGGGCCCAGCGCGGGCCGGCCGGCGCAGAGGTCTTTGCGGTCGAGCATCGCGCGGCGACGTCCGACGAAGAGGACGATGCGCTCGGTCGCGGATTCGAACAGCGGCCAACGGCATGAGAGGTCCAGCCATCGGCGACACGGGCCCGGCGATTTCCGTTCTAATTGCGCTTCATAACAATTATCAGAGCAAGGAGGCAGTCAGTGAATCGACGACGCGCGTTGCGCGCGGCCGCCATGCTCGCCTGCCTTGCAGCGGCCACTGCGCCTCTTGCGCAGAATGCCCCCTACCCCGCGCGCCCGATCAGGCTTGTCGTGCCTTACCCGGCGGGCGGGCCGCTGGACACGGCCGCGCGCGCACTCGCGGAGCAGGTCAGGCAGAGCCTCGGCGTCGTAGTCGTCGAGAATCGACCGGGTGCAGGCGGCAACATCGGCGTCGACCTGGTCGCCAAGTCGACACCGGACGGCTACACGCTGGTCATCGGCGCGGTTGCGACACACGCGGTGAATCCGTGGCTCTTCAGCAAGCTGCCGTATGACCCGGTCAAGGATTTCGTGCCGATCACGCTGATCGCACACGTTCCCAACGTGCTCGTCATGACGCCCGAGCGTGCCGCGCAACTGAAGATCGGTTCGGCGCGCGACCTCATTGACTACCTGCGTCGCCATCCCGGCCAGCTCAATTACGCCTCGGGCGGCAACGGCAGCGCCGGCCACATGGCCGGCGAACTGCTGAAGTCGCAGGGCAAGGTGTCGGCGCTGCATATTCCGTATGCGGGCGCAGGTCCGGCGCAGCTGGGGCTGCTGGCCGGCCAGACAGATTTCATGTTCGACAACCTCGCCTCGGCGGCCGCTCAGATCAAGGCCGGCAAGCTCAAAGCCTTTGCCGTGACGACGCTGCAGCGCGCGCCGTCGCTACCGGATGTGCCGACGATGGCGGAAAGCGGAGTGCCGGGATTCGACGTCTCGACCTGGTTCGGCGTTTTCGCCCCGGCCGGCACGCCGGTTCCGATCGTCACGCGACTGAACGAGTCGTTCACCGCCGCGCTGCGCACTTCGGAGATGCGCGAGCGCCTGGCACGCATGGGCGCGGAGCCGGCACCGATGTCGTCCGAGAAGTTCGCACAGTTGGTCAGGTCCGAGCTCGCTAAGTACGAAACAGTCGTCAAGTTCTCGGGCGCCCGGGTCGACTGAATCCAATTGGGGGAAGCATGAAGATCAACGATGCCAAGGACTTCTGGTCCGGAGTGATGTTCGCTGCCTTCGGCGTGTTCTTCATTTTCTTCGCAAGGCATTACGACATGGGCACCGCGGCGCGCATGGGTCCGGCGTTCTTCCCCACGATGCTGGGTGCACTCCTGCTGCTGCTGGGCATCGTGATCGCCGTCAAGGGAGTGGTCGCGAAAACATCCGACGGCAAGGTCGACCGCTTCCATTTCAAGCCGCTGCTGCTGGTCCTCGGCGCCGTCGTCGCCTTCGGCCTGCTGCTGCAACCCGCCGGACTCATCGGCGCGCTTGCGGCGCTGGTCATCATCTCGAGCCTGGGCGGCGACGAGTTTCGCCTGCGCGACGTTCTGCTGCTGACAGTCGCCCTCGCAGTGCTGGTGCTCATCGTCTTCATCTACGCGCTCGGCATGACCGTGCCGGTCCTGCCCTCCTTCATGCGCGACTGAGGCGGGCGACATGGACCTGATCAGCAATCTCGCGCTCGGTTTCTCGACAGCGCTCACGTTCGCCAACCTGGCGTACGCCTTCGCCGGTGTGGTGATCGGCACCCTGATCGGCGTGCTGCCCGGCATCGGCCCCATTGCCACGCTGGCGATGCTGCTGCCCACCACGTACGCGCTCGAACCGACGTCAGCCCTGATCATGCTGGCCGGCATCTATTACGGCGCCCAGTATGGCGGGTCGACCACCGCGATCCTGGTCAACCTGCCGGGCGAATCCTCCTCGGTCGTCACCTGCATCGACGGCTACCAGATGGCGCGGCGCGGACGAGCGGGCGCGGCGCTGGCGACTGCCGCCCTCGGATCCTTCTTTGCCGGCACGGTCGGCACACTGATACTCGCGGCGCTCGCCGGACCGATGGTGGAACTGGCGTTCAAGTTCGGACCGGCGGAATATTTCTCGTTGATGGTGCTGGGCCTGATCGGGGCCGTCGTGCTGGCGTCCGGCTCGCTCGTCAAGGCCATCGCGATGATCGTGCTCGGGCTGCTGCTGGGTCTGGTGGGCACGGACGTCAATTCGGGTGTCGCCCGATTCAGTTTCGACGTACCGGAACTCGCGGACGGCATCGGCTTCGTCGGCGTGGCGATGGGCGTCTTCGGCTTTGCGGAAATCATCGCCAACCTCGAGCAGAAGGGCGAGCGGCAGGTCTTCACCGACAAGGTCGGCAAGCTGCTGCCGAACCGGGAGGAGTTCCTGTATTCGATACCGGCCGTGCTGCGCGGCACGGCGCTGGGCTCGCTCCTCGGCGTACTGCCGGGCGGCGGTGCGCTGCTGGCTTCCTTTGCAGCCTATACGGTCGAAAAGAAGATCACGCGCAACCCGAAGATTCCGTTCGGTCAGGGCAATATCCGCGGCGTTGCAGCGCCGGAGTCGGCCAACAACGCCGGCGCACAGACCTCGTTCATCCCGATGCTGACACTGGGCATCCCGCCGAATGCCGTCATGGCGCTGATGGTGGGCGCAATGACGATCCACAATATCCAGCCGGGTCCGCAAGTCATGACCAGCAACCCGTCGCTGTTCTGGGGACTGATCGCGTCGATGTGGATCGGCAATCTGATGCTGGTGATCCTCAACCTGCCACTGATCGGCATCTGGGTGCAACTGCTCAAGGTGCCCTATCGCTTTCTTTATCCAGCGATCCTCGTGTTCTGCTGCATCGGTGTCTATTCGATCAACAACAACTCGTTCGACGTCACGATGACGGCCGCCTTCGGCGTACTGGGCTACGTCTTCTTCAAGTTGCGCTGTGAGCCCGCGCCGCTGATCCTCGGGTTCATCCTCGGGCCGATGATGGAAGAGAACCTGCGCCGCGCCATGTTGTTGTCGCGCGGCGACGCCACGGTGTTCTTCACCCGCCCGCTGTCGCTGACGCTGCTGCTGATGGCCGCCGCGCTCGTCGTCATCGTCACGTTGCCGCAGATCAGCCGCAAGCGCGAGGAGGCGTTCCAGGAGGTGGATTGAGGCGCCGCCGATGCCGTCACCCGCTGACTACAGATGAAGATCCGTGCACTTCTTGCCGTCCTCGCACTCGCCGCGCTTCCAGCCGTCGCGCTCGCACAGGGTTACCCCAACAAGCCGATCCGACTGATCGTTCCGTTTCCTCCGGCCGGCGCGACCGATATCCTGTCGCGTGAGCTGGCGCGCCACCTGACGGATCGTCTCAAGCAGCCGGTGGTCGTCGAAAACCGCCCGGGTGCGGGCGGGACGATCGGCAGCGACATCGTCGCGAAGAGCACGCCGGATGGATACACGATCCAGATGGCCACGAGTTCGACGCATTCGATCGGCCCCAACCTGAATCCGAAGATTCCCTACAACGCGGCGATGGACTTCACGCCGATAGCACATGTGGCCGACTCGGCCAACGTGCTGGTGATTGCGCCCAACGTAAACGCGGCAAACGTGAATGAGCTGATCGTCCTGCTGAAGGCCAATCCGGGTGGCTATAACTACGGCTCAAGCGGCAACGGCACGATCGTTCACCTGACCGGAGAGCTGTTCAAGTCGATGACCGCGACGTACATCGTCCACATCCCGTACCGCGGCACGGCCCTCGTCATTCCCGACATGATGACGGGCCAGATCCACGTGCTGTTCGACAACGTCGCGTCCGCGCTGCCGCACTTGAAAGAGGGCAAGCTGCGCGCACTGGCAGTCACGTCGGCCCAGCGGTCGCCCCTGTTGCCGGAACTGCCGACGGTCGCCGACAGCGTACCGGGATTCGAGTCGACGACCTGGTTCGGCGTCTTCGGTCCGAAGGGAATGTCGCCGGACGTCGTGCAGCGACTCAACACCGAGATCAACTCCGTGCTGAAGTCCCCGAGTTTCGCGAGCGACTGAAGGCGCTCGGCTACGATGCCGCTGGCGGTTCACCTTCCGATTTCGCCCGCGTCGTCGCCGACGACAGCGCAAAGTGGGCGCGCCTGATCAAGGAACGCAAGATCACCGCCGACTGATCCCGCCCCACGGCGATCGTGCCCCGATCGCCGGCGCGCGACCGGAGCGACAACAGGACACGTCCTTACGCGCCTCACAGATCCGCCATGACGTTCGACTGGAACAATCCCTACCCCACCGTCCGCACTCCCGTCTTTGCCCGCAATATCGTTGCGACGAGCCAGCCGCTGGCTGCCCAGGCCGGACTGCGCATGTTGCAGGCCGGTGGCAATGCGATCGACGCCGCGGTTGCGGCGGCCGCCGTCATCACGATGACCGAGCCGTGCAGCAACGGACTGGGCTCCGACAACTTCGTCATCGTGTGGGATCCGGCCACGCACCGGTTGCTCGGCCTGAACGCGAGCGGCACGGCCCCTGCCGCCTGGACGCTCGACTACTTCCGCGGCAAGTACGGCGAGGATCTGGCGCGGACCCGTCCCATGCGCGGCTGGGATACCGTGACCGTGCCCGGCGCCGTCGCGGGCTGGGGGCTGCTGCACGACCGTCTCGGCCGCCTGCCCTTTGCCGACGTGCTGGCGCCCGCGATCGAGTACGCAGAACACGGATTTGCGGTGTCGGCAATCGTGCAGGACAAGTGGCGGCGCGCGGTCCCGCTGCTGAAGGATGGGCCTGGCTTTGCCGAACACTTCATGCCCAAGGGCCGTGCGCCCGAGGTCGGTGAACATTTCACGCTTGCCGGGGCGGCGCGAACCTTCAAGCTGCTCGCCCGGCACGGCGCCGCGGCGTTCTACGAGGGTGAGATCGCCGCAGCGATCGAGCGCCACGCGCGCGCCACCGGAGGCGCGGTGACGGCCGTGGATTTCGCTGCCTACTGGGACTTCGTGCGGCGACACGGCTGGGTGGAAACGATCAGCACGCAGTTCCACGGCCATGAACTGCACGAGATCCCGCCGAATGGCCAGGGGATCGCCGCACTGTCATGTCTTGGCATCCTGCGACACACTGCGCTCGCAGACTATGCGGTCGACAGTGCCGACTGGCAGCACGTAGCCATCGAGGCAATGAAGCTCGCCTTCGCCGACACCTACGCCTACGTCGCCGATGCGCGCAACATGGCGGTGACGCCGGCGATGCTGCTCGATGACGCCTATCTTGCGCAGCGCGCGAGCAGCATCGACATGAGCAGGGCACAGGATGTTGCGGCCGGCACTCCGCCCCGTGGCGGCACGATCTACCTCACCGCCGCCGATGCGAGCGGCATGATGGTATCGCTGATCCAGTCGAACTACATGGGCTTCGGCTCGGGTGTCGTCGTGCCGGGCTACGGCATTTCATTGCAGAACCGCGGCCATGGCTTCGCGCTGCAAGCCGGCAGTCCCAACGTCGTCGCCCCGGGCAAGCGCCCGTTTCATACGATCATTCCCGGGTTCCTGATGAAGGACGGACTGCCTGCGATGAGCTTCGGCGTGATGGGCGGCAACATGCAGCCGCAGGGTCACGTTCAAACGCTGCTACGCATGCTCCTCGCCCACCAGCAACCGCAGGCCGCTTGTGACGCCCCACGCTGGAAAGTCATGCATGGCCTGGACCTGGAAGTGGAAGGCTCGATGCCGGAGGCGGTCGTCGTCGAGCTGCGGCGCCGCGGTCACCGCGTCACCAGCGCCAACGACAGTTACATGGACTTCGGTTCCGGTCAGTTCATCTGGCGCCTGGGCGATCCGGCCGTCGAAGGCTATGTCGCTGCCAGCGACTCGCGCCGCGACGGACTGGCGGCGGGGTACTGAAACCGGCGTTGTGCGCGGCACAACGTTGTTCTGAGCATCCTTTCGGGGCTCAGAACGGGCACCGGGATTGCTACATGACCTCGTAGGAAGGGTGTTTTTCTGCGAACTGCGAGGTCGGAAATGAGAAAACGGGAATTTGTGGTGATCGCGGCTGCCGCGGCGGCATCGCCGCTGTGGCTGGCGGGTTGCGCGACCCCGCCCGACGATCCGGCGCAACTGCGCCAATCGATCGACACGGCCGCGGATGCCGCGCTGGCGCGGCTGTATCACGACGTCAGCGGATCGCGCGAGGTGATCCAGAACGCGCACGGCGTGCTGGTGCTGCCGAGAGTCGTGTCGGGCGGCTTGATCTTCGGTGCAGCCGGCGGCAATGGTGTGCTGCGCGTCGCGGACAGGAGCACCAGCTACTGGCGCATGTCCGAAGCCCAGATCGGCCTGCTCGGGGGCGGGCAATCGCAGGCGATCTTCATCGTGTTCCTGACGCCGTATGCGCTCGAAGGCTTCGCCGAATCCAGCGGCTGGACCGCAGGCTTCGACGGCACCGTCGCGGTGTCCACGATCGGCAAGACAACCGGCATCAAGGCTCCGACGCAGCAGCAGCCGATCGCCGCCTACGTGCTGAACAACGCCGGCCTGATGGCCGGAGTCAGCTTCCAGGGCACCAAGTTCACCCGTCTGGCAGTCTGAACGTCAATTGACGAGCCGCCGGCGCGGCGCCGGCCGGCGGCAGCGGCGGCACGCAGTGCCGCTTGCTGAAATCTTTCGTGGCCGACAGCGCATCGCGGTCGGGGACGCGGCCGATTACGCTTGGCCGCGGGCTCGCTATTGCACCAGGGCTTCAGCGTGAACAGGCCCTAGGACGCGAATGCCGATCGACGGCGACTCCTCACGCCAGGTTTGCCCACGCGACGTCGGCTAGCGCCGGATCCGACCCGAACCGCGGATTTGAGAGAATCAGCGCTTCGGGAGCCGGGACGCGCGCACGAACCGGCCGGGGACACAAGGACAACCATGACGTACGCCGCCATCACCGGTTGGGGCAAGTGCATGCCGCCGGCCGTCCTGTCCAACCAGGACCTTGCGACCTTCCTCGATACGACCGACGACTGGATCATCTCGCGCACCGGCATGAAGGAGCGCCGCATCTCGCACGTCGGTGCGATCGACATGGCGACGGTTGCCAGCGCTCGTGCGCTCGCGTGCGCGGACCTCGCCGCCGAGGACCTCGACCTGATCGTCTACGGCAGCTGCAGCAACGACGAGCAGGTCCCGAACAGCGCCTCTGGCGTCCAGTTCAAGCTCGGCGCCCACAGCGCGGCGTCGATGGATGTCAACACGGCCTGCACGAGCTTCCTGTACGGGCTGTCGAGTGCAAACGCGATGATCCGCACCGGTGCCGTGCGCAATGCGCTGGTGATCGGCGTCGAACTGATCTCGCCGTACATGGACTGGACCAATCGCAATGTGGCGGTCTTGTTCGGCGACGGGTGCGCGGCCGTTGTGCTGCAGGCGAGCGAGAACAAGGAAGGGCTGCTCGGCGAACAGCTGGGTTGCGATGCCGATGCCCGCCAGATCCTGCGCGTGCGTGGCATGGGCTGCACCTATGCGAATCGCGGCGTGCAGTTCGGCGACACCCTGTGGGACTTTGACGGCCAGGAGATATTCAAGAAAGCGGTCAAGGGCATGGCGCTCGCCTCGCAGAAGGTCCTTGCGAAGTGCGGTGTCGCACCGGAACAGCTCGACCTCGTCATCCCGCACCAGGCCAATCTGCGCATCATCGAGTCGGTCGCCAAGCACACCGGTCTGCCGATGGAGAAAGTCTTCCTGACGGTGCAGCGCTACGGCAACATGTCGGCCGCCACGGTGCCGGTGGCGCTGGTCGATGCGATCGAGGAAGGCCGCGTGAAGCCCGGCTCGCTGCTGCTGATGCCGGGGTTCGGCGGTGGACTTACGTTGTGCTCGCATCTCGTCAAGTGGGGCGACCGCGTCACGCCGCTCGGCACGAGTACCGCTGAGCTTGCACCTTGCACCCGCTCCGCGCTCGAGATAGTCAACGAGATCCGTGCGCACAAGCATGCACACGATACGTCTGAGGCCGGACTGATGGCCCCGCGCTTCGCCGAAGCGGACGCGGCGCCCGTGACAGTGCGCTGAACCCGGGCTTCTGGCCGCTGCGAAGCAGATCTCATACGCCGGTTGCGCTCGAACGCTCAGAGCGGACCCGTCAGCTGCGGCGGCAAACGGGAGGCCCGAAGGTCGGACCGGTACGCCGGGCCCGGATCGCCGTCAGTAGAATCGGCGCTCCAATGTCCCTCCGGATGTCGAACCCATGACGACCAAGACCTACGACCCCGTCCCGAAGCATCGCGTCGCGTTCCTCGGACTCGGCGTAATGGGCTATCCGATGGCGGGACACCTCGCCCGCGCGGGCCATCACGTCGCCGTCTTCAACCGCACCGCCAAGAAAGCGGACCAGTGGGTCGAGGAATACGGCGGGCGCGCCGCGCGGACGCCGCGCGAAGCGGTCGCGGACGCACAGATCGTCTTCTCCTGCGTCGGCAACGACGACGATCTTCGCAGCATCATGCTCGGCGCGGACGGCGCATTGGCCGGCGCAGGCAAGGATGCGATCGTGTTCGACAACACGACCGCGTCGGCCCGGGTGGCGCGCGAGTTGCATGCCGAGGCCCGCAAGCGCAATGCTCACTTTGTCGATGCGCCCGTTTCGGGCGGACAGGCTGGTGCAGTCAACGGGATGCTGACGGTCATGTGTGGCGGCGACGCGGCGCCTTTCGAGCGCGCCCAGCCGGTTGCGATGGCGTTCGCGAAGGCCGTGACCCGGATCGGCGATACCGGCGCCGGGCAACTCGCAAAGATGGTCAACCAACTTTGCATCGCCGGACTGGTGCAGGGCCTGTCGGAGGGCATCAACTTCGGACTTGCCGCCGGCCTCGACATGAAGCTGGTACTGCAGGTCATCGGCAAGGGCGCGGCTCAGAGCTGGCAGATGGACAACCGCGGCACGACGATGATCGACGACAAGTTCGATTTCGGCTTCGCGGTGGACTGGATGCGCAAGGACCTCGGCTTATGCCTCGACGAGGCGCGCACGAACGGTGCTCCGCTGCCAGTCGCGGCGCTGGTTGATCAGTTCTATGCCGATGTGCAGGCGATGGGGGGTCGGCGCTGGGACACCTCGAGCCTGATCCGACGCTTGCGGCATCGCACGTGAGCGGACGGCCTTGCGCGCCCCCGCCGTAGCTACAGTTACCTTGCGAAGGCAGAGTGGTCGAATGCACTCGACACCCCTTGGCTCGCGCCCATGCAAGACACGGCGTTGAGCACGGCGCTCGGCCAGCTGCGGCCCACGCTGCTGAAGATCGCGCGGCTGCAGCTGCGCAACGACGCCTGGGCCGAAGACGTCGTTTCGGAAACGCTGATCGCCGCGCTCGAGGGCGCGCAGGATTTTGCCGGCACTTCCCAGTTGAAGACCTGGGTCGTCGGCATTCTCAAGCACAAGATCATCGACCAGTTTCGCCGCACCAGCCGTGAGGTCTCGGTGGAAGCCGCGGTCGAGGCCGCGGAGGTCGAGACCTACGACGAGCTGTTCCTCGCAAACGGCCACTTCGCGAATCCTGTGCCAGCGTGGGGCAATCCAGAGGCGGCGCTCGGAGAGTCCCAGTTCCTCCAGATCCTGCAGGCCTGTGTCGATAAGCTGCCTTCCAGCCTGGGCCGGGTCTTCATGATGCGGGAGTGGCTCGAACAGGAGACCGACGAAATCTGTAAGGAACTCGGGATCACACCGACCAATTGCTTTGTGATGCTATATCGGGCCCGAATGCGCCTGCGCGAGTGCCTGCAGCTCCACTGGTTCGAGGAAAAGCGAGGCACCTGAGGTGAGCGGACTGCCATTTCGTCTGACGTGCAAGGAAGCCCATCGGCTGGTGTCGGAAGTTCTTGACCGCGAACTGCCGCTGGGTGACCGGTTACGCCTGCGCTTTCATCTGCTGGCCTGCGACAGCTGTACGCACTTCAAGGAGCAGGTGCAATTGCTGCGCGCGGCGATGCGACGCCTGGGGGGTTGAGCCGGGACTTCCCGATCAGGACGCATGGCATGCGCGGATCGCGCGGGCATGCCGTTTGCAGCGCATGAACGATCGGCACTGAAACAACGACGGAGCATCGAGTGCACGCCACCCTGCCGCTACTCAAGGCCACCGACTTCCCGCTGCTGCGACGTCGCGCGGTCGACACCCTGCAGGTCAACCTCGGCTACACCTGCAATCAGACCTGCGTGCATTGCCACGTCAATGCCGGGCCGAACCGGACCGAGCAGATGGACCGCACGACGATCGACGCGGTGCTGGACATCCTTGTGGCCAAGGACATTCGAACGCTTGACCTTACGGGGGGCGCGCCGGAGTTGAACCCGCACTTCCGCGATCTCGTGCGGGAAGCCCGCTCGTTAGGCAGCCACGACGGGGCGCATGTCATCGACCGATGCAACCTCACGATCCTGTTCGAACCCGGTCAGGACGGTCTCGCCGAATTCCTCGCCGCGCAGCAGGTCGAGATCGTCGCATCGCTCCCGTGCTATTCGCAGGACAACGTCGACCGCCAGCGCGGCGAGGGAGTGTTCGACAAGAGCATTCGCGCGCTGCAAGCGCTGAATGCGCTCGGCTACGGCCATGATCAGCGCCTTCCGTTGTCGCTGGTCTACAACCCGCAGGGTCCGAGCCTGCCGCCGCCGCAGGCGGCGCTGGAAGCCGACTATCGCCGCCTGCTCGGCGCGAACTTCGGCATTGTGTTCACACGCCTGCTGACACTGGCCAACATGCCGATCGCGCGCTTCGGCTCGACCCTGGTCAGCAAGGGCTTGTTCCGCGACTACATGGCGACGCTGCGGGCCGCCCACCAGCGCGCCAACCTCGAACATGTGATGTGCCGCAGCCTGGTCTCGGTCGACTGGCAGGGGTTTCTCTACGACTGCGACTTCAATCAGATGCTCGGCATGCCGCTGCGCGAAGGCGATGCGCAGGGAAGGCTGGGGCACGGACGCTTGCACCTGACCGACTGGCTCGAAATGGACCTGGCGGGCAATCCGATTGTCGTCGCCGATCACTGTTACGGCTGCACGGCGGGACAGGGTTCGAGCTGCGGAGGCGCGCTTGGCTGAGCGCAGGCGCAGCCGCGCCGACGGCCCTGGGCGGACCTGCCCGCCATCGTACGGTTACTCGCCACGAGTGCTCGCGCGGCCGGCCGACATCTCCACCGACGTGCTGTACGTCATCGGCGGGCTGTACGGCAACGCGCTGGCATTGGATGCGATCGAGCACATGACTGCGCAGGAGACCGTTGCCCCGACTCTCGTGTTCAACGGTGACTTTCACTGGTTTGACGCTGACCCCACTGACTTTGCGGAGATCCAGCGGCGCGTGCTGAAGCATCGCGCGCTGCGCGGCAATGTCGAAACCGAGATCGCCTCGGACGATGCCTCGGCCGGCTGTGGCTGCGCCTACCCCGAGTCCGTTCCGGATGAGGATGTCGCGCGCAGCAATGCGATTCTCGATCGTCTGCGCGACGTTGCCGGGCAGGTCGTGGGCAGCCGTTCGTCGCTCGGCGCCCTGCCGATGCATGCGGTCGCCCAAGTCGGTCGGGCGCGCATCGGCATCGTCCATGGTGACGCCTGGTCGCTGGCGGGCTGGCGCTTTGCGCATGACCGGCTTCATGGCGGCAAGGTGGACGACTCGCTCGTGGCAGCGTTCGAGCTGGCAGCGGTCGATGGCTTGGCCTCGAGCCACACCTGTGCGCCGGCGCTGAAGGCGTACGACCGCGGCTTCGTGATCAATAACGGCGCCGCTGGCATGGCTAACTTCGAACAGACGACCTACGGCGTGATTACGCGCATTGCGACCCGCGCGCTGCCCCGCGCGCTGGAACCGTTGCGCCTGTACGGCCTGCACGATTGGGTCGAAGGACAGCCGTGCAACGTCGACGCGCTGAAAGTCGAGTTCGACCTTGCAGCGTGGCTCGGCCGCTTCGACGCGCTCTGGCCGGACGGATCGCCGGCCGCGGTGGCCTACCGGCGCCGCATCGTCGCCGGACCGAACTTTGCGATCGAGCACGCACTCGGGCACGCTGCGGCGACCTGCGCGAGCTGACCGGCGCCTTGCGTGCCGCAAGCGGCACGTGGAGTGTTTGCCGTTCCCGCGGTAAGGTGTATCGCCCTGCCCCGACCGACTCGGGTTCCGAATCGCCCTCTCGCCTCGCGGCGTCGAAAGCCTCGCATGAGCCGGAAACTCGTCATCGCTGTGCTGGTCGCGCTTGCGATCGGGCTTTTCTTCGCCCTCGATCTCGGCCGCTATTTCGACCTTGCTTACCTGAAGAGCCAGCAGGCATCGTTCGCGGCGCTCTATGCCAGGCACCCGTTCGAAACGCTCGCCGCCTATTTCGCCATCTATGTTGCGGTGGCGGCACTTTCCTTGCCCGGCGCCGCGGCGCTGACGCTGGCCGGTGGAGCGCTGTTCGGTTTCTGGACCGGGCTCATCGTGGTGTCGTTCGCATCGAGCCTCGGCGCACTGCTGGCGATGCTCGCGACGCGCCTGGTGCTGGGCGAGTCGGTGCAACGGCGCTTCGGCAACCAGTTCGCCGCAATCAACCGCGGCATCGAGCGGGACGGGCCGTTTTACCTCTTCGCGTTGCGGCTGGTGCCGGTCTTTCCGTTCTTCGTCATCAACCTGCTGATGGGGCTTACGAAGATCCGCGCGTTCACCTTCTACTGGGTCAGCCAGCTCGGGATGCTGCTGGGAACGGCGGTGTACGTCAATGTCGGCACGCAGCTGGCGCAGGTGGAGTCGCTGCGCGGCGTGCTGTCGCCCGGGCTGCTGGCCTCCTTCGTTCTGCTCGGCATATTCCCGTTGATCGCGAAGAAGATCGTCGACCGCCTGCGGGCGCGCAAGGTCTATGCGCGCTGGGCAGACCACAGGCCTGCATCGTTCGACTACAACATGGTCGTGATCGGCGCCGGCTCGGCGGGGCTGGTTTCTTCCTACATCGCCGCCGCCACGAAGGCCAGGGTCGCGCTCGTCGAGAAGCACAGGATGGGCGGCGATTGTCTCAACACGGGCTGCGTCCCCAGCAAGGCGCTGATCCGCTCGGCGAAGCTGCTGTCGCATATCGCACGGAGCCGGGAGTTCGGTGTCGAAGCGAGCGCGCGTTTCGACTTCGCCGATGTCATGGAACGCGTGCAGCGCATCGTCGCGACTGTCGAGCCACATGACTCGGTCGAGCGCTATGAAGGGCTGGGCGTCGACTGCATCGAAGGAACCGCGAAGATCACCTCGCCGTGGACGGTCGAGGTGCAAACTGCTGCGGGGCTGCGGACCCTGACGACGAAGAACATCGTGATCGCCGCCGGTGCGCGCCCCTTCGTGCCGCCGCTCCCCGGCCTCGACAAGGTCGGCCACCTGACCTCGGACACCGTGTGGAATCTGCGGACACTGCCGCCGCGGCTTGTCGTGCTGGGCGGCGGGCCGATCGGTTGCGAGCTGACGCAGGCGTTCGCGCGCCTGGGGTCACGCGTAACGCAAGTCGAGATGCTGCCGCGGATCATGATGCGCGAGGATCCTGAGATCTCCGCGATGGTGAAGGAGAAGTTCGAGGCCGAGGGCATCCGCGTGCTGACGGAGCACAAAGCCAGGCAGTTCTTGATGGAGGACGGCGAAAAGGTGCTGGTCGCCGAGCACGCGGGCCAGGAGGTCCGTATCCCGTTCGACGCAGTGCTGGTCGCCGTCGGCCGGATCGCGAACACGCAGGGTTACGGACTCGAAGAACTGGGCATCGGCACGACTCAGCAACGCACCGTCGAAACCGACGCCTACCTGCAGACGATCTACCCGAACATCTATGCGTGCGGCGACGTGGTCGGCCCGTATCAGTTCACGCACACCGCCTCGCACCAGGCGTGGTACGCCGCGGTCAACGCGCTCTTCGGAGCCTTTCGCAAGTTCAAGGCCGACTACAGCGTGATTCCGTGGGCGACGTTCACCGAGCCCGAAGTTGCTCGCGTTGGGTTGAACGAAACCGAGGCGAAGGAAAAGGGCGTGGCCTATACCGCCACGGTGTACGGTATCGACGACCTCGATCGCGCGATCGCCGACGAAGATGCGCATGGGCTGGTGAAGGTGCTGACCGCGCCAGGCTCCGACAAGATTCTGGGTGTCACCCTTGTTGGCGAACACGCCGGCGACCTGATCGCCGAGTACGTGCTGGCGATGAAGCACGGCCTGGGCCTGAACAAGATACTCGGCACGATCCACATCTACCCGACGCTGGCCGAAGCGAACAAGTACGCGGCCGGCGCATGGAAGCGCGGCACCGTCACGCAAGGGCAGTGGACCTTTCTGACCGCATTCCAGGCCTGGCGGCGCGGCGCATCGGGTGCGGGCCGTGTACTCGCAGCGCTTGGCGCCGTCGTCAAGGACAAGCGTCCGGCATACTCGACGCCGACGCACTGAGCATGACCCATCGCCGCTCGAAACGGACATGACGCTGGATTCCGCGATTGCGGCGGGATCGCATCCCCGAGTGGGGTCGCCAGCACCACCGCGTGTGGCGCTGGCCTTCGGCATGACCGGGGCGCTGGGCGAGGAGTTGCTGGCCGCGCTGGTGGGGTCGTCGGGCTACCGTCTGGTTCATGTGACCGTGAAGCACGCCATTGTTTCGGCCGCCGCGAAGTTCCGGCCCTGGGTCGCCGGAACTTCCGTCGCGACGGCGGACGACGCCTTTATCTGCGTGACGGAGGACGGAATGCCTTCATCGCCCAACTCGGCGCTGCAACGGGTTGGCAACGACGACATCCTCGATGCCGCGCGGACGGCACGTGACGCGGGTGCGCGTCGTCTGGTGGTGGTCGCCCCCCTTTCGGCCCTGCTGCAACTGAACGCGGCGACGCAGATCGTCTCGAGCG
Organism: uncultured beta proteobacterium; assembly: GCA_963724605.1. Taxonomy (GTDB): domain Bacteria; phylum Pseudomonadota; class Gammaproteobacteria; order Burkholderiales; family Burkholderiaceae_F; genus JALORV01. Next base: position 40,873 of record CAVRVM010000007.1, read on the forward strand.
AACAGGAGCTGGCGCTGGCGGAGATGAAGTTCGAGACGCTGCTCATCGTGCGGCCGAGCCGCGAGGCGGGCGATACCGCCGGCTCGTGGCTGCAGCGCATGTTCAACTCGCTCGGCCGCAGCGTGCTGGAGATCATGCTCCCGGCGCAGATACAGGCGATGCGACCGAAGACGGCAGCACTTGCGATCCTGACGGCGACCGAGCGAACGCCGCCCGGAGTCCACGTCATCGGCGCACGGGAGCTCTCGGCCATCGTCGCGGAGACGATGCCGGCGCTGTTGCCCAAGCGACCGCGGTTGCGCTGACATGCGCCTCGCCGTCGTCATTCCGGTGTTGAACGAAGCGACTGTCATCGGCCAGACGCTCGACGCACTGCAGCCGCTGCGCGCGCGCGGGGCGCGCGTCGTCGTCGTCGACGGCACCAGCTCGGACGGCACGCCAGAGGCGGCGCGACCGTACACCGATGACGTCGTCGTGACGGCGCGCGGTCGTGCGCGACAGATGAACGCGGGTGCACAGCGCGTCGCCGCAGCGTCCGACGTGCTGCTGTTTCTGCACGCCGACACGCGACTGCCTCCTGATGCGGACCGGCTCATCGCGGATGCGACCGGGCGCGGCGCGCGCTGGGGACGCTTCGATGTCGGCATCGACGGCGGATCTGCGTTGCTGCGATTCGTGGCGCGTTTGATGAACTGGCGCTCGCGCCTGACCGGCATTTGCACCGGTGACCAGGCGATCTTCGTCGAGTGCGCATTGTTCGAGGCGCTCGGCGGTTTTCCCGATCAACCTCTGATGGAGGACATCGAATTCTCAAAACGGGCCCGTCGTCTTGCACGGCCGGCCGCATTGGCCGGCGCGAGCACGTCCGGGCGACGCTGGGCGAAGCGTGGCGCGTGGCGCACGATCCTGCAGATGTGGTCGCTGCGGTGGCGCTACTGGCGTGGCGCCGATCCTGCCGCATTGGCACGCGAGTACCAGGAGGTCCGCTGATGCCACTGATGCAGGTCGCCGTGCTGGCACGGGCCGGCATTCCCGGTGCCGCCAAGACCCGTCTGATACCCGCCGTGGGTGCAGACCATGCTGCCGCGTTGCAGACGCATCTGACCGAACTCGCGCTGCGGCGCGCCTGCGCGACCGGCGCGCAGGTCGTGTTGTGGATGTCGGGCGCGGCCGATCGCCACCGTGCAGCGAATCGCGCGCGATCTCGGCGCCGAGATCCGGCCTCAGCCTCCCGGCGATCTCGGTGAGCGCATGCTGGTCGCACTCCGCCACGCACGGGGCTGCGGCCAGCGCGGCATCGTCATCGGCACCGACTGTCCGGCGCAGACCGGCGCGGACATCGAGCGTGCCGGCGCACTGCTCGCCGACCACGACGTGGTGCTGCAGCCAGCACTTGACGGCGGCTACGTGCTGGTCGCGATGGGAGAGCCGCGCCACGAGCTGTTTGCAGACATGCCATGGGGCGCCGATTCCGTGCTCGCGACGACCCGCGCGCGCGTACGCGCGCTGGGCCTGCGTTGTGCCGAACTGCGGGCATTGCCCGATCTCGACCGGCCGGAGGACCTCGCGGTCGCACTCGAAAATGGCTGGATCGAACGCGGAGCCTGGGCATGAGGCGAGTCGGCGCATGTCTCGCGCTCGTGGCCAGCGGCGCCGTTTGCGCGCAGACGCCGGGGCCTGTCACGCCGCTGTCGGCGTCGGGCGACGGCCGCATCGCTCCGCCGTGGCAGGTGATCACGCTGGCCAAGATCCCGCGCCACACGCAGTACAGCGTCGTGACACTTGAGGGCCAGCGCGTGGTGAAAGCAGAGGCCGAAGGCTCGTATGCCAACGTGGTGCATGCGCTGAATGCGGATATCCATGCAACCCCGATCCTGCACTGGCGCTGGCGGGTCGACCGCTTTCCAGTGGGCTCCGATCTGGCGGTCAAGTCGGGCGACGATGTCGCGGCGAAGGTCTGCGCACTGTTCGACCTCCCGCTGTCGCGCCTCGACTTCTTCGATCGGCTGAAGATCCAGCTGGGACGCCGGCTCTTCAAGCTCGATCTGCCCGCCGCCACCATCTGCTACGTATGGGACCGCACTCTGGCTCCCGGCACCTGGCTGCCGAACGTCTACACGGATCGGGTGCGCATGCTGGTGCTACGTTCCGCCACGGCGGGCGACCAGGGCCGCTGGTTCGAGGAACGGCGCGACCTGCGGGCCGATTTTGTGCGAGCCTTCGGGGCCGAGGCCGACGGTGGCCTGCCCAACATCAGCGCGGTTGCGTTTGCCACCGACGCTGACAACACCGGGGACGCGGCGCTCGCCTACTTCGGCGACATCGCACTGGAAAAGGATTGAAGCGACTCCTGCTGGTGGGTGGCGGTCACGCACACGTGCACGTGTTGCGCGAACTCGCGCGCCGACGCGTGGCCGGACTCGAAGTCACGGTGCTGACGCCGTACGACCGGCAGCTTTACAGCGGCATGCTGCCCGGATGGATTGCCGGACATTACGTGCTCGACGAACTGACGATCCCGCTGCAACCGTTGGCTGAGGCCGCGGGCGCGCGACTGGCGCTGGACCGGCTGATCGGACTCGACCTGCTCGAAAGACAGGCGCTCACCGAGCGCGGCGCGACTTTCCCCTTTGACATCGTTTCGCTCGCGACCGGGTCCTCGATCGCCGTCGGCGCGATTGACGGCGTCGAACGCTTCGCGCGGCCCCTGAGGCCGACGCACGAGTTCGTGGCCACGTGGTCCGCACTGGCCCCCCGGCTTGCTGAGGCCGAGCGGCCCCGCATCACGGTGGTGGGTGCCGGCGCCGGCGGAATCGAGGTCGCGCTCGCGGCGGCGCATGCGATGAAGACCGCTGGCAATGGCGCACTGATCCAGCTCGTCACCGGCGGCCTGCTGCTGCCCGGACACTGCCCTCGCGCGCGCAAACTGGTCGCAACAGCCCTGATGCGCGAGCAGGTCCGAGTCATCGACGCGGTGGTCACGCGCATTGCCAGCGATCACGTCGAGCTCCAGGGCAGTACGCCGTTGACCACCGACCTGACGCTGATGGCCTCGGGCGCCGCCCCACCGCCCTGGCTGCACGACACCGGACTGGCGCTGGACGACGGCGGCTTCCTCGCGGTCGACCGCCAGTTGCGCTCGGTCTCGCACGAGGCGGTGTTCGGCGCGGGCGACATCGCGTCGATCGTCGGCGAACCGCGCGCTCACTCCGGCGTCTATGCCGTGCGTGCGGGCCCGCCGCTTGCGGAGAATCTGGTTCGATGCGCGCAGGGAAAGTCACTGCGCAGCTACACGCCGCAGCACAGCGCGCTCTACCTGATGAGCACGGGCCCGAAGCACGCCATCGCGTCGTGGAACATCCTCGCCTGGCACGGCGATTGGGTCTGGCGCTGGAAAGACCGCATCGATCGTGGTTTCATCGCAGCGTTTCGCCCTTAGTGAGGTCCTGATGCGCGCACTGGCCATACTCGCTTTCATCTTCATCATCGTGCCGCTGCTGGTGCTGGCAGCCGGACAGTTCGGCTGGCTGACGGGCCGGTCTCCGGCCGATCTCGGCGTCCGCGACGGCAAACTCAAACCCCCTTCCCGGACAGACAACAGTGTCAGCAGCCAGGCAACGCTCTGGCCCGACGGTGAATACGCCAGCCAGTACGCCGGGATCGCCCCGCTTGCGACCGGCAGCAACGGAGCCACTGCAATGCAACGCTTGCGGACTCTGCTCGCCACCTGGCCCGGGGCCCGCGTCGTCGAAGATCGTCCCGACTACCTTGCGCGTCGAGTTCATGACGCGCTGGCTGCGCTTTGTTGACGATGCCGAGTTCTGGCTCGATCCGGCGACGAACATCATCCAGGTGCGATCTGCCTCGCGCCTCGGCCGCAAGGACTTCGGAGTGAATCGGGCTCGAATCGAAGCGATCCGTGCACAGTTGCCCACCGCCGCTTCCTGAGGCACGTCGGCCGGGCGACGCGGGAGGCCAGCACGGTGCGCTCGCGCTAGTACGGCTCGAAGTCGATCCCGGCCTTTCGCAGTTCCGTGGTGATCAGGCGCTGCCACGGCCCCGAGGGTGACCAGACCTTTGCGACGGATTCGTAGGCCCGCTGCGGGTCCTCTCGACCGACGATCACGCGATACAGGAAGGTGAAGCTGGACGCCCGCATGTTGACCTGGCAATGGACGAGCACTTTTCGGTCGCCAAGCCGGTTCATCGTTGCGACGAAGGCCTGGAAGTCTGCCTCTGTCGGGTTGCCGAAATTGATCGGGATGTTGACGAACTCCAGTCCCTGCCTGCGGACGATGTCTGCTTCGCCGGGAACTGCGTCCGAAACGGTTGGCGGGGCGAGATAGATCACCGCGCTGAAGCCCTGCGCCGAGAGCTTTGACAGTGCGTCGGCCGTTGGCTGACCCGCCGTCACCAGCCTTGCGGAAATCGGGACAACGTTGGGTGCCGTGAGGACCTCCTCGGTGGCGTGCCCGCCGTCGCAGACCGCCACGAGACCTACAACGGCGAATCGGGCGGCTACCCGAGACGCTGGAACGTATCTGCGCGTCGTTGCCATAACGTAGACGGTAAGTACCCCCCGCTACTCCTGACCGTCGTTCCAGTCCGACTGCTGCAGGACGATGCGGTAGCCGTCCGGGTCTTCGAACGTGCGGCCTCGAATGTCCCAATACGGATTGAACGATGCGACCGGCCGGAATCCGGCCGCCGCCATGCGTTCGCACGCGATGCGCCACTCCTCGGCGCCAGGGACGTACAGAACGATCACGTCCTCCTGCGTCGGAGACGGTGCGACCGGATGCTCCCGGCACTGCGTGAATTCGAAATGATGCGTGGCCCCTGCTGCGCCGACCATGATCCCGTCGAACCCGGCATGGTTCTCGAAGGATTCGAGAACCCGATATCCGAGGCCGCGACAGTACATGTCGGCGGTCCTCGTCAGGTCAGTAACGGGGCGGGCGATGCGGAGGTGATACGACATGTCGGTCACGAAAATAGCTGGCGCACTGAGGCCAGATGGCGGTAGATTGCCTCGGCTTCATCCCAGTGACAAGACATCTCCAGCGGGATTCGGCGCACCCCCTGGATCATTCAGGGTGCGCGAAATGCTGGGTCGTGCGTACAGGCCCGCTTCGGGCAAGGAGGCGCTATGCGCCAACTCGAAGGTCCGCTGTCCCCGACTGAACGAATCTTCACGCTTGACGTCGTGCGGGGATTTGCGCTGCTCGGCATCCTGATCATGAACATGCCGGGCTTCGCCAACTCCTTCTATGTCGAGGCCGACGGCTCGCACCTGTGGAGCGCCCCAATCGACCGCGCGGCAGAGGTGCTGCGTGACATGCTCTTTTCCGGCAAGTTCAACAGCATGTTCAGTCTGTTGTTCGGCATCGGCTTCACGATCCAGTTCGCCCGCATGCAGGAGTCGGCCCCGGGTCACGCCTCGCAGCTTTACCTGCGCCGGTTGCTCGTGCTGCTGGTGATCGGGCTGATCCACGCCATGGTGTTCTGGACCGGGGACGTGCTCCATGTCTATGCAGTGCTTGGCCTGCTCCTGCTTCTGGTCCTGCGTCATGCGAGCGATCGCGTGATCCTTGGTTTGATCGGCCTGCTGCTGCTGTATCCGGCCTTGTCCGGGGTCACACGCCTGCTGGTCATGACACCCGAGGTCACGGCGCGGCTCGTCGCCGAATCCAAGGCATTCGAGGCATCCAACAATCTCGCCTACGGGAGCGGATCGTTCTTCGCTGCGGCGCGCGAACATACGCGCGAGTTTGTCCACTTCTACGACAACGTATGGTCGCTCTGGGGATTCCTCGGTTTCTATGTGCAGATGGCGACCACCATGCTGATCGGCGTGCTGATTGGACGACACCACTTGCCGCAACGCATTCCGGAACTGATGCCATGGATCCGGCGGCTGCAATGGTGGGCGCTGGGTATCGGGCTGGTGTGTTCCATCACGTTTGGAACAATCTTTGAGATCGAACGGGCTCCAGGACCGTCTCCTCTCAAGGTGCTGGGCAGCATCACGTATGTCTTCAGCCGCCTGGCGCTGATGAGCTTCTACGTGCTGACCATCGTTCGTCTGGCGCAGCTTCCGGGCTGGCACGCGCGTTTCGCACCGATGGCCGCCGCAGGCCGAATGCCGCTCACCAATTACCTGATGCAGTCCCTCATCTGCACCGCGCTGTTTTACGGATGGGGCTTCGGCCTGTGGGGAACGATCGGTCCGGCCGGGCAACTGGCCCTCGCCTTCGCGATCTTCTTTCTGGTGCAGGTGCCGCTGAGCGGACTGTGGCTGCGTCGGTTCAACTACGGCCCACTCGAGTACGCGTGGCGCGCGTTGACCTACGGTCGACTGTCACCCAAGCGGGTGACGGCCTCGGCGGGTTCCTGACTGCCGTTTCCGGCCGCCGCTGCGCGTCTACTTCAGCAGGCTCCTCAGCATCCACGCGGTCTTTTCATGGATCTGCAGGCGTTGGGTCAGGAGGTCCGCGGTGGACTCGTCGCCGGCCTTGTCGACGGTCGGGAAGACCTTCCGCGCCGTTCGGGCCACAGCCTCGTGTCCGGTCACGAGCAGGCGCACCATGTCCATCGCATCCGGCACGCCCGGCGTCTCGTCGATCGAGGTCAGCCGCGCGAACTCGCTGTTGGTTCCAGGCGCCGGGTACGCCCAGCGAACGGATGCGTTCGGCGATCGCGTCGAGCGCGTTCCACAGCTCGGTGTACTGCTCCATGAACATCAGGTGCAGCGTGTTGAACATCGGGCCTTCGACGTTCCAGTGGAAGTTGTGCGTCTTCAGGTACAGCGAGTAGGTATCGGCGAGCACCCGCGACAGGCCATCCGCGATCTTCGCGCGGTCCTTGTCGGCAATGCCGATGTCGATCGTCGGCGCGCCGTTCATGCCCGCCGCATGTCTTGCCTTTCTTGGCCATTGCAATCTCCTGTGGATACGTGGCGAAATCGTATCGACTGGCCAGTCGATTTGACCAATCGGGAATAGCTAGGGCGCCGATAGTCCGGGCCTTACCAGGTCTCGACCGGCGCGCTCGCGAGCTTCGTCACGCCGTGCAACGGGCACTTCAGGATCGCCTGACGCAGCACCTCGATTGCCGACGCCCGCGTGAACGACTTGCGCCAGGCCAGTACCACGCGCCGGTCCGGCGCCGGCGCCTTGAACGGCACGTACTCGAGCAGCGAATCGCGCGCCGGTCTTCTCGGGTACCGACGTGATCGGCAGCACCGTAAGTCCGAGCCCCGAGCCGACCATGTGGCGAATCGTGTCGAGTGACGAGCCTTCGAATGTCTTCTGAATGCCCTCTGCCGAGGAAGAAAAGCGCGACAGTTCGGGGCACACCTCGAGCACCTGGTCGCGAAAGCAGTGCCCGGTGCCGAGCAGCAGCATGGTCTCCTTCTTCAGATCCTCGCTCGGGATGCTCTTGCGCTTGGTCCAGGCGTGGTGGCGCGGCATCGCCACGATGAACGGTTCGTCGTACACCGGTTGCAGCAGCAGGCCGGTCTGCGGCAATGGCAGCGCCATGATGGCGACGTCGATCTCGCCATTTTTCAGCAGTTCCATCAGCTTGACCGTGAAGTTCTCGGTCAGCAGCAGCGGCATCTCCGGCGCGTCCTTCAGCAACTGCCGCACCAGGCCGGGCAACAGGTAAGGACCGATGGTGTAGATCACGCCGAGGCGCAGCGGACCGGCGAGCGGATCTTTGCCCTGGCGCGCAATCTCCTTGATGCGCCCTGCTTCGTCGAGCACTCTCTGTGCCTGGCCGACGATGCGCTCGCCGACCGGCGTCACCGTGACCTCGTTGCTCCGGCGCTCGAAGATCTGCGTGCCCAGTTCCTCTTCGAGCTTCTTGATCGCGACCGACAGCGTCGGCTGGCTGACGAAGCAGGCCTCGGCCGCGCGTCCGAAATGGCGCTCGCGCGCGACCGCGACGATGTACTTCAGCTCGGTGAGGGTCATGCTCGTGGATCGTAACTGCGCGTCATGCCGCGAGAAAGTCGTAGCGTCCTTCGTACCAGCGCCGCACGTGTTCACGCGCGGCGGCTGCGTCCTGCAGCAATAGAGATTCCGCCGTTGCGCGCGCCTGCTCCACCAGCGTCGCGTCCCGCTCGAGGTCGGCAAACCGCAGCAGCGGCACGCCGGACTGGCGGGCTGCCCAGGAACTCGCCCGGACCGCGCATCATAAGGTCGCGTCGCGCGACCTCGAAGCCGTCGCTGCGTCTCGTGGATGACCTTCAGCCGCTCGCGCGCGCGTGTCCGACAACGGCTCCTCGTAGAGCAGGATGCAGTAGCTCTGCGTCGGAACCGCGACCGATGCGACCGCGCAGCTGGTGCAACTGCGCGAGGCCGAAGCGCTCGGCATGCTCGATCACCATCAGCGTCGCGTTGCGAACGTCGACGCCGACCTCGATCACTGTAGTGGCGACCAGCACGTCGATTTCGTCCGGCGGCGAACCGCCGCATCACGTCGGTCTTCTCGGCTGCCGGCAACTGGCCGTGGAGCAGACCGATGCGCAGGTCGGGCAGCAGCCCGACGATGCGTGCATGCGTCTCGGTCGCCGCGGCGGCCTCCACGACCTCGCTGGCCTCGATCAATGGGCAGACCCAGTAAGCCTGGCGGCCCGCCGCGACATCGGCGCGGATGCGCGCGACGACCTCGTCGCGCCGCCGCGTCGGAGACCAGCTTGGTGACCACCGGCGCGCGGCCGGGCGGCAATTCGTCGATGACCGAGACATCGAGGTCCGCGAGGTAGCTCATCGCCAGCGTGCGCGGTATCGGCGTGGCCGACAGCATCAGCATGTGGGGCGCGAGGCCTTCGGCTCCGCTGTTGCGCAGAGCGAGCCGCTGGGCAACGCCAAAGCGGTGCTGCTCGTCAACGATCGCCAGTCCGAGTCGCTCGAAGCTGACCGCATCCTGGATCAGCGCGTGTGTGCCGATCACCAGCTGCGCCGCGCCGCGTGGCGACCTGCTGCTGCGCCTCGCGCTTGGCCGCACGGCGAGGCGCCCGACGAGCCAGGCCGTGCGGACGCCCAGCGGCTCCAGCCACTCCGCGATGCGACCGAAGTGCTGCTCGGCCAGCAGCTCGGTCGGTGCCATCAGCGCTGCCTGCCAGCCGGACTCGATTGCGCGCGCCGCGGCCAGCGCAGCCACCACGGTCTTGCCGCTGCCGACATCGCCCTGCACCAGCCGCTGCATCGGCTGCTCGCGCGCGAGGTCGAGCTCGATCTCGTGCCAGACGCGCTGCTGCGCGCGTGTCAGTTTGAACGGCAGCGCCGCGATCAGGCGCGTCGGTCAGGCCGTCGGCGACAAGATCCGGCGAGCGCTGCCTGCGGCGGCTGGCACGGGCAAGCGCAGGGCGATCTGTTGCGCCATCAGTTCGTCGAATTTCAGCCGTTGCCAGGCAAGGTCGGTGCGGTCGGCCAGCGCGGTCGCGTCGGCATCGGGCGGCGGATGATGCAGCCGCTCGACTGCGGGCCGCAGCGCGGGCAGGCGCAGCCTTGCCAACCGGTTTTCCGACAGCAGATCGCGCAGCTCGACCGAGCTTCAGCGCGCGCACGATGCGCTGGCGCAGCCAGGATTGCGAGACGCCGGCGGTGGTCGGATAAATGGGCGTCAGCGCCGTCGGCAGCGCTTCGCCTTCGTGCACTGCGCGCACGCGCGGATGGACCATCTCGACACCGGCCAGCCCGCCCCGCACCGGTCCGAACGCCCGGATGCGCCGGCCCGACTGCCAACTGCTTCTGCTGCGACGGGTAGAAGTGCAGGAAGCGCAGTACCAGCACGCCACTCGCGTCTTGCACCGTCACTCTCAGCTGGCGCCGGCCGCGGAAGACGACTTCGGCGGCCGTGACAGTGGCTTCGATCTGGGCTTCCGCGCCGTCGCGCAGGTCATGCGATGGGGACGATCTTCGTCTCGTCCTCGTAGCGCAGCGGCAGGTGAAAGACGAAATCCCAGTCGCTCGCGAGGCCGATCGCCGCCAGCCGCGCCGGGATCCCGGACTCGGAACGACTCGCCGGCTTGCGCCCTGGGGTGCTGCGCGCCAAGGAATTCGCCCGCCCTAGAGGACGAGCACGGCCTCGACCTCGAACAACGCTCCTTTGGGCAGGCTGGCGACGCCGACCGTGGAACGCGCCGGATACGGCTTCGGCAGGACTTCGCCCATGATCTGGTTGACCGTTGCAAACTTGGAAAGGTCGGTCAGGAAGAGCGTGAACTTGACAGCATTGCCCATCGTGCCGCCGGCAGCGCGCGCCACGGCGTCGAGATTGGCGAACGCCTGGCGCACCTGCGCCTCGAAGTCGGCGCTGACGAGTTCACCGGTCGTGGGGTCGAGTCCGATCTGTCCGGAGGTGAAGACCACCAGCCCGGTCTTGACGGCCTGCGAATACGGCCCGATCGCGGCGGGCGCAGCCGGTGTCGAGACGATTTCCTTGTTCATGGGGCTTCCTTCGGCGCATGTCGACGAAGGAAGCAGTCTAGCGGCGCGCGGCCGGGCCGCCGCTGCGCACGCCGTGGTGCTGCTCGCTAGCCGTGCTGGCGGGCGAACTGCTCGAACTGGAGCAACGGCAGTGCCTTGCTCAGGTGGAAGCCCTGCGCTTCATGACAGCCGCAATGCTTGACGAAGTCGAGCTGCTCGGCCGTCTCTACACCTTCCGCCACAACCCCCAGCCCCAGCCCGTCGGCCAGGCCTGCCAGCGCGGTGACGATGCGCGCATCGGCAGCGTCGTCGGGTGCTGCACGGACGAAGCGGCCGTCGATCTTCAGTACGCTGAGCGGGAAGCGTCGCAGGTTCGACAGGCTCGAGTAGCCGGTGCCGAAGTTGTCCAGCGCAATGCGCACGCCCATGGTCTGCAGACCGACCAGCACCTGCTCGGCCTTGTCGAGATCGCGCATCAGGCTCGCTTCGGTGATCTCGACCTCCAGGCGTTCGGCATCCAGTCCGGTATCGATCAGCGCCTGGCTCACCATCGGCAACAGTGACCGTCCGCGGAACTCGCGCGGCGACAGGTTCACGCTGACAAAGAGATCTCCCAGTCCGGCGGCGGTCCAGGCCCGCGCCGCATGGCAGGCGGCGCGCAGCACGATCTCGCCGATCGGCTGTATCAGGCCGCTGTCCTCCGCCACACCCATGAAGGCAGCCGGTTCGAGCAGTCCCTGCTCAGGATGGCGCCAGCGCAGCAGCGCTTCGGCGCCGATCACGCGTCCCGTCGCGAGGCTGATGCGCGGCTGATAGTGAACCTCGAACTCGTTGCGATCAATGGCGCGACGCAAAGCGGCCTCGAGCTGCAGGCGCTTCAGCAGGTCAGCGTTCATCCGCGGCTCGAACAGCTGCACATGCGCCCGTCCGCGCGACTTGGCATAGGACAGCGCCGCATCGGCATTCCGCAGCAGCATCTCGGGGCCGATGCCGTCATTGGGGAAGCACGCCACGCCGATGCTGACCGTCGCGGTGACCTGTTCGGCGTCGACTTCGTAGGGTTCCGACAGCAGTTCGCCGAGCTTCGTCGCCACGCGTTCGGCATCGTCGGTGTGCCGCAAGCGACCCAGCACGACGGCGAACTCGTCCGAGCCGACGCGCGCCACCAGGTCCGAAGTCCGCACGGTCTCGACGAGGCGTCCAGCGACCTGCTGCAGCAACGCGTCACCGACGCGGTGCCCGAGCGCATCGTTGAGCTTGGTGAAGTCGTCGATGTCGATCACCAGCACGGACAGCCGATCGCCACCCAACTGGTGATTGCGCACGGCCTCGTCGAGGCGCGACTCGAGAAGGCGGCGGTTGGGCAGCGCCGTGATGTCGTCGTACAGCGCCATGCGCCGCGCGCGTTCCTCGACTTCGCTGCGTTCGTACATCTCCGCGACCAGCCGCTCATTCGACCAGGCCAGTTCGTCGTGTGCGGCGCGCACGCGCTGCTCGAGTTCTTCCCGCACGCGTGAAAGTGCCACTTCTGTCGCCTTGCGCGCCGTGATGTCCTCGACCATCCAGATCGTTTCACCGCCCGGTCCGCCCGGCGTAATGCTCTTGACGAGCAGCCGCGCCCAGAAGGTCGAGCCGTCGCTGCGCCGCGTACGCCATTCCATCGAGGGCGAGCCGCCGGCGTTCAGCGCGTCGCCGATGCGGTTTGCGAAGCCCTGGAACTCCTCCTCGGACGTGAAGAAGACAGCGGCCGACTGTCCCAGCAGCCGCTCCGGCTCCCATCCGAACAGCCGCGCAGCGCTCGGGGTTGCACTGCATGACCTCACCGTCGCACACCGCCAGGATGCCGACCGTATCGTTGGCCAAAAGCGCGCGGTACTCCTGCAGACGACGCTGGACGTCGCGCGTGTTCAGTGCGGTGACAAGATCCTCGGCGGTCTGGCTCATGCATTCCCCACGGTCGAAGGCCGGCGCCGGTCGACTGGCGACTCAGGACGCGCGGTGGCAGCTTTGAGTGTCGGCGTCCGGGGGGCCGACAATGGCTGGATTACGGGCTTCCGCGACCCCCCTATTCGCGCCGCAGCGCGATGGCACATTTGCCCTGTGCCGGCGCGGCTTGCGCACTCCGCTCCAGCCGTTCAAGATGCCGCGGTGCGCCGAAGGATCGAGCACCGCAACCAAACCGCCCAACGGATGGCCGCAATGACACGCAGTCCCCGCAAGCCACGGAAGTCTGCCACTCCACGTCGCCGTACCGCAGAGGTGCCGGAAGCCAAGCAGCCGGTCATGTCTCTTGCCCGCCAGGTGAAGTCATGGGCCGGGACGGCATGGGAACTGGCAGGCAGTGCGGCCGACATGTCCATGGCCCTGGCGAAGTCTTCCGTCGGACCCAAGCGACGCGCAACGATCGAGCGCGCGGGCGCCCTGCTCAAGAGCACGCGCGAGACCGCGGGAATGACCGCCCAGGAAGTGGGGCACGCCATCAATCTGCGCGATCCCAGCCTGCTCGAACAGGCCGAAAGCGGCAAGGTCGCCCTGCCTTTCGAGATCATCCTGCGCCTGGCCGCGGTACTGGGACGGCGCGACCCGGTGTCGTTCGTGATGAAGCTCACGCGCTCGTACAGCCCGGAAACGTGGAAGGCACTCGAGGACCTGGGCGTCGGTCGCCTGGTGGCGCACGCCGGCCGTGAGCGCGAGTTCGTGAACATTTACCGCGCAAGCGACGAGGCGCGGCATCTGAGCGACGCGCAGTTCGCACGTGTGCTGGCGTTTGTCTCTGCCGCCTTTGACCTGGCCATGACACTGGTGGGCGAGGGACGCAGGAAGTAGTCGCCCGCGGCGACGCGCGCTGCTATCGTTCGATAGTTACGAGGAGGAAAGCGACCATGGCAACCAGGAAGACCCGCAAGGCAGCAGGAAAGACCCGCGCCGCGAAGAAGACCACCAAGCGCGCGACGCGCGCCCGCGCCGCACCGGTGAGCGCCGCCGGCGCCGCCAAGATATTCGATATGTCGATGGGCGGTCTCAGCAAGACACTCGAGCGACTCAACCTCTCGGGCGTGGCCGGCACCATCGCCGAGGGTCGCCGCAAGGATCTCGCCGCGCTGGTCGCGGCCAACAAGAAGTCCTACGAAGGCCTGCAGGCCGTCGTGGCGCGCCAGACGGCGATGCTGAAGAACGCGGTCACCGAATGGCAGTCGATTGCGCAGGGCATGTCGCAAGGCGGGGCGCGCCCGGGTCTCGGTCAGATGGACGAGGTCGCCAAGAACGCCTTCACGATGGCACTCGAAAACATTCGCGAACTCGGCGAACTCGCAGCCCGCTCACAGGCTGAAGCGTTCGAGATCGTGCGCCGCCGGATCATGGAAAACGTCAACGAAGTGAGCTCGCTGATGCGGCGGGGAAGCTGAGCCGGCAACATCGTCACGCCTGCTGCTAAGGGCCGCACTGATGCGGCCCTTAGCATTTTCAACGCCGGTGAGTACGAGTGTCGTCGCCGAACGCCCGGCGGCGGTCCGATCAGGAACTCCGCTGGATTTGTATCCACGAGCCGATTTCCGCGAGACCTCGCTGGCGAAATGGTTTGCTGTCGCAAGATGAGGACGTCCTGCATCGTGGCTGATGCAGTAACGGTGACTCCAGCGCCTGTTTAATCCCAGTCAACCTATAGTAACGGAGCGCTGATAGAAGAGAGCTAGCAGCGAGACTGCGTTGACTCGATTGCTTTTGCCGAAGTTCTAGGGACGGCGTATGTAGTCCGTTTCCCGTGAGAATTCAGGCACGATGGAAGTTCGAACGACAAAACCTCAGGCGCGTCATCTTGACGCTGCCCCGGACGCTCCTGCGCCTTTTGGGCAGTGCCATCAAGGGGTTCCTCATTGCGCTGGGCGCCCTCGTGGTGTTGAGCGTTGTGGGCTATCTCGGACTCGAATCCATCGTTGAGGCGCTTGATTCGCGGTATCCGGAACAGATCGACGCCTATCTGGGCATCGACACGAATGCGATTTCGCGATTGCATGACCCGGCCTACTTCGCAGCGCAATCAGCGATCGTTTCTGAGGATCTAAAGGTGGTCGCGTGCATATCCTCGGCCGAACACCGCATCCTCATTAACGACCCCGCCGAGATCCCGCCGTTCGTCAGCCAGGCGATACTCGCATCCGAAGACAAGAACTTCTACGCGCATGATGGAATTGATAAGGCTGCGATCGTGCGCGCGCTGGCAAAGCGGGCCATTCAGGAAAGTCGCTCAGGCGCATCGACGCTGGAGATGCAAATAGCCAAACATCTTCGCGGTGGTACCGGACGCCAATCGACCGAAATCGAGAAGATCGGCGACATGATTATGGCGCTTCGGATTTCGCGTGAGTTTTCGAAGCGACAGGTGCTCCTTAAGTACGTCAACATGCCGTATTTCGGTCGTGGACAGTACGGAGTCGAAGCGGCCAGCCGCGCGTACTTCGGCAAACCCGCGAAAGATCTTGCCCTGCATCAGGCGGCTTTCCTCGTAGCCCTCATCAATAGGCCGGCACTTCCTGATCGCTCATTCGCAATAGATCCGCTGCTCAGAACGCGCGATGAAATTCGCGACGCGAATTGGGCAGAAACCGCACGCGGCACCACGCGGGTACTTGAATTGATGTTGGATGAAGACGAGATCGACGACGTCGAATACGCCCGCGCGGCGAAGCGCGTTGCGCAGACCCTCCGCAAGGAAGTTGTTCCACCCGGTACCAGCTGTGGCATGCACGACTACTTCCTCGAGCGGGTGCGGATTCTCTACAAGGATCGTTTCCCGATCACCAAAGGCGGACTCACGATCTCGATCACTCGTGACGACGGACTTCAAGACGTCCTCGCCCAAGCCGTCGAACTTACGCTTCACACGTATCTGGCTCGTCACCCAAACGACCGCGACAATGACCAGCTACGCGCCGGAGCTTTCGCGGTCGACTTCACAGGAGACGTCCTGGCTGAAGTAGGAAATGTGAACTTCAATCAACGAAAATACGACGTGATCGCGACTGGCTGGCGTCAACCGGGGTCGACTTTCAAGGTCTTCACTTATGGCGGCTTGGTCGAGCGGCTCACCAACGAGGTACTCGCCAAAAAGCCGCAGCGGGAGACGCTCGAAGAGATCACAGCCAATGTGCTCGAGCGCTGTACGGTGCTCGATGAGCCCATCTATGTGCCTCTTGGTCGCGGGCGGGGCGACAAGAAGATCGAGAACTTTCATTCCCGGTCGGAACCGGAATACAGAGGAGACATCACTTGCCGAGTCGCGCTTGGGTGAGTCTCGCAACACGGCCGCAATGCGCGCGGGAGCGCGTGCTGGAATCAAGAATGTGATCGATCTCGCGTATCGCCTGGGGATGCCTCGGGATGCGAAGCACATCCTTCAGCCGTACCCGACGACCGCTATCGGCGCATCCGAGGTCAATCCGTTGTCGATGGCGTCAACCGCCGCTTTCGTGAACGGCGGATTTCGGGTTACGCCGCGATTTGCAAACGATATCTGCCACGAAGGACAGTCGCTTCTCTACAAGGATGCCGAAGATCGGCCGAAAGCGTGCGACACAGCGGGCCGGAGTAAGCCTGTGCAAGAGCGAATCATTCATCCCGTGGTGTCCGCAGCGATGATTGAACTCCTGAAAAGCCCGCTTGATTTGGGCACTGGCACGGCGTCCGCGCTCAGGAGCGGAACCATCCCCGGGATGGATCCGTTGGGTAACGAGATCTGGAAGTTGAAACCCGAAGAACGGAAGAATCGGACCCTCGCATTTCCCTTTGAGAAGGCCGGCGAGATCGCGGGGAAGACCGGTACCGCAACGAATGCCGACGGGAAGACCTCAGACGTGTGGCTTATCTTGTGGATTCCTGGCACCCCTCAGCATCCGGAGAACGGCGTCGTGCTTGGATTCTGGATGGGAAAGGATTCGAAAGATCATCCGTTAGGCGAACGCGGATCGACCGGAGGCCCGGGCTTTGCTGAATCCGGCGCCCGCAATTGGGTGCATTCAGCGTCAACGGTGCTCGCGTTCTTGCAGAAGGAACGCGGCCTGCTGAGGCCAGGAAACAAGTTTCAGCCGATCATTCGCGACGATGTGCTCAGGGAGTTCGAAGCGAGGAAACAAAGGTCGGTGCAGCCAGCGCGGAAAACACTCCCCGACCCGAAGCCCCGCGTGATCATTGATACAGCAGATCCAAAGGACGGTGAAGTCCCCCGCATGGAACTGGATATCCCCGGCTAGGTCGAGAAGTCTGGGCGACGGATCATGCAAGCGCTGGAGGCGCGGTCCAACCAAGGTGCGGACCGCCTCGTGTCCCATCGCCAAGGCCCCACGTTCCTGGGCACGCGTCGTCGTAGACCGGCGTAAGCCAAAAACAAACCCGCCACGTGGGCGGGTTTGTGCTGTGCTTGGGATAAGACGTAGCCTTTACTGCGCGCGGTGACGGACGAGTCCAAGTCCGATCAAGCCGAGGGCGAGCAGCGCCAGCGGCGCAGGCTCGGGAACAGGTATTTCTTCATTGGCGTTATAGAGCGCCCAGTGGGACAGTCCGCAACCCATATCCCCGCAAGTGCCGATGTTTTGCGGAATCGTCTGCATCCCCGTCAAGTCTCCAACCCACCAGACATAAGAACCTGCTTGATCCTGATCGTACTTACCAAGCAGCCATTCAAAACCCGTCACATCGACCGAGTTGGATCCGGTCTCATTCCTCGTATTGCCGGCCAGCTCCGCGTCCGGGCATCCGCCAAGGTTCGGTGTACACGGGTTTGCCGATCGGTTGTAGGTCTCGCTGCCAACCGGAGTCGAGGTGCTGATCGTCTGGTCAATCAACGTGTTGATGTAATCCACCTCGTTGGCGGGATTGGCCGGAATGCCGTTGTTTATGTTGCCCGCGTAGTTAGGGTCAGTAATGTCCAACGCGCTCGCTTGCGACGCAAATCCCATCGAGCAGGTCACGAAAGCGATCACTGCAGTTCTCTTGATGTATCGATGCATTTGAAACCTCCCCCGAGCAGCACTCGGTTGAATCGACACTCTGCGGACAAGCATAGATGGGGCCAGATTCACAGAAACTTTTGACATCAAATCCTTAGAAGGGCTGGCAATATCCACGCTAGCGTTGTCTGTAAAGTGGTCCGACGGTGATGGGTGCATGTATGCCCGAAACCGGGTTGCCGCTGTAAAGCCGACCGACGATGCGCTATGCGAGGTTGGCCGCCGATGAAAGGACGGAGGCAATGCAAAGCGGGCGGTCTTCAACAACCAGACGACTCAGAACGAGATGCGCGTTTGAGCTAACCGGGCCCTCGCGGCGTTACCCGAGAATCGCCCCCACGTCTCGCTTCACGACGCGCAAGTCGCACTGAACGCGCAGCAGCAAGGTGTAAAGAACGATCGATGCGAAGGTGCCGCAGCGGTCGCCGTTTCGCGGTAACTCTCAGCCTCGCGACCTCAAGTCGCGGGAGCGAACCTTGGCGGCACGAGTGTCGACGCGCTTTACAGACTGGCCACGCGCTGAAACTCCCCCTAACCTAACCTGCTGATTTGGCGAGCGGTGCGCGCCGCGGCATGGGTCTTGCAGGTCGCCCATTCGAATTCGGAAAAGAAACCAACTCGGGGGCTCCCTTAATGACCAATACGCTACGTACGGCCCTCAGCCGCCATGCGGCCGGCTTTTGCATCGCCGTGGGAATGATGGCGTCAAGCCATGCCGCTCTGCTAGGTCCTACCCCCTACCTCGGTACTGCAGATAGCCCCTTCTCGCCGTTCGCCGGCTTCAGCTATTTCCATCTCGAAGACTTCGAAGATGGGTTGTTCAATGTTCCCGGTGTGTCCGCTGCGGGAAGTGGATTGTGCATTGCCGGTACGTCCTGCTTTGTCAACTCGGGAATAATCGACTCAGTCGAGAATGGTCAGGCGGGACATGATCACTGGGCGAGCGGCTCGATCACGTACACCTTCGACGCCGGAGTACTGGGTGCGCTGCCCGATGCGGTAGGCATCGTGTGGACCGACGGGGTTAACCCGATCACTTTCGAGGCATTCGACGAATTCGGCAATTCTCTCGGTACCGTAGTGGGCAACCATGCAGACGGCAACTTCGCAGGCGGAACTGGCGAAGACCGTTTTTACGGCGTGACGCATTCGGGCGGAATTTCGAGGATTGTCATCAGCGACCCGAGCGGCATTGAGGTGGATCACTTGCAGTACGGGCTGCGAAGCACTGTCAGCGTGCCCGAACCCACCACCCTCGCGCTTCTCGCCTTTGGCCTCGCTGCTCTTCTCGGCTCTACCCGCCGCCGCAATCTGCGCTGAGCAACGAGTCGCGCAACCGGACCCCGCCCGCGTGGCGGGGTTTTCGTCTCTGCTGCGATTCGCTGGCCGCGCGTGAACGCGGTGCGCGGGACCAGCTCGCAGCCAATATCTTCTTTGAACTGCGGCTGGCCATCGTGTCCCACAGCACGCGCACAACTCGAACTGGAGCACGGTGCGCGCCCTCCTGGCTGTGCCGGATCTCGCGGTGACGAACCACTACCGCGAGGCCGTCAGTGTCGAATATTCGTATTGAAGTGGCGCTGCGGCCGGATTAGAAATGTTCGGCACTCCGACGTTGTCAGGCCAGACACGACTGCCGGGTGCGGTCCATACCTATAACGCCCCTCGACAATTGTCCTCGCCGACTGGGATGGTCCTGACAAGCAGGCTTGCTTTCGAAACAGCAGGAGGCTTCCATGAAGTGCAGGAAAAACGTCCGGAAGTTGATTAGCGAATACAACGCCGCGCTACCGGCTGCCAAACCCAGCACGGCGCTCATGAAGTTTCGTAACGCCGTGGTCGCCCTTAAGGCGGCCCCGAGTCAACTGGCGGCACCGCATACCCAGAGCAATCGTTACGACGACTACGTCTATATCCATCAGCAGTCGATGGCCGAGGATCCCGCCCACCCGATGCCGGAGGATGGTCCGCACCCCGGCCACAGAGGCCCCATGTTCTTCCCGTGGCACCGCGAGTTCCTGCGGCGCTTCGAGAACGATTTGCGGACAGTGTCGGGTGACTCGAGCATTTGTCTGCCGTATTGGGACTGGAGCGTCGACCAAGCCGCGGCCAATCCCGGCTATCCCTTCATCGACGACTTCCTCGGCGGAACCGGCAGCGGTGCAGGAATCGTCGTCCAAACGGGCGTGTTTGCGAGTGCCAACGGATGGACGTTGAACCTTGCAGATGCGTATGACAACAACGCTGCGCACCAGGCGGCGCTCCATTCGCTTCAGCGACAACTGCCCAACAGTGCGGCCGGATGGCCCTCGCTCGCCAATGTGATCGCAGCACTGCAGGAGACCACGTACGACTCTGACCCGTGGGACAGGACATGTGCGGGTGCGAACAGCTTTCGCAACATGGTCGAAGGTTGGCCCGCGGGATTCGGTGCCGCAAATGGCGCTTTTACGCACAACCGCGTCCACGTCGGCACCGGTGGATCGATGTTGCCAGGGACATCGCCCAATGACCCGGTATTTTTCCTGAACCACGCGAAGGAAGATGAGCTGTGGGCCGTCTGGATGCAGAAGCATCCCCTGGTCCCGCATTATCTGCCGCCGGACGGACTGGTGATCCCGCCGGCCAAGCATCACCTCAAGCGTCTCAGCGACCACATGGACGGCCTGGCCGAATACTTCGGTGCGGGCACCATCGATCGCCCGATCGATTTGCTGGACCACAAGGCGATCACCTGGTACGACACCGATCTGCCCGAAATCACGCTCGAGTCAGGTCCCGCCCTGGCGTTCAACAACACGCCGGCCGGCCTGACGGTCGCGAAGAAGGTGCGCTTCCGAGTGAGGTCGTGCCGCTCCGTCTTCTTCAGTATCACCGGCGCACCCACCGGTAACTTCTCGGTGTTCGGAGGTCCCGACTTTCCGGTCAACCCGGTCGAGGCCAACGATTTCGAGATCCTCGAGATCGAAGCGCGCTTCATCGGCCAGGGCCCCAACGTCCAAGTGAGCGCTGTCGACATTCAAGCCCATATCGTCGACGAAGAGGGTTACTACGCGCCCAACCCAAACGACCCGTTCGTGGTGCAGAACTTCCACATCGAACTCGTCGCCAACAACATCATTACCAGCGACAGTTCGGTCGTCTTGGTGCTCGACCGGTCCGGCAGCATGGCCGACGTGGCGAACAGCGGTTTCACCAAGAGCCAGTTGCTCAAGAGCGCCGTCGGCGTCGTGCACGAGCTGATGAAGGACACCGATCAGATCGGCATCGCACGCTTCGATCACGAGGCCGATGCACTGCTCGCCATGACGCCAAAATCCGCGGGGCTCGGTACCACCCTCACCGGCACGGGCCTGGATCCACGTGGCGCGACAAACATCGCCGGCGGCATCCTCGTAGGCAGCGGTTTGATCAACGGCCCCGGAGCCACTCAGCCAAACAAGGCAATGATTGTGCTGACGGATGGCAATGACTATCCAGTGCCGAACACCGTATCGACGCTGCCCCCGGGGACCATCAACCAGACGACGTTCGCGATCGGGTGCGGGCTGCCCGGCCAGGTTAACGACGCGACACTCAGCCAGATTTCGGCCAACACCGGTGGCTATCTACTCACCACCGGGGACATGACCACCGACGATGAGCGGTTCAAGCTCGCGAAGTTCTTCATCCAGGTGCTCAAGGACGCCACGCTCAACCAGACGGTCATGGATCCGGAAGGTCAGCTGCTGTGGAACGGCCAGCCGCAAGAGATCCCGTTCCTGGTCGCGGATTCCGATGTATCCATCAATGTCGTCGCACTCTGTCCCATCCCGTTCGCACTCGATTTCCAACTCGTTACGCCGGGTGGCCAGGTCATCACTCCGGCGATGTCCGGGGTGGAGCCGAACGTGCGGTACCACGTGGGGACCGATGTCGCGCACTACAGAGTTCTATTGCCCGCCCTGCCATCGAAGCCCGGTGACTCTCACCGCGGAGCCTGGAAGGCGGTACTTGGCTTGCGAAAGCTCCGGGACATCGTCAGCGGTATGAAGTCGCACATACGCGACGACCGTCAGGAGTTCGCGGACTTCATCCGTCGGCTGCGCGAATTCGCGGAGAAGCCGGCCCCGTTCAACCTCACTGTCCACTCGTACTCCAACCTGACGCTCGACGCGACGCTCCGGCAAGGCGGCTTCGCGCCAGGAGACACGGTTCAGCTGACGGCCAGTCTTTGGGAGTACCGACAGCCGCTGCTCCGCCCGGCGACGGTTTGGGCCGATGTACTGCAGCCCGACTCCAGCCGCGCGACACTGCCATTTTTGCGCACGACCGGAGGTGAGTACCGAGGCGACTGGACGGCCGCGCGGCCTGGCGTCTACCAGTTCGTGGTCCATGCCGAAGGGACGACGAGCGGAAATGCCCGCTTTACGCGAGCGAAGATCCTGACTGCAGGCGTGTGGGCCGGCGGCGACCGGCCCTTTGATCCGCCGGGCGGTGGTCCTGGGAGTGGCGGGAAGGACGACGTGTCGTGCGGAATGCTTCTATGCCTGATTGAGCACGTCATGAAATCGCCGAAACTGGTCGAAAGGCTTAAGGAAGTGGGTTTCGACCTCGTCAGCCTTCGCCGGTGTATCGAGACTCAGTGCAGGAAGGGAGGACGAGCCGTGGAAGGACAACACAGCGCGATCGAAGCGCAGGACGACTGGCGAACGCTGAGCCTCGCGGCGGAAATCAATCGCCTGATCACGACCCTGGGCGAGCCCGGCCTCGCCGAGTTGAAAGTGCTCGAGGCGGCGAAGACAGTGCCCGTGAAGCGCAAGCCGAAGCTGAAAGGCCGCACGGGCAATCTGTTTGTCCTGGAGGACGACACGGGGCACGGCAAGGGTAGTAAGAAAGACCGCTGAAGCAACGCGGCGGGCGGTCGCGTCGTGCCGTTGTGAAGGAACCGAAGTACACGGCGCGCCCGTCTCTCAGCTTCCCGTGGCCATCGGCGCGTTCAGGGAACCGAAAAGTTGCCAGTTGGGCTTGCCAACCACCGCACCGCAAGTCCCAACACAATCACTCGGGAGACGATCATGACCACGTACAAAGTCGGATACTTCGTCGGCAGCCTCTCGTCGACTTCAATCAACCGCTTGCTCGCCAAGGCCCTGGTGCGCCTAGCGCCGCCAGAACTTGAGCTGACCGAGATCCCGATCAAGGATCTGCCGCTATACAGCCAGGACTACGACGCCGACTATCCGCCCGTGGCACGGGCCTTCAAGCAGGCAATCGCCGCTGTCGATGCGGTGTTGTTCGTGACGCCGGAGTTCAACCGCTCGATTCCAGGAGGCCTCAAGAACGCGATCGACTGGGCCAGCCGGCCTTGGGGCAAGAACTCGTTCGCGCGCAAGCCTTCAGGCGTCATCGGCACTTCGCCGGGCGCAATCGGCACCGCGGTAGCGCAGCAGAGCCTGCGCAGCGTGCTGTGCTTCTGCAACTCACCGCTGATGAACACGGTCGAGGCCTACATCCAGTTCAAGCCCGGGCTAATCAGCGCCGAGGGCGCAGTCAGTGACGAGGGCACGGTCAAGTTCCTCCGCAACTACATGTCCGAGTTGCACACCTTCGTCGTGCGCGTGCTGACAGTGTTGCCGCGCGAAGCCTGAAGAAAAGATGGGGGCGCGAAAGCGCCCCCCTTTCTTTGGTTACGCCGTTGCGTAGTGTTGCCTGTCCGCACCGTAGGTGCGCGCGGCGACGAAGAAACAACAAGCGGAGAGCAAGCTGGCGGCGGGGATCAAACGCATGGCGACATCCAGGCCTGCTGGACTGCATTGATGCCACGGACGACAGCCTGCTCGAGAGACTGCAGCGGGATGCGACTCTCACCCGGCGGGGTATTCCGGTTGGCGCGGCCAGGCTGGGACGAACGTACGTGCCCGCACGCCGTGGCAGCGGTCACGGCTCGAACATGGCACTGATTTCCCGATAGCGCACAGCCTCGTCCGCGAAGGTGAACGTGCCGTGCTCTCGCATTTCCCTGGCGGCGCGAAGAAAAGTACCGAGGGCGGCGCGGGTGAGTGCACTGCCCACGCTGACGCGCTTCACCCCAATCTCCGAAAGCGCCGCAAGGCTCAGTTGAACGCCTTGCAGCCCCATCACGACGTTGACCGGACGATCAACGGAACTCACCACGGCCGCGATCTCGTCCTTGCTCGTCAGGCCCGGCGCATAAAGAACATCCGCACCGGCCTCCTGATAGGCCTGTAGCCGCTTGATCGTATCTTTGAGGTCCGGTCGGCCAACAAGGTAGTTTTCAGCCCGCGCCGTCAGCGTAAAAGGAAAGGCCAGAGCGCGCGCCGCTTCCGCAGCAGCGCGGACTCGCTCAACCGCTAGTTGATACTCGTAAATCGGATCGTCCTGACGATTGGTGGCGTCTTCGATAGAGCCGCCGGCGAGCCCCGCTACCGCCGCAAGCCGGATCGTTTCCGCGACCGATGCGGGATCATCTCCAAACCCGTTCTCGAGATCGGCGCTAACCGGTAAGTCCGTAGCTGACGCGATGGCGCCGGCATTTGCAATCAGCTTATCGCGGCCCATCGTGTTGTCCCGCTGCCCCATGGAAAACGCATATCCGGCGCTTGTGGTGGCCAGCGCTTCAAAGCCTAGTCGCGCAAGTAGCCGCGTCGTGCCAATGTCCCACGGATTCGGGATGATGAAAGCGCCGTCTCGTTCGTGGAGTGCGCGAAACGCGCTTCCTTTTTCTGCCTGAGTACGCATCTTATGCGTCCTGTCTGGGAGTTCCGCAGAGGAACGTCGCCAAGGAATTTGGAAGATAATCCAACCGCGAAATGTGGCGGCGCTCCAGCGGAATGTTGAGCATGGAGGGTCAGCTCGATGAACCTCCGGTCGCGCGGCCCGCGCCCCACACGCTGTTCTCGCGCCAGATGTTTTCCTTGCGCCAGTGGTCCGGCAAGCCGCGCCCGGTGGCCCGGATCACCCGCTTGAGCAGCAGCTTGAGCAGCCGCGCCTCGTTGTAGTCGAGCTCGCCCGCCGCGTCGGCCTCGGCGGATTTGCCGGCAGCCATCAGCTCGATCGCATAACGACGCCCGTCCTCGGTGAAGCGAACGCGCTCGCCGTCTTCAACGACGATCAGTTTGCGTTCGGCGAGGGTGGCGAAATGTTCGTCGCCGACGCGGTGGCCGGTGAAATCGACCATGCGGCTCAGCTCGGTCACGCTGCGTCCTTCGCCCGCGCTCAACGCCGACAGGATGTTGTAGTGAATGTCGTCGAGCCCCTGCCGCTCCACCTCGGCACGCAGCGGCATCAGCATCTGGAAGTAGGCGCGGCCGAGCAGGAAGCCGAGCCAGTCGTCGCCGAAGCTCGAGCTGGCGTCCTCGACGTCTTCCGCCTTCTTCTTCATCAGCAGGCCGTAGTTGCCGCCGTGGAAGACCAGCGGCGCGCGGCCGAAGCTGTCGAACGCCACCACCTCGCCGACGAAGATCACGTGGTCGCCGCCGTCGTGGCGATACGACGTGCGGCATTCGAATCGCGCCGAGCAACCGGCGAGCAGCGGCACGTCACCGTGGCCGCGCTCGACGGCGAGGCCAGCGAAGCGGTCGATGCCGCGCTTGGCGAACAGGTTCGAGACATGCTCCTGATCCGACGCCAGGATGTGAACCGCAAAGTGCTCGGCGGCCGTGAACGCCGCAGCGCTCGACGACTTGCGGTCGAGGCTCCACAGCACCATCGGCGGATCGAGCGAGACCGAGTTGAAGCTGTTGACCGTCAGGCCGACGTCCTCGCCCTCCACGCCACGCGTGGTGACCACAGTGACGCCGGTGGTGAACGAGCCCAGGGCCTTGCGAAACTGTTTTGAATCGATGGTCGTAGTGTTGGTCATATCGTTCTCCCGTAGGGGCGACCCAGCTGGGACTACCGCCGAGACGGCTAGCAGCCCTGACGACGCGGTGATCGGACCATCTCATAGAATGTGGTCGGCCCGCCCATGTAGACATTTCGGGCGCTGCGCGCTTTCCCGGCGAGCGTCCGAGGTCCAGTCGATCGTTTCCACGGCCGATGCTTGCGTCAATTCTGCGCGCCGCCGCCCCATCGCCCTGCTGGGTACCCCGTCGACGATGGGCGCATGGGCGACACTGCGGAACGCTGCAAGCGAGTGTGCGAGGCGCAATATGCGCCGTCAAATCAAAGACCTAGTTGAACTGTCTTGCACTGCTCTGCACTTGCAAGACAAAGAGTAGTGGTGGAGAAGAGGAGGATCGAACTCCCGACCTCTGCATTGCGAACGCAGCGCTCTCCCAGCTGAGCTACTTCCCCCAAAATGCGCCCGCCCGGCGTCGTAGCCAAGCGGGAAGCGGATTATAGGTCGAGCAGGCGGGCCGTTCAAACACGCGGGGAACACGGGCTGCGCCGGTACACTGCCGCCACCTTCAGGAGCAGAAATGTCGCGCGATCCGGCGTTCTTCGAACGCGAATACAACGCACGCGCAGCGATACCCGAGCATCCGCAGATCTTCGCGCGCTGGGCCGAGCAAGGCGCTATCACGCGGCGCCTGCGCGCGTGCCTGGCAGACCTGCCGTTTGGTGAGACCCCTGCCGAGCGCCTCGATTATTTCCCCACGCGACTCGATGCCGCGCCACTGCTTGTGTTCATCCACGGCGGGTACTGGCGCTCGCTCGACAAGTCGGATTTTTCGTGGCTTGCGCCGCCCTTCGTGCAGCATGGCGTCGCAATGGCGCTGCTCAACTACGGGCTCGCGCCACAGACATCGATCGAGGAGATGGTGCGGCAACAGCTGCGTGCGCTCGCGTGGCTGTACCGCAACGGCGATCGCCTCGGCTTCGATCCGGAACGCATCGTCGTCGTCGGTCATTCGGCGGGTGCGCATCTGACCGCGATGATGATGGCGGCGCTCTGGCCAATGTATGCGGCCGACCTGCCGCGCGCGCTGGTCAAGGCCGGGTTGGCAATCAGTGGCATCTACGACCTTGGGCCGTTGGTGCACGCGCCGTTCGTCAATGTCGATCTGCGGCTCGACGCGCGGCGGGCACACGCGCTATCACCGGTACACATGCCGCCCGCGACCGACGCGCCTCTAGTCACGGCGGTCGGTCGGCTCGAATCGTCCGAGTTCCACCGTCAGACCAGGCTCATCGGCTCGGCCTGGAAGCCGGTACATCACCGTGACGTTCCCATGACGGGTGCCAATCACCTGACGGTGGTGGATGAACTGGCGAATCCCGCCTCGCCACTGTTCGACGCCGCGCTCGAACTGGTGCGGCTCAGCAAGCGCTGACCGCGACCCGCTAACGCATCACGCAATGCCAAGCGCGCGCGTGCGGCCCAGCGCCAGCGCGTGCACGTGCCGGATCGTCGGCACCGGGATCTGCGCCATGTCAGCCAGTTCGATGACGGCTCCGAC
Organism: uncultured beta proteobacterium; assembly: GCA_963724605.1. GTDB lineage: Bacteria > Pseudomonadota > Gammaproteobacteria > Burkholderiales > Burkholderiaceae_F > JALORV01. The sequence goes on from CAVRVM010000007.1 coordinate 67,717, forward strand.
GACCGCGGCCAGTTCGAGCGGCCGGCGCCGCTCAAGGTCCTGCAGCATCGAGATCTTGGCCGCACCGAGTTGCCGCGCGAGGTCGATGCGCTGATCCGGCGTCATCGGCATCCGGTAGCCATAGTGCGCGGACACCGCCATGCCCTCAAGCATCATCGTGCGGATCACGCCCAGAATATCTTCGTCGGCGACGATCTGATTCATCAGGTATCCGGTCAGCGCTGCAACTGGGTTGAACGACAGGTTGCCGAGCAGCTTGATCCAGACATCGAGCCGGATGTCGCGCGAGCGCTCGATCGCGAAGCCTGCAGCGTCGAGCGCGTCAGCCACGCGGGTCAGGCGCCCCGACTGCGAACGATCCGGCTCGCCGAGGATCAGGCGCCGCCCCCCGGTGTGATGCACTTCGCCTGGAGCTCGCACTTCGGCTGCGATATGGACGACGCAGCCGAGTATGTGTCGCGGATCGAGCGCCGCGAACATCGAGCCCGTGGGATCGAGCGCACGCAGGGCCGTGCCGTCGAGTGCACCTCCCTCGGCGTGGAAGTACCACCACGGCAGTCCGTTGATCGCCGGCACGACCGTCGTTGCCGCTCCCACCAGGGATGCCGTCTTCGGCAGCAGCGCCGCAATCGCGTGCGCCTTGAGTCCGATGACGACCAGATCCTGCTCACCGAAGTCGGCCGGCTCCGCGCTGGCCTCCAGCCGGTACACCCCGCTCGCACTGCCGACATGATCGACGAGCCGCAGACCCTCGCGCCGGATCGCCTCGAGATGCGCACCGCGCGCGATCAGTACGACGTCATGGCCGCTGGCGGCCAGCTTGGCACCGATGACCGCGCCGATCGATCCGGCACCGACGATGGCAACGCGCACCCTGGATCCAACTAGGCGCGAAACGCCTCTTCAATGCGGCGCTTGTCCCAACCCGGCACCAGCATCTCGACGAATTCGTAGACGAAGCCGCGCAAGTAAGTGCCCTCCTTCACCGCCAGGCGCGTGACATTGCGGCCGAACAGGTGCCCGCACGGCAGCATCACCAGCCCGTCGCGGCGGGCGTCCACCGCGACCCCGGCAACAATGCCGACGCCCATGCCAATCTGCACGTAGGTCTTGATGACGTCGGCATCGATCGCTTCGAGCACGATCGAGGGCTCGATGGCCGCCTGCGCGAACGCGTCGTCGATCTTCCCGCGGCCCGCGAATTGCTGCTCGTAGGTCACGATCGGGTGCCGGGCCAGATCCTTCAGAGTCAGCTTGCCCGGAGAGGTCGCGAACTTCGCCAGCGCGTGATCGGGCTTGACGATCGCCACGTGCTGCCAGTCGTACACCGGGATCGTCAGCAGGCCCGGCGTACTTGCGAGCGACTCGGTCGCCACGCCGAGGTCCGCTTGGCCGTGCACCAGCATCGAGGCGATCTGCGGCGGGTTCGCCTGCAGCAGCTTCAGGCGCACCTGCGGGAATTTCTGCGCGAACTGCTGGATCACCTGCGGCAGCACGTAACGCGCCTGCGTGTGCGTCGTTGCGACGCGCAGCGTTCCTTCCGGGCTGCCGGCATAGTCACGCGCCAGCTTCTTCAGGTTGTCGACCTCGAGCATGATGCGCTCGGCCGCCTCCAGCACGACCTGGCCCGGCGCCGTCAGTCCCTTCACGCGCTTGCCGTGGCGAGCGAGGATCGGCACCCCCAGTTCCTGCTCGAGTTCGATGATCGACTTCGACACGCCGGGCTGCGATGTGTGCAGTGCGCGCGCCGCCTCGGTCAGGCTGAACTTGTGGCGCGCCGCCTCGCGCAGGAAGCGGAACTGCTGCAGGTTCATAAGCAACCCCGTAATATGAGGGGAAGATTTTATATCGCTCGCTCATATGAGACGGGCAGTCGCATGCCTTCATTGATCTACCACCTCTGGCTCGCTGTCACACGACGGTCCGGGGGAAGTGCGCTGCCTATAATTTGCCCTCGCTTCAGCGTTGTCGTGATGGTTCCCGACGCGGCCGAGGCGCTCTTCCCGAGGCACTGATGAAACTGGACAAGGCGCAGTTGCTGCTCGACGAGCAGCCGATCTCGATCGATGTTCTGCTCGAGAAGTACGCCAAGGGGGACGAGAAGTCCGTCGATGAAGTCCGCCGCCGTGTCGCGCGCGGGCTCGCCCACGTGGAAAAGCCCGAGCTGCGTGAAACCTGGGAGCGGCGCTTTTACGACGCTATGGTCGATGGCTTCATCCCCGGCGGCCGCGTCAATTCGGCGGCCGGCACCGGAATCGCTGCGACGTTGATCAACTGCTTCGTGCAGCCGGTCGGCGATGCGATCAGCGGTCGCAAGGACGGCGTTCCTTCGATCTACCTCGCGCTGAACCAGGCCGCGGAGACGATGCGCCGTGGCGGCGGTGTCGGCTACGACTTTTCGCCGATCCGTCCGAAGGGCGCGCTGGTGCACGGCACGCATTCGCGCGCCAGTGGGCCGATCTCGTACATGCGCGTGTTCGACAAGAGCTGCGAGACGCTCGAGTCGGCCGGCGCACGGCGCGGCGCCCAGATGGGGATGATGCGCTGCGACCATCCCGATATCGAGGAATTCATCCACGCCAAGCGCGACGGGTCGCTCGCCAACTTCAACATGTCGGTCGCGGTGACCGACGAGTTCATGCGCGCAGTGGACACGGACGGTGACATTGAGCTCTGGCACGCGGCCGAACCGTTCGACAAGTCCGAGGCATACCCGCGCGCCGATGGCGGCTGGGTTTATCGCAAGGCGCACGCGCGGGACCTGTTCGACCAGATCATGCAGTCGACGTACAGCCATGCCGAACCCGGCGTGATCTTCGTCGACCGTGTCAACGCCGACAACAACCTGTCGTACTGCGAGACGATCGCGGCGACCAACCCCTGCGTCACGGGCGACACGAGACTGCACACGCAGTTCGGAATGATCCCGATCGCCGAACTCGCCGCAACCGGGGCGCCGCTAACAACCACCGTCGACGAGCGTTCCCTGCCCGGAGGCGGCAGCCGCGGCACGACGACGCGCCCGGCCCGTCCCGCTTTCATCACGGCGCACGACGCTGACGTTTACCGCGTCACGACAGAAGACGGATACGAGGTCCGCGCCACGGCATGGCACGAGTTCTACACGCAGAGGGGAAAGATCAAGCTGAGCGAGTTGCGGGTCGGCGACTCGCTGCTGGTGCAGTCCGGCAAGGGTCAGTTCGGCACCGATGGCCATTCCGACATCGGACTTCTGATTGGCCTCATCACCGGCGACGGGCACTTCACGAACCGAGGCCGTGGCCAGCAGGCGGCCGTCATCAACTTCTGGGGCAGCGACCGCCGCTTTGCGGCCAAGATCGCGGAGCAGGTGAATGTGCTGGTCGCGGGCCTTGCCCATGGCCCACGCGAATATCGGGTAGCGCCGGTACCGGTGCCGTCCCGCGATCATGTCTTTATCCGCTCGATAGTCCTCGCCCGGGTCCTTGATCACTACGGATTCTCGGCCAGGACCAAGCACAGCGTGCCCGAAGTGATCTGGCGCGGCAGCGAAGAGTGCGTGCGGGGATATCTGCAGGGGCTCTTTCAGACGGATGGCACGGTCAACGTGTCGAGCACTAGCCAGAGTTGTTCGGTCCGACTCGCCTCCAGCTATGTGTCGCTGTTGAAGGATGTGCAGATCCTGCTTGCCAATTTCGGCGTGTTCTGCCGGATTCACAAGCGCCGGGAAGCCGGCGAGCGCACGCTCCCCGATGGCAAGGGCGGCCGGCGTGAATACCCGTGCCGCGCCGACTACGAACTGATCATTGACGGCGAGTCGCGCGAGCGGTTCATGCAGGAAGTCGGCTTCATGGGTGATGAGAAGCGCGCAAAGTATCGGACGTGGGTCGAAGGAAAGCTCCTTCGCAAGTCGCAGCGCTTCGAGACACGCATCGCATCGATCAGCCCTACCGGCCGGGAGACCGTGTACGACACGACCCAGCCGGACGGCAACGCGGTCATCTTCAATGGCCTGGTGACAGGACAATGCGGCGAGCAACCTCTTCCGCCGTACGGCTGCTGCTGCCTTGGCTCGATAAACCTGACGCGCTTCGTCGTCGATCCGTTCGGCGAGAAGGCGGCGTTCGACTGGGATCACTTTCGCAACGTGACCAAGGTCTCGGTGCGTGCACTCGACAATGTGCTGGACGTCACGCTCTGGCCGCTCGAGGAGCAGGCGAAGGAGGCCGAAAACAAGCGGCGCATCGGGCTCGGCTTCACCGGGCTCGGCAATACGCTGACGATGCTGGGCCTGCGCTACGACAGCGAAGCGGCGCGAACGCTGGCGGCCGACATCTCGCGCGCGATGCGCGATGCCGCCTATGAGGCTTCGGTCGAATCGGCGCAGGAGAAAGGCGCGTTCCCGCTGTTCGACGCCGACAAGTTCCTCGCCGAACCGCACTGCGCATCGCGCGTGCCCGACAAGCTGAAAGCCGAGATTCGCAAGCGCGGCATCCGCAACTCCCACCTGCTGTCGATTGCGCCGACCGGCACGATCTCGCTGGCGTTCGCCGGCAATGCCTCGGGCGGCATCGAGCCGACATTTTCGTGGACCTACATCCGCAAGAAGCGCATGCCGGACGGCAGCAAGCAGGAATACGTGGTCGAGGACTACGCCTATCGCCTGTTCAAGCGCATGGGTGGTGACGAGAGCACGCTGCCGGCGGGATTCGTCAGCGCACTGGAGATGAGCGCACGCGACCACATGAAGATGATCGCGGCCGTACAGCCTTACGTCGACGCCGCGATCAGCAAGACGGTCAATGTGCCGGAGGATTACCCGTTCGAGGAATTCAAGAACCTCTACCTGGAGGCCTGGAAGAGCGGGCTGAAGGGGATCACCACCTACCGCCCCAACAACGTCATCGGCTCCGTGCTCGAGGTCGTGAGGGAGCCGGCCACGTCGCACAGCGTGTCGCCGCAGGATCTCAAGGACGACCCCGACCGCCGCGTGCGGCTGGACTCCACACCGCAGCCGGCGCTGGCAAGCCTGAAATGGCCCGGCCGGCCGGACCTCGCGGAGGGCAACCTGGCGTGGACCTACATGGTCGAGATTCCGGAACGCAAGGAAGCCTTTGCGATCTTCATCGGCCAGGTCGGTGATCCGCCGGCGCCATTCGAGGTATGGGTCAACGGCGCCGAGCAGCCGCGCGGCCTCGGCGCAATCGCCAAGGCGCTGTCGATGGACATGCGCAGTGAGGACCGTGCGTGGCTCAAAATGAAGCTCGACGCGCTCGCGAAGGCGCGCGACGAGCAGGGCTTCGCGATCGCAATGCCGCCGACCGGCAACAGGCAGTGGCAAAGCGGAGTCGTGGCGTGCTTCGCCAACATCGTCCGCTTCCGCTGCGAACAGCTTGGCGTGTTCCGCGAATTCGACCATCAACCGACGCCGGTGCTCAATGCGCTGTTCTCGAAGAAGGAGCCGAAGGCGGGTCCGCTCGGCACGATGAGCTGGACGGTCGACGTCAGCAATGCGAATACCGGAGACGACTTCGTACTCGGGGTGAAGGAGTTGCACCTGCCCGACGGCAGCCGACGCCCCTACTCGATCTGGCTCGCCGGCGAGTACCCGAAGGTTCTGGACGGGCTATGCAAGCTGATTTCGCTCGACATGCGCGTAGTCGACGCCAACTGGATCGGCCTGAAGCTGAAGAAGCTACTGAATTTCGGTGAGCAGAACGGCGAGTTCTGGGCTGCCATGCCTGGCGAGGAGCGCTCGACGCTCTACCCCAGCACGGTGGCATACATCGCCACGCTGCTGCTGCATCGCTACAAGGTTCTTGGCATCCTCGACGATGATGGGCGCGCGATCCAGTCGGCGGGCATTCTCGCCGTGCCCGATGCGGTCAAGGTCATCGAGCACGAGACTGCGCCAGTGAAAGGCAGGGTCTGCAGCAGTTGCGGCGCCGCGGCCGTGATCAAGCGCGATGGTTGCGAGTTCTGCACGGCCTGCGGAGCCACCGGCCACTGCAGTTGAACGCACGAGCGATTGTCGTCCCGCCTTTGTAGCCCAGTGCCGCAAATTCACTATTTTCAGGAGGTCTTTGGCGGAATAATCTGCCCTTCTCGCATCGCCCGCTGATTCAAGCGCGGCGCAAACGTCGACGCCGGAGGAAGAATGCAACGGTCCACCTTTGCGGTCGCCTTTGTTGCAATCGGCACGGTGCTTGGAGTGGCCGCCGTCTCAAGAGACACATCGAGCGCGTTGGTCGTCGCGCAGGCACCGGCGACTGCACCCGTCGTCGCTGCGCCGAGCGAAGACAAGTCCCGACCCGACAATCCCGGGTTCTACGCCGGCGAGGCGGACCTGAACCCGTCGGAGCGCGCCGGACGCGAGATTTGGTACAAGGCCACGGCGGGCAATGCCCGCTTCCATACTTACGTCTTCCAGCAGCGCGTCAACGTGCTGATCGACTGGTATCGCGTGCTCAATGCGAGCGAGCGCGGCGACCGCTTCGCGGCCTGGGGAATCATCAATGACCCGGGATGCTGCGTTCCGGGCAGCAAGGACTGCCCGGCAAAGAGTCTCGAGGAAACCTACGGCTTCGACTGGTGCCCTGGCGACGATGAACTGCTGAAGTTCGTCGGCCGGCCCGGCTATCGTGATCCGGCGTGCGACTTCAAGGATGCTCCGCTCGACACATCGAACCCGCACTTCAAGGCTAAGGACCAGCGGCAGTCGGCGTGCGATCTGGCGTTCGGGACTTCGACCGGAGCGCTCGGCTATCGCAAGTTCCCGAACCCACGTTTCGATAAGACGCGCTGGCTCAAAGTCAACGGCAGCCTGGCGAGCTGGGACGGCTATCGTGGACGGCTGTCGAACAATCCGAAGTCGAGCGACGCAGCACTCAACCGGCTTGCCGACGGCTCCGTCGAACCGCCGTTTTTGATCGGAACCAGCTGTGGCTCGTGCCACATCGCGTTCGACCCGCTGAATCCGGCGAAGGACCCGGCCAACCCACGCTGGGAGAACCTGAAGGGCGCGATCGGCAACCAGTACTCGCGCGTCTCGGAGATTCTGACTTCGGGCATGTCGGGCGGAACACTCGAAGCGCAGATGTTCGCGCACGCACGACCGGGTACCTCCGACACGTCGGCGATTCCGACCGATCAGGTGCACAACCCGGGCACGATCAACGCCATTTTCAACATCGCCGCGCGACCAACCTTCGCCAACGAGAAGGTCGATAAGTGGCGCAGGGTCGAAACCTGCGCCAAACAGGACGCAAGCTGCTGGTGCGAGCCCGGTCGCGACAACAAGTGCTGGCAGCGCAGCCTTGCCACCGAGACGGTCCACCACATTTTGAAGGGCGGCGAGGACTCGATCGGCGCGCTCGAGGCGATCCAGCGCGTCTACTTCAACATCGGATCGTGTTCGGAACAATGTTGGGTCAACCACCTGACCGATCTGCGCCAGCTCGATCCGACGGGACGAAATTTCGGCCAGACGCCGTTCGACATCGGGCAGTGTCGTCGTGACTGTCCCAACTTCCGGGCGATCGAGGACCGCCTGCCCGACATCCTGGCTTTCCTGATGTCCAGGGAGGCGGCGGCGACAGACCTTGCCGTGGCGCGCGCGAACGAGCGCAAGGCGTCAAATCCCAAGGCGACCTACACGCAGGCCGACCTCGAGCGCGACCTCGACAAGCAATTCGGCCCCAATGCCGTCGTGCGCGGGCGCGAGGTCTTCGCCGCCAATTGCGCGCGCTGCCACTCGTCGATTCCGGAGGCGCCGGAACGACTCTTCAAGAACCGCGACTTCAGGGCCGCGAATGCGGCCGGCATGCGGCTCGACTGGATGGGATCCGACCAGGCCACGCTCGCAACCGAAGTCGGAACCAATCGCTGCCGTGCGCTGCATTCGAATCACATGGCTGGCCACGTATGGCAGGAGTACGGCTCGGAGACGCTGCGAGCGCGGGCGACCGATCCCAACATCAAGGAGCCACACGACGGCGGCCGCGGCTCCTATCGCAACATTTCGTTGCTGTCCGCCTGGGCGACCGCGCCGTTCATGCACGACAACGCGGTCGGCCCCGAAATCTGCGGGCAACCGGTCAACAAGGCGAACCAGTTCTACCGCTCGCCCTACGTCGACGAAAGCAAGTTGTCGTTGCCCGCCGGCAAGGCGCCCGCGTGCTGGCCGTTCGACCCGAGCGTGGACGGCCGCTTCCGGCTGTACGTGGCGTCGATGAACGAGCTGCTCTATCCGGACCGCCGTGTTCCGAAACTGTCGCGTTTCGATCAGGAGGTGAGGATTGCCCTGGGGCCGCGCACCTGGGACGGCAAGGAGGAGAAGCAGATCTTTGGATTCGAATTGGTGCTCCCGGCTGGCACCGCCGTCGGTGCGTTGGCGAGCTTCCAGCACAAGGCGTTCGTCAACGATCTGATCCTGTCGAAGCTCGACCCGCAGGCGCTAGACGCGAAGCTCACCAAGCAATTCGGTGAGGCCGGTGCCAAGCGGATCACTGCCGACCTGCGTTCGGTCGCCGCCGACATTGCCAAGGACCCGGAGCAGCTGGTCGAAGCGATGCGCCGCTACCCGCAATTGCTCGAGGTCTACAGCTCCTGCACAGCAGACATCGAGAACGGCGGACATCGCTTCGGCGAAGGCTTGTCCGACGCAGACAAGAAAGCGCTGATTGCTTTCGTTGCGACGCTGTGAGGGAGGCCAAGATGCTCCATCCTCGAAACCTTCTGGCTCCGGTCATCATGGCGGCTGCGATATTCGCTTCCGGCTGCAGCGAGAAGCCGCCCGACGGCATCAAGTTCGGCGTCTATCAGGCGGGTTATGCCTCCAAGCCCGACTTCGCGCGCGTCGAGCACGAGTTTCCTCTGGCCCGCGTCGATCTCGCCAAGCTCACACCGGCGATGCTGAAGGAGTACGACCAGGAACAGATCGACCAGATCTACGCGCGACTGACGGCGGGGCCGATACCGGACGGTGCCTACAAGGGCGATCTTTTCTTCCCCAAGGGTATCTCGGGGGAGCGCCGCATCCGTGAGATCGTCGGCGGTCTGACGGGGCTTGCCGCCGATGTCGGCACCGCCAAGGCCGAAATCCTCGGCCGGCACCTGTGGCGCGGCAAAGTGTTCTACCGCGATCAAATGGTCCTTAGAAACCGGATCGAGGACACCGCGGTGCTGAAGCCGCTGGTCGACGGCGATCTGTCGGCGATTCCGAAGGTCAAGGTCGGCAACGAGGAGCAGTGGCTGATGTTTCCGGCGCGGCTCTACTGCGGGCAGAGCCTGCTCGACTCTCGGCGCGAATCGGTCATCATCGATTACTTCTACACCGACGAGATCGAGGGCTACCGCGAGCGGCCCGACTTCCTCGCCGGGCGACGCGGTCTGCAGGTGCGCGATGAGATCCGCATGGTGCGACCCGGCTTCTACCTTGGCCGCGCTTACCTCGGCAAGATCTTCCTGCTCAACTTCACGCTGGAAAACAAGGACGTCGCCGACAAAGGCGCCAATGCCTTCGTCAGCGGCGGGCCGGTCGCCGAAGACTGCTGGATCGGGACCCAGCAGCGTGCCGTCGCATCGTCGGGCTAGCCAGCGCTCATATGGATAACCCGGTGCTGCTGCGGCGCTGGCGTCAACCGCCGCGGCAGCGCTATGCAGGGACGGGCCTTGCATCGACGGCAATCATGATGGGCCTTCTCTTTGGGGCGGCCAGCGCCGTCGCATCGACCTGGGCCGTCGATCCGTCGTTGCCCGGTCCAAGCACCAGCGTCGGCGCGTCGCTCTTCGACGAGATCACCGCCGACGGCGTGCCGTTTCCCTACGAAGCGCTGCTGCGCAAGGTCGAACAAGCGACCGGCTGCGCGCCGCGCCGCTGCGCGACGTCGGTGCTGATCCCGCTCGGGCGCTCTCTGCAGCGAACGGCGGCCGCGCCGGAATACTTTCGCTACCCGCGCGTGGTCACCGCGGTCATCGACGGCGGGGCCACCCAACTGCAAATCAAGGATCGCCTCTTCCTCGGTTATCAGGAGCGGGCGGACCTGATCGAGGTGATCAGTTACAACGAGGCGGCGGGACGCTTCGAGTTCCAATTGGTGCGCGACTATCGCGCCGACGGTGAGCGCCGGGTCGTCCCGGCCAATCGCGCCGTCTGCGTGTCCTGCCACCAGAACCACGCGCCAATCTTTTCGCGGCAGCAGTGGGATGAGACCAATGCGAACCCGCAGATCGCTGGCGCGATTGCCACGCGGCAGACTCGCGGCAGGACATCGCTTTATGGCGTTGCGATCCGCGGCGAAGTCGACCTGCCGAATGCGATCGATGATGCCGCCGATCGGGCCAACCTGATCGGCGTCGTGCAGCGCATCTGGCGCGATGCCTGCGATCGACGGTGCCGCCCGGCCGCGGTTGCCGCAGCCCTGCAGTACCGGCTGTCGCAGGAACAGGGTTTCGCCGCTCGCACCGATGTCGCCACCGCCTTTTCGAAAGCCTGGCCCGACGGACTCGCAGTTCCGGACCCGGATCTGCCCAATCGCGATCCACTGGTGATTGCCGTCGACTCGACGCCGGCGCGGCAGGTCGATGTGCCCGCCGTATTCGAAGCACTCAAGCCGCGCGCTCCGAGAGACGTCTGGAAAACAGGCGACGCGCTGCTCGAAGCGCGGTTTGTCTCCGGTCTCGCGGCGATGATCGCCGATGGCGATGTCGATGCGTTCGAGAGTGACCTCAGCAAGGTGGCAGCGCCACGCCGCGCGCTGCACTCCGACTGCTCGGTGGCCCGGGAGCTGGTGACGTGCGACGGCGAGTTCGCGATGACCGCGACGAGAAACTTCGTCGAGCGGCTGGTGGTCGACAGCGGCGAGCTCACCGAACTCTCGATCATCCGCGGCGCGGTGAGCCGCCGCGGCAAGCCGGCGCGCACGCTCGCGGGCCAGCGGATCGAGCGGCTCGAGCTGAAGCCCACGGCTCGCGGCGCGCGCGCCACCTTGATACTCGTCGAAGATTTTCAGGCACAGCGGGCGGCGATCGAGCGAGCCGATTGGGCCGATGTCTTTACGCGCAACTCATTGCGTGTGGCGCTTGGACTGAAACCGATGCGGCAATGCTGTGCAACGCCCTCGGTCACGCTTGCAGAAGACCAAGCGGTCGAGCCCTCGGGAGTCGCCACAGCATTTTCTGCAGCGTGCGGCAGCTGTCATCAAAGCGCGGAGCGTTCGCCGCCCAACTTTCTGGCGGGCGACAGTGTGAGGGTAGACGCCGCGCTGCGCCACTGCGCCCAGCGGATGTACGTGCGTCTTGCGATGTGGCAATTGCCGCCCGTCGCGCGGGCGAAGGTGCCGATGCCGCCGCCGCGTGCGGCGCTCAATGGCAGCCCACATGAGCAGCTCAAGGCGGATCCGGCGATCGGGCCGCTGCAGGCCACGGTGGCCGACTGGCTGCGCAGCGAAACCGGAAAGGTTCCGGCGGTCGACGCGCTGCTCGCGAACGGCTATGAGAACTTGCGCGCGTGCCTGCCAACGGCGGTGACAGGAGACGCCAGATGAACGAGACCTTTCGCGCGCCACGCGAGCGGGGCTGGCTGGCTCGCCTTTTCGCGCACGCGTGGGTGCGCGTTCTCGCGCTGGTGCTGGCTATCCCAACTGTGCTCGCAGTGCTCGTCGCGGTCTTCGTGCTGCCGCGCTTTCTAACGGATCGCCCGGTCGAATACAGCGCTATCGAGGAACACTTCAAGTACGGCTCGACCGGCGGCGAGCGGGTTTCGGGTTTTCCTTACTGGATCTTCCAGGCGATGCCCGGTGTGTGCCCAAAGCTGCTGCCCGGTGGCTGGCCGTCGCTCGGGTTCGTCTACGAAGAGGGCAAAGATCTGCCGGTCGGCATGTCGAAGCGCAACTACCAGGGAGTGGACCGCGTCTTCTTCAATTGTGCGGTCTGTCACACCAGCACGGTGCGCGACGCGCCGGATGCGAAACCGCGACTCGTGCTCGGCATGCCGGCGAACACCTTCAACCTGTTCGGCTTCACGAAGTTCGTCTTCGATTGCGCGCACGATCCGAAGTTCGCGGCCGAATATGTCGTTGCGGAGATCGACCGGCTAATGGCGAGAGGGGCGAAAAGCTCGGGCTGCTCGATCGCTACGTCGTCTACCCGGTCGCCGTCGCACTGATGCGTGAACGTCTGCTGATGCTCAGCGGGCGGTTCGCACCGCTGATGCAGGACACCGAGTGGGGCCCGGGACGCAACGACACGTTCAATCCGAACAAGATCCTGTTCAATTTCCCGGTCGATCAGCTGCCGGAGCGCGAGCGCAACGCGCCGGTCGACTACCCCTCGATCTGGCTGCAGAAACCGCGCCAGGGCATGCAGCTGCACTGGGACGGCAACAACGTGATGGCCGAGGAGCGCAACAAGAACGCAGCGTTCGGCACTGGCACGACGCCGCCGACGATCGATCTCGCCGCGATCGGACGCCTCGAGCAATGGCTGCTGACGGTGGAGCCGCCGAAGTATCCCTACGCCATCGACAGCGTCAAGGCTGCGGACGGGGAAAAGCTGTACTCAGAGTACTGCGCCGGCTGCCATGGCGCCAATGGCCGAAGCTTCAGCGCGCCGGCTGGCACGGAAGCGCGCGAATGCATCGATCCGAAAGAGAAGGAGGACGACCTGTACGGCCCGCAGGTCGGCAGGATCACACGCATTGAATACATCGGCACCGATCGGCACCGGCTCGATTCCTTCTCCTACGACCTCGCGGTCAATCTGGGAACGGTCTACGCCGGCTACCCGCATCGCTACTGCCACTATCGCAAGACCTTTGGCTACGCCAACATGCCGCTCGACGGCATCTGGCTGCGTGCGCCTTACCTGCACAACGGCTCGGTGCCAACCCTGCGCGATCTGCTCGAACCCTCCTCCCGGCGCCCGAAGCAGTTCTATCGCGGCAACGACGTCTACGACGCAACCAAGGTCGGCTTCGTTTCGAACGCCGCCAAACAGGGCGGCCGGGAGTTCTTCGGGTACGACACCGCCAAGCCCGGCAATTCGAATTCCGGTCACGAAGGAAAGCGATACGGCACCGAACTCACACCCGCCGAGAAAGACGCGCTGGTCGAGTTCATGAAGACCTTCTAGGAGCGGGGCGATGAGTTCAAGCGGCAAATCGGGCTGGAACTGGGGAAAGATCTTCTCGTGGCTGGCGGTGCTGCTCGTCATCGGCGCTGCTCTCGGGTACTACGGCTGGACCAAGTTCTTCCGCGAATTGCCGCAGGAAGACTGGGTGACCGCCACGCCCGAGATGCGTTTCCGTTACGGCTCGATCGGCGGCGAGCGCGATGCCGGAATTCCCTACTGGATCTTCTACGTATTGCCGCGCGTATTCCCCGAAAAGTTGCCGGGGCCTGGCGGCTACGCCTCTCTCGGCGTCTCCTGGGAACAGGGACGCGAACTGCCGGTCGGCTTCACGAAGAAGACAGTGGGCTTTCCGCGCGTCGGCAATACGTGCGCCGTCTGCCACACGACCAATTACCGCGCGAACCCGAACGAGAACCCGGTGTTCATCAACGCCGGCCCCGGACACACACTGAACCTCGTTGCTTTCTTCCGGTTCCTGGTCGATTGCGCGAAGGATCCACGCTTCAACGCGGACGTCCTGATGCGCGAGATCAATCTCGTCACCGATCTGCCATGGGACGACAGGCTCGCGTATCGCTTCCTGATCATCCCGATGACCAAGAAGCGGCTGATCGAACGCGAGAAGCAGTTCGCGTGGATCTATCGCAAGGACTTCCCCGACTGGGGCCGCGGGCGCGACGACTCGATGAATCTGACGAAGTACTTCATGCTCGAGTTGCCGATGGATGACAGCTTCGGGCCAGACGACATCCCGCCGATCTGGAATCTAAAGAAATACAGCGTGCCGGGCACGACGATGAACCACGCCGGCGACAGCCACGACGCGTATTCGGTGATCATCGACTCCGCGCTTGGCGTGGTGGGCGCCGCGCCGAAAGACAACGACGAGTTTCTCGGTCACATCAAGTGGCTGCAGGACTACCTGTCGAACCTGCCGCCGCCGAAGTATCCGTTCCCGATCGACGCGCGCGCGCGCAGAAGCGGGCAAGGCCGTGTTCGATCAGCACTGCGCGAGCTGCCATGCCGGCGACAAGACCGGTCGCCGCATGCCGCTCGCCGGCGATCGACACCGACAAGGAGCGCATCGGCACCTGGAACAAGAGCAACGCGATCGAGGCCAACAAGGTCGTGACCAAGATGGGGATCATCCGCAAGGGCCTGGTCGAAGAGGACCTTGTTGGCTACAACCCGCCGTTTCTCGACGGCATCTGGGCCCGCGCTCCGTATCTACACAACGGCTCGGTGCCAACGCTGCGCGATCTGCTCGAGCCCCCCGCGAACCGGCCCAAGCTTTTCTGGCGTGGCTACGATCTGTACGACCAGAAAAATGTGGGCTTCATTACGCAGGGCCCCGAGGCCGAACGTGTCGGCACGCGGCACGACACTACGCAGCGCGCCAACGGCAACGGCGGACACCTGTTCGGCACAGCGCTGCCGTCCGCGGACAAGGAGAGTCTTCTCGAGTACTTGAAGACACTTTGATCAGCCAATTGAGCTGACGTGTCCGTAGCAGTAACGAAGTCTTAGGAAAACCAGTTGTTCGCGTGAATGCGGGCTCCGTTTACGCTCCGGGCAGCGCGACCCGGAACGTGGCGCCGCATGACGGATTGTTTTCGCTGCGAATATTTCCACCGTGCGCCTCGGCGATCGTGCGCGCGATCGACAGTCCGAGCCCAAGGCCTTTTGGCTTGGTGGTGAAGAAGGAATCAAACAGGCGTCCGCGAGTGTGCGTCCGCGATGCCATGACCGGCGTCACTCACGGCAATTTCAATTTTCCCGTCGTCGAAGCGCAGTACCCGCAGGATCACCTTGCGCTCCGCCACAGGCGTCTCCGCCATCGCGTCCATCGCGTTGATGACGAGGTTGATCAGGAGTTGCTGCAGTTGAATTCGGTCGCCGTTGACGAGGGAAGGCGAAGGGGTCAGTTGCGCTTCGATCGTGACCTCGCGGTGCGCAGCCTCCATATCCACCAGACGGACGGTGTCGGAAACAAGCTCGTTGAGATCGATCACCTGCTTCTGCGTATCGTGCTTCTGCAGAAACGATCGAAGACGACGCAAGATTTCACTGGCCCGAAGGTTGTCCCGGCGGATGTCGGCCAGAATCTCTCGCAGTTCGTCGCGAGAATGATCACCCGCGCCGAGCATCATCTCCCCCGCCTCGGCATTGCTGAGGATCGCAGTCAGCGGCTGGTTGATCTCATGAGAAACCGCCGCGGTCATTTCGCCGATGGTGGCCAAACGAAGCGCATGCGCGAGTTCGACGCGCTGCTGCCGCGCAGCGAGCTCGGCCTGCCTGCGACGACTGGTGCTGAATGAATAACGTCGCTATCAACAGCGCCTGGGCCGCGATCGCTGCCAGCGCTCCGAAGACGTACCAGGGATGGTCGCGCCACACCGAAGAGTCACGAAACAGGACTTCGCAGTCTGCCGGCAGCAGGCTTTCGTCGATGCGAAAGCGCTTCATCGCTCGCGCGTCGACAATGCATTTCGCCGGCATCGGCGTTTCAACCGGGATCGACTCCGCTCGTTCCCCGCTCAGGACGCGCAAGGCGAGCTGGGCCGCCGCCTTGCCCTGCCCGGCAAAATCCGCGACTACGCCGCCGACGATTCCCACTCCCGTGTAGGTGTCGAAGAAGCCGTAAACCGGTGCCACGGACGCCGCCGCGACCTGGGCTGCGAGCTGCGGATTGGTCCTCGAATTGCCGTCGGCATCGCGCATCACCGAGATGTAAAGCACGATCGAGTCCGGCGGCAGCGTGCTGACCGTCTCGAGAATCTTCGTCACCGGGAGATGGTCGAGCCAGGTCACCGAATGAGAAGGCTCCAGTGGTGCCAACAGAGGCTCGATCCGCCGTTTCCAGGTGACGTCGTAGACCGAGGTGCCGACAACGACAAACAGCTTGCGCGCGCGCGGATGTAGTCGCAGCGCCAGATCGATGGTGTAGGCGGGATCCATGTCGAGCAGGACCCCGGTCGCATTCGGCAGCCCACCCCTCGCCCGCCATGTCTCCGGCAACTCGTTGTAAAAAACGACGGGCACGTCGGGCCATAGCTCCTGGCCATGGCGGCGGACGAACTCCATCGACGCCCGCGAACGCGCCATCACGAGATCGACCTTGGCCCCCTCATATTTCTTACGCAACAGGGCGTACAGAAGGTCGTCGATCGTTCCGGGGTGGCGAAATGAATCGAGGGTCTCGCCAAAGAACTCCACCGATCGAGGCGCTTCGCGGGTCAGCGTCTCGCGCAGCGCCTGATCCATGATCGCTGAAGCCGGCAGCAGGAAGTCGGCGTTGTTCAGCACGACGACCCGCCACATCTGTTCTTCGCTCGGGCGCGGCGTCTGTGCCGATGCCTGCAGTACAACAAGCACCATGCCGGCAACGCCTAAGACAAGAACAGCGAGCGCACGGAACCGCAACGCTACGATGGTTTTCGGAGTCAGACGCGGCAAACGCACTCTGTCCTCAGCGGAAGGTCGGCACTCGGCGGGAGTGTAGGGAGTCAAAGTCAGCGAAGTGCTGGCCGCAGCTGGCGCGGGCAACCAACGCCCTATGCAATTGAATTCATAGCTTGGGGGCTACGTTGCGTTGTACCGCACTGCTCGCTTACAAGGAGAATAGCGGGTCCGCTGCCATTTCCATGCCGTTAGCGCAGCCTTTCGCTGCTCGGAGGGGGTGGCGGCCGTACGATGCTGATCCCATGACCATGCCGGAAATTTCAGCGCAAACCGTTTTCGTCGTCGACGACGACCCGAGCGTCCTGACGGCGCTCGCGCGACTGTTACGCCACGCGGGTTGGAACGTAGAGACCTACGAATCCGCCGAATCGTTCCTGGCTCGACCGGATCCGCAACGTCCCGGCTGTCTGGTGCTGGACGTCGCCTTGCCGGGCCTCGATGGCCTTGAACTGCAGCGGCGCCAGTCCGAATCGGGACAAGCGTTGCCGATCGTCTTCCTGACCGGCCGTGGTGACATTCCGATGTCGGTGCAAGCCATCAAGGCCGGCGCCGTGGATTTTCTGACCAAGCCGGTGGAGTCGGAGTCGCTGTTTCGTGCGGTGCGCGCGGCGTTGGAACAAGATGCGGCGGCTCGCGTCGCGCAGTCAGCAACCTCCGAGCTTCACCACCGTTTCGAGACATTGACGCCGCGCGAGCGCGAGGTGTTGGCCGCGATTGCGGCGGGCAGGCTCAACAAGCAGATTGCCGGCGACCTCGGCATCGTCGAGCAGACCGTCAAGTTTCATCGCGCCCGCATCATGGAGCGAATGCAGGCCAAGACGGTTGCAGAACTGATGCACATCGCGGCGCAGTTGGGAATCGAGCGGCGAAGCACCGCGCAAGACGCAATCGGACTTCTCGCCCGGGACCGGACGCAAAGCTCCGCAGCCCTAGGCATCGCATTGCGGTCGGCGCTCCGACCCCTCTATCCCAAAGGTTAGTTCCGCCGCGCGCGCCGCGGCGGTAGCTTTCTGCGGTCATGAGCGCCCATCCTTCCATCGCCGTGGTCGACGACGAGGCGTCCGTTCGCACCGCGCTGGGGCGTCTGCTGCGACTGGCTCACTATGACGTCCGGCCTTTGCTTCCGGGGAGGAGTTCATTGACTCGCTGGCGACGCACCGTCCGGCCTGCGCGCTGCTCGATATTCATATGCCGGCGATGACCGGCTTCGACGTGCAGGCGCACCTGCGCGCGATGGGCATTCATGTTCCCGTGGTCTTCATCACCGCGAGTGACGACCTCTCGCTGAACGAGAAGGTGGTCGCCGCAGGCGGCATCCGCCTGCTCCGCAAGCCTTTTTCAAATGCGGAGTTGCTCGAGGCGATCGAGCTGGCGCTGCGGAGCAGGCCCGTTTCAGAGTTATGAAACCGTGGACATAGCGGTGCAAGACTGAACCAAGGTCTAGTTCCGCGCAGTAACGGTGGCGGTTACAAACGCGGGAGCGCTTTGAACTAGCGGGGCTGCTTGTGCCCAATCCCAGCGCAGAAGTGAGCGGCATCCTTTCAACGTCAGGAGTCAGTCCATGAGTCTCCGAAGTCTGTTGTATGCAGCACTCGCCGCGGTCGGCCTTATCGCCGCGACACCGGCCATCGCGCAGGCGCCGGCCAAGAAGCCCAACATCCTCTTCATCATGGGCGACGACATCGGCTGGATGCAGCCGAGCATCTACCACCAGGGACTGATGGTCGGCGAGACGCCCAACATCGACCGTATCGGGCGACGAGGGTGCAAAGCTTCATGACCTATTACGCCGAGCAAAGCTGCACGGCCGGGCGCACCGCCTTCTTCACCGGCATGACGCCGCTGCGCGCCGGCATGATCCCGCCGCAATTGCCCGGCAGCCCGTCCTTCCTGCAGCCCGGCACGCCGGCGCTCGCCAGGTTCCTGCTCGACCTCGGCTACACCACCGGCGAGTTCGGCAAGAACCATCTGGGCGACCACATCGGCGGCGCTGCCGACGGCGCACGGCTTCCAGGAATTCTGGGGCTACCTCTATCACCTGGACGCGATGCAGGGCGTGAGCTTCCCCGACATCAACAAGACCCCGACTGACAGGCCATCGCGCCGCCGTGCAAGAACACGCCGGTCCCCGGCCTTGCCGAGGTCCCGGGCGCGGTGGATCCGAAGACGACGCTTGCATGACGCCGCCGCGGCCGGTGCTCGCCTGCAAGTCCTCCGACGGCACAGCGAAGAATCAGACCTGCAGGACCAGGGCCCGCTGACGCTGAAGCGCTCCGAAGACCGTGGACGAGGAAATCTCGGCCAAGGTCATCGACTTCCTCGATCGCAACGATCCGAAGAAGACCAACAAGCCGTTCTTCGTCTGGTACAACCCGGCGCGCATGCACATCACCACCATGCTGTCGGACAAGTACAAGGCGATGGTAGGTAGCCCGGCGGCAAGGACTGGGGCGTCAACGAAGCCGGCATGAAGCAGATGGACGACAACATCGGCTACGTGCTGAAGAAGCTGGAGGATATGGGCCAGCTCGACAACACCATCGTCGTCTTCACCACCGACAACGGCGCCGAGGTCATCACCTTCCCCGACGGCGGCAACACGCCCTTCAAGGGCGGCAAGCTGACCACCTGGGAAGGCGGCATGCGCGCGCCGTGCGTGATCCGCTGGCCGGGCGTCATCAAGCCGGGCACGGTCCTGAACGACATCTTCGCGTCGTATGACTGGATGCCGACCTTCGTCGAGATTGCCGGCGGGGCCAAGGGCAATGAACTGAACGAGCAGATCATGGCGGGCAAGTACAAGGGCATCGTCAAGACGAAGCTTCGAGGGGTCAACCAGCTTGCCTATCTGACCGGCAAGTCGGCGACGTCGGCACGCGATACGTTCTTCTACTACGGCGGCGCTGTTCCGTCGGCAGTGCGCTACAAGAACTGGAAGATCTATTTCGCGATGGCATCCGAGGCCGCGACCGGCGGCTTGCTGGGGGTCCATACCTTCCATTGGCCTTTGGTCGACAACATCAAGCGGGATCCGTTTGAAGGGTCCGTCGGTTTCGAACCGAGAAACCCTCCTGGGCCAGGGCGGCGCGCTCGCCGGACCCGGTGACCGCCTACATCTACGACTGGAACATCATTCCCATCGGCCAGGCGCTGTGGCTGCAGGAACTCGAGTCCTACGGGCCGTACCCGGCGCTGCAGTCCCCGGCGTCCTACAGCCTGGCCCAGGTCCTCACGCAGGTAAAGGCTCAGATGGCGAAGACTCGCACCGTGGAGACTAGGACGTAACGAGTCAGAGGACCTCGTAAGGCGTTACTGATACTGATTAGCGGGCGGCCCCAAAGGGCTGCCTTCTTTCTTCGTGGAACCATCTTTGTGAGTGAGGCGCGATGATGAAGTTTGGTCGTTTGGGTGTCGGCGCGAAGATCCTCGCGTTCGCTGCCTCGCTGTTGTTTGCCGCGCAGGTCCTTGCGCAGGTTGATCCGCTGCCCTCGTGGAACGACGGTCCGGCCAAGAAGGCGATCGTCGAGTTCGTGCAAACGACTACGACGAATGGCAGCCCGAAGTTCGTTCCGCCGGCGGAGCGCGTCGCGACGTTCGACCAGGATGGCACGCTGTGGGTCGAGCAGCCGATGTATTCGCAGGTGATGTACTGCCTCGACCGCGTGCCGGCGGTCGTCGAGGCAAAGCCCGAACTCGCGAAAGTCGAGCCATTCAAGACCGTGATGTCGGGCAATCGCGAGGCGATCGCGAAGCTGCCGGAAGCGGATCTGTTCAAGATCCTCGCCGCCACGCTGACCGGCATGTCGGTCGAGACGTTCAACGCCGAAGCGAAGAAGTGGATCGAGACCGCCAGGGATCCGCGCTGGAAGCGGCCGTACACCGAGCTCACGTATCTGCCGATGCAGGAAGTCCTCAAGTACCTGCGCGCCAACGGCTACAAGACCTACATCGTGACCGGCGGCGGGCAGGACTTCGTGCGCGTGTATTCGGAGGCCACCTACGGCATTCCGCCCGAGCAGGTGGTCGGCACCGCAGGCGGTACCAAGTACGGCTACGGCAAGGACGGCAAGCCGTTCCTGACCAAGGAGCCGAAGCTGCTGCTCAACGACAACAATGCCGGCAAGCCCGAGGGCATTCACCTGATGATCGGGCGCCGGCCGTACGCGGCATTCGGCAATTCGACCGGCGACCGCGAAATGCTCGAGTACACCGGGGCGGGCGACGGCGCGCGGCTCGCGATGCTGGTGCTGCACGACGATGCCCAACGCGAGTACGCCTACGGTCCGGCGCTGGGGATGCGCGACACCAAGGTCGGCGCGTTCACCCAGGCGCTCTACGACGAGGCGAAGAAGAAGGGCTGGACCGTCATCAGCATGAAGAACGACTGGAAGAAGATCTTCGCGTTCGAGTGAGAGTCCGGACGGGAGCCGCGGAAGAGCAACGGCCTGCCTCCCGGTAACGAGCGAGCCGCAGTACTCGGAAATGGAGACGCTTACGGCGCGCACAACTGATTGCCCCTTGAATGTTCGGAGTTCAGTTTGAAATCCTCCAATAAGGCACGTGCTCCCATCCTCCTGACCGTGGCTGCGCTGCTCTTCGCGTCGTGGCCCGTCCGCGCCGAGATGAGCGCCGAGGAACTGGCCAAGCTCGCACAGAATCCGGTCGGCAACCTGATCAGCGTTCCGTTCCAGAACAACACCAACTTCAATGTGGGTCCGCTCAACGGAACGCAGAACATCCTCAACATCCAGCCGGTGGTTCCGATCGAGATCAATAGCCAGTGGAACGTCATCACCCGCACCATCGTGCCGGTGATCTGGCAGCCGGCACTGAGCCCGACGATCGATAGCCCGGTGAATACGCAGTTGTCCGCGTACTACAACGTTGTGCACCCGGACAACGGCGCGAACTGGCAGTTGCGCGCGCAGGTGCAGTTCATGTTTCCGAAGTAGCGCTACCAATGCGTTCGAGTAGTCAGATTCGAAGGGGTGCGAATTGAAATCAGTCGGAGGATACATGAACAGGATCATTACAAAGGCGCTTGCACTGGTGGGCCTCGCGCTTCTATCGGCGCTCTCGCAGGCCCAGGCGCAACAGAAGCCGAACATTCTGATCATCTGGGGCGACGACATCGGCTACTGGAACGTCAGCGCCTACAACCAGGGGATGATGGGCTACAAGACGCCCAACATCGATCGCATCGCGAAGGAAGGCGCGCTGTTCACCGACTGGTACGGCCAGCAGAGCTGCACCGCCGGACGCGCCGCGTTCATCACCGGCCAGACGCCGTTTCGCACCGGGCTTATTGAAGGTTGGCCTGCCCGGCGCCAAGGAAGGGCTGCAGGCGCGCGACGTCACGATCGCCGATCTGCTCAAGGCCCAGGGCTACATGACCGGGCAGTTCGGCAAGAACCATCTCGGCGATCTCGACGAGCACCTGCCGACCGCGCACGGCTTCCAGGAGTTCATGGGTTCGCTATACCACCTGAACGCCGAAGACGAGCCCGAGCACGAGGATTACTTCAAGCGAGACGACCTGCGAAAGAAGTACGGCACGCGCGGCGTGCTCCACACCTGGGCCAATCCGGACGGCACGCAGAAGATCGAGAGCACCGGCCCGCTCAACAAGAAGCGGATGGAGACGATCGACGACGAGGTCACCAAGGAGACGATCCGCTTCATGGCCGACGCGAAGAAGGCCGGCAAGCCGTTTTTCCTCTGGTGGAACTCGACCCGCATGCATATCTGGACGCGGCTCAAGGAAGCGTCGCGCGGCAAGACGGGTCTCGGCATCTACCCGGACGGCATGGTCGAGCACGACGCGCACGTCGGCCAGTTGCTCGACGCACTGAAGGAGATGGGTCTCGATCAGAACACCATCGTGATGTACTCGACCGACAACGGCGCCGAGAAATTCACGTGGCCCGACGGCGGCACCTCGCCCTTCCGCGGTGAGAAGAACACCAACTGGGAAGGCGGCTATCGCGTGCCGACGTTCATCCGCTGGCCCGGCGTCATCAAGCCCGGCACCGTGCTCAACGACGTCTTCGCGCACGAGGACATGCTGCCGACGATCATGGCCGCCGCCGGCGTGCCCGACGTCAAGGAGCAGTTGAAGAAAGGGAATGAAGGTCGGCAACAAGACCTTCAAGGTCCACCTCGACGGCTACAACATCACCGATGCACTCGCCGGCAAGACGCCCAGTCCGCGCCACGAGTTCTTCTACTGGAACGACGACGGCAGTCTCGTCGGCCTGCGCTACGACCAGTGGAAGATCGTCTTTGCCGAGCAGAAAGCGCACGGCGCTGCACGTCTGGCGCGAGCCGTTCACGACCCTGCGCGCGCCGAAGATCTTCAACCTGCGGTCCGACCCGTTCGAGATCGGTGACTAGGAGGCGATGGACTGGAACCGCTGGTGGGTCGAGCACATCTTCCTGCTCGTGCCCGCGCAGCAATACGTCGGTCAGTTTCTCGGCAACGTTCAAGGAGTTTCCGCCGAGCCAGAAACCCGGCAGCTTTTCGCTCGACAACGTGTTGAGAGCGCTGGAACCAGCCAAGCAACTGAATGTCGGACCCGGTGGGCAGTCGCAAATGAGAGGAGGAGGCGATAGAACCATGAAAAAATTCTTCACCATCGTCGGCGTGCTTGTTGTGGTAGGCGTGGTAATCGGGGGAGTGCTCTACGTCACGTTCCCCGTGGCCATGACGACCTACGGCGGCATGGGGCTCAACTTTCTCAAGTCGCTGGCTGCGCCGGCGGGCACGCTGACCATCGAGACGAATCCGGCCTACAAGGCGCCGGAAGCGGCAGTGCCCTCACCACCGCTGGCCGATGCGGCATGGCCCAATGCTGCGGTTGGCGACTGGCCAAGCTACAACAGGACTCCGACCTCGCAGCGGTTCTCGCCGCTCGACCAGATCAACGCGAAGAATGTCGGGAACCTGAAGGTCCTGTGCACCTACGACCTCGGTGTGTTCACTGCCTTTGAATCCGGTCTGATCATGGTGAACAACGCTCTGATCGGCACCACCGAGTTCGAGATTTTCTCCATCAATCCGGCCACGTGCGCGCGAGAACTGGCGCACGCACCTGGATTATCCCGGCGGCGCTTCTGCCGGCCAACCGCGGCGCCGCCTACATGGACGGCATGCTGTTTCGCGGCACACAGGACTGTCGGGTGCTGGCCTTCGATTTCAAGACGGGCAAGCAAGTGTGGGAGACGACGATCTGCGACACGAAACGTGGCGAGTCGGTGCCGTCGGCGCCGATTGCCTGGGATGGTCTCGTCTACGTCGGCAATGCCGGCGGAGACTACAAGGGCGGCAAGGGCAACGTGTACGCGCTCGAGGGAAAGACCGGCAAGATTGTCTGGCAGTTCTTTCTCGTCCCCAAAGTCGAGGGCGACGTCGTCCGCGGCCCGGTGGGCAAGTCGCCGCTCGACGCGAAGACCTGGAACAACGCGCCAGGCATACCCATCAGCGGCGGCGGGATCTGGACCTCGTACACCCTCGATATCAAGAATGGATTGCTGTACGTCCCGGGAGGCAATCCGGCGCCCGACTTCGCTTCGGGAGCACGCGAAGGCGAGAATCTCTTCACCGACTCGGTCGTGGTGCTCGACGCCAAGACGGGGGACTACAAGAACAACTTCAAGGTCGTGAAAAAGGACTGGCATGACTGGGACGTGTCCAGCCCGCCGATCCTGCATCAAACCATGGGCGGCAAGCAGCTGATGTCGGTCGCACCGAAGGATGGGCACCTCTATGCCTACGATCTCGCCACCAACAGCCTGCTCTACCGCGTGCCGGTAACCACGATCGAGAATGCCGAGGGCACTTTCGCCGTCGGCCAGAAAGTTCATTTCTGTCCGGGTCCGGTGGGAGGCACTGAATGGAACACCCCGGGCTTCGATCCGACGACGAATCTCATCATCACCGGTACCGTCGACTGGTGCGATACGGTGACGATCAAGACCGACGAGAGAATGCGGAAGGTGGCCGTCGGGCAGCCCTGGACCGGAATGGCGACGTGGAATCCGATCAACATGTTCGGCAAGGAAGACCCCACCGACGGACACTGGGCCGGATGGATCCATGCCGTCGACGCCGACACCGGGGTCTGGAAATGGCGTGCCAAGTCCAACTATCCCATTGTCGCCGCCATCACGCCGACGGCCGGCGGAATCGTGTTCTTCGCTGACCTCGGCGGCAATTTCTACGCGTTGGATTCTTCCACCGGCCAGAAACTCTGGGGAGGGCCGCTCGGAACCGGCGGCGGGATCGGCGGCGGCGTGATCACGTACACCGTGGATGGCGTGCAGAAAGTTGCCGTCGCTGACAACTTCACGATGGTCGCGTGGCCAACGAAGCCGAGGCACGCAAGGGTCGTCATCCTGGGGCTCGACAGCGCCGCCGCGAAGAAGTGACAGGGGAGTTCGAACCATGGACCTCGATCCGGTCTTCCTCTCGCGCCTCCAGTTCGCGTTCCTGATCAGCTTCCACATCATCTTCCCGTCGTTCACGATCGGGTTGGCGGCGTGGCTGGCGACGATCGAGGGCGCGCGGCTCGCCACCGGCAACCCGCTCTACCGGCGCGTCTTCGATTTCTGGCTCAAGGTGTTCGCGGTCTCGTTCGGCATGGGGGTGGTGACGGGCGTCGTGATGGCGTTCCAGTTCGGCACCAACTGGGGCGTGCTGGCGCAGAAGTCCGGCTCGATCCAGGGGCCGCTGCTCGGCTACGAAGCTTTCACCGCGTTCATGCTGGAGGCGACGTTCTTCGGCGTGATGCTGCTCGGGCGCGACCGCGTGTCGCCGCGCTTCTACTTCTTCTCCTGCTGCATGGTCTCGCTCGGGACGATGTTCTCGTCGTTCTGGATTCTCGCCAACAACAGCTGGATGCAGGTGCCGGTCGGCCACACGATCGTCGACGGCAAGATCATCCCTGCGGACTGGAAAGAGATCGTGCTCGGGTCAGTGATGATGGTCCGCTGGCCGCACATGCTGCTCGCTGCATTCCTGACAACCGGCATGTGCGTGGCAGCCACCGGCGCCTGGTATGTGTTGCGCAACATCCATCGCGCCGAGGCGCGCGTGATGCTGCACTGGGGGCTTGGCTTCGTCGCGGCAGTGATTCCGATCCAGCTCTTCTTCGGCCACCTGACGGGTCTCTACGTCCTCAAGCATCAGCCGGCGAAGTTCGCGGCGATCGAGGCGCGCTGGAAGACGCAGCAGCCGGCCAGCGAAGTGCTGATGGCGATTCCCGACGAGAAGAGCCGAACGCAATCTCTTCGCGATCGAAATCCCGAAACTCGGCAGCATGATCGCCTCGGGCAACTGGACCGCGAAAGAGATCGGACTGGAGGCGTTCCCGAAAGAAGACCGCCCACCGGTGGTGATCCCGTTCTTCGGCTTTCGCTTTATGGTGGGGATGGGACTGATCATGCTCGCGGTCTCGTGGTTCGGTAACTTCCTCCGCTGGCGCGGCCGGCTCGAGACGACGCGCTGGTTTCTCTGGGGAACGTTCCTCGCGTTTCCGACCGGCTTCGTCGCCGTTCTCTGCGGGTGGTTCACCGCCGAGGTCGGGCGTCAGCCGTGGGTCGTGTACGGGCTGCTGCGCACCAAGGACGCGGTCACACCGTCGCTCACGACCGGCGACGTGCTGTTCTCGCTCGCCTGCTACGTTCTCGTCTACGCCGTGGTCTATTCGTTCGGCCTGTACTACATCTACAAGCTGTTGCATGAAGGACCGACCGACGTCGCGAAAGCCATCCCTGGCGCCACCGGCAGGCGGCCGATGGCGTTCGCCGACAGTGCCGAGACGGCGACCGGCAGCAAGCTCCAGACCGGCGGATAACGCCATGGAACCGAGCAATCTCGCGTTGTTCTGGGCCGGCGTGATCGCCGCCGCGATCCTGCTCTACGTCGTCCTGGACGGCCTCGATCTCGGCGTCGGCGTGCTGTTCGGCACGACCAGGAGGAGGCGCACCGGGCACGGATGATGGACACGATCGCCCCGTTCTGGGACGGCAACGAGACCTGGCTGGTGGTGATCGGCGCGGGGCTCTTTGCGGCGTTTCCCGACGTCTATGCGGTGTTCCTCGGCGCGTTCTACCTCCCGGTGCTGCTGCTTGCTGTCTAGGCCTGATCTTCCGCGGCGTCGCGTTCGAGTTCCGCTTCCGGAGCGAGCGCATGCGCTGGGTCTGGGACTGGGGCTTCTTCCTCGGCTCGACGGTGGTCGCGTTCGTCCAGGGCGCGGCGGTCGGCGCGATGATCCGGGGCATTCCAATCGCGAACGGCCAGTACGCCGGCAGTCCGTTCGGCTGGCTTCATCCGTTTGCGATTCTCACCGGGATCGGGCTCGTGCTCGGGTACGCGCTGCTCGGGGCGGGCTGGCTCGTGCTCAAGAGCGACGGCGAGCTGCGCGACTGGGCCTACGCCCGCATCCGGTGGCTCGCCGCCGGTGTCCTGGTCGTTCTGTTCCTGGCGTTCGCATTCACGTTCGACTACAGCGTCGTCGCGCGAAGCGGTTTGCAGGCGCGGCCTTGGGGTCTCGTGTTCCCCGCGATCGGCGTGCTCGCGCTGGTGGGGATCTTCATCGGGGCGTGGCAGAAGCGCGATGGCTGGCCGTTTGCGATGACCGCGCTCTTCTTCGTCGCCGCCTTCCTGAGCCTGGGGGTGATGGTCTGGCCGTACATGATTCCGTATTCGATCACCGTCGCGCAGGCGGCGGCGCCGGAAGCCTCATTGCGATTCCTGTTCTACGGCGGTGTCGTGGTCCTGCCCGTCATCGCCGCCTACACGATCGGCGTCTACTGGGTCTTCCGCGGCAAGGTTCGCAAGGGGTACAGCCGAGCGACCGGGGGCGGGACATAGCAGCGTCGCGCAGCCGTTGATATTGATGGAGTCAATCAATGACCGATCAGGGAACGCAGCCACCGCGATTCGAAGTCAGGCCGACCGCGGACACTCACTTCGGGTGGCTGCGCACTCGCTTGAGCGTCGAGCGCACGCTGATGTCGTGGGTGCGGACGGCGATGGCGCTGATCGGCTTCGGCTTCACGATCGTGCAGTTCTTCGAACATCTCCACGCGATGGCCGGCGTTGCTGCGCCCCTTCGGCCGCAGGCACCCCGGTATC
Source organism: uncultured beta proteobacterium (assembly GCA_963724605.1). GTDB lineage: Bacteria > Pseudomonadota > Gammaproteobacteria > Burkholderiales > Burkholderiaceae_F > JALORV01. The sequence continues at coordinate 95,426 of CAVRVM010000007.1, forward strand.
TGGGCCTTTCGCTCATCGCGGCCGGTGTGTTCGCGCTGCTGATCTCGATTTGGCAGTATCGGAAAGTCGTGCACTACCTGTGGAGCGACGAATACAAACCCGTCGCTGGAATAGGTGACGTCGTCCGCGTGACGCCCCTGGTTGCGGTTGCGATCGCGTTGATCTTCATCGGGCTGTTCGCGTTCGGGGCGGTGTTCATCCGCGCGGTATAGAGGTTCACAGAGACGAGAGTTAACGACGGAGATCGCCACGTGGAAATCAGCTCGCCGACGCAAGACGACAAGCTCGTCGAGGGTTCGCCTCCGCCCGGCAAGCCGCCGGCCGAAGGCATGGTCTGGATTCCGGGCGGGACCTTCCTCATGGGGTCCGACCGCCATTACCCGGAGGAGGCGCCCGCGCACAAGGTGACCGTGAACGGTTTCTGGATGGATCGGTACGCCGTGACCAACGCGGAGTTTCGCCGCTTCGTCGAGGCGACCCGGTACGTCACGCTCGCCGAGCGGCCCGCGAACGCGGCGGACTACCCCGGAGCGAAGCCCGAGCTGCTCGAACCCTCGGCGGTGGTCTTCCGCAAGACCGCGGGCCCGGTCGATCTGCGGGATCCCCACAACTGGTGGACGTACGTGCGGGGTGCCAACTGGCGGCATCCGCGCGGCCCCGGCAGTTCGCTCCAGGGGCTGTGGAAGCACCCGGTCGTGCACGTCGCCTATGAGGACGTCGAAGCGTATGCGAAGTGGGCTGGAAAGGAGCTGCCGACCGAGGCCGAGTGGGAATTCGCCGCGCGCGGCGGGCTCGAAGGTGCGGAGTACGCGTGGGGAGATGAATTCACGCCCGGCGGGAAATCGATGTGCAACACCTGGCAGGGCGAGTTCCCGTGGCAGAACCTGCTGACCGACGGCTACGAATGGACCGCGCCCGTCGGCTCGTTTCCGCCGAACGGCTATGGGCTGTACGAGATGGCGGGCAACGTCTGGGAGTGGACGACGGATTGGTTTCAGGAGCACGCGAAGATCGAGCACGCCTGCTGCACCCTGGAGAACCCGCGGGGCGGAGAGGCGGAGCAGAGCTACGACCCACGCCTGCCCCACGTTCGCATCCCGAGAAAGGTGATGAAGGGCGGCTCGTACTTGTGCGCGCCGAACTACTGCCGGCGCTACCGGCCGGCGGCACGCATGGCGCAACCCGTGGATACCGCGATCGGCCACCTCGGATTCCGCTGCATCGTGCGTGTCGTAAGCGCTTCATGACGATAGCAATCGCCCAGGGAGGCACGATGGAAGAGCTTCTTGCATCACATCACGCATTACGTGGCGCTCGTGCTCGAGCCGCCAACTCGAAAGTCGCGGTCGCAAACGACCGCTAACTGAAAGGAGTAAGGCATGGCAAAGACGGACAAACCCAATATCCTCATTCTCTGGGGCGACGACATCGGCATCTGGAACATCAGCCATTTCAGTCGCGGCATGATGGGATATCGAACCCCGAACATCGACCGCATCGCGAAAGAGGGCGTGACCTTCACCGACTACTACTCGCAGCAGAGCTGTACCGCCGGGCGCGCGTGCTTCATCACCGGCCAGAACCCGATCCGCACCGGCCTCACCAAGGTGGGCATGCCCGGCGCGACGGTCGGATTGCAGAAGGAAGATCCGACCATCGCCGAATTGCTCAAGCCTCTCGGCTACGCGACCGGCCAGTTCGGAAAGAACCACCTCGGCGACCGCGACGAATATTTGCCGACGGTGCACGGCTTCGATGAGTTCTTCGGCAATCTCTATCACCTGAACGCGGAGGAAGAGCCGGAACTTCCCGACTACCCGAAGGACCCCAGGTTCAAGAAGCAGTTCGGCCCGCGCGGCGTGCTCAGCTGCAAGGCCGATGGCAAGGGCGGGCAGACGATTGAAGACACCGGGCCGCTCACCAAGAAGCGCATGGAGACCATCGACGAGGAGATCACCGACCGGGCGATCGCGTGGATGGAAAAGCAGGCCAAGGCAAACCAGCCGTTCTTCCTCTGGTACAACGCGACGGCGATGCACTTCCGCACGCACGTTGCCCAGAAGAATCTCGGCAAGAGCGGCCAGGATCCGTACAGCGATCGGATGGTCGTCCACGACGAGCAGATCGGCAAGATCCTCGACAAGCTCGATGAGCTGGGCATCGCCGACAACACCATCGTCATGTACTCGACCGACAACGGACCGGAGAACGACACCTGGCCCGACGGCGCCACCACTCCTTTCCGCGGGCAGAAAGACACCAACTGGGAAGGCGGCTGGCGCGTGCCATGCTTCATGCGCTGGCCGGGGAAGATCAAGCCGGACTCGGTACTGAACGGCATCGTCTCCCACATCGACATGTTCCCGACCTTGCTCGCTGCCGCCGGCAATCCGGACGTGACCAAGCAACTGCTCGAAGGCTGCACGGTGGGCGGAAAGAAATTCAACGTCCATCTCGACGGCTACAACATGATTCCGTACCTGACCGGCCAGGTGAAGGAAACCCCGAGACCCGCCATCATGTACTTCAGCGACGATGGCGAGGTCATCGCGGTGCGGGTCGGCGACTGGAAATTCAATCTGGCGGTGCAGCGTGCCAATACGATGAGACTGTGGGCCGAGCCGTTCGTCAAATTGCGGGTGCCTTACATCATGAGCATGCGTCGTGACCCGTTCGAGACGCGCCGAATACAACTCGAACACCTATTGGGACTGGATGGTCGATCATGTGCCTCAGATGTATTTGATGCAGGCCTATGTGGCGGAGCAGATCGCAGTCGTTCGCCAAGTTCCCGCCTAGGCAGAAACCCGCTTCGTTCAATCTGGACGCGGTGCTGGCGCAGGTGTCCAGTCACGGAAAGGGCTGACTCACCGAGTACTGATTTGACGGCAACAAGGAGCGCGTACGGCGGTTCGTCGCTTCGCCGCCCGATGGAACCGACCCATGCAGGAGACCATTCCCTGCATGGGCTCCTTTCCTACACCTCAGGTATCGTGAAAAACCACGAATCACGAAGCGCGGATGCCGCCAGCGTTGGGGAGGATGTGCGCGCGTTTTACGAACGTCACCCCTATCCGCCCCCAGTCGACAGCCTCGAGAAATATCGACAGCCTCGGGCAGGACCGGCAGAAACGCCGCGCGGACTATCACCTCTTCTGGCCCGCAAGCCCCTATCGGGAGGATCAATCCATCCTCATTGCCGGCTGCGGAACCTCTCAGGCGGCCAAGCATGCCTTGCGTTGGCCTGCGGCTCAGGTTACCGGCATCGACTTCAGCGCAACCAGTGTGCGCTCTACCGAGGAGCTCAAGCGGAAATACAGCCTGAACAATCTCCAGGTCCGCCAGCTTCCCATCGAGCGGGTCAGCGACTTGGGAATGAGCTTCGATCAAATCATCTGCACCGGGGTTCTCCATCATCTCGCGGAGCCCGATGCGGGGCTCAGCGCTCTGCGCGGTGTGCTCAATCCGGACGGAGGAGCGATGCATCTCATGGTGTATGCGCCTTACGGACGGACTGGCATCTACATGCTGCAGGAATTCTGCAGACGGATCGGCATCCATGCCGACGATGAGGGGATCCGCGATCTCATCACTGCCCTCGAAGCGTTGCCACGCGGCCATCCGTTGGAAACTCTGCTGCGCGAAGTCCCGGATTTCCGCCAGGAGGCGGCACTCGCCGACGCGCTGCTGCATCCGCAGGACCGCGCCTATTCGGTGCCGCAGTTATTCGATTTAATCGAAAAGGCGGGACTGACATTCGGCCGGTGGCTAAAACAAGCACCCTACACGCCTCAGTGTGGAGTCGTAGCGAAGATCCCGCAGGCTTCCCGGCTGGCACAGCTTCCCCTCGCCGAGCAGTACGCTGCCGTCGAACTATTTCGCGGAACGATGGTTCGCCACAGCGTGATTACTTATCGAGACGACAGGCCCGGCGGCGCGCAACGGATAAGTTTTGCCGGTGATGCCTGGCTCGACTACGTGCCCCTTCGAATGCCGGACACGATGTGTGTTCAAGACCGGCTGCCCCCCGGGGCGGCGGCCGTTCTGATCAACCCGACACACGCCTACCGCGACCTGGTCATGCCGATCGATTCAACAGAAAAGGACTTGTTCGATGCCATTGATGGGAACCGTAGTATCGGCGGCATAGTGGAAAGAACGTTGACATCCTCACAAGCAAAACCGCAACTCGACATGGCGCGCACCTTCTTTGAAAAGCTCTGGCACTACGATCAGGTCGTGTTCGACGCGTCGCAGTGTCGTGCATGAAGAGAGGAAGCCCGAGATGTCGGAGATTCAGGAATTCTTGACCCGATTCTGGGACCAACTGATCGCGCAATGGAGCGGGCCTTTGTCGTTTCGCTTGATCCTCAACCCCGTCATGGCGACCATCTTGGCCGTTCTCGACGGATTGAAAGATGCGCGGGCGGGCCGGTCACCTTACTTGCGGACCATCCTGTTCGATCCATCCCAGCGGGCTGCCTACCTTCGGGAAGGACTGAAAAGAGTCAGCAGAGTCATCGTCTTTTCGTTTGTGATGGACGCGATCTATCAGTTCATGGTTTTGCGCAGGTTTTACGTGGGAGAAGCGCTGGTCACCGTGTTCGTGCTTGCGGTTCTTCCTTATGCGTTGATTCGCGGCACGGTCCACCGCATCATGCGACGCGTATGGAGAAGCCGCCCCACGGCGTGATTGACTCGCGCAACACGACCGGCACGCGGAAGCCAAGCGGAATTTCTGCAAGCAGCAGCGCGACGACGGCGACGAGCAACACCCAAAAGACGTGATGGGTTGTCCGCACGGTGTGCTGCTTGCGCTAGTTACGCGACCTAAGCCTAAGCGCTCGGCGCGCATCGGCCTTTGGAACGTCGTCGGATGTCCTTGTGAACGGTCGCGAGATCGGTCGGAGCGGCTCAGCTCGCTTGCAATAATTTACGAGTAGATCACGCCTGAGGGAGTTGTTATGCAAGCAGATCATGAGTTGCTTGTCCAGCGCCTGCTGCCACGCGAACTGTTCAAGAACAAGACGGTGTTTGTGACCGGCGGCGGCAGCGGCATCAACCTCGGCGTGGCCAAGAACTTCGCCGCGCTCGGCGCCAAGGTCGCGATCTGCGGCCGCACGCAGTCCAAGCTCGACGCGGCGGCCGAGGAACTGCGTGCGCTCGGTGCGCAAGTCTGCCCGGTGGCCGCCGACGTGCGCGACATCGCAGCCCTCAACGCGGCGCTGGAGCGCAGCAGCAAAGAGCTTGGCCCGGTCGATGTCCTCGTCTGCGGCGCCGCGGGCAACTTCCTCGTCCCGGCCGAAAAGCTGTCGGCCAACGGCTTCAAGAGCGTCATCGACATCGACCTGCTCGGCGCGTTCAATTCGGCGCGCGCCGCGTTCGAGCAGCTGAAAGGCACACGCGGCAGCGTGATCTTCATCTCGGCGGGCATGGCCTACATGCCGCACGCGTTTCAGGCCCATGTCGGCGCGGCCAAGGCCGGTATCGACATGCTGATGAAGAACCTGGCAATCGAGTGGGGCCCGTATGGCATCCGCTGCAACTCGATCGTTCCCGGGCCGATCGAGGGCACCGAGGGGATGAAGCGACTCTCGGATCCAGCACTGCACGATCAGTTCATCGGCAGCGTGCCTTTGCGCCGCATGGGCACGGTCGACGACATCGGCCAGGTGGCAGTGCTCCTCGCCTCGCCACTTGCCGCCTACGTCACCGGCTGCGTCGTCGTCTGCGACGGCGGCCAGAACCTGGTGGGATCGGCGCTTTTCAATCTCGGAGCCGCGAAAGCGCTGCGAGCCCAAAACACAGGCAGCTAGCTGGTCTGACGCTGAATGTTCGCTTTCGGGAGGACGCGGGACGATCGATCGCAGCGATCCTGGGCGGACTACCGCCTCCGCGTCGCGCGCGATCTCGTGACCGTCCGCAGCGCGCACGCACTCTCACATCGTCGCGCGGCGAATCCGCTCGACACAGCGCCAAGCAATTGGAAGCGTCAGTCCGGCAAGCACCGTCTTCAAAATCGTCGCGACAATGAAGGGCACCAGGCCGACCGCCACGGCACGCTGCCATCCGAACAAGGCAGCCAACCAAGCAACGCCGCACGCCAGGATGAGAACGTGGCCGAGCGTCATCGCCGCGAAACTCAGCGTCAAGGACCGATCCCACCCGCGTTGTCCGAGCTTTCCCATTACGTAAGTGGAAAGCAAAAAGCCGAGCAGGTAGCCACCCGTCGGCCCGAACATGTACGCAACCCCGATACCCTTTTCCGGCGTTCCGGCGAACACCAGTAGCCCCAGCGCACCTGCCAGTAAATACGCGATCACCGTCGCAACGCCTAAACGTGTGCCGTAAGCCATCGCAATGACGAGGATCACGTATGTCTGCATTGTCATCGGGACTGGCCACAGCGGAATCTGCAATTTGGCAGACAGCGTGAGAAGCAACGTCCCAGCGATCACCAAAATGATCGGGGCGTAGGCGGACGCCGCCGCGAGCGGAGCGGTGATGGGCATGCGTGCAGCGGCTGAGATGTTCATGACAGTTCCCGGTTCTGGCTGTTGGTGCTACGGTTCATGCGGCGCGCCGCTTGCTCTCGGTCAGGCTAACACTCGCCGGAATGGTTGTCGCTGCCCGCCCGTTTGAGCTCATCACGGCGCCTTCCGCCGCGCCGGCGACTCTGATGCGCGCCGAATTAGCACACCGCTTGACGGCGCGCTTGGGCGGTCTACAAGGGTAAAACTCATATCTTCGCGTTCGCAAGACGCCATAAGAAAAAAGCGGTTGGTCTCGAGACGAGGCCAACCGCTGATAGCAGCGCCGCAGCGCA
>CAVRVM010000008.1:0-73907 GCA_963724605.1 uncultured beta proteobacterium
CGGGTTGAGTCACGCCATCAACTTCGATGAATGTGCCGCGAGCACGGTTGTGCGCATGCTGAGGCGCTTCATCCAGATCAAGCACCGGCGCGAAACAGACGTCGCTGCCTTCGAGCAGGCGGCACCAGTCGTCGCGCGACTTCATCGCGACGAGCGCGGCGATTCGCGCCTTGTTAGCGGGCCACTGCGCTATGTCCCACTGCTCGCCGGGCGCAACCTCGGTCAATCCGCATTTCTGCAGCAACAGCGCGTAGAACTGCGGTTCGAGAGCGCCCAACGAAATCCACTTGCCGTCGGCGCAGCGAAACGTGTCGTAAAACGGCGCTGACGAATCGAGCGCGTGCGGATGTCCGGGGCCCTGCCAGATGCGCGCGGCCTTGAGCGAGTGAAAGAGTGTGCTGAGCAGCGCCGACCCGTCGGTGATTGCAGCGTCGACCACTTGTCCCTTGCCCGAAGTCCGAGCGTCGAGGATGCCGCTGACGATGCCGAGTGCCAGCATCAGTCCGCCGCCACCCATGTCGCCGAGGAGCACGGGTGGCGCCCACGGTTGCCCGTCCGGTCGTGCGCCGAGCGAGAGCGCACCTGATAGCGCGAGGTAATTGAGGTCGTGACCCGCCGCCTGGCTCAACGGTCCGCTCTGGCCCCAACCCGTCATGCGTCCATAAACGAGGCGTGGGTTACGGCCGAGACAAACGTCGGGGCCGAGGCCGTTGCGTTCCATGACATCCGGGCGGAAGCCTTCGATCAGTGCGTCGGCGCGATCGATCAACCGCAACGCAGCTGCGACTCCGGCCGGCTGCTTCAAGTCAAGCGCAATGGAACGCTTGCCACGATCGAGCAGGGCATAGCGGCCCAGATTGAAGAAGGAAACGTCGCGCGTGTTTGGGTTAGGCGACTTGCGGTCGATGACGAGAACGTCGGCGCCAAGGTCGGCAAGCACCATCGATGCAAACGGGGCGGGTCCTATGCCGGCGAATTCGACGACCCGAATATCTCGCAGCGGTCCCATCACCACCTCGCGGACAATGTCAGCGGCTACGTATGCCCCGCACGTGGATGCGCCGCGTGCCCGGGTGCGGCGCCGCCGGTCGCCTCGGGTGTGCCGAGGTAGTACTTCAGCACCAGACGCTGCACAAGGTTTCCGTACGGCGGATAGAACAGCCCGATCGGGAACCAGCGATGGCGCTTGAACATCGCCTTTGCGTGGGAAAGTTCACGGAACCCTTCCTCGCCGTGGTAGGTCCCCATGCCGGAGTTGCCGATTCCGCCGAACGGCAGATCGTGGTTGAAGACGTGCCAGCCCCAGTCGTCGACCGTCACGCCGCCTGCGTGCGTTGCGGTCGATAGTCGCTCGAGCTCCGGTCCCGTAAACCCGAAGGGGTAGAACGCCAGCGGGCGCGGCCGGGCGTTGATATAGGCGATCGCTTGATCGAGCGTGTCGTACGGGATCACCGGCAGGACCGGACCGAACAGTTCCTCGGTAGCGACCAGCATGTCTTCGCGCACGCCGGTGACGATCTGCAGTGGCATGCGCCGCGCGTTGCTCGTGTCGCCGCACGCGGTCACCGTCGCTCCCTTGGCGCGCGCATCGTCGAGCACGCCCTTCAGACGCTGCGCGTGACGGTCGTTGATGATGCTCGTGTAATCCTGGTTGCCCGCGATGGTCGGAACCATGCTGCGAAACGATTGGGCCACGGCCGCCACGAACGGCTCAACGCGGTCGCGCGGTACCAGCGCATAGTCCGGAGACACACAGATCTGTCCACTGTTGAACGTCTTGCCGTGCGCGATGCGCTTAGCGGCTTCTTCGACCGATGCCGAAGCCGACACCAGTGCTGGCGACTTGCCGCCGAGTTCGAGAGTCACCGGCGTCAGGTTGGCCGACGCCGCACGCATGACATGCACGCCCACGGCAGGCGACCCCGTGAAGACAATGTGGTTGAACGGTAGCGCGGAAAAAGCCTGTGCTGCTTCGACCTCGCCGCCGAACACCGCGACCTCGTCTTCGGCAAAGCACTCGCGCAGCATGCGGCCCAACAGTTCGGTCGTGCGCGGAGTGAACTCCGACATCTTGATCATCACGCGATTGCCGGCGGCAAGCGCGGCAACCAACGGCCCGACCGACAGATAGAGCGGGAAGTTCCACGGTGTGATCACGCCGACCACGCCCTTGGGCTGGTACATCACCCAGGCGCGGTTGGTGAGGAACAGGAGTTCGGTGTGCCGTCGACGCGGTTTCATCCAGCGCGTCAGGCTGGAGAGCGCGTGGTTGATCTCCAGCACCGGGCCGGCCACCTCGACCAGCAGCGTTTCCGACGGCGATCGCCCACCGAAATCCTCGCTGACCGCCGCCGCGATCGGATGCTGATTGCGCTGCAGCGCGGCTTTCAGCGCCTTGAGCTTTTCGCGTCGCTCGGAAAACGTCGGATACGGATGCTGCAGGAAGGCTTCCTGCTGCCGAAGGAATGTTGCCTTCATGTGATCGATCAGTGGGTCCATTGCTCAACCTCCCGTTCAACCTTGCGCTCGTTTGCCGTGTTGCCGCCGCGTCTGACTTGTCGTTCAGCTCGTCGGGATCAAGGTACACCCTTCGTGTCGGAGTAAATGACTGTTCGCGTCGAACTGGATGCGGGCAAGAAGCGTGGCGTCGAACATGTGTGAAGTCGTCCGGTCGAAAGGACAAGTCAGAACGAATAGCTGAGCTTGCCGCCGATGAAATCGCGATCGCGCGTCGGATTCCACGGGGCGTCATCGGCATACCATGTGTACAGCAGGCCCAGATTGATGTTTTTCGGGAAGGCGAAGTTGACCCCGAGCGCGAGCGTCTTGCGGTCCTGGATCATCTGGTTGTCGACCGAATAGCCGCGGACGTCCTGCAGCCAGAAGATATTGGGAGATATCGTGATGCCGCTGTCCGCCACGTTGGCATAGTTGAGCTGCGCACGCAGCCGGTAGCCCCAGGCGAAGCGGGAGAAGAATCCTTCCGGTGCGCAGCCGGGCTGGTTTGGTGTGTTCAGCAGCGGACAGCCGCCCGCTACGACCTCGTTGACAGGGCCGTATGTCGGGCTGCGCGCGATGCCGAACACATAGCCGCGCCCGTAGCGCAAGTTCTCATCGAGTCCTGGGGCCCACGACATTCCGACTTCGGCCGCGACCACGGCATTGCGCGCACCGAGCACGTTCTGAATCGGCTTGACCGCATTCAGGATCAGCATCGTCTTGCTGGCGCGGTCGTAGCCGAAGAACTCACCTCCGACCGGTGTGGCCAGGACACGCGGTCCGAGCGGTCCCCAGTTCGCGGCCGGTACACCGAGGGTCGGATACAGCAGGCCTGCGATCGCATCGCCGACGGAGATTTGCACCGGCAGATTGGCCGTGTAGCTCAGTTCACCTCCCAGAGCCCAGCCGGCCATTTGCGACGAAGCGCTGACGCCGTAGATGTGAATGTCCTGCGGGTAGGCCCAGACCCCTTTCGGATTGATCAGGCCCGTCGCGTCGGCCTGAGCCTGGAACGGCACGACCCCTCGGATTCCGTCGAGCACCGGAACGCGTGAATGGATGTTCATCGCGTACAGCGCGAACTCGGTGTCGAGCGGTTCGACCTTCTGACGCAGCGACACGCCGAACTGACCACCGTCCTTCGGCTGCGATGTGGGCGCCAGCGGGACGAACTGCCGCGCCGGATATCCGACCGAGTCCGGCGCGTTCACGACAGCGGCCGGACAACCGCTCCCGGGCGTATCCGGGCTGACCAGCGCATCAATCGACGAAAAATACGTTCCGCAGGGCTCGAGCACAGTGGCCTGCCATTCAAACTGATAAAACGCCTCGATGCGCGTGCCGGTCGCGAGCGTCAGGTCGCCGTAGAGCATCCCAACGGGAATCAGCGCTTCTTCGAGCCGCGTTCCCGGCCGACGCAGCGTGTTGATCTCGATCGGATTGATCTGGTCGACGCCTTGCAGCACCAGGCTCTTCCCCCACTTCACCACCTGCCGCCCGAGTCGCGGCGGACAGTCTGTTGTCGCCCAGATCCCAGCTGCCGTAGGCATACATATCAAGTGCTGTGATCCCGTCGAACCTGGCCAGAGTCGGAAAGCCCTGATCGCCCAGCGGCTGCCCCGCGACATAGTTGTTCGCTTCATTGCCGTGCGGAACGCCACGCTTGTTCAGCGTGTAGTCGTACCAGGCGCTGATCGTGACCAATCCGCCATAGGCACCTCGACTCACCTCAAGCGTGCTGATCAGCGCCGCCACCGTCAGGAAGTTGTCGCCCTTGGCGTAGTTCAGGTTGCCGTCGTCGGCGTTGCCTCCCGTGCCGGTAGGCAAGCCCTGCTGATTGCCGTTGGCCGGCGAATACAGCGCCGGGTTGCGGTCCTGAACACGCCAGCCTGCGGCGATCGAAACCGTCGTGTTCCATTTGCCCAGGATGTCGTTCGATTCGCCGAGCGCGAAGTCAAACGCCGCGACCGAAAGCGGAGACAGCGCCGCGAGCAGCGCCAGCGGAAGGCGAGTGGAAGGTGTCGCGCGAGACATCGACGAAGGAGCGCATGAGTTCGACTTGCGCTGCGTTCCTCAAGCCGCACTCCGCGCTGCGGGCGATGGTTCGCTGGCCGCCGGCTTGCGATCGGAAAGACTCGGATAGGGATGCCGCAGAAAGGCATCCTGCTGCCGGCGGAACGTGGCCTTCATGTGATCGATCAGTGGGTCCATTGCTTGACCTCTCGTGTCGTTGAGCCCGTCCGGATCAAGGAACTCCCTTCGTGTCGGACTGGATGACTTCGAACGGATCCTTCGGCTTGGGTTCGGGCTGCGCCTTGACCGGCTTCGTGCCGGGCATGATCTCGAAATCGGGCGCGAACTGGACGATCGTGCTCCGTAGCTGCTCGAACGCCTTGCGGTCGCCGTCGAAGCGCGCCTTTCCGGCGCCGATCAGTGCATCGAAGGTCGCCTTACCGCCCATGACCTGCTCGAGCTCGGTTCGGTTGATCGTGACGGTGAGATCGGGCTTTTTGGACTGCTCGCCCTTGATCGAGGTCATGGTCGCGTTGCTCACCTCGATCGCGAACTTCTCGCCGTTGTCCGGCGTCACAAGGTTGATCGTGAACTGCATGCCGGCAGCCTTCTTGCTGTCGAGCAGGATCGCGATGTAGTCGAGCCACAGTTCGGTCGACATGCCGCGAATCGTGTCCGGCCCAGTCGTCTTGGGCGCCACGCCGGCCGGCATGCCGGAGCGCAGCTCGAACGCCGCCGCGAGGAAGCTGTTGCGAACGCTCGTGCTCTCCTTCTGATAGCCGATCTGCTCGAAGATGTCGGCCAGCAAATCCTTGGCGGTCTGGTTGCCGGGTTCGGCATAGACGAGCTTGTTGACAATCTCCATCGCCTCGCGGTACTTGCCCTGGTCATAGAGTTCGCGACCCTTCTTCAGGATCGGCGCTGCGCCACCCATCATCTCGACATACAGCGGTGCGGAGTCACGCGGCGACAGCGGGATCAGGGTCGCCGGGTTGCCGTCCCAATAGCCGAGGTAACGATTGATGACGCCGCGGCTGTTGTGCTCGACCGAGCCGTGATAACTGCGCGCGGCCCATTTCTGCTGCAGGCTCGCCGGCGGCTGATAGACGTTCTGGATCTCGTTGATCGTCACGCCCTGGTTCGCGAGGTGCAGGACATCGTTGTTGAGGTTGGCGTAGGTGTCGCGCTGGGTGCGCATGATTTCCTGCACCCGTGCGTTGCCGAAGCGCGGCCAGCTGTGCGAAGCGAACATGACTTCGGCTTCACCGCCGAATCGATAAAGCGCCGCATTGATGTGCTTGGACCACGCCAGGGGATCGCGGATCAACGCTCCGCGCAGCGTGTAGATGTTGTGAATCGTGCCGACGATGTTCTCGGCGGCCCAGAACGCCTTGAACTGCGGAAAGTACGTGTTCATCTCGGCCGGCGCCTCGGTGCCGGGCGTGCTCTGGAACACCATCTTCACACCGTCGATGGTCAGGTCCTCGAAGTCCTTGGTGATGTAGCGATTCGGCTCGATGAGTCCGGTGTTGCCGGACGCAGTGTTCTTGCCGATCGCCTGATCGACGTGAGCATATGGGCCGCGGGGAAGCAGCAAGCCGTACTGGAAGAACGCGCGCCGCACCATCGCAGTGCCTGCGTAGACGTTTTCCGCGATCGCATGCTCCATGAACCCGGCCGGAGCGATCAACTGCACCTTGCCGCTGCGCACCTCGGCCTCATCGACGACACCCCGCACGCCGCCAAAGTGATCGGTATGCGAATGCGAGTAGATCACCGCAACGACGGGCCGCTTGCCGAGCTTCTCGTTGACGAAGTCGATCGCCGCTTTCGCGGTTTCCTTCGCCGTCAGCACGTCGACGAGGATCCAGCCGGTGTCGCCCTTGATGATGCTCATATTGGCGAGATCGAAGCCGCGGATCTGGTAGATGCGGCCCGGTACGACCTCGTACAGGCCATAGGCCATGTTGAGAGTGGCCTGGCGCTGCAGCGACGGGTTAATGCTGTCGAAGTCCTTGCCTTGCAGCAGGAACTCGTAGCTGCCCATGTCCCAGGCGACGTTGCCCGCTTCGGCCATGATCCGCTTGAACGTCGGCGCGGCAATGAAGCCGCGCTTGGCCTCTTCGAAGTCACGCTTGTCTTCGAACGGCAGCGTCTTGCGCAGACCGTTCTGCAACTCGATCGTGTACTTCGACGGCGCCTGACCCTTCGGGTGGAAATGCTTCGTCGGATCCGGCGCCGCCTGCGCGAGCACCGCGCTGGCACCCAGACCGGTGAGGCTGCAAATGGAAACGGCAGCGAGTACGCGGCCGACTGAGCTGCCCTCTTTCGAACTGCTGCGAAAGATGCTGATCACGGTTGCCTCCTGCTTTTTCTGATTCGGTTGGGATTCAGTGGACCGCTTGCTGGACCTCCCGTTGGGCCACGCGCTCGGCTGCCGGTGCGATCTGACTCATCGCGTGCTCTGTCATCGCCGTGATGGTCAGCGAAGGATTCACGCCGGGATTGGCCGGCATCGCCGAGCCGTCGCAGACGAGCAGGTTGCGATAGCCGAAAACGCGGTTGTGGCGGTCGACGACGCCGCTCGCGGCGTCGCGTCCGATCACCGCACCTCCGAGGATGTGCGCCGTGGTCGGAATGTTCGCGACCGCCTCGAGGATCATGCTCTGCGCGATGCCGCCGGTGCGCTTCGCGAGCCACTCGGCCGCCTTGTTGCCGGCGTCGATGTAAGTGGGATTCGGTTTTTCCGGGTCCTGCTCGGTCGTCATCGTGATTCCCTTGCCGAAGAGCCTCGGCTTGGCACGAAAGGCAATCGCGTTGTCGAGGCTCTGCATGACAAGGAAGACGACCGCCCGCCGGCTCCAGCCGAACGGCCAGAGCGACTGCAGGAACTTCAAAGGATGCCGCACTAGTGCAGCGATCAGCTTCAGCGGGCGCGTGATGCGGGTGCCGTCGCCCACCATCAGCGTGAACAGGCTGAAGAGCACGTCGCCCTTCGGACCGTAGGTGACGAACTCGATGTGCGTGTCGGGACTCGTATGGATGCTCGAGCTGATCGCGACGTCGTTGCCCGGCTGCCACTCAGTGTTCGCCGGCAGCTTGACGGCCAGCACGGACTCGCTGTTGGTTCGCACCAGCGAGCCGAGGCGGTCGCTGATCAGCGGCAGCGAACCGCTGAGCTTGCAGCGGGCGAGCAGTCGATTGGTCTCCATCGCGCCCGCCGAGATAACCACGCTGCGCGCGGTGAACTGCCGGCGCCGCTTGCGCAGCCACGCGCCGGGGTGCTCGGTCGTGACAAGGTAACCGTCCGAGCCGTCGGCGGCGCCGAGCGGACGGATGTCGACCACCTGCCGCTCGGGGAGGATCTCGATCCCCTTCTTCTCGGCAAACCAGAGGTAGTTCTTGACGAGCGTGTTCTTCGCGCCGACGCGGCATCCGATCATGCAGGCGCCGCAGCGGATGCAACCGGTGCGGGCGGGACCGGCGCCTCCGAAGTAGGGATCGGGCACCGTCTTGCCGGGCTCGCCGAAGAAGACTGCGCACGGCGTGCGGCGGAAAGTGTGCTCGACACCAAAGGCGGCGCCGACCTCCTTCAGCAGCTTCTGGCTGTCGCTGTCGAACGGGACCGTCTGCACGCCGAGCATGCGCTCGGCGGTGTCGTAGTGCGGCTTGAGCGCTGCCGCCCAATCCTCGAGGCCGGCCCACTGCGGATGCGTGAAGAACTCCGGCGCGGCACGGTAGAGCGTGTTCGCATAGACGAGGCTGCCGCCGCCGACGCCGGAGCCGCTCGCAATGAAGACGTCCTTGAACGGCGTGAGGCGGAACACGCCGCGCAAACCAAGAATCGGCGCCCAGATGTACCTGCGCAGATTCCACGAGGACTTCGCGAAATCCTCGTCGCGATAGCGCCGCCCGCGCTCCAGCACGCCGACCTTGTAGCCTTTTTCCGCGAGCCGCAGCGCCGAGACGCTGCCACCGAACCCGGAGCCGATGACAAGCCAGTCGTAGTCGAAGTTTCGTTGCGTCATGGAGTCTCCCGCCACCACCCTATCGCTGCGCGCTTGCCCGCGCGGCGGGCTTGCGCGATTTGCGGGCGACGCGGCGCGGTGCCGCCGGCAGGCCCTTCTTCGACGGCGACGCCGCTGTCGAGATGGCGATCGCCAGCTTCAGTTGCTCGAATGCGTCGACCGTGTAGGCCGCCAGCTTTTCGATATGAGGTACCGCGCCGGGAATGCCGAGGAAGCCGAGTTGGAGCCGGTCCGCCAGCGTCACCGCCGTCACGTTCAGCATCTGCCCGGCGGCGACGACGGAAATCGGCAGCACGAGTTCGACCTCTGCGCCCATCAAGTAGCGCTTCTCGGGAAGCCCGAACGGATTCGACACGATGAGATTGCTCACCCTGAGCCCGCCCTTCACGCCGATCTTCTCCAGCAGCGCCGGGAGCCCGTGCACGAGCGTCGTGTACAGCATGACGGTCTCGCTCGTCGCCCGCTGCACGACGCCCTTGACCTTCGCCGTCTCCGTCAGGATGTCGGCGAGGCGCGCCGCGGGACTCTTGCCCGGCGTGCCGAGCGGAAACTGGAGGACCGCGATCTGGTTGCCGCCGCGCGCGTCTGCGAGCGCGACCGGCATCGCGGCGACCAGCGCCTTGCCAGGGCGCGCACCGTACTCCTGCAGATAGCGGTCGATCGCGATGTCCAGCGTTGCCAGGAGCAGGTCGTTCACCTTTGCGCCCCCTTGTTTCGCGAGCGACTTCAGCTCGTCAAGCGGCAGCGCGCAGTATGCATAGACACGCTTCGCAATCGGCAGCCCCGTGAGCGCACGCGGGACACCGAGGAACGGCAGCGAAAGACCGTCTGCTCCGCCGATGCCGAGCTTCTTCAGCCCTTGCTCCCCCAACATCTTCGAGAGCGAAACCGCAGACGCGGCTGTTCCCGCAGCCTGACCCAGGGCCCGCTGTACGCGCGCGGCGAGCGAAGCGCGCGGCAGGCTCGCACGCGAAGTCCGCGCTGCGCCTTCCCACATCGCATGCACCGTCCGCTGCTTCGGCGACGTGGCGAGCCAGGCCGAGACGACCTGCACGAACGTGCGGCCGTCGATGATGCCGTGATGCACCTTGCCGTAGAGCGCGACCTTGCCGCCCTCGAGCCCGTCGATGACGTAGAGCTCCCAGAGCGGCCGCGAGCGGTCGAGGCGGGATTCGTGGAGCTTGCACACGCGCTCGAACAACTGCGCGCGCGTGCCCGGCGCCTTCAGCGTCAGGCGGTGCACGTGCGCGGCCGGATCGGCCTCGTCATCGACGTCCAGGCGGGGCACGCCCATCGGGAGCCACCACCAGCCGGTAGTTGAACGGCGGCCCGAGCGGGCGCTTGAGCATGCGCGCGACCAGCTTGTCGGCGAAGTTGCCGCGAAAGCCGGCCGGCGGCGCGAGCACGATGAGCGGGCCGATGTTGAAGGGCCGCTCGCGCGTCTCGAGCGCGAACATGGCGAGATCGATGACCGAGAGAGCGGGCATGACACGCGTCCTTTGCGAATGCCGAGCGAACGGTCCGCTGCCCTTGCTCAGGCGGCAGGCTTCCGGAGCTCGCGCTTGAGCACCTTGCCGGTCGCGGTCATCGGCAGCGCCGTCGACGATTTCGACCACGCGCGGATACTTGTAGCTCGCCATGCGCTCCTTGCACCAGCCGACGATCGACTCGGCGGTCGCGGTCTTGCCGGGCTTCAGCACCAGCACCGCCTTGACCTCCTCGCCGTGGGTTGCGTGCGGCACGCCGACCACGGCGGCCTGCGCAACGGCCTCGTGCGTCATCAGCACTTCCTCGAGCTCGCGCGGATAGACGTTGAAGCCGCCGCGGATGATCATGTCCTTCAGCCGGTCGACGATGAAGAAGTTGCCCTTCTCGTCCATCTTGCCGATGTCGCCGGAGTGGAACCAGCCGTCGCGGATCGCCTCGGCGGTGGCCTCGGGCCGGTTGTAGTAGCCCTTCATCACGTTGTGGCCGCGGATGACGATCTCGCCTTCCGTTCCGGGCGGAACGGGCGCGCCGGTCTGGTCGACGATGCGCACCTCGGTGCCCCAGATCGCCTTGCCGACGCTGCCGGGGATGCGGTCGAAGTCGAGGAAGCTGAACGTCGCCACCGGGCTCGTCTCCGAGAGGCCGTAGCCCTCGAGGATCGCGATGCCGAATTTTTCCTCGAACTGGCTCATCACCTCGACCGGCATTGCGGCCCCGCCCGACACGCCGAGCCGCAGGACCGACGCGATCGCCTTGAGGTCGTAGCGCTCGGCCGCGCCCGGGAGATTCAGCAGCGTGATGTACATCGTCGGCACACCGGCGAAGATCGTGACCTTGTGCGCCTGCATCGCCTTGAACACGGCATCCGGGTCGAAGCGCGGCAGCAGCACGATCGATGCGCCCGCCATCAGGGCGGCGTTCATCTGTACCGTCTGGCCAAAGCTGTGGAAGAGCGGCAGCACGATCAGATGCACGTCGTCCGCCGCCTGGCGCATGACACCGTGGCTGACCATGATGTTCATCGCCACGTTGGAGTGCGTCAGCTCCGCACCCTTCGGCTTGCCGGTCGTGCCCGAGGTGTAGAGGATCACCGCGGTGTCGTTCGCGTCGGTGAGGGCGGTGGAGCCGGTCGGCGGCTGGCCCTTCATCAGCATCCCGAGCGTCTTCACCCCTTCGATCGCGGCCGGCTTGGTCGGATCGGCCGTGATCATGAAAAAGTTCGGGCAGGTGGCCGCTTCCTTGAACCCGGCGTGTCCCTCGGCGCCCATCGGCAGCTCGGGGCTGCCTTCGAAGCAGAAGAACGCCTTCGCGTCGGAGTCCTTGAGCAGGTAGGCGATCTCGCTCCCCTTGAGCAGCACGTTGATCGGAACGACGACCGCACCCGCCTTGAGGACGCCGAAGTAGATGATCGGGAAGAACGGCAGGTTCGGGCAGCTGAGGACGACCTTGTCGCCCTTGCCGATGCCGAGCGCCTTCAGTCCGTTCGCAACCTGGTTCGCCGCCCCGTTGAGTTGCGCGTACGTGAATGTCTTGTCGCCGAAATAGACCGCGATCTTCTCGGGCAGCAGCTCGGCATTGCGCTCGAGGTTCGTGGCGATGTTCAACATGATTCGGTCTCCTTGGTGTTTTGCTGGTCTTAGCGCGCGGGGCTCGCTGCACCGCACGTTTGTCGAACGGCATTCTCGGGGCTAGATTGCCGGTCCGCTATCCGGATTTCGACTTCGCGCCCGCAATGGTCGATCAGCCCGAGAACCCACAACCGCTCCAGTCGGTCCTCTTCGAATCGTTCGATCCGGACTCGATGACCGACGCGCTGCAGCGGGGCGCACTCGATCACGTTCAGCTCGCGCGCGGACGATTCCGCGGATTGATCCAGCGCGCGCAGGCGAGCGCCGCGCGCATCGACTGGGGCCGCTACAACCTTCCCGTGCTGGCGGCCGGGACGCTCGCGCCGGACTGCGTATCGCTCGGCTTCATCGTCTCCGCCGTCGAAGACGGCTACGTCAACGGGGAACGCGTGAGGACGTCCGACGTGATCCTGTTTCCCGAAGGCGAGGAGCTCTACTTCCGCCTGCCGCCCGGAACCGAGTGGATCTCGTTCCAGGTCCGGCGCGCGCTGCTCGAGCAACTCGGCGTCGAAGTGAGCGGCAAGCCGGGGATCGTCCCGATCGCCGACGCGGAGCGAAGGAGCCTGCGGCATGTCGTCGCCGACGTCGGACAGGTCATCGGGCCCGACCGCAACGCGGCCGAACCCGTGACCCGCGCCGAGATCGAATGGGCGCAGGAGGAGCTGCTCGCGGCGTTCGCGGAGGCGCTCGCAGGTGCGGGCATTCCGGATCGACAGCGGCCGAGCGGAGCAGAGCGGCTGCGGATCGTCAGGGCCGTCGAAAGCTACCTCGAGTCGCACCTCGGAGAAACACTTCGCATCGACGACCTGTGCAGCACCGTCGGCACCAACCTGCATACGCTCGAGCGCGCCTTCGCGGAAGTGCAGGGAATCAGCCCCAAGCGATTCCTGACGTTTCGCCGCCTCGCCCTCGCGCGCAAAGACCTGCTGCGCGCCGCGCAAGGATCGACTTCGGTGACCGACGTGGCGATGCACTGGGGCTTCTTCCACCTAAGCCGTTTCGCTGCCGAATACAAGGCGCTGTTTCACGAGTCGCCCTCCGCAACGCTGCAGAGGGCGCGCTCGCGCGACTAGCCGTTGCTCGCCATCGGGTTCGGCGTGACGATGTCGAACATCGGGTTGAACTCGTCGAGCATGCCGAGCAGCTCCTGCAGCCGCGCACCATTGCCCTTGATCTTCACGTCGCCGTCCTTGATCGCCTGCGGAAAGGTCTTCTGCCGCAGGGTGATCAGATCGAGCGTCGAGCGGTTCAGCGTGACGGTGGCGTCGGCGTTCGCCGCCTGCTTGCCCATCGCGTTCGTGAGTACCGAGTTCTCCAGGTTCATGCGCACCTGCTGATTGGTGTCCGGGAACACCCAGTTGATCACCATCTGCTTGCCTTCGGCCTTTGCGCCGTCGAGGCGCACGCCCAGGTAATCGAAGAACAGGCCCAGCGGGATCGAGCGGATGACGTCGGGGCTCGCCGTGGTGATCGTCGGCAACTTCGGCTTGCCGCTGCGCAGCTCCAGTGCGGCCATCAGGTACACGTTGCGCCAGACTCCCGACTCGCTCTGGTAGCCGAGCTGCTCCAGCGCGTCGGCTGCGAGCGCCCGCGCCTCCATGTTCGACGGATCCGCGAACACGAGCTGGTTCGCGACCTCCGCGACCCAGCGATAGTTGCCGTTCTTGAAATCCTTCCGCGCCCGATCGAGAACCGCGTTCGCGCCGCCCATGTACTCGACGTAGCGCTGCGCCGACTCCGCGGGCGGCAGCGGGTCGAGGTTGGCCGGGTTCGCGTCGTACCAGCCGAGATACTTCTGGTAGACGGCCTTGGTGTTGTGGGAAAGCGTCCCGTAATAGCCGCGCGTGGACCATTCGTTGGCGAGGCTCGGCGGGAGCTTGAGCTGCGCGGCGATCTCGCGCGGCGTGTAACCCTGGTTCATCAGCCGCACCGACTGGTCATGGATGTACTTATAGAGGTCGCGGTGCTTGCGCAGCATGCCGTCGATGTTCGCCTGACCCCATTTCGGCCAGTGGTGCTGGGCGATCATCACGTCTGACTTGTCGGCGAACAGTTCGCGCGTCTGCTCGACGAAACCGGACCACGCGATCGCGTCGCGGATCTCCGCGCCCCGCAGCGTGTACAGGTTGTGCATGTTGTGCGTCACGTTCTCCGCGACGTTGAGCATCCGGAACTGCGGGAAGTAGATGTTCATTTCGGACGGCGCTTCGGTGCCGGGCGTGAGCTGGAACACCATCTCCACGCCGTCGACGACGCGCCGGTCGGCAGCCTTGGCGATCGTGTCGGTGGGCGCGATCAGCGTGACATTTCCCTTCGAAACCGTCCGGCCCAGACCGGTGTCGACCAGCGACTTCTCGCCCGGCGGCAGGAATACGCCGTACATGTACTGCGCGCGGCGGCTCATCGCGTTGCCGGCAATGACGTTCTCGGAGACCGCGTGTTCCGTGAACCCGGCCGGCGCCAGGATCTTCACCTTGCCGGCCTTGACGTCGGCTTCGTCGACGACGCCGCGCACGCCGCCAAAGTGGTCGGCATGGCTGTGCGTGTAGATCACCGCGACCACCGGCTTCTTCGGGCGATGCTGCAGGTACAGATCGAGAGCCGGCCTTCGCCGTCTGCATCGAAAGGAGCGGGTCGACGACGATGAGGCCCGTGTCACCCTCGATGATGGTCATGTTCGAGAGGTCCAGCGAGCGCACCTGGTACACGCGGTCCGTGACCTTGAACAGGCCGTGGATCTGGTTGACCTGCGCCTGCCGCCACAGGCTCGGGTTGACCGTCGCCGGCGCGCGGTCTTTCTCGAGAAACTTGAAGCCCTCCATGCTCCAGATCACGCGCCCGTCGGGCGCCTTGACCTCAGCGTTGGGGATCGTCGCGACGAACCCGCGACGGGCGTCCTCGAAGTCCTGCCGGTTGGCAAACGGCAACTCGCTCAGAAGTTTCTCGTTCGCCGCGGCCGTTGCTGGCCTCGGCGTCCTTGGGGGCGAGGTTCGGTGCGGCGCTCGCGCCGCCGGCGGCGAGCGCGGCTGCGCTGAATAGCGCGATCAAGCTGTATCGGTCCATCGATGTCTCCTCGTGCGAATTCCGGTCAGGGGTTCGCACCATATCGGCGATCGACACCGTGCCGCTATCCGATTTTCGGCATGCGCAGAGTTCGCGTTGCCCCGTTGTCGGGCGAGTGACACCTGTCCACATGTGATGGGTACGGAGCCCGGCTAACGGGGCTCCCGTGGCCGCGACGCTGGTGCTGTTCTACCAGCCTCGCGCGCTCACAAGAACTGGCTTTTGGTTTAGGTGGCGGTTGCCCGCAACGGCCCGTCGTTGTGACAGCGTTTTCGCCAGGTCGAAGGCGGTCTATCGGCTGCCACGAAATCGTTAGGCGCCACCTCCACGCAGGTTCAAAATACCGCGGCTCAAACGCTGGCTCCTTCGGCGTGGCCGCGGCATGGCTCGGGTTATCTCAGCAATCTCCACCAGGAAACGCCATGCACTCCGATATCCGCGGCCTTCCGATCTCGACCGCCAGCGCCGAGGCAGCCGCCGCCTTCGATCACCTCGTCGTCGGCTATCTCACCTACCGAGCCGACACGCCCACCCGTCTCGACGCCGTGCTGGAAGCAGATCCGGACTTTGCGCTGGCGCATTGCATGAAGGGCTATTTCGCGATGCTCGCGTTCAAGCAAGCCGCGGTGCCAGTGGCGGTCCAGGAAGCGCGCACCGCGCAGTCGCTTGCTGTCGGCGCCACGGCGCGCGAGCGCAACCACGTCGCCGCGCTGACGGCTTGGGCCGAAGGCGAACTCGATCGCGCCCTCGCCACATGGGAGTTGATCCTGCGCACCCATCCGCATGACCTGGTGGCCTTCCGTCTCGCCCACTTCGTCAATTTCTGGCTCGGTCGTCCGCAGGACATGGTCGCTTCAGTCGAGAACTTGATTCCGGACTGGTCGGAGGACGTGCCGGCGATACAGTGATACTCGCTTGCCGCTGCTTCGCGCAGGAGGAAGCCGGCAACTATTTCGCTGCCGAGCCCTCGGGGCGCCGCGCCATCGAGCTCGACCCCGGCGATCTCTGGGCTGCGCATGCCGTTGCCCACGTCATGGAGATGCAGGGCCGGCGAACCGAAGGTATCGAGTGGCTCACGACGCTCGCGCCCAACTGGGAGGGCAGCCACAACCTGCAGCACCATCTCTGGTGGCACTGCGCCTTGTTCAAGCTCGAACATGGTGACCATGCGCGGTGCTGGAGCTCTACGACACCCGCTTCCGTAATCTCGCCGCGCCGCTGACGATCGCTTCGCCTGACGTCTACATCGATGTGCAGAACGCCGCGTCCATGCTCTTCCGCTTGCAGCGGCTGGTATCGACGTCGGCAATCGCTGGGAGGAACTCGCGGACAAGGCCGAAGCACGGATCGGCGACTGCCAGTCCGCTTTCACGCTGCCGCACTGGCTGATGGCGCTGACCGCCATGGGCCGTACGGCCGCTGCGCAACGCATGATCGAGGCGATGCGCGTCTTCGCCAACGGCCGCGGCACCGTGCCCGCGATCGTGCGCGACTACGTGTTGCCAATTGCCGAAGCCCAGCTCGCCCACGCCGCCGGACGTCACGCCGAAGCCGTCGCGCTGATGCGCCCGGCCATTGGCGGCATGTACCGGCTCGGCGGCAGCCATACTCAGCAAGACGTGCTTGAGCAGCTATTTGTGGATGCCGCCCTCAAGGCTGCCAGCACGGCCGACGTTCGCCTCGCTGTCGAGCGTATCGCCGGTCGTCGTGCGATTCCGCCCGAGCGCTTTGTCGGCTGGCGCGAGGCCGCCAACCGGGCAGCGGTGGCCGCGTTATAGGGCAGTACCGCTTGTGGGCTGCGCCGTTTCGAAGCTACCGCCAAGTATTGGGTACAGGCGCACGCGGTTCGCCTGCCACGCGCCTCGCAGCCTGATTGCCAAGGCGCTTGGCATATACGACGGCACCGTGAAGTGGCACATGAAGAACGACACGCTCGGCGTCACGAGTCCGGACGAAACGCTGGCTCGATGCCGCATTCATTCAGCCGGCGCTGCGTTCATGAACTTGAGCGGCCAGATCTCACTCGCCAAAGCTTGACACGTCGACCGGGGGCAGGCCCTCTGCGGAGCAGAAATCGAGATAGCGCTTGAGAGTCGTCTTCCAGTTCTCGATCGCAACGATGGCGTCCTTGTCATCCAGGTACAGGGAATCGCCAACCTGGATATTGAGCGTGATGATTTCGTCCGCGCCGGCGCCCACGGGCGTATGCGACGTCGCCGCGGTCTCGTAGACAAAACTTCCCGCGACCGCCGTCCAGTCATGTTCGAGGTATTTCCACTTGCCCTTGACTGTGTAGACCATGACAGTGCCGCAGTGATGGTGCTTCGGCAGGACGAGATCGCATGGAGCCTTCAGCAACGTCACAAACGTTCCCGATATCGGCTCGACCTTCAGCAGCTTGAGGAAAGCCTTATCGGTGTAGGGCACGAAGGGAAACCAGGGATAACTTTCCGCATCGACGTAGTTGGTGTTGATCCGTTCGTACATCATGGCTTGACCTCTGTGTGATCGATAAGCACGCGCTGGTTTACTGCGGGGATCTCGGTCTGCTGGGCTGAGTCATTCGATCAGCCTGCCACGACTCACTGATCGATGCCCGAGATCGTGATCTCGACCCGGCGGTTTTTTGCCCTGCCCTGTGCAGTGTCGTTCGACGCGATAGGGCGACTGTCCCCGAAGCCTTCCGCGGCGAGCAGGTTCTTGGAGACACCTTTGTCCGCCAGATAACGCACGACGTCGGTCGCGCGCGCGGTTGACAGCTCCCAGTTGGAAGCAAAGCGTGAACGCAGTGCGGGGCCGATGGGGACGTTATCGGTGTAGCCCTCGACGACGATGCGCCCGCTCTTGACCGTCTTCAGCGTCGGCACGATCTTGTCGAGCGTCTCTTCGCCTTTCTTGTGGATCTGCCAGCCGCCCTCGGCGAACAACAGGGTGTCGACCATCGTCAATTTGATCTGGTTCTGCTGCTGCTGGATTTGGACCTGATCCGCCTTGACTTCCGCCTGCAACTGCTCGCTCAACACCTGATAAGTATTGGACTTCTTGACCTCGGCCTGATAAGTCTGCTGGGAAACACAGCCGGCGGTCGCGAACGCTGCCGATGCCAGCGCCACTCACTATCCATGCTCGCTTCATCATGAAAATTCTCCCTGTGTGAAAGATCGCCGCGAAAGCGTGGCCACGACTCGCCGTCTACGCCGTAAACGAAGCCGTCACAAATGTGGAACGCGATCGGACGCACCCTAGCAAGGTGCGTCGGTCGACGTAACTGGACCTTGGTCCAGGGCCCGCTCGGTGCCGTACGCGCGGAGGCTCGGCGAGCAGGCTTACGTCCTTGCGGCGCGAAGAGGGTCGATCCAAGCGACGCGTATGGCTCGGCTATCCTGACGCCGTGCGAAGTTCTCGAACCCGCGCCCACTCACGCCCGTGACCTGGATCGACATCCTCTGGATCATGATGGCGGCGGCGAGTCTGACTCTCGCGCTGATTCATCTTTTCGTCTGGATCCAGCAGCGCCGCCAGCGCGAGCACCTGCTTTTCTTCTTCCTTGCGATCTCGGCGGCGGCCTTCGGCGCGTTCGAACTCGCGATGATGCACGCGCAGACCCCGGCTGCTTATGAACCTCTGCTGCGATGGGCCCATGTTCCGCTGTGCGCGTTTGTGCTGTCGATCCTCGGCTTTGTCCATTTTTATTTGGACGCCGGCAGGTTGTGGCTTGCCTACGCCGTCGCTGGCACGCGACTGGGGGCTCTAGTCCTCAATTTCACGACGGGCGCGAACATCAACTTCCGCGAGGTCACCGCCATCGATCCGGTCAGCCTCTGGGGCGCGGTCGTTTCAGCTCCTGTGGGCATAACAAGCCCGTGGACCGTCGTTCCCCAGTTGAGCAACGTATTGCTTCTTGCGTTCATCATTGACGCATCTGTTTCGCTGTGGCGGCGCGGCGATCTGGTCCAACGCCGACGGGCGCTGTTGGTGGGCGGCAGCCTCGTCTTTTGCGTGGCGACGGTGGCCTTCTTCGCCGGCGTTGTCGTCTGGGGACTCGTGCATGCCCCGACCCTGCTCATGCCTGGCGCCTTTGCGATTGTGGTGGCGATGAGTTTTGAGCTCGGATGGGATCTCATCGCAGTCGCGCAGCTGGCGAACCAGCTGAAAGCAAGCGAGGCGAGCTTCCGTGCGGTCATCGAAGCGGCCCCGAACGCGATTCTTCTTGTCGACGACCAGGGCAGGATCGCGATGACCAATGCGCAAGGGTCAGCGATTTTCGGATACGCGCGCGAAAATCTTCGTCGGTCGTTCGGTCGACGAACTGGTTCCCGACCGCTTCCGCGGAGCACATGCGCAATATCGTGATGGTTTCGCCGCGAGCCCAAGTGCGCGTGCCATGGGTGCGGGCCGGGAGCTCTTCGGCCGGCGCCAGGACGGAACGCAGGTCCCCGTCGAAGTGAGTTTGAACCCGATGGGACGGCACAGGGATCGTTCGTCCTGGTTTCAATCGTCGATATCAGCGTACGTCGCAGCAACGAGCAGGCGGCAGCTCGCCAGCGCAACGAGCTCGCACATTTGTCTCGTGTTGCCATGATGGGAGTGCTGTCCGGTTCGCTCGCGCACGAACTCAATCAGCCGCTGACCGCGATTCTCAGCAACGCGCAGGCGGCACAGCGATTCCTTATGCATACGCCGCCGCGGCTTGACCAGGTCAGGGACATCATTGCCGATATCGTGAAGAACGATAAGCGGGCCGCGCTGGTGATCCAGCGGTTGCGAAATCTGCTGAAGAAGGATGCGTCCGAGCACGTACCGCTCGAAATCAACGAGACCGTTCAGGATGCGCTGCGATTGATGCAAAGCGATCTGCTGAGCCGCGGGGTCGAGATCGTGACGGACTTTGGCGCGAATCTGCCGCTTGTCAGCGCCGACCGGGTTCAGCTGCAGCAGGTGATTATTAACTTCGTCGTCAATGGCTGTGAGGCCATGGAAAATCTCGAATCCAAGCCGTTGCTGGCCGTCCGAACCCATCGAGCCGATTCTGGTAACGTCGAAATCACTGTGGCCGATCGTGGGTCCGGAATATCCGAGGATCAACTTGCCGGTGTCTTTGAACCGTTCGTGACCACCAAACCGCACGGGATGGGGCTGGGCCTCGCGATCTGCCGCACGATCGTTGAGTCGCACGGGGGTCGCATCTGGGCCACCAACAACGCCGATCGGGGTGCGACGTTACACTTCGAGTTGCCGGGGCAAGGGGAAGGCCATGCTGGCAAACGAGACGGCGCCGACCATCTACATCGTTGATGACGACGCTGAAGTCCTCAAGGCGCTGGGGCGCCTTGTCGCGTCCGCGAACCTTAACGTCGCGGCGTTCTCGTCTGCTCAATCATTTCTCGCTGCGTTCGACCCCACGATGCCGGCGTGTCTCGTTCTCGATCTTGCAATGCCGGGGGCAAACGGGCTCGAGTTGCAACGCACGCTGGAAACTCGTGCGCGTGGATTGCCCATTGTCTTCCTGACGGGCCACGGCGACATTGGCAGCAGCGTTCAGGCGATGAAGCATGGTGCGTCCGACTTTCTGACCAAGCCGGTCGACGAGGATGTATTGATGGAGGCGGTGCGCGCCGCACTCGATCGGCGGCGTGAACGCGAGCACGAGGACGCGGAGCGCAGCCAGATCGCGGAGCGCCTAGCCACGCTGACGGCGCGCGAGCGCCAGGTCCTGGACGGAATCGTTGCCGGACTTCTGAACAAGCAGATCGCTGCGAAGCTTCTTACCGCTGAAAAGACCGTGAAGTTCCATCGCGCGAACCTGATGCGAAAGATGCGTGTTACCACTGTCGCGTCGTTGGTGAAAGCAGCAGAGCGCGGCGGTATCGGCAAGACCCCCGGTCATTAGCGGCACTCGCCGCCCGCTCCGTTCGGAGCGGCAACCTGGACCAAGGTCCAGTTTCATTGCTGCGCGCGCCCTTGATACGGTTTCGCACGATGTCAAGAAACGCGCCGTTGCTGGCTGTGGTCGACGACGACGCAGATGTTCGGGTCGCATTGACGCGGTTAGCAATGTCAGCGGGACTCGACGTGGAAGCCTTCGCATCGGGAGCGGAGTTCTTGCGTTCGATGCAGGACCATGAGCCGGACTGCCTCGTGCTGGACCTGCACATGCCCGAGATGAATGGATTCGACGTACAGGCAGCGCTCGCCGACGGCGGGTCGACGATCCCGATCGTCGTGATCACCGGCCGGGATACGGAAGAAGCTCGTGCGCGCGCGATGCAATTGGGAGCAAGCGACTACCTGCCGAAGCCGGTCGACCATGAAGCGCTGTTGACGGCAATCGACGTGGCCATATCGAGACGAAAGCCGAAGAGCGGCGCGGCGTAGACGAAGGATCACGAGGCCCAGCGGGACTGAACATGGAAGAATCGACCCAGACCGACAGCATCGCGCACCGCGCCGCACGATTGATCTTCACGCTAGGTGCGCTCGGCGAGATGGTTGTGGGACTCCTCGTCGCCCTCTTCCCCGGCCCCGTCATGGGTTTCCTGCTCGGCGCTCCACTCGATTCGACCGGCGCCGTTGCTGCGCGGATGATCGGTATCACCGTGGCGGCCCTCGGGGTTACGTGGTGGACGGGCCGAAAGAGCCTCGATGGCCGTCGGCTTCATGAGTTCGCTGGCGGATTCCTCATCTACAACTTCGGCGTCGGCGTGCTGTTCCTGGTTCACGCGGCGACGGCAGCTCGTGCACTGCCGATTGCCTGGCTCGTGGCAGGCGGGCATCTGTTGCTAGGCGGCGTCTACCTGGTCGCCCTGCTGCGATTGGCATCGGTCGGCGAGCGGGCGGTCCGGGGAATGGTTTAGCAGCGCGATGGAAAGTGAAGTCCTCAAAGAGAAGCCTTCGCCCTTCGAGCCGCACCGTACGAGCCAAAGTCGAGAACAAATCTTCAACTGTAGTCAACGGGGAGCCACCGTCATGAGTTCACGCCTGTTCGCAGCAAGCTCGGCCATCCTTGCGTTCGTGGCGCTCGGCGCCTGCGATCGGAAGGAGCTCGAATCATCCGCACAGGCGAAGGCCGCAGGGGACGATGCAGCCAAGAAGGTGGCCGCCGCCCCGGCCCAGCCGGCTGCGGCGCCGGCGCGCCGAACGCGGCGCCGCGGGCAGCCTAATCCGGACCGCAACGCGTACTTCGGCGAGGCGCACATTCATACCAGCTGGTCGGTCGACGCCTGGGTAATGGGCAACCGCATCACCGGCCCGGGCGACGCATACAAGTACGCCCAGGGCGAGACGATCAAGCATCCGATGGGCTTCGACATCAAGATTGACACGCCGATCGACTTCATGGGCGTGACCGATCACTCGGAGTATGTCGGCGTCACCAAGGAGGCCAACACTCCGGGGTCGTACGTGAGCAAGCTGCCCGAGGCGCAGCCGATGATCATGAAGGATCCAAACAGCACGGAAGAGCAAAACCGGGTCTTCTCGTATCTGCTCAAGCTGGCACGCAGGCGCGCCGGTGAAGGCGTTCATGAACCCGAAGATCACTTCCACCGTGTGGAAGGAAAACGTCAAGCTCGCCGACGAGAACAATCATCCCGGCAAGTTCACCGCGTTCTGCTCGTACGAGTGGACGTCGATGCCGGACAACCGCAACCTGCACCGCAACGTCTTCTTCCGGGCCTGCGACAAGGTACCGGACTACCCATTCAGCGCGCTCGACTCCACTCGCCCCACGGAGCTCTGGAACTGGATGGACGCGCAGCGCAAGAGCCGGCAACGAGCTGCTCGCGATCTCGCACAACGCCAACGTCAGCGACGGCTGGATGTATCCGGTCGACGTCGACAACACCACCGGGCGGCCGATCGACGCCGCCTGGGCGGCCTCGCGCGACCGCAACGAGCGCCTGGTTGAGATCAAGCAGGGCAAGGGGCAATCGGAGGCGCATCCCCTGCTGTCGCCCAATGACGAGTTTGCAAGCTATGAGATGTATGAGGCCCTCCTCGGCCTTCCGGCCAACGTCGGCCGCGTCGATCACATCACGGGCAGCTACGCGCGCCAGGCGTACAAGGACGGCATCGCGATGCAGGACACGCGCGGCTACAACCCCTACAAGTTCGGGATGGCCGGCGGCTCCGACTCGCACAACACCGGCAGCCCGTACCGCCAGGACAACTTCTACGGCCTGCACGCCGATGCGGACGGGACGGTCGAGCGGCGCTTTGCCGGCGTACTGATCGGCGGCACCATGGACGTGCGCCTGGAAAACCCCGGCGGGCTGACTGGCGTGTGGGCGGAGGAGAACACGCGGGCTTCGCTGTGGGACGCGATGTACCGCAAGGAGACCTTCGGCGTCAGCGGCCCGCGCATCAAGGTGCGCTTCTTCGGCGGCTGGGGCTACGGCAGCGACATCCTCAATGCCGGCGACTGGGTGAAGCAGTCCTACGCAGGCGGCGTGCCGATGGGTGCGGATCTGCCGCCGATGCCTTCGGGCGGCAAGGGCACGGCCCCGCGGTTCGTCGTGTGGGCAGTGAAGGACCCTTCCACGGCCAATCTCGACCGCATCCAGGTCATCAAGGGCTGGACGCAGAATGGCCAGAGCTTCGAAAAGGTCTACGACGTCGCATGGTCAGGTGACCGCAAGCCTGACAAGTGGTCCGGCCGCGTACCGGCCATCCAGAGCACGGTGGACCTCGACAAGGCCACCTACACCAACAGCGTCGGCTCGACCGAGCTCAAAACGGTGTGGACGGATCCCGACTTCGACGCGAGCCAGCACGCCTTCTACTACGCGCGCGTGCTGGAGATTCCCACGCCACGCTGGACCCTCATCCAGTCCGTCAAGTCGCGCCTGCCGCCTCCCGACATCGTGCCGCTTACGGGACAGGAACGCGCCTGGACCTCACCGATCTGGTATGCGCCGTCGGCCGAGGCGCGCAAGAACGCTCCGGCGGGCATGACCGTCACCGAGTTAAAGAAGAAGGGGGTCAGCGCCCTGAATGACGCGCAGCTGAAGGCGCTCATTGTCGGCAAGGCCATGTGGGTGCAGAACAACGTCACCGGCGAGCAGTTCAGCGCGAACTTCACGACGGAAGGCAACGCGATCGTGTTCCGCACCGGTTTCAACACCGTCGTGCCGAGTGGTTATGGCAAGGTGCGCGCTGAACGGTTACGAGGGGATAACCAGCCGCTACACAATCGAGAACGGCAAGCTCACGACCTTCGTCTCGCAGGACCCGTACTCGCTGACTGTCTACAAGCTCGGCAACACCTACTACGCCGCGCGCAGCAACGAGTTCGGCTACGCCAACTACGAGATGATTCCGGCGCCGCAGATCGCGGCGAACCCGCTGACTGCGCTGTCGAACCAGTTCTCGCTCGAGCTGGGGCTGACGGAAGAGCAGAGGAAGCAGATCGTTCCGATCCTTCAGCAGGAGATCAAGCAACTCGGCGAACTGAAGAAGGACACCAAGCTCAGCGGCCTGCAGAAGGTGGAAGCCCTGCGCAAGCTCGGCGTCTCCTTCGACGAGAAGATCTCGCCGCTGCTCAATCCGGAGCAGCAGCAGAAGTTCCAGGCCATGCGCGAGCAGATGCGGCGGCGGATGGTCGAGGAGATGGCCGGCAAGGCGCTGGAGAAGCTGAAATCGGAGGCGTCAGCGTTCTTCCCCGACGTGCACAAGTAGGCCAGCACAGGCCTGCGCGCATTGTTATTGCGAATCACCATGAGACGCCTTCTCCGCGAGCCGCTGGTCCACTTCCTGCTGATCGGCGCGGTTCTGTTCGGCCTGTACAGCCTGACGCAGTCCGGACGTCCGGGAACCGCGCCCTCGAAGGAGATCCGCCTGTCGCTCGACGAGATCGCGCAACTCACCGTGCTCCACCAGTCTCAGTGGCGCCGCCCGCCGACGCCGCAGGAGCTCGAGCGCATGGTCGAGAACAAGGTCCAGCAGGAGATTCTCTACCGCGAGGCGCTCGCGATGGGCCTCGACAAGGACGACGAGATCGTCAAGCGCCGCATGGCGCAGAAGATGCAGTTCCTGGCCGAGGACGTGTCCGCCGCGCGCGAACCGACGACGGCCGAGCTCAGGAGCTGGTTCGAGAAGAACAGCGCCAAGTTCGCGCAACCACCCCGGCTGAGCTTCAGGCATTTGTACTTTTCGCCCGACCGGCGCGGCGCCGCGCGCGAGACGATGCGCAGCTGGCGCTGGCGAAGCTTGTCGGCCAGCCGATTGACGCGAAGCTCGCGAGCTCGCTTGCCGACGCGTTCATGTTCCAGGACAACTACCGCGATCGCGCGCCCGACTACCTCAGCAAGGAATTCGGACCGCTGTTCGCCGTGGCGTTGGCCAAGCTTCCGCCCGGCTCGTGGCAGGGGCCCATCGAGTCCGGCTTCGGCTGGCACCTTGTGTTCGTCGACACCGTGATTCCTGGTCGCGTACCGGCCTTCGAGGAGATCGAACCCGACATCCGGACCTCGTGGTTCGGCGAGCAGAAGGCGCTTGCATGGGAGAACGCATACAAGAGATGCGCGCTAACTACACGGTGCTGCTGCCCGCGCCGCCGGACACCGCGCTGGCGAGCGGCGTGATGTCGTCGTCCGCGGCGATGACGCCCGCAACGACGGCCGGGGCGGCGAAGTGATGCGCCTTGGAGGTCTGTTCAGGAACGCGCGCCAGTCTGCTGGTCGGGTTGCTGCTCGCGGTTCCACGCGGCGTTCGCGCACGAAGCCCGGCCCGCCTACCTCGAACTCAAGGAATTCGCGCCCGGTCGGTTCAGCGTGATCTGGCGTACGCCGGTGCTCCAGGAATGCGTCTACCGGTCGCGCTCAAGCTGCCCGACAGCGCACGCAACGTCGAGGAGCCCAGCGTCCAGGAGCTGCCCGATTCGCTGCTCGAGCGCCGCTCGATCGATGCCGGACCCACCGGCCTCGCGGGGCGGCGCATAGAGTTCCCCGGACTTCAGCTCACGATCACCGATGTGCTGGTGCGCATCGAACGGCTCGACGGCACACATTCGACCGAACTCGTTCGTCCATCGCAACCGTGGATCGAAGTCGCGGCACCTCGCGGCGCGCTTGCCACTGCCGGCGTGTTCTTCGCCCATGGCATCGACCACATCCTGTTCGGGATCGATCATCTCTTGTTCGTGCTGGGGCTGTTCGCCCTCGTGCGCACGCCGTGGATGCTGGTGAAGACGATCACCGCGTTCACTGTCGCCCACAGCATCACCCTCGCCCTCGCCACACTCGGCTACGCCAACGTGCCGGCGCCTCCGCTCGAGGCCGGGATCGCGTTGTCGATACTGTTTCTGGGCCCGGAGATCGTCCGAGCGTGGCGCGGCGAAACCAGCTTCACGATCCGTCATCCGTGGGTAGTCGCATTCGCCTTCGGCCTGTTGCACGGTTTCGGCTTTGCGAGCGGCCTTCGATCGATCGGACTGCCGCAGGGCGAGGTCCCGCTTGCGCTGCTGACATTCAACGTCGGCGTCGAGACCGGCCAGCTCGCCTTCGTCGCTGTGCTTCTGCTGCTGGTTCGCGCATTCAAGATGCTCCGGGTGCGCTGGCCGCGGCCGGTCGAACTGCTGCCGGCCTATGCCGTCGAACTACTTCCGGCCTATTTAGTCGGCTCGTTTGGAGCGTTCTGGGCGATTCAGCGAGTCGTGTTGATGGTCGAGGGCGGGTGATGCGAACCCCGTCGGCGAATCGCCCGTGCCAAGTCGCTCGCTGCGTTGCTCGCGCTGTCGCGCACGAACTCGTCAGGATCCGGGCCCGCAGTAGCAGGAGAGAGGCAACCGATGAAAGAGCTGCTGATCAGCGCAATCCTCGCGGCCGCTGCGCTCGCCGTCGGTTCGTTTGCACCCGCGGCGCGCGCACGGGGTCGCCGCAGCTGGCACAGTTGTTGTCTGCGTGCAAAACGCCGTGGGCGTCGAGGTCAGTGCCGGCGGGCGCACGCTGACACTCAAGGGCCTTAGTCCCACGACGCTCTTCTTCTCCGACCGGCCGGTGCGCATTGCCGGGCACTACCGGACCGAGGAATACCTGGACTTCTGGAAGAATGGTCCCGACAGTTTCCTCAAGGATCCGCCGAACGCGACGCTGTCGGTGTTCCAGAAGGGCAAGGACGAGCTAAGCGATCTCGTCGTGACGCTGGGCCATCCGCGCGTGAGCGGCAGCGACATCACCTACGACATCACGGTGATCTCCGGGACGCTACCGCAGGGGGGCGGACCGGCGTCGCTCTTCATCGACATCATCGGGCTGCCGTTTACGCCGCTGTCGTTCGCCGGCGTCGCGCGGCGCACCGCGTACCGCACGGTAGTCTGGGGCGGCGCCTATGCCCACCCTACTACTACCCGCCCGCGCCCGCCCCGGTCGTCTATCCCGCGCCGGTGCCAACCGTACACATTACCGAGACAGTTCAGGCGCCACCGCCAACCCCGGCGCTGAGCCCGACCCAGGCCTCGGCGATTGCGAAGCTGAAGGAGCTGAAGTCGCTGCAGACACAGGGCGTGATCAGCGAAGCGCAGTATCAGGCGGAGTCGCAGAAGCTGCTGAATCAGATCGTGCAGTGACGAGAGTCCGCGGAGGCCGGCGCAGATCGGCCGACCGGCTCCCGATTACACCTGACCCGACGCGCTGGCTTGGGCAGCGGTTTATTCCGCAGACAGCGGGGATGGCACGGACCATGAAGCGCGCACGAGCGTTGCCAACATGGACCTCGGCGCCAACACGCGCGAGGACACGATCTATCCCGGCGGTTATAACAGCACGATGAAGCCCCTGACCTCCCGGATTTCCTTCACGGCTGCGGTCGTGCTCATGTGCTGCTGCCTGTTGCGTGCCCGGGCGCCGAGCCTCCCCGAGCTCCAGACGGGGAAGTCCTGGCTGGGAAGCTGCTCGCCTACCTCGGCCTTGACCAGGCGAAACAGGCGCAGCTGGAATCCGGCGACGTCGTAATCAACGGGCTCACCGGCCGGGAGCAGCTCCCAGCGGAAATCGCCGCGGCCGGCGCCATGCTGCTAGTGAAGGCGCCGGAGGCCGGCGCCGTCGTTGACGCGTTCTACACGCCGAAACCTTTCTCCGGATTCATCAGGTTCAGCGCTATCAGGCTCTGGCGGGAGGTCGCGTTGAGCTCGCCGCGTTCAGCACCATGCCCCTGCCCGATTCGGCCGGCTGCAGGAGTTGGTCAAGGCGCCGGCGCGCAATCTGAACCTGAACACCGAGGAGGCCGAGAAGCTCAAGTCCCTGAGCTCGACTGCCGGCGATCTGGAAAGCCGCGTCCGCTCGACCCTCGCCGAGATCTTCGCCGCTCGGCTCAATGCCTACGATCGGCAGGGACTCCCGGGGGTGCAGCCTTACGTTCGGATCAATGGCGAGGTGGTTCGCCCTGCGGACGAACTTCGCAACGCGATCCGCGGCCTCGCATTCCTTGCCGATGAGTTTCCGGGTTTTGTGGATGCCCTGGGAGCGCCGACGAGCGGGCCGAGCGCGCGGCTGACGCGACAATATTATTGGATGGAACGTCAGGTAGAGAATGACAAGGTGCTGGCGCTGTCCACGGAACTCCGAATGCGGGATTCCGGGGTTGCCATCGGCGCCGACGTGCACTTCTACGCTTCCCGGGAGTACAACGCCATGCTCACGTTGATCGGCGTAATCCCTTACGGAAAAGATTGGATGGTCTTCACCATCAACCACACCTTTACCGATCAGGTGCAAGGCTTCGGCTCCTCCGCGCGACGGGCGATGGGTCGCAACCTGGTGGCCACCGAACTTGGGAAGCAGCTGGCGGAGACCCGCCGCCGTTTGGCTGCTGGCTCGAAGAACTAGGCTACGCTGCCTCTTGCGCAGCGCCGTCGATTGTCAGCCGTCAGTGCTCGAAGTTTCACGTCGTCAACGGCGCCTCGGTCACAAGAAACGAGAGCGTCATGACGCATTACTCGCGGGCCTGGCCGCCGACGTGATGGTCCCTCGCGACGCGGGCCCACAGGTTCATTGGGCGACCCCCGCGTGCTGAGCGAACGTGCGGCGTCGCGCACGTGCTCGCTGCTGACGGCAGCGTTCCTCGGCCTGCTGGCGGTCAGCGGCTGCGCCCTGCGTCCCATCAATCCGCCACTGCAACACGTCGACCACGCGGCCGGCTATCGATTCGAGTCGCGCGAGCGCTTCTTGCGCGATCGTGAAAACCTGCTCGTTCTCGCCTTTTCCGGCGGCGGGACGCGGGCGGCCGCCTTTTCCTACGGTGTGCTCGAAGCCCTGCGCGACATCCAGGTGCGCACGACGGAAGGCGCGACGACTCGCGCACTCGACGAGATCGCGCTCGTCACCGGCGTATCGGGCGGCAGCTTCACCGCGCTCGCGTTCGGACTGTATGGCGACAAACTCTTCGGCCAGTTCGAACAGCAGTTTCTGTATCGCAATGTCGAAGGCGAGCTGATCGATCGATTGTTGAGCCCACTTTACTGGGGATCACTCTGGTCGACGCAGTGGGGCCGGTCCGAACTCGCCGCCGACTACTACGACGAGATCCTGTTCAAGGGCGCGACGTTCGCCGATCTCGCCAGGGACAAGGGCCCGATGATCGTCGCGTCGGCGACCGACCTGAGCTCGGGAGCGCGCTTCTACTTCTCCCAGTCGGTGTTCGACATCATGTGCTCAGACCTTTCGCCAATGCGCCTTGCACGGGCAGCCGCCGCATCGTCGGCGGTCCCGGTCGTGCTGTCGCCGGTCACGCTCGACAACTACGGGGGTCTCTGCGGGTATCGCGAGCCGCCGTGGGTCAGTCTGATCGCCGGCACGACCCTGCGGAGCCGCGCGGCCGCGCGCGTCATGCGCGAAGTGACCGACTTGCGCAGCTACGAAGACGGCGCGGAGCGCCCGTATATTCATCTCGTTGATGGCGGCGTTGCCGACAATCTCGCGATGCGCGGCGTCCTGGACGTCATGGAACAGGCCGAAGCGTTGCGGCTGGCCAATGTGCCGACGCGGCTCGCGGGCGTTAAGCGGATCGCGGTCATCGTCGTCAATTCGAATGCGGATCCCAAGAATGACTGGGACAAGGTGCCTGAGGCGCCCGGCATGCTGGTACAGCTTCTGCAGGCGTCCGGAGTGCCGATCGATCACTATTCCTACGACACGATCGAAACGTTGCGAGACCTTGCATCAAGTTGGGCCATGCTGCGCAGCATTCGCGACTCCGGGGCGATCACGGACGAGGCAAACCCTGCCTTGATCGATGTCATGCGGGCGCCGAATACCGAGATCTACGTCGTCGAGGTCTCGTTCGCCGCCGCTACCGCTGGCGAGCGCGACTATCTGAACGGATTGCCCACCTCGTTCGCACTGTCGACCGAAGCCGTCGACCGATTGCG
Organism: uncultured beta proteobacterium; assembly: GCA_963724605.1. Lineage (GTDB taxonomy): Bacteria > Pseudomonadota > Gammaproteobacteria > Burkholderiales > Burkholderiaceae_F > JALORV01. The sequence goes on from CAVRVM010000008.1 coordinate 30,081, forward strand.
TAAGTCCGCAGGTTCGATCATGTTGCACTCGGCCGAGTTTCAGCGATTCCTGAAGAGCGCCGGATTCGCGATCGTGCGCGACTGAGCGCGCGAAAGGACAGCATGAAGATCCTTCGAACGCCTGAGTAGTGTTTCGCCGATCTGCCCGGCTATGCCATAGCGCACCACAAACGGACGGCGACCCGATCACGCGCGGACTCGATCGAGCATTTCGAGAGCGTCGTAGCTGGGTCAAGTGCGCTCGAGCGATCCTGCAGACGGTGCCGCCGCGGTGAAGTCTTCCTCATGACTACGAGGAACGCCGAACACCTGAAATGGCGCTGCCTATCGCCGCAAGCAGCGCTTCGTCGTCGACGGGCTTGCAGAGATAGCCGGTCGCACCCAGTCGCACGGCCCGCGCGCGCGACTCGGGTGTGTCGTGCCCAGTGACGACGACGACGGGCACGCCTGCGTGGCCATCGGCGAGTGCGCCCTGAACGTCGAATCCGCTCATTTCCGGCATATGCAGGTCGAGCACGACACAGTCCGGTTCGTGGTCTTCGATCGACCGCAGGAACTCGGCGCCAGATGCAAACGTTTCCACGGCAAAGCCAGCCGAGGAGACGAGCCGTGTCAAGGCGATGCGCACGTCCGCATCGTCGTCCACTATGGCCAGCAGTCGCGCGTCGCGTCCCATCGTCACCGCACCGTACCAAGCGCGGGCGATCGATCCAACTGGACCTTGGTCCAGGTTGGCGGGGCGCCGTAGGCTGGCGGAGCAGTCTCAGGTCTTGGGCGCCGAGCCAACCCGCGCACGTTCCGCGAGCTTGACCAGATCGGCGACGACACGCACACCCATCTTGTGCATCAGGTTGGCGCGATGGAACTTGATCGTCTTCTCGGACGTGCCGAGCTCGGCGGCGATCTGCTTGTTCAGCCTTCCGGCAACGACCTGCTCGAGAACCTGCCTTTCGCGCTCTGTCAGCGACGCAAGGCACTTGGCCACGCGCTCGCCCTCTGCGCGCGCGCGACGCACCGCCCGGTCACGGACCAACGCCTCCTGGATCGCGGCAATCAACTCGGTGTCGTCGACCGGTTTGGTCAGGAAGTCCGCCGCGCCGTGCTTCATTGCCTTGACGCTGCTTGCGATATCCCCGCGACCGGTGAGAAAGACGATCGGCAGCAAACTGGCTTCCTTCTCCAGCGCCCTCTGCAACTCGAGACCACTCAATCCCGGCATTTCGAGGTCCAGCACGAGGCAACCCGGCGCGTTCCTGTCGTAGCTCTCGAGAAACCGTTGCGGCGAAGCAAATGTGGCAACGTTCAGCCCGACGGACTGGAGCAGACGCTCGATCGCCTTCAGCAGATCTGCATCATCGTCGACCAGGTAAACCGTTGGCGCCATGTCCCCCATCGGCCTCAACCCCTCGTCGCGGGCAATTCGCAATGCAGCGTCGCGCCCCGGTCCGCGTTGTTGGTCGCCCACAGCCGGCCACCGTGGGCCTCGACGATCGATCGGCAGATGGCAAGACCCAGGCCGAGGCCGTGCGACTTCGTGGTGACGAACGGCTCGAAGATCCGCTCCAGATCCGCCATTAATATTCCGGCGCCGCGGTCGGCGACGGAGAACTCAACGTCGCCCTGCGCGGTTGTTCGTCGTTCGCACCAGCAGCCCGCGGCCTTCTAGCCGGCCGTCCATGGCGTCGCACCCGTTGATCATGAAGTTGAGCAAGACCTGCTGCAGCTGGTTGCGATCGCCGATCACCGCCGGCAGTACTTCGGCGAGGTCGGTGCCGACCATGACATTGCGGTTCAGTAGGTCACTACGCATCAGGCGCAGGGATTCCTCGACAACATCGTTGATGTCGAGACGATGACGCTGCGCCTCCTCCTTCTTGAGCATGGACCGAAGTCGCTGTATCACCGCCCCTGCACGGTGGTCGCTCTTCACGATGTCGGACAGTATTTCTGAGAGCTTATCGACGCGCGGCGGGGACTGCGCAAGAAACCGCTGTGCTGCCTGCGCATTGCTCAGTATGGCTGTCAGCGGCTGGTTGAGCTCATGGGCGAGCGACCCGGACAGTTCACCCAGCATCGCGACCCGCGACAGATGCGCCAATTCGTCGCGCTGACGTGCACTCGCCTGCTCGAGGCCCCTGCGTTCGGTGATGTCGACGACCGACACCAGCACGAACTCGCCCTCTGCAGTCGACATCGGACTGAGCGCGGCTTCCACCGGGAATTCGCCGCCGCCCTTGCGGCACGCGAAGAGCTCGCGTCCGATGCCCATCGCTCGCGTTTGCCGGTCATTCGCGTAGGCACTCCGCAGGCCAATGTGGGAGGCTCGAAAACGCTCCGGAATCAGCAGTTCCACTGGCTGTCCGGCAAGTTCCGAACGCCGGTAGCCAAACACGGTTTCTGCCTGCGCATTCGCAAGCGCGATCATGCCCTTGTCGTCGACCAGAAGAATCGCGCTCGGAGCCGCCTCGACCACCGCACGGAAACGCTGCTCGCTTGCGCGGAGCTGCCCAGCAAGGTGCCCTGCCGCGATCATGTCCCAGCCGAGCTCGTAGCCCATCGCCAGAACCATGATGAAAACCCCCGGCATGACGATCGTGGGGGCATGGACCAACCCTAAAGTAATCAAGGCCGCAAAGCCTGCGACGGCGGTGATAAAGACGACGAGACTGCCGCCGACGACCGTCGCGCGGCGACGCGCATCGGGACCGCCCCGACGCCAGAGGTCGATCGAGGCATCGATGACGAAGGCGACCAGAAGCCCGTTGCCAATCTGCGGCACGATCGCCCATGGATTGGCAGTTCCAACCGGCCCCGCCAGAACGGCGCCCCCCCACAGCAGCACCGGGTCCAGCGCGGAAACCTCCTGAAAGTTGATGTTCACGCCCGTCATGAAGTTCAGGCCGAGCGCCAGCAGCCGAAAACCGGAGATCGCGTAGGCGAGCCAGAGTTTTCCGGCGTCGAAGTAGAAATGCACGAACCAGACGATCGACAGCACCACCGCTGCGAGCGGCACGTGGGCAAAACGCAGCGTTGCGGCATAGTCATCCGGTGATTGCGCTCGCATCATCGCCAGCTCAAATGCGCCGAAGGCTGTCGCCGACATTGCGAGCGCGAAAAACAGCAGATGGGCGTATTGGGATCTTTGCTTGGACCAGACGAAAAGATGAATGACGCCGAGCGTCAGACTCGCCGCCGACATCGCGATCCATACAACCTCGACCCAGTTCATACCGTCGCAACTATAGAGGTTGACGTTGCCGGGTCACTGGTTGCCAGGGTCTGCGTCGGTCGGCACGCGCGTTGGTGCCCGCGCTCATGGCAAGCGCGTTTTTGCCGACCATGTCGAGGCCTTCGGGCAGTCCGCTTTCGCATGTGGCCAGGACAGCGACAAGCTCGCCAGAGCACGCATGGGCCAGGAACCCATATAACCCGCTCCGCGCGGAAACGAGCCCCTAGACTCGCGTGAAGCGCTCGGGCATGTGTCCCATGAATGGTCGCACCAGCTTCCAGGGAAAGGCCGGCACCACACCGGACTTCACGCGCTTTTCGATCAGTCTGGCCATCTCGCGGGCCGCTTGCTCGACCGGTATCGCGAAGGGCATCTTGCCGATGTCGACACCCTCGACGATGTCGGTCTTGATGTAGCCGGGCAGGATGTCGGTGACAACTATGCCCTTGCGTTTGAGTTCGATGCGCGCCGAATCCAGGTACATCGACAGTCCGGCCTTGCTCGCGCAATAGGCGGCCTGTGTCGCAATCGGCTGCAGCGAAGCGAGCGAGGAGATGCCGACGATGTGACCCTTGCCGCGCTTCAGAAAGTGTTCCGTGGCTGCGTTGATCGTCGCGATCGCCCCGACAACGTTGGTCTGGATCAGTTTGATTTCCTTTTCCAGATCACCGGCTCCGATATGCGTGATGTCATTGGCGCCGGCATTGACCACGATGGTGTCGATTCCGCCCAGGCGGGCGAACAGATCATGCAGCGTCGGGCCGACACTGGAGCTCTGGCAGACGTCCAGTGTGGCGAGCTCGACATGCAGCTGCTGACCGTGGGCGGCGTGGAGTTCAACTCGCAGTTGTTCGAGCAGTGACATGCGACGTGCGGTCAAGCCCAGTGCGTAGCCGCGACGTGCCATTTCCAGAGCCAGTGCACGGCCGATGCCTGAAGAGGCGCCAGTGATGACCACGGTGGAGTGTTCGGTGGTTGCCATAGTTCGTTTCCGGCGTTGTCTTGCACATAACCATCAGGGCTGACGCGCGCCAGCCAATTCAGGGTTCATCAAAACACGGAAGGTGGTGGCAGTTACCCCCCGCCGGTGGGGGGCGATTCAGCAGGCCGGTGTTCGCCGAATGAAATAGTCGTTGCGACTGGCAGAACCTGGCAGCAGGCTGACAGCTTGCTTACCTGCTCGAGTGCCCCGGCTCAGCTCGCCTTGCGCGCCGCCGACGCCGGCCGCGCAAGCACATTGGCCAGCAACGAGTCATCGATCCGGTTGCCCTGTAGCCGCCACAGCAACGCGTCGATGCGGTCTTCGCCCCAGAAAAGCTCTCGCTCGAAGCGAAAGGTTGGCACGCCAAACACGCCGTCCGCGACGGCCGTATCCGTTGCCGCGATCAGCAACCGCTTGATATCCAACTCGTCAGCGCGCGCCGACAACGCCTGACCATCGAGGCCGCATTCGTCCGCAATGCTGACCAGAACGTTGGCGTCGCCGAGTTCGAGCCCACGCGCCCAGGCGGCATCAAGGAGCGCGACCGCGAAGCGAGCGCGCTCGGGACCATCAAGGGCCATGCACATGCGCAGCCCGCGCAATGGATTGAATGGATGTGTCGGCGGACCGCGAAAGGGTAACTTCAGCCGGGTCGCTATCCGCAACACATCGCGCATCGTGTAATCACGCTTGGAAGGAACCTCGGCCGGTCCCTTCGTCTCGTTCGCTGCCAGCAGACCGGCCAGCAATACGGGGCGAAAGTCGAGCCGCGCACCCGCATCCTCGATCCGCGTCCGCTGCCGCGCCGCCAGCCAGGCGTACGGGCTGATCGGGTCGAAGTAGAACGCGACATCTTGATCACTCATGAGTCCGCTGCTCGCTCGCAAGTCGTCCGCTCCTGGGCGATTCTCGCCTCAATTACAGTCGCTACTCGCGCCCCATCGGCAAGTCAATGACATAACGCCACGTACCGTCAGGCTGACGTCGGGCAAGCTCGGCGCTTTCACCCGACAGCTCAACCCGATCTCCCTTGGAATCGGTCCCGGTGAAGCTCCACTCTGACTTCAGGAGAGCAAGGTCGCCAACATGGCTAACACTCACGGTTCTACCCTTCATCGTGGGCTTTTGCGCCAGGAGATTTTGTAGTTCACCTCGAATCGCGTCATGACCGATACAGGGCCGACCCGGAAACGCAAGCCTGGCTCCTTGTTCATACTCAGCCATAACGCGCTCAATATCGCTGGCGTTAACGGCCGCGACAAACTCATCGATGACGCTTTCCGGATTCTTTGCCATTGACATTCCCTCCGGCGATTGCGAGTCCGCTTTCTAGCCCAGTCGAAGGCGACTGGCTAGTTCGCCTCTTGGCCGTAGCTCTCAGTCGCTGGTCATTGGACCAAGGAAGTCCAGCGTCTTTACCTGGCATGCTGGAGGTTGCACACGTGTCGTCTAATCGCGCCGCGGCGGCTTGGCGCAGAGAGCACGAGATGCAGCTTCTGCCCGTTTGGCCATTCCAGCCATCCGAGGCCGCCTGGCCTGGCCATCCACCGAATGCGAATGCCGTCAGCCAATGACAAGTGCCCGTATCGATCGCCGCCGGCAACGTGGCTGTATTCGTGTCGCCATTTGTTTTCCGGGACCACTTTCGCGTGCGTCAGCGCCTGGCGGAGTTCGTCGCAGGTGAAGATAAAGTCCTTCCAGTAGTCCGAGCCGGTAGCCGGGTCGGACGTGCAATCCGTGACCTCCGCAGTCGCGGGAAGGTGAGGCCCTTCCGCCGGCTGAGCCAAGCTCAAGTGGAAGGCTAGAGCCAGGAGGGCGAGGGGCTTAGAAATCGGTGGCACGAGATCGTCTCGCCTGAAATGGGCACGTACTGATGTCTACTCAGCATCCGGTCGGTCCGCTTTGCGAGGATTCTGATCCACCACGCAGCTTAGTGTTCCCGCTAAGTAGGTATCGACGGGCGCCTGTCGACCTCGACGGGGAGTGCATGTAGTCTGAACCTTCGCAAACTGCCGACTCTGGAGTCCCGCGATGCGTGCGAGAACGATCGCTCTTGCCCTTCTTCCGATAGTGCTAGTCATCATTCAAGCTGGATGTAAGCGCCCGGTGGATGTGCCAGTCACAACGTCATCGCAGCCCACACCGGCTTGGAGCCTGGATGAAGGCGCAATCATTCAGCCAATCCGCTTCCGTCTGGCCGACCTTGACCCCGACAAGGGCGCGTGCAACGACTTTACGGGCTACGCCAACGCCAAATGGCTTGCCGCCAACCCAATCCCTGGCGATCAAACGTCCTGGGGCACCTGGGATGTACTTCAGGAGCGGTCGCTCGGAATTCAACGTCAGCTCGCCGAGCGTGCGGCGGGCCTGCCGGCGCCCACGGGTGTCCAAAAGATCGTGGCTGACATCTGGCTCTCGGGCATGGACGAGGCGCGCATCAACGCCGCAGGCGCTGCGCCCCTGAAGGAACGGCTGGCAGCCATTGAAGCGCTCACCGATGGACCCGCCGTTGCCGATCACCTGCGCAAAGTTGCCGCCACCGGCGACAACCCGCTGTTTTCATTCTCGCCCGAGGCCGATTTCAAGGACTCGGCAATGAACATCGCCTATGCGATGCAGGGAGGACTTGGACTACCGGACAAGACCTACTACTTCGACGCGGACAAGCGAGCGATTCGCATAGCTTATGAAAAGCATATCGCCAAGGTGCTCGAACTGTCAGGCGTTCCGCCCGACCAAGCGGCGACAGAGGCCAAGGCCGTGCTCGCTGTCGAAGCACGCCTCGCCCGCGTATCGAGATCCTCGGAAGAGCTCTCCCGCGATGTCTCGCTCTACTACAACCCAGTCAAGACAGCGGCTGCGGACCGCCTGACACCCAATTTTCCATGGACTACCTTCTTCACGGCGCAGGGCATTGATTTGCCGGAGCAGTTCTCGCTGGCGATTCCAGCGTTCCACCAGGAAGTGAGCAGGATGCTCGACAACGTGCCGGTGGCGCATTGGAAGAGCTATTTGCGCTATCACCTCGTCGATGGTGCCTCCCCGTTCCTGAGCGATGCGTTCGTCATGGAGCACTTCGAGTTTCACAGCCGAACTCTGCAGGGGCAGAAGGAAATGCGGCCGCGCTGGAAGCGAGTGCTCGGAGCGATTAACAACCATGCAGGCGAGGCAATGGGTCAGCTTTATGTTGAATACGCCTTTCCGGCGTCTTCCAAAGCCCGCATGGAAACGTTGGTTGGCAATCTCGGCCAAGCGCTCAAGCTGCGCCTTGAGAAGCTGAACTGGATGAGCGATGAGACCAAGAAGAAGGCGTTGGCAAAATGGGCCACCTTCACTCCGAAGATTGGCTATCCCGACAAGTGGCGCGACTGGACGGGACTAGCCACCCAGCGCGACAGCTATCTTGAAAACGCGCTCGCCGCCCGAGCGTTCAATTACCGCTGGAAGCTCGGCAAGATTGGCAAGCCGGTCGACAAAACCGAATGGGACATGACGCCGCAGCGGGTCAATGCCTATTACAACCCGTCGCAGAACGAGATCGTGTTCCCGGCGGGAATTCTGCAGCCGCCGTTCTTTGATGCGCAGGCCGACGACGCGCTCAACTACGGTGCGATTGGCGCGGTGATCGGCCACGAGATGACGCATGGCTACGACGACCAGGGTTCGCGCTTTGGGCCAACTGGCAACTTCGAGCAATGGTGGACCAAAGGCGACGCAGACAAGTTCAAGGCGTTGAACCGCAAGCTGGTTCAGCAATTCAATCGCTATGAGGCCATGCCGGGCCTGAAAGTAAACGGCAATTTGACGCTCGGAGAAAACATCGCCGATCTCGGCGGCCTAAGTGTCGCCTTCGACGCGATGCAGCGCGCCGCGAACGGGACGCCCGATCCAAAGATTGACGGACTCAGCCGCGATCAGCGATTCTTCTTGGGGTGGGCGACCGCCTGGCGCGAGCATCTCACTCCCGAAATGATGAAACTGCTCGTCGCCGTCGATCCCCACGCGCCCGTGAACATCCGCGCTGCGGCAGCTCCCTCAAACTTGCCGGCCTTCGGCGCGGCGTTCGCTTGCAAGCCAGGCGACGCAATGATGCGCAGTAGCGCCGATCTGGTGGTGATTTGGTAAGACACGGCACGTGCCACGAGTGCTGCGGTTCCGCGCCGCCGGCTGCACCTGGCTTCTTCGACATCCAACTCGGGCGTCCGCCCGCCGCGGCCGAACTACTTGGATGGGCGCGCGAGCTTGCTCGTATACAGCACGGCGTTGCCCTGTTTCAGCCAATCCTTAGGTAGTTGGAGGAGCAGCTCGGTCCCAAGTGTGTATGCGAAGGACGTTCGCCCGAGCTGGTCGAGCTCGATCTCTCCACTTCGTGCGGTCAGGTCGAACTTGCCGCGGGCTTTCGCCGGTCGTTGTACCCGGCTGCACGAGATGATCGTCGTCGAGTAGGGGCCAGGATAGGAAAAGCAAGTGTAGGTGTCCCAAGTGCCTTGGAATGTGCCGTCCTTCGCGATGACGATGTCGAGGAAGAAGGATGATCCGGCAAGAGACGCATTCGTGAACGTTACGTGCTGCGTTGAAACCCAACGACCGGATAGTTGCGTCACGATCCCTCCTGCCTGCGCGCGATCGTCAGCACACGCCGACCCACTGAAGGCCACAACCTGCATACAGCCACACGCCACAATGATCAACGTTAGGAACCTGCGCATCTGGACCTCGCATGTGCGGGGGAACACCGAAAGCGGCCAATCGCGCCCACTTTAAGGGCGGAATAGACAGTGTGCGACTTGCCGGCCAGGGTGTTCACTCACAGACTGCGACCGTTCGCCGTCCGCTGCGCCACCGGGCGACATACGGCAGCACGAACAAGTACAGACCGGTCAACATGAGCAAGCCGAGCGGCAGCAGCGGCACGCAGGACACCCAGACGACGGGATGCTACTGTGCCAGGGCGACGAATGTAACGATGACGGTCACCGTGAAAGCGATGGACAGCCAGCGATGGATCTGTCGAACCCACTTACTCGCGTTCATTGGTTTCTCCTCTGAGAAATAGCGCGCAGCAGTCATGTTGCCCCCTTCGCACTGCGCGCTGTCCCGCCGGGGGAGCGAGCGCCTTCGGAGCGCCCGTGCGGCGCTCATGCCGGAGCTCGCCGCGTCTGGATCATCTTCCACCCGTTGCCCGACGGATCGCGGAATCCGGCGTCCACGGTGCCGTAGCGATCCATCGGCTCTTGCGTGAACTCCACGTCGTGCGCGCGCATCCGATCGTAGGCAGTGCGGCAGTCGTCGACGACGAGCACAAGCGGCGGCATCGCGCCCTTGGCGACGATTTCGCGTACGGTCTGAGCGGTCGTCGCGTCGAGCATCGGCGGCCCCGGCGTGAACAGGCCGAGCTGGAAAGACGGCTGGTCCGGGTGCTGAACCGTGAGCCAGCGGTAATCGCCGTTTCGCGCGTCGGTGTGAACGCGGAATCCGAGCTTCTCGACATAGAACTCGAGCGCTTCGTCCTGATCGTGAACGTACAGACCGACTACGTTGACACCTTGGCTCATGGGACCTCCGTTTTGTCGGAGGCGACTGTACCGACCGCGTCCTGTCGCCGCTTCTCCGAAACTGCGATCGTGAGGTCGGGCCGGTGCGCAGCGCTGAGATAGCAGCCCGGCACTCGCTCGAGCTCGTGCGGAGCGGCCTTCTCGCGCGCCCGGAGCTCACCCGGGTTTTCGCCGGTAACGTCGCGGAAGGTGCGCGTGAACGTGCCCAGGCTCGACCAACCCGTCTCGAAGGCAATCTCGGTGATCGGCAGGTCGGTGTCGCGGAGCAACGCCGTGGCCTTCTCGATGCGCCGCGTGAGCAGGTAGCGGTGCGGGGGAACGCCGAATGCTTCCTTGAACGCTCGCGCGAAGTGCGCCTCGGAGACGTGGCTCACGCGCGCCAGGCGCCTGACGGGCCACTCCTCGTGCGAAGCGGCGTCCATCCGGTCCTTCGCGCGCAGCAAGCGGCGCAACAGTGCGGGGTCCTGGCTTGTATGCCCTCGTCCTGGTTTGCTCCCAAGGCCTGTTCCCATGCGCGACCGATCACGTGTCCCCGACCCGCTTGGCACACAAGGCCTAGCAAGCGAAGTGGCCAACAATCGAAAAAGATATCTGCGATGGCACCGTTGCCGGCAGCGTCCGCTTCCAGATGATTCTGGGCCTGCTTACAAAGGGCCGCAATTAGCCACTAGCGCGCCAGCCAGCCGAGGGAATGAAGGTGCAGGTTCTGCACATACAGTCGATCCGGCGTTTCCGTGACACCGGTGGTCTGCGGGTAATTTCCCGTCGGGTCCTGCAGATCGGCCACGACGGTGCCGTCCTCCGTAAAGGCGAAGACGTGTCCGTACTTTCTTGGCAATGGCCAGAGCGCCCGCGGCAGGCGCAGCGTCATTTCGCGCAGGAACGGTTTGTCGGACATAGCGTCGACCTTTGGACTACGCGGGCCAGTGAAGCCCAGCCAGATCCGTCCGTCCAGCCCCCGCATCAGGTTATCGGGGTAGCCAGGCAGGTTGTCCAGCAGTATGGTGGCTCTCGACGAGGGCCGGTCAACGCTGAGGTCGGCGGCCGCCGTGTCAATTTTCCATACGCGGAATCGGCCGGTCTCGGCAACAAACAAGCTGCGCTCATCACGGCTGAGCGCCAGTCCGTTCGCAAAGCTGAAGCCCTTGGCAACAACGCGGGTGGACTTGCTGGCCGGGTCGTATTCCAGAACGCGTCCGGTCATCGCCTGTTCCAGGATGTCGAGTACTGCGGCGTCGAAGGTGCTGCCCCACTGCGCGGGTGAAAAGCGGCCGGAGGCGTCGGTGAAATACACCTTGCCAGTACGCGCGACGACAACGGCGTCCGCATACCGGATGGGGTCGCCGCCTATCCGATCGACGAGGAGCGTGATCCGGCGGTCCGGCCCGATAGCGAGCAGGCCCTTTATGGCGTCCGCCGCGATCAGGTTGCCTGCCGCGTCGAAGTCGAATCCAAGTACTCGCCCACCGGTTTCCGCGAACACCTCCTGTGCCGTACCGTCCGGATTCATCCGCAGCACCCGGCCACCGGCGACGGCGGCGTAAAGCTTGCCGTCGCGGGCCAACACGATGTGCTCAGGGCCCGCTTCGTTGCCCAGCGAGATGACGTTAAGGTGAGCCAGCTTGTCATTGGCGGCGTGCGGGCCGCTGTAGCCGGGCGCCGCAGGGGCATCCCACGCGACAGCCCGGATCGGAACAGGCCACAGGCATAGGTAGGCGGCAAGCGCCACAACACCGAGCGCTAGCACCCAAAGGGCTTTCCTCATGGCTACTGCTGCGCCAAAGACCTCGAGCGCCAGGCTGCAAGAAGAGCCTTCACTTCATCATCCGGCCGCGCCGAAACCTTTCGGTACTCGGAGCAATCGCTCTTTCGAGTCAGAAGGCGGTGATTCACGAGTTCGCGACGAAGCGTCACGTGGTCACCGAAATCGTTGGCAGCCTTCAACACCGCGTTTACCTCTCGCTCGGTGTAGACCCGCTTGCCCTCAAAGCGCATCCACAGCAGCCACATTGCCAGGCGCTGTACGCTGAACTTGGTTGGCCAGCGAACCAGCCGGCCCTCGCGGTCAAACTGCATCAGTGCTCGGCGCGCGTGCTCGGATAAACGAGCATTGGCGCCCGGGCTGGTAACACGGCGGTCGGCCGCCTTGAGCGCCTGCAGATTGCGATAGCCAGCCGCCCGCGCGACAAGGTTTTGGAGGTGCAAGTGGCCAAGGGGCTCACCGGAGCGAGCCTGCTGTGCTTTCAATGCGCGACCAAGGTTACGAGCAAAGGCCGATAGGTCAGGTACGACCAACTGGGTGGCTTCTCGTGTCATCAACGGCTCCTCAGGTTCAGGCAGCCGCTCGGATGCATCGCTCACGCGTCGCGATGCCGGGGGTCGCCGACTTGCCGGTGCCGAGCTGCTACCGAAAAGCATGGCTGCAGAGGATCCGAACAGAGATGGCAGGTTTAGCTCGCGACCAGTCGCGCGGCGACGCCTTGGTGAACTGCCGACCACATGACAAGTTTAGCGACGGGCCGAGGGACGTACAACAGGCTGAAAGCCAACGTCCGTTCTTGGGCGAACCTGGTCCGATACTTCGGTGTCGGCAATCGGCCGGTGTCTGATGTGCACCGGGAACGCCGGCCCGCTCACCGCGCCTGCGTGACGGCTGGACGCCCGGCTCCGTGGGTGCAAAGATCGCTTCGACGCCACTTCCACGGGAGACCCGTGTCCGCCACACCTGTTATCGCATCATCATCGGTGCGCACCGCGCGACCCGACCGGCCGCTCTTCGTCGGCGCCCTGATTGTCGTCCTGGTGGTCGTCTTTGCCGGATTCGCACGGACTTTCTATCTAAAGGGCTGGTTCGGCACACCGCCGCTTTCGAATCTGCTGTTCGCGCACGGCGCTCGTGATGTCGGCCTGGCTTGCGCTGTTCATCACGCAGACTGCGCTCGTCGAGATCGGCCGTACCGATCTGCATCGCCGGCTCGGAGTCGCCGGCATCGGGCTGGCGATTCTGGTGGTCGTCGTCGGCGTGGCGGCCGCGCTCGATGCTGGGCGACGCGGGTTTTCGCCGGCGCCGCAGGTGACACCGCAGATGTTCTTGGCGATTCCGCTCGCCGACATGCTCGTGTTCGCAATCCTGGTCGGGAGCGCGATCGCCAAGCGGCGCCATAGCGCGACGCACAAGAGGCTGATGTTGCTCGGCACAGTGGGGATGCTGACACCGGCCGTCGCGCGCCTGCCGGTCGACGCACTCAAGCAGGCGGGCCTGCCCGCGTTCTTTGCCGTGATGATCGCCTGCGTCATCCTGGTCGTGGCGATTGATACCGTGCGTCATCGTCGATTGCATCCGGCCTTCGGGTGGGGCGCGGCGCTGCTGATTGCGGCGGTGCCGGCGCGCATCGCCTTCGCGCAGAGCGAAGCCTGGCCTTCCATGGCGAACTGGCTGATTGCACTCGTTCGCTAGACGAGGCGCATCCACTGGGATCGCGCGAGCTCGAACTGCGCGCTGCATGGGCCCGACCTCACACTCCATGCCCGTGATGGAGTTCCTGGGGGCAAGCCTTCGCTAAGTTGCAGGGATCGTGGATCCGGTTTTTGGGCGATCCTGACGCAGACCTGAAGCAGTTACGTCCCCTGGCGAATGCGGGCCGGCGCCGGACATCAATGTCGGATGCGCCGAGCTTTGCGCGACCGGTCGCTGCGGGATCTCGAGATCCTCCTCGACGAAACGCAACACGGCTTCCGCGAGAGCCTCCCGCGGATAGGCGTTCTGCGTCACGAACGTCGCCGCGATCGTCTTGTGCGTACGCGCGATCGGCACGGCGACCGCCCAGTGGTCGGCATTGAGATAGGCGACCAGCGTGCTTCCTGGCACCACCTGGTCGTAGAAGATCGCCTGACTGTCGTTGCGCGCATCAACGCGGCCGAGCTTGTCATATCCCTGCTTCAGGATCGACGAGATCCGATCCGGCTGCGGAAAGGTGACGACCGAGTAGTACCGCAATTCCTTCGGCAGCGGATTCGCGGCCAGCCATCGCTGCCGCGTGTCGGGCCGCAGGCTCGCCACCGCGCCTCGGTCTCCAACCGTGCACTTCGAGCCGGGGAAGCGCGTAAGCAACTCGGCCATGTCCTGGTCGGAGTCGTTTGCGAGCGGCGAGCCTCCGATCGTGCCGGCCATACTCACGAACGCTGCCACGCGCGCTCGAACCTCCGGGTAGGCCACGAGTGCTTCGAGAATATCGTTCGAACCCTTCGAATACCCGATGAGCACGGTTCGCGGCGGACCGGACTCCGCCGGCAGCGCCATCAGGGCATCACGGATCAGCCGCGCGTTGCGGGTCGTGCTCGAAAGACCCTCGACGCCGATCAGCGAAAGGTCATAGCCTTGTCGGCGCAGGTGCTCCGCGGTCGTACCGGGCGCCTCGAGCCAATTCGCAAAGCAGTCGTATCCGAATCCCGCCACCAGCACGGCAACGAGCCGTCGGCGCGACGGCGCCAGATTGACCGGCGTGGCGGCGACGGCAGGCTCGACGCCAACTCGCGTCAGCGCTTCGTCGCACGGCCGATAGTCGGGCAGCTCGGCCTTGCGCGCCTCGAGGACCGCGCAGAAGATCTCGCGAAACCGGGCCCGCTTGTCCTGAACGCCCGCCTGTGCGGCAGGCACAACGATAAGCGGCGGCGTATCGACAGAGTAGGGATTCAACGGCGGGGACGCACAGCCCGCGGCCACACCCGCCATGAGCAACGAGGCAAGAAGACGCCCTCGCTCGCACCAGCGTCCGAGGTGCCGAGCGCGCGTCCCGGAGTTCGGCTTCGCGGCCGGGCGCGGATCCTGAGCCAGTGTCGTCATTGCCAGTAATACCTCCAGTCAAAGGTCATGCGCAGGCCGACCGACCAGACCGTGTGCAGACTCGGTGGCGGAGCGCCGATCGGAGCAACCACCGATTCGCCGTAAGGCACGTCCGCGCCGGCGAACAGCTGGAACAAGACAGTCGAGCTCTGGTTTGCGGAGAACGCGCGGTAGGGACGGTACTCGAGGATCGGCAGGTCGAAGTACGTCGACTTGAAGTTGACCACGCGCCCGACGGCGGCGGGGGGAGCGGGTGGCGCGACCAACTGCGGGTCGCCCCATAGCCCATAGAAGGTCACGCCGAGCTCGCGCCCCAGCACGAACTGGAATCGGCCGATGCGCGTGGCCCAGGCCCTGTTGCCAGCGCAAGAGGCCGCCGTTACTGGCGGTGACGGCGAGCTGCGTGTACTTCTCGGGGTTGAAGAAGTACATCGGCGACAGGAACAGGAGGTCGCCCGGAATGAGGTAATAGGGCATCCGGATCCGCGTCGACAGGCCCGAGCGCGCCGGGATCGCAGCGCTCAGGCTCCCTCCGAGCGTTCCCAGTCCTGTCTCGGAGAACTTGTTCGTCGAGGGCCCGTCGGCGGCGAGGCCGACCTGAAGAAAGGCGAGTCCATCCCCCGCATCGCCCAGCGCCCCCTCCAGTCCCAAGCCGACGCGAAACCCGAGGTCGAGTCCGGCAATGAAGCCGTTTTCGTTCTGCGAGGCTTCGAAGCCGCCATTCACGCCGCGCCCGTTGATCGATGCGGCGAGCCCCATGAACGCGCCCACCTCACTGCGTGCGCGCGGGAGCGAGCCCAGGCCGGGACCCAGCGCCGGCACGGGTGTGTCCAGCAGCACTTCCACGAGAACCTGTCCGTATTGCCCGCGGCCGGTGCCGAGGCCGGCGCCACGGTCGGGAAAAGTGGCGCTCTTGCAGACGTCGAAGTCGTCCGGCCCGGCCGCCGCGGTTGCAGCGGGCGGGATGCCGTAGCCGCGGGACCGCCCGGCGGCAGCATCGAGCACCTGCGCGATGCTCTTGCGCACCGACTCGGCGGCGAGCGCGGCGTCCTGCGGGCGCATGTGCGCATCGCCCATCAGCACGATCGTTCTGTTCGCGCCCCTTCCACGTGAACACCTCGAGCCCGTTCTGGTTGTAGAAGTCGTGCGTGCCCTTGCGCTGCGACACATCGCCCCAGCTGCCCGCGACGTGACCGGCCGCAAAGACGTCTTCCAGAAAGTGCAGCGCGAACGCCTCGTCGAACAGCATGGCGCGCACCAGCGCGCGCCGCTCCTCGGGCGAAAGCCGCTCGTTGGCGAGCCGGCTCGCCTTCTCCATCGCGCTGATGTGATACCAGGCATAGACGCCGACTGCGTTCGAGGTCGGACCCGGGCTTCAGTGCCAGTCTTCCATAGTCGATCGGATCGAGATTGGTGTCGGGGCGCGGAAGAAGGAAATGGGCGAGGTTGGCGTCCGCGCGCGTCGCGTACTGCGGGTCCGCGCGCTGCATCCGCGTGTCGGCGGAGCGCTGCGCGTTCAGGCGCTTTGCGCGACTCGCCTCGTCGGCGAGGCGCCGCTGGGCGTCGGCAATGATGCGGGCGGCGGGCTCGACCTGGTCCGCCGGCGCGGTCACCGGAATCCGCGCGAGATCCACCTTGAGCTGGGCGGCAACATCCGCAACGACGAGAATCCAGTCCGATTTGCGAACGGTCTCGAGCATCTCCGCGCTCGAACAGGAATGATCGCCGGCAATACCCGAGAGCGCCGCCCAGTCGATGCACGCCGGCGTCACCCCCTGCTCGGGGTCGGCCACCATCGCGCACATGCGCTGCTGGTCACCGTCTCGCGCCTCCTGCCAAAGGCGATCGAACTCGGCCCTGCGTTCGGCGCTCGAGTCCCTGAACGGCGAGCACTGCGATGTCGCGGTGCTCCGGGTAGATCCAGCCAAACGCGGTATTCGCTGTGCCCCAGGTGATGGCCATGACCAGGACGCGCGCCCACCCGCCGAAACGCATTCGCGAGGTGTTCTTCATCGCTTCCGGCGCACTCTTCGCGGTTGCAATCAATTTGAACGCCGAAGACACCCGATTGACTCCGTCCTGACCCAGAGTACCCCGAGCCCACGTGGCCCAGACGAGCGAACCATGGAGACGTCTCGTTATAGCCCTGTAGCCACGCCTCGATCTTCTCGCGTGCGTCGTGCAATGACAAGAATAGTGCTGGTTCAGAAGTTCAGACGCTCCTGTAGCAGCCTGCCGTTGAAGGCCTCGATGCGCGCGCAGGCCCGCCGGGCCGCGAGAAGCCCAGTTCGACATCGTGCCCGCGGGCTCAAGCGTCCGGAAGGCCTTAAACGGCGCCCTACAACTGTCAGAGGCCATTCGACTACTTGCCACCGGTTGGAACCTTCCCGACCACGTCGGCGACGTAGTAGTCCATCCTGCCCAGCTGTTCGTCGGTGAGCGCGCCGCTGGCAATCACGTCCCTGCCTTCGTTGTCGTTGATCGGACCGGTGAAGGGATGGAATGCACCAGCGCGAATCTCCTCCTCTCGCTTCTTCACCTCCGCCACCAGCTCCTTCGGCAGTTTCTCGGAAAGCCCCTCTTGGTGAAACCCTCTCTGATGCCGCCCCACACCGGCGCGACCGACCAGGTGCCTTTCAAGCCGAGCGGCGAGCAGATCGCGATGCTCAACGTGCTTCGCGCAGCGAACAGGGCCTCTCGCTGAAAGTGAAAGCGAGTCCGCGCCACCGTCAGCTCGGCGCGAATGGGCTTGGCCGGACCCGAGCCCGAACCGCGCGCGGCCGAGCTGCCTTATCGACGCTCTCGATGTTCAGCTCTGCCTGGCGGCCGCAGCGCCGTCCGCCTGCTTTGCGCGGCACAAAGAAATGTCCTGAGAACCACTTGACGCCGAAATGAGAATGATTATCATTTCTATACAGGGAGAATAAATGATCATGTTCCGTCTTCGAGGTGTCCTGCGGTTGGCGCTGATCCTTGCGCCATTGACTTTGCTGCCCGCGACCGCGCCGGCCGCAGAGCCAGAAGTCGTCATCGTGCTGCGCGACGGTCGCTTCGAGCCTGCCGAGGTGCGAGTACCCGTGGGCGTCAAGGTCAAGCTGGTGATCGACAACCAGGACAAGGCGGCAGCCGAGTTCGAAAGCCATGAGTTGAAGCGCGAAAAAATGGTGCAGCCAGGGACCCGCGCGACCATCAATGTCGGACCGCTGAAGCCCGGCCGCTACCCGTTCTTCGACGAATACCGCGAGAAGACGACGCGCGGTGTGTTGATTGCGGAGTAGCCCGTGCTTGCAGTCGCGCTCATCGTCTTCCGCGAATCGCTCGAGGCGGCACTGTTGATCGGCATCCTCGTTGCGGCCACGCGCGGGCTTGACGGTCGAGGCCGCTGGCTTGCCGGCGGCGCCACTGCAGGTGCCGTGGGTGCCGTTGGCATCGCGCTTGCGGTCACACAGTTTCCGCAACTGATCGACGGCACGAACCAGGAGATCTTCAACGCCAGTGTGCTTGGTGCGGCAGTACTAATGCTGGCCTGGCACCAAGTGTGGATGTCGCAGCACGGAGCGGAGCTCGCTGCGGATGCGAGACAAGTGGCGAGCGCAGTTCGTGCAGGCGAGCGCAGTCTTGCCGCGGTTGGCGTCGTCGCTGCCATCGCCGTGCTGCGCGAGGGCTCCGAGACCGTGCTGTTCCTGTTCGGTTCGATGACTGGCGGCCAGCTGGGAGCCATCGATGTCATCGCCGGTTTGGCGTTCGGGCTGTCCCTCGGGGTTACGCTCGGCGTCGTCGTGTACGCCGGCCTCGCTCGCATTCCCTTGCGGCAACTGTTTCAGTGGACCGGCGTGCTGCTCGTGATGGTTGCCGCCGGTATGGCCAGCCAGGCGGCCGGCTTTCTGATACAGGCCGACCTGATCCCAAGTCTGGCCTCGCCGCTTTGGGACACTTCCGCCTTCATTGGCAACGGTTCTGCTCTCGGCGCAGCGCTGCGCGCGCTCGTCGGCTATGAAGCGCGACCGGACGGCATGCAGGTGGCAGTGTTCGTCGTGACCCTGGTTGCCATCCTCACCGTTGCACGCTCGACCCGCCTGGCAGCGGGCTCCGGGCGGAAGACGCGAGCGCCCGCCCCGCTCACCTCCTAGGGTGCAGCGCCGCGCTGCGCGCGTGCAGATCGAATACGAATTCTGAATCTGCGCAGCGCCGCGGAGAACGATCACTTGCCTCCGGTGGGCACCTTGCCGACAACGCCGGCGACGTAGTAGTCCATCTTGCCCAATTGCTCGTCGGTGAGCGACCCACTGCCGGTGATCTCCTTGCCTTCATTGGTCAGGATCGGTCCGGCGAATGGGTGGAACGTGCCGGCGCGGATCTCGTCCTCGCGCTTTCTCACTGCATCGACGAGGTCCTTCGGAAGCTTTTCGGAAAGCCCCTCGAGCTTGATGAAGCCCTCCCTGATGCCGCCCCACACCGGCGCGACCGACCAGGTGCCTTCCATCACGGCCGTTGCGCGCGCGGTGTAGTAGTCGCCCCAGTGGTGCGTCACTGCCGCGAGCTGTGCATTGGGTCCGAACTTGCGCATGTCGGAGTGATAGGCGATGGCCATCTTGCCCTTCTCCTCGGCGACCGCCACGGTCGCCGTCGAGTCGGTATGGTGAGTGACGACGTCGGCGCCCTGCCCCATCAGCGTGTTGGCAGCATCGCGCTCCTTGCCGGGGTCGTACCAGCTGTTGACCCAGACGACGCGCACCTGCGCTTTCGGATTGACCGACCGCGCGCCGAGCGTGAACGCATTGATCCCCTGCAGGACCTCCGGGATCGGGAACGCGGCCACATAGCCTAGCTGGCCGGTCTTGCTCATCCCGCCGGCGACCATGCCGGCCAGGTAGCGCCCTTCATAGAAGCGCGCGTTGTAGGTGTTGACGTTCGATGCGGTCTTGTAGCCGGTGGCATGCTCGAACTTCACGTTCGGGAATTCCTCGGCCACCTTGAGCGTCGGGTTCATGAAGCCGAACGACGTCGTGAAAATCAGCATGTTGCCCTGCTGCGCCAGGTCGCGGATTACGCGCTCGGCATCGGCCCCTTCCGGCACTTTCTCGACGAAACTCGTCTTGACCTTGTCGCCCAACGCCTTCTCCATTGCGAGGCGGCCGGCGTTGTGCTGCGAGGTCCAGCCGGCATCACCCACCGGGCTCACGTAGACAAAGCCGACCTTCAGCGGTTCAGGCTTTGGCGCTTCGGCCGACTTTGCTGACGGGGCCGGCTCGCCTTTGAGCGCAGCAGGCTCCGGCTTGCCGCAGGCTGCCAGGGCAAGGGTGGCACCGAGGGCGGACAGCAGCGAAATCGTGCGGTTCATCGTGGCGTTTTCTCCGAGAGTTGTTCGTGAGCCGTTCGGTGCGAAGCGAAGAATTTTACGCAGGACCGCCGCCGCGTTCGCCGGGCAATGAGAACGAGCCGCAACGCGCCATGCCAAACTCGCGCGCAGCTGATCCGCCCGATGGAAATTCCTTGATGCCCGCGCGCGCCCTTGCCACTCTCGAACGATGCCGTGAAGATTTCTCCCCGAGGTCCGTGGCACGCAAGCTCGCGGCGTTGCGCCTTCTAGAGCGCGCGCCGCTGCGCACGGCAGAGCAGGTCCGACGACTGCACGAGGTGCTGTGCTTCATGCGCGCCTACCCGCACAACGCTGGCGTGCTGCGGCAGGTGGAGCGGATGCTTGAGGCCTTTGAGCGCAGGCGCGACCTGCGTACCCATCGCGAGGCGTTGGCTTACACGGGCATCGCGGGGACGGCGATCTGGTTTCCGTTCTTCTATCCGACGGCTCGCTGGATCGCGCAGCGCTGGCCGCATGCGCTGAAGCTCGACCGGACCGACGCTGTGGCCGGGGGGTCGATCGGCAAAGCGCTTCCGAGTCTGACAACGGCCATCGAGGCCCACGCACTGCGCGAAACCTCGCTGCCGGGGTTTCAGGCACTCGACGCACTGCGTGGCAAGCACACCGACGCCACCTTCCTGGTCGAACTAGTTGCGGCGATGCCCGGCGACGAAGTCACGCGCGAAGCGTTCTACGATCTCATCAACCCGAGCTGCGAACTGGTCGCGGCCGATGACGCGCCTTCGCGAACCAAGGCCTTCTTTCCGGGCGGCCCGCGTACCTGGCAAACGACCCCCCTGCGTCACGAGCGACCCGATCTGCGTCGCGAGATTGCGTCTCCACCGCGCACGCTACGGCGTCTGTCGTCGTCCGATGGGCGAACACTTGTAACGGTGGCACGTGAATCGATGATGACGCGCCAGCGCGATCTGGACGCGTTCGCCCATGGCAACGACGCCGACGTCTGGCTCTGCGAGGACAATGGCGGACTGGCCTTCGCATTGATCGGCACCCAACCCGACCGGCGTGCCCCGCTGCCCGCAATTTACGGCGGACTGACACTGCAAAATGGCGTGCCGGTCGGTTACCACCAGGCAGATCTGCTGGGTCGCACGGCTGCCGTCTCGTTCAATACGTTCGAGACTTTCCGGGGCGGCGAGGCGGCCCATACCTTTGCCCGCCTGCTCGCCACGCTGCACGCATTCTGCGGAGTGACGTCGTTCAGCATCGAGCCATATCAGCTTGGTCAGGGAAACGACGAAGGCATCGAGTCCGGCGCCTGGTGGTTCTATTGCAAGCTGGGCTTCCGGCCGCGTGCGCGGGCCGCGCTACGGCTCGCGGCAGTCGAACTGGAACGGATACGCAGACGCGCGCAGCATCGCTCCGCACCCGAAACCCTGCGCCAACTCGCAGAGCACCACGTGTTCCTCGACCTCGACCCGGATCGTCCCGCGCCTCTGCTGCTGCCCACCCGCATCGGCCTGCGCGTCGGAGCGTTCCTGGCCTCCCTCGCGCTCGAAAGTCGTGCCGCGGCCAAGGAGCGCGCACTGGAACTGGCTCGACAACGCTGCGGCCTGCCGCCGCAGCATCGCTTCACGCGCAACGAGCGCGAAGCATGGTCGAGCCTCGCACCGCTGTTTGCGGCGATACCGATGCGTGGCTGGTCATCCGCGGACCGCAGCGCACTGATTCCACTCGCACTCGCCAAGGGTGCGCAGTCCGAACGCGCCTACGCAAGGTTGCTCGGCGCGCACCGGAAGCTGGAAACGGTATTGGCGGAATGGAGTTCCACGAAACGCGGGAAGGCCTGATCCGTTCGGCGTCATGACCCCCGTCATGCATCAGTGCGTTCAGCCCTTCGGCGTGACCTTGCCGGCGAACGACTGAACGACGATCTTGCCGTCCCGCACGATGAACGTGTCCGTGCCCAGCTCGTACCGGTTGTCTGCCGTTTCCGCGGTCCAAAGAATGTAGGCATGGTCGCCGTCGACGTACTGGCGCTGCATGTTGAACACTGCGCCCGGCTTCCCAAACTCTGCAATCATCGCCTCGAACAACGGCCCGATTTCGCCGCTGCCCCTGAGGGGCCCCTCTGATGTGAACAGGACGGCGCCCGGTGCGTAGTCCGACAGGATGCCCCCGAGGTCGCCATCGCCAAAGCACTTCAGGTGATGGTCTACAACTTCCTGAGTCGAAATCATTTCTGTTCCTCCGTACATGTCAATGGCAGGTCGTGGCGACATCCGCGACTTGCCGAATCGCATCCTTCGTGGCCATCACCCCGAGTTAGCGTGCCGACGGTGACGGTCCGAGTTCCGCGCGTTGGAGGATTCTTCACAATCGCATGGTCAGACGCTTTACCCCGTGTCGTCCCGTCTTGCTCGCGCGTCCGGTTCCTCGCGGTCAGTCAGCGCACGGCGGTGTGGCAGAGGGAAATACGCATGGCAATTGTCGCAATGCTGAAGTCGAGCCGGTTGCGACTGCAGCCGTGATCTTTCGTCCGCTCCGGTTTCCCGTTGGCCAGCCCCACAGCCACGCTCAGCCGTCGACCGGCACACCTTTCGCAGGTGCCGCTGCCGGCGAACGCGAGGCCTCTCTGCGCAGCCAGTTGACGAAGCGCACGACCTTGTTCCATTTGCCGTGCGCCTCGGGATAGACGAGGTGATGGGCGTGGACCTGGATCCCCTTCCGATCAGAAAACACAGGCACCAACGCGCCGTTCAGGAGGGAGGCTTCGGCCAGGCGTGCGCTCTCCAGCGCGATTCCCAGCCCTTGCACCGCCGCCTCGATCACCAAATACGCGCGATCGAAGCGCAATGCATACGTGCCCGGACTCAGCGGGACACCGTGCGCCGCAAACCAGCGCGGCCACTGGATGACATTGATGTCGGAAAAAATCAGCGGCTGCGCAAGCAGCTGCTCGGGGCTACGCATGACGGCGCACCCCAGCAGGGCGGGGCTGGCGAGCGGCAGCATCTCCTCCTCGAAGATAGTTTCGACATGCAGGTCGCCCCACTTGATCGCGCCGTAGCGGATGTCGAGGTCCACTTCCCCGCGCGAGAAATCGGAATGCGTGTGCGACGCGGAGAGCTGGATGCGCAGGTCCGGATGCTCGGAAAGAAACGCCCGCAGCCGCGGCATCAGCCAGCGACTGGCAAAGCTGGGTGACACGTGTATGCGCAGGACCTCGATACCCTCCGCGCTGCGCGCGTTATGCGCCGCGCTCGCGATCAGCGCCAGCGCGCCCGCCAGGTCGCTCTGATAGCGCTCGCCCACCGGCGTGAGCACGAGCCCGCGCGAAGTCCGCTCAAAGAGCTTCCGTCCGACATAGCCTTCCAGGTTGGTGATCTGGTGGCTGATCGCCGATGCGGTGACGTTGAGTTCATCGGCCGCCTTGTTGATGCTGCCTAGGCGGGCCACGACTTCGAACGCAATGATTCCCTTCAGGGGCGGCAGTTGCATCGCAGCATGAAATTTATTCAATGCGGCCTGAGACGGGCAAGCTTGCTGGCAATCAAGCGCAAACGCAACATGCGTCCACTTTCAAACCGAGTTGGAGCCAGACATGCTGCTGAAGGATAAAGTCGCAATCATCACCGGGGCCGCCTCTGCGCGCGGCATCGGCAAAGCCACCGCGCGGCTCTTCGCCGAGCACGGTGCCCGGGTCGCCATTCTTGACCTGACCGCCGAAGCGGCTGAAGAGGCCGCCGCTGATATCGGTCCTGGCCACATCGGCATCGCGTGCAATGTCACCAGCAAACCGGACTGCGAGCGCGCCGCCGCCACAGTGATCGAGAAGCTCGGCCGCATCGACATCCTTGTCAATAACGCGGGTATCACGCAGCCGCTCAAGCTGATGGACATCAAGCCCGAGAACTACGAGGCTGTCACCGACGTCTCGCTGCGCGGCACTCTGTACATGAGCCAGGCCGTCATCCCGCACATGCGCGGCCGCAAGACGGGCTCGATCGTCTGCCTGTCGTCAGTCTCGGCCCAGCGTGGCGGCGGCATCTTCGGCGGGCCGCACTACTCGGCCGCCAAGGCTGGCGTCCTCGGCCTCGGCAAGGCGATGGCGCGTGAGCTCGGACCGGACAACATCCGCGTCAATTCGGTGACCCCCGGCTTGATCCAGACCGACATCACCGGGGGCAAGCTGACGCCGGAACTGAAGCTGGAAATTCTCAAGGGCATTCCGCTGAATCGATTGGGCGATGCCGTCGATGTCTCGAACTGCTGCCTGTTCCTCGCCAGCGATCTGTCCAGTTACCTCACCGGCATCACGCTCGATGTAAACGGCGGGATGCTGATCCACTGACCGGAGCCCGCCACATGACACTCACTGTCGAAGGACCTCAGATGACGGACAAGCTTTCCGAACTTGCCGAATGCGCCTACCGCATCCGCCGCTATGCGCTTCGGATGGGCGAAGTGCAGGGACAGGGCTACATCGGTCAGGCGCTCGGCATGGCCGAGATCCTGGCCGTCGCCTACGGCCATGCGCTGAAGTTGCGCGCCGACGACCCCGAATGGGAAGGGCGCGACCGCTTCCTGCTCTCGCATGGTCACTACGCAATCGCCTTCTACGCCGCGCTGATCGAGGCCGGCATCGTGCCCGAAGAGGAACTGGAGACCTACGGCGGTGACGACAGCCGCCTGCCGATGTCCGGCATGGCGACCTACACGCCGGGCATGGAGATCTCGGGCGGCTCGCTCGGCCAGGGCCTGCCGATTGCGGTTGGCATGGCGCTCGGCCTGCGCCAGAAGGGCAACCCGGCCTTTGTCTACAACTGCATGTCCGACGGCGAGCTCGACGAAGGTTCGACGTGGGAAGCCGCGATGTCGGCGAGCCACTTTCAACTCGCGAACCTGATCACGCTGGTCGACGTCAACAACCAGCAGGCCGATGGTCAATCGACCAAGGTGCTGGGTTTCGAGCCACTCGTGGACAAGTGGGCGGCGTTCGGCTGGCACGTACAGCGCGTCAGCGGCAACGACCTACCCGCGGTGCTCGCCGCCTTCGACAAGGCGCGCAACCTGGCGCAGCCCCGGCCGCGCGTCATCCTGTTCGACACGAAGATGGGCAAGGGCGTGCCTTTCCTCGAGGCGCGCGAGAAGAACCACTTCATGCAGGTGGCCGCCGCCGAGTGGCAGAACGCGATTGAACTGCTGGATGCCGCGCACGCGGCGAGGAGCTAAACCATGAGCACCGTTGCAAGCAAGCCGCGCCTCAAGACGTCGGCGATGATCGCCTCGATCGCTGGCGAGGGACAGCGCACGCGCCCGGCTCCGTTCGGCAATGCGCTCGTGGCGCTGGCGCAGTCACGGCCCGAGATCGTCGGCATGACCGCCGATCTGGCCAAGTACACGGACCTGCACATCTTTGCGCAGGCGTTCCCTGAGCGCTTCTTCCAGATGGGCATGGCCGAGCAGCTGCTGATGGGCGCGGCCGGCGGTATGGCGAAGGAAGGCTTCATCCCCTTCGCCACGACCTATGCGGTATTCGCGTCGCGCCGCGCCTATGACTTCATCCATCAGGTGATCGCCGAGGAAAACCTCAACGTCAAGATCGCCTGCGCGCTGCCCGGACTGACCACGGGCTACGGTCCGAGTCACCAGGCGACCGAGGATCTCGCGATCTTCCGCGGCATGCCGAACCTGACGATCATCGATCCGTGCGATGCGGTCGACATCGAGCAGGCGGTGCCGGCGATGGCCGCGCACAACGGGCCGGTGTACATGCGACTGCCCCGCGGCCAGGTGCCGGTGGTGCTCGACGAATACGACTACACGTTCGAACTCGGCAAGGCCAAGCTGCTGCGCGACGGCAAGGACGCGCTGATCATCTCGAGCGGCTTGATGACGATGCGCGCGCTCGAAACGGTCGAGAAGCTGCGCTCGGACAGTGTCGACGTCGGCGTGCTGCACGTGCCGACGATCAAGCCGCTCGACGAGGAGACGATCGTGCGCGAAGCCGTCGCGCAGCGGGCGCCTGGTGATCGTCGCCGAGAACCACTCGGTCGTCGGCGGCCTGGGCGAGGCGATCGCCGGCGTGCTGTTGCGCGCGGGTGTCACGCCGCCGTTCCGCCAGATCGCGCTGCCGGACGCCTTCCTCGACGCCGGCGCGTTGCCGACGCTGCACGACAAGTACGGCATTTCCACTGCCGCCATGACCCAGTCCATCAAGGGCTGGCTGAACTGATCACCAGAGGCGACATCGCTGCAAGCGCAGTCGCCCAACTATTACTTCACTCCAGGAGACTTCCAATGAAATTCACTTCGCTATTGGCCGCTGCCGCGCTCACGCTGGCGGCCGGCACGCCGTTCGCCCAGACCAAACTTACGCTCGGCCACGGCGCCGCGCCGGGCAACCCGCGCCATGAAGCGGCGGTGGCCTTCGCCAACGCGGTCAAGCAGAAGAGCGGCGGCAAGATCGAGGTCAATGTCGCGCCATCCGCCCAGCTGGGCGACGACGCCGCCATGCTGACCGCGTTGCGCTCTGGCTCGCTCGACATGTCCGCCAACAGCCAGGGCGCGACGGCCACGATCGTGCCCGAATACGCCGCGTTCGGCATGCCGTTCCTGTTCGCGGACCCGGCGGCGGCGTTCAAGCTGCTCGACGGGCCGCTCGGCAAGGAACTCGCCGAGAAGTCTGCGGCCAAGAACCTCGTCGTACTCGGCTACTGGGACAACGGCATTCGCCACGTCTCGAACAGCAAGAAGGCGGTGCTCTCGCCTGCCGACATGAAGGGCCTGAAGATCCGCACGCCGCCGGACGCGGTGACGATCGACATCATGACGGCGCTGGGCGCCGAGACGCAGCAGATCAAGTTCGCCGAGCTGTACGTAGCGTTGCAGCAGGGCGTGGTCGACGGCCAGGAGAATCCGCTTGCCAACGTCGATGCCTCGAAGCTCTATGAAGTGCAGAAGTACATCTCGCTCACCGGCCACAAGTTCGAGATGACGCCGCTACTGATGAGCAAGCGCACCTGGGACCGTCTGTCCGAGGCCGACCGCAAGATCATCCTGGAAGCCGCGAACGAGGCCACTGCCGTGCAGCGAAAGCTCTCGAAGGAGGCGGACGACCGACTCCTCGTCGAGCTGCCGAAGAAGGGCGTCAAGATCGACAAGGTCGACCAGTCCCAGTTTGCCAAGGCCACCGACTCGGTCACGAAGAAGTGGGCCACTGGACCGATCGGCGACTACGTGACCAAGGTCGTCGCCGCGGCGCGTGCCAAGTAGCGGACGCAGATCCGAAGAACCGCCGGCGGACCGGTCAACGAGCGGTCCGCCTCGCTAACCAGGAGACACCATGGCATCCGTCATCGCGGAAAGGCTGACTCGCGGCATCGCATGGGCGTGCGCTGCGATCCTGTATCTGACGTTCAGCGCGATCTTCTTCATCCTCTGCAGTGACGTGATCCTGCGCTACTTCAGCGGCTCGAGCCTGCGCTGGGCCTCGGAAATTCCGGAGCTGCTGTTCCCGTGGCTCGTCATGGCCGGTGTCGTCCTAGCCGCGCAGCACGGAGCGCATATCGCGACGACTTTCCTCGCCGATGCCGTCCATGGACGCGTGCGGCGCATTATCGCCTCGGTCGGCCATGTCGCGATCATCGGCGCCTACGGCCTGCTGGCGGTCGTCACGGCACAGGCGATTCCGATCGTGGCCGATGAGCGGTCACCGATCCTTGGCGTTCCAGGTTCGGTCACCTACATCTGTCTGTTCCTCGGCTTTGTCCTCATCGCGCTGGTCCATCTGGGCGAGTTGCTGAACTGGGTCAAGGAAAAGCACGAACAAGTCACGGGAGCCTTCTGATGAGCGCCGTCGCATTCCTGATCTTCGCAATTGCCGCAATAGCGGCGATTCCGATTGCCCACGCGCTGGTGCTGGCCGCCATCGGCGGCATCATGGTCTCGGACCGGGTGCCGCTCAGCCTCGTCGTCGAACAGATGGTGTCGCAGGTGCAGAGCTTTCCATTGATCGCGATCCCGTTCTTCATCCTGACCGGCGCGCTGATGATGGGAGGCCGGCTTGGGCAGACGCTGATCGACCTGATGACCACCCTGATCGGGCGCTTTCACGGCGGCCCGGCGCAGGTCGGCGTGATGTCTTCGACGATCTTCGGCGGCGTGTCCGGCTCGGCGGTTGCCGATGCCTCGGCCATCGGCTCGATGCTGATTCCATGGCAAAAGAAGCTGGGTTACCCGGGTTCGTTTGCCGCGGCGACGCTCGCGGCGGCTGCGACGATCGACATCCTGATTCCGCCCTCGATCCCGTTCATCATCTTTGCGCTCGCTTCGGGCGCCTCGATCGGAGCACTTTTCATCGCCGGCATCCTGCCCGGGCTGATGCTGTGCTTCGGCTTCATGGCCGTGTGCTACTTCGTCGGGCGCGCCAAGAATTATCCGCGGGAAGTGCGTCCGATCAGCGTGAAGCTGGTCCTCAAGGAAGTCGCCTACGCCTCCCCGGCGCTTGCGCTGCCGGTCCTGATCATCGTCTTCCTGCGCTTTGGCATTGCAACTCCGACCGAGGTCAGCATTATCAGTACGCTTTATGCGGGGGTGGTGTCGATGCTGGTCTACCACGACATGACAATGCAGCGGGTCAAGGCCGCAATCCTTGAAGCAGGAATTGCGACCGGAGTGGTGCTGCTCGTCATCATGGCGTCGAGTGCGATGGGCTGGATCATCACGTTCGAGCAGCTTCCGGTGGCATTCGCCGAATTCGCCAAAAACACGCTGCACGAGCCTTGGCTGATCATCCTCGCGATGAACATCATCATGATCTTCGCCGGGATGTTCATCGATCTGCCGGCCGCCGTATTGCTGCTGACACCAATCTTCGTACCGCTCGCGCAGATGGCGGGCATGGATACGGTGCAGCTCGGCGTAATGATGGTGGTCAACCTTGCGATTGGTCTTTACACCCCTCCGGTCGGCACGACGCTCTTCATTACGAGTTCGATCGCCAAGGTCAAGATCGGCGAGACGGTGCGTGCAATGGTCCCGTTCTACCTGGTGGCGCTTGCCGTGCTCCTGCTGATGAGCTACGTGCCGGCGCTCGACGATCCGCTGATCCCCACCTCGAGGAAGGCAGTACAGCCATGAACACATCGGCCGCAGCCGTCGTCGCAGATTCGCGCAGCGTTGATCTGCAGCGAATGGCTCATGCGATCCGGTTCCTTTCGATCGACGCCATCGTGCGCGCGACCGAGGGTCACCAGGGCGTGCCGCTCGGGATGGCCGAGATCGCCACCGCGCTCTATTCCCGGCACCTGAAGTTCAATCCGGCCGACCCGACCTGGCCGGACCGCGATCGTTTCGTGCTGTCCAATGGTCACGGTTCGATGCTGCTGTACTCGCTGCTGTACTTGAGCGGCTACGAAGCGATCTCGATCGATCAGATCAAGACCTTCCGCGAGCTCGGCTCGCGCTGCGAAGGGCATCCCGAGTTCGATCCTTCGACGCGGCATCGAGGTGACGACTGGGCCGCTTGGGCAGGGCATCGCGAATGCGTTCGGCATGGCGGTTGCGGAGGCCTACCTCAGTGCACGTTTCGGCACGGGCCTTGTCGATCACACCACCTACGCTTTCGTCGGCGACGGCTGTCTGCAGGAGGGGATCGGCCAGGAGATGATCTCGCTGGCGGGGCACCTGCGGCTGGGCAAGCTGGTCCTCTTCTGGGACGACAATCGCATCACCGACGACGGCAGCACGACGCTGTCGATCAGCGAAGACGTCGCCGCGCGCTTTCGCGTCGCCGATTGGCACGTCGTCGAGGTCGACGGCCACGACATCGAAGCCGTATCGGACGCGATCGCGGAAGCGCGGAAGGACCCGCGCCCTTCGATGATCGCGTGCCGCACGGTCATCGCGCGCGGCATCGCCCGGCTGCAGGGGCAGCGCGGCGGCCACAGCGCGCGCCTGCATCCTGCGGACGCCGAAGCGGCGCGGCAGGCGCTCGACTGGCCATATCCGTCTTTCGAAATACCCGAAACCGTCCTTGGCGCGTGGCGTGCCGCCGGCCGCCGCAGCGATCCCGAACACACCGCATGGAAGAAGCGCCTGGCTGCGCTGCCGACCGCCGAGCGCGCGGAGTTCGAGCGCTTGCTGCGCGGCGAACTGCCCGCCGGCTGGCGAGACGTCCTGCTTGACTGCAAGCGCCGTGCGGTGATTCAGAACAAGCCGCAGGGCGGGATCATGATTTCCGCGGAAATTAACGATCTGCTGACCGATGTGCTGCCCGAACGCGTCGTGGCCTGCGCCGACCTCGAGGCGCCGACCAGCCACAAGCGCCGGCTCAAAGCGTTCACTGCGAACGACCGCAGCGGCGCGTACGTCCACTGCGGCGTGCGCGAGCACGTCATGGGTGCAATGGCGAACGGCATGGCCGCACACGGCGGCGTCATTCCGCTTGCGGTCACGTACCTTCCGTTCGCCGATTACGAGCGCCCGGCGATGCGCATGGCCGCGCTGATGGGGCTGCCGGTGAAGTTCGTGTTCAGCCACGACTCAATCGGCGTCGGCAAGAACGGGCCGACACATCAGCCGGTCGAGGTCCTCGCTTCGCTGCGCGCAATGCCCAACATGCTGGTGCTGCGGCCGGCCGACGCCGTCGAAGCGGCCGAGTGCTGGGAGATCGCCCTCGAACATCGCTCCGGCCCCGTAAGCCTGGTGTTCGCGCGGCAGGACCTGCCGCTCGTTCGCAGCGCCGGCGGGCATGAAAACCTCTCGCGTCGCGGCGCCTACGTGTTGGCCGAAGGCGAAGGCGCGCGACGCGAAGTGACGCTGCTCGCCACCGGCTCCGAAGTCTCGCTCGCCCTGCAGGCGCGCTCGCGACTGCAGGACGAAGGCATCTCGACGGCGGTCGTGTCGATGCCGTCCTGGGAATTGTTCGAATTGCAGGATCCGGCCTATCGTGCGGCGACACTGGGACAGGGATGCATGCGGGTCGGCGTCGAGGCGGCGCTGCGCTTCGGCTGGGATCGCTACCTCGGCGAGCACGGCGCCTTCGTCGGCATGACGGGCTACGGCGCATCGGGCCCCGCCGATGCTCTGTACGAATATTTCGGTATCACGCCGGCCGCCATCGTCGCGGCAGCCACACAAGGTCTGCGCTCGATTCACTGACTGGAGGCCGCCCCATGCGCAAGATTGTTTTTCTCGACCGCGCGACGCTGCCGCCGGAGATAGAGCTGCGCCGGCCGGAGTGCGCCGACGAGCTCATCACGTTCGCGAAAACGTCGCCGGAGGAAGTTGCCGGACGCATTTCCGACGCCGACATCGTGATCGTCAACAAGGTCCCGATCCGCAGCGCGGCGCTCGCAGGAGCGCCTCGGCTGAAGTTGATTGCAGTCGCCGCAACGGGCTACGACAACGTGGACGTCACCGCCTGCGCCGCACGCGGAATTGGCGTGTCGAACATCCGCAACTACGCGGTCCACACGGTGCCGGAGCACACGTTTGCGCTGATCTTTGCATTGCGCCGGAGCATCGTTGCCTACCGGCAATCGGTCGCGGCGGGCGCCTGGCAGAAGTCCGGGCAGTTCTGCTACTTCGACTATCCCGTCAACGACATCGCCGGCGCGACGCTCGGGATCATCGGCGACGGTGCACTCGGCCAGTCGGTTGCCGCGATCGGCCGGGCGCTCGGGATGCGTGTTCTGTACTCCACATACAAGGGCGTGCCCGGCATGGGACCGTTGTATACGCCGTTCGAGGAGGTGCTGCGAGTGAGCGACATCATCACGCTGCATTGCCCGTTAATGCCGTCGACACGTCACTTGATCGCCGCGCCGGAATTCGCGCTGATGCAGCGGCGACCCCTGCTGATCAACACCGCGCGCGGCGGCCTCGTCGATGAGCAGGCGCTGGCCGATGCGCTGACGCAGGGAAAGATTTCCGGAGCCGGATTCGACGTCGTGACGACCGAACCTCCGCCGCCGGACCACCCGTTCATGCGGCTGCTCGAGCTTCCGAACTTCATCCTCACACCGCACGTGGCGTGGTCGAGCCGCGAAGCGATTCAGGCGCTTGCCGACCAGCTGACCGAGAACATCGACCTCTTCTGGCGCGGCACGCCACGCAACCTGGTGTCTGCATGACGATCGCGCGCTGCTTCGAACAGCCCTGGACGCGTGTCCTCGATCCTCCGCCGGCGAACCTGACGCACATTCAGGCATTCGGGCTGAAGGGCTTGCCCAGCGACGCCGGCATGTTCAGCCGGATCCAGCGCGGGTTGCGCGAGATCAGAGCAAGCACGACGATCGTTGCAAGATACGGCGTCATCGCCAGCAACTGGCTTGGCACGTCGACGCCCCTGCCCTGCAGGTGAAATTGCAGCATCGTCACGCCGCCGAAGAGATAAGCGCCCAGCAGGACCCGACCCGGACGCCATGTCGCAAATGTCACCAGCGCGAGCGCGATCCAGCCGCGGCCAGCCACCATGCCCTCGGACCAAAGCGGCGTGTAGACCACCGAGAGGAATGCTCCGGCGAGTCCGGCGCAAGCGCCGCCAAAGGCCAGCGCCGCGAAGCGGATTCTGCGCACCGGCATGCCAAGGGCGTGCGCCGCGTCGGGCGACTCACCGACGGCGCGCAGCACGAGTCCGGCGCGGGTCCGATACAGGAACCATGCGACACCGGCGGCCAGCACCAGCGAGAAGTACACGAGCCAGTGCTGCGCGAAGAGCGCCGGTCCGATGAAGATGACGTCACGCAGCAGCGGAATTCCATCGGCTCCGCGTGCCGCGAGGCTTTCTCCCTGCAGCGCCTGTCCGACGAGAGCCGACAGTCCTGCACCGAACAGGGCGAGCGCCAGACCGGTCGCGTACTGGTTGGTCAACAGGCCCAATACCAGCAGCGCGAACAGTCCCGCGAGCGCCATGCCGGCCGCGGCGCCGGCTACGAATCCTGCCAACGGCAGGCCCGTGACGTGGGCCGCGCCGAAGCCGACCGCGGCGCTCACCAACATGATTCCCTCGACGCCCAGGTTGACTACCCCGCTCTTCTCGCTGACGACGATACCGAGCGCGGCCAGCAGCAGTGGCGTACCGGCAGCGAGCGTGGCCGCGATCAGCGCGGCGGCTTCGTTCAAGCTGACTCCAGCGCGGGCTTGCGCCACGCGAGGCGATACGTGATCAACGTGTCGCAGGCGAGCAGGAAAAACAGCAGCAGCCCCTGGTACACGCCGGTCAGAGCCGAAGGCAATCCAAGGCGGGACTGGGCGAGTTCCCCGCCAATGTAGAAGAGCGCCATCACGAACGAGGCGAACACGATCCCCAACGGGTGCAAGCGACCGACGAAGGCGACGATGATCGCGGCGAATCCGTAGCCCGGAGAAATCGTCGGCGTCAGCTGTCCCACTGGACCGGCCGCCTCGAGGCCGCCCGCGACCCCGGCCAGTGCGCCACCGGCCAGCAACACGAACCACCAACATGCGGTGCTCCGAGTAACCGGCATACCGCGCCGCCAGCGGCGCAAGTCCCGCCACCTTCAACTGGAAGCCGATCGTCAAGCGCGCGAGCAACAGCCAGACCGCACCGGCTGCGAACAGCGCCAGCGGAAAACCGACATGGAGGCGTGTGCCCGGCAGCACGATCGGCATGCGTGCAGCCGACTCGAAGAGCTTGGACTGCGGAAAGCCGGATCCTCGGCGATCCTTCCATACACCGTGCACCAGCCAGGCGAGCAGCAACTGTGCAACGTACACCAGCATCAGGCTGACGAGGATTTCGTTCGCGTGAAAGCGGCTGCGCAGCCAGGCCGTGATCGCCGCCCATGCCGCGCCACCGAGCGCGGCCGCGAACAGGATCGCCGGAACGAGCGCACGCGTGCTTTCACGCGTGGCAAGTAGTGCGATACCACCCCCGGCGATGGCGCCGGCGATCAACTGGCCCTCTGCACCGATGTTCCACACGTTGGCACGGAAGCACATCGCAAGTCCGACCGCGCACAGGATCAGCGGCGTCGCCTGAGTCCCAGTTCCGACCACCCGTGCCGGGACGCCAGCGGCTCGAACAGGAACACCCGCAGGGCCTGCAACGGGTCCGCACCCATCGCCGCGAACAGCAGCGCGCCCGCGACGATGGCGAGGACGATTGCCAGCAGCGGGGAGGCCCACTGCAGGGCACGCGACGGGCGCGCGCGCCGCACCAGTGCCAACGGCAGCATCACGCGACGACCTCACGAGGCCAGAGTCCCGCCATCCAGCGGCCGAGCTCCTGCACCGTGATGTCACGCGGACGAACCGCAGGCGACAGGCGCCCCTTGCAGATCACCTGCAGCCGGTCGCTGAGTTCGAACAGTTCGTCGATGTCTTCAGAAACCACGAGGATCGCGCACCCCGCCTTGCGCAGCGCGATGAGTCCGTTGCGTATCGCCGCTCCCGCGCCGACGTCGACACCCCACGTCGGCTGGTTCGCCAGCAGCACGCGCGGGTTGGCTTCGATCTCGCGGCCCACGATGAACTTCTGCAGGTTTCCGCCCGACAGGCTCTCGGCGGCTGCCGCCGGCCCCCTGGCCTTCACGCCAAAGCGCGCGATGACTCTCACGGCAGCGCGCGCCGCTGCGCCATAGTCAGCGAATCCCCTGGCCTGCAGTCGATCGTGCGTAAGCAGCACGTTCTCGCGCAGCGCCATCGATGCCACTGCACCATGGCCCATGCGTTCCTCGGGCACGTAACGTAGCCCGAGATCGACGCCGCGACTTCGGACCCGCGGTCGCCACCTCGGTGCCGAACAGCACGATGGAACGTGCGCGTCGGTCCATTCCCCGGAAAGCACCGCCATCAGTGCCGCCTGGCCGTTGCCCGACACTCCTGCGAGCCCGACGATCTCGCCCGCGTGCAGATCCAGGTCGAGCGCGTGCAGCCACTGATGACGCTCCGGACGATGCGTCGTATCGAGTTCGCGCACCGTCAGTGCGACATCACCCGGAGGCGATTCGTGCTCGACGATCGTCGGCGGATCTGCGCCGATCATCAAGCGCGCCAGGCTCGCCTCGGTCTCCGCGCGTGGGTCCACATCACCCACGACCTTTCCGCCGCGCAGCACCACGCAACGCTGCGCCAGCTCACGAATCTCGTCGAGCTTGTGGCTGATGAACACGATGCTGACGCCATCGGCCGCCAGTTGCCGCAGCGTGCCGAAAAGGCGATCCACCGCCTGTGGAGTCAGGACCGAGGTCGGTTCGTCCAGGATCAGCAGGCGCGGAGAGGACATCAGCGACGCAGGATTTCCACGCGCTGACGCTCCCCTACCGATAGGTCGTGAACGCGCTGGGTCGGATCGACCTGCAAACTGTAGCGCGCTGCCAGTTCGCGCAATTGCGCAGAAATCTCCGCGAGGGGCGCCGGTGCGACTCCGAGCGCGACGTTCTCCGCCACCGTCAGCGTTTCGAACAACACGAAGTGCTGGAACACCATCGCGATGCCCAGTGCCCGCGCATGCGCCGGACTCTCAATGTGCGTGTGCTGGCCGTCGACCGCGATGCGCCCTTCGTCGGGCCGAACCACGCCGTAGATCACCTTCATCAGCATGCTCTTGCCAGCACCGTTTTCGCCGAGCACGGCCATTATTCCCGCCACGACGTCGAGTGAGATGGCGTCATTGGCGACGGTGTCGCCGTAGCGCTTGGTCACGCCATGCAGGCTGAGTCGGCAGTCATCCGGCGCGAGAATTCTTCTGGCGGAAGCGGGGAGAGTCGAACTTTCGAAGGGGGTGCGCCGTTGCCGGTTTTCAAGACCGGTGCCTTAAACCGCTCGGCCACGCTTCCGTAATGAAGCAGGAGCTTACAAGGTGGCTGAACGGCCCTCGCCTACAGTTCGCATCCGAGTCGCAACCCTAATTTCATACGATCAGGAACGGATTTCTGAATCGGGCCGCGGTTTAGATGCTGTGCGCAGCACTCAACCGCTTATGCGTTCCCGCACATCGTGCCCCCGGGATATGGCTTTTTGCCCAGGTGATTTCAGCTCCACAAAATCGGTCCTTGTCCGGGCCGCGGAGGCGGCACCAGTCGCCAAGAGTGACAGAGAATCGAAGGATTACAGAGACGCAGCTGACTCAGACGCATAGCGCACCGATACCAATAAACCGACGGCAAACGACCCCCAGGCAGGACCCCCCCCCACCACCCACCCCACTGCGGACATCGATGGGACCGGATTCCGGACGTCATGGACTACCCCGAAGCGGACCGCGTTCCTCAGACTTCGGCTGGCGAACGGATCCCGGGAAAGATCTTGATGACGGCCGAGTCGTCCTCGTGGCCCATGCCCGGCCGACGAGGCCTGCATGAACATCTGATGCGCAGTGCCGCAAGCGGCAGCGGGAACTTGGTCGCGCGTGCCGTGTCGTGAACGAGGCCGAGGTCCTTGACGAAGATGTCGACGGCGGAGAGCGGCGAGTAGTCGCCCGCGAGAATGTGCGCGATCCGGTTCTCGAACATCCAGCTGTTTCCCGCGATATGCGTGATGACCTCGTAGAGCGCCGCGGATCGACTCCGCGCGCGGCCCAAAGCCATAGCCTCGCCCGCGGCCGCAATATGCACGCCGGCCAAAAGCTGGTTGACCATCTTCACCTTGCTTCCGTTGCCGGCGCAGTCGCCCAGCCGGTAAACGTTTGCGGCCATCGCATCGAGCACATGCCCGGCTTTCGCATAGGCCTCAGGCCGGCCAGCCGTCATCATGGTCATCGTGCCAGCCGCAGCCTTCGCTGCCCCGCCAGAAATCGGCGCATCCAGGTACAGAAGTCCGAGGTCCGCCAGTCGCTGTTCGAGTGCGATCGAGCCAGTTCGGATCGACCGTCGAGCACATAACAAAGAGACTGCCCTTGCTCATACCCCGGGCCGCACCACTTTCGCCAAAGAGCACGCCCTCGGTCTGTGAAGCGTTTACCACCACGCTCACGACGATTTCCGCAGCGGCCGCCGCCTCGGCTGGAGTTGCGCATGCCGTGCCGCCTTCCACCGCGAACTTCTGGGCGACCTCAGCGCGAACGTCGCAGGCGCGAACATGGAACCCGGCGCGGCGCAGCGACTGGGCCATACCTAGACCCATCGCCCCCAGGCCAATCACAGCAACAGAGTCGTTCATGTGCGTCTCACTTGAATCCGGGCGCATGTAGCACCCTGCAGGACCGCGCGCGTCCTTGTTGCGAGAAGAACGTTCGAAACGTTCACGTGAAGAAGCCGATCCTGATCAAGGCGCGCCCGAAGAGCGAACCAACCGTTGCCGACTGCAGTCCGCCGATTTTCAGTCGTCCTGTGGGCGTCCGCAACTGGGGCCCGAGAGCGGACGGCCAACTGACTTGGGATCAGTTGGTCACGACGCGCCGGTAGTGCATAGCGACTGCGCCGTTGCGGAGCGGCGTCGACGAGACCA
Organism: uncultured beta proteobacterium; assembly: GCA_963724605.1. Classification (GTDB taxonomy): domain Bacteria; phylum Pseudomonadota; class Gammaproteobacteria; order Burkholderiales; family Burkholderiaceae_F; genus JALORV01. The sequence goes on from CAVRVM010000008.1 coordinate 67,428, forward strand.
GCTCGAGCCGTCGCGTGCTGGGCAGCCCGCTCTGGTAAAGGGTCGGGCCGTGACCGGCGATCCTGGGGTGGACGAGGAACTTGTACTCGTCGATCAGATCCAGCCGGTCCAGCTCGGTCGCGAGCTTGCCGCTACCGAGGAGCACGCCGGCAGGGGTCGCGTCCTTGAGCTTCTGCACGCTCGTGCGCAAGTCGCCGGCGATGTGGTGGCTGTTGGTCCACGGGAAGTCCGTTCGCGTCGACGACACCACGTACTTCGGCTTGGCCTCCAGCTTGACCGCCCACTCGCGCATCGCCGGCGGCGCCTCCTCGTCGCCGCGAGCGACCGCCGGCCAGTAGCTCTCCATCATCTCGTAGGTGACGCGGCCCCACAGCATCGCCCCTCCCTCGTCCATGAGGCGGGTGAAGAAAGCGTGTGTCTCGTCGTCGGCGATTCCCTCCTGGTGGTCGACGCAACCGTCGAGGGTGACGTTGATGCTGAAGGTTAAAAGTCCCATGGCGACGAGTTTACTCCGAGTTGGATGAGCGACGGACTGTCAGCTTTTGACCAGTTTGCCCACTACAAGGAATGTCCGCCACTGGCCGACCACGGAAACGGAACGACCGCCGGAAACCGCGCGACCATGTTGACGCCGCCGCCGCCCGAGTGGACCCTGACAAGTAGTCGCGAGTAGCAAGGGTGTCAGGCGAGCGATCTGGTCAAACCATACGCCGTAACCTTCAGCGCTTGAATGGACATTGCTGCGGACAGCGCAAAAACGAAAACGGCCACTCACGATGAGCGGCCGCCTTCGTTGTCGCGGCAAAATGAAACCGTACAGGGCCGACTAGGCAATCGCGGCTTCAATCTTCGCGAGCGCGGCTTTTTCGTCGTCGCTGACCAGCGTACCGCCGATGCCAAAGATGCCGCCTTCCTTGGCGGCTTCCGCCGTTGCCTTGCCGATCGAACGGATCGTCGCCTTGAAGGCTTCGAGCTCGCTCGGCGAGTGCTCTTTCACCGCCGCCGTGGCGTGGGCGATCAGCCGTGTCAGGGCATCGCGATCCTTCGCCATGGCGCGTATCGACTTCAGCGCGTCCTGTGTCAGGCCGCCGCCGAACGCGGCCGACAGGATCGAACCGGCGGGCGCGGCCTTCGTTGCCTCGAGCAGTGCTGCCTGAGCGGCTTTGACCTCTTTCATCGTGTCAAGGGACCGTCGAGATCGGAACTCGACACGGCCATCAATGCGGCAACTGGTGCAGCGGCGACCTTGCTCCATTCGGCGCCGTAGGAGCCAATCGCCGTTACGGCTTTGTCGCCGGCGGCCATCGCCTCGTTGACCAGCTTCATCGTCGCCATATTGGCCGGGTCGCCGGTGAACTGCGTGGTTTCGCGCTTCAGCAGGTCAGCCAATCCAGTGGGGTCGAGCTTGTCGGTCTGCGCCGCCTTGCTGACCAGGCCCAGCAGCGCCGGGGCAGCCATACCGAGCAGGGGCATGACGTTAAAGCCGAGCGCCTTGGTGAGCGACCCGCCGATCGCGTTGAGCCCCGGACCCAACAGTGACGACAGCATGCTGTTGCCGGTGTTGCCCCGCCGCTGAAGAGGTTGCTGATCAGGCTGGTGAGACCCCCCGAAGCCGCCCAACAGGCCGCCGGTGTCTTGCGGCAGCATTTTGAGCAGTGACTCGGCACCGGCTGGTGTGCTCGCCATCTTGGTCATGCCGCCCATCAGCAGCGGCGCGGCCGCCGCCAGGCCCTGGTTGATCGCCGAGGTATCGGCGCCCAGCGTTTTGCCGAGGGCGGAAACGATTTCGGGGTTGATCGCTGAGGACAGTGAGTCGAACAAACTTGCCATGGAATATCTCCGCTGATTGTTAGTTGGTTGGAGGAGTGACACCCCCGGAAGAGTTAGGGGCGAAGTGAGAACGCAGAAGGTACGAGTATGCGCGCCAGATCTTTTGCCACGATGACGGTGGCCAGAAGGGACGTTGATGTCAAGCCCGCTGCAACCAGTCGCCGAAGCGGTACGCAGGTAGCAGCAGTGAACAAGGCTTACGCGTTAAGCGCGACGGCCGCTTACAGGCACATCAGGCTGTAAGTCGCTGCCAAGCTCACCGATCGTTAGTCAGCTTCCTGGTGAGGCTGCGAACTAACGCTGGCGACAAGGTTCTGCGCGCCGTGCGACGACTGCTGAGACACAACTCGTCGCGCGGAACGATCAGCCCTGACTCAATCCCACTTTTCTTGTTTGCACTCCTTGCGCAACTTGTCGTTGTCGAGCTTGCTGCAGTCAGACTTCTTGCCGTCATTGCTGCCGTACTTGCGTTGACGGCACTCCTTGCGCACCTTGTCGCTGTCGAGGGTGCCACAGTTCGCATCGTCGAACTTGTTCTTGTCATTGTCTTTCGCCATGGCCATTGAGGCCGGTCAGACAAAGGAGATCACGATCGGAAGCAATTTGATCAAACGCATGATTTGGATCTCCTGGTTGTTGACCGCATCGGTCAGAGTAGGACGTATTCGATGGTGCCGATTCTCTCGTCGATCGTGCGGATGGGAGACTCTTGACTATCGCGCCCAACTGACCCCCTTGATCGCAGTGACGATGAACGACCAACTTCGAAGTCATCGTGCCGACGGAAGACCGAATCGCAGCGCGGAATGAGGCCGAATTGGCCGAGCCGTCGACGCTAGTTGCGATCAGCCAGTGGCCGCTCGACCTTTCGGATGCTAGAGAAGGTGTTGTGCGGAGGCTGTACGCAATTGCGACAGGTCCCGTGTTTCTCTTCAGTCGCGAGAAAGGGTCATCTGGTTCTCCGGTATGGCCTCTAGTTGTGAAGCGTCAAGAGGTTGTTTCTTGATGGGTTGAGTCTGGACATGGGTGGGAGTCCTCCGATGCCTTGGTGAGGGCGATGCCAGTTGTAGTGGTGGATCCAGTCGTCGAGTGCGTCGGTGCGTTGCTGCGAGTTTTGGTAGGTAAAGGCGTAGGCCCATTCGCGCAGGGCGGACTGGATGAAGCGTTCGGCCTTGCCGTTGGTCTGCGGACGGTAGGCGCGGGTGTAGCGCCGCTGGATGCCCAGTTCACGGCACGCCTGGGTGAAGGCCGTGGAGTGGAAGGCGCCACCGTTGTCGGTCAGTACGCGCCGGATTCTCACGCCGAGCGAGCGGTAATAGGCCACGGCATTGCGCAGGAACTGCGCTGCACTGCCGGCCCGCTCGTCGGGGTGCATGTCGGTGAAGCCGAGGCGCGCGTGGTCGTCGATGGCCACAAACAGAAACTCCCAGCCGGCGCCCTCGGTGGTGTCGCGTCGATTGCCGGTGACGCGGTGGCTGGGCCGCTCGATGCGGCCGAGCTTCTTGATGTCGATGTGCAGCAGGTCCCCAGGAGCTTCGCGCTCGTAGCGGACGACCGGCTCGGCCGGCGCGAGATCGCGCAGCTTCGACAGGCCGGCTCGCGCCAGCACTCGGCTGACGGTGCTGCCGGAAACGCCCAGTGCTTGCGCGATGCGCGCCTGTGTCAGGCGCCGGCGGCGCAGTTCCATGATGGCCAGCGCCTGGCCCGGCGCGATCGAACGCGGGCTGCGCAGCGGCCGAGAAGAGCGGTCGGCCAGGCCGGCCTCGCCCTGAACCAGGTATCGGCCCAGCCACTTGCGCACCGTTGGCGCGCTCACGCCCTGCGCGGCGGCCGCCGCGCAGGGCGTGATCCCTCGATCAACTACGTCCCTGACCATCTCGATTCGACGCGCGTACGTCAGTCGGGCATTCTTGTGCGTGTTCATTCGGCTGAGCTCCTGAGAAACCGGCAGGCGTAGAGAACCTCCAGTCTCCCAGACTCAGTCCGAGTGAACAGAAACAACCTATTGGAACTTCACATCTAGTGGACGTCCGCTTTTCAGGCGAACTGGATGGCCCGGGTCAGGGGCAGCTCGTGGCCGCCAACAGCTCAAGCGTCCCCGTCAGGCCAAAACGTGCCCGGCTTTCTATCGCGTAGCAACTGACGAAGCTTCGCAAGAGCTCATCGGAACTCCGGGATCGCGGACTTCTCCTATAGAAAAGACCGGCCGCGAAGCGTCGAGATGAGAAAGTTTCCTTCACCTTCTCGGTTCCTACCCACTCGTAACTCACTCTCGCAGCGGCCACTTGTTCTCTGTAGACCAGCGTGCCGAAACCTCAATCGTGTCGTTGACCCGCGCTTTCTCTGACGCACCGTTAGTAGCACCGCAACAAACGCGCCGAACACCAAGCTGAAGACAATGATCCAGAGAACACCACCTGCGATCGCGAAGACAAACTTGCGCGCCCGCAGAAGCGGGCTCGTCCCAGAGCGCCCAGACTATCGCCGCGGCAAAGAGCAAACCGAAGAACAGAGAGTTCAGCGCGGCGCGCCTTGATCCCCAGAAGCCTAGTAGCACGCCGTGGAAGCTGTCTCGGAAGTTTGGCTGATACGTGAACTTCATCCAACGAGACTATGTCCGCAATCGGTGCGAGTGGCTATTGGCCGCTAGCTACGATTGTGCCCTGACGTGGGTCGATCTTGCAGCATGTAGATGGCCAGTTCCATCCCGCATGACAGTCCACCGGACGGATCCTAAAAACCACCTTGAGTGACAACAGGAACACACGAGGCGTGGCCAGCATTTGGACAGCTAGTTCCCTGCTGGTGCGGAAGAGGTCGCTGGCCACTCCGACGGCGCGTGCCAAGGCCCTTCCCGAGGAGCTAGGGGATTTGCGATCGACTGATCGATTCCGCGAACGCCCGGGTCGGTCTCCTCTTCCCACCAGCCGTCGCCGCTGCCGAGAGCGACGTACGACTGGGCGAAGCCGATCGGCACTTGTTCCAGCATCGCGATGTAAGGCGTGACTTGGTTCTTCGCGAGGACGCGCGGCAGGTATTTGGCATAAACGTCCTCGAGCGTAGGTCGCGCGTCCTCGCCTCCCCACCACTCAATGATGTGAGGCCGGTTCAGCCAATCGTGGAGCATTGGCAAGTCATGCTCCGTCATTGGCCGCAAGCTGACAGTGTCTTCTTTGAACACGTCCGCTTCTAGTCAAGTCGAGCCCGCGCCTTGAGGGGCCGTAATTGGCCGTTCGGGATTGCCGTCACGTTGCGCAAGCGGGAAAGGCGGGGCGCTCGTGGGCGGCATCATGTACTTTGCGAAGTGCTCCACATAGTCATCGAAGTTCTCCTCAAGCATCAGCCGATACTCGTTCAAGAAGTAGTCGATCGTTTCCTCGCGCGAGGCCGCCATTTCTTCCTTGATCCCGAAGCCGCGTGCGCTTACCCAAGCGTTGAAGCGCGCTGTTGCGTACATCATCGAGGCGCTGGCCCTAACCCGATCGATGTCCTCTAACTGCTCATTGGAAAGATGAATGTGCGCGTCCGCGCGCTCGTAGAACTTGTCGTCCACACCGTCTGGCACGAGCCTCCCTCCCACCGGTAGTCGGTTTTGCCTGCTTTCGGGCAATTGTGACGACACTGCGTAAGGGCAGCAATTGGCCGTTTGCTCCCCGCTGGTAGCGGGCGAGTTCACGTCTCGCCTGTCCGCATGGCTCCTTAGAAGCTAAGGGACGACGCCCCCGCCATCAAGCGTTCGTGCATCGCACTCGCTCCCTGGATCTTCACCCCGTCGATAAAGTCGTCCTGCTCATAGCCACGGGCTTTCACACATGGAGGACAGGCCCAGATAACGCCCCCGCGCCGGAGAAAATCGTCAATGAGCGCCTTCAGCGGATCGAGCGGGGGGACGTGCGGGAGGTCTGCAGCACGTTTACGAACCAGGTCAACTGATGCACTGGTCAGGAACATGAAGACCTTGAAGCCGGAGGTGATCCCGCCGTTGGCAATCGTGAACCCAACCGACGACAGTTCGTGATCCGCTCCCTTGGTCATGAGAACGACTAGCTCCTTGTTTGCTTCAGCCATCGCTTGCCTCCGTGAACGGGTCGATTGTCTAGTTTGCTACGAAGCCACGAAGCCGCGAAGCGGCAGATGGCAGGATTCTCCCGAAAATACGTTACACGACTGCGATGGCGAACTCGCTCGTGACGATGTCCGCTTATGAGGCAGTTCACGTCGATAGCCCAAGGGCTGCACTTGGCCGCTAACGACGCTCATATTGCGCGCAACAGAACCACGGCTAACCAGAACCAGCATGCAACAGCAAGAGCGCCTGCTACTTGGCTGAGCGTTAGCAATCGTCGAATGGCACGCGGCGCGTTGAATTTGTTCAGCGTTCTGCGCCACGCCCGGTGTTCGCCCAGCCTGCTTGGCGCCAGCGTTTCGAGGATTCCTGGGCGGCCAAACTCATTCCAAGCTTGCGGCAGTTCGCGCTTCAACCGAATTAGGAAACGCCAATAAAGCAGGATCCAAAGGTTGCCGAGAATGACGAACAATCTCGCCCAATCGTCGTCCTGCTGCCCTGCCGCGGTTGAGAGTAGAGGCTGCCAAACGGCAGCCCGGTCAGCAGAACTATGTCTGCAATTGGGCAAACAAGGCAAGTATCGA
>CAVRVM010000009.1:0-46278 GCA_963724605.1 uncultured beta proteobacterium
TCTCGCCACAGAACATGCTATGATTTTTGCTATCCAACTACATCCCGGACGCGACCTGGCCAATGCAACGCAGCTCAAGTCCGCTCGTGACGACCTGGAGACATAGGCTGTTCGTAAATTGATCTGCCGAGGGTATCGCTGAAGAATTGCATCTGGCGGCCGCTTCGCGCTTTGTCAGCGTATACCTCTGTTCGGACGTGTGTGGTGTGACGGAGGGGAGGGGATGGCATGGCACCAGAACCAAGTCGGATCGCATCCAACGCGCCGGCGAGCGCTTTGGTCATTTCCGAGGTGCGCTTCTTGCGCGAAAGCTTGGCAAAGATTTTAAACCACGCCGAGGGTATTCATGTCTGCAGAGAGAGCGGGACACTGGCAGAAGCGCTCGCGATCGCTCAGGCGCAGCAACCGGAGATCGTGTTGCTGGATGTCGCCTTTCCGGGCGGCGTCCAGACGGCCAAGATGCTTGTCGGCCGCGCTTCCCGAGGTGAGCGTAGTTGCGCTCGCGATCACCGAGACTGAGGAAAACGTGCTTGCCTGGGCCGAAGCTGGCATTGCCGGTTTTGTGCCCAACACTGCCTCGGCTGATGATTTCGTGTCACTGATCGGGCAGATCAGGCGGGGCGAGCAGACCTGCCCGACGCGCATCGTCGGCAGTCTGCTGCGCCGTATCGGCGCGTTGGAGCGCCCAGCCAAGCCGCCTCCGCCGACGGTGGCGCCCCTGACCATGCGCGAACTCGAGATATCGCGCCTGATTGCGACAGGGTTTAGCAACAAGGCCATCGCGCGGCGCCTTGGTATTGGCCTAGGTACCACCAAGTCTCACGTGCACAATCTGCTGGGCAAACTAAACTTCCAGCGGCGTGCCGAGGTGATGGTGTGGATGAACGCCGGTCCGCTGAGCGGACCCTCCTTCGCTTTCCCACGGGAATCGATCGTCACTCTATCCAAGGATCAATAGGCGGCATCGGCAAGGTCCCGCATGATGAGCAGAATCTTCCTGGGCGTGCACAGGTGCCGAAGCTTCAAATCGCAATGGTCGGGGTGCGCGCGTTGCTTGCCGATATTATTCGGAACGGGCTGGCAAGCCGCGTCGCAGGAGTGACCGTCACCGAACTCGCCGGCCTGCAAAACGCCGCTGTGCGTTTGCGCGAGATCGAGCCTGATGTCGTCATCGTCGGACCCGCTGCTCAGTGGATGGACGCGAGCCTGATCCGAACAATCCTTCCACACGCGCAAGTGCTGTCCGTATCAGCCGATCTGTCACTGCTCGTCGATCTCGACACCGGCGAGCACGAAGCGTTTACGCCCGACGCGCTCGCCGAACATTTGCGGCACTAGGCATGATCCGCGATCTAGTTCTTCTCTATATCTCATCTCTACCTAACGATGCATGGTGCGCCGCAACCCGCGCCCGCTAACATCGATCAAAGATGCTGTCACAGCCACATCGCCTGTCACATTCATCACCAGGATACGTCACCGGGCTTCCGCTCCCGCAACCCCTCCCCTTGAGGCTTATTGAGGAATTTCATGCCAGCTGCATTGACTTATCCCGGCGTCTATATCCAGGAAGTGCCCAGCGGCGTTCGCACGATCACCGGCGTCGCGACGTCGATCACCGCCTTCGTCGGACGCGCCGCCGCCGGGCCCATCGCACGGCGACGTCGACTGACCGCCGCCGATGCTGACGAGCTTCGCCGACTATGAGCGCCGGTTCGGCGGCCTCGATGTCGCGAAGTCCGATGAGCTACGCGGTGCGCGACTTCTATCTCAATGGCGGCACGCATGGCGCTCATCGTGCGCGTGGCGCACGACGATGCGACGCGCCGCGACGATCACGCTGACGGGCGACGGCAGTCCGGCCGACGACCTCGTGCTCGAGGCGTCGAGCGTCGGTGACTGGGGCAATCGGCTGTCGGCCGCGGTCGACTACGACACCGACCGCGCGCTGCCGCGCACGTCGCCGCCGTCGACGAATCCGCAGCGCTTCAATCTCACGGTGCGCTATCGCGTGCAGCCGGGCAAGGACAACTTCGTCATCGAAACCTTCGGCTCGGTCTCGACCGTCGATGGCGATCCGCGCTTCCTGCCGCTCGTGCTCGAACGCGAATCGGCCTACGTGCGCGTGCGCGGCGACGATGCCGGCGTGCGCGGCCGCAATCGAACGTCACGGCAATCGGGCTCGCAGCGCGCGCGTGAGCTGGATCGATGCCGACGCCGGCTCGGGCTCCGACGGCAGCGACGATCGACGACGACGACGTGATCGGCGAGCAGGATCCGAAGACCGGGCATCTATGCGCTGAACCGCGCCGACCTGTTCAATATGCTGTGCATTCCGCCGCTGCGCGCGCGACATCATCGAGCCTGCCGTCGAACTGGACCGCCGACCTCGGCCGCGGTCTATCAGGCCGCGCTGGCGCTGTGCGTCGACCGGCGCGCGATGCTGATCGTCGACCCCGATCCGGCCTGGGCCATCTCGATCGACCAGGCGATCGCGCAACGCGATCGACGGCCGCAACGATCTCAACCTGACCGGCACCGGCGGCGCGCAACGCCGCGCTCTATTTCCCGTGCGTGCGCGAGGTCGATCCGTTGCGCGACAGCCGGGTCGACACCTTCGTGCCGAGCGGCATCATCGCCGGCATCATGGCGCGCACCGACGTCGCGCGCGGCGTGTGGAAGGCGCCGGCCGGCCTCGACGCGTCGCTCAACGGCGTGCAGGACCTGCAGGTCAATCTCAACGATCTCGAGAACGGCCAGCTCAATCCGCTCGGCATCAACTGCCTGCGCTCGATGGGCGTCAACGGCCGCATCGTCTGGGGCGCGCGCACGCTGCGCGGCGCCGACGAGAGCGCCGACGAATACAAGTACGTGCCGGTGCGGCGGCTCGCGCTCTTCCTCGAGGAGAGCCTGTACCGCGGCACGCAGTGGGTCGTGTTCGAGCCGAACGACGAGCCGCTGTGGGCGCAGGTGCGGCTCAACGTCGGCGCGTTCATGCAGGGCCTGTTCCGCCAGGGCGCGTTCCAGGGCGCGACGCCGAAGGACGCCTACTTCGTCAAGTGCGACAGCCAGACGACGACGCAGAACGACATCAACCTCGGGATCGTCAACGTGATCGTCGGCTTCGCGCCGCTGAAGCCCGCCGAGTTCGTCGTGATCCAGATCCAGCAGATGGCTGGCCAGATCCCAACCTGAAGCCGAGGACCGCGCCATGGCACAGTTCAGCGTCAACGCCACGCGCTACGACCCGTACAAGAACTTCAAGTTTCGCGTGAAGTGGGACGGCCGCTACGTGGCGGGCATCTCCAAGGTCGGCGCGCTGAAGCGCACGACCGACATGGTCGAGCACCGCGAAGGCGGCGATCCGTCGAGCTCGCGCAAGTCGCCCGGCCGCACCAAGTTCGACGCGATCACGCTCGACCGCGGCGTGACCCACGACACCGAGTTCGAGAAATGGGCCAACAAGGTCTGGAACTTCGGCTCCGGCCTGGGCGCCGAGGTCTCGCTGAAGGACTTCCGCAAGGACATCATCATCGAGGTCTACAACGAGGCCGGCCAGCTCGCGATCGCCTACAAGGTCTATCGCTGCTGGGTGTCGGAATACCAGGCGCTGCCGGACCTCGACGCCAACGCCGGCGCGGTCGCGATCCAGCACATCAAGCTCGAGAACGAAGGCTGGGAGCGCGACGTCGACGTGGTCGAGCCGTCCGAGCCGACCTTCACCGAGCCGGCCAACTGAGCGGCGTCGCAATGCGCGCGATCGGATGCCGCTCGACGCTGCTCGCGCTGTGGGAGCGTGGTGCACCGCGCCACGCGCTCGACCGCAGCGCGCTGCTGTGCGCGCTGGGCGCGGCCGGAGCTGCCGGCCGACGCGATCGCCGATCTGCCGCTCGGCGAGGTCACCGCGAGCCTGCTGCGGCTGCGCGAGGCGAGGTTCGGCGCACGCATCCGCGCGCCATGTCGATTGCGAGCATTGCGGCGCAGCGTCTCGAGCTGATCGTCTGCGGTCGACCGATCTGCTGCAGCCGGTGCAGCTCCGGTAGCGGCGCGACGTCGAGGTCGCGGGCGTGCGCTGCCGGCCGCCGTGCCTGCGCGACCTCGCCGCGGTCGCACGCGAGCGCGATGCGGACGCGCGGCGCGCGCAGCTGCTCGCGCGCTGCCTGCTCGATGCCGGCCGCGAGCGATGCCGTCGGCGCTGTCCGAGATGCGCGCTTGCGCGAGATCGAGGACGCGCTCGAAGCGGCCGATCCGAACGCCGACCTCGCGTTCGACGTGCGCTGCGAAGCGTGCGGCCACGTCGGCACGGCGCAGCTCGATGCCGGCGACGCTGCTGTGGGACGAGATCGATGCGCGCGCGCGCGCGCTGCTCGGCGAGGTGCATCGTGCTGGCGCGCGGCCTACGGCTGGACCGAGCGCGAGATCCTCGCGCTCGGCGCCGAGCGGCGCGCGGCCTACCTCTCGATGGTGGCGCGCGTGAAAGGCCTGCTGCATCGACTGGCTGCGCGCGCGGCGGGTGCGACGGCGTGCCGGTGCGGTCCGATGCGCGCCTGCCGTTCGGCGGCGACGAGCCTCGGCTCGCGGCGAGACGGAGATCGATGCGCGTGCGGAGCACTGCGTTCGCGACGGCTGTCCGCGTGCCGGCACGCGGGCTGCTCCGGCCGTATCCGACGCAGCCGCTCGACGGCTGACCGGCGATACGACGCCGGCGCCGATGCTCGATCCGCCGGCGCGGCGGCTGCACAGCGCCGCACAGCCGACGACGGTCCGTCGGCGGCGCCCGAGACGCGCAGCCGATGCACACGCCATTCCGTGCGCGACGCTTCGCCGCCGAGCACTCGTCCGAACGCCGCGCCGTCGCGAACCAGCTCGCAGCTCGTCGACAGTACGCCGGCCGACCGCGAGCACATGCCGACGCTATCGCGCGAGTCGACGCCGAGCCGCAGACCGGTCCACGCCGCGCCGACGCCGGAAGCCGCTGCGCTCCGACGTTGCGGCCTCCGCTCGACCGCGAGCCGTCGTTGCTGATGCCGCTCGCGGCGCCGCACCTGCGGCCGCCGCCGGCAGTCACCGCGCCCGCGCCGACGCGGCGGCCTGGACCGACACATCGGCGCCGCACGCGGCCGCGCGCGGACGAGCCGACCGAGGTCCACATCCACATCGGCCGCATCGACGTGACCGCGGTGCACGAGGCCGCACCGCCGCGGCGCCGTCGCCGGTGCCGACGCCGCCGCCGATGTCGCTCGACGCCTATCTCGCCACGCCGGAGCCGGACATGAGCACCGCCCTCGCCATCGCCGGCGTCACCGCGGTGCTGCGCGACCTGCTCAACGACGGGCTCGTCAACCACAACGTCAGCGGCGTGCTCGGCAGCAGCGTCACGGTCAGCGTGCTCGCGCCGGATCGCGTGGTGCCGGCCAACGGCACCGAGGCGTCGCAGATCAATCTGTTTCTCTACCTCGTCACGCCCAACCCGGGCTGGCGCAACGACAGGCCTGCCGTCGCGCGATGCGTCCGGCCGGCTGCGCCTCGCCAACGCGCCGCTCGCGCTCGACCTGCACTACCTGCTGTCGGTCTACAGCGGCGGCGACCTGCATGCCGAGATCCTGCTCGGCTACGCGATGCAGCTGCTGCACGAGATGCCGGTGCTGACGCGCGACGCGATCCGCACCGCGCTCAATCCGTCGCCCGAACGTCGGCACCGCGTCTGCCGCCGGCCTTGCGCGCGCTCGTCGATTCGGGCCTCGAAGACCAGGTCGAGCTGATCAAGCTGACGCCGCAATACCTCAACACCGAGGAGATGTCCAAGCTCTGGACCGCGATGCAGAGCCACTTCCGGCCGACCGCGGCCTACACCGCGTCGGTGGTGCTGATCGAGGCGACAGCAGCCCGCGCGTTCGCCGCTGCCGGTGCTGAGCCGCGGGCCGGTCGATCCGGCGACGCGGCCGCGACCGCGGCGTCGTCGTCAATCCCGGGCCTGGTGCCGCCGGTGCCGATGCTGACCGCGGTCGTGCCGCCGGCGCGCCAGCCGGTCGCGCGCATCGGCGACACGATCGACCTGCAGGGCCACGATCTCGACGGCACGAACCGCGAGGTGCGTCTCGTCAACGACCGCTTCGACATCGACGCGACGATCCCGGCGCTGCCGCCGCCCGCCGACCGGCGCCGACGCGCTGGTGCAGTTCACGCTCGACGCGTCGCTTGCGGCGACGCTGCCGGTCGGCGTCTACCGCGTTACGCGCGCGCGTCGTGCGGCCCGGCGAGACCGACCCGCGCGAGACCAACCGCCTGACGCTGGTGCTCGCGCCGCAGATGACCAACCTGCCGCTCGACGTCGACGCGCGACGGCGGCGGCACTGCGAGCTTCACGATCGATTTCATGCCGGCGCTGCGCGCCGGCCAGACGTCGTGCTGGTGCTCGGGCAGGACGAATACCTGCCGCAGGGCCGCGGCATCGCCGCCGCGTCGCTCGGCTTCGTGATCCCGAACGCGCCGGCTCGGCTCGCTGCTCGCGCGGCTGCGCATCGACGGCATCGAGAGCCCGATCATCGATCTGTCGCAGGAGCCGCCGGCGACGCCGACCTTCCTGAACCAGCGCGTGGTGATCGCATGAACGCGCCGGATCGCCATCATCGACTGGACCGAAGCCAACCAGCGACTGCTGGTGGCCGAGTTCGCGCGGCTGAAGCGCGGCTTGCGCGGTGACGGCGATGCCGAAACCGTGCGACGCGGCCTGGAATCGACGCGTGCGCGCCGCGATGCCTGCGCCCGCCGCGATCGATCATCTGCTCGGACTGCTTCGGCCTCACGTGCATTCGAGCGCGACGTGCTGCTGCTGTGCGCCGGCGTGGAGATGGATGCGCGACTCGCCGCGCTGTGCGCGAGCGCACGGCGAATCGCGGCAGCCATGGGCGTCACCTTCGGCTTGGCGCTGGCGGCGCTGGATGCGCCGCATTGGAGCGCGCTCGCGCCCGTCGGCCGCTGCGGCGCTGGCGGCTGGTGGAACTCGACGAATCGGCGCGGCGTGGCGCGCGGGCGCCTGCGCATCGACGAGCGCATGCTTCACTACCTCGCCGGCGTGAACTATCTCGATGTTCGCCTGCGCAGCCTGCTGCGTCCGGCCGACGCCGCCGACTGCCATGGCCGAGACGCATCGCGCGGTCGCCGACGACGTGCGCCGACGCCATGGAAATGGCAGCCGCAGACGATGCGCCGCTGGTGTGGCTGAGCGGCGACGATGCATGGGGCAGGCCGATGTCGCCGCCAACGTCGCGGCGGCGCTCGGTCTCGGGCTGCACATCCTGCAGGCGCAGGACGTGCCCGCCGGCCACGCCGAAATCGAAGCGCTCGGCGACGCTGTGGGAGCGCGAAGCGATGCTGCTCGGCAGCGCGCTGCTTCGTCGAGTGCGGCGACGGATCCCTTGCCGCCGCGGCCGTCCGGTTCGCCGAGCAGCTGCGCGGCCTGGTGCTTCGTCAGCGCCAGCCAGCCGCAGCCGCTCGAACGTCCGACGCTGCGTTCTGCGCGTCGACAAACCCGACCCGGTCGAGCAGAAGCAGCTGTGGCAACAGGCGCTCGGCGACGGCGCGATGCGGCTCAACGGCGCGCTCGACGGCATCGCCGGCCAATTCAAGCTGAGTGCCCGCACGATTCAAGCCGAGGGCGCGCGCCTCGCGCCCACGCTGGCCGCCAGCGATCGGCCCGACAGCGTCATGTGGTCAGCCTGCCGCACCATCGGCGCGCTCGAGCTCGACGAACTGGCGCAGCGCATCGAATCCGTCGCCGGCTGGGACGATCTGGTCCTGCCCGAGGCGCAGAAAGCCGACGCTGCGCCAGATCGGCGCGCACGTGCGGCAACCGGCTCAAGGTTTACGTCGACTGGGGCTTCGCCGGCAAGGGCGCGCGCGGCCTGGGCATCAGCGCGCTGTTCGCGGGCGAGAGCGGCACCGGCAAGACGATGGCCGCCGAGGTGCTGGCGCGTGAACTGCAGCTCGATCTCTACCGCATCGATCTGTCGGCGGTGGTCAGCAAATACATCGGCGAGACCGAAAAGAACCTGCGCCGCGTCTTCGATGCCGCCGAAGACAGCGGCGCGATCCTGCTGTTCGACGAGGCCGACGCGCTGTTCGGCAAGCGCAGCGAAGTCAAGGACAGCCACGACCGCTACGCCAACATCGAGGTCAGCTACCTGCTGCAGCGCATGGAGTCATACCGCGGGCTTGCGATCCTCACCACCAACCTGAAGACCGCGCTGGACTGCGGCCTTCCAGCGCCGCTTGCGCTTCGTCGTGCACTTTCCGTTTCCGGATCAGGCCCTGCGCGAAGCGATCTGGCGCAGCGCCTTTCCCGCGCGCACGCCGCTGGACTGCGATCGACAACGGCAAGCTCGCGCGGCTCAACGTCACCGGCGGCAGCATCCGCAACATCGCGCTCAACGCCGCGTTTCGCGCCGCCGAACTGGACGAGCCCGTGTCGATGGCGCATCTGCTGCACGCGGCGCACCACGAAGCCGCCAAGCGCGAGCGCCCCTTGAGCGACGCCGAAACACGGGGGTGGGTATGAAGCGCGTCGTCGTCCACATCGATCGCCTGGTACTGAACGGCATTCGCCATGCAGACCAGCATGCCTTCGCCGCGGGTCTGCAACAGGAACTGGGGCGTGTATTCGCCGGACCAAGAGGCCGTTTCGCCTCTAACCGCGATGGGAGATATTGTCGCGGCTGCAGGTGGGCGGCGTGCATATCGCGCACGGCTCAACGCCGCAGCGCATTGGCGGAAAGCGTTGCGCGGGGCATCGGCAGGGAGATAAAGCGATGAGAGCCGCCGCGCCCTTGCAGACTCAAGCCGCGAAGTCACCGCCCTTGAGCGGCTCGACCCGCGCCGGATTGCTGCTGCAACGGAAATGGGCGTGCGGGCCGCTGACATCCTCGTTGACCGGCGAGTGCGCGGAACGGAAAAGCAGGCAGACGCCTGCAGACCAAGCTCACCATAGGCGCGAGCAACGACCCACTGGAACAGGAAGCGGATCGGATTGCCGATCAGGTATTGGCAGCGCCGGCACGTTCTGCAGTTTGCGGCGCACTACCGCCACGTATCCAGCGCTATGCAGCGACACGCGAGCGAGGGGTCGGATTACTGCGCCTGCCAGCGTAGACCACGTCCTTGCGCTCTGGCAGGCCGCTGGGGCCGGCGCTGGGGCGGGATATGGAGCAGCGCTTCGGCCACGATTTTTCGCAAGTGCGTGTGCACTCCGGTGAGGCGGCCGAACAATCGGCGCGAGAGGTGAACGCCGATGCCTACACAGTGGGCCACAACATTGTGTTCGGTGCGGGCCGGTTCCGCCGGCGACGCATGAGGGGCGGCGGCTGATTGCTCATGAGCTGACACATGTGGTGCAGCAGTCAGCTTCGGATGCAATGCATGTTGGTCAAGGCAATGGTGCAGGGGATCCGTCCGCTTCGTCACAAGCTCCTGGGGAAGGCGCAAGCGGTCGGCAACCGGTTACGGTGAATGGCGCAACGAGTGTCTATTTGGCGCGCGCGCCACAGCCAGGCGCCGCTAGTGGTGTTGGGGAAGGCCAAGGGCGCACGGAGAGACTCCAGCGTGCCTTCTCACCCAAATTGAGTAGCGATTCCGGCACAGCCCTCATCGAGGTTATGGAAATCATCGAAAGCATTCGTCCGTCGGAGTTTGCGAGTGGCCTGTACTCGCTCGCGCGCGATGGCGAAGTGATCACGATCACGGCGGCTGAGTACGACAAGAATTCGAGCTTCAGCCCAGAAAACACTGCGCGATGGTCTTTGGAAAGTGCGGCAGAAGGCGGAAGATGCGCGGCTGCAGTATGGCGCTCAACACGAGATTGACGAGGATCAGTGGTTTTTCTCGGGTGCGGTGCGCCTGTTCGGCGGTATTGATGATCCGGGTGACGACATTCGCCAGAACCTGCGATTTGCCACGGTAAATGCGGACACCGCCCAGTTTTTCATCGAACGCGGACAGCTTGCTCGGGCTGCTCTGTTCTTTGTTCAAAGCGAAAAATTTGCAACAATCGCAAAGAAGACATCGCAAGCCTATGTCGACAACGTGATTTCGACAGCCGAGACGACGGTGACGGTGCTCGAAGTGACGGCCGTTGCCGCGGCTGCAACGGTAATTGTAATCGGTGCTATTCTCGCCGCCCCAGTAGTTATTCCAGCAGTTACCGGCGCTGCCAGGGCCGCGCCGCTTGTCTTCCAACTCGGGACAGCGGCGGTTCCCGCAGCCCCTGTGTTAGCGACCGAAGTGGCTGCGGTTGCGGCTCCTGCGGCGGCTGCAGTTGGGGCTCCTGCAGCGGCTGCGGTTGCGGCTCCTGCGGCGGCCGTAGCTGCGACTCCTGCGGCGGCTGCGGTTGTGGCCCCTGCCGCGGTCGCAGTTGCCGCTCCTGCAGTGGCTGCGTCGCCGTCTCTTGCAACGGCAGCGCTAGCCACCGCGGCTCTAAGCACGACACTATCAAGTGATAGTCCAGGCCCGGTCGGCGCAGAGAAGGAGAAGAAAGAAGAGAAGAAGAAAAGGCCTCCCTTTGTGCTCAAACTTCCGCAGCAAAAGGCGCCCCATCTCCTCACTTATCTAGGCTGGCTTGGCAGGCTTCAATCGGATCCAAACTATGATCGGGGAAACCCGGCGCAGCTTGACGAGTGGCACCAGGCACTGCGAATGGGCGGCTCCGACCCAATTCCTGCCAGCGTTTACGAGCGCGGCCATGCTCTTGGTCTTGCCGGCGAGATCGGCGAGCGGCGCATCCGTGTACCAGACTGGTCGCGTACGGAAGAATCCATACCTATGCAGGTCGACCACATCGTCGAGCTGCAAGTGACTCCGGCGGCGATGCGGGAGGAATTATTCGACTAGTCGCACAACTATGAGCTTCTTGACAAGACCTCAAATGAGGGTTCGGGCCGATTGTTGCGCGCCAACATTGCTGAGGAGCGGGCCAAGCAGGTCGCCTTTGATCCATCGGCCAAATACCGCATCCTCCTATTCGACCAGGTCGTGCTCGACGGCGGAACCGCTGGCAAACGCTGGACTATCGCAGACCTCCAGGTCGGCGCGCAATTGGACGCGTATGAGAAGCATCATGCCAGCCCATAAAGACGTCGAAGATCTAGCCGTGCAGTGGCACCGGATCGAGGCCTGGATCGTGAAGCATGTGCCGGCGTTGCTGACGGCGGACGCCCCGCAACCGCTGTTTGCCCCGCCCGCATCGGGATCGGCTCTGGCGGCGCTCGAACGTCACCTCGGCCTCCGTCTGCACGACCAGGTCGCGGGTCTGCTGCGTATGTGCGACGGCGTTCGACCGGGCGACTACCCGCTGCCCATGCGAGCGACAAGTCCTACGAAATGGAGGACCATCTCGTCGGTCGAAGTGACCGCGCAGTGGGACTTGTTAGGTTCAATCGCTGACAGCACGTCCTTGGAATTGAAGGTTCGAACTGTCGGCCCGGTCCGCCCGACGTGGTGGAACAAATCCTGGATCCCGATTGCTGACTGCGGAATGGGAGACGCGGTATGCGTCGATATGGATCCTGCACAAGGCGGCACCGTCGGCCAGTTGATATTGTACGAGCACGACTTCGAGGAAAGGAAGGTGCTTTACCCTTCACTTCTTAACTGGCTTGGCGAGTGCGCGGACGACCTTGAAAGTGGAGCGTATATCTACATCGATGGCGTCGGCTTGGACCGCAAGGACAAGCAGATGGGCGGTGGGTTGCTATGAGCGCCTTCCCCAACTCTCCCAAGCTCATCAAAGGCGGCCTCGTGCTCGTCGATGCCGAGACCGCCAACGTCCTGCGCATCATTTCGCTGCAATACAACAGCGACTCGCTGACGCGCACGCTGCAAGTGCAGACCGCCGGCGGCGCGAGCCGACGACCGGGTCGAGCCGGTGCGCTTCAAGGGGCCGGCCGTCGAGACCTTCAAGCTCGAAGCCGACATCGACGCGACCGATCAGCTGGAGTTTCCGGACCAGAATCGCGACCGCCGTCCAGTTCGGAATCCAGCCGCAGCTGGCCTTGCTCGAATCGCTGGTACAGCCGACCGCGGCGCAGCTTTCGTCGGTCGACCGCGAGGCGAGCTCGGGAACGCTCGAGATCGCGCCGATGCTGGCGCCGCTCGTGCTGTTCGTGTGGAGCAAGAGCCGCGTCGTGCCCGTCAAGGTCACGGACTTCAGCATTACCGAAGAAGCTTTCGACCCTTCGCTGAATCCCGATTCGCGCCAAGGTGAGCCTTTCCCTGCGCGTCCTGTCCACTGACGACCTCGGCTTCTCGAGCAAGGCCGGCAGCCTCTTCATGGCCTACCTGCAAAGCAAGGAGCAGCTTGCCAGCAAGGTGCAGCCCGTCGAGCTTCGCAACACTCGGTATTGGAGGGATCGGCTAATGGATCCTGTGCAAGCCTTCCTTCAGAGCAATGCGCTGGCGCCGCCGGCGTTCGAGCCGACCAGCCGCTACTACGGCATCGCGACCGCGCAGATGACCGGGCCCGACGGCCGCACGGTGGTCTACGTGCAGCGGCGCTTTCTGCCGCCTCCCGAGAATTTCGCGCCGCTGCAGGTCATCACGATCGCGGCCGGCGATCGCCTCGACAACATCGCCGCGCGCTACATCGGCGATCCGCAGCAGTCATGGCGGCTGTGCGATTCGAACGGCGCGATGCAACCCGAAGCGCTGGTCGCCACCGTCGGCGCGACGCTGACAATTACGCTGCCTGAAGGCGTGCCCGGAGTCGGCGATGCCGGTTAGTCTCGCCAAGGGCATCCAGCTCACGCTGATGATGGGGCCGATCATCCCGCTGCCGGCGCCGCGCGTGGTGATCGATGCGCTCGACAGCGTCGAGGTGCATACCTCCGACGGCGCCGCAAGCGGCTTCCAGCTCAAATTCCAGTTCACCAGCAAATCCGCGCTCAATACGATTTTCCTGATCGCCGCCGGCAACAGCACGTCGATGGTGACGCCACCGCTGCGCGTGTTGCTGATCGTCACGTTGAACGGCAGGCCGCAGCCGCTGTTCGACGGTGTGATGACGAACGTCGAAGTGCAGGCGGGCGGCCAGGGTTCGTCCGGTACCGTGACTGTGACCGGCGAGGATCTGACCAAGGTCATGGACATGCAGGACTTCAGCGGCCTGCCTTTCCCGGCCATGCCGATCGAGGCGCGGGTGGCATTGTTGTGCGCGAAGTACGCGGCGTTCGGCATAATCCCGCTGCCGATTCCGATCCTGTTTCCGGACGTGCAAATTCCGATCGACAAGATCCCGGCGCAGAAGGGCACCGACCTCGCAATACATCCGCGCAGCTCGCCGGCGATGTCGGCTACGTGTTCTACATCGAGCCGGGTCCGACGCCCGGCACCAACATCGCCTATTTCGGGCCCGAGATAAAAATCGGCGTGCCGCAACCGGCGCTCAACGTCGACATGGATGCATTGACGAATGTCGAGTCGCTGAACTTCAGCTTCGATCCGACCAAGGGCGTGCTGCCGATCGTGTTCATCCAGAACCAGCTGACGCGCGTGCCGATCCCGATTCCGATCCCGAACATCAACCCGCTGCAGCCGCCGCTCGGCCTGCTGCCGACGCCGATAGCGAACCTCAAGATCATGAAGGACACCGCGAAGCTCAATCCGATGCAGGCGATCTCGCGCGGCCTCGCGGAAGCCAAGAAATCCAAGGATTCGGTGAGCGCGAACGGCAGCCTCGACGTGCTGCGCTATGGACGCGTGCTGAAGCCGCGCGGCTTGGTGGGCGTGCGCGGCGCCGGCATCGCCTACGACGGCCTCTATTACGTGCAGAGCGTGAAGAGTTCGCTCAAGCGCGGCGAGTTCAAGCAGAGCTTCACGCTGACGCGCAACGGGCTGATCTCGATCACGCCGAAGGTGCCGGTATGAGCGAAAAGTTCTACGGCAAGTACCGCGGGCTGGTGCTCAACAACATCGACCCGATGCAGATGAACCGGCTGCAGGTGCAGGTGCCGGACGTCGCCGGCCTGATTCCCGTGACCTGGGCGATGCCCTGCGTTCCGGTGGCCGGCCTTCAGAACGGCATGGTGGCGCTGCCGATCATCGGCTCCGGCGTATGGGTCGAGTTCGAGCAGGGCGATCCGGACTACCCGATCTGGGTCGGCTGCTTCTGGGGCAGCGCCGCGGAAGTGCCGGCGCTCGCGCGCGCGACGCCGCCAGGGCTTTCGGCGATCACGTTGCAGACGCCGCTGCAGAACGGCCTCACGATAAGCGACCTTCCGGGGCCGACCGGCGGAATCATGCTGAAGAGCGCGACCGGCGCGACGCTGATCGTCAACGACACCGGGATCTACATCCAGAACGGCAAGGGCGCATCGATCGTGATGACCGGGCCGACCGTGAACGTCAACGCCGGCGCGTTGACGATCGTGTAGCGAGGCGACATCGATGCCCGGACCCCTGCTTCATCTCGGCGCCACCGTGCTCTGCAGCCACGGCGGTCAGGCCACGCCGAGTGCGCCGAACCCGCGCGTGCTGGTCTCGGGGCAGCCGGTCGCGACGATGGCCGCGCCCTATCTCGTTGCCGGATGCGCCTTCGTGCCGCCCGGCGGCAACGGGCCGTGCGTGACCGCGCAATGGGTCGTCGCGGCGACGCGCGTGCTCGTCACCGGTCAGCCGGCGGTGCTGCTCGACAGCCAGGCGGTCTGCACGCCCACGGGCACGCCGCTGCTGCCGGTCGTGAGCCAGATGCGCGTGATCGGGAGCTGAACGATGAACGTCGTCGCTTCCCTATCGAATCGACGGGCGAGGCCACACCGCAGAGGCCGAGACCAACGACGCCCACATCCGCGACCTGATCGAGACGTGCTGTTCACGGCTCCCGGCGAGCGCGTGAACCGGCCCGACTTCGGCTGCGGGTTGATGCAGTTCGTGTTCGCACCGAACAGCGTCGAGCTCGCCGCGACCTTGCAGGCGCTGGTGCAGGGCGCGCTGCAGCAATGGCTCGGCAACCTGATCCGTATCGAGGAAGTCGCCGCGGAAAGCAGTCGATTCAACGCTGTCGGTCGAAGTGCGCTACACGGTGCTCGCGACGCAGACAGAGTCGCAGCGCGAGCTTCACACGCAAGGTGAGCGTCATGAGCGGCCCCTACATTTGCCAGTCGCCGGGCCGCGTCAATGCGCTGCGCGATGCCGCGCTCGCGAGCCCGCCACGGCTGTTGAACGGCATCCAATACCTCGAGGTCGCGCCAAGCCAGCGCAGGCTCGAAGTGCACTTCGTGCATCCGCTCGCCCTCGTGCCGGCAGCTCCGCTGACGGGCCGTCAACGTCGAAATCCGCGGCGGCGGACGGATACGCGATCCGCAGGTGACCGGGGTCACCTGGGCCGGCGATGTGCTGTCGGTCGACGTTGCCGGCCCCGGCGATTTCTCGATTTACACACTGCGTCTTGTCGCCAATGCCGGCGTTGGCTGCGCCGCCCGCCGGCATCGACCCTGCGCTTGCGCAGATCGAGTTCAGCTTCAAGGTCGATTGCCCGAGCGACTTCGATTGCCAAAGCGCCGACGACTGCGTGCCCGAGCCTGCCGCCGCTCCGGTGATCGACTATCTGGCGCGCGACTACACGAGTTTCCGTCGCCTGATGCTCGATCGGCTTGCTGCGCTGATGCCGAACTGGCGCGAGCGCAACCCGGCGGACCTCTGGGTGACGCTGGTGGAGGCGGTCGCGTTCCGCGGCGACGAGCTTTCATACTACCAGGATGCGGTCGCGACCGAAGCCTATCTCGGCACCGCACGTCAGCGCGTTTCGGTGCGGCGCCATACGCGGCTGCTCGACTACGCCTTCCACGACGGCTGCAATGCGCGCGCCTGGATCGCGTTCGAGGCCGACGCCGCGGCCGACGGTCTCACGCTGCCCGGCTGCGATCCGGCCACCGGGCTTGGCGGAACCCAGCTGTTGACGCGGGTGCCGGGGCTGCCGGCCAGCATCGGACGCGGACGGGGCGCAGACCGCGCTCGATGCCGGCGCGCAGCCCTTCGAGCTGCTCACGCCGATCACGCTCTACACCGCGCACAACGCGATCGACTTCTATACCTGGAGCGACGACGAATGCTGTCTGCCGAAAGGCGCGACGCGCGCCTTCCTTTCGCGACGACGACGCGAACCGGCTGCGCCTGCGCGCCGGCGATGTGCTGGTGCTGGAAGCGAAGAAGAGCACGACCACCGGTGAAGCGGCCGATGCCGACGCGCAGCAGCGCGTCGCGGTCCGCTTGACGCGCGTCGATCCCGAGGCGCCGCTCACCGGCGGCGTGCGCGGAGTGCCGCCGGTGCGGCGCGATCCGGTGACCGGCCAGGCCTTCGTCGAGATCGCATGGGGCGCCGGCGACGCGCTGCCGTTCTCGCTGTGTCTCTCCAAACGCATCGGCGGCAAACTGGTCACGCGAAATGGCCGGCGCCTGCGCGAATGTCGCGCTGGCCGACCACGGCGGCACCGCGCCGCGCACCGACGCGTTGAGCGCTGTTCCCGGCGGACGCGTGCCGCGCTATCCGCTCGATCGCACGGCGGTCGCGCCGCTCACGCAGCAGGGGCGCGTGCGGGTGGCCGGCAGCGATGCGACGACGCTGGTCGACGCGACCGCGAGCGCCGCTTCGGCGATGGTGCTCGACGTCGCCGATGTGCGCCCGGCGATCGATGTGCGCAGCGAAGGCGATCTGCGCCGCTGGACCGCGCAGCGCGATCTGCTTGCAAGCGGTGCGGAGGCGTCCGAATTCGTTGTCGAGACCGAAAACGACGGCCACGCGGTGCTGCGCTTCGGCGACGGCGTGAACGGCCGCACGCCGCTGGCGGCCGAAGGACTCAACGCACGCCTGCGGATCGGCAATGGCGCCGCCGGCAACGTCGGCGCGGAAGCGATCGGCCACGTGGTCGCGAACGGCATAAACGGCGTGCGCAATCCGATGGCCGCGCAGGGGGGCATCGACCCGCAGCCGCTGTCGCAGGCGCGACTCTACGCGCCGCAGGCGTTCCGGCGGCAGGAGCGCGCGGTGACCGCGGACGACTACGCCGACATGATCGAACGCGAGCCGCGCGTGCAACGCGCCAGTCGCGACGCGGCGCTGGACCGGAAGCTGGTACACGATGTTCATCACCGTCGACCGGCGCGGCGGCGAGCGGCTCGACGCGCAATTCGAAGACGAGCTTGCGCGCTTTCATCGAACGCTACCGGCTGGCCGGCCACGATGTCGAGATCGACGCGCCGGTCTTCGTGCCGCTCGACATCGAGCTGCACGTCTGCACCAGGCCGGGCTATTTCGCGGCCGATGTCGAGCAGCGCCTGCTCGACGTGTTCAGTGCCGACGCGGCTGCCCGGCGGCGGCGACCGGCTTCTTCCATCCGGACCGCTTCACGTTTCGGCCAGCCGGTGTATCTCAGCGCCGTGATCGCCGCGGCGATGGCGGTGCCCGGCGTGTCATACGTCACGCCGGTGCGCTTTCAGCGCCTCGGCCGCAACCCCGCCGGCGAAATCGCGAGCGGCCGCATCCCGATGGCGCGGCTCGAAATCGCGCGCCTCGACAACGATCCCAACGCGCCGGAGAACGGGCGCATCCGTTTCGACGTGGACACCGGAGGGCTGAGCATGGACGACGAAGTACCGACCGACGGGTGTGGCTGCTGCGAAGGGCTCGCCGAGCCCGCGCCAGTCCGCAACGACCCGGGGCTGCCGGCGCTGCGTTATCGCGTCGACACGCAGCCTGGCTTCTACGCGCGCATGCTGCAGAGCCTGCCGCTCGCGCGTGCCGACGCGAGCCAACCCGGCTCACCGCGGCCGCTCGCGCGGCTGCTTTCGCGCAGCAGCGACGATCCGACCGTCGCGTTCGTCGATGCCTGCAGCTGCGTTGCGGACGTGCTGACGTTCTACCAGGAGCGCATCGCCAACGAAGGATTCCTGCGCACCGCGACCGAGCGGCGCTCGGTGCTCGAGCTCGCGCGCACGATCGGCTACGAGCTCAAGCCCGGTGTCGCGGCCAGCGTCTATCTGCGCTTCATCGTCGAGGACGCGCCCGGCGCGCCCGGGGTCTGCACGCTCGCCGCGGGCACGCCCGTGCAGAGCGTGCCGCCGCAGGGCAAGCTGCCGCAGGTGTTCGAGACCAGCGCCGATCTCGTCGCGCACGCCGAATGGAACGCGCTCGTGCCGCGCCAGTTGCGTCCGGCCGATATGGCAATCATCGACGTGACCGACGCCGGCGCCACGCGCAAGGCGCTGGTGTTGCTCGGACCGAGCGGAAGTTTTCCGCCCGATACGCTCCATCTGCATCAGGGACTGATCAGCAAGGACCTGTTCCGTCTCGATCCCGGGCTCGCAGCCGACCAGAGCGTCGATGCGATCGAAGTCGGCCGCGTCTATTTCACCGACGCCGCCACCGGGATTGCGGCCGGCGATCTCCTGCTGTTCGTCGGCAAGCGCGGCAGCGATCTCGTCAAGCTCGTGCTGCGCGCGGTCGCGGTGGTGGCGGAACCCGCGTTGAAGCGCGTCCGTGTCGATGTCGAGGCGTTGCCGGATCCGGCGCAGCCGCTGCCGCCGCCGGTCGTCGCATGGTCGGTCCCGTATGCGGTCAAGCCGATGCTCACATTCGCCAAGCCGCAGATCGCAGCCGTCGGCTTCACCAGCAGCGAGTCTCGCCGCATCGGTGACCAGCCAGGCCTGGCGGGAGAGCGATCTCAAGGCAATGATCGGCATGCAGGGCTGGAGCGAGGCCAATCTCGTCAAGGCGATCACGACGCCACCGGGCGCACCGCCGATCGCGCCCGAAGCAGGCGCCTTCGCGTTCGGCGCGAAGTTGGGCTTCTTCGGCAACAACGCGCCGAAATGGGCAATCCTGCCCAACAGCACAAGCACCAACGACATCGCCTATAAAGCCGGCTGGGACGCGGGCGACAGCGACGGCGCCAGTCCGCAGCATCCGCTCGACGCTCCGCGCACGATCTGGACCGATTCACAGGGCCAGAATGATCTCCCCGAGCGCCTATCTCGAACGCGCCGGTGGCGGGCGTAAGCCGCGGCAGTTGGACCGTGTTCGATGCGCCGGAAGCGAAGGCCGAGGTCTACGGCGTGTTCGATGCGCGCGAGACCTCGCGCGCCGACTACGGCCTCTCGGGCCGCGCAATGGCGCTTACTCTCGCGACCGACAGCGGCGCCGCACGCTCGTCCAAGCCGTCGACACCGTTTCCGTTCCGCAGCACCACGGCCTATGTGGCAAGCAAGAAGCTCGCGCTCGCCGACCTTCCCATCGACGCGCCGATCGCCGCCGGCGATACCTCGATCGAGCTCGACCGCATGGTGGTCGGCCTCGCTATCGGCCAGCCGATCGCGCTAACCGGCAAACGCGGCGACCTGCCGGGCGTCGATGCCGCCGAAGTCGCGGTGCTCGCCGACATCGTCCATGCCAACGGGCGCAGCACCCTGGTGCTGCAAAAGGGCCTGACATATTCCTACGTGCGCGGCAGCCTGACGATCAGCGCCAACGTCGTGCATGCGACGCATGGCGAAACCGTGAACGAAGTGCTGGGCAACGGCGACGCATCGGTCGCCAATCAGAGCTTCATCCTGAAGAAGCCGCCGACCACGTTCCTGTCCGCGCCGACGGCGAGGGGGATCGTGAGCACGCTCGAAGTCCGCGTCGAACGGAGTGCGCTGGGACGAGCTGCCATCGCTGTATGACGCCGCGCCGGACCAGCCCGTCTACACGACGCGCATCGACGACGACGCGAAGATGCGCGTCACATTCGGCGACGGCGTGCACGGCGCGCGCCTGCCGACCGGCACGGTGAACGTCGCGGCGCGCTACCGCAGCGGCATCGGTCCGGACGGCGAGGTCGCTGCCGGCGCCGTGACGATGCTGCGCGCGATGCCGCTCGGCCTGCGCGGCGTCACCAATCCGATCGCCGCGAGCGGCGCCGAAGCGCCCGAGAAGCTCGCCGACGCCCGCCGCAACGCGCCGCTCACGCTGCTGACGTTCGAGCGCGTCGTTTCGCTGCTCGATTACGAAAACTACGCGCGCGCCTATCCCGGCATCGGAAAGGCGCGCGGCGACGTGCTGTGGATCAATGGCGCGTCGCGCGTGCATCTCACCGTCGCCGGCGCCACCGGCGGAATGCCGGGCGCGGACGTGCTCGACC
Source organism: uncultured beta proteobacterium (assembly GCA_963724605.1). GTDB lineage: Bacteria > Pseudomonadota > Gammaproteobacteria > Burkholderiales > Burkholderiaceae_F > JALORV01. The sequence goes on from CAVRVM010000009.1 coordinate 20,160, forward strand.
ACCTGCGCGCGTCGATCGCCGGCGCGAGCGATCCGTCGCAGCGGTTCACCGCCGCTTCCTATGCCCAGCGCTATTTCAGCCTTGGCGCGGCGATCGCGGTCGATCCGCGCTATCGCTTCGACGACGTGCAAGCGAGCGTCGCGGCGACGCTGCTCGCGGCCTTCGGCTTCGATGCGCGCGATCTCGGCCAATCGGTCACCGCCGCCGAGATCATGGCGCTGATGCACACGCTGCCGGGCGTGATCGCGGTCGATATCGTCGAGCTGCTGCCATACAGCGATGGCCCGCAGCCGGCCGATACCGGCGCTCGACGCGGTGCCCGCGTTCGGCGCGCGCTACGATGCCGCAACGGCGACGCAGGTTCCGGCGGAGCTGCTGCTGATCAATCCGGCCAGCCTCACGCTGACGGAGATGAAGCCATGAGCCTGCTGATGCCCGAGCGGCTCTACCGGCTGCTGCCCGCGTTCCTGCGCAACCGCGATATCGAGCAGGGCGAGCCGCTGCGCGCGCTGCTCGCGGTCATCGAGGGCGAGCTGGAGCGAGTCGAAAGCGACATCTCGGTGCTCTACGACAACTGGTTCATCGAGACCTGCGACGAATGGGTCGTGCCCTACATCGGCGATCTGCTCGGCGTGCGGCCGATCCGCGCCGTCGAGTCGGCCGGCGTCAGCGCGCGCGCATACGTCGCGAACACGATCGCCTACCGCCGCCGCAAGGGCACCGCGGTCGTGCTGGAGCAGCTCGCGCGCGACACCACCGGCTGGCCCGCGCACGCGGTCGAGTTCTTCATGCGGCTCGCGACCACGCAGCACATGAACCACGTGCGGCTCGCGCCGCCGGCCACGCCGGGCGTGCGCGACGCGGCGATTGCCGCACTTGCATACGGGCCGTTCGATGCGTTCGCGCATACGCTCGAAGTGCGCAATGCGGCGACGCGCGGCGGGCGCTTCAATATTCCGAACGTCGGCATCTATCTCTGGCGACTGCGCAGCTACACGGTCGGCGCCGGCGATCCGGGCGACGAATCGCCGGACTTCGCGAGCGCCCGCAACCAGGGCGGCTGGTGGTGCGTCCATCCGGTCGGCTGCGACTCACCGCTGTTCAACGTGCAGCGCACCGAGACGACGATCACCCACCTCGCGGAGGAGGCCAACGTTCCCGGAGAACTGCGGCGCCTTGCGCTCAACGCCGAGCTCCAGCGCCTGCGCCGGGGCGTCGACGGCGCCGGCTCCGGTGTTCATGACCGAGGGCGATCCGGTGCTGCGCGTGTTCGCGCGACTGGCCGGCGAGAGCGTGCCGGTCGAGGTGCGCCGCGAGGACATCTACATTTGCGAGATTCCGGACGACGTGGAACTCGCATCGCCCGTGCCGCGCGCGCTCGCGCTCGATCCGTCGCGCGGCCGGTTCGCTTTTCCGGCCGCGCTCGACGTGGAAGAAGTCTGGGTGCAGAGCAGCTACGGATTTTCCGGCGACACCGGCGGCGGGCCCTACGATCGCAACGCGGCCGTGCGCGCGACAAGCCAGTCGTTGGCGATCGACGTGTCCCCGGCCGGCGGCGCCGGCGGCTTCTTCGATGCCAATGTGTGGCAGGCGGGCGTGTCGCATCTTCTGCCCGACGACGGCACCGGGACGCTGTTCGGTTCGCTCCGCGATGCGGTAGCCGCGTGGAATCTCCAGCCGCCCGGCCGCACCGGCGTCATCGTGCTGATGGACAGCCTCGTCCGAGCGCGACTTGGCCACCGGCGCAGCCGGCCCGCTCGAAATCGATATCGGCGAGCGCTCGCAGCTTCTGATTGTCGCCGGCGAATGGCCGCTGGAGCCGATTCCCGGCGCGCCGCCCGGCAGCCGGCGGCGCGTGGCCGGGCGCTTCGACGCACGGCAGGTTCGGGCGCACTTCATCGGCGACATCTTTGTGCGCGGCAATGCCGCAGCTCACTCCGCTGATGCCGGCGCCTGCTTTATCAACGGCCTGCTGCTGGAAGGACAGCTCGTCGTCATGCCGGGCAATCTCGGACAGCTCGGCCTCGCGCATTGCAGTGTGATTCCGGGACGCGGCTCGCTCAGCGTGGCCGCCGGCGGCAACGAGCGGCTCGACGTGTCGGTCGATCGCTCGATCTGCGCGGCGATCGGCGTGCCCGATCCGATTCACGGACTCAACAATCAGCGACAGCATCGTCGGCGACGATAGCGGCTCGCCTGACTTCAGCGTCGATTCGCCGGAGACCGCGCTCAACCTCCTGCGCAGCAGCTTCTTCGGCCGCGTCAGCGGCTTCTCGCTGTCGGCTTCGGACTGCATCTTCGCCAGCGTCGTCGAAGCGCGGCGCCGCCAGACCGGCTGCGTGCGCTTCAGCTATGTACCGCCCGGCTCCCGCGTGCCGCGGCGTTATCGCTGCCAGCCCGATCTGGAAATCGCGACCCGCACCGACGCCTTGCGCCGCGCGGAGCCACCGAACGCGCCGACGTCCGCCGCAGCAGGCTGCGATCTCGGCGGAAGTCAACGCGCTGATCCGGCCGCTGTTCGTTTCCCGTCGCTATGGCGATCCCGGTTTCGGCCAGCTCGAACTGCACTGCGCGACGCAAATCCGCACCGGCGCCGAAAGTGGCGCCGAGATGGGGGCGTTCGAATTCCTGAAGCAGCCGCAGCGCGAAGCCAACCTGCGCGATGCACTCGCTGAATACCTGCGCTTCGGGCTCGAAGCGAGGCTCGTCTACGTAACTTGATGTCCGTTTGAAAGGAACTGCCATGAAAGGCGATCTTTCCCGCGAAACCTTCGACCGCGCACTGCACTTCAGCGCGGTGCGGCTGCAACAGGGTCGCGTTGTCACTGACGCGGACTGGAACGAACAGGCCGACCTGACGCGGTATCGCGCCGAACGTCAGGCGCGCGACACGATAGGCGCCTGCGGCGCGCCGCTGGACGCGGCCGGATATGGGCTCGTGGCCGAGACCAACGCACTCGCGGTGCACGCGGTCAATGCGAATGTCGCCTGGATCGCGGCCGAGGACGGTGTCTTGCTGCGGACGGCGAACGGCGGCGCCGACTGGACGCTGGTCGACGTCGATACCCGGGCGAATCTGTACGCGCTCGCAGAGGTGGGCGGCATCGGATGGGTCGTCGGCGAAGGCGGCGTCGTGCGCAAGACGAGCAATCAGGGTGCGAGTTGGATCGCGCAGAATGCGGGCACATTCGACACGCTGCGCGGTCTGTCGGTATTCGATGCCGACCACGCATGGGCGGTCGGCGACGGCGGCACCGCCATCGCGACTAGCGACGGCGGCGCAAGCTGGGGCCGCGCGGTGACAGGCGCCGCGCGATTGCATGCGGTGCATTTCATCGACGAGCTCGCCGGCCTCGCGGTCGGCCAGGCGGGCGCGATCGTCGCAACCAGCGACGGCGGTCAGACCTGGACCGGTGTGGCCAGTGGCACGACCGCGCACCTCCGCGCGCTGGCTGCGTTCGGCACCACGCTGGCGTGGGCAGCGGGACAAGGCGGCACGATCATACGCAGCCACGACGCAGGCGCGACCTGGCTGCCGTGCAACACGCCGTCGGACGCGACGCTGTACGCGATCGGCTTTCGCGATGCGAACGAAGGCTGGGCGGCCGGGGAAGGAGGCGTGGTGCTGCATACGACCGACGGCGGGGTGACGTGGTCATTGGAGGACGTCGGCACGCAGGATGACCTGCGTGGCGTGTCGTTCTTCGGCAGCGATCCCGGCTGGCTGGTCGGCGACGCGTCCACCGCGCTGCGCGTCGGGGGCGGATCGCCCGACGTCGCCGAAGTCGTGCTGCCGGCGGTCAACCTCTCGATCGAACCGGGCCGCTGCTACGTCAACGGCACGCTGTGCGAGCTCGAGGCGCGCGCCTCGTACGCGCATCAACCCGATGGCGGCGCGACCGGGCGCCTGGCGCCGGGCGGATACCTGATGTACCTCGATGCGTGGCAGCGCCACGTCTCGGCGTTCGAAGCGCCGGCGATCCGCGAGGTGGCGCTCGGCGGGCCCGACACCGCGACCCGCGCCCGCACGGTCGCGCAGGTACGCGCTCTGGCGCTACCGGCGTCGAGTCCTTTCGACTGGAATTGCGGCTCCACGATCGCCGCTTGGGATGCGCTCGTCAACGCGCAGCGTCCGCGTGCTCGCCGCGCGCTCCGAACCACAGCTTGCGGCGGCGGGCATTTGCGAAATCGCAGCGACCGCCGGCTACCGGCGTCTGGAGAACCAGCTCTACCGCGTTGAAGTGCACGAAGGCGGAGCGAACCCGACGTTCAAGTGGTCTCGCGAGAACGGCTCGGCGGCTTATGCGGTCGTGAGCGTCAGCATCGACAGCGCCAGCAGCAGACGACCGTCCGGCTGGCCGCACGCGGCCGCGACTCCAACCTTGACCTCGCGGTGCACGATCGCGTCGAGCTGATCGACGACGATGCCGAGCTGACCGGTCGCGCCGGCGTGTTCTTCGAATACCTCAACGACGGCGACGACGAGCTCGAACTCGTATTGGCCGGCGTGCCGACCGGCGCGCTGGGCCAGGATCCGGCCCGCCACCCGATCCTGCGACGCTGGGACCATAAGCCCGGCGTCTCCGGAGCGAATGTGCTGCCGATCGTCGAAGGCACCTGGATCGAGCTTGAAGACGGCGTGCAGGTGCGCTTCGGCCCCGGCGGAGAGTATCGTCCCGGCGATTATTGGCAGATCCCGGCACGCACGATCACTGCCGACGTCGAGTGGCCACGCAACGACGACGGCGATCCGGTGCCGCGACCGCCTGCCGGCATCGCCGACGCCTATTGCCGGCTCGGCATCGTCGAAGTGGCGGCGGATGGCGACATCACGGTCGTCAGCGATTGCCGCCAGCTTTTCCCGCCGCTCACCGCGATAGAGCAGCTGCTCTACGTATCGGGCGACGGCCAGGATGCGGCGCCGAACGCGCTATTGCCGCAACCGCTTGCGGTGCGCGTGGCACGCGGCACCATCCCGTTGCCGGGCCGCACGATCCGCTTCGAGGTCGAGACCGGCGGCGGCCGAGGTCGGCGGCGGCTGGCAGTTCGAAGTTACGACGGATGCCGATGGCCACGCATTGTGCGACTGGCGCCTCGGCCCGGGGGCCACGACGCCCGCACGCTTCCAGCGCGTGCGCGCGAGCTTGCTCGACAGCGATGGCCAGCCGTTGCCGGGCCAGTACGTGGTGTTCTGCGCGACCGCGTCGCTCATGCTCCGATACGTTTCCGGCGATGGCCAGGATGGCGCGCCCGGCGCTGTGCTTGCGTTTCCGCTGGAAGTGCAGGTGGTCAACGGCGCCGACGGCATCGCAGGCGCTGTGCTGCGCGCCACGGTCGAACAGGGCGGCGGCTCGATCAGTCGGCCCAGCCACGCTCACGACCGGCCCGCAAGGGCAGGCTGCGTTCAACTATCAACTCGGTGCCACCGGTCCGCAACGCGTGCGCGTCGATCTGATGGGTGTCGGCGGACAGCTCGTGCAGCGGCTGAGTTTCGATGCCACCGCAGCCGTGCCGGCGACGACGCGCGGCTGCGAGATCACCATCGGCAACGGCGGTGACTTCGAGACGCTGAGCGTTGAGCTGCTTGCGCAAGCTTCTCGAGCAGGGAAGGGGGAATGTCTGCGTCTGTTTCCTTCCCGGCACGCATACCGTACCGGAACTCAAGATCGATGGCACAGGCGAATCCCGGCTCAGTCTGCACGGCTGCGGCCACACGGCGCTGCTGAATCTGCGCGGACCGCTGTCGTTCGCGGGCTTCGCTGCATTGGAGCTGCGCGACCTCGCGATGCGCGCCGAGGGCGAAACCGGCATATTATTGCAGAAGAATGGCGAAGTCCGTGTCGCCAACATCCTGTTCGACCGAGCAAAACGCGGCAAAGGCAGCCGCGTTGAGCGTCGTCGACGCGCAGAGCGTAAGCGTGACGGGCTGCGAAATCCTGACCACGCCGACGACGATGGCCGCGATGTTCCAGGACATCAGGGGCGATTGCCGCGTCGCGCAAAACCGCTTCGTCGGTCGGGTGAGCTTCTACGGCGAAAGCAAGGACGTTCCGAACGCCGGATCAGACTGGGCAAGCTCGCTGCGATCAAGGAGGTCGCGCTCGCGCCCAGCGAGGGACAACTGACGTTCTGCAGCAACGATCTGTCGCAGCTGGCCGTCGCGACGGCGATGATCCAGGAACTTATCTGCAACCGGGAAAACGAGCGGCGTATTCGTGAGCGCAATCCTGCACGGCAACACGTTCAGGGAACTGAACAGTGTTTTTGCCGCAGGGCTGCTCGGGTTCGCTACCAATGCCTTCATCGCAGCAACCCAAGACGCTAGCCCGTACGGCGTGATGCTGGCGAACCGCGTTACCGCCGTCGGAAACCTGGCGATCGGTGTTCAGCAATAGCACGCGCCTGCAATTCGTCGCGCCCTCGGCCAGTCCAATTTCGAGAAGGCTGCCAACGAGGTCTTTGTCCTACCCTAGCCACGCCGGAACCATGTCGAGCGCCTTGCGATGAGCATACCGCCGCCCGCTGCCCGCTTCGCCGACTTCTGCGGCCGCCATCGGGGCGAGACCATCGTCGTGTGCGGCTGCGGCGTTTCATTGAGGCAGCTTCGCCGGCCGGAGCGCTTCGTGACGATCGGCGTGAACGATGTCGGGCGGCTATTCACGCCTGACTACCTGGTCGTCGTCAACGAACGCCGCCAGTTCACACAGGACCGCTATGTTCACATCGAACAATCGCGGGCCAAAGCGGTGTTCTCGCAGTTCGCCCTCACGCATCCGCGGGCGGTACGCTTCGGGCTCGGCAGTCGAGGCGGTACCGGTCGCCCCGATGCCGACAGGCTAGACTACACCAACAACTCGCCCTACGTCGCGGTCAATCTCGCGCGCCACATGGGAGCCGCGCGCATCGGACTTATCGGCGTCGACTTCGACGACGACCATTTCTTCGCCTCCACCGGCCGGCATCCGCTGGCCGGGCAATTGGCGCAGATCGACCGGGAATACGCCTCGCTCTCGGCAGCGTGTCGTGCCGAGGGCGTTGAACTCGTGAATCTCAGCCCGGGCAGCCGGCTGACGTCGCTGCCGCGTGCGACGCCGGATGAGTGGCTCAGCCGCGACGACGGAAACGCTCCGATGCAGGACAACTCAAGATCGGGTACCACCGCCGCACGTCGCATCTTCTTTGTCCACTACCGGTTCCTTTCCTGCGGCACCGTTTTCGAAACGGGCCTGCGCGAGGCGGCGCAAACACTCGGCATCGCGGCCGAGCATGCCTACTGGGACGACGCGCAGCTGCCGCAGAAGGTCGAGAGTTTTCGCCCTGACCTTCTGTTCGTGGTGCACGGGCGGCGCTTCGTGCAGCGTTGGGGCGAGCGCTTCGCGAAGTTCCGCTCGGCGGTGTGGCTGCTCGACGAGCCTTACGAGGTCGACGACACCGAAGCGTGGTCGAAGCGCTTCGATGTGGTCTTCGTCAACGACGCGGCGACCTTGCTGCGACACGGGAATGCGCACGAACTGCCTGTGGCGTATGCACCGGCCTTGCACTACGCGCCCGGAGCAGCCGAGCCAGTCCACCGCGTCGGCTTCATCGGCGGCGCCAACCCCGCGCGCGAATGTTTGCTCGGTGGTCTCGCACAGCGAGGTTTGCTGGATTATGTGGTCGGCGGTCCGTGGCACGATGCGCGGCTCAGGGCGCTCTGCCTCGCGGATAACGTGCCGGCAGAGCAGACGGCGGCGCTCTATCGGGATACCGCGATCGTTGTGAACGTCTTCCGCGACCGCCATCACTTCAATCGTGCCAGCATTGACGCGCGTGCGATGAACCCACGCATATGCGAAGCGCTCGCGTGCGGCGCCCTCGTGATTAGCGAGCCGCGAGAAGACCTCGCGCGGCTGGTACCTGAGCTGCCGACATTCCGCAGCGAAGCTGAAGCGGCGACATTGATCGAAAGCTTCCTCGTCAACCCGTTCGAGCGTCTACGTATCCAGCGCGCCTGCAATGCACGTCTGGCCGATGCCACTTATGCAGAGAGATTGAGAAGCGTTATGGACATCGCCTTCGAACTCCCGAAACCGTCCGGTCTGTCCGCTCCGGAAGCCGATCCGAAGCAGACGCCAAGGCCCGTGCGTGAGCCTGGCGGCGAATTGATTGCACGCGAGCGGGAGCTCGTCGTGCCGTTCGACGAAAACTGGGACGACGTTGGCGGCGTCGTTCGCCGTGCCGGCGATGGCAGCATCGTCATCGAGCCGGGGGCGCGGCGCGGACCCGGGGTCGAACGCGGCTTGACGAGTCGGACGCGCTTCGATGCCGTCGACCTCAACTTCGAGGTCTGTCTCGGCTCCGGCGCCTGCCTGCTCGCGAAAGTTCACCAGACCGACCCTGTCGACCAGACGAGCAATTCCTACCATCTGCATATCGACGAGCGTCGCGCCTATCTTGCGCGCCATCAGCATGTGTTCCGCCAGTTCGAATCGCCACGCCAGGTCTGGACCCGGTTTCGTCTGGTTTGCAGTGACGGCGTCCTCTCGCTTTTCCGCAACGACCGCCTGCTGCATCGCGTGCGCGACCGGATGCTGACCGGCGGCTATGCGTTCGTCGGCGCGCAGGGAAGCAGCGTGCGGCTGCGCGGGGTCAGGGTTTCGACGCCGCCGAGCAGGCGCGTGCAAACGCACTCGCCGCCGACAATGTCGACGAGTTGCTCGCCGTAGCGGCGCCGCCGCCGCGACTATCGATCGTGACCACCGTCTACGACCGCACCGATTGCCTGCGCCGCTGCATCGACTCAGTCCGGCGACTGGCGTTCGCAGATTTCGAGCACCTGATCGTGGCAGACCACCCGTCTCCCGACGTCCTCGAACGCATTCGCGACATCGTGTCGAGCGCGGGCGATACGCGTATCGGCCTCTTCAACCTCAAACGGCGCTTCAACAACTGGGGCATCGCGCCGGCCGCGGCCGGGCTTAGGCGCGCGCGGGGCGAGTACGTGGCCTTCCTGTCTGATGACAACGGCTATACTTCCGATCATTTCGAGCAGTTGGTGCGCATGCTCGATCGCGACAGCGCGCTCGGCTTTGTCTACAGCTCCTGCCGGTACGACGGCCGCCTCGTGCTCAACCATCCAGTGCCGAGACCGGGGCGCATCGATCTCGGCCAGCCCTTGTTTCGGCGTGAGCTTTTCGAGCTTTACCTGGGCGGCGATCTGCCTTTCGACATGATGGCCTGGGACTGGCACCTGATCGACGCCCTGATGCGTCACGGCGTGCGTTGGCGCCATATTGACCGGCAGAGCTTCATCTTCCGGCTGGCGAAGTATCCGCAACTGATGACGGGCTCGATGCAATCATCGAGTAGCTGTCTCATGATCTCCTACTGCGTCGCCGTCTACCGACCCACCTATGCGCGATTGCTTCTCGCCGATCTGGTGGAAAAAACCTCGGTGCCGTTCGAGATACTGGTCTGGCTGAATGTCGCCGACTCAGCGCTCGATGCAGAGATTGCTGCGGCGATCGGCGCGGGCGTGCCGCTGCGGGTGGTCGGTCGCACACCAGCCAACATCGGCATGCTCGCATACGGGAAACTTTTTCGTGAGGCGCGCTATCCACTCATTGCGCAGATCGACGATGACGTGGTTTGCATATCGCGCGGCATCGCGCAACGCGCCGACAGGCTGTTTCGGCGGTTTCCGACAGTGCGGCAATTGGTGTCCGACGTTTGGCAGGACGAACACACGACAGGTGCACGGCCACCTATCGAGCAGTACAGCGCGTTTGACGCTGGCGAAGGTCTCTACATGGGCCCGATCGACGGCTGGTTCGCGATTTATCGCCGGTCAATTCTGCCTTTGTTGCTCGACGTGCCGATGGCGCCGTATTTCGCGTTAGGCGCAGCCATACGGGAACAACTCGCGCGGCGCGGACAGCACGGCGTTACTTGACCGGGGAATGAAGGTTTTTCACGTGATCGGACCAGAGTATGCGGCGGCGTTCGGCATGCTCACTTTCGAGATAGAGAAATATCGGCAACTCAACAGGGTCGACATAGTGGCATGGTATGAAAGTTATCCGGTAACAATGCGTCTGCAGAGAACAGCGTCCGTCGAATTGCCGCAATTCGGGCGTCGCTGGAGAAGGAGCCTGTCTAATGACTTTGCAACATTGTCGATAGGAACGGCAGAATCAGCCCAGCCGCGACGGCGCGGAGTTGCTCAATAATGTAAGCAATGTAGGCGCGTAACGCGTCTGGACTTTCGCAACTGAATAATCTCCTGACCGCGCTCGGCGAATAGCTTAACAAGATGAATGCTGCGGGGCCGCAGGGAAGGGCGGAGCCCCCGGATAAGCAAATGCAATATGATCCGCTTCGGGGGATGCTCGGCGACGAGAACAAGCGGGCGCGGCACTCACCCGCGCACCACCAACTAGAGCTCAGGTTGCGAGCTTTTCGTTGAAACGCGTCCTGCCGCGATCGGCGGGCGGTTCGCGCGCCTCCCATGTCGCGCCCCGATTATTCACCGCCGCCATCGGCGGACCGGATCAGATAGCCCCCGAACCAACCGGACCCGGTCTCCCACTTGGCAAGTGTGGCTCAAGCGACAAATCCCAAATCTCGCTATCGACCTTTGCCTGCAAAGGGCCAAAGGAGCATCCTGGTACAAGTTATCCGGGAAATGTCGGCTCGAAGGTCACTGCGGAAATTCGTACTATTGGTTTCATCAACCTTAAAGTTAAGGTGGGGCGAGCTAGCACTACTTTGGCAGATTTATTCACGCCGTTGCCTTTCGATGATTTGTCTTCTGCAGTTACGGGCATCGCTGCGGTCGTGGTCGAACGATGAGTTTGACGATCGGGCGCTCGGCATGCGGACGGCCGGCGCTCGGGCCGAGGCTGTGGCCCGTTGATTTTTTTTTTCCGCACCCGCTTTGTGCGGAGACGGCAATGTTGGAGGAACGCGTAAGCGATCATGGTCATGAGAGCATGTCGACGGAGGCCTTGCCAGGATCGTCCTTCGAAGTGATCGAGCCCGAGTTCCTCTTTCAACTGCTGATGTGCCTGTTTCGCAAATCCACCGCGCTTTGATCGTGGCGGCTAACGTGCGCAGATCCGTCTTGGCTGGCAGATTGGCGAGGTAATATTTCTTCTTCCGAGCGGCGAATACTCGCCGATCAGCCACGCCTTCATCTCCTCGGGAGGTGCTGCTCGCCTTTGTCCTTGATCCGCTGCGGAGGTCCGTCTACGATCCGCACCCGAACTGCGGCGAAACGAGCTTCCAGCCGACCCTTGGTCCCGTTTCGCCAGATTTCACATTTTCCCATTTAGCGTTGGCCAGCGTGTCTTCGGCCGCGCTCGACAGGATATCCAGAATATGCCGCTTGCGAGGCGCCCCGATTGGCAACCGGCCAGACCAACTTTACCCCGACCGGATACACCTTGAAGGTGACGAGGGATACCAACAGCCCAAGCAACGCCACGTGTCGTGAGCCCCTGACGGAACGGCACGCCGCAGGCCGTAACCGGCATCTGCCATTACACAGCCGAAGCGAACCCCGGCTGCGATCACCCGATCGATCTCAGCCAGCGCGATCTCTCGCTTGGTCGTGCTGCGCGATTCTCGACTGGAACACCAGCACGCTTCAAACGCGCCGAATAGCTCGTCCAGCTCTCGGGAAGGAAGAGACGCAATGCCACCAGTACCGGCACTTCACCCCGCGCAAGCGTCAGCGATACCAACGTTTCGCAATTGGCTGTCTTGCCGAGAGACGAGGCGTATTGCCAGCGACGCCAATCGAACGATCGCCCTTCTTCGGCAACGTGATATCATCAATGACAAGCACCGCATCCTTGCCGCCGTCAAGCCGGTCGACCTGAACGAGCAGTTCCGATTTCAGTTGCGCCGCATCCCAGACGCAATCAGCGATGAAATGGTGCAACTGGTCATAGTTGCACGACGACAGCCGCGCCGCCATCGGTTGCACGCTCTTGCAATCGCCAGGCCCAATCAGCCCCGAAACATAAAGCGGACACATCCGCCGTCGCGCCTTATGACCCAAACGATCCAGAATGACTAAGCCACATTCCAGGCTCATCTTCCCACTTCAACGCCGTATCCACCATGGTCGGCCCACCAAATGCCGACCACCCATGAATCACCGAAAATCTGATTGGTAATTGAGTTTCGCCGATCAATCGCTAAAATCTGCCAAAGTAGTGCTAGCCCAATCCAACTGTGCCTTATATCAACTACTCCTCGCCTTCAGACTGGGGCCGACCGCAAAACGTTGCCCAGTCAGCCATCATGCGCCGCCGCTTCTCGAATAGATCGCCGCGACGATAGGCAGCCTCAACCCTATCGCCTATGGCGTGGGCCAAGCCATTTCGGCGACATGGCGAGGGTATTAGTACGCTCGCTCGCCAAGTCGCGAAAGGTGGAGCGGAAGCCGTGGGGCACGGCGGCCACTTTCATCCGGCGAACCACCGCTGAGAGCGTCATATCGGACAGTGCGCCGCCTCGGGCGCTGGGAATAGAAGGTCCCTGTCCCTACCATCCGAGGAAGCGTAGCGCAAGAGCGCGATGGCGCTTGGTGACAATGGCCCCATGTTCGCGGCCCATTTTCATTCGATTTCCCGGAACCGTCCAAATAGCAGCCTTCAGATCGATCTCCGTCCAAGTCGCGCCCCTAACTTCGCCCGATCGAGCCGCCGTCAAGATGGCAAATTCAAGCGCGCGAGCTCCCATACCCTCGGCGGCGTTCAGGCGCAGCATAAAATCGCCTATCTCAGTAAAGGGCAAAGCGGCATGATGTTCGACGTTTGCAACCTTGGAGGGGCGCGCCAAGAGCTTGTCGAGGTGGCCGCGCCAGCGGGCCGGGTTCAGCCCGTCGCGATCACCCTCGCGCCGTAGCCCAATCTAGCACCTGTTCAATGCGCCCGCGCCAGTCGCCGTCGCAGTCTCTGGTTTTTCAGTCCAGATCGGTTCAAGAACGGCCAACACGTTAGCCAACTCCACGTTCCGCACCAGGAGCCTACCGATCTCGGGATAGGCATACTTTACCAATGTATTTTGCCACTGTTGAGCGTGCTTGGCGTTGCGCCAGCCGAATGGTGCGCGCGATGTAAGAAGCCGAGCTGCTTGTTCGAATGTCAGTTCCTTCGCGAGGGACGCGCGAAGGGCGCTTGCCGCCGCCCTCGCTTCAGCAATGGGGTCTTTCCCGCCCTTGATCAGTAAGCGAGCATTGCGCGCGGCTTCGCGTGCCCAGCCAAGGTGACGTCAGGATATCCGCCCAGACCCATGTCGCGCCGCTTGCCGCCTATCGTGGCACGCAAGACCCACGTCCGGCCGCCGGTAGGTAACACCTGAAGGGCGAGCCCCGCAACGCCACCGACAAAGTGAAGGCCCGGCGACTTCAGTCGCGAGACGGTTATCGGCGCTAGCTCCTTGCCTTTCTTCCCATGCAGGTCACCCATCGCCACACCCATCAATTGAGCTGCAATTGGATGATGCTCCATGACGCACAGTGAAGCTATCGATTTTTTCAAATGCCCCTGAAAATAAGGGCTTCGGACACAACAGGATATTTTGTGCAGTTCTATCGCAGCGGACACTCTCTCCTCCGCCACCTACCTTGACGACAGGTTCTCCACGCAAAGCCAGCTGCGATTTAGCCCAATATTGGCGAGGGCCTTTGTCAGACCCACCGTTCTGACCTGCGGGCGTCTCACGCCATCCATTCTCTATCTGGCCGTTTCTCTCCTCTCTAAACCTCTGGTAATTTACTACTTCCGTACGGTTCTCAAAATTCGAACGTTTCGAGCAACTTATGAGAGGCGATGGAAAGTGGTTCGATCGCTTCTCTCGGATGGGCGAGGGGCTCCGATTTCTACCATCGGATTTCTGTCCACCATCTCGAGGTTCGTATAACCGCCCTCACCAGTCGAAAAATTGGCCAACTGCCGGCGTTAGATGGCCGCCTCGGTCTTCGCGTCGAAAACGTGAAGCCCGGAAGGGCGCATGGCAAAGCGCAGCTTGTCGCGCACCTTCACCCGCACGGTCGGCTCAACGCTCGCCACCATGACACCCTCGCCGACCTTCATATCGAGCAGGATTTCCGAGCCGAGTTGCTCGACCACCTCGATCACGGCATCGAAGCATGGGTGGTCGAGATCGGCTGCACCCGCCACAGTGAGGTCCTCCGGGCGCACGCCGAGCGTGACCTCGCGGCCGATATGGCCGCGCAGGCGCTGCGCGGTCTCGTCCGGCAGCTTGATGCGCAAGCCGGAGTTCTCGGCGATCAGCGATCCGTTCGCCTCGGTCACTGTAACGGCGGCGAAATTCATGGCCGGGGAGCCGATGAAGCCGGCGACGAACTTGTTGGCGGGCTGATTGTACAGCTCGAGCGGCTCCCCCACCTGCTGCACCACGCCGTCCTTCATGACGACGACCCGGTCACCCAGCGTCATGGCCTCGACCTGATCGTGGGTAACGTAAATGGCGGTGGTGCCGAGACGCAGATGCAGCTTCTTGAGCTCAACGCGCATCTGCACCCGCAGCTTGGCATCGAGGTTCGACAGCGGCTCGTCGAACAGGAACACGCGCGGGTGGCGCACGATGGCACGGCCCAACGCCACGCGCTGGCGCTGGCCGCCGGAGAGCTGGCGCGGCTTGCGCTTTAGCAATTCGCCGATGCCGAGGATGTCGGCCGCATCGCGCACGCGCTGCTCAATCTCGGGCTTTTCGAATTTGCGCATCTTCAGGCCGAACGCCATGTTGTCGTATACGCTCATATGCGGGTAGAGCGCGTAGTTCTGGAACACCATGGCGATGTCGCGGTCCATGGGCGCCAGTTCATTGATCACGTTGCCGTCGATTGAGATATCGCCGGAGCTGATCGCTTCAAGCCCGGCGATCATCCTGAGCGTCGTCGTCTTGCCGCAGCCGGACGGTCCGACGAACACCACGAACTCCTTGTCGCGGATCTGCAGATTGACGTCTTTGACAGCGTGCACGCTGTCGTAGAACTTGTTGATCCCCTTGAGGACGACCTGTCCCATTCGCTCCCACTGCCTCCCAACGGCTTATGCGCATTCTGCATGCGCGCTTTCAAATCCCGATGATCCGTGGTGCTGTCAGCCCTTCACCGATCCGGTCAATCCTGCGACGTAGTGCTCGACGAAAAATGAATAAGCGATAGCAACCGGGATCGATCCGAGCAGGGCGCCAGCCATCAGCGGTCCCCAGTAGAATACATCGCCGCGGATCAGCTCCGATGTGACGCCGACCGGCACAGTCTTCTGCTCAGGCGAGGACAGGAAGACAAGTGCATAGATGAACTCGTTCCACGACAGCGTGAAAGCGAAGATGCCGGCCGAGAGGATGCCCGGGATCGCCACCGGGATGACGATGTAGAGCATGGCCTGCCAGCGCGAGGCGCCGTCAATGCGCGCGCATTCCTCGAGCTCCTTGGGCACAGCCTTGAAGTAGCCCATCATGAGCCAGGTGCAGAACGGAATAAGAAAGGTCGGATAGGTCAGAATCAGTGCCCAGGGCGTGTCACCCAGCCGATAGTTGCGGATCATCTCGGCCAGCGGAATGAACAGCAGCGTCTGGGGCACCAGATAGGTGATGAAGATGCCGGTGCCCAGGCTGCCGGCAAATGGAAAGTTCAGCCGCGACAGGGCATAGCCGGCGAACACGCCGCACACGAGCGAGATAGCGGTTGACGCGAGCGCGATGAACGTCGTGTTCCACAGCCACGATGCGAACAGCGTCTCCTCGAACAGGTATCTGACATGGTCCCAGGTCGGTTTCCAGGTCCAGAACGGATTGTAGTTGATCGAATTCCAGGGCCGGTAAAGCTCGCCGTCCGGCCGCACCGAAGTGATCACCATCCAGTAGAACGGGAACAGCAGGAAAAGCAGGAACAGCGCCATGGGGACGTAGAAGAACACCCACTTTCGCCACCTTGCGCCTTCGATCATGGCTCAGCGGACCTCCACGCGGCGGATGTAGAGAAGTTGGATGATGACGACCAGAAACAGGACCGGAAACATTGCGAGCGAGATGGCGGCGCCCTCGCTCAAAAGGCCGGTGCCGATGCCGATCTGATAGGCGTAGGTGGCGAACAGGTGCGTTGCGTTGGCTGGTCCGCCGCCCGTCATCACATAGACGATCTGGAAGTCGGCGAACGTCTGAATCACCGAGAACAGCACCACGACCATGGTCACGGGCAGCAGCAGCGGCCAGGTGATGTGCCAGAACCGCTGCCACGGCTTGGCGCCGTCGATGGCGGCGGCCTCGCTGAGTTCGGGACTGATGGTCTGCAGGCCGGCGAGCAGGCTGATGGCGAAGAACGGCACCCCGCGCCAGATGTTGACGATGATGATCGAGATCATGGCGAGGTCGGGATCGCCCAGCCAATTGATCCGGCCGGTGATCAAGCCGAAATGGTAGAGCAGCCAATTGAGAACGCTGAATGTCGGGTCGAACATCCACTTCCAGGCGAAAGTCGAGAGCACGGTCGGGATGATGAAGGGCAGCAGGATGAAAGCACGGGTGAAAGCCTTGCCGCGGAAATTACGGTTGAGCAGCATGGCCAGCCACAGCCCGAGCGCCAGCTTGAAGACGGTGGTCACGCCCGTATAGACGAAGGTGTTGTAGACGGAGGTGCGAAAGATCCCGTCATTGAAGATCTTGTAGAAGTTGGCGAGGCCGACGAACTCGCCGGGCACACCCACGCGCGAGCTGGTCACCGACAGCAGGATACCGCGAACGAACGGATAGGCGATGAACATGCCGAGCAGCACCAGGGTCGGCACCAGCAGCACGAACGCCAGCCAGCGCTCGTCCTCGAGCAACCGCTGTCGCCGCGGAGGGGGCGCCTCGCGGAGCGTGGTGGCGGAAACCGCGCTTATCGCCATGTTCGATCCTCGTCGGCCGGAAGATTCCCTTGCTCCCCACGAAAAATGGGGAGGGGGACGGCTTAACCTCAGACGTAGACCTTCTTGAGCTCAGCCTCTGCCCACTTCACGGCATCCTCGGCGGGCATGCCTTGGACGGCCTTTGCGTACATATCAATGATGATGTACTTGGTCACGACCTCGGCTGCCTTGCGCGTAGAGGGCCCTTGGTAGCCAGCGAAGCGCCCTGTGCGCGCCGCTTGCTTGTAGGGCAGCATGATCGGGTCGTCGCCCCACAGCTTGTGCTTTTCCCAATCCGTGGTCGGGCCGACCGAGAAGCCCTTCTGGGAGACGAACCACTTGTTGTAGACGTCCTTGGAGTGAATCCAGCCAAGGAATTTCTTCGCCGCATCCTGGTTCTTCGAATAACCCATCAGGAGGTTCGAGAACGGGACGTGATAGCTGAACTGCCCGCCGGGGCCCTTGGGCAGCGCGGCGTGCAGGATGTCGTCCTTCAGTTGCCCGCCTGCCTCCGTCTTGTAGGTATCCGGCTTGCGCAGAGCCTCGATGTAGATCGAGGCGCCATTGAGCGTGGCGCTGCACGTCCCGGACAGAAAAGCGCGGTTGTTGTTGGAATCGTCCCAGGCGAGCCCGCCTTCATCGTGGGCGTCCTTCCAGAAGGCCACCATGAACTTCACCGACTCGACCGTTGCTGGGCTGTTCAGCACAACCGTCTTGCCGTCTGCTTCGACCTCTTTGCCGCCCCAGGACCACAGGTAGGGGTAAGTGAAGGCGGGCGCATCGCCGAAGGTGTGACCCAGCGTTTGGCCGATGGGCCGTCCCTTTGCCTTCAGCTTCTTGCCGGCCTCGCGATACTCTTCCCACGTCTGGGGAAATTTTCCATCCGTGTAGCCGATCTCGGCAAACCAGGACTTTCGGTATGCGATCTGCAGGCCGACGATGCACCACGGCACTGCGATCCATTTCTTGCCGTCATTGGCGACAGCGCGGGATGTTTCGTAGAAGCCGCCCTGGCCCTTGCCGAGTTCCTCAGCGATGTCGCTGACGTCTATGACGCTCTCGCCGTAAAGTTGCCCCCAATTGTTGAGGACGCAGACGATGTCGGGGCCTGACCCCGACTGGATCGCCGAGGTGACGCGGGCCTGGATGTCGTTGGCGTTGATGGTCTCGATATTGAGCTTTATGCCGAGCGCCTTCTCGCCCTCCTTGGCGATTTCGTTGCGCAGAAGCTGATCTGACGCCGGCACGAAGTCGGTCCAGCGCAGCCAGTGGACCGTCGTGCCCTGGGCAAAAGCTGGCGCGCCGGCCAGTGGCCAGGATGCCGGCCATGCCGCCTACAACCGCGGTACCGCTCTTGAGAACGTTTCGTCGGGTTACTGTCGTCATGCATTCCTCCCTCTGGTGATGCCCCTCGGCCGGTCTGACGCCGGCTTGGAGTCCCTTTCAGTCTATCGCGCCTCCGTGGTTCAACGCATGCGCACGTTGTCGCCTGCGCAATACGTTGGCTCGATGATCATTTGTTGGTGTTCCACTTGCAGCGCCGTGGTGGCGAGTTCGCCGCGAAACAGGGTGAATTCTTCGCAGAGCAGCGGCGCGATTACATCGTTCCCAATCGTAACGGCGATACGACCGGCGGCCTGGATCGTGTCGGCGCTGCAGCCAGCGCATGAACCCTACCGTCATAACGGTCCCTCCCGCGCAGCGACGGTATTGCCGTGGCCAAGCGGGTTTTCCCCGTCTTATATGAAGTTCGGTACCGGAAGCTGGCGCAACGTCATTGTCGCCCCTCGCAGCAGGAAATCAAGTGCTAGCTTTGTCGCCGGTAGCCTTGTCAGCTACGGTACCAATTTGCCGAACACATGGCGGCAAGCATGTGTCTGTGTCGGACAAAATTTGTGCAGTGCATGAGTCCCTTGCTGGGGCGCAAAGCGGACATTCGCGGGCCTTTCGAGTTACGGCGAAAGCATTGTCGCGAATTTCGTCAGATCTTAACGCCATCGACTTCCCAAGCATTAGCTGCGAACGGTTCGCGGACTGGACGCTTCGCGCGGAGACCTGCGCTCCAGCCAGTATCAACGATTTCAGCCGTGAAAAGATGGGATGGAAACGATCTTCCGTATCGGAAAGCGGGTGGTTGGAACATCGGTCGTGCACTAAGTGAGAGAGACGGTGTCACGCTGCAGGCGTTTGAACGCTAATCTGAGGTTACCGTTGAAGGCCGCGGCGTACGTTTCACTTACGAACTGTGGGGCACACAATGGAGAAGGAATTGCGAATGTCGAAGGAAGAGGAAAATAAAGCTGTTGTAGGCCGTTGGTTCAAGGAGTTCTGGGGCAATCCCTGGAACCCCGATATCGTCGACGAACTCGCTGCGCCTGACATACAGTTGCAGTATTCGCTGCATGAGCCACGCCGCGGTCGCAAGGACGTGAAGGAATTTATGATTGGATTCCGCAATGCGTTTCCAGATCTCAGCTTCGGGGGCACTGCGGACTTGATCGCGGAAGGCGATTACGTCGTCGGTCGCTGGGAAGGCGGCGGCACACACACCGGCGCTGCTTTCGATGATTTCATCATCGGATCATTGCCGGCAGCTTCCGGTCGGAAAATGCGTTTCACCGGAATTACCGTGCTCCGCGTTGAGGGCGGAAAAATCGTGGAAGAGGTCGGCCTGGACGACGGCGCGACCGCGCTGCAACAGCTCAATATCTTGCGCGCGGCCTGATCAATCGTGATGGCCGTCTCCGACAATGTCGGTAGCAGCCATCCGGGAAACAAGTTGGACCGGGGTCATTCCCCGGTTCGGTTCGCTACCGGGAAGCTGTGCGATCAAAAACGAGGACAAGTTCTATGAGTATGAGCCGCAAGGAATTAACGTTCGCCTCCCGCCATGACACATGCGCTGCGTGGTTTGAGCCTGCGACGCAAAGGCTCCCACGAACAGGACGGCGCGTCCGGCTCGACCTAGTGCGACATCAGCGTCGGCACCGTCATGCACCGAAGCATGTCGCGGGTGACGCCGCCGAAGATCCTTTCCTGCAAACGCGAATGTCCGTAGCCGCCCATCACCAGTAGGTCCAGGCTTTGATCCGCCACAACGGAAAGAATGGTCGGCTGGATTTCAGAATGTCCTGCCGGGAAGGATACGATCCTGGCGGGCAATCCAACTCGCGCCAGCTGCTCGACAAGACGCTCCGGCGTGGCCTCCTCCGGAATCGAGCTGGAATTCGTGATGGTGATGATCGTGAGTGCATCTGCCTTCCGGAGCAGCGGCATGGCGTCATGTAACGCGCGGCTCGCGAGACGGCTCCTGTCCCAGCAAACTCCGACACGGCGTGCCGCAAACGCGCCACGGAACGTATATGGCATGAACAGTACCGGGACCGCCTGCCTGGAACAAGAGTTCTGTAGAAAGGTCGTTGTCGAACGTGTGGCACTCGAATTCCGGCTGCAAAGCGATGGTCAACTCTTGAAGTCGCGCAACTGCACCGGCGATCGAAATTGCTTCGGCCGGAATTGCGCTGATCGTGCGGCAGTTGTAGGAAATTCCAGCCTCTTTTGCTTCGTGCTCAAAAACGCTCATTGCGGTTTCTCCGCGCTCGATAGCGCGTAGCCGGTTTTCCTGAAAGATCATTGCGGTCGCCGGGCCGGCTATTGCGGCGATCGGAATATTGGTGAACTCGTAGCCAATCGCGAGAGCATTGACATGGGCGTGGCAGGCCATTGCCAACACCACTGAACCGTCGACAACCGGCCGAACCGGACGTTCGGAAGGGATGAGTGCCAGGATGCTCTTGAACATGGTCGTTCTTCCCTGGATTTTGTGGCGCTTCGATCTCGTCGGACGAAGGCGATCGCTTTCCGCATATGACATGCTCCCGAGATACTGCCGTATGCTCGCGCGCGTCCGCGTCATCTCAAGGAATGGCTCGTCGTTTCGCACCGGCCTACTGCGCCGCAAAGAGGCCCGGGTTTGATTTAGCGCAAAAGCTGAGATCTTTTTCAGGTTAGATTATTGGCTTCTCAATGGTTCGTCGGAGGCTGCAATGATCATTGAGCGTTTATCCCGAGAACATCGCAATATCGAGATGTTGCTCGCCGTCCTCGAGCGCGAACTAGAGATTTTCGATCGCGGCAGCCGCCCCGACTATGAGGTTATTCGCGCGATTATTAGCTATTTCGAACTCTATCCCGAGGTGTACCATCATCCCCAGGAGGACTTGGTCTTTGCCAAGCTAAAACTTCGCGATCCCACTGCGGCTGCAAAGGTCGGTAACCTCGCACTTGAGCACCAAGAAGGGGCCGAGCGTTTGCGCCGCGTCGCTCAAGAACGGGCGATCTCTAATTGCTTCGATCGACGCGTGTGATGCCGGTGTCAGTTCTGGATGAGTGCGACCGGTACGTACGGCGTGACCGGACCGGGGGTCGAGAACCTTCGGGGGCGCGTTGTTGGGATCAAAGCAATTCGCGTGGCGGAGCCAGTCACCTTTGATCTCCATCAAAGTGGCAAGGATCGGGTGCGCCTAAAAAAAGGGGTATTCAATCGGAGGCTTGCTATGACTGAGCTATCTGAACAGGGCGCTGCGGCTAATCAACTTGCGACCGACGCTGGTTCGCAATTTACCAAGGCCAGCAGGTACACGTTTTCTCTTCTGACAGGTACTGGGAATACGTTGTTCGACGAGATGCTATTTGTCGGAAACGAGTTCTTAGATCGTGCAGCGGCGGAGACGAGGATCTACAACGAATTTCTGTCTAAGCTGGCGGAAGCGCACTCGGTTAAGGATATCGGAACGATCTACCAGGAGTGCACCAGGCATCAGCTCGAGTTCATCCGCCGCGATACAGAACGGCTCCTCAAACATAGTCAGCGAATCATCGACAATACCGCCAAGCTGGTCGAAACTTGGCGGCAGAACTGAATCAACCGACGAGCTTGGGCCGTTCTCTTTGCTGCAGAAATAATCGGGGGCGTGTGTTTCTGAGGAGGTTCGCAATGTACACGCGCGTTCTGGGAGTCACGGTATCTGCTCTCATTTTGGCGTATGGTGCAGCCGATGCGCTTGCACAGGATCAAATGCCGCTCCAGCCAGAGCAGCAACAAACGCAATTCCATCCCATGAGCAAGGAGGGAGCCGGCACGATGGAGCATGGAGGCATGATGGGAGGAGGTATGATGGGCCGCGGCATGATGGGTGGGGGCGCGATGGGGCCCCCGGTCATGATGCGCATGATATTCGCTCTGATGGATAGCGATGGCGATGGGACGATCACCTTGTCGGAGTTTCAGGCGGCTCACGAACGAATTTTCAAGGCAATGGACAGCAACAAAGATGGACGGCTGACCCAGGAGGAAATGCAAGCGTTTATGCACGGGACCAGGAGATCGATTCCGCAGCAGTAGGCTATCTCTTCCACGCCCAACGAGCCTGCCGCTGGTCGACCTCAACTTAAGGGATGCGACCCGCACCCCGGCGCCGGTCGATTGAGACAGGAAGGAAACAGCGCCCCCTCTGCCCCGCCCGGAGCGGCGGCCGCGTGCTCAAGCTGCCAATGACGCGGCAACCTTTTACAGCAAGTTGACGCAGCACGATCAACGCCATCGTTGCGTGGGTGCGTATCATTCCACCGTTCGATTGAGATTGTGCAACTTCTCTCTCGAGAGCTTCGAATGTCGCAGATGGGTCAAAAGTGCCGTTTTGACGCTCTGCCAGCCACTTCCGGTCTACCCTAACAGCAGACCTCATCAGACCGGCCCGGTTGGTCCGGTGAGTGCCGATTGTGTTCTCTAATTCCGGGTCTGGGTGTCAAGCTCTCCAACCATCATCCTTGCCGGGCCCACTGTTCTCTCCGCGGTAGGGGTAAGCTCTCCGCATGATGGCGTAAGGTGACGCTGGCGGTTCAATGTTGCAATCGCGGTCGGCCTTTCGGACACTCGCAAAAAATCGGTCGAACTTACCATCGCCATCGTCCCGGCAGGGACGTCTTTTTCCCGCCGTTTAGCGGGATCTCAGTATTCTACTTGCTAGGCAGCAATCTCCCTCTTCGACCAGTTGAACTCGGTCCCGTCGACCCACATGCGATGCAGAATGACTGCGAGCTTGCGCGCGACCGCGACCTTGGCCTTGCGGAGCCCGTTGCGCTTGACGAGCTTCACTCCCCAGGCCTTCACGGCGGACCATTTCGGGACGCGGGTCAGCAGAACCCCGGCTGCTTCAAATAGATAACTTCGCAGCATCGCGTCGCCGCACTTCGAGATGCGACCTGTCCAATCGACCTCTCCTGACGCATGGCGTCTACTGGTTAACCCAACATAAGCACCCACGCTTCTCGATCGCGCAAACCGTGCCGGATCGTCAATCGTTGCCTTGAATGCAAGCGCGGTGATCGGGCCGACCCCAGGTACGGTGAACCGCTGGACCTGCGCATCACGGCGAGCCAACTTCATAACCTTGCGGTCAAGCTCGCTGACCTGTTGCTCTACGGCCTTGCGCGCTTCGAGCAGCGGTCTGATCGCAGCTATCAGCTCAGGGCGACCCTCGATCAACTCCTCGGCTCGCACGGCGAAGACATTGAACTTGGCGCGGCCGATGACGAGACCGAGGTTTAGAAGGCCGCGAACATGGTTCTCGAGATCGCGCTTGATCTTGACCAGCATCGCCCGGCTGGCCAGCAGTGCTCTGACCGAGTGGCTGTCGATATCCTTGACGTGCACCTCCTTGAACCAACCGGTCTGCATGATGCGGGCTATCCCGATAGCATCATTGCGGTCGCTCTTGTTGATCTGCATCTTGAGCACGGCCTTGGCATGGCGCGCGTCGATGCAGATCACCGGCAGACCAAATCGCTTGAGCTCGGTCCATAGCCACGTGGACGTCGGTCCGGTCTCGAGGCCGATGCGTACCGCGCCCGGAGCATTTGACCTCACGTAAACTGAGATCGCCTCAGGATCTGAATTGACGACGCCCTCACGCACGACCGATCCCCTCTGGTCCACCACGCAGATCGATGTTTGCTTCAACGACACGTCCAGTCCGATATAGTATTCCATTGCCGCTCTCCATCGTTGGGAGGCCACATGAGGCTGGCCTCATACGTTCCTGGAGAGCTGATTTCCCTTGCCCTTGTCTGGCTCGATCCCGGAATTACCCCATGTTGAAAAAACCCTTTTTGGCTGATGGCTGAAAATTCTTAGGACCGCTGGAAGTGAGGGACCACATCAATTACCGCAAAAACGATCGCTGGCCCTCGTATCGATTCTACGGAGCCTTGCAGCGGCTGAAATCACCTATGCCCTACATTTGCGAGATTTTCGGAGCCCCGCGATTTTCGAGTTTTTCAACACAATCGGCCAACTACGGACATCTGCTGCGTCTTGGTTTAAGTTCGTCGGTGCTCTTTGGAGTAATCTTAGATGGGTAAAAGGCCATTAGGCGACCAATATGGCGGGCTGGCTTCCACGGACTGTTCGGATTGCTGGAGTTGAGCGCGCGCTCAAGGCCGGGGATGTTCTATTTCGCGCGGAGCAGCGGACTGTTGGCCTCTATGAGGTGATCACCGGCAAGCTACGGCTCGTTCGCGTGGACCGCGCGGGGCGCGAGGCGTTGCTTCATGTTGCCGTGGCTGGCGAAACGCTCGCTGAAGCCTCGCTTTTCGCGTCAGCTTATCACTGTGATGCGATTGCGGCGACCAATGCCGTCGTTCGCCTTTATCCCAAGGCGCTAGTGCTCGCCGAATTCGAGCGCAATCCCGAAGCCGCGCAAGCCTTCATGGCGATGCTCGCTCGCCAAGTAATGAAGCTGCGTACGCGCATTGAACAGCGCAACATTCACTCGGCCCGTGATCGTGTTCGGCACTATCTGGCACTCAATATCGGGGCCGACGGACGTAATGTTAAGGTGACCGGTACGCTCAAAGACCTAGCGGGCGAACTCGGCCTTACGCATGAGGCGTTATACCGAACACTCGCCGACATGGCGGCCACTGGTGAGATTGAGAGACTTAAGGGAAAAATCAGGCTATTGAAGCCCTTGGCGTGATCAGAATATGATCATGATCATACGCACATGCGGCCTCATTGGCGTATTCAGGCAACAAGGGCACGTTTAAGAATGAGGTCGATCATGTCGTCATGGTCATGGAAGGCCGGCCTTGCCGGCGTTGCGATTGTTGCCGCGACTGCTTATGCAGCAGCTCAAATGCCTAACCACGCCCGTATGCATGAGCAGATGATGCAGCAGGGTGGCCCGATGATGCACAGCATGCAAAGTGGGATGCATCAGCACAGTATGATGGGAACCGAAATGACCGGTCAGCCCACTATGCCTGGACAAGAAGCGTTCGGTACGATCCAAGAAGTCGTGCGCATCCTGGATGCCGATCCAACGACCGATTGGTCGAAAGTGAACATCTCAGTGCTACGTGAGCACCTGATCGATATGGACGAGGTGACGATGCGCGCTAGGGCTACGGAGCGCACTCTCGACAACGGTGTTGAGATCGCCGTGACCGGAGAGGGCCGCACACTTGACGCGATCAAGCGCATGGTCCCCGCGCATACGCACGAACTCAGCCAACTTGGCTGGAACGCCAAAACTGAAGACTTGCCTAACGGGGTCAAGCTCACCGTCACCAGCACCGACGCCAAGCAGGTCGTTAAGCTCAAGGCGCTGGGCTTTATGGGGATCATGGTGCAAGGCGCACACCACCAGCGGCACCATCTGATGATGGCCAGGAACGAGTTGGTCCACTAACCGAAACGCCTCCTGCGGTTCACGCTGGCGACATCAATCGCCAGCGTGCTCAGCTCACGCGTCAGCTTGCAACCGGTGTTGTCGCCTTTCAAAGTGCATCAGCCCACTGACCCTGCGCCGAATTGGGGCACGAAGGTCCGTTAAGGGTAAGAAACGTTCTTCACGAACGACTAAGGTGTTGGCGGATGTCCGCGCCTATGCGCATTACGACGGCGAAACTTTCCTCGACGCTCACCTTCCCCAACGTTCCTGCCAAATCTCCTCCCCGATCAGGCACTGAATTCGCGGCTCCTTGCCGGCGACTGGGGAAGGTCTGCCGCTCTGGCATCTTCCCCGCGACCTCGAGCACGAGCTTGGTCCGGATTGCCTCCTTGAACCTGTCGCGGCCATGGCATCGAAGAAGCCCCGGGCCGGACGCGCTCGGTAACTTCCCCGGTGCACCTTGTCGTGCAGGTCCTC
>CAVRVM010000010.1:0-9893 GCA_963724605.1 uncultured beta proteobacterium
AGCGCGGACAGAACGCACAACGCTAAAACCGGGTCGTTGCAGGACAATCCGCTATCGCGTTCAGTGACGGATCGGATATGAAGCTTGCGAATCGTGTCGCCATCATCACCGGCGCCGCACAGGGCATCGGCGCCGCCTGCGCCCGATTGTTTGCGGAACATGGCGCGAAACTGGTGCTCGGTGACCTTAATGAAGTGGCGGGCGTCTCATTGATGAAGGAGATTGCGGCGCGCGGCGGCACTGCAAATTTCCGCCGGGCCGACGTCGGTTCACGTGCCGACTGTGAGGCTCTGGTCGACCATGCGGTGACGCACTTTGGCGGCCTCGACATCCTCGTCAATAACGCCGGAATCGTTCATGCGGCCGACTTTCTCGACCTCACCGAGGAAGACTTCGACCGCGTGCTGCGCGTCAATCTGAAGGGCGCATTTCTGTGTGCGCAGGCTTCGGCCCGGCGCATGGTCCATCAGCCTCCGCGAAACGAAGGCCAGCGCGGCGTGATCGTCAACATGTCGAGTGTCAACGCCGTTCTGGCGATCGCCAACCAGGTGCCGTACACCGTCAGCAAGGGCGGGCTGAACCAGCTGACGAAAGTAATGGCGCTCGCGCTCGCGCCGCACGGCATCCGTGTGGTCGGCATCGGTCCCGGGTCGATCGCCACCGAACTGCTGAGGACTGCGGTGCTGACGAACGATGCGGCGCGGCAGCGGATCCTGTCGCGCACTCCGCTCGGTCGTCTCGGCGAGCCGGAAGAAGTGGCGCGCGCGGCGCTGTTTCTGGCGAGCGACGACGCGTCGTACCTGACCGGCACGACGCTGTATCCCGACGGGGTCGACTGGCACTGAATTACGTGATGTAGCGGCATGTCGCTCCAGTCGCCTCGCGAGGAGCTCTGGATGCTCGCCACGCTCGCGGCCATCCAATTACCGCCACACTCGACTTCATGGTGATGATGCCGCTGGCGCCGCAGTTCACGCGGCTCTTCGGCCTGAGCGCGCGCGAGTTCGGGTTCCTGATCTCCGCCTACACGTTTGCGGCTGCAGCCGCAGGCATCGTGACCTCGCTGTTCGTCGACCGCTTCGATCGCAAGCGGCTGCTGCTCGCCGTCTATCTGGGCTTCGTCGGATCGGCAGTGGTGACTGCGGCCGCGCAGTCGTACGCGACACTCCTCGGCGGACGCGCGCTGGCCGGAGTCTTTGGCGGCGTGCTCGGTGGACTCATTTTCGTGATCATCGGCGACACGGTGCCCGAGTCCCGCCGCGGCCGGCAACCGGCATCGTGATGACGTCGTTCTCTGTGGCGACGGTGGCAGGCGTTCCGGTGGCGCTCTGTTGACCAATCTGTTCGGCTGGCGCGCCGCATTCGGGCTCGTTGCGGTGCTCGGCATCGCCGCTGCCGTCGGCGCGCAACGAGTATTGCCGACGACACACGAGCGTGAACGTCCCGACAGCCGCGGAGTCTGGAAGGAATTCGTCAGGACACTGACATTTCCAAATCATCTGCGTGCCTTTCTATTCACTCTGCTGATGATGATCTCGGGCTTCACCGTGATCCCTTATGTCAGTCTGTACATCACGTCGAATGCCGGACTTCCGGAGCGGGACCTGCCATGGATCTATCGGTCGGCGGGGTTGCCACCTTCTTCACCGCGCGCTGGATCGGGCGCTGGGCCGATCGTGCGGGCAAGCGCGAGGTCTATCGCCGGATCGCGTGGGTTTCGCTGCTGCCACTGCTCGCGATCACCCACGCGCCGGTGCTCCCGCTGTTCGGCGTGCTGATACTGACAACGCTCTTCTTCGTCTTCGTGTCGGGTCGCCTGGTGCCGGCGATGGCTATCGTCACGAGTGCCGCGCGTCCGGGTGCGCGGGGTGCCTTCATGACACTCAACAGCGCGATCATGCAGACGGGTTCCGGCATCGCGGCGACGCTGAGCGGCGCGATCGTGCAGCGCGGCGCCAATGGCACGCTGCTGCACTACAACTGGGTCGGCTATGTCGCGGCCGCCGCTACGCTGACCGCGATCGCTTGGGTCGGCACGCTGCGTACGCTGGACGCAGCGCCCGGCGCAGTGCCAGCGCGCGGCTAGCGCGACTTGCGCTTGCCGCTTTGCTTGGCAGCCGGCTTGCGCGCCTCGGGCTCCTTGTCGCCGACCCCCGCCGCGATATGCGCAAACTGCTGTTGCAGCGTATGCCACCAGGCCGCGGGATTAAGCGCATCCTGCGCCAGCGATGGCGGCGTATCCGGCTCCTTGCGGCGACGCGCCGTGCGAGGGGGATTCGCGCCTGTGTCGGCCGGCTGGGCGGTCGTGGAGCAAGCCCGCCGTCACTTCGGGTGGCACGCGGGTCGCCGACGGTGTTTCGCCCGCTCCAACGATTGGCGCCAACATGGCGCCGCTGATGCCCTTCAGTGTCGCGATAGTCGCCCGCTGCACTTCCAGGGTCTGGATCGTTGTGCGCAACATCCCGGCATTCAGCTCGAGCCACTGCTGCACGGCGCGCAGGTCGGCGATGCGTTTGTCGAGTTCATCGACGTCGATGGTCGGCGCCAGCATGCTCGGCATGCGCTGCGGCATGCCGGCCAGCGACGTGTTGCCCGGCGTCGGCATGCCCATGCCGCCCCACATCTTTTGCATGAAATCCATCGTCTCTCCGATGGCACCGAATGGCGATGCGGCGGACGGCTTGGTAGGCATGGCGACTCCTCGCAGAACGGACTGGCTCTCAGCGACGCGGCAGTGGAGCGACGCGCTGATCGATCGCACCGAAGATTGAGTGACCGTGCTCGTCGAACATTTCGATGCGGACGCGGTCTCCATATTTCATGAACGGCGTGCTCGCGGCCCCGCCTTCGATCATCTCTAGGCTGCGCTTCTCAGCGATGCAGCAGTAGCCGCGACTGCGATCGAGATTGGACACCGTGCCGGACCCGATGATTGAACCGGCGCCGAGGCGCCGGGTACGCGCGACGTGCGCGATCAGCTGCGTGAAGTCGAACGTCATGTCGTCGCCGGCATTCGGTTCGCCGACCTTGCGGTCGTTCCAGCGCACGACCAGTGGCCGATGCACCTTCGCGTCGCGCCAGGCATCGCCCAGTTCGTCGGGCGTCACGGCGACCGGTGAGAATGCACTCGCCGGCTTGCTCTGGAAGAAACCGAAGCCCTTGGCAAGTTCCGCCGGTATCAGGTTGCGCAAGCTGACGTCGTTGACCAGCATCAGGAGCCGGATGTGTCCGGCAGCGGTGGCAGAAGTCGTGCCGATCGCAATGTCGTCCGTGATCACCGCCACCTCGGCCTCGAAGTCGATGCCGAACTCTTCGCTCGGGCAGACGATGTCATCGTGCGGGCCGAGCAGATCGTCGGCACCGCCCTGGTACATCAGCGGATCGGTCCAGAACGAAGGCGGCATGTCGGCGCCGCGCGCCTTGCGCACCAACTCGACATGATTCACGTACGCCGAGCCGTCGGCCCACTGGTATGCGCGCGGCAACGGTGCCATCGCGACCTGCGGGTCAAAGCGGAATGCATGGCGCGCGCGGCCCTCGTTCAGCGTCTGGTACAGGTCCTCGAGCTGCGGCGCGATGAAGCTCCAGTCGTCGAGCGCATTTTGCAGACGCCCCGCGATCGCCGTCGCATGATGGGCCAGCGACAGATCGCGCGAGACCACCGCCAATTGGCCGTCGCGCGATCCATCCTTCAGTGTGGCGAGCTTCACGCGCCTCTTGAGAGCTTGCGGGCAAGGGGAAGTCGGTATCTTAGCGGCGGGGCTCGTCACCAGCGGGCCGACTGGCGGCGCGTTTTCCTCAACGGCATGCGATGACGATGCGAGACCGGATACGTGATCCGCGTGCCGGCCGACTACGCCGCGGCGTTGTCGTGCTAAGCGTCGTGCTGCTGCTGCACGCGCTGGCGATCTTCGGCGTGCGACGCGAACTTGCGCTGGCGACACCGGATGCCCCGACTCAGCGCACGCTCTCGATCGCGCTGCTGAAACCTCCGCCGCCCCAGGTCACGGCGCCGGCGCCGGCACCGGCGGCAACGAAGACTCCGCTCAGGACGTCGCGCGCGCCGCGTCCGGCGCCGGCACCCGCGCCGGCCGCACCCGTGGCGGAGCCGGCGCCTGTGCCGGATCCGCTGCCCGCTCCGCCAACAGAAGCCCCGCCACCGTCAATGCCCGAGGCGCCTCCTTCGCCGGCTGCCAGTGATCCCGCAGAGAAGCCCTCGAGCCTGCCGCCGGGCATTGAACAGGTGGCAACGCACGGACGCATCGCGTACCGAACGACCTACACGCGCCTGCGTGGCATCGAGGCCATGACCTACGTCGACTGGTCGGTCGACCTCGAAAACGCCCGTTACGAGCTCTGGCTGCGGACTGTCGATCCGCCCGGGCTGCTCGATTTGCGCTCATCGGGCGAACTGAAGCCCTTCGGGATTGCGCCGGTTCACTATCTCGAGCGCATCGACTTGGCCAATCGCGAACTCTCGGTCGATTTTGACTGGTCGCGCCGCATCGTCCGTTTTGCCGGTCGCGGCGCGGGCGAGCCGGCGCCATTCGAAGAAGGTACTCAGGATCCGCTGTCGTTGCAGTTTCATTTGCCGCTGCTCGCGCAGGCTTATCCGTGGCGGTTCACGCCGGGCGCGTTGCTCACGTTCCAGGTTGCGCGCCGCAAGGTCGAAAGTTATACGTTCGCGGTCGACGGCTTTGAGCCGATAACAATTCAGGGCCGCGTGCTGCACACCCTCAAGATCATCCGGCCGAAAACGCCGGAATCGAACCGTGGCGTCGAGTTCTGGCTCGCGCCCGATTTCGACTGGATCCCCGTACGACTTCGCTTTGTCGATACCAACAACGAAGTGTGGGACAGCGTGCTTGCGCACCTGCCGGGCACGGAGCCGCCATCCGCGCCGATTCAGCAGGAGGTGGTCAAGCCTTAGGACCGCTCAGCACTGCGGTCAGCACCGGCATGCGCGAGGTGCCGAGCACGCCGTCGATGTCCAGCAGCGTCATCTGCGCCGACAGCTGCATTCCGCGCCCGAAAAGTTCACCAAGCACGGACTCGATCGACGCGCAGGCCCGCTTCAGATCCTGCGCGCTGTCCGCGTCCATTGCACCTTCGAGCGCGGTCTCAAGGCGTCCGGCAAGCGCATGGCCAACGTCGCTGTCGCCGGAAACGCCCAGCTCAACGAGCCGCGCCTCGCGCGCCAGCGCCGTCAGGCGCTCAGCCTGGTCTGCCGCATTGCCGCCTGAGGCAGCTGCGGCCGTTGCATCATGACAGTGCATCGCGGCCCCCACGGAAGATCATGGTATTGCTTCGCGGCCCTCCCCCCGGAAGATCGCGGTGCTGGCTCGCCGGCACGCGCCCACGGCGAGGAAGAAGTCGTGACGCCGGCGGTTCAGGCGCGCCTGCGACAGTGGCAAGTCTAGGCCGCTTTCTGCGGCATGCGTATCACCTGAGCAGTGGACTGGCCACGCAGTCTCGAAAGCAGCGAAGACCAGCGGGTCTTTGCCGCAGCGAGACTGGCAGCGCGGATATGACCGAAGCCGCGAATCTCCTGCGGCAGGCGCGCGAGTTCGACCGCGACCGCGTGATTGTCGGCGCTCAGCCGCGTCAGCACTTCTTCGACCAGCGCCTCGTATTCGGCGATCAGCGCGCGTTCACTGCGCCGCTCCGCGGTATAGCCAAAGATGTCGAGCGGAGTTCCGCGCAGGCGCTTCAGTTTCGAGAGGACGCGAAAGACCGGCATCATCCATGGACCGAACTGCATTTTCCGAATGAGGCCGGAGGCCGGATCAGGCCGTGTCAGCAGCGGCGGAGCGAGATGGAAGTTGAGTTTGTAGTCGCCCTCGAACTGGCTTGCGATGCGCGCGCCGAAGGCCGGATCGGCATGCAGCCGCGCGACCTCGTATTCGTCCTTGTAGGCGAGCACCTTGAAATAGCTGCGCGCGACGGCTTCTGCGACCTGTGTTGACTGAAGCCGGTCGGACTCGACTCGCCGAACACGCTCCACCAAGTCTGAATAGCGCCGGGCGTAGCCGGCGTTCTGGTACGCGGTCAGAAACTCGACGCGGCGCTCCACGATGTCCTCGAGCGACGACGCGAAGCGCTTCAGTTCCACAACGTTGTTGGCAGCGTCCGGGAGCGCGATCCTGCGGACCGCCTCGACATCGTGCGCCGCGTAGCGGCCCCACTCGAACGCCTTCTTATTGGCGTCGACCGCGACGGCATTGAGCTCGATCGCGCGCAGCAGCGTTTCGTGCCCGAGTGGAATCCAGCCCTTTTGCCAGGCGTAGCCGAGCATGAACGGGTTCGTATAGATCGCATCGCCCATCAGTGCGGTCGCCAGCGCGCTCGCGTCGACGAAAGAGCAATCGGCCTCCTTCGCCACTGCATCGCGGACTTGCTGTGCCAGCCCGCCGCCGCCGAACTTCCAGTCGGGGTTGCGCACGAACTCGGCGGTCGGCGTTTCTGCCGTGTTGACCACCGCGCGCGTCTTGCCGGGCTGGATCTTCGATAGCGCCTCGTTGCTCGTCGTCACGATCAGATCGCAGCCGAGCACAACGTCGGCTTCGCCCATCGCGATGCGTGTGGCGTAAAGGTCGGCCGGGGTCGGCGCGATCTGCACATGCGAAAACACCGCGCCGCCCTTCTGCGCCAGCCCGGCCATATCGAGCACCGACACGCCGCGGCCCTCGAGGTGCGCCGCCATGCCGAGCAGTTGCCCGATCGTCACGACGCCGGTGCCTCCGACTCCGGTCACGATGACGCCAAACTTGCCGCGCTCACGCAGCGCGGGCACTTCGGGCTCCGGCAGAGCCGGCATCGGCGCCGCCACGTCGCGCTGCCCTTCCTCAGTCGGCCGCCCTCGACAGTGACGAAGCTCGGGCAGAAGCCGTTGAGACACGAATAGTCCTTGTTGCAGCTCGACTGGTTGATCGTGCGCTTGCGGCCGAATTCGGTCTCCAGCGGCTCGACCGACAGGCAGTTCGACTTGGCGCTGCAGTCGCCGCAACCCTCGCAGACGAGATCGTTGATGACGACGCGACGCGCCGGATCCGGGAACGCCGTCTTCTCCGGTGTGTTCTTCTTGCGCCGGCGCCGCTTCTCGGAGGCGCAGGTCTGGTCGTAGATCAGCACCGAGACGCCTGGATACTCGCGCAGCTCACGCTGTATGCGATCGAGTTCGTCGCGGTGATGCACCGTCACCCCCGGCGCGAGCTTCCACGCATCGCCGGTCGCGCCGTGCGCATTGACCGCGCTGTGGTCGATCTCCTGCTGCGCGTCGTACTTGTCCGGTTCGTCGGTGACGATGACGATCTTGCGCACGCCCTCGGCGTGCATCTGCTGCGTAATCTGCGGTACGGTGATCTGGCCGTCGGTCGGCTGGCCGCCAGTCATCGCCACCGCGTCGTTGAACAGGATCTTGTACGTGATCGGCACGTTGGCCGCCACCGCGGCTCGCACCGCCAGCGACCCCGAATGGAAGTAGGTGCCGTCGCCGAGGTTGGCGAACAGGTGCTTCTCGTCGGTAAATGGCGCCTGCCCGATCCACGGCACGCCCTCACCGCCCATCTGGGTGAAGGTCGACGTGTTGCGATCCATCCAAAGAGCCATGAAGTGGCAACCGATGCCGGCCACTGCGCGCGAACCTTCTGGCAGGTTGGTCGACGTGTTGTGCGGGCAGCCCGAGCAGAACCATGGCTTGCGCTCGGTGACGACGCGCGGTTTCGCCAATGCCTTTTCCTTGGCTTCGATGATCACGAGCCGCGCCTGCATGCGCGCACGGATCTCCGCCGGCAGTTCGAGCTTGCCGATGCGCACGGCGATCGCCTTCGAGATGATTGCCGGCGACAATTCGTAGTGCGCCGGCAGGATCCAGTTTCCTCGCGGCACCGACCATTCGCCGCCGTCCTTCTCGTCGAACTTGCCGATCACACGCGGAATGCGCTTGCCCTTGCCGATCCAGTTGAAGAGCTCTTCCTTCACCTGGTACTCGATCAGTTGGCGTTTTTCCTCGACGACCAGAATCTCCTCGAGCCCCTCGGCGAACGCGCCGATCGTCTGCGCCTCGAGCGGCCACACCATGCCGCACTTGAAGAGGCGAATCCCGATCTGGCGGCAGGTCTCCTCGTCCAGCCCCAGGTCGTTCAGCGCCTGGCGCGTATCCAGATACGCCTTGCCGCTCGCGACGATGCCGAAGCGGGCGTGCGGCGAGTCGATCACCGTGTAGTTGAGCTTGTTGGCGCGGCAGTAGGCGAGCGCGGCATACAGCTTGTAGTCGAGCAGCCGCGCTTCCATCTCGAGCGCGCTGTCAGGCCAGCGGATGTTCAGGCCGTCGGCTGGCAAAGCGAAATCCGAGGGGATCACGATGTCGGCCCGCTCCGGATCGACGATCACCGAGGCCGAACCTTCCACCACTTCGGTGACCGTCTTCACGGCGACCCAGACTCCGGCATAGCGGCTCATCGCGAAGCCGTGCAGCCCGAGGTCGAGATACTCCTGCACCGACGCCGGATACAGCACCGGCATCATGCAGGCCTTGAAGATGTGATCGGATTGGTGCGGCAGCGTCGATGAGTTCGCGCCGTGGTCATCACCCGCGAGTGCAATCACGCCGCCGTGTTTGCTCGTGCCCGCCGCGTTCGCGTGCTTGAACACGTCGCCACAACGGTCGACCCCCGGCCCCTTGCCGTACCACATCGCGAAGACGCCATCGTATTTGGCGCCCTCGTACATGTTGACCTGCTGCGTTCCCCACACACTGGTGGCCGCCAGATCCTCGTTCACTCCGGGCTGGAAGCGGACATGGTGACGCTCAAGATGTTTCTTCGCCTTCCAGGCGGTCTGGTCGACGCCGCCCAGCGGTGAGCCGCGATAGCCGCTGATGAATCCGGCTGTATTCAGGCCGGCCAGTTGATCGCGCTGCCGCTGCAGCATGGCCAGACGGATCAGTGCCTGCGTCCCGCTCATGTAAGCGCGGCCGCGGTCCAGTGTCCACTTGTCGTCGAGGGTCACTTCCGCGAGTGCGCGGCGGACGGCTTCGGAAAGGGGGGCGTTCATCGAGACTCCTGCCAAAAATCGTGTTCTTGGGAGCGTGGCAGTCGGGCGGGTGCCCCTAGCCGTGCGGCCGGAAGGCACCTTGTGGGAACCGTCGGCGGCCCGCGATATCCGCGGGCGAGAGCGGCGGCGAGCGTAACACCGCGAATGCGCCGGCTCAACCGTGCAACGCCGTGCAGCAGATCGCGTGCCGATCAAAGTTGGGGCGCAGGCGTCGAGCGCAATGCCTGCACGAGCGCGGTCCGATACCGGCGTTCAGGGCGTTGGCATCGGCATCGGCTGATGATCCTTCAGGCGCAACCAGCCGCGAGCGATGCGGTAGATCGCCCAGATGCCGAGCAGGCAGAAACCGATGATCCAGATTGCGAATCCGACCAGCACGATCGCGAAGACGGCGCCGACGCTGAAGATGATCGCCGCCCACAGCATCGCCCACCAAAACGTGCGGATCTGCCACGAAAAGTGCGAGTCGAGCCAGGTCCCGCGCACCTCGCTGCGCTTCACATAGTTGATGATGACCGCGATGATCGACGGCCAGCCGAAGAGGAACGTTCCGATCACCGTCGCGGTGCCGAACGCGCCGATGACGAGGCCGACCGTGTGCAATGCGTAGACGACGTGCGTAGTCGTCACCAGCGAGTCGGACGGCGTGGTGACGGGCGCGGGCGTGCTCATCGGCGGCTCCGGTGTCGTTGGGAGCGCGCAGCATAGCGCCGGGCGCCGACCGGCTCGTCAGCGTCAACTCATGAATCCGATGTCGCGCGCCGCGGAGTGTTCGCTGGGAAGACCGTTGCAAGCGTCGGTGCTAACGCGAGTGGCCGCACAATTCGCGGGCCCGGCGC
>CAVRVM010000011.1:0-158327 GCA_963724605.1 uncultured beta proteobacterium
GTAGAAGCCGTCGGCGTCGACCGTGCCGACATCTCCGGTGTGCAGCCACCCGCCCTGCAGCACCTCGGCGGTCTTCTCCGGCTGGTTGAGGTAGCCCATGAAGACGTTGTCGCCACGGACAATGAACTCGCCCTCCTCGGTGAGCGCCACCTCGTTGTACGGCGCCGCCTGCCCGATCGACCCGGGTTTGATCCTACCGATCGGCGTCACGGTGGCGATGCCGCAGCACTCCGTCTGGCCCCACACCTCGGCCATCGGCACGCCCAGCGAGAGATACCAGCGCACGAGATCGGGCGAGATCGGTGCCGCGCCGGTGACGAGCAGGCGGGCGCGGTCGATGCCGATCATGCGCCGGACGTTGGCGAGACACACGAAGTCCCAGAAGCGATAGGCGAGCTTGAGCGTTGCGGGAACCGGCTCGCCGGCGACCACGCGGTCAGCGACGCGGCCGCCGCATGCGATCGCGCGCTTGTAAGCCCATTTCTCCAGCCTCGTACCCTCCGCCACCGCGATCTGCACGCCGGAGTAGAACTTCTCCCACACGCGCGGCACGGCGCCGAAATGCGTCGGCTGAATCTCGCGCACGTTTTCCGGCACCGTCTGCGGGTGCTCGACGAAGTTGCTGCGCGCGCCGTTGTACAGCGCGATGTACGAACCCACGACCCGCTCGGCGACGTGGCACAGCGGCAGGAACGCGATCCGCTCGTCGCGCTCGTCCAGAGCGCCGGTACGGTTCAGTCCGCGCAGCGTATGCAGGATGTTGCGGTGGCTGAGCATCGCGCCCTTGGGCTTGCCGGTGGTGCCGGAGGTGTAGATCAGGATCGCCAGGTCGTCGGGCCGGCGCGAGTGCGAGCCGCTGCTGCCAGAGCTCCGGGCTGCGCGTCGCGAGCGCGCGGCCGAGCTCGCGCAGCGCCTCGAAGCCCATCACGTCCGGATCGCTGAATTCGTCCAGGCCCTTGGTGTCGAACACGACGATCTTGCGCAGGCCGCGGAAGCCGCGCGCGCACCTCGAGCGCCTTGTCGAGCTGCTCTTCGTCTTCGACGAACAGGATGCGCGTGGCCGAATCGGCAGAGAGGTAGTGCACCTGCTCGGGCGAGTCGGTCGGATAGATGCCGTTCGACACGCAGCCGGCGCCGAGCGCGCCGAGGTCCGCGTACAGCCACTCCTTGCGCGTGTTCGCGAGCACCGAGACCACTTCGCCCGGCTCCATGCCGAGCGCGACCAGGCCGAGCCCGACCTCGCGCGCGGCGTCGCCGAATTGCCGCCACGTCACGCTGCGCCAGACGCCGAGTTCCTTCTGGCGCATCGCGATCTTGTCGCCGCGCTGTGCGACGGCGTTCCAGAACATCGTTGGCAGGGTCTCGCCCGGCACGACCACGTCCTCGACGGTGAAGAGCCTCGACTGGTAGTTCCAGAGGGCCGCCATCAGCTCTTCTCTGAACGTGTCCGTGCGAAGCTCATCGCCAGGTCTTCCGTTTCTTCCACCGCCGGCTGCCGCGCACGCCGGCTTCCTTCATGCCGAGGTAGAACTCGCGGATGTCGTCGTTCGCGCGCAGGCGCTCGCAGCTGTCGGCCATGACGATGCGCCCGACCTCGAGCACGTAACCGAAGTCGGCCGTCTGCAGCGCCAGGATGGCGTTCTGCTCGACCAGCAGGATGGCGGTGCCGCGCTCGCGATTGATGCGCACGATGATCTCGAAGATGCCGCGCGTGAGTTTCGGCGACAGGCCGAGGCTCGGCTCGTCGAGCAGCATCAGCTTCGGCCGGCCCATCAACGCGCGGCTGATCGCAAGCATCTGCTGCTCTCCGCCGGAAAGCTTGCCTGCCTCTTCGCTCATGCGCTCGCGCAGGACCGGAAAGTAGCGGTAGACCGCTTCGAGATCGCGCGCGACCTCGTCGCGATCGCTGCGCGTATAGGCACCCATCATCAGGTTGTCGCGCACCGACAGCAGCGGAAACACCTCGCGGCCTTCGG
Organism: uncultured beta proteobacterium; assembly: GCA_963724605.1. Lineage (GTDB taxonomy): Bacteria > Pseudomonadota > Gammaproteobacteria > Burkholderiales > Burkholderiaceae_F > JALORV01. Next base: position 1,977 of record CAVRVM010000011.1, read on the forward strand.
GAACGTGGCAGATGCCCTTGCGGACGATCGCTGCCGGGTCTTGCCGCTGGATCGGTTGTCCCGCGAAGTGGACGGTGCCCTTGTCCGGGTCGAGGATGCCGGAGATCGTCTTGAGGATCGTCGTCTTGCCCGCGCCGTTGGCGCCGAGGACGGTCACGATCGAGCCGTCGGCGACGTCAAGCGACACGCCGCGAATCGCCTTCACCGCTCCGTAGGCGGCCTCGACGTTCGCCATCCGCAGGATCGGCTCGGTGTTCATCGTGCCCCCTTCGCCCTGCGGGCTGTCCCCCCAGCGAGTGGGAGGCCGAGCGCCTTCGGAGCGGCCGTGCGGCGCTCATCTTTACGCCTCCACCGCCACACCGAGATACGCCTCGATGACGCCCGGATGGCCCTGCACCTCCGCAGGCTTGCCTTCGGCGATGACCTCGCCGTGGTTCAACGCCAGCACGCGGTCCGACACGCGCTGAACCAGCGCCATGTCGTGCTCGACCATCAGCACGGTGATGCCGAGGTCGCTTCGGATGTCGTGGATCCAGAAGGCCATGTCGTCGGTCTCCTCGACGTTCAGGCCCGAGGACGGCTCGTCCAGCAGCAGGAGTTTGGGCTCGACGGCCAGCGCGCGTGCGAGTTCCACCACCTTGCGCACGCCGTAGGGCAGACCCGCGACGCGCGTGTCGCGATAGTGTGCGAGGTCGAAGAAGTCGATCACCTTCTCGACTGCCTCGCGGAAGGCAAGCTCCTGGCGGCGGACCGCAGGCAGGAAGACGAGCTCCTGCCAAAGCTGCGTGCCGCGATGCACGTGGCGGCCGATCAGCAGGTTCTGGAGGACGGTCGCGTGCTCGAACAGCTCGATGTTCTGAAACGTGCGCGCGATACCGAGCCCGGCGATCTTGTCCTGGCCATGGCGGGCGAGGTCTTCGCCTTCGAAGACGATGCGCCCGCTGCTCGGCTCGTAGATGCGGCTGATGGCGTTGAAGATGGTCGTCTTGCCCGCGCCGTTCGGGCCGATCAGCGTGTAGATCTCGCCCTTGCGGACTGCGAACGACACGTCGCTGACGGCGCGCAGCCCGCCGAACACGATCGACAGTCCTTCGACGGCGAGCATCGGGTTCACCGCAGCCGCTCCGATTTCATGAACGTCTTCTGCCGCCGGAACATGCCGCGACGGAAGAAGGGAAAGAGCTGGAAGAACGTTCGCGTCTTCACCCAGCGGCCATACAGGCCCAGCGGCTCGAACAGGATGAAGCCGACCAGAATCAGACCGAACAGGGTCGGCTGCAGGCCGGTCGCCTGGCCGATGGCCGGCGGCAGGTAGTCCTTCGCGACCGCGATGAGTTGCGGCAGGACGATGATGAACGCCGCGCCGAAGAACGCGCCGTGGATCGAGCCGAGGCCGCCGATCACCACCATCATCAGCATCTCGATCGACTGCAGCACGGTGAACTGGTCGGGCGTGATGATGCGCAGCCTGTGCGCATAGAGCGCGCCGGCGATGCCGGTGATGCGCGGCGGAAAGCACGAAGGACATCGACTTGTAGAGCGCTAAATTGATGCCCATGCTCGCCGCGGAGATCTCCGAGTCGCGGATCGCGACAAACGCACGGCCGGTCGGCGAACGCAACAGGTTGACGACGCCGAGCGTCACCAGCACCGTGATGACGAGGGCGACGTAGTACATCTCGCGTTCGTCCTGCGCCGTCCATCCGAACATCGCCAGCGGCCCGACCTGGAGGCCGGTGTTGCCGCCGGTCATCGACTCCCATCGCGCCAGGACCTCTTCGACGATGATGTTGAATGCCATCGTCGCGATCGCGAGGTAGATGCCCTTCACGCGCAGGGCCGGTGTCCCGACGATCACGCCGACGATGCCGGCGGTGAGCGCGGCGGCGGCCATCGAGAACGGGAAAGGCCAGCCTTTTGCAGCGAGCACGCCCTCCGTGTAGGCGCCCACGGCCAGGAACGCCGCATGACCCAGCGAGATCTGGCCGGTGAAGCCCGACAGCAGCATCAGCCCCAGCGCCACGATCGAGTAGATCAAAACGAACGTGACCTGCGAGACGAAATAGGGCGAGAGCAGCCAGGGGACGAAGACAAGGGCGACAGCGAGCGCCCCGTACCAGAAGGTCTGCCCGCCGTGCTTGAAGAGCTGCAGATCCTGCGCGTAGTCGGTCTTGAAGATGAAGCGCATCGGCTAGGTCCGTTTCACCGCTGAGACGCTCATACCTTCTTCCGCATCGTCTCGCCGAACAGCCCGCTCGGTCGCACCGCAAGCATGATCAGCACGACCACGTACGCGGCGACGTCCTTGAATCCCTCGGGCAGGTACACGCCGGAAAGCGCTTCGACGACGCCGATGATGATTCCGCCGACGATCGCTCCAGGCAGGCTGCCGAAGCCGCCCACCACCGCCGCCGGAAACGCCTTCAGCCCGATGAAGCCCATGTTCACGTGCACGAAGGTGAGCGGCGCGAGCAGCAAACCCGCGAGCGCGGCGACAGCGGCGCTGAGCGCCCAGATGAGGCCGTTCAGCCGCCGCACCGGGATGCCCATGTAATACGCCGCGAGCTGGTTCTGCGAGGCGGCCTGCATCGCGATGCCGACACGGCTGAAGCGGAAGAACACGTAGAGCACCGCCACGAGCAAGACGGTGGCGGCGATGATGACCAGATGCTCGGCAGCCACGACGAGGCCGCCGGCGCGCACGATCTCGCCACGGAACGGCGTCTCGAGCATGTGCGTTTCGGTGCCCCAGCCGGGAATCATCGTCACGAGGCCACGCGCGACGAAGCCGATGCCGATGGTCACCATGATGATCGCGAACGCAGGCTGGCCGAGGATCGGTTCCAGGACGACGCGCTCGAGAAGGAAGCCGAAGAGCGCCATCACCAGCAGCGTCGCTGCGATAGCAGCCCAGTACGGCAGGCCGAGGACGGTGGTTGCAGTGACGCCCACGAACGCGCCGAGCATCATCAGTTCGCCCTGCGCGAAATTCACCGTCTCGGTCGCCTTGTAGATCAGGACGAAGCCGAGCGCGATCAGGCCGTAGATGCAGCCCTGCGACACGCCGCTGACGATGACCTGCAGGGCCTGCAATTAATGTCCCCCTCCTTGTGATGCGTCGTCGCGGTTCGTCGCAACGCATTCGTTTGTCGGCGCTGGATCGCGCCCCTCGCACCGCCTTGAATCAGCAGCGCGATCCCTCGTCCGGCGACGATGCGCGACGACAGTCTGCGCCTGTCTTAGCTGCCTGCTTTGTCCGCCGACAATGCAACAAGGAGTCGTTAGCGGAGCGCCAACGGCGCTTCCTGTCAGACGACCGCTGGCCTCCTAGGGAGCCTCCCTAGCGCGTGAGCACACCGGCGACCCGCCGCAGCAGCGCCTTCGGCGTGGCGCGCGCAGCGAGCGTGACGGCCTGGTTGATCGCGCCGGGCACCACGATCGCTACGCCTTGCATGCAGGCGCGGTATCCCTCATCGGCCACCTTCGCCGCATCGCCGACGAGGAACCGGGGCAGCTTTGCCAGGCTGGCGTTGGCATCCGTTGCCTCCGTCAACATATGGGTGGCCGTGATGCCGGGGCACAGCGCGGTCACGGTGATCCCGAACTCCCTGAGTTCTTCGCACAGGGACTCCGACAACGAGAGCACGAAGGCCTTCGTGGCCGCATACGTCGCCAGTGTCGGAACCGGCTGGAACGCAGCGATCGACGCGACGTTCAACACGCGGCCCCGCCGTCGCCGGCACATTGCCGGCAGGAACTGCGCCAGCATCGCCGTCAGGCCGGAGACGTTCAGGTCGATCAGGTCCTGATGCCTGCGCGCCGGAATCGCGGTGAACCGGCCGTTCTGCAGGATGCCTGCATTGTTGACGAGGATGTCGACCACTACCCGCTGGCGCTTCAAGGCAGCGGACAACGCTTGTGCGGCGCCCGGCCTCGCGAGATCCGCCGTCTGCACCCAAACCTTCACTTGGTATTCGCGCGTCAGTGACTCTGCGAGGCTGGCGAGTTTGCCCCTTGAGCGCGCAACCAGCACGAGCGGATGCCCTGCGGCCGCGAACCGCGTGGCAAGCGCGGCTCCGATGCCTGATGAGGCGCCGGTGATCAGTGCGGTCCCGGCACGTGCACTCGATGCGCCCATACAGTCCATCCTCGTGTGAAGCGAAGGGAGAAACTGCGCCGAGCTTACTGCGACACTCGCCCTGCCCCCGAGCGTTATGACCTCAGGAGGAAACGGAATGGCGAGTGGTTCGGTCGTTTTACAAGCGCCCGCCTTGTCGATTCGAGTGATGCCTCGGTTGGCCGCTCCGACGTGGCGGATGCGAGGTACGCTTGACGGGTCCGTTGAACGACCGGGAAGCAGATGGCCAGGAGACAAACCTACGTCGGCAAGCCCCGCCTGCTGCACCAGGTGATCGAGCCGCGTGCCCTTCTCGAGATGGCAGCGCTGCCGTGGAACCTTCCGATGCTCGCCCGGGCGCCGCGCGGCGACGGGCACCCGGTGCTGCTGTTGCCTGGCTTCATGGCGGACGAGGGCACGCTGATCGCGCTCAAGCTTTTTCTGCAAAACCGCGGTTACGAGGTCCAGACGTGGGGCTTCGGGCGCAACGTCGGATTCAGCAGCAGGCTCGCCAGCGCCCTCGAGCAGAAGATCCGTTACATGCACCACAAGAGCGGCCGGACGGTGAGCCTCGTGGGCTGGAGCTTAGGCGGCATGTTCGCCATGTACGGCGCACATCAGGCAACGGAGTGCGTCCGTTCTGTGATCACTCTCGGCAGTCCCGTGAGCCATGATCGCGAGGGCAGCCAGTCGCCGCCGCTCGTGAAGGCACTTTATCGACTGATTTCGCATCCGATGGGGACAGCGGCGCACCTGGCGCAAGCACGCGCGAAATATCTCCATCAGCCGAAAACGCTGCCGGTGCCGATCTCGTGCATCTACTCCCTTTCAGACGGAGTCGTGCCGCCGCAGGAGGCGACCATCGACGGCGATCCGGCGTTGCACGAAAACATCCGTGTGCCGGGCAGTCACCTCGGGCTGGGGTTCAACCCGCTCGTGCTTTGGGTCGTCGCCGAACGACTCGCGCAGCCCGAAGGCCAGTGGCGGCCGTTCGTGCCGCCGCCGGGGCTGCTCGGGCGGATCTACCGCCTGACAACTTCGCCCCACGCCGCACCGGGCTAGACCGTGGCTTGAGAGCGCCTTCGCCTTCGCCCGCGCACGCGTGCGGGCAAGGGCGAGGTATTCCTGGAAGCAGTCGCGCAGGCACTGCGCGAAGACCTCCGGATCCGGCATCTGCTCGCGGCACGAAGTGGGCGATACGATGATCTTCCCGTCGTAGCTCGTCACCGCGAAGACGAGGCCGAGGCCGTCGTTGATCGGCATGATCGCGGAGAAGTACGTCATGCGGGCGCCGTTGAGGTAAATCGGAACCGATGAACCCGGCACGTTGGTGATCACGCAGTTCGCGATCGGGGCGCGCCGACCCGCGCCGAGCAGCGCGCGGCCGAGCATCTTGCCGGTGATCGCCAACGTGGCGGCCGGTGCTTGCGTTCCGATGTCGGTGAGCTCGCGCGCGCCGATCGCTCGCGATATGAGCGTGGAAGACGCCGTCTGCCCCTTGATGAACGCCAGTCGCTTCACCGGGTCGCTGATGTTCATGCCGAGCATCACGCGCTCCCATTGCACTTCGGGCCGGCTGCCGGGTGCGGCCTCCGGGTCGGGCACGTAGACGGGCATCAGCGTCGACAGATCCTGTTGCGGCAACTCGTCGTTGGCTTCGAGGTATCTGCGCAGCCCGCCAGCGCATACGGCGAGCACGGCGTCGTTGATCTTGGCACCGGGGACGAGCCGGCGGATCTCGCGGAACTCGCTGAGCAGGAAGCGCCGCGTTTCGAACACCCGGTAGGGCGACACGATGGAGTTGAAGCGCGTCACCGGGAGCGCTTCCTGCCTCTGCAGCAATTCGGATGCGAATGAGCGGGCGGCGGGGCCCACGCTCGCAAGCACATTCTGAAGCGGGCGCACCAGCCGTTGCGGCGAGGTCGCCGCGTGCGCGAGGCCGCGACAGACGAGCTCGATCGAACTCGGCGGTGACTCGGGGAACCACGGTTCGTGCGGCTCCTGCTTCGGCGGCTGCGGCTTCGTGTCGTGCAGCAGCGTGATGATCGCGGTGCCACGCCTGACGTCGATTGCCGCGTGGTGCAGCTTGGTCAGCAGCGCGAAGCTGTCCTTCGGCAGGTCGAGGAGGCTGTCGAGCCCCTCGATGACGTAGAGCTCCCACAACGGCCGGTTCAGGTCGAGCGGGCGCGCGTGGATGCGCGATGTCTGGATGCAGAACTGACGCCAGTCGCCCGGCTTCGGCAGGGCGATGTGGCGCACGTGATATTCGAGGTCGAAGTTCTCGTCCTCTATCCAGTACGGCTCGTCGAGCCCGAACGGCACGCTGCGAAGCTTCTGCCGGAAGACCGGCGAGCGGTGCAGCCGGCTCTGCACGAGCGCGAGGAAGCTCTTGAAGTGAAACTTGCCGCCGGGGGCCGTCGACGGGTCGTAGATCGTGACGAGACTGACGTTCGAATTGGAGTGAGCGCTCTCGGAGGCGAGGAAGAGTGCATCGTTCTGACTGAGCTGGCGCATGTTGGCGGGTTCCTGCCGCGGCCGGCCTGCACCGCGCTGTCGAGGATACGATTATCGATGCTGGCGGGCTACGCAGGAGCAAGCGCGTGCCGGCCGAGCCGGGGCCCGGCGGCGGGCCGGCGGGCAACGCGGGGCTTCGCCATGTGGGACTTCTCGATCAGTTCCTCGAAGGTCGCGGTGAGCGCATGCGACAACTCGCGCGCATCGGGCACGGCGCTGCGCGCCGTCGTGAACCCGAAATCCATCGCTCCGGCGTAACTCATCATCGTGATGTTCAGCCCCACGCCGTGCTCGACGATCGACATCGGCCAGTAGGTGCGCATGCGCGCGCCGGCCGCGTAAAGCGGCACCTGCGGCCCCGGGATGTTGGAGACGACGACGTTGGCGAGCGGTGGCATCACGGCGGTGATATTCGAGCGCGCGTACAGTGCGGTGAGTCCCTGCAAGGCCCACGGCATCGCGATCGACGGAAAATCCGTCGGCATGACGCCCCGCGCCCGCTGCACCATGGCTTTGGCCGCACCGGCCGAGTCGCGGATTGCGCGCAGGCGCCGCAGCGGGTCGGCGATGTCCGAGTGCAGGTTCACCACTGGCATCGTGGCCTGGGTGGTGTATTCGGTGTTGTCAGCCGCGCGTAACGAGATCGGCATCGCCGCGGTCATCGGCTTCTTCGGGATGCCGCCGTGATGCGCCAGGTAGCGCCGCAGCGTGCCGCTGCACAGCAGAAGCATGATGTCGTTGAGCTTGACGTCGTGCACTGCTGCGAGCTGCTTCAGCACGTCGAGCGGCAGCGACAGACCGGAGAAGCCGCGTTCAGAGGTGATCGGCACGTTTAGCGGAGTGCGCGGGCCGAACGCGAAGTTCTGCCCCGGTTGCGCCTTGCCCGCGTCACCCGATCCCGCCGATGCGCCGAACATGCCGGCCAGCGTGCGCACGACATCGGGCAGGTGGCGTACGAGCTTCACGTACTGGCCAGCATCGTGACGGAGCGCGGCGGCGGCGAGTTCGGCCATGCCCGGGTGCTCGCTCTCGCTCGCGCCGGCGCCCTGCGGGCGAGGCACGGCACGCGGCCGCGGCGTCAGGTCGTACATTGCGCGCGCCAGCAGCACCGCGGCCTGACCGTCGAGCGCGGCGTGGTGCGCCTTCATGTAATAGCCGACCTGCCCGCTCTGCAATCCGTCGATCACGTGCACGCGCCACAACGGCCGGCTGCGATCCATCAGTTCGGAGTGCAGGCGCCCCGCGCAGTCCTCGAACTGCGCCATGGTGCCCGGCGGCGGCAGCGTCACGCGCTGCACGTGATAGTCAAGGTCGACGTCATCGTCATGGATCCACACCGGGCCGGCGAACTGCAGCGGCATCGGCGCGAGCTTGCGCTGGAAGATCGGTACCAGATGCAGGCGCCTGGCCAAGTGGCGTTTGATCCTTGCCTGAAAGTCGCCGCGGTAGCCAGGCGGCAAGTCAAACAGGTGCAGCGAGGCGACGTGCATCGGCGTCGCGGGTGTTTCCAGGTACAGGAACGCGCTGTCGATACCGCTCAAGGATTTCATCAGCCTCGACTCCTCCGGGGATCCGCGGCAAGCCTGTTGCAGCTTGCCCCGCCTGGCTATTGCCAGGAGATCACATCCTGCTCGCCCATCACGCTGCAGGCCATGAGGACGATCAAGCGCAAGCAACTGTGAACGACATCGTCCGTTGCCCATGCGTTTGATTTCTCGAGAGGGAGGGCGGGAAGACTCGATTCGACAGCATTTGGCGGATACCGCGGCCGCTTTCCGGCCTCGGCAAACAGGCGCCCGGTTCGCGGAGAATCCGGCAATTGACTTTCGTTTTGGTTCGCTCCTAGGATCGCTCGCTCAAGGGAGACAGACATGGAACGTCGCAATTTTGTGAAGGTGTGCGTGTCGGCGGTGGTCGTCTGCGCCGCGAGCATCGCGGGCACCGCACCGGCAGAGGAGACGCAGGTCTGGAAGGCTTCAGACGTTCACCCGCTCGGCTATCCGACGGTCGAGGCGATCCAGCGCATGGGCAAGAAGCTGGAGAAGGAAACCAACGGTCGCATCACGATCCAGATGTACCCGTCGATGCAGCTCGGCGGCGAGAAAGAGATGATCGAGCAGGCGCAAGTTGGCGCTCTGCAGATCGCGCGCATCTCGGTCGGTGCGATGGGCCCGGTGGTCGACGAGCTGAACGTCTTCAACCTGCCGTTCATCTTTCGCGACGAAGAGCACATGCGCAAGGTGATCGACGGCCCGATCGGGCAGCAGCTGCTCGAGAAAGTCACGGCGAGCCCGCAGTCGCGCCTGGTGGTGCTCGGATGGATGGACGCCGGCACGCGCAACGTCTATTCGAACAAGCCGGTGACCAAGCCCGAGGATCTGAAGGGCCAGAAGATCCGCATGATGGGCAACCCGCTGTTCGTCGAGACGATGAACGCGATGGGCGGCAACGGTGTCGCAATGGGTTTCAACGAGCTGTACGGAGCGCTGCAGACCGGCGTTGTCGACGGTGCCGAAAACAATCCGCCGACGCTGCTGGCGCAGAACCACTACACGGTCAGCAAGGTGTACAGCCTGACCGGGCACCTGATCATTCCCGAGATCTTTGTCTTTTCGAGGAAGACGTGGGACGGCATGTCCAAAGCCGACCAGCAACTTCTGATGAAGGTCGCTCGCGAGGCGCAGTTTGAGCAGCGCCAGCTGTGGGACGCCTACGTTGGCGAGGCCGAGGCCAAGCTCAAGGCGGCGGGCGTCAAGTTCGTGCCGGCCGACAAGGCGGCGTTTTACAAGGCGACGCAGCCGATTCGCGACAAGTACGGCGCCAAGTACGCCACGCTGATCAAGCAGATCGAAGACACCAAGTAACGGGCAAGGTAACCGGCACGCGCGAGCGAAGAGCAACGCGTGCCTTTGTGTTGCGCGGGCGAGGGAGCTGCCGGATGACCGTGAAGCAACGCTACGCGCAACTCATGGAATGGCTTTATATCTTCTGTGTCGTTGTGGCGGGGATCGCGATGACGGTGATGACGCTGATCATCCCGGTAGGCGTGTTCATGCGCTACGCGATGGACGATCCACTCTCATGGCCCGAACCCGCCGCCATCGTATTGATGGTGATTTTTTCCTTCATCGGTGGTGCCGCGGTCTACCGCGCGAATGTTCATGTTGCCGTGCAGGCGGTGATCAATGCGGTGAGTCCCAGGGTGCGCAACGCGATGCTGCGCGTGGTCGATGTGTGCATGGGTGCCACGGCGCTTTTTATGGTCGGCTACGGAATCCATCTGTGCCAGGTCACGCAGTTCTCGACCATGGCCGAGTTCCCCTGGATGTCCGTCGCTTACGCGTACAGCCCAATTCCGATCAGCGGGGCGATCACGCTGCTGTTCGTCTTCGAGCGCGTCTGGGTCGGGAGCCCACCGACGACTTCGATCATGTACCGCGATCAGGCGGCGGCGGAACTCGAATAGATCATGGACGTTCTCGTATTGATGGGATCGTTCGTCGTCCTGTGCGCGCTCGCGCGTGCCGGTGGCTTACTCGTTGGGGCTGGCCGCGATCATTGCCGCGCTGTGGATCGATCTTCCGCTCGAAGCCGTCATGCTGAAAATTTCGGACGGCATGGGCAAGTTCTCGCTGCTGGCGATCCCGTTCTTCGTTCTGGCGGGCGGCATCATGGCCGAAGGCGGCATGGCGACGCGATTGGTCAATCTGGCCAGGGTCTTTGTCGGATTCATTCGCGGTGGCCTCGCGCTGGTCAACATCCTCGCCAGTACGCTCTTCGGTTGTATCTCGGGGTCGTCGGTCGCCGACACAGCGTCGATTGGCTCGGTGATGATCCCGCAGATGGTCAAGGCGGGTTACCCGCGCGTGTTCGCGACCAACGTCACGATCTGCGGCTCGGTGCAGGCGCTGCTGATCCCGCCGTCGCACAACGCGGTGATCTACTCGCTCGCGGCAGGCGGCACGATTTCGGTTGCGCATCTGTTTCTCGCCGGCATCTTTCCCGGCCTGTTGTTCGGGCTGTGCCTGATCGGACTGGTGCTGTGGACTTCGCAGTAAGCGCGGGTTTCCGAAGGGCGAGCCGATTCCGCTCAGCGCCGTTCCGCGGATGATCATCGATGCCCTATGGGGGCTGGGCACCGTGGTCATCATCATGGGCGGCATTCTCTCCGGCGTTTTCACGCCGACCGAATCTGCGGCGGTGGCTTGCGTCTATGCATTCCTGGTGACGTTTTTCGTCTATCGCGACTACAAGTGGCGCGATCTGCCGCTGCTGATCCATCGGGTCGTCAAGACCGTGGCGATGGTGATGATGCTGATCGGGTTCTCGGTGGCCTTCGGCTACATGATGGCGATCATGCAGATTCCGGCCAAGGTCACTGCGTTCTTCCTCGACGATCTCCGACAACAAGTACGTTTTCCTGCTGCTCGTCAATGTCCTGCTGCTGGTGCTTGGCACCTTCATGGACCTGGCGCCGCTGCTGTTGATCTGCACTCCGATCTTCATGCCGGTCGTCGCGAAGTTCGGAATCGACCCGGTGCATTTCGGAATGATCATGATCCTCAATCTGGGAATCGGGCTGATCACGCCGCCGGTGGGCGCGACGTTGTTCGTCGGTTGCGCGATCGGCAAGGTCACGATGGAACAGGTGTCGAAGGAGCTGTGGCCGTTCTACGGCGCGATGTGCCTCGCGCTGCTGCTCGTGACCTACATCCCCGCGATCTCGCTCTGGCTGCCGGGTTTGACGAAGTAAAGCTCACCGCAAATCCGCTACGGCACGCTGCGGGGGTAATCCGGCAATTGACTTTCGTTTTGGTTCGCTCCTAGGATCGCTCGCTCGGCGGGTTGCATCGGGTTCGCATGTCGCACGGCGAATGCCGATCGGCCCGATAAGAAGACGATCGACGAAAAAAAGCGAAGGAGAAGGAGATGCGGGGACACCGATCAGCACTTTTCTTTGCAGCAAGCGCGATGGCGTTGTCGATCGTCTCGACAGCGCACGCCGATATGGATGCAGCCAAGCGATGGGTCGAGAAGGAATTCCAGCCTTCGACCCTGACCAAGGAACAGCAGCTCAAGGAGATGGAGTGGTTCATCAACGCGGCCAAGCCGTACAAGGGCATGGAGATCAACGTGCTGTCGGAGACGATCCCGACGCACGAGTATGAGTCCAAGACCCTGGCCAAGGCGTTCGAGGAGATCACCGGCATCAAGGTCAATCACCAGGTGCTCGGCGAGGGCGAGGTCGTGCAGGCGGTGCAGACGCAGATGCAGACCAACCGCAATCTTTACGACGCCTACATCAACGACTCGGACCTGATCGGCACGCACTCGCGGCTGCAATCGGCCGTGAACCTGACCGACTGGATGGCCGGCGAAGGCAAGGACGTCACGCTGCCGACGCTGGACGTCAAGGACTTCATCGGCATTTCATTCACGACCGGCCCGGACGGCAAGATCTGGCAGTTGCCGGACCAGCAGTTCGCCAACCTGTACTGGTTCCGCTACGACTGGTTCAAGCGCCCTGAGATCCGAAAGGCGTTCAAGGACAAGTACGGCTACGAGCTCGGCGTGCCGGTCAACTGGTCGGCGTATGAAGACATCGCCGAGTTCTTCAGCACGCAGGTCAAGCAGATCGACGGCAAGCGCATCTACGGCCACATGGACTACGGCAAGCGCGCCCCGGATCTGGGCTGGCGCATGACGGATGCGTGGCTGTCGATGGCGGGCGCGAGTTCCAAGGGTCTGCCCAACGGCCGCCCGATCGACGAGTGGGGCATCCGCATGGAGATCGGTTCGTGCAATCCGTCGGGCGCGTCGGTCTCGCGTGGCGGGGAGACCAACGGCCCGGCATCGGTGTACGCGATCCGCAAGTGGGACGAGTGGCTGCGCAAGTACGCGCCGCCGGGCGCGGCCGACTACGACTTCTACCAGTCGCTGCCGGCACTGTCGCAGGGCAACGTGGCGCAGCAGATCTTCTGGTACACGGCCTTCACGTCGGAGATGGTCAAGCCCAAGAAGGAAGGCAACAACACGGTCGACGACGACGGTATGCCGCTATGGCGGATGGCGCCGTCGCCCAAGGGTCCGTACTGGGAAGACGGCATGAAGCTCGGTTATCAGGACGCCGGCTCGTGGACGCTCTTCAGGTCCACGCCGATCGACCGCCGCAAGGCTGCCTGGCTGTACGGCCAGTTCGTGGTGTCGAAAACCGTCGACGTGAAGAAGAGCCACGTCGGGCTGACCTTCATCCGCGACAGCACGGTGCGGCACCAGTCGTTCACCGAGCGCGCGCCCAAGCTGGGTGGCCTGGTCGAGTTCTATCGCTCGCCCGACCGTGTGATGTGGACGCCGACCGGCATCAACGTGCCCGACTATCCGAAGCTCGCGCAGCTGTGGTGGCAGAACATCGGCGACGTGAATTCGGGTGCGTTCACTCCGCAGCAGGCGATGGATCGCCTCGCCGCTGAGATGGACGACGTCATGGCGCGCATGCAGGTGGCCGACGAGAAGGCCAAGACCTACGGCGGCTGCGGCCCGCGCCTGAATCCGAAGAAGGACCCGAAGGAGTGGCTCGGCAAGCCCGACGGTCCGAAGGCCAAGCTGGCCAACGAGAAGCCGAAAGGCGTCACCGTCGACTACGACGAGCTGATCAAGCGCTGGACGGTGGTGAAGAAATAGCGGCGGGAGGTTCCTCCCGCCCGCGTCGAACGCGCCCTTTCCCTCTGTCGCCTGGCCCGGGACAGAGGGAGAAGGGTTGGCCCGGATAATTAGCAGGCTCAGACCAAAGACGGCACCATGAGCCTCGCACTGAAGGATGTCGTGCTGCGGGTCGAAGGGCAGACGCACATCCATCCAACGAGCGTCGAACTCGCGCCCAAGGGCTTCAACATCCTGTTGGGAACGACGCTCGCCGGCAAGACGACCTTGATGCGCCTGATGGCCGGCCTGCTCAAGCCCACGTCCGGCGAAATCTGGTTCAACGGCAAGAACGTGACCGGCGTGCCGGTGCGCGAGCGCCGGGTGGCGATGGTCTACCAGCAGTTCATCAACTACGGGCACCTCACGGTATTCGACAACATCGCCTCGCCGTTGCGGGTTGCCGGCGTGAGCAGCGCGCAAGTGAAAGAGCGCGTCGGGCGCATCGCCGAATTGCTGCAGCTTTCCCCATTGCTCGACCGGCGACCGGCGGAGCTGTCGGGCGGCCAGCAGCAGCGCACCGCGCTGGCCCGTGCGCTGGTCAAGGACGCCGACCTGGTGCTGCTCGACGAGCCGCTGGCCAACCTCGACTACAAGCTGCGCGAGGGCCTGCGCGATGAACTGCCGCGGCTCTTCGCCGATCGTGATTGCACGGTCGTGTACGCGACGACGGAACCGGCCGAGACGCTGCTGCTCGGCGGCCACACGGCGACGCTGCACGAGGGCGCGATCACGCAGTTCGGCCCGACGCAGGACGTGTATCGCCGCCCGGTGGACCTCACGACCGCGCAGGTGTTCTCCGATCCGCCGATCAACACGGCGCCGGTGGTGAAGCGCGGCTCGCGGATCGAGATCAGCAATGTCGTCGGGCTGGAACGTCGGCGGTGAACTGGCGGCGCTGGCCGACGGCGCGTACACGCTTGGGCTGCGGCCACACCATGTGCAGCCGGCAGCGCCCGGCGTGCAAACGGATGCGCAGGTGGGCGTGGACGTCGACCCGGTTCTCGACGGCGTGCGGGTCAGCGGGCAAGTGTCGGTCGCCGAGATCAGCGGGTCGGAAAGCGTGGTGCACTTCGATCTGCGCGGGCTCGGGTGGGTGTCGCAGTCGCACGGCGTGCACCGTTTCGCCGTCGGCGAGACGGCCGACTTCAGGCTCGACGTCGCGCGCGGCCTGTATTTCAATGCCGACGGCCGCTGTGTCAGCGCGGGCGGCCACGTCATGGCGCCGGGGTAGCGATGGCGCGCATCGGCTTGAAGAACGTGCGGCACAGCTATCGCGAGCATCCGGCCACTGACGCGGACTGGGCGGTCAAGCGCCTGGACGTCGAATGGGCCGAAGGCAGCGCCAACGCGCTGCTCGGCCCGTCGGGCTGCGGCAAGACGACGCTGCTGAACATCATCTCGGGCCTGTTGCGACCGACCGAAGGGGCGGTGTTCTTCGGTGACCGCGACGTGACCGCTGCACCGCCGGACGCGCGCAACATCGCGCAGGTGTTCCAGTTCCCGGTGGTGTACGACACGATGAGCGTGTTCGACAACCTGGCGTTCCCGCTGCGCAATCGCGACATTCCCGCCGCGCAAGTCGACAAGCGAGTGCGGGAGATCGCCGCATTGCTCGATCTGGAGCCGATGCTGATGCAGCGCGCAGCCGGCCTGACGGCCGACGGCAAGCAGAAGATTTCGCTCGGGCGGGGGCTGGTGCGCGACGACGTCAACGTGATCATGTTCGACGAGCCGCTGACCGTGATCGACCCGCATCTGAAGTGGCGGCTGCGCGGCAAGCTCAAGGAGCTGCACCAGCGGCTGCGCCCGACGATGATCTACGTGACGCACGACCAGACCGAGGCGCTGACGTTCGCCGATCAGGTGCTGGTGATGAACGAGGGCACCGTCGTGCAGTCGGGCACGCCGGTCGAACTGTTCGAGCGGCCGCGCCACACCTTCGTCGGCCACTTCATCGGCTCGCCCGGCATGAACGTGCTGCCGGCCACGTTCGACAATGGAGTGGCTCGATTCGCCGGCCACGCCGTCAAGATCGCGGCGCCGCTGAAGTTGCCGCACGACGGTGCGCGGCTCGAGATCGGCGTGCGTCCGGAATTTGTCAGGTTCGCGGAAAACGGTATCGCCGTGCGCATTCTCAAGGTGGCCGACAGCGGCCGTTACCGCATCGTCGATACGATGGCAGATGCTCAGCCGCCGGCGACGGCGACGATCATCAAGCTGCTGGTGGCCGAGGGAACGGCGCTGCCGTCCGAGCGCGCATTTCTGAAGTTCGATCCGGCGTACACGCAGTTGTACGTCGACGGCTGGATCGCAGGCTGAGCCGCCGTGAACACCAAGACCGTCAATCAGAAAGCCTGGTGGCTGGTCGTGCCGGTCGTCGTGCTGGTCGCGTTCAACGCGGTCATCCCGCTGATGACGGTGGTCAACTACTCGATGCAGGAGACCTTCGGCGAGAACGTGTTCTTCTTCGAAGGCGTCAAGTGGTTCGAGCAGATCCTGCGCTCGCCGCGCTTTCATGAATCGCTGCAGCGGTCACTGCTGTTCACCGCGATCGTCCTCGCGATCGAGGTGCCGCTCGGCGTGGCGATCGCGCTGGCGATGCCGCGCAAGGGACCGTGGGTGTCGGTGTGCCTGGTGCTGATGGCGATGCCGCTCTTGATCCCCTGGAACGTCGTCGGGGCGATGTGGAACATCCTCGCGCTGCCCGATATCGGCCTGCTCGGGCACACGCTGAATGCGATGGGGATCGACTACAACTTCACGCGCCAGCCGCTTTCTGCGTGGGCGACGCTGATCGCGATGGATGTCTGGCACTGGACCTCGCTCGTCGTGCTGCTCGCCTACGCGGGGCTGTCGGCGATTCCGGACGCCTACTACCAGGCGGCGAAGATCGACGGCGCATCGCGCTGGGCGGTGTTCCGCTACATCCAGCTGCCGAAGATGAAGCGCGTGCTGACGATCGCCGATTCTGCTGCGCTTCATGGACAGCTTCATGATCTACACGGAGGCGATCGTCGTCACCGGCGGCGGGCCGGGCAACTCGACCACCGTGCTGTCGATCGACCTGGTGAAGATCGCGCTCGGCCAGTTCGACCTCGGGCCGGCGGCGGCGATGTCGCTGATCTACTTCCTGATCATCCTGCTGCTGTCGTGGATCTTCTACACGGTCATGACCAAGGACGAACAGTCGTGAAGCGCTACGCCTGGCTCGTGCCCGCGCTGTACATCGTGTTCGTCCTGCTGCCGATCTACTGGCTGCTGAACATGTCGTTCAAGACGACCAACGAGATCCTCGGGTCGTTCACGCTGTGGCCGCAGGAATTCACGTTCGACAACTACCGCAAGATCTTCACCGATCCGACCTGGTATCGCGGCTACCTGAATTCGATCAGCTATGTCGCGATGAACACGGTGCTGTCGGTACTGGTGGCGCTGCCGGCGGCGTATGCGTTTTCGCGCTACCGCTTCCTGGGCGACAAGCACCTGTTCTTCTGGTTGCTGACCAATCGCATGGCGCCGCCCGCCGTGTTTGCGCTGCCGTTCTTTCAGTTGTACTCGGCGATCGGTCTCTTCGACACGCGCCTGGCGGTCGCGCTGGCGCACTGCCTGTTCAACATTCCGCTGGCGGTCTGGATCCTGGAAGGCTTCATGTCGAGCGTGCCGAAGGAACTCGACGAGACCGCGTTCGTCGACGGCTATCCGTTCTGGCGCTTTTTCATTCGCATCTTCATTCCGACCATCGCGGCCGGCATCGGCGTGGCGGCGTTCTTCTGCTTCATGTTCTCGTGGGTGGAGCTGCTGCTGGCGAAGACGCTGACTGCGGTCGAGGCCAAGCCGATCGCGGCGACGATGACGCGCACCGCGAGCACGTCGGGTTACGAGCTGGGGCTGCTGGCCGCGGCGGGTGCGCTGACGATCGTGCCGGGCGCGTTCGTCATCTATTTCGTTCGCAACTACATCGCCAAGGGCTTTGCCCTCGGCCGAGTTTGAGATCGGGCCATGACGCCGGCACCTGTTGTTGGAATCGGACTCGGATGGATGGCGTGGACGTGGCAGACGGCCGCGTTCTTCATCGTCATCGCGCTGCTGCTGCTCGGCATGGCGGTCTGGGAATGGCGCGCGCCCGGCGGGGCGCCGCGGCGCGGTGTGCTCGGCATCGTCACGACGCGCGGCGACCGGTTGTTCATCTCGTTGCTGTCGGCCGCCTACGTCCACCTGATCTGGCTCGCGCTGGTCCCCGCGCCGCTGTGGGGCGCGACGCTGCTGTCGGCGGCGCTTGCCGTGGTGGTGTTCCGCAAGGTCTGAGTCACCAACGCCGGCGAGCGTCTATCGCGGCTGTTCGCTTTCTTCCAAGTCAGGTGGCAATCCTTGGGCGCCGAGTGCGAGTTCGACACTGGCGGAGGGCGCGATGACATACCATCGCGTAGCCAACTCGTCCAACAATGCCCCAGGGGTTTTCATGCGACCGTTTGTAGCCGTCATCGCCGCACTCTGCGTCACCGGGTGCGCAACTCTTGCCCTGCAGGAATTCGATCAGCGCTACGGCAAGCCGGATCCGACGCGCTACGACGTTGCGGCCAAGCCCGAAGCGGGCATGTCGTATCGGCGCGACGTGCAGCCCATTGTCGAGCGGCGCTGCGTGGTCTGCCACGCGTGCTACGACGGTCCGTGCCAGCTCAAGCTCACCGCGTGGGAAGGCATCGCGCGCGGCACGAGCAAGGTGCCGGTCTATGACGCCGCTCGCCTGAGCGAAGCGCCAACCACGCGTCTCTTCCTCGACGCGCAACTGCCTTCGCAGTGGTGGGACGCGGTTTCTCGCCGGTGCTCAACAACCGCACCGCCACGCCCGAGACCAATCTGGCGGCGAGCGTGCTCTATCGCAGCCTGCAACTGAAACAAGAGCATCCGCTGCCGACCACGCCGGTCCTGTCCAACGCATTCGACTTCTCGCTCAATCGCAAGGCGACCTGCCCGCGCATCGACGAGTACGAGGGCCTCGCAACCAGGCAGCCGCTCGCCGGCATGCCCTACGGTCTGCCAGGGCTTAACGAGCGCGAATTCGCGACGATCCAACGCTGGATTGCGGCGGGCGCTCCTTACGAAGGTGATCCACCGCTGTCACCCGCGGTGCAGGAACAGATTCGCACCTGGGAGACCTTTCTCAACGGCGACTCGAGCAAGGAGCGGCTGATGAGCCGCTACCTGTACGAGCACCTCTATCTGGGGACGTTGTACTTCGAAAGCGACGCCCAGCGGCGGCCGCTGCGCCTGATCCGCTCCGCAGCTCCTCCGGGCAAGCCGGCGGTGCCGATCGCAACACGTCGGGCCTATGACGACCCCGGCGTGGCGCGCGTTTATTACCGGCTGGTCCCGGAGCGCGAGACGATTGTCGCCAAGACGCATATGCCTTATGAGCTTGGCGCGGCACGCATGGCGAAGTACCGCACCTGGTTTCTCGATCCTGCGTACACGGTGACCGCGCTGCCGTCGTACGACGCCGACATCTCCTCCAATCCGTTCGCGGCGTTTCACGATCTGCCGATCGACGGCCGCTACCGCTTCATGCTCGATGAAGCGGAATACTTCGTGATGAACTTCATCAAGGGCCCGGTGTGCCGTGGCCAGCTCGCACTCGATGTCATCGAAGACCGCTTCTGGGTGTTCTTCGTCGATCCGAATGTTGGCGACGACGCCATGGTCACCGAACTGCTCGCGCGTGAACGCAGCAACCTGCGCCTGCCCGCCGAATGGGGCAGCAACTCGCTGGCTCTGATCCCGTGGATCGAATACTCGAAGCTCGAAACCAACTACCTGCGGGCGAAAAGCGAGTGGCTCGAGCGCAACGCAGTGGGGCGCAAGGACGATCTGTCGATGATCTGGAGCGGCGATGGCCGCAACCCAAACACCGCGTTGACCGTGTTCCGTCACTTCGACAGCGCGACGGTGGTCAAGGGCCTGGTCGGCGAGCAGCCGAAGACGGCGTGGATCATCGGCTATCCGCTGTTCGAGCGGATCTACTACCTGCTCGTGGCGGGTTACGACGTCTACGGTAACGCCGGCCACCAGTTGAACAGCCGGCTTTACATGGACTTCCTGCGCATGGAAGGCGAGTTCAACTTCCTCGTGCTCCTGCCGGAGCAAGCGCGACGCTCGACGGCCGAATACTGGTACCAAGGTGCGCCCAAGGAGGTGATCGACTATGTCTACGGCCGCGACGCATACTTCAATCGACCGAGCGGGCTCACGTACCGGACCAGCGATCCACAGCGCGAACTGTACGAAATGCTGAGCGCACGAGTGGCTCCGGCCGCGGCGAAGCGGTATGAACTTTCATCGGTGGCGGATCCCGCCCTCCGGCGCGATCTACACGCGTTGGCGAAGGTACGAGGCGCGAGCCTCGCGTGGCTGCCAGAGGTAGTGTTCCTGCGCGTCGAGCAGCCGACGGCCTCGCCGCAGTACTTCAGTGTCCTGCGCAATACCGCGCACAAGAATGTTGCTCACATGTTCAAGGAGGAACTGCTGCCGGCGGAGAACACGCTCACCGTCGTACCGGGCTTCCTCGGCGCCTATCCGAACGTGATCTTCAGCGTCAAGGCAGCGGACCTGCCTGCGCTCGCGAATGCAATCGGATCGATGGCGTCGGAAGACAACTACCGCCAGCTCGCCGATCGCTACGCGGTTCGCCGCACCAACCCACGCTTCTGGGCGACGAGCGATGAACTGATCGACGCTTACGCCGCGTGGGCGCCGGTCGAAGCGGGCATCTTCGACTACAGCCGGCTCGAGAATCGTTGAGCTTGGGAACATTCGCCCAGAACTGCGCTCGCGCCAATCTGCATACACCGCTGCTTGTGGATTCTCGAATTACCTGCAAACGCTCTCCGTTCTGGCAGAAGAGAGTTTGCACCCTCAATGAGAACCACCCGGCGCCATTCTCGACTCGACCACCGTCATGCGGCGGATGGCGCGCTCGCCCGCCGGGCAACGGTCATACAAGACTTGTGCTGCATCCGGCGAAACCCAGGGCCTGTCTTGCCGCTGCCGCTAGCCCACATCGCGCTGAAGGCCGCGAAACTTTCCATCAACTCCGAAACTGGACGGCCAGCATTTCTCCCCTCGCGCACGTCTGCTCTCCCGCGCTCAGCGAGAGAGACAGCTGCACCTTGCGTCCGTCGATGCCGAGCAGCTGACCCTTGATAACGAGTTCCACACCGATTGGCGTCGGGCGGAGAAAGTCCACTTTCAATTGCGCGGTGACGAATCGCATGAACTCGCCGCCATCGCCCATTTCGCGGCCCGCCGCACGATAGGCGAAGGCCGCCGCCGATGCAGTTCCATGACAGTCCAGCAGGGATGCAACCATCCCGCCGTAGACATGATCTGGAACTCCACCACTGAACTCGGGGCGGACCGTGAACCGCGCAATGGTTTCCTGACCGTCCCAGTAGCTTTTGAGGTGATGACCATGAGGGTTGCTCTTGCCACATCCGTAACAGTGACTGAACTTGTCGGGGTAGCAGTCCTGGAATGCTGGGGGCACGTTTGCTCCCGAGAAGAAGGTCAAGATGCCTCCAACGGTTCAGGCCTTCGCAGAGAATGGTCGGGGGAGTGGTCAGTGGCAATGAGTGCGCCACTCACGTCCGGGGTATCGCTGGCCACCTCATCCGACGATGATCTGCCGCGTCGTGTTGTCGACGATCACGGGGCTTTCCATGTACGTGACCTGCGGAGGGGCACCGTATTTCTCGGTGACGAAGGCCCGCCAGGCGTCGTCGTACAGCGCGTCGGCGTCCTGTCGGGTCTGCCAGAGATAGACGCCGCCGGCGGTCATGCCGTCCTCCGATAGCACGTAGTACTTGCGGATCAGCCCGGGCTGCGACTGGTACCGCGGTGCGGTGCTCTGGAAGATGGCCTTGGCCTCGTCGACCGTCAGGCGACGCGGCAGTCGGAAGGTGGCGATGGCGGTGATCATTCGGCGCTCCTCGTAAGCGGGTCAGTTCTTCCCTTTATGCCCCAGTCGCGCCTGTACCAGCGGCCATAGAGGACTTTGCGATGGCGTGACGTTGACGCCAACAAGACGTACCCGAAAAAGAGGAGAAACAAACCGAGGACAACGCAGGCATCTGCATCTTCATCTCCCGTCGGTCAGGTCCGCTTTCAGGTCATTCTCGACCCTGTTCGTGATGACGGCAATTGGCCGACTTCACGCTAACCTTCGCTACGGTATTTGCCAGGCGCCAGACCGGTGGCCCGCTTGAATGCACGAGTGAATGTGGCCTCCGACTCGTAGCCCAGGTCGGCGGCAATCTGTCCTATCGTCCGAGGCGTGTCGCGCAGGCGGGCAGCGGCGAGCTGCATTCGCCAGTCCGTTAGATAGGTGATCGGCGGCGCGCCGACCAGCTGCGAGAACCGATCGGCAAAAGCGGAACGCGAGAGATTCACCTCGGCCGCGAGCTCGTCGGTGGTCCAGTCGTGCGCCACGCGCGCGTGCATGAGCGCCAGAGCTCGGCCCACCACGGGGTCGCGGAACGCAGCGAACCAGCCCTTGCGGTCCGAAGGCAGGGTTTCGGCGTAGTGCCGCACAGCTTCGACGAACAGCAGCTCCGAGAGCTTGGCCAAGATGGTCTCGGAACCGGGGCGGCCCGACGCCACCTCCTGCGCGGCATAACGGAAGGACGCGGCAACCCATTCCGCGCAGGCCTGGCCATTGAGATCAAGAGCGAAGGCCGTTGGCAATGCTTCGATCAACGCATGGCGGCGCATGTCGGTGCCGACAAAGCCACACACGAGCCGCGTCGGCGTGCCGCCACCGCCGTACTCCATGCGCTTCATGCCGCCTTCAACCTGTCTCACGGCAGGCTCCGGATCGGCTGGCTCCAGGCCGACACCGCTCGCAAGCACGTGAGGGTCGTTGCGAGGCAAAAGCACCATCTGGCCGGCGCGGACCTCGACCGGCGTCAGGCCCTCGGCCTGCACCAGCATGCTGCCGCCGATCACGTAATGAAAGGCGACGATGCTGGTCGGTGGACTGTGTTGATGGCGAAACTCGTCTGGGCCTACGCGTGAAGCGACACACCAGGGTGCGGTGAACGCCGCGTCGAGGTAGACGCCGCCGGAAATTCGCAGCGCTCGCAGGACATCAGACAGTGCATCCATCGCGGCATCCCTCGGTCATCAGCGGTCGGCCTGGCTGGCGGCGGATCGGCCAAAGACGGCGG
This sequence comes from uncultured beta proteobacterium, assembly GCA_963724605.1. Taxonomy (GTDB): domain Bacteria; phylum Pseudomonadota; class Gammaproteobacteria; order Burkholderiales; family Burkholderiaceae_F; genus JALORV01. Next base: position 24,528 of record CAVRVM010000011.1, read on the forward strand.
CGGCGCGGCCATGGTCGCGTCGAGGGCCGACGCCTAAGGTACCAGCCGTCACTTCCTTCGAGGTCGGCGCATTTGCGACGATCACCTACTGACTTCTACTGAGGAGATTCAAATGAAACACCGCGACTCGGCCGGCTATCCGGTTTCTGGCGCCACGGCCGATGGCCTGGCCCACTCGAAGCTTCCGCACATCAGTTCCGCTGCTATATCGGCGACCCCGTCGCCGCAGTCGATGCGGCCCTCGCGGCCGCACCCGAGATGACGATGGCGCACGTGCTGAAGGGTTACCTGTTCCTGCTCGGCACCGAGCCGGCGGCGTTGCCGGTCGCGCGCGCGTGCCATGCGGCCGCGGCTCGTCTGGCGGGCACCGAGCGCGAGCCGGGCATGTGGAAGCCGTGCGGCTGCTCATCGAAGGCCGCTGGGGTGCCGCGGGCCACGTGCTCGAGGACTCAGTGTCGCTTACCCCTGCGATGCGCTGGCGCTGCATGCCGGACACCAGATCGACTTCTTCCGAGGCGATTCGCGCATGCTGCGCGATCGCATTGCGCGCGCGCTGCCGGCATGGCGCGCGTCGCTGCCGGGTTATGCCGCGCTGCTCGGGATGCACGCTTTCGGCCTGGAGGAAACCGGCGACTATGCAGGGGCCGAGGAGCAGGGCCGCGCGGCGTCGAGCTGGAGCGGCGCAACAGCTGGGCCTGGCACGCCGTGGCGCATGTGTTGAGATGCGCAACCGCCGCAGGAAGGCCTCGCGTGGATGCCACGGACACCGAGGCCTGGTCACAGGACAGCTTCCTCGCCGTGCACAACTGGTGGCATCTGGCGGTGTACCAGCTGGAGCTCGGCGACAAGCGACGAGGTGCTGCGTCTCTTCGACGGGCCGATGTACGGGTCGCGACCGAACCTCGTCCTGAACCTGATCGACGCCTCGGCGTTGCTATGGCGTCTGTCGCTGCGCGGCGTCGACGTTGGCAACCGCTTTGCGGCGGTGGCCGACAACTGGGCGCCGACCGCCAGTGCCGGCAACTACGCCTTCAACGACATGCACGCGATGATGGCTTTCGTCGGCGCCGGCCGTGTGAAGGAGCAACAGGCGGTGCTCGACGCGCAGCGCGCAGCGATTGAGAGCAGCGGCGACAATGCCGAGTTCACAAGAGAGGTCGGGCATCCCGCCACACGCGCGATTCAGGCGTTCGGCCAGGGCCGCTATGCGGAGTGCGTTGAGCTGCTGCGTCCAATCCGCCACGTCGCGCACCGCTTCGGCGGCAGCCATGCGCAGCGCGACCTGCTCGATCAGACGCTGATCGAGGCGAGCCGACGCGCCGGTTTGGACGCGCTGGTCGCCGCGCTGATCAACGAGCGGATCGCTTTGCGTCCGCGCAGCCCGCTTGCTGCGCTGCAGCCGCAGCAGCGCGCGCCTTTGGCCCTTGCGGCATGAAGGGGCAGTACGAAAGCCGCGATGTTCCGCCTTCGGGCCGGTTCCAGACGGCCGCCCTTACATCTCAACTGCCGGGCGGTAGCCCGTTGACGAGACGGCCAGAGTCACGAGCCACGCTGCCGATGGGCACGGCGTGGACCCGTGGGAGCGAGCTTCGGGCTCGGCGCCGGGGGGGACGGCGTCTCGTAATCCAGGCGCATGTACGCGAGCCCCGCGGCGCGCGAAACAGAGTGGATGATCCGCACCTCGTCGGGGTCGATGCGCTCACGGGTGACGTGGTGGCCATACAGCATCACCCGGGGCGCGGGGTGGCGGCTGCTGCCGCGGATCGGAACGGCGAGTTCGGGCTCGCCCGGCGCGTCGTCCGGATCGGCCAGCGAAACTGGTCCCCGTGCCGTCGTACAAACCCACGGATGGTCGCATTCGAACTCGCGCTGCGCGCTTGGGGGCCAATGCAACGTTCGCTGCGTCACGAATACATCGTTCGGCCCGCGACACAGGAGCGCTGCGGATTCGAGCCGAAGCGCGGTGACAGTCTCCTCCACGATCGCGCGATCCACATCCGTCGCCGTGAGATCTTCGTCATCCACGAGCCGTTGCGCCAGCGCCTCGAGCTTCACCTTCGCGCGGTGCCATCGCGGCGCGAACAGCCGCTCCACGACGCCGTGCAGTGGGCTGTGAATCAACGCGAGGATGCAGGCCACGAGCAACGAGATCGGCAGCGCGAGCGGCGCCAGCGCTTCGTGTTCCTTCATCGTCTCCTCGAGCCACGACGAGGGCAGATGCAACGCAGCGATGCACGCGAAGAAGATACCGGACAGCACCACCGCGCGCGTCACGGCGAAGCGCACGCTCATGACTTCGTGGTGAAGCGCGGTGTAGACGACCGCGGCCGGCAGGAACACGTTGCCGGCGTACATCAGGTTCAGCACCCAGTCGTTGTGGTAGATCCACCGGTCGAGTCCGGGCGCCAGGACCCGGAACAATCCGGTCGCCTCGTAGATGTCCGCGAGCAGGAACAACGGCAGACCGATCAGGCCGCCCGCGACGATCCAGCGCATCCTTGCCCGCTGCTCGGGCAACCGCCGGAAATTGCGCACGAAGAACCAGACGGCGAGCAGATATACGACCCACGTGAACGCGTAGTAGGCGAGGTAAAGCGCTTCGGTCCGCCACCCGAAGAAGAAATTGCAGAAGCCCAGCAGTCCGCTGAAGAGCAGCACGGCAAAGACGCCCGCGAGCAGCGCTAGCCGGTGCGACGAGCGCCATCCAGGCGTCTGCTCGTCCGGAAAGAACATTGCGAAGGCGAGGAATCCCGTCAGCGCGAGCGCCTGGGCTGTCGCCTGGAGTATGTCGAACACGACGAGCCCGGCGACCGGAAGGTTCGCGTACCAAACGAAATACTGGCCGGAATTGAACCACATGCCGTACAGAAAGAAGCCCCATGTCGACCACGTCGCTCGGTGCCAGATCAGGTACGCGCACAACGCAATGAAGAACAGCGCGGACGCCTGCGCCATCAGCAGCGAAGCGGCATCCCAGCCGACGAGTCGTTCGTGTTCGGGTTTGATGGCGACCTGGAAACGCTGGTTCGCGCCGCGCTGGACGACCATCTCGATCGGAGTGTCGTGCGCGACATAGACGAACTTGTTGATCGCGCGTCGATCCGGCTGCACCGAGCCGAGATCGATTTGGTCATCCGGCTTCAGCCCGACGCGATCGGCGGGGCCATCTTCCTCGACGGAAATTACCTTGCCGTTGTTGTCGGCTTCGAACCCTACGGTCGCGATCGGATACCACCGAATGGTGCTCTTCGCCCCGTCATGGAACAAGGGACGGAATGTATCGGGACCGACGACCGCAACGGCGTACAGCGACAGCGCGACGATGAGTGCCTTTTCCGCGCCCGAAGGCGTCCGTGGAGAGGTCGACTCGACCATGGTCGCAACTTGCCTCGAGGGATTCCGCGGCCTCGCAATGTAGCGTCCGCCCCTTACGTGGTCAATCGACTGTCCTGGGCGCCTTAGCCGCAGCGAGCGAGATCGCCGTGCCGATCGAGAACTGAAGGCCGTCAAAGTTAGTGAAACTCCAATCGCAGAGAAAACGGCAATTTGGCGATCAACGCGTCACTCGACGATCAGGGCTTGCGTCAAAGTAATTGGTAACTGCCTACTCCTCAGTCAGAGTTACTGAATCCGCGTACGCGCACCGCAAGCCCAGTGTCCACTTCCGGAACCGCGCCGCGCCCGCTGTCGACTCGTTGCGGAAGTCCAGCGCATCTGAGAAGGCGGTCACGATTCAAATACCCTCTGCGGCCTTCACGTCGAAGAGGGTCATCACACATCGTCGAACGCGGAGACTTTGTCGATCGATGGTCCGCCCCGCGGGAGTACGTCGCACCAGCACGCGATTGAATTGAGCTCCGCCGGCCCTCACGGCTACGCGTGCGGCCGGATCTCGTTGTGCCACTCCCACTCGCGAATCTCGGGCATGTCTTGACCGTGGCGCTCAATGTACTCGCGGTGCTCGACGAGCTTGTCGCGCATTGCCTGCTTTAGATACGCGGCGCGGTAGCCGAGCTTGGGCACGCGGTCTATGACGTCGGCCGCCAGATGGAAACGGTCGAGGTCGTTGAGCACGGCCATGTCGAACGGAGTAGTGGTCGTGCCTTCCTCCTTGTACCCGCGAACGTGCAGGCTGCCATGGTTTCTGCGCCGGTACGTCAGTCGATGGATCAGCCACGGGTAGCCGTGGTAGGCGAAGATGATCGGCTTATCGGTGGTGAACAACGTGTCGAAGTCCCGGTCGGACAGCCCATGGGGGTGCTCGTCCTTCGGCTGCAGCGTCATCAGGTCGACGACATTGATGACTCTCACCCGCAGCGTGGGCAGGTGTTGGCGCAGCAGGTCGACGGCCGCCAGGGTTTCCAGTGTCGGTACGTCGCCGGCGCAGGCCATCACGACGTCCGGTTCGCCACCCTGATCGTTGCTCGCCCATTCGAATATGCCGATCCCCGTGGCGCAATGCCGGATCGCGGCGTCCATGCCCAGCCACTGCGGCGCCGGTTGCTTGCCCGCGACGATCACGTTGACGAGGTTGCGCGAGCGTAGACAGCGCTCAGTAACGCATAGCAGCGTGTTGGCATCCGGTGGCAGGTACACACGGATGACATCGGACTTCTTGTTCACCACGTGGTCGATGAATCCCGGATCCTGGTGCGAGAAGCCGTTGTGGTCCTGACGCCAGACGTGCGAAGTGAGGAGGTAGTTGAGCGAAGCGATGGGGCGCCGCCACGGTATCTCGTTGCAGACCTTCAACCATTTGGCGTGCTGGTTGAACATCGAATCCACGATGTGGATGAAGGCCTCGTAGCAGGAAAACAGTCCGTGCCGGCCGGTGAGCAGATAGCCCTCGAGCCAGCCCTGGCAGGTGTGCTCGGAGAGGATTTCCATCACGCGACCGTCCGCGCCGAGGCCTTCGTCCTCGGGCAGGCGCCCCGCGAGCCAGGTGCGGTCGGTAACCTCGAACAGCGCGCCCAGGCGGTTGGAGGCAGTCTCGTCCGGGCCGACGACACGGAAGTTGCGGGAGTCGAGGTTGTGCCTCATCACCTCGCGCAGGTAGCCGCCCATGACGCGCGTGGCCTCGGCGGTTACCGTGCCGGGCTGCGGCACAGCCACGGCGCTGTCGCGGTAGTCGGGTAAGCGCAGATCCTTCAACAGAAGGCCGCCATTGCCATGCGGATTGGAGCCCATGCGACGAGTGCCTTGCGGCGCAAGTGCGGCGATCTCGGCCCGTGGCGCGCCGTGTTCGTCGAACAGTTCACCGGGGCGATAGCTTTGCAGCCACTGCTCAAGCTGGTGCAAGTGCTGCGGATTGTGGGCCGTGTCGGTCAGCGGCACCTGGTGCGAGCGCCAGCTGCCTTCGCTCGGCTTGTCGTCCACCACCTTCGGCCCGGTCCAGCCCTTGGGAGTGCGCAGCACGATCATCGGCCAGCACGGGCGTTCACCGACGCCGTCGCGGCGTGCGGCGTTCTGGATCGCCTGAATTTCCTCGATCACGGCGTCCAGCGTCGCCGCCATCCGGCGATGCATATCCTGCGAGTCCGACCCTTCGACGAAATGAGGGTGGTAACCGTAGCCCACCAGCAGCGCTTCGAGTTCGGCGTGCGGGATGCGGGCGAGTACGGTGGGACTGGCGATCTTGTAGCCGTTGAGGTGCAGGATCGGCAGCACCGCGCCGTCGCTGGCTGGATTGAGGAACTTATTGGAATGCCAGGACGTGGCCAGCGGCCCGGTCTCGGCCTCGCCGTCTCCCACGACACAGGCAACGATAAGGCCCGGGTTGTCGAATGCGGCGCCGAAGGCGTGCGACAGTGAGTAGCCGAGCTCGCCTCCTTCGTGAATCGAGCCGGGCGTTTCGGCGGTGACGTGGCTGCCCACCCCGCCGGGAAACGAAAACTGCCGGAACAGTCGCAGCATGCCTTGGGCGTCACGCGCGACATTGGGGTAGAAGTCGCTGTAGGTTCCTTCGAGCCAGGTGTTGGCGAACAGCGCCGGTCCGCCGTGGCCCGGGCCGGCGATGTAGAGCACGTCGAGGTCGTGCTGCCGAATGACGCGGTTCAGGTGCGCGTAGATGAAGTTCAGGCCCGGCGTCGTGCCCCAGTGACCGAGCAAGCGGGGTTTGACGTGATCAGACGTCAGCCGCTCAGCGAGCAGCGGGTTGTCAAGCAGGTAGATCTGCCCCACGGACAGATAGTTGGCTGCGCGCCACCAAGCATCGAGCCAGGTGAGGTCGTCGTATGCACTGGCCGGGCCAGTTCTTACTGGCCTTGTGGTGCTCGCCATTAAGACGCTCCTTTCCCAGGCCCCGCACGACGGCGAGTGGTTCTGCCGAGTACCTCAGCTTCATCTGCCACAGCCAGTGCGTGCAACATCGCGGCAACCACAGCACTCACCTCAAGCGGCACGGCGAAGCAGGTCTGTGGGCCACGCGGACGCACGCTCAAAAAACGCGGCGGGATCCGAGCATCGAAGGACGCGGAGAAAGCTTCGATGGCCCATTCGAACCAGCCCAGGTGTTCGACCAGCGCGTCACCCTCGTATAGCCGTCAGAGAATAACGTCGGGGTTCTCTAGGCGCCGCATTCGGCAAGTTGGCTCACCGCAACCCGGTCAAGCAATTTGACCGTGCGCCCTTCGACCTGGAGCAGTCCTTCGCGCTGAAACCGGGACAACAGACGGCTCACGGTTTCCAACTTGAGTCCCAGGTAGCTCCCGATCTCTTGTCGTGTCATTCGCAGTACGAACTCGCACGACGAATAGCCGAGGGCTTGATGCCGCTGCGACAAGTCGAGCAAAAAGAACGCGAGCCGTTGTTCGGCCCGCATCGATCCCAGCACCAGCACAAGCGTATACGCCCGTTCGCTCTCCTGTGACAGTAACTGGTGCAAACCATGTCCGAATTGTTGACTGAGTCGCGCGAGACTTTCGACTTCGTCGAACGGCAGCCGCCAGACTTCCATGTCTTCCAGCGCGATCGCCTCGAACTTATGAACAGTGCGGGCAATGCCGTCAATGCCGACGACTTCTCCAGCCATGTGATAGCCGGCGACCTGCTCCCGCCCGCTTTCCGCCAGCAAAACGATCTTGCATGAACCAAAGCGTATTACGTAAAGCGATTCGAACGAGTCCCCGACACGATACAGAACGGCGCCTTTCCGGAACCGTGTCGGCACCGTCAGGATTCGCTCCCCGCTGAGCATCGCTCCGGCCTCGGGCCCCGCGGTCATGCAGAAATCGGTCAGCTTCCAGGTCGGACTGCATGGTGCGCTGCGCCCGGCCTCGCGCTCGCACCGAGCCGCAAGATCCTGCGCATTGCCCCGTGCAAGTAGATCGACTTGTCGCAACGCGGCAATCGCCGCCTTCTGGCTCGACGCCAGCGCTCGCTTGAGGCGTTCCACATGTGCGAGCGCTTTCGGCAATTGCAGGGTTGCGGCATCGATGGCGGCTCGTTTGTTCGCGCTGTGCAGGTACGAAATTGTCGCTTGCGGTGCGATGTAGTCCCCCGAGCTGCGAATAGCATGGCTGGTCGTCATCCAAGCTCCCGAAGCACATTTGAACGCGTCGAACGGAAAAGTCGGCCAAGAACTTGCTGCAGGAAACGTATGCCAACCAAGGAACTGGCGTCTGTTCGGCAGCGCACATAAGGAGACAAGGTGGATATCTGGCGTGGGGGCGAGGCTGCTTCGCCGGGTCCCCGGCGGGCTGAAGAAGGTGGACGGGAGGCATGATCGCCTCTCAAAACCGCGCGAGTGTGACTTTGTGAGCGAATTTCGACTCTGCACCTTGGATCCAGAGGCCGCTGTCAAGCGAAACTGGAGCCGAGGCAGGACGGCCGGTCCTGGCCGGGTGCCGTCTTGAGGCTGCTAGGGAGGCAGTAGGGAAATCTCAGTAACTTTGACTCGGAATCTCACTAACTCTGACGGAAATTCCAGTGAAAGAGACTGCCTACAAAACTACACACTGCTAGACGTCGATATTGCCCGCCCGCAACGCGTTGGTCTCGATGAACTCTCGCCGCGGCTCGACCTCGTCGCCCATCAGCATCGTGAAGACGCGGTCGGCCTCGATCGCGTCGTCGATCTGCACCGCAGCAGGCGGCGCACCGCCGGGTCCATCGTCGTTTCCCACAGCTGCTCCGGGTTCATCTCGCCCAGGCCCTTGTAGCGCTGGCGGCTGACGGCGGCCTCGGCCTGCTTCATCAGCCAGTCCATGGCCTCGCGGAAGTCGGCGACGGCGGTTTCCTTCTGCTTCTCGCCCTCGCCGCGCTTGACTATCGCGCCCTCGCCGACCAGGCCGCTTGAAGGTCTTGGCCGGCTCTGCCAGCGCGGCGTAGTCGGCGCCGTGCACGAAGTCGGCGTGATCACGCTGCGCTTGACGTTGCCGTGGTGGCGGCGGCTCGATGCGCAGGAGGTGCTTGTCGGTGCGCGTCGTCGAGCTCGCGCATGGACGTGCACGCGTGGCGTTGCCGAGCACGGCAGCTGCAGCGCCGCGCCGAGGCTTCGGCCTCCGCAGCGTGTCGAGGTCGAGCTCGACGCCGGCCATCAATGCGCGCGCAGCGCGTCGACGTCGATCACAGCGCGAGAGGCGCTCGACCACGGCCTTGGCCAGCAGGTACTGGCGCGCCAGCTCCTCCAGCGCGATCGCCCTCGATCGGCGGCCGCGCCGTCGCGCGGGGCTCGAGCTGCGCGTCCTTCAGCGCGAGCTTCAGCAGGTAGGCGTCGAGCTCGGTGCCGTCCTTCAGGTACTGCTCGTCCTTGCCGTGCTTCACCTTGTACAGCGGCGGCTGCGCGATGTAGATGTGGCCGCGCTCGACCAGCTCGGGCATCTGGCGGTAGAAGAACGTCAGCAGCAGCGTGCGGATGTGCGCGCCGTCGACGTCGGCGTCGGTCATGATGATGATGCGGTGGTAGCGCAGCTTGGCGAGGTTGAAGTCCTCGTTGCTCGGTGCCCGGTGCCGATGCCGGTGCCGAGCGCGGTGATCAGCGTCAGGATCTCGTTGCTGGTCAGCAGCTTCTCGTAGCGCGCCTTCTCGACGTTGAGGATCTTGCCGCGCAGCGGCAGGATCGCCTGGAACTTGCGGTCGCGCCCCTGCTTGGCCGAGCCGCCGGCCGAGTCGCCCTCGACGATGTAGATCTCGCACAGCGCCGGGTCCTTCTCCTGGCAGTCGGCCAGCTTGCCGGGCAGGCCCATGCCGTCGAGCACGCCCTTGCGGCGCGTCATCTCGCGCGCCTTGCGCGCCGCTTCGCGCGCGCGCGCGGCGTCGACGATCTTGCCGCAGATGATCTTGGCGTCGTGCGGGCGCTCGAGCAGGTAGTCGTTCGAGCGCCTTGCTGACGACGTCTTCGACCGGGCCGCGCACTTCGCTGCGACACCAGCTTGTCCTTGGTCTGGCTCGAGAACTTGGGCTCGGGCACCTTGACGGAGAGCACGCAGGTCAGGCCCTCGCGCATGTCGTCGCCGGTGACTTCGACCTTGGCCTTCTTGGCGAGCTCGTTGTCCTCGATGTACTTGTTGATGCACGCGCGTCATCGCCGCGCGCAGGCCGGTCAGGTGCGTGCCGCCGTCGCGCTGCGGGATGTTGTTGGTGAAGCACAGCACGTTCTCGCTGTAGCCGTCGTTCCACTGCATCGCGACTTCGACGCCGATCGGTACCGGTGTGCTGCTGCTGTCGCTGCCTCCTGCCTCGCCCGGTCGCGTGGAAGACGTTCGGGTGCAGGACCTTCTTGCCCTTGTTGATGAACTCGACGAAGCCCTTCACGCCGCCGGCGAACGCGAAGTCGTCTTCCTTGTCGTTGCGCTCGTCGACCAGGCGGATGCGCACGCCGTTGTTGAGGAAGCGTCAGCTCGCGCAGCCGCTTGCGAGAGGATTTCGTAGTGGAAGTCGATGTTCGCGAAGATCTCGAGTGTCGGGCAGGAAGTGCACCTCGGTGCCGCGCTTCTCGGTGTCGCCGGTGACCTTCATCGGCGAGACTCGACGCCGTCCGACCGCTACTCGACCACGCGGTCCTGCGGGACGCCCTGGCGGAACTCCATGTAGTGCGCCTTGCCGTCGCGGCGCACCGTCAGGCGCAGCCACTTCGACAGGGCGTTGACGCAGCGACACGCCGACGCCGTGCAGGCCGCCCGAGACCTTGTAGCTGTTCTGGTTGAACTTGCCGCCGGCGTGCAGCTCGGTCAGCGCGATCTCGGCCGCCGAGCGCTTGGGCTCGTGCTTGTCGTCCATCTTGACGCCGGTGGGGATGCCGCGGCCGTTGTCGAGTGACGCGAGATCGAGTTGTCGGTGTGGATGGTGACGACGATGTCGTCGCAGTGGCCGGCCAGCGCCTCGTCGATCGAGTTGTCGACGACCTCGAACACCAGGTGGTGCAGCCCGGTGCCGTCGGACGTGTCGCCGATGTACATGCCCGGGCGCTTGCGCACCGCCTCCAGCCCTTCGAGGATCTGGATGCTGCCTTCGCCATAGTCTCGCATGCCGTCCGCTGTCCGCGAGCGGGGATCGCGCTGATTCATCGGCGGTTGAGTCGGTACTGCTGACTGAGTTCCGCGCGTTGCTCGGTGCATGCATCAGCGTCGCTGATGCCGGCGCATCTCGAACGATTAGCTAGTGCTGCGGCTTGGGGCGCCTGGCACCCCATGCGGAGGTCGAAGCGAACGATGTGACTCGTGCACCGAGTCTGCCTAGATCCGCATCGGCATGACGACGTACTTGAACGCCGGCCTGCTCGGGCAACGTGATCAGCGCGCTGCCGAGCTGGTGTCCTGCAGCTCGAGCTTGACCATCTCCTGGCTCATGTTGGCCAGCGCGTCGATCAGGTAGGTGACGTTGAAGCCGATCTCGATGGCGTCGCCGCCGTAGTCGATCTCGAGCTCTTCCTTCGCCTCTTCCTGCTCGGCGTTGCTCGAGGCGATGCGCAGGGTGCCGGGCTCGATGTTGACGCGCACGCCCTTGAACTTCTCGCTGGTCAGGATCGCGGCGCGCTGCAGGCTGTGCAGCAGCGGCGCGCGGCCGAGCGACGACCGCGTTCTTGTGGTTCTTCGGGATGACGCGGTTGTAGTCGGGGAACTTGCCCTCGACCAGCTTGGTGACGAACTCCATGCCGCCGAAGCTGAACTTGGCCTGGTTGGCCGCGAAGCGCATCTCGATCGGCGTCTTCGTCTGTCGGGCAGCAGGCGCTGCAGCTCGAGCACGGTCTTGCGCGGCAGGATCACTTCCTGCTTCGGGCATCTCGCCGTCGAGCGTGGCCTGCGCCAGCGCCAGGCGGTGGCCGTCGGTGGCCACCAGCGTCAGGCTGCTTGCCCTCGGCGACGAACAGGATGCCGTTCAGGTAGTAGCGGATGTCGTGCACCGCCATCGCGAAGTGCACCTGGTCGAGCAGGTCTTGAGCGTCTTCTGCGGCAACGCTGAACATCGGCCCGAAGTCGGCCGACTCCTGCACCAGCGGGAAGTCGTCGGCCGGCAGCGTCTGCAGCGTGAAGCGGCTCTTGCCGCCTGGCCAGCGTGAGCTTGTCTGCGTTGGCCAGCGCAAGCTGCACGGTCTGGTCCGCCGGCATGCGAGCGCAGGATGTCGATCAGCTTGCGCGCGCCGACCGTGGTCGCGAAGTTGCCTCCGTCGCCGGCCCGAGCTCGGCGCTGACGTGCGGACCTGGATCTCGAGGTCGCTGGTCGTGAACTCGACACGTGCTCGCCGGTCTTGCGCATCAGCACGTTGGCCAGGATCGGCAGGGTGTGCCGCCGCTCGACGATGCCCGCGACGGCCTGCAGCGCGCCCAGAACTTTTTCTTGTGCTGGCTTTCAAGACAATCATGTCATTACCTCTTGAACTGGTCAGTAGTAGTAGAGTGCGGACGCAACTGTGGACAAGCGCCATTTTCACTGTCCTTCGGACAGGCACTTAGCGACGCGCGAAGCCCTGTGCGACGAGCCGTGCCTGATGCAGCGGCGAGGCGCACAACTTGGCGCACAGGCCAAGTCTGTGGACAGCTCGCAGGTGTCGCCTGCAGTTGTCCCCAGCGTTGTGCCTTGACAGCGATGAAGGATCGTGCTCGCACATGCTAATAGCTTCAGCCCTTGAGCGTCTGCTCGAGCACGTGCAGCTGCTGGTTGAGCTCGGTGTTCTTCTGCGCTCGCCGCCGATCTTGCGCACCGCGTGCAGCACCGTCGTGTGGTCGCGGCCGCCGAACAGCTCGCCGATCTCGGGCAGGCTCTTCTGCGTCATCTCCTTGGCCAGGTACATCGCGATCTGGCGCGGCCGGGCGATCGAGGCCGGGCGCTTCTTCGCTGTACATGTCGGCGACCTTGATCTTGTAGAAGTCGGCCACCGTCTTCTGGATGTTCTCGACGCCGACCTGGCGGTTCTGGATCGACAGCAGGTCCTTCAGCGCCTCGCGCGCGAGCTGCGATGTTGATGTCCTTGTGGCTGAAGCGCGAGTAGGCGAGGATCTTGCGCAGCGCGCCTTCGAGCTCGCGCACGTTGGCGCGCACGTTCTTGGCGACGAAGAAGGCGACGTCCTCGGGCATCGGCGTCGCCTTCTGGCTCGGCCTTCTTCATCAGGATCGCGACCCGCATCTCGAGCTCGGGCGGCTCGATCGCGACCGTCAGCCCGGCGTCGAAGCGCGAGGTCAGGCGCTCGTCGATGTCGACCAGCCCCTTCGGGTAGGTGTCGCTGGTCATGATGATGTGCGCGCGCTTGGCGAGCAGCGCCTCGAAGGCGTTGAAGAACTCCTCCTGCGTGCGCTCCTTGCCGGCGAAGAACTGGACGTCGTCGATCAGCAGCAGGTCGAGCGAGTGGTACTTGGCCTTCAGCTCGTCGAAGGTCTTGCGCTGGTAGTTCTTGCACCACGTCGCTGATGAACTGCTCGGCGTGCAGGTAGAGCACTGCGCGCATCGGGCCGGTCGGCCAGCAGCGCGTTGCCGACGGCGTGGATCAGGTGCGTCTTGCCGAGGCCGACGCCGCCGTAGATGAACAGCGGGTTGTACATGAGGCCGGGCGCGCCGGCGACGTGCAGCGCGGCGGTGCGCGCCATCTGGTTGGCGCGTGCCGGGCACCAGCGTGTCGAAGGTCAGGGCCGCATTGAGCCGGCTCGCTCGAAGTGCTCCGGGCTCGGTGGAGCGACCTCGGCGAGCGTCGGCACGTCGACGCTCGCCTCGCTACCGTTGCGGCCGGGAAGCGCAGCGACGCGACGCGTGCCGTTTTCGACGGCGAACACGACGGCGACGGGCGCTGAACGACACGCGAGGCTGCCTGTGCGATCTGGTCCGAGAACTGCGCGCGGATCGCGTCGAGCTTGAGCCGGTTGGGCGCGCCGATCGTCAAGCGTCGCGGTGGATTCGTCGAAGTCCAGCGCCTTGAGCGGCTTGATCCAGGCGGAAACTGTTGCGGCGTCAGCTCGCTTTCGAGCAGACGCGAGCAGTCGTGCCAAATATGTTGCATCGAGTGGGTGTTCCCGCTTTTGTTGTGATCGCGGGAGTGCCCACGCCGTGATCGCCCGCCGCTTCGCCCCGCCCCGTCGCCAGATCGCTGCATCTCCTCGGCTGCAGACGTCCGCGAAGCCCGGCAGTTTACTGCAACGTGGGGGTTATCCACAGGATGTAGCCAGGGCGAGACGGGGAAGCGGCGTACCTGACTACCTTGAAAATGAAGCCCATTCTAAGGTAGTGGATGCTCACACCCGAGATCGCGGATTGAAGGCCTGACGGAGATTTCGATTGCGCGGTGCAGCATGCAGTTATCCACAGGAATTTCGCCGAGTTATTCAGGTTGTTGCTGCTGACAGCGCCGGGCCCAAGTGCGACCTGCGCGCTCGTTTGACAGCGTCTTGCGCCATCGCGTCTAATACGGGCTTTTCGCCGCGCCGGGAAAAGCGACGAAAAATCCGCGGCTTACATGCGCCGGCCCAGCACCCGACGGGGTTCGCCACCGGCCGCGTCTTCGTGCAGGACGCGTGCGCTGCGCGGCCGCCGCTTAGGTCATCAGATACTGCGGATGTACGCGCCGAAGCCCATCGGGCGCTCGCATCCGCCGAACAGGAACCATCATCATGTCCACTAAACGTACCTATCAGCCCTCCAAGGTCAACCGCGCCCGCACGCACGGCTTCCTCGTCCGCATGAAGTCGCGCGGCGGCCGCGCGGTCATCGCGGCGCGCCGCGCCAAGGGCCGCAAGCGACTGGCGGTCTGACGTAGCCAGGCGCGGCGGATGTCGTGCATGCCGATGGCGTGCCGACCGTCCCGGTCTGGCCGGCTGTCGCGTTCGCAGCGCCTGCGGCGCCCGCAGGAGTTTCGGCGGTGCTGGCGGCGCGCCGCGGTGCGGCGCTGCGGGCCGGGGCTGAGTGGCTGTCCATGACGGCGGCCTGGTCTGCCACCGCTGGAGATCACCGTGCGCGACTGGGCATCACGGTCTGCGGACGCATGGCGCGTCGATCGATCGACCGGGCACTCGTGAAGCGCATCGTGCGTGAAGCCTTTCGGCATGCCGCGCCGGCACTCGACCGCGCAGCGGCACGTGCCGGCGTCGTGGTCGATGTCAGTGTTCGTCTGAAAGCCAGGCTTGGAGATCCCGGCTCGCCGCAGCGGCCGGCACTTGCGGCGCTGCGGCGCGCTTTGCGTATCGAGGTCGATGGCCTGCTGAGTGCACTTGGCAGCAGATTGGCGACGGTCGAAGCCGATGCTTGAGCGGCTGCTGCTGCGCCTGATCGGCGCCTACCAGTATGTACTGTCGCCATGGATCGGCAACGGTTGTCGCTACTGGCCGACCTGCTCGGAATACGCGCGCGAGGCGATCGAGCTGCATGGCGCGGGCCGCGGCGCCTACCTGGCGGCAGTCGTCTCGGTCGCTGCCACCCCTATGGCCGAGGCGGCGTCGACCCGGTGCCAGACACATTCACCTGGCGCTGCCGCTGTCACGACGGCAACGGCGCGCGAACCTCCACAACGTAGACCCAATGAAGCACGCCGCCTCGCCGCGCGTCGCTTCGATGCGGGCTCATTCCAACAACTAGCAGCGGACACCTCCCGTCATGGGCACTGATTTCCAGCGCACGATCCTATGGGTCTTCTTCGGCATGTCGCTGTTCCTGTTATGGGACCGCTGGCTCGTCTACACGGGCAAGCCATCGATGTTCGGCACCGCATCGGCACCGCCGGTCACGGCGCCAGCTCCCAGGCCCGACGCCAGCGCCGGCGCCAGCCGCCGCGCCGGGCAGCGCTGTCCCGGCAACGCTTGCGCCGGCTCCTGCTGCGGCTTCCGCCGTGCCGGCGACGTCTGCACCGACGAGCGCGAAGCGGCTGCCCGTCGTCATCGAGACGGACGTCGTGCGCGCGACGATCGATCCCGACGGCGCGGTCCTGACGCACGTCGAACTGCTGAAGCAGAAGATGGCGCCCGACTGGACCGCCAGCGGACTGGTGGGGCTCGTTACCGGCAAGAAGGACGACCCGAACCGTCCGGTCGTGCTGCTGGAGGTCAATCCGCAGCGCGTGTACGTCGCGCAATCGGGCGTGGTCGGAAGTGACGCCGCATTGCCGAATCACCGCACGCCGTTCACGGTGATCGAGGGTCCGCGCACGCTCGAGGCCGGCAAGGATGCGCTCGATGTGACGCTGAGTTGCCGAATCGGGTGGCGTGAAACTCGCCAAGACCTACACCTTTCCGCGCGGCCGCTACGACGCGACGGTCAGGCACGAGGTGACCAACGTCGGCGACGGCGCCGGTCACGCCTTCGCTGTACCTGCAGATCATGCGCGACGGCAACAAGCCGGAAGGCGAGTCGTCGCTCTATTACACGTACACCGGGCCC
Organism: uncultured beta proteobacterium; assembly: GCA_963724605.1. GTDB lineage: Bacteria > Pseudomonadota > Gammaproteobacteria > Burkholderiales > Burkholderiaceae_F > JALORV01. The sequence continues at coordinate 40,321 of CAVRVM010000011.1, forward strand.
GGTGGTGTACACCGAGCAGGACAAGTTCAAGAAGATCGAGTTCTCGGCGATCGAAAAGAACAAGCCCGACCTGCCGAAGCAGACGCAACAACGGCTGGGTCGGGATGATCCAGCATTACTTCGTCACGGCCTGGGTGCCGCAAGGAGGGCGAGCAGCGCGAGTACTACGCGCCGCACGGTCGAGAAGAACCTGTACTCGATTGGCATGCTGCAACCGCTGGCAAGCCTGGCGCCGCAGGCGAGCGTGACCACGAGCGCGCAGCTGTACGTCGGGCCGCAGGACCAGAACGCGCTGGCGAAGATCGCGCCCGGACTCGACCTGGTGGTCGACTACGGCTGGCTCACGTTCCTCGCGAAACCGATCTTCTGGCTGCTCGAGTTTCTGCACGGCATCGTCGGCAACTGGGGCTGGGCGATCGTGCTGCTGACGGTGCTGATCAAGGCGGCGTTCTATCCGCTGTCGGCCGCGAGCTACAAGTCGATGGCGCGCATGAAGGAAGTGACGCCGCGCATGATGAAGCTGCGCGAGCAGTACGGCGAGGACAAGGCGCAAACTCAACACCGCGATGATGGAGCTCTACAAGACCGAGAAGATCAACCCGCTCGGCGGCTGCCTGCCGATCGTGGTGCAGATCCCGGTATTCATCTCCCTCTACTGGGTGCTGCTGGCGAGCGTGGAGATGCGCAACGCCCCGTGGATCCTGTGGGTCAAGGACCTGGCCACGCCGGACTCGTGGCTCATCCTGCCGGCGATCTGATGATGGCCCTGATGTGGATCCAGTACAAGCTGAACCCGACGCCGCCCGATCCGGTTCAGGCCAAGGTGATGATGTTCATGCCGCTGATTTTCGGCGTCGATGTTCTTCTTCTTCCCGGCCGGACTGGTGCTGTACTGGGTGACCAACAACGTGCTGTCATGCGCAGCAGTGGTACGTGACAAGCAGATCGAAAAGCAAAGAAGCCGGGCTGATCGGCGCTCAGCGTGCACACCACGCGAGGTCGCGCGGGCGGCCCGCTGTCGTCGGCTTGGCCGCCGCGGCAGGTCGCGCAGAGCGAAGACCGGCCACAGCCAGATGCTGGCGGTCCACAGCAGCACGCGCTTGACCGGCAGGATGCCGGCGTGATTCGCCGCGAGGGTCAGCATGAAGACGACGACCGCACCAACCAGCACCCACAGCACGGCGAACGTGTAGATCCATGCGCGAGTGGCGTAGTCATCGCCGATCTGGCTGGCCACGTGCGCCGAGACCATGACCGACAGCACGTACTGCGAGCACGACCCCGGCCAGCGGCGAGATGAGTTTCAGCAGTGGGTCGTCGTCCATGCGAGCAGTGTAGGCAGGGCGATGGGCACGCGCACAGGACGGGAAATGCCCTCTGGCTGCCGCACCGCGTCAGAAACCGATGCCGCCGGATGTAAATAGGACTGCCGGCAGAGGATCCGACTCCAGTCGCAATTGCCACGCCGCCCGGGCGCGGCGGCATCGGCATCGTGCGCGTGTCCGGCGCGCGCCTCACGCCGGTGATCGAGGCGTGCTGGGCGCCGCCGCATCGCACGCTCGTGCCGCGTCACGCCGCGTACTGCGCGTTCTTGGACCGCGATGGCGCCGCGATCGACGACGGCATCGCGCTCTGTTTCCGGCGCCGCACTCCTATACGGGAGAGCACGTGCTCGAACTGCAGGGCCATGGAGGGCCGGTCGTGCTGCAGATGCTGGTCGCGCGCTGCCTGGAAGCGGGCCGAGCGATCGGGCTGCGCGTGGCCGAACCGGGCGAATTCACGCGGCGGGCATTCCTCGTGACCGATCGACCTGGCGCAGGCCGAGGCGGTCGCCGACCTGATCGATGCATCGACCGAGGCAGCGGCGCGTTCCGCGGCGCGGTCGCTGACGGGCGAATTCTCGCGGGCGATCCATGCACTGACCGACGAACTGACCGAGCTGCGCGCGCTGGTCGAGGCCACACTCGACTTTCCCGAAGAGGAGATCGATTTCCTCGACAAGGCCGATGCGACGGCCGACTGCAGCGGGTGACCGCGGCGCTCGACGACGTGCTGCGGCGGGCCAGCCAGGGCGCAATGCTGCGCGAAGGGGTGCACGTCGTGCTGGTCGGGGCGCCGAATGTCGGCAAGTCGAGCGTGCTCAATGCGCTGGCCGGCGAAGATGTCGCGATCGTCACGGCGGTGCCCGGGACCACGCGCGATCGCATCGCGCACCCGATCAGGTCGGCGGACTTCCCCTCGACATCATCGATACCGCCGGCGTGCGCGAGACGACCGACGAAGTCGAGACGATCGGCATCGCACGCACGCTGGCTGAAGTCGAGCGCGCCGACGTCGTGCTGCACCTGGTGGACGCCAGCCGGCCGCTGGCCGAGCGGCGGTCGATGCGGCCGTACTCGAGCGGGTGGCCGCGCGCACGCGGCGCGGAGTACCTGTGCTGACGGTGTCAACAAGATCGACCTGACCGGTGAAGCCGCCGCGCGTCGATGGCGATCGCGTCTACCTTTCGGCGCGAACGGGAGCAGGGATCGATCTGTTGCGCGACGAGCTATATCGGCTGGCCGGCTGGGAGCGACCACCGACGGCGAGCAACGTGTTCCTGGCTCGCGAGCGCCACCTGCAGGCGCTGGCTCGCGCCCGCGAGCACCTGGACGAAGCCGCCGCGCACGCGGCGCGCCGCGACGAGGCGCTCGATCTCTTCGCCGAGGAGTTGCGACTGGCGCAAACTGCAACTCGCCAGCATTACCGGCGAATTCACTGCGGACGATCTGCTGGGTGTGATCTTCAGCCGCTTCTGCATCGGCAAGTGAGCGTAGCGCTCAATTAAATGTGCTCGAAGCGGGTGCGTGGTCGGGCCGGCAGCTCGCATCAATTAGCATGTCGGTCCGCTGAATCCAGGGTTATCCCATGGTCGACACGCCGGCTGCGCCTCCTTCGCTGTCCCGCCTCGCCATCGATCGTTCGGCGAACGTGGCGCAGCGCCGCCGCCGGCCGCTGTGGAAGCGATGGTGGGCTTGGCTGCTGCTGATTCTGCTGGTCGTCGGTGTCGTTCTGTTCGTGCGCGACCGCTCAGCGCGCGCAGCAGGTCGAAATCGCGACGGTCGCGGCGGCCTATCCGTCGACTTCGGTGGCGATGCTCAACGCCACGGGGCGCGTGGTCGCGCAACGGCGCGCATCGGTGTCGTCCAAGGGAACCGGGCGGCTCGAGTGGCTCGGCGTTCAGGAAGGCCAGATGGTGCGCGAGGGCGACGTCATCGCGCGGCTCGAGAACCGCGATGTCGCCGCGCAGCGCGAGCAGGCTGCCGCACAGGTGCAGGCGGCGCGCGCCAATCTCGCGCAGGGTGAGGCCGAACTCGAAGATGCGCAGGCATCGCTGAAGCGCGCGCAGGATCTTGCCCGGCAGAACTTCATTTCCGGCTCGGCGCTCGATACCGCCGAGGCGCGCTACAACAAGGCGCGCGCGCAAATTGACACGCTGAAGGCGCAAATCGGCGTGGCCGAGGCAAATTTTCGGGTCGCCAGCGTCGGCTTCGACCAGACACTGATCCGCGCGCCGTTCAGCGGCATCGTGCTGACCAAGAGCGCCAATGTTGGCGACATCGTCACGCCGTTTTCCTCCGCCTCGGGGACGACCGGCGCGGTCGTCACGATGGCGGACATGGAAACGCTGGAGGTCGAGGCCGATGTCTCGGAATCGTCGATCGCCAAGATCAAGGTCGCCCAGCCGGCCGAGATCCAGCTCGATGCGTTTCCCGAACTGCGGCTGCTCGGCGAAGTGAGCCGCGTCGTGCCTACTGTCGATCGGAGCAAGGCGACGCTGCTCGTCAAGGTGAAGTTCGTCGAGCGCGATCCGCGCGTGCTGCCCGACATGAGCGCAAAGGTGGCGTTTCTGTCGCGCGCGCTGACGGCAGCCGAAAGCGCAAGCCGGTACCTGCGCTGCGACCGGACGCGATCGTCAAGCGCGACGGCACGGATGTCGTATTCGTCGTCGACGCGGGCGTGCCGTCAAGCCGGTACCGGTCAAGCCGGTGAAAAGGTCGGCGACCTCGTACGCGTCGAGGGCCTGGCGCCGGGGACCCGCGTCGTGTCGCCGCCCCGCCGGAGCGACTTGCCGCCGGCGCGCGCGTCGAGGCGGCGAAGAAATAGGGGCTAGCCATGCCGCAGGTCGAGGCGGTGAGCCGACCGGCGCGCGCTGGTCGAGATCGATCACCTATCGAAAGCCTACGTGCGCGGCGAGCAGGTCGTGCCGGTGCTGACCGACATCAACCTCGTGATCCGCGAAGGCGATTTCGTTGCGATGATGGGCCCGTCGGGTTCGGGCAAGAGCACGCTGCTCAACCTGATCGCGGGCATCGACAAGCCGGACGCAGGGCGCCTGGAGGTCGCCGGCGACGACATCACGCAGTTCGGCGACACCGAGCTTGCGGACTGGCGCGCGCGCACGGTCGGGTTTCGTTTTTCAGTTCTATAACCTGATGCCGGTGCTGACGGCGTTCGAGAACGTCGAGCTGCCGTTGCAATTGACGCCGTTGTCGCGCGCCGAACGGCGCGAGCGGGTCGAGCTGCTGCTCGGCATGGTCGGTCTTAGCGACCGCATGAAGCACTACCCGAACGAACTGTCGGGCGGGCAGCAGCAGCGCGTCGCGATTGCGCGCGCGCTGGTGACCGATCCGCTGCTGGTGATCGCCGACGAGCCGACCGGCGACCTCGACCGCCAGTCGGCGGCGGACATCCTCGGGCTGCTCGACCGGCTGAACATTGAACTGGGCAAGACGATCGTCATGGTGACGCATGATCCGCGCGCAGCCGGGGCCGCGCATCACCTGATCTACCTCGACAAGGGCCAACTGACCGACACGGCCCCGTTCGGGCACTGAGGCGCGTGCCGTGTTCTTCCTCAAGTTCGTCTCTGCGCAACGTCTTCCGTGCGCAAGCCTGCGCTCGGCGCTGACGATCCTCGGGCTTGGTGATCGCGATCCTCGCCTTCGGGTTGCTGCAGACGGTGGTGCGCGCCTGGTACGCCGGATCGGACGCGGCATCCGCGACGCGGCTCATCTCGCGCAACGCGATTTCGCTGACGTTTGCCATGCCGATGTACTACCGCGAGAAGATCCGCGCAGTGCCGGGCGTGACCGCGAGTCAGCGTGTCGAACTGGTTCGGCGGCATCTACAAGGAGCCGAAGAATTTCTTCGCACAGTTCGCGGTCGATGCGCCGACGTTTTTTCCGATGTACCCGGAATTCATCTTCCAGCCGGAGCAGTACCAGGCGTTTCTGCGCGACCGCGCGGCGCGGCGGTCGGCAGGCAGCTGGCGGATCTGTACGGCTTCAAGGTCGGCGACACGATCCCGCTCAAGAGCGCCATTTATCCGGGCAACTGGGAGTTCACGGTGCGCGCGATCTATGACGCCAAGGACGAAACAACGATCACGCGTCAGATGTACTTCCACTTCGATTACCTGAACGAACAGATCAAGAAGATGTTCCCGCGCCGGGCCGACCAGGCCGGCGTGTTCGTCGTCGGCATCAGCGACGGGCAGGCGGCCGCCAATATCGCGCGCGACATCGATTCCGAGTTCAAGAACTCGCTGGCCGAAACGCTGACCGAGACCGAGAAGGCGTTCACGCTCAGCTTCGTCGCGATGGTCGAGACGATAGTCGTTGCGATCCAGGGCGTCAGCTACATCGTCATTTTGATCATCATGGCGGTGACGGCCAACACGATGGCGATGACGGCGCGCGAGCGGCTGCCGGAGTACGCGACACTGAAGGCGCTCGGTTTCAAGCCCGGCACCGTGGCCGCGATGATCATGGGGGAAGCGCTGCTGCTCGCGCTGATCGGTGCCGGCATCGGCATGCTGCTGACTGCGCCGGTGATCAAGGTCTTCCACGCCGCGACAGTCGGCGTGTTCGCCAAGATGCCGCTGGTGCCGCAGACGTTTCTATCTGCAGGCCGCCTGCGCGCCGTTGTCGGCCTCGTCGCCGGCATCGTCCCCGCCGTCCGCGCCGCGCGCGTGAAGATCGTCGATGGGCTTAGACATGTGGCATAGGCGCGCTCGGTGTACGCGACCGCTGTGCGGTCGCACGTGCACCTCGCGCGATCTGACTTGCGGGCCTTCCTTCGGAGCGGCCGGGCGTACGGCCCGACTTCAAGGGCTACGGGCGGGGAAGGCAGACATGCTTTCGCAGGGGGTCAGCCGCGCCTCGGGAGGATGGAGAGCGCCGGCCCCGCATGCAATTGCGAGTTCGAGGGGTCGCGGCGCACGCAGGGCGATGCACCCGTGCGGTTGTCAATGGGCCTTACGCCCGGCCGCTTCGAAGGGAGGCCCACATACTCTAGTCATTCGCGATGCACGTGCGTCGCGAAGCGACGCGTACATCGCGAATGCGCATTCCTGTCAACTACGTCGCCCGCAACCTGTGGGTGCGCAAGCTGACGACCGGTTGACGGCCGGCGGCATGGCGCTGGTGGTGTTCGTTTTTGCGGCGGTGCTGATGCTCGATGCCGGGCTGAAGTCGACGCTGGTGTCGACGGGGCGGCCGGACAACGTCGTGGTGATACGCCAGGGCAGCCAGACCGAGGTGCAGAGCGGAGTGTTGCGCGATCAGGCGCGCTGATCGAGACGTCGCCCGAGGTGGCGCGCGGGCCGGACGGCCAGGCGCTGGTATCGAAGGAGGTCGTCGTGCTGAACTCGCTGCCGAAGATCGATGAGCCAACCAAGCGCAGCAACGTCGTCGTGCGCGGCCTGCCGGAAATGGGCAAGACTTGCGTCCGCAGGTCGAGGATCGCCCAGGGACGGATGTTCCGCGCCGGCTCGTCGGAGATCGTGGTGGGCAGTTCGGTTGCGCGCCAGTTCGCCGGCGTCGAATCGGGCAGCAGCTGTCGTTTGCCGGGCAGGGCCAATGGACCGTCGTCGGCGTGTTCGATGCCGGCAGGACGGCGTTCGACTCGGAGATCTGGGGCGACGTCGAGCAGATGATGCAGGCGTTCCGGCGCATCGCCTATTCGTCGGTCATCGCCAAGCTGGCGGACCCGAACTCCTTCGATGCGCTGAAGGGGCGACTCGACGACGATCCGCGGCTGAAGGTGGACATCAAGCGCGAACGGCGCTTCTACGAGGACCAGTCGTCCAGCTTGTCGAACTTCATCACGCTGCTCGGCATGGCGCTGTCGATCATCTTTTCGCTGGGCGCGATGATCGGCGCGACGATCACGATGTACGCCGCCGTGGCGACGCGTACAGCGAGATCGGAACGCTGCGCGCGCTCGGTTTCCGGCGCGGCTCGGTGCTCGACTGCGTTTCTTGCCGAGTCGTTGCTGCTGGCGTTGCTCGGCGGCCTCGTCGGGCTGGTCGCTGCGAGCTTTCTGACGGCGGTTACGGTATCGACGACCAATTTCCAGTCGTTCTCCGAACTCGCCTTCTCGTTCGACCTGACGCCGGGCATCGTCGCGCGTCGTTGCCTTCGCCTTGCTGATGGGGTTCATAGGCGGCTTCCTGCCGGCGATCCGCGCTGGTCGGATGAAGATCGTCGACGCCTTCGCGCCGATTAGCGATGCGTGTCGGCGCAGGTGACGCCGGGGCCCGGGGTTCGGTATGCTGATCGGCCGCACGCAACGCGCACAGGAAGAGACGCCAAGGAGACATCGATGAACCGACGTGAATTCACTCTGGCGGCGCTCGCCGCCATCGTCGCCGCGCAATGGCCGCTGAACGCGGCAGCGCAGGCGATTCCGAACTCAAGATGATGATCCCGGCCAATCCGGGTGGTGGCTGGGATCAGACCGGCCGCGCGCTCGGCGCGGCGATGCAGTCAGGCGAAGGTCGATCCAGTCAGTGCAGTTCGACAACAAGGGCGGAGCGGCCGGGACGATCGGGCTGGCGCAGTTCGTCAATTCCGCCAAGGGCAGACCCGAACGCGGCATGCTGGTCGGCGGGATGGTGATGGTGGGCGGCATCGTGCTCAACAAGTCGCCGGTCGACCTCAGCATGGTGACGCCGCTGGCGCGGCTCACCAGCGAATACGAAGTCGTCGTGGTCCCGGCGAACTCGCCGTACAAGACGATGGGCGATCTTGCGAAGGCATTCAAGGCCGATCCGGGCAAGGTCTCCTGGAACGGCGGTTCTGCTGGCGGTACCGACCACATTCTTGCCGGGCTGATCGCGCGTGCGGTCGGCGTCGATCCATCCAAGGTGAACTACATCGCCTCGAAGGGCGGTGGCGACCAGATCGCGAACATCGTCGGCGGCCACGTCTCGGTCGGCGTCGCCGGGCTCGGGTGAATTTGCCGAACACATCAAGAGCGGCCGCATGCGCGGGTTGGCGGTTTCAGGGCCAACGGCGATCGACGGCATCCCATCGCTGAAAGAGCAGGGCATCGACGTCGTGCTCGGCAACTGGCGCGCGGTTTTCGGCGCGCCGGCAATCACGGCCGCCCAGCGCGACGCGCTGATCGCGGCGGTCAAGGCTGGCGTCGACTCGCCCGCCTGGAAGGAATCCCTGACGAGGATGGGCTGGGAGTCGGTGTATCTGTCGGGTGACGCCTTCAAGACCTTCCTCGAGGAGGACACGAAGCGCATCCGCGGCATCCTCGATTCGCTCGGACTGGCCAAGTAGGTCATGCTGCCGTCGACGCGCGGTGGTCGTGTTGAGCTAATCCTGTCGCTGGGCGTCTTGGCGCTCGGGCTCTTCGCGACTGTCGGTCGCGTTCCAATTGCCGGAGGCGGGCGGCTACGCCCGCATCGGTCCCAACTTCATGCCGAAGGTCGTGTCGGCCGGTGCTCGATGCTGCTGGGCGTCTGGCTGCTGGTCGAGGTGTTCACCGGCGGCTGGCGCGAGCGCGTGCCGGACGATCCCGTTGAGCGGGGCGAGCACGCCTTTCACTTCCGGCGCCTTTGCCTGGGTCAGCGCGGGGCTGTTTGCGCAAATGGCGCTGATCCACAACGCCGGTTTCGTCATCGCCGCGATGGTGCTGTATGCGGCTGGTCGCGCGCGGGTTCGGCAGCCGGCGCTGGGCGCGCGACCTGGCGATCGGCCTGGTGCTCGGCGTCGCGGTGTATCTGTTCTTCGTGCGCTTCCTCAACGTCAATCTGCCGGCCGGCTGGCTGCAAGCCGCTGCTGGGAACGGCGGGCCTATGACGGAAACTCTGAGCTGCGCTGCTGACCGGCTTCGGCGTCGCGCTGGCGCCGAACGAATCTGCTGTGGGGCTTCGTCGGCGTCACGCTCGGTACGGCGATCGGCGTGCTGCCCGGCGTGGGCCCGGCGCTGACGGTGGCGATGCTGCTGCCGTTGACGGTGAAGCTCGAACCGACCGGCGCGCTGATCATGTTCGCCGGCATCTACTACGGCGCGATGTACGGCGGCTCGACGACGACCATTCTGCTCAACACGCCGGGCGAGTCGGCCTCGATCGCCACCGCGCTCGAGGGCAACAAGATGGCCAAGCGCGGGCGCGCCGGCCCGGCGCTGGCCACTTCGGCGATCGGCTCGTTCGTGGCGGGCACGATCGCCACCATCTTGCTGACCTTGCTGGCGCCGCTGGTAGTCGAGGTCGCGCTCAAGTTCGGGCCGACCGAGTACTTCGCGCTAATGGTGTTCGCATTCGTCACGGTGGCCGCGGTGCTCGGCAGCTCAACGGTGCGCGGCCTGACGATGCTGTTCCTCGGCGTTTCTGCTGGGCCTGGTGGGCATCGACGACCAGACCGGCCAGATGCGGTTCGCCTTCGGCGTGCCCGAATTGATGGACGGCATCGACGTCGTCGTGCTGGCGGTGGGTCTGTTTGCCGTCGGCGAGGCCCTGTATGTGGCGGCGTACCAGAGCCGGATGAGCAGAGGAGCTCGAGAAGATGTCCGGCTCGATCTGGATGTCACGCGAGGACTGGAAGCGCTCGTGGCCGGCGTGGCTGCGCGCCACGTTCATCGGCTTCCCGTTCGGCACGATTCCCGCCGGCGGCGCGGAGATCCCGACGTTCCTGTCCTACGCGCTGGAGAAGAAGCTCACCAAGTATCCGGAGGAGTTCGGCAAAGGCGCGATCGAGGGCGTGGCCGGGCCGGAGGCTGCCAACAATGCGTCATCGGCGGGCGTGCTGGTGCCGCTGCTGACGCTGGGCATCCCGACTTCGGCCACCGCAGCGATCCTGCTCGCGGCGTTCCAGAACTACGGCATCCAGCCGGGGCCGCTGCTGTTCCAGACGCAGGGCGCATTGGTTTGGGGCCTGATCGCCAGCATGTACATCGGCAACATCCTGTTGCTGATCCTTAATCTGCCGCTGATCGGACTGTGGGTGAAGGTGCTGATGATTCCGCGGCCGCTGCTGTACGCGGGAATTCTGGTGTTCTCGACACTGGGTGCCTACAGCCTGCATCAATCGGTCGTCGATCTGATGACCCTCTATGTCTTCGGCCTGCTGGGCTTCATGATGCGGCGCTGGGGGTTTCCGGTAGCACCGGCGGTGATCGGCCTGATCCTGGGCCCGCTCGCCGAGTCGCAGTTCCGCCGTGCGTTGGCTATCAGCCAGGGTGATCCGTCAGTGTTTTTCACCCATCCGATCTCGGCGGGGCTGCTTGCGCTCACGGCGGCGCTGGTGCTGGTTCCGTGGCTCGTGCGCGTGGTGCGCGAGCGGCGGGCTCGCGGCCGGCGTGAGGTCGCTGCGAAAGACGCGGCGGGTCCAGCAGTGGCGAGCGGCCCGGGAGATCGCCGCTGCGCATCGTTGCAGCACTGCTGATCGCGCTGATCGGCGCGGGCGCAGGTCTGCTGCATGCACGCGCCGCTGCCCTGGTTGATCGGCCCGCTCGTCGCCGTCGCACTGGCCAGCATGGCTGACGCGAAACTCGCGGCGCCGCCTGCCGCACGTCAACTCGGACAATGGGCGATCGGCGTGGCATTGGGTCTGTATTTCTCGCCTGAGGTCATGCGCGAAGTCGTGCGGCTGGCGCCGTGGCTGCTGCTGGCTGTGGTGTTCGCGATCGTACTCGGCGCAGCGGGCAGCTGGTTGTTGCGCGCGTCGCGGCCACCGATCCGCCGACCTCGTTTTTCGCCATGGCGATCGGCGGCGCCAGCGAGATGGCGACGCAGGCGCAGCGACATGGGGGCAGGTCGACCGCGTCGCCGCGGCGCACAGTCTGCGGATCATGCTGGTCGTGCTGACGGTACCGCTGCTGTTCGCTGGACTCGATGTGCACGGCCTCGATCCGTACATGCCGCTCGCGCGCGAATTCAGCGCGATCGGATTCGCCGTGCTGGCGGCTGTGACGATGGCGCTGCGGCCGTGATGGAGCGCTCGGCTCGCCCAACAGCTGGATGATCGGGCCGCTCTGGCCGCTGCCGTGATCACTGCGACCGGACATATGTTCTCGGCGCTGCCGGCGTCGGTTGTCAATGCCGGACAGTACCTGATCGGGATCTCGCTCGGTCATGCATTTCACGCTGGAATTCTTCCGTGCTGCGCCGCGCTTCCTGTCGGCGGTCGCACTGATCACGGGTATCTATCTCATCGCTGCCGGCGCCTTTGGTGTGTTGCTGGCGCGAGGTGCGGGCATGCACTGGTCGACGGCCGTGATCGCGACGACACCGGGGGGCATCGGTGAAATGGCCCTGACAGCCAAGGCGCTGCAACTGGGAGTGCCGATCGTGACCGCGTTCCACGCGATTCGTATGGCCGCAGTGGTGCTCAGCGCTGGCGTGATCTACACGATGTGGCGGCGCTGGAAGGCGAGGCGCAGCGCATGACCATCGAACTGCGTCCGCTGGTTCGCGCGACGCGCCCGATCTGCGGAAGTGTTCCTGCAGGCGGCGCGCGAATCGGCGGGCGAAATTGGCGCGCTGGATGCCGTGGTATCACGCGCAATATGGGCTCGCGCGATGTCGAGCGCTGGTTCGGCGAAGCCGATCGGATGTGGGAGCAGCAGCACCGCGTTTCCGATGGCGATCTTCGAGGTCGGCCGACAACCGCCTGCTGGGTGGCGTTGGACTGCACGACATCCTGCTCTACGGCAAACGCGAGGCCGAAATGGGCTACTGGGTCCGCCGCTCGGCGTGTGGTCGGGGCGTCGCCGCAACCGCCATGCGGACGATGGCGGCGGTCGGCTTCAATGAACTCGACCTGGTCCGTGTATCGATACGGATCCGCCTCGACAACACGTCGAGCCGACGGGCCGCAGAGCGAGCGGGCGCGCGCTTCGAGGGCGTGCTGCGCCACGGACTGCTGGTGGGTGAGGCCGCTTCGACGCGGCGCTGTATTCGTTGTTGCCCGAAGACCTGATGCGGGCCTGGGCGCCGTGAACACGACCGCGCTGCGCAGTAGTCTACAACGCTTCTCGGTCACGGATTTCGGCGTCTAGATTTTTCGCAAACCGCTGGTGTAGCGTCGAAAATGCAGCCGATCACCCGCTGTGGATTCGGAACGTGGATCGATAAACAACATCTGTGCCAGCCGCCTTCGGGCCGTCCCTGTCGCATTACAAACTCCCGGCAATCCCAACAGCACCATCGCTTGCGCGTCGCGGGCGCATCCCGCGTTCCTCGGAGTGAAATCGAATGCCGACAGGCACCGTGAAGTGGTTCAACGAGACCAAGGGATTCGGATTCATCAAGCCGGACGACGGCGGCGCGGATCTGTTCGCGCCACTACAGCGGGATCAAGTCCAAGGGATTCCGCACGCTGAAGGAAAATCAGCGGGTGGAGTATCAGGTGCAGCAGGGGCAAAAAGGCCCGCAGGCGGTCGAGATCAACGTCCTCGGTAGCTGAGGTCGACGCACGACTTAACCGGCCCGCTTCGCGGGCCGTTTGTTTGAGTCGCGCCGCATGACGCGTATCGGCGGACCGGAGGAACCGGGTCATCGGCGGATCATGGTAGGCGGCCATGATCTGCGCTGCAGCGCAGCGAACGTCGTAAGGCAGTGGCCGCGGGAGCGATCCGCAGCCGTTAAAATCGCAATCCTTCCCGTTGCCGGCGACTTTCGGCTAACCGCCTATACTGCCGGCCGCTCGCGGCCACGATCCGCGATGCGGTCAAGCCAGAAATGGGCGTGCCCGCGAGGCGGAGCACGACCAAAATAGGAGGCGCAGTCCATGAGCGCATTGCTTGCGGAGCGATCGGTCAATGCTCCTCGCTACGTCCGTCACAAGAAGCTGGTCGCCTGGGTGCGCGAGATCGCCCGCCTGACGAAGCCCGATCGCGTGGTCTGGTGCGATGGATCGCAGGAGGAGTACGACCGGCTGTGCGGAGAGATGGTACCGCGCCGGCACGCTGCTGCGGCTCAATCCGGCGAAACGCCCGCACAGTTTCCTCGCATTGTCCGACCCGAGCGATGTCGCGCGCGTGGAGGACCGCACCTTCATCTGCAGCGAGAAGCCGGATGACGCGGGTCCGACCAACAACTGGATGGCCCCGGCCCAGATGCGCGTAACACTGAACGGGGTGTTCGCCGGCTGCATGCGCGGCCGCACGATGTACGTGATCCCGTTTTCGATGGGGCCGCTCGGCTCGCACATCAGCCAGATCGGCGTTGAGATCTACTGACAGCGCATATGTCGTCGTCAACATGCGCATCATGACGCGCATGGGTCGTGCGGTCGTCGAACTGCTGGGCGCCGACGGCGAGTTCGTTCCATGCGTGCATTCGGTCGGCAAGCCGCTCGCGGCCGGGCGAGAAGCGACGTCGCCGTGGCCGTGCAGTCCGACCAAGTACATCGTTCACTTCCCTGAGACGCGCGAGATCTGGTCTTACGGGTCCGGCTATGGGGGCAATGCGCTTGCTCGGCAAGAAGTGCCTCGCGCTGCGGATCGCGTCGACCATGGGGCGTGACGAGGGCTGGCTCGCGGAGCACATGCTGATCCTCGGGGTGACGTCGCCAGAAGGGCAAGAAGTATCACGTCGCGGCGGCGTTTCCGTCGGCGTGCGGCAAGACGAATTTCGCGATGCTGATTCCGCCACCGGCGTTCGCCGGCTGGAAGGTGACGACGATCGGCGAGGACATCGCGTGGATCAAGCCAGGGCCCGGACGGACGGCTGTACGCGATCAATCCCGAAGCAGGATGCTTCGGCGTCGCGCCGGGTACGTCGGAGAAAACGAATCACAATGCGATGGCGATGCTGCACGAGAACGTGATCTTCACCAACGTCGCGTTGACCGACGATGGCGATATCTGGTGGGAGGGCATGGGGCCGCCGCCCGGCGCATCTGATCGACTGGCAGGGCAAGGACTGGACGCCGGAAGAGGGCAAGGCCGGGCGCAAGGCCGCGCATCCGAACGCGCGGTTCACGGTCGCCGCGGCCCAGTGCCCTGTCGATCGACGCCGACTGGGAAGATCCGAACGGCGTGCCGATCGACGCTTTCTTGTTCGGCGGCCGCCGCTCGACGACGGTGCCGTTGGTAACCGAGGCGCGCAACTGGGTTGAAGGTGTCTACATGGCGGCGACGATGGGCTCTGAAACCACGGCCGCGCAGGCAGGGTGCCCAAGGCGTGCTTCGCCGCGACCCTTTCGCGATGCTGCCATTCTGCGGCTACAACATGGGCGACTATTTCGGCCACTGGATCAAGCTCGGTCGCGAATTGCAGGCGATCGGCGCGCGGCTGCCCCGAAGATCTTCACGGTCAACTGGTTCCGTACCGACGCGGACGGCAAGTTCGTTTGGCCGGGATTCGGCGAGAACATGCGCGTGCTGCAAATGGATCATCGAGCGAGTCGAGGGACGGGCCGGGGCGAGGAGCACGTGTTCGGCATCACTCCGCGCTATGAAGACCTCAAATGGACCGGGCTGGAGCTTCGCGCGCGATCGTTACAGCAGATCACGGCGATCAAGTGCGCGGACTGGCGTAAGGAGATCGCATCGCACGCGGAGCTGTTTGCCAAGCTGCAGCCGCGTCTTCCGCCGGAACTTGAGCAGACGCGTACCGCGCTGGCAGCCCGCCTGGCCGCCTAGCCCATCGCCAACTGCGGCGGCGCGGGCCGTCTGCAGGGCGCCGACCGTCGTGGGGTCGCGGCAATCGCACGGGATCAGGGTGCCCGCAATTGCGCCGGTGGCGGTGGCGCGACATACTGTCCGCTTCCTGCGCGGCGGTTGACTTGGCGGCCAAGCCACGCACGCGGGAGGCGGCCTTGTGGCTCATCTACTACATCACGCAGGTGCAATTCGACTTCGGTGCGATACGATTGGCCGCCGCGGAGTGTGAGCGCAGCGGCATTCGTCGGCCGCTGATCTGCACCGACAAGGGGGTAGTGGCGGCTGGACTGCTGGATCGGCTGCGCGATGCGCTCGGCGATTTGCCGCCGGCCGTGTTTACGATGGGACGCCATCGAACCCGACCGAGTCGGCGGTGATGGCGGCGGTCGACGCCTACCGTGCGCACGGCGCCGACGGGCTGATCGCACTCGGCGGCGGCAGCGCGATCGATCTGGCCAAGGGCGTGGCGATCATGGCAACTCACCCCGGACGTGCTGGCCGATTACGCCACCATCCGCGGCGGCAGCCCGAAGATCACGACCGCGTCGCACCGCTGATCGCGATTCCGACCACGGCAGGCACCGGCAGTGAGGTCGCGCGCGGCGCGATCATCGTCCTCGACGATGGCCATAAGCTCGGCTTTCATTCCTGGCATCTGGTGCCTAAGACTGCGATCTGCGATCCCGAGCTGACATATGGCTTGCCTGCCCGATTGACCGCGGCCACCGGCATGGACGCGATCGCTCATTGCGTCGAGACATTCCTGTCGAAGGCGGTCAACCCGCCCGCCGACGCGATCGCCTATGACGGGCTGGCACGCGGACTCAAGCACATCGAGAAAGCGACTCAGGAGCTGCGCGATCCGGCGGCACGTTGGAACATGATGAGTGCATCGATGCAGGGTGCCATGGCATTCCAGAAGGGCCTCGGCGCAGTGCATTCGCTGTCTCATGCGCTGGGCGGTCTGAAACTGGGCGAGGAAAGCGTCGGTCCACACCACGGGACACTGAATGCGGTCCTGCTGCCGGAAGTCGTGAAGTTCAACGAGCGTGCGGTGCCCGAACGCGTGCAGTCGATCGCCAGCGTGTTCGGCGTCAACGGCGGCGACGAAGGCTGGCGCGGGCCATACGCTATCGCTGAACCGTCGGCTGGGGCTGCCGAGCGGCCTGGACGAAATGGGGGTTACCCCCGACCTGTACGACGACATCGCGAGCCAACGCGCTGAAGGACCATTGTCACGCCACCAATCCGCGCGATTGCCACACACGCGGATTACGTTGCTATGCTCGCCGCCTCCGCATGAGTGTCCGCCGAAATCATTCTCGAGACGCGTGGCCTGACGAAAGAGTTCAAGGGCTTCGTCGCGGTCAACGGGGTCGAGCCTGAAGGTGCGGCGTGGCGCAATCCACGCGCTGATCGGCCCCAACGGCGCGGGCAAGACCACCTGCTTCAACCTGCTGACGAAGTTCCTGACGCCGACACGCGGAAGCATCCTGTTCAACGGCGTCGACATCACGCGCGAGACGCCCGAGCACATCGCCCGCCGCGGCATCGTGCGCTCCTACCAGATCTCGTCGGTGTTCCCGCACCTCACGGTGCTGGAAAACGTCCGCATCGCGCTGCAGCGGTCGGCCGGGATGTCGTTCCAGTTCTGGCGCAGCGAGCGGGTGCTGCAAGCGATGAACGGGCGCGCGCTGGACCTGCTCGACCAGGTCGACCTGCGGCCTTTGCCAACGCCAGACAGTCTCGCTGCCATACGGTCGCAAGCGCGCGCTCGAGATCGCGACGACGCTGGCGACCGAACCGGAACTGATGTTGCTCGACGAGCCGACCCAGGGCATGGGCCACGAGGACGTCGCCCGCGTCACCGAACTGATCAAGAAAGTTGCCGCCGGTCGTACGGTGCTGATGGTCGAGCACAACATGAACGTGGTGTCGAGCATCGCCGACATGATCACCGTACTCGCACGCGGGTGCGGTGCTGGCCGAAGGGCCCTACGCGACCGTCTCGAAGAACGCCGCGGTCATGGAGGCCTATATGGGCACGAGCGAGGCCGAACTCGAGGGCATCGGGCACTAGGATGGACGCACCGCGCTCGAAATCCGCGAACTGCACGCCTGGTACGGCGAGTCGCACATCCTGCACGGCGTCGACCTGCATGTAGGCCGCGGCGAGGTGGTGACGCCTGCTTGGCCGCAACGGCGCGGGCCGCACAACGACGATGCGCGCGATCTGGGGCTGACCGGTACTCGCAAAGGATCGATCAAGGTCAACGGCACCGAAACGGTCGGCATGGCGACGCACAGGGTGGCTCATCTGGGCATCGGCTACTGTCCCGAGGAGCGCGGCATCTTCGCCAGCCTGTCGTGCGAAGAGAACCTGATGCTGCCTCCGCGCGTCGGCTGCCGAGCGGCGGCATGAGCGTGGACGAGATCTACGCGATGTTTCCGAACCTGAAGGAGCGCGCCAAGAGCCAGGGCACGCGGCTGTCAGGAGGCGAGCAGCAGATGCTGGCTGTGGCCCGCATCCTGCGCACCGGCGCGCACCTGCTGCTGCTCGACGAGATCTCCGAGGGCCTGGCGCCGGTGATCGTCAAGAAGCTCGGCGAGATGATCCGCGCGCTGAAGGCACGCGGCTATACGATCGTCATGGTCGAACAGAATTTCCGTTTCGCGGCGCCGCTGGCGGACCGGTTTTATGTCATGGAGCATGGGCGCATTGTCGAAACCTTTGCGGCTGCGGAATTGAAGGCCAAGGAAGAGACGCTGCATCAGTTGCTCGGTGTCTAGCAGTTTCACATTCTCGAGGAGGAGATGTCAATGAAGTTGAGATGAAGATCGCCGCGGCACTCGCGGCATGCGGACTCGCGCTGGGATTCTCCAGCGCGCAGGCGCAGAAGCTGTCGGGCGACAAGATCGTGATCGGGTTTATTACTGACATGTCGTCGCTCTATTCGGACCTGGACGGTCCGGCCGGCGTCGAGGCCATTCGCATGGCGATCGCCGACATGCAGAAGGAGTTTCCCGGGCAAGAAGATCGAGGTCGTCTTCGCGGATCACCAGAACAAGGCTGACATCTCATCGTCCAAGGTGCGCGAGTGGATCGACCAGGCGTGGTGCCGACATGATCATCGGTGGCACCAACTCGGCGGCGCAGCTGGCCAGATCGAAGGTCGCTAGCCGAGAAGAAGCGACCCTACATGGTGGTTGGGGCGGCAACCTCGCGCCTGACCAACGAGGATTGCTCGCCCTACATCGATTCACTACGCCTACGACACGATCGCGCTGGCCAACGGCACTGGCTCGGCCGTAGTGAAGGCCGGCGGCAAGTCGTGGTTCTTCCTGACCGCCGACTATGCATTCGGTCACTCGCTCGAGAAGGACACTGCCGATGTCGTCAAGGCGGCCGGCGGTACGGTGGTCGGTGCGGTGCGCGCGCCGTTGAACGCATCGGACTTCTCCTCGTTCCTACTGCAGGCGCAGAACAGCAAGGCGCAGATCCTCGGTCTGGCCAACGCGGGTGGCGACACGATCAACTCGATCAAGGCCGCCAACGAGTTCGGCGTGACCAAGACGATGAAACTCGCGGGCTTGCTGATGTTCATCAACGACATCCATGCGCTGGGGCTGAAGACGACCAAGGCATGTACTTGACCGACTGGCTGGTACTGGGACCAGTCGCACGAGACGCGCGCCTGGGGCCGTCGCTTCTTCGACAAGATCAAGCGCATGCCCTCGATGCTGCAGGCCGGCGACTACTCGGCGACAGCTGACGTACCTCGCCGCGGTCAAGGCAGCTGGGACTGATGATCCCGATGCAGTCATGGCGCAGATGAAGAAGACGAAGATCAACGACATGTTCGCCAAGGGCGGCAACATCCGTGCCGACGGTCGGATGGTCCATGACATGTATCTGCAGCAGGTGAAGAGCCCCGAAGAGTCGAAGGACGCCATGGGACTACTTCAAGACGCGTACAGGTCGATTCCGGGCGCCGATCAGGCGTACAAGCTGCCTGGCGTGATCGAAGTGTCCGCTGAAGTAGCATGAGATCGACTCTGCCGGCGTACGACGTCCGTTTGACGTGCGCGCGCCTGGAGCACTTCACGCCCTGCCACGATGACTGCGATGACTGAACTGTTCGGCATCCCGCTGCCTGCCCTGCTGAGCCAGTTGCTGCTCGGCCTGGTGAACGGCTCGTTCTACGCGATGCTGTCGCTGGGGCTGGCGGTGATCTTCGGACTGCTGAATGTCATCAACTTCTCGCACGGCGCCCTGTACATGATGGGGGCCATATTCGCGTGGATGGGGCTGACGTACTTCGGCATCAATTACTGGGTGATGCTGGTCGTTGCGCCGCTGCTGGTGGGAGCTGTTCGGCATCATCATCGAGCGCTTGCTGTTGCGGCACCTGTACAAGCTCGATCACCTGTACGGGTTGCTGCTGACCTTCGGCCTGACGCTGCTGATCGAGGGCTTCTTCCGCTCGTTCTACGGCGTGTCCGGCCTGCCCTACCAGGTGCCCGAACGCTGTCGGGGGCCGACCAATCTGGGCTTCATGATCCTGCCCAACTACCGCGCATGGGTCGTCCTGGCCTCGCTGGTCGTCTGTCTCGGCACCTGGTACGTCATCGAGCGCACCAAGCTCGGCGCGCTGCTGCGCGCCGGCACCGAGAACGCGAAGCTGACCGAAGCGTTCGGCGTCAACGTGCCGCTGATGGTGACGCTGACCTATGGCTTCGGTGTCGCGCTGGCTGGGTTCGCCGGTGTGCTCGCCGCGCCGATCCTGCAGGTTCAGCCGCTGATGGGCAGCAACCTGATCATCGTCGTGTTCGCTGTCGTCGTGATCGGCGGTATGGGTTCGATCATGGGTTCGATCTTGACCGGACTTGGGCCTTGGATTGATCGAGGGGTTCACGAGGGTCTTTTATCCGGAGGCCTCGGCTACTGTCGTGTTCCTGATCATGGCGATCGTGCTTCTGATCCGGCCGGCCGGGCTGTTCGGCAAGGAGAAATAGCGTGAAGTTGCCGCGCGAGTTCGCCTGTACCGGCGCTGCTCGCGATCGTCGCGGTGCTGCCTTTGTTCGGCGCCTATCCGGTCTTCGTGATGAAGGTGATGTGCTATGCGCTCTTTGCCTGCGCCTTCAATCTGCTGATCGGATTCACGGGACTGCTGTCGTTTGGTCACGCGGCTTTCCTCGGCGGTGCGGCGTACGCGGCGGGGCACGCGCTAAAGGTGTGGGGCGTGCCGATGGAGTTGGGGCTGCTGGTCGGCATCGATTGCCGGCGCAGTGCTCGGCCTCGTGATGGGGGTGCTGGCGATCCGCCGCAGCGGCATCTATTTTTCGATGATCACGCTCGCGCTGGCGCAGATGCTGTACTTCTTCTTCCTGCAGGCCGGGTTTACCGGCGGCGAGGACGGCCTGCAGTCGGTGCCGCGCGGCAAGCTGCTGGGATTGGTCGATCTCGAGAGCGACGTTACGCTGTACTACGTCGTGCTGGCGATCTTCGTGCTTTGCGTTCCTGCTGATCTATCGCACGGTGCACTCACCGTTCGGCCAGGTGCTCAAGGCGATCCGCGAGAATGAAGCGCGCGCGACGTCGCTCGGTTACGACACGGCGCGCTTCAAGCTGCTGGCGTTCGTGCTCTCGGCCGCGCTGGCAGGGCTGGCCGGTGCGACGAAGACGCTGGTGCTCGGTTTCGCGACTCTGACCGACGCGCACTGGAGTACGTCGGGGCTCGTGATCCTGATGGTGCTGATGGGTGGCATGGGCACGATGCTCGGTCCGATCCTCGGTGCATTCGTCGTCGTGGCGCTCGAGAACAAGGTCGGCGACATCGGCATGTTCCTCGGTCGCGTGACGGGCATCGAGTGGTTCAACGGCCTCGGCGAAGCGGTCACGATAGTGATCGGCCTGATCTTCGTCGTCTGCGTGATGTCATTCAGGCGTGGAGTCGTCGGTGAACTGAACGCGTGGTGGGCGCATCGGCGCGTGCAGAGCGCGGCCGCCCCGAACTGAATCCCGTAAGCCCACGGAAGACGCGCCTCGCGCAGTCGAGAGATGTCTGCGCGCTCGTCTGACGTACGTTGTGCCCACTTATCGACCGAACGGCGGCGTGTGATTTCGCGCGCTTCGTCGATACAATCAATCGATCTGTGACGATGTCCCGCTCGCGCGGGGCCTGCGCAAATTCTCATGGCGCTCAACGTTTCGATGATCTACCGACGCACCGACCGTGGTGTACGGGAGGTCTATGAGAAGTCGCACAAGTTCACTCAGAGCGAGCGGCTGATCCTGATCCTGCTCGACGGGCGTCTCAACGTGGGGGGCCTGAAGACACGGCTTCCCAGCCTCAATGACGAACGTATCGAGCGTGCGCTGAAGAAGCTGCAGGACGCCGGGCCTGGTCGAGCCGATGGGTTCGATGGACTCGGCAGGAATGGGCGGGCCGGGCGCGCCCGATGGGCGGCTCGAGCCGGAGGCCGTGGCGCAGTTTCTTGAGCAAAGCGATCTGGACCCGATCACGATCTTCGGCGACTCGGACGAGTCCGTCGCCAGTGAAC
This sequence comes from uncultured beta proteobacterium, assembly GCA_963724605.1. Classification (GTDB taxonomy): domain Bacteria; phylum Pseudomonadota; class Gammaproteobacteria; order Burkholderiales; family Burkholderiaceae_F; genus JALORV01. The sequence goes on from CAVRVM010000011.1 coordinate 61,834, forward strand.
TGGTACGGGCGCGCGTCGAGCAGGCTGCGGCGCAGGTCGCGCGCGAGGCCGCAGCACAGGCCCGCACTAACTCCGGCCAGCGTCAGACATCAAGGGATTACGCGACGTCCCAAGCGAGTGTGCGCTCACACGAGACTAAGGCCAGCGCCGGCAAGCACGACCAAGGCGCCGGACTGGGAAGCGGCGACGCACTTCGCCATCACGACGGTCAATGTCCCGGACCGACTCGACCTGCAGGAAGAGCGCGACCGGGCCGAGAGCGAGGAACTTGTCGACGAACAGCGCCGGCAGGCGGTGCGACGTGGATGAAGCGCCTCGTGGTTACGGCCGTCTTGGCTGTGCTGGCGGCGGCCCTTTACAGCACGATTCAGCCGCTGCAACGGGAAGTCAGCGCGCCGAGGGTTGCCGAGCGCCTGTCGGATGTGTTCCGGCGGCCGGTTGCGGTGGCGGATACCGAGTTCCGCTTCACGCCTTCGCCGAGGATGGTTATTCGAGGCATCAGCGCCGGTGACATCAAGGCCGAGGAAGTCTCGCTATTGATCAACTGGAAGGACTTGTGGAGTGCGCTGCGGGGCGGGCAATGGGTGTGGGGTGAGGCGACCGTCGCGCCGATGAGTCTTACGTGTCGAGCAGGCGGGCGCGATCGCGTACGACACTGCCGGTCGGCAGCGAACGGCGTGTCGAACAAGATTTCGACCATCCGTTTCGAGTCAATGCGTATCTCCGACTCGGAACTGTTGCCGGACGATACGAAGCGATGATCCGGCGTGGTGACGATGGACGTTTCGGGCCGCTGCACGGTGAAGCAACTCGACACCGAAGGCGCGATGCGCTTGCGCTGCGTCCGGCCCAGTCGACCGACGGCCGTCCGGTCATCGATTTCAGACTTGGATGCCGAGCGTTGGACGCTTCCATTCGGTCCGAAAGTGCGATGGAGCGAGGCCGTGCCAATGGCAGGATGGACGGCAAACTGATCGAAGTTTCGAGCTATTCGCTCGCGGGCTTCTACGGCGTGATCAGCGGAATGCTCTACGCAGCGAATGACGTCGAGTGGGTCATCACCGGGCGCGCCACTGGGACCAACATCGACATCGAGACGATCGTGCAGCATCTGAGAAAGACGCCGTCGGGCCAGGAGCCCGCGCCGCCGCCATTCCAGGGCACGGCCGCGCTCGATCTCACTATCGTCGGACGTGGCATCACGCTTGGACGAGGCCGTGCGACAGAGCGTCGTAGGCGGTCCGTTCCAGGTGCGCTGGGCAGCGTTGAACGGCATCAATCTTGGCCTGGCCGCAACGCAGGGGGCCACCGCGGCCGGCCAGACCCGGTTCACCGAATTCGACGGGCTGCTCGGCGCATCCTCGGCAGGTGTCAGGTTCGAAGACACGGGTGGCCGAGCCGGCGCAATGGCGGCGCGTGGCGATTTTGCGGTGGCGTCCGACCTTGCCATCGCAGGGACGGTACGCGTCGAGCTGGGCGGTCAACGCGGAGTGCAGACGATCACGCTGCGCGTGCGGGGCGACACCTTGGCGCCCCGATTCGGCCAATAAGGGGGTCCGCATCCATCGCTGACCTACGGGGGGCGAGGGGCTGCCATTCGATCCTTGGGCCCTCGAGATCTGGTTAACGGGGCTCGCCGATTCGAGATGTTTCACGTGAAACCCGACGCGGTGTTCCACGTGAAACGCGTCTGCTGGTTCAGAAGGCTTTCAAGAGGGTCCAGCGGAAAGGGCGACGTCTATACTTTCGCGCCTATTGGGTCCGAGCCGTCGTGAAATGAATTTCCCGGAAGTTTTCGACGTAATCGTGGTGGGAGGCGGGCATGCCGGAACCGAGGCTGCCTTGGCCGCCGCACGCATCGGTGCCCGCACGCTGCTCTTGACCCACAACATCGAGACGCTCGGGCAAATGTCGTGCAACCCCTCGATCGGCGGGATCGGCAAGGGGCATCTGGTCAGGGAGGTCGATGCGCTCGGCGGTGCGATGGCGCCGCGACCGACGAGGCCGGGATCCAGTTTCGGATACTCAACCGATCGAAGGGACCCGCGGTACGTGCGACTCGCGCTCAAGCCGATCGTGTGCTCTATAGGAAGGCGATCCGGCGCCGTCTGGAAAATCAGCCGAACCTGTGGCTGTTCCAGCAAGCGGTTGATGACCTGATGCTGCAAGGTGAGCGCGCGGTAGGGGCGGTGACTCAGTCCGGGAGTCCGCTTTCGCGCTTCCGCCGTAGTCCTGACCGCCGGCACGTTTCTCAACGGCCTGATTCACATTGGCCTGCAGAACTTCTCGGCGGGGCGCGCTGGAGATCCGCCGTCGATTTCCCTCGCGGCGCGGCTGAAGGATCTGCGACTTCCGCAAGGCCGGCTGAAGACGGGGACGCCGCCGCGCATCGACGGACGGACGATCGACTATTCGCGCCTCGAGGAGCAGCCCGGGGATCTCGACCCGGTTCCTGTGTTCTCCTTTCTCGGGTCGGCCGACTGGCATCCGCGGCAGGTGCCATGCTGGATCACGCATACGAATGCACGCACGCACGATGTGATCCGCGCCAATCTCGATCGCAGCCCGATGTACTCGGGTGTCATCGAGGGCGTCGGGCCGCGCTATTGCCCGTCGATCGAGGACAAGATCCATCGCTTCGCCGACAAGGCGTCGCATCAGATCTTTCTCGAACCCGAGGGACTGGACACCCACGAGGTCTATCCGAACGGCATTTCGACCAGCCTGCCGTTCGACGTCCAGATCGAGATCGTGCGTTCGATGGTGGGGCTTGAGCAGGCGCACATCCTGCGGCCCGGCTATGCGATCGAATACGACTACTTCGATCCGCGCGCGCTGAAAGCCTCGCTGGAGACAAAGTCCATCGCCGGGCTCTTCTTTGCCGGGCAGATCAATGGAACGACCGGATACGAAGAGGCAGCGGCGCAGGGGCTATTGGCCGGGCTCAATGCGGCACGCTTTGTCCGTGGCCGGAGACGCCTGGACGCCACGGCGCGATCAGGCCTATCTCGGAGTCCTGGTAGACGACCTGATCACGCGCGGAGTGGCCGAGCCGTATCGAATGTTCACCAGCCGCGCCGAGTACCGCCTGAGTCTGCGGGAGGACAACGCCGATCTGCGACTGACCGAAGTCGGTCGAAGCCTCGGTTGCATCGACGACGTGCGTTGGGACGCGTTCAACCGCAAGCGCGACGCCGTGGCGCGCGAAAGCGAGCGCCTCAAGTCGACGTGGGTGAACGCTCGCATTCTTCCAGAGGCAGAAGCAGAGCGGATCTTGGGTAGAGCGATCGAACGTGAGTACACGCTCGCTGACTTGCTGAGGCGCCCTGACGTGACGTACCGCGAACTGTTGACGATGAGCTCCGCGGACGGGAGTCCGTTGGGCGGCCCGCCAGTCGCGGGTGCGGCCGACCCCGCCGTGGCCGAGCAGGTTGAAGTCCAGATCAAGTACGCCGGCTACATCGCCCGCCAGGACGACGAAGTCGCTGCGCCACGAATCGAGCGAATCGACACGCATCCCGGAGCAGCTCGACTACGACGCGGTGCGCGGCCTGTCGATCGAAGTCCGGCAGAAGCTGAAGGCGCAGCCGTCCTGAAACGGTCGGCCAGGCCTCGCGCATTTCGGGCGTGACACCGGCTGCGATTTCACTCCTGCTGGTTCACATCAAGCGACTCAACAAGGCGGGTGGCGGAAAGCTTGCGGCCTGAGGTCGTGATTTCCACGCTCGACCTGGCGGACGGCGCGAGCCGAACTCGGCGTGGCCCTGGACTCCGTGCAACTCGACCGGCTGGTCCGTTATGCCGACTTGCTGGTTCGATGGAATCAGGTGCACAACCTGACCGCGATCGAGCCCGAGCAGATCCTGACGCATCACCTGCTCGATTCGCTGTCGATCGTGCCGACGGTCAGCGCGCGAGTGAGCGGCAAGAAGGCGCCGCGGATACTGGATGTGGGGGCGGGCGGGGGTCTGCCTGGAATTCCGCTGGCGATCGCGATTGCCGGAGGTGCAGGTGACGCTGCTCGACAAGGTGGAAAAGAAGGTCGCGTTCCTGCGCCAGGCGCAACTGGAACTGCGGCTGACGAACATCGACGCGGTGCATGCTCGCGTCGAGCAGCTGCGCGCTTCGCCGTTCGACGTGATCCTCGCGCGTGCCTTTGCCACGCTGCTGGAACTGGTTCGGCTGTCGCGCCCGCTGCTTGCCATCGGCGGGTGCTGGTGTGCAATGAAGGGCACGCTGCCACGTGCCGAGATCGAGGAACTGGAGCGCGCCCGGCTGGGAGTGAGGATCGCCGAGGTCGTTAAACTTCACGTCCCGCGCCTCGATGCCGAGCGCCATCTCATCCTGCTCGAGGCTTCCTGATGCTCGGCATTACCGATTACTGGGCCTTCGTGGTCGCTGTCGCCGTGTTTCTGGCCTTGCCCGGCCCGGGCACGTTTGCGTTGCTGACGTCAACCGGTAAGGGCGGAGTTCCGCGCGGGCGCTGCGGCGACGTTCGGTCTGATCGTTGGTGACCAGATGTCTGCTGTGGCTGGCGGCGCTCGGTGTGGCGGCTGTCCTGCAGGGACATCCGGTCCTGTTCAAGGGGCTGCAGTACGTCGGTGCTGCGTACCTGGTGTACGTCGGGCTGCGCCTGATCATCACCCGATCGGCGCGACGCGCCGATACCGATCCATGCCGGCCGCTACTTCCGCCAGGCGCTGCTGATCACGCTGCTGAATCCGAAGGCCATCGTCTTCTACATGGCATTTTTCCCGCTCTTCATTGATCCGGCAACGCAGCGCGGCGTCATCACCTTCGGTGCCATGGCCGCGACGATTGCGGCGCTGACGCTGGTCTATTGCCTGACGCTGGTCGCGTTCGCGAGTGCGCTGACGGCAAGGTCAAGGCGCATCGGCGCTCTGGCGCGATTGCTCGAGCGCCTGGCCGGCTTCGTACTGGTTGCTTCGGACTGCGGTTGGCGCAGTGACCGTGTCTGGCTGGCCGTTGCATTCCCCGTTATGGGTGACCATCGCGATCGCGGTGGTCGCCACACAACAGGATCCTCACTGAATGGCGCGCATCTTCTGCGTCGCGAACCAGAAGGGTGGCGTCGGTAAGACCACGACGGCGGTCAACCTCGCGGCCGGAATCGCCGCGCACGGACCGCGCGTGCTGCTGGTTGATCTGGATCCGCAGGGCAACGCGACAATGGGCAGCGGCATCGACAAGCGCCTGCTGCCGGCGCACGGTCTATCAGGTGCTGCTCGGACTGAGCGAGGTGGCGGCGGCGCGCCAGCGCGCGGAACAGGGCGGCTACGACGTGTTGGGCGCCAACCGCGAGCTCGCCGGTGCGCCGAAGTCGAGCTGGTCGAACTGGACGACCGCGAGACGCGGCTCAAGAGCGCGCTCGTCGCGGTCGACGCAGAGTACGACTTCATCCTGATCGACTGCCCGCCGTCGCTTTCCCTGCTGACGCTCAATGGCCTGTGCGCCGCGCATGGAGTCATCATCCCGATGCAGTGCGAGTACTTCGCCCTCGAAGGCCTGGCGGACCTCGTCAACACCATCAAACGTGTCGCTGCGAACCTGAACCCGGACCTGACGATCATCGGCCTGCTGCGCGTGATGTTCGACCCGCGCATGACGCTGCAGCAGCAGGTCTCCGAGCAGCTGGAGACCAAGTTCGGCGACAAGGTTTTCGCCACGATCATTCCGCGCAATGTCCGCCTGGCCGAAGCGCCGAGCTACGGCCTGCCCGGCGTTGCCTACGATCGCGCGTCGAAAGGCGCGCAGGCGTATGTCGCGTTCGGCGCCGAGATGATCGACCGCATCCGCGCTCTCTGATGTTCGATCCACGCAGAGTGCCCGCCCCTCTGCGGTCTGCCGACGATGCGCTGGGCGCGCGGCTCGAGGACGCCGGACTGACGTCGTCGCAGCCGCCACAGCAGGCGATTTATGACGGCTGGCTGCTGCGCTATTCGCCCGGCAAGGCGAAGCGCGCGCGATCGGTCAACGCGATCGGCGCCGGTCGCGTTGCCACTCGAGCGCAAGCTTGCGGAGGTCGAGGCGTTCTATCGGCGCGTTGCATCTGCCGTGCCTGTATCGCGTGACCCCGTTTTCTCAGCCGGCTGCGCTCGATCTGCGCACTCGACGCGCGGGCTACGTCGCCGTTGATGAGTCGCGCGTGATGGCGTTGGAACTTGAAACACGGCCGATAGTCACCGCGCCCGCCTTCGTGCCGGCCGCGGTCGGGGTCGTCGAGTTCGCGCGCATCGCCGGTGAGTTGCGCGGGCTCGCCACCGAGCGTGGTCGCCGCAGAAGAGGAGCGCATGGCGCGCGCGGCCCTGCCGGCGCACTACCTGGTGATGTACGAAGAGTCCCGGCCCGTCGCTTGCGGCTGCATCGTGGTCGACGCCGAGTGCGCCGGGGTGTTCAACATGGTGACCGCCGCCGAACGGCGCGGTCGCGGCTATGCCACAGCGCTCGTGCAGGCGCTGCTCGCGCGCGCCCTCGGCGCGGGTGCGCGCCTGGCGTACCTGCAGGTCGACGCAGCGAATGCGCCCGCCCGCCACATCTATCAACGCTTCGGCTTCCGCGATCGGTACGCCTACTGGTATCGCGTCGCGCCAGCCCAGGAAGGAAAGTCATCATGATCAAACGGCCGAAGGGTCTGGGGCGCGGCCTCGATGCCCTGCTGGGCGGCGAGCCGCCGCCGCCCTGCGGCTGCTTCGGCGCCGCCGACGCTGCCGGTTGCGCGACTGCGCCCCGGCAAGTACCAGCCGCGCACACGCATGGATCCGCAGGCCCTGGCTGAGCTCGCCGACTCGATCCGGGTGCAGGGCGTCATGCAGCCGATCCTCGTGCGGCCGGTCGACGGCGGGCAGTACGAAATCATTGCGGGCGAACGGCGCTACCGCGCTGCCCAGATGGCGGGCCTTGACGAGGTCCCTGTACTGGTCAGGCCGGTGCCCGATACAGCGGCACTGGCGATGGCGCTGATCGAGAACATTCAGCGCGAGGACCTGAATCCGCTGGAGGAAGCACAGGGCGTGCAGCGGCTGATCCGCGAGTTTGACTTCACGCACGAGCAGGCGGCGCAGGCCATCGGGCGCTCGCGGAGCGCCACGTCCAATCTGCTGCGCCTGCTGAATCTCGCGGCCCCGGTGCAGGAAATGCTTCTGAACGGCCAACTCGACATGGGGCACGCGCGCGCCTTGCTGGCGGTGGACTCCGCGGTGCAGATCCAGCTCGCACACCGCATCGGTGCGCGCGGGCTGTCCGTGCGCGAAGCAGAGTCGCTGGTCGCTCGGCACGGAAAGCCGCCGTCAAGGTCCGCTGGCACGGCCGCTCGCAGTCGCGACATCGTGCGCCTGGAGGAGGAGCTTGCAGACGCCTTGGGCGCAAGCGTGCATCTGGACGCCAACGCCAAGGGACGCGGGAAGCTGGTCATTGCGTTTTCCAGTCTGGATCAGCTCGATGGCATCGTGGCCCGACTGCGGCACCGATAGCGTCAGACGTCGATGGCGCGGCGCAGTACAAATTTGACCCGGGGTTGCGCCACCTCGTAGAATCTCGCGGTTTTGGCGAATACGGACTCAAGATCCCGCCGTAGGGCGCTCGGAGCGTTTCCATGTTCCGGATTGTCCTGCTGCAGATACTCACAACCGCCGTCGTTTCGCTGCTGAGCGCGCTCATCGGAGGGGCGCCGGCTGCGATCTCCGCGCTGTTGGGGGGCGCCGCCTGTTTCATTCCGAACGGATTGTTCGCGCTGAAGCTGGCCGCCGCGAGCCCGCCGGCCCCAGGGGACCGACGCGGCCGTGTTCTTGATCGGCGAATTCGTCAAGGTCGTTGCAACGATTGCGCTGCTTGCGCTGATCGTCGCGACCTACAAGAACCTGGTGTGGCTGGCGATGCTGGTGTCGATCATCGCCGTGCTGAAGAGCTACGTACTGGCGCTGTTGATCAGATAAGGACGGGCTTCAAATCATGGCTGCTTCGGGCCACGCTCCCACCGCCACCGAATACATCGTCCATCACCTGACGCATCTGTCGACGGGCCAGCAGAAATCGATCATCGATTTCTCCGTGTTCAACATCGACACGATCATCTTTTCGGTGCTGGTTTCTTCCGGTGTTCTGTTTGTGCTCTGGTCGGCGGCGCGCAAGGCGAGCTCAGGTGTCCCGGGCGCTTCCAGGCAGCGGTCGAATCGCTCGTCGAGCTGGTCGAGGAGCAGAGCAAGTCGATCGTGCATGGTGATCGCACATTCATCGCGCCGCTTGGGCTGACGGTGTTCCTGTGGGTCGTGATGATGAACGCGATCGACCTGATACCGGTCGAGTTGCTGCCCTGGCTCGCTGACAAGGTCGGCATCCACAACCTGCGCCCACTGCCGACCGCCGATCTCAACGGCACGCTCGGCATGTCGCTCAGCGTGCTGCTGTTGATGATTTTCTACGGCATCAAGATCAAAGGTGCCGGCGGCTGGGTGCACGAACTTTTCACGGCGCCGTTCGGCGCCCACCCGCTGCTGTGGCCGTTCAATTTCCTGCTGAATCTGATCGAGTACGCGGCGAAGGCCGTGTCGCTCGGCATGCGACTGTTCGGCAACATGTACGCGGGCGAACTGCTGTTCTTCCTGATCGCGCTTCTGGGCGGCACCTGGGGCGCAACCCATAGCTGGCCCAGCGCGCTGGCCTGGAGCATCGTGCTTCTTGCTTACCTTCTCGGGGTTCTCTGGCTCTGGGCTTCCGGCCGCGGAAAGCAGGCGTTGATCCTTCTGGTCGTTGGCGCGCTCGTCTTCTGGATCGCCCAGCCTGGCTTCTTCATGGCGATCGGCCATGCCCTTGCCGGTACGGCCTGGTTGCTTTTTCACATCCTGATCGTTCTGCTGCAGGCTTTCATCTTCATGATGCTGACTCTGGTCTACATTGGGCAGGCGCACGAAACCCATTGATTCATCCATCACCGCCATCACCTTCGTACTGAGGAGTACTGGAAATGACGAACGTCGCATTCGTTGCCCTGGCCACCGGCCTGATCATCGGCCTGGGCGCCATCGGTGCCTGCATCGGCATCGGCCTCATGGGCGGCAAGTACATCGAGGCCGCGGCGCGCCAGCCCGAGCTGATGAATACGCTGCAGACCAAGATGTTCCTGCTCGCGGGCCTGATCGACGCCGCATTCCTGATCGGCGTCGGTATCGCGATGATGTTCGCGTTCGCGAATCCGTTCGCCGGCTGACGCCGCGCGAACGTTCCCGAACGATCAACCTCTGTTGCGGGACCGGCGCGGTGCGCCGGTTGCGCGTTTACCGGGTTTCATATGAACATCAACGCCACGCTATTCGTCCAGATGGTGGTGTTCTTCATCGGTGCGTGGGTCACGATGAAGTTCATCTGGCCGCCACTGATCAAGGCGCTCGACGAGCGCCGCAAGAAGATCGCCGATGGCCTGGCTGCCGCCGATCGCGGCAATCGCAGCCTCGACGACGCGCAGAAGAAGATTGCGCAGTTCGATGCCGAGGCGCGCGCGCGCGCCCAGGCCCTGATGGCCGAGACCGAAAAGCGCGCACAGGCGCTGATCGAAGACGCCAAGGGTCAGGCCAAGGTCGAGGGCGATCGCATGATCGCGTCTGCCAAGGCCGAGGCCGAGCAGGAAGTGGTGCGCGCCAAGGATGCATTGCGCGACCAGGTGGCGGTGCTCGCGATCGCGGGTGCGGAACAGATCCTGCGGCGCGAGGTGAATCCGCAGGTGCACGCCGACCTGCTGTCGCAGCTGAAGGCGAAGCTCTAGCCATGGCCGAACTGTCGACCGTCGCCCGTCCCTACGCGGAGGCCCTGTTCTCGGTCGCGCAGGGTTCGGGCAATCCGTTGGACGCCTGGCTTGCCGCCATCGAGGAACTGGCGACGCTGATGGCGCACCCGCAGGTCGCCGAGGTCGTCGCCGATCCGAATCTCGATCACGCGCAGGTGTTCGGTCTGCTGACCGGCATGCTCAAGTCGTCCTTGCCCGAGCCGGGCGGCAACTTCCTCAAGCTGCTGATCGAGAACCAGCGCCTCGCGGTGCTGCCGGAGGTCGCTGCGCAGTTCCGCCGGCTGAAGAACTCGGCGGAAGGCGTGGCCGACTGCCTGATCGAAACGGCGTTTCCGCTGAACGATGCCCAGGTGGCCGAGCTGGTGACGTCGCTGGCCGTGAAATTCGGCCGCAAACTCAAGCCCGAGGTGCGCGTGAATGCCGAACTGATCGGCGGTGTGCGCGCCACGGTCGGCGACCAGGTCCTCGACGGTTCGGTCCGTGCGCGGCTCTCAGACATGCAGACGGCGCTTACCGCCTGAACAACCGGAGTTGAAAGATGCAACTCAATCCCAGTGAAATCAGCGAACTGCTGAAAGGCCGCATCAAGAATCTCGGTGTCTCGACCGAGCTTCGTACGCAGGGCTCGGTCGTGACGGTGACCGACGGCATCTGCCGCATTCATGGCCTGTCGGACGTGATGCAAGGCGAGATGCTCGAGTTCCCGAACAACACCTTCGGCCTGGCGCTGAATCTCGAGCGGGATTCGGTCGGCTCCGTGGTGCTCGGCGACTACGAGCACATTCGCGAAGGCGATCCGGTCAAGGCGACCGGACGCATCCTCGCTGTCCCGGTCGGCCCGGAACTGATCGGTCGCGTCGTCAACTCACTCGGCGAACCGATCGACGGCAAGGGACCGATCAACGCGAAGATGACCGACGTCATCGAGAAGATTGCGCCGGGCGTGATCCAGCGCCAACCAGTGTCGCAGCCGGTGCAGACGGGTCTGAAGGCCATCGACTCGATGGTGCCGATCGGTCGTGGCCAGCGCGAACTGATCATCGGTGACCGCCAGACCGGCAAGACCGCGGTGGCGGTCGACACGATCATCAACCAGAAGGGCAAAGACCTGATCTGCGTGTACGTCGCGATCGGTCAGAAGGCATCGAACATCGCCAACGTCCTGCGCAAGCTCGAAGAGTTTGGCGCGATGGAATACACGATCATCGTGGCGGCCACGGCGTCCGAATCGGCGGCGATGCAGTACATCGCGCCATACTCGGGCTGCACGATGGGCGAGTACTTCCGCGACCGCGGCCAGGACGCGCTGATCATCTATGACGACCTGACCAAGCAGGCGTGGGCCTACCGACAGGTGTCGCTGCTGCTGCGCCGCCCGCCGGGCCGCGAAGCGTATCCGGGCGACGTGTTCTACCTGCACTCGCGACTGCTGGAGCGTGCCGCGCGCGTCAACCCCGAGTACGTCGAGAAGTTCACCAAGGGCGCAGTCAAGGGCAAGACCGGCTCGCTGACGGCACTGCCGATCATCGAGACACAGGCCGGCGACGTCACCGCGTTCGTGCCGACCAACGTCATCTCGATCACCGACGGCCAGATCTTCCTCGAGACGGACCTCTTCAACGCCGGGATCCGCCCGGCCATCAACCCGGGCATCTCGGTCTCGCGGGTCGGTGGCGCAGCGCAGACCAAGGTCATCAAGAAGCTCGGCGGCGGCGTGCGCCTGGCACTGGCGCAGTACCGCGAACTAGCGGCGTTCTCACAGTTCGCCTCCGACCTCGACGAGGCGACCCGTAACCAGCTCGAGCGTGGTCGCAGGGTCACCGAGATACTGAAGCAGCCGCAATATCAGCCGCAGCAGGTGTGGGAAATGGCTGTCACGCTGTTCGCGGTGAGCGCCGGTGCATTCGACAGTATCGAGCTGAAGGACTGCCTGACGGCCGAGAAGGCGCTGCGCGAATACGTGAAGACGAAGCACACCGCACTGGCCGAGCGCATTGAAAGCGCGAAGGATCTCTCGAAGGAGGACGAGGCCGAGCTGACGAAAGCGATCGAGGCGTACAGGAAGTCGGCCGGATATTGATGTAGTTCGAATGTGTTGGAGCGCCGGGCCGTTCCCAGGCTCGAACACCTAACTGGAGTCGGAGGGATGCACGTGCGGCGCGTAGCGCCGCGACCATCCCGACGAATTAGGACATGGCAGGTACCAAAGAAATACGCCTGAAGATCAAGAGCATTCAGAACACGCGCAAGATCACCAAGGCGATGGAAATGGTCGCAGCCTCCAAGATGCGCAAGGCGCAGGACCGGATGCGCCAATTCCGTCCGTACGGCGACAAGATCCGCAACATCGTCGCGCACCTGGCGCTGGCGAATCCGGAATACCAGCCGCCGTTCCTGCAGAAGCGCGACGCGATCAAGGGGGTCGGGATCATCCTCGTGACTACCGACAAGGGTCTGTGCGGCGGGCTCAACACGAATGTCCAGCGCGCGGTTCTCGGCCGGATCAAGGAACTCGATGCGCAGGGGGTCAAGGTCCACACGACGGCGATCGGCAACCGGGGCTTCGGATTCCTGCAGAGGCTCAATGCCAGCATCGTGTCGCACTACGTGCAGATCGGCGACCGCCCGCATCTGGAAAAGCTGATCGGGCCGGTCAAGGCGCTGATCGACATGTATGCCGACGGAAGGATCGATGCGGTGTACGTCGCCTACTCCCGCTTCATCAACACGATGAAGCAGGAGCCGGTTATCGAGCAACTGGTTCCGCTGTCGTACGAGCACCTGGCGCAAAGCGAGGAAGAAAAGCGCGCCTACGCGTGGGACTACATCTACGAACCCGATGCGCCGGCGGTGATCGATGCGCTGTTGATTCGCTACGCCGAAGCGCTGATCTACCAAGCTGTCGCTGAGAACATGGCTTCCGAGCAGAGCGCGCGCATGGTAGCGATGAAGGCGGCGTCTGACAATGCGAAGAAGATAATCGAGGAATTGCAGCTCATATACAACAAGACGCGGCAGGCCGGCATCACGAAAGAGATTTCAGAGATTGTCGGCGGCGCCGCCGCAGTGTCCTGATCGCGAACCGAATTTGAAGAGCAGAACTGAGGAAATCCTATGAGCACCGGAGCCACCGGAACCATCGTTCAGTGCATTGGCGCAGTCGTGGACATCGAGTTCCCGCGCGACCAGATGCCCGAGATCTACGACGCGCTCATCCTCGATGCGGACCCGACCAACACGCTGGTCGAACAGGGCCTGACTTTCGAGGTGCAGCAGCAGCTCGGTGACGGCATCGTGCGCACGATCGCGATGGGCTCGTCGGACGGCCTGCGCCGCGGCATGAAGGCGAAGAACACCGGCGCCGGCATCTCGGTGCCAGTCGGCTCTGGCACACTCGGCCGCATCATGGACGTGCTCGGCCGTCCGATCGACGAAGCGGGCCCGATCAAGTCGGACGAACTGCGCGCGATCCACCAGCCCGCGCCGAAGTTCGACGAGCTGAGTCCGTCGGTCGAACTGCTCGAGACCGGCATCAAGGTCATCGACTTGATCTGCCCGTTTGCCAAGGGCGGCAAGATCGGTCTGTTCGGCGGCGCCGGCGTCGGCAAGACCGTCACGATGATGGAGCTCATCAATAACATCGCCAAGCAGTACGGCGGCTACTCGGTGTTCGCGGGCGTCGGCGAGCGCACGCGCGAGGGCAACGACTTCTATCACGAGATGACGGATTCGAAAGTCCTCGACAAGGTTGCGATGGTGTTCGGGCAGATGAACGAGCCGCCGGGCAACCGCCTGCGGGTCGGCCTCACCGGCCTGACGATGGCCGAGGCCTTCCGCGACGAGGGCAAGGACATCCTGCTCTTCATCGACAACATCTACCGGTTCACGCTGGCCGGCACCGAAGTGTCCGCGCTGCTCGGGCGCATGCCGTCGGCGGTGGGCTACCAGCCGACGCTGGCCGAGGAAATGGGCAAGCTGCAGGAGCGCATCACCTCGACCAAGATCGGATCGATCACGTCGATCCAGGCGGTGTATGTGCCGGCGGACGACCTGACCGACCCGAGCCCGGCGACCACCTTCGGCCACCTCGACGCCACCGTCGTGCTCTGCCGCGAAATCGCTTCGCTGGGCATCTATCCGTCGGTCGACCCGCTCGATTCGACCTCGCGCCAGATCGACCCGAACGTCGTCGGCGAAGAACACTACACGACGACCCGCCGCGTGCAGGTCACGCTGCAGCGCTACAAGGAGCTGCGCGACATCATCGCGATCATTGGCATGGACGAGCTCGCGCCCGAGGACAAGCTCGCGGTGGCGCGCGCGCGCAAGATCCAGCGCTTCCTGTCCCAGCCCTTCCACGTCGCGGAGGTGTTCACCGGCTCGCCGGGCAAACATGTGCCGCTGAAAGAGACGATCCGCGGCTTCAAGATGATCGTCGATGGCGAATGTGATGCCTTCCCGGAGCAGGCCTTCTACATGGTCGGCACGATCGACGAGGCGCGCGAGAAGTTCGAGAAGATGCGCAAGGAAGAGGAAGGCAAGCAAGAAGGAGGAATCCAAGAAGGTCGCCGCCTAATCGCGGCCGTCCCGAGGAGGCATCATGGCCACAACGATCCAGGTTGACGTCGTCAGCGCCGAGGAATCGATCTTCGCCGGCGAGGCGGAGTTCGTGGCGCTGCCGGGCGAGGTCGGCGAACTCGGCATCTATCCGCGTCACACGCCGCTGATCACCCGCATAAAGCCCGGCGTCGTCCGCATCAAGGTGCCGGGCAAGACCGAGGACGAACTGATCTTCGTCGCCGGCGGCATCCTCGAGGTGCAGCCCCACGTCGTGACCGTGCTTGCCGACACGGCGATTCGCGGCAAGGACCTCGACGAGGCCAAGGCGCGCGAGGCACTGCAACTGGCCGAGGAAGCGCGCCGGAACGCCAATAGCGACATGGACATCGCCAAGGCCGAAGCCGAACTATCATCGATGGCGGCCCAGATCGCGGCGATCCGCAAGATCCGCGGCAAGTAAGGCGGTCTAGCGCAAATCGGGGGCAGCCATGGCTGCCCCTTTTGCTTTTTTCTGCCGAAATATCGGCTTGGAGGTTGGCATGTTCAACGGCAGAGTCCTCGTCGCAACCGATGGCTCGCCTTTGTCGGAGCGGGCCGTGGAAACTGCGGCGAATCTGGCACGAAGCGTCGGGGCGCGGCTGACCGCGGTGACGGTGGCAGCGCCCTATCCGTACAGCGCGATGGGCGAATCGAGCGCGATTGCCGGCGCGGACTACCAGTCGGCCGTCGGCGCCGAAGCGAGCGCCCGACTGGCTCGTGCAAGCGAAATCGCACGCGACTCGGGTGCCGAGTGTTCGACCTCGCTGCAGGAATTCGCTGAGATCTACCGCGGCATCCTTGCCGCCGCCGAACAGGTGGATGCCGGACTGATCGTCATGGCGTCGCACGGGCGCAGCGGGCTTTCCGCCGTGGTTCTCGGTTCGGAGACTCAGCGTCTGTTGACGCATTCGAAGGTGCCAGTTCTGATTGTTCGATGACGATGAATACGAAATCCTGCCGCTCGTTGGCGATACTTTCCCATCTTAGGGATTGCGGTCGTAGGCTCGCGCCTATGGCCCTGGCGGCCATCCTTGCTGCCTGTAGCGCGCCGACACCGCCCCCGCCCGCTGCGAGTCCGTCCACGCAGACCGCCACGCAGCCGGCATCGGACACCGCACAGGGGCGGTATGGACCCGGACCGGTCAGGCTTGCGCCGCGCGATCCGGCGCTGGAAGCCTGGAAGCGAGCCGCCGCGGAACGCATTCACCAGGCCAACCAGCAGAGACTTTTCCAAGGCCGACCCCATCATCTGCTGCAGGCCGTGATCGTGGTCGAGGCGACGGTCGACAAGTCGGGCAACGTGGTTCGGTCGCGTGTGACGCGTTCGCCCCAGATCAAGACACTCGACGATATGGCGCTCGCCTCGCTGAAGACGGCGTCGCCACTGCCGGCGCCTCCGCCAACTCTGCTGATGCGCGGCAACCTGGTCTTTTCGGAGACTTGGCTGGTCAACAACGAGGGCCGCTTTCAGGTTCGCACACTCGCACTGCCGCAAGAATAGAACGCGGAAAACTTGAGTTCGAGATACTCGGGTTTTCGCATGTCAACCGGCCATGGAGTCGGGCGTTAATCGGTGCTGAGCCCCAAGGTCGACGTCGGCCCGCGTGTGCTCAGCCTTTTAACCGTTCCAGGGAACTCAAATCATGAACAAACTGCTTGCTGCCCTTATCGCCGCCTCCTTCGCCTGTGGCGTTGCTTACGCCGCCGACGCCCCCAAGGACGCGAAGAAGCCAACCGCCGAAGAGTGCAAGAAGGCTGCCGACGCCAAGAAGGAATTGGCTGGCTGCGAGAGCAAGAGGCGAAGAAGTAATTTCGCTGCTGTTGCAGTACGAAGGGCAGGCCATGCGCCTGCCCTTTCTATTTCTGCGTCGGCAAGAGGCGCTGCAGGAGCTCCTCCGGCCCCAGCGTCGTTGTCGCGAAGAAACGCTTGTCCCGGCCCGTGCTTCCGGCTTCCAGAACGACAGCACGTCGCGGCAGTTCCAGCTTCTCGCTCAGCAGTTCGATCAGCGCTTCGTTGGCCCGCCCCTCCAGCGGCGGAGCGTTGACGGCGACTTTCAGGCGTCCGCCGTGTTCACCGACGATGGCCGTGCGACGGGCGCCGGGCTGCGCGTAAACCTCCAGCACGACGCCGCCCTCTCGTCGCTGCAGCCAGGCCGGTAAAGCGCTCATGCGAGAATCGCCGCCCTGCACCTTCCTGCCCTTCTCTCTGCCCGTGCGACCCTCCAACGACACGCTGCTGCGCGCCCTGCTGCGCGAGCCGACCGAGTACACCCCGGTCTGGCTGATGCGTCAAGCCGGCCGCTACATGGCCGAGTACAACGCGACGCGTAAGCGCGCCGGCAGTTTTTTGAACCTCGCGAAGTCGCCTGCGCTCGCGACCGAGGTCACTCTGCAACCGGTGGACCGCTATCCGCTCGACGCTGCGATTTTGTTCTCAGACATCCTGACCGTGCCCGATGCGATGGGTCTGGGTCTGTACTTTGCCGAGGGCGAAGGACCGAAGTTCGAACGTCCGCTGCGCACCGAGGCCGACGTGGCCCGGCTGGCGGCGCCCGATCCGGAGCAGGAGCTGGGCTACGTGATGGATGCGGTGCGGCAGATTCGCGGCGCGCTGGCGAACCGGATTCCGTTGATCGGTTTTTCCGGCAGCCCGTTCACGCTCGCCTGCTACATGGTCGAAGGAGGCGGTTCCGACGACTTCCGCTTGATCAAGACGATGCTGTATGCCCGTCCGGACCTGCTGCATCGGATCCTGGAGGTCAACGCTGACGCAGTTGCCGAGTATCTGAACGCGCAGATCGCAGCCGGCGCACAGGCCGTGATGATCTTTGATACCTGGGGCGGTGCATCTGGCCGACGGCGCATACCAGGACTTCTCTCTCGCCTACATGCAGGCAAGTTGTGTCTCGGCTGACACGCGAGCACGATGGCGAACGCGTCCCATGCATCATTTTCACCAAGGGCGGCGGTCTGTGGCTCGAGCAGATCGCCGCGATCGGCTGCGACGCGGTTGGTCTCGATTGGACCGTAAATCTGGGCGAGGCGCGGCGGCGCATCGACGATCGCTGCGCGTTGCAGGGCAACCTGGATCCGATGGCCCTGTTCGCGCCGGCCGCGCGCATCGAGGCCGAGGCCCAGCGCGTCCTCGACGCGTTTGGATCTCCGCGCCGTGCCGACGGGCGCTGCGGAGGGCACGTATTCAACCTCGGGCACGGCATCTCGCAATTCACGCCGCCCGGAAGCGGTCGCGACCGTGGTTGATGCGGTGCACCAACACAGCCAAATGATCGAAGGTTGAGCGGAAGTGCGGGTGAGTGCCCAAAAATCGACGCTGCCGCTTGACTTATTCACAAAAGTGCGTTCAGCCAGAATCCATGCGGCTTCCGGGCCCGGTTGCCCCGAACAGGCGCATAGAGGTTGCGTAACTCATTGATTTATCGACATCTTGACGAACATGTGACAGTGGCCGAGGCGGGCCGAGAGCCAATTCCCACGGGGGTTTGCGACGCCTTCCCACCGATTTTCCACAAAGTTATCCACAGGCAAATTGCGATGAGGATCTGCAGTCGTTATTGAATCAGTACAGTTAGCGGCTAATTTGATCCTTTAGCTCAGAAGAACGGGGTGCGCGGCAAACGGTTCCTGAAGGTGCTGCTGGACGTTCCGCTGGAAGGGCCGCTTGAATACACAGCGGCGAAGCTATGTTGTCGCAAGGCCACGACGCGGATGTCGGACTGCGGTGCTTCGTGCCGCTGGGGCGGCGCAGCTGGTGGGCTTGATCGTCGGATCATCGCCGAGCAGTCCGCACTGGCGGGCGAACGTCATCAAGCCGATGGAACGGGTGCTTGACAGAAGTCGACTGCCCTCGAGTGCGCACTGGTTGGCGTTGACGCGCTTTGCCGCGGATTACTACCAGCACCCTTGGGGCGAGGTCGCGCTGACCGCGCTTCCGCCGGCGCTACGCCAGTTGCCCGGACCGCGCTACTCGAGAGCCTGAACGACTGCGCGGACGCCTGTGCAGCCGGCCAGCAGGCGCCGCGCGCCGGTGCGCGCGCAACCTGAGCAGCGACCAGGCCGCTTGCGTCGAGCAGCCTGGCGCCGGTCAGGCTTCGTCCGACGCTGCTGCATGGCGTGACCGGCAGCGGCAAGACTGAGGTCTATCTTTCGGCAATCGAACGCCGGCTGGGGCGAGATCCTGATGCCCAGGCGCTGCTGCTGGTGCCCGAGATCAACCTGACGCCGCAACTCGAAGCCCAGGTGCGCGCGCGCTTTCCCGGGTATCGAGTTGTGGCGCTGCACAGCGGGTTGTCGGCCGGAGAACGGGCTGCCGCTTGGCTGGCCGGCCATGAAGGCCGCGCACGCGTCGTTGTCGGCACTCGTCTGGCGGTGTTCGCTTCGTTGCCGCGACTTGCGATGATCGTCATCGACGAGGAGCACGACCCGTCATACAAGGCCGGCGAAGGCGTGCGTTACTCGGCGCGCGATATGGCGGTGAAGCGCGCACAGATGCTGGGCGTGCCGGTCGTCCTCGGGTCGGCAACGCCTGCGATCGAAAGCTGGTCCCATGCGCGCTCCGGACGCTATCGCCTGTTGACGCTTGCCGCGCGCCTGCGGCCGAGACATGGACCGCGCCGGCCATCACACTGGTGGACCCGGGCGACGTCACTGGATGCAGCGGGCATCGCGCCTCCGATCGCGCGCGCTGCAGGAGACACTGCGGCAGGGCGAGCAGTCGCTGGTGTTCCTCAATCGTCGCGGCTATGCACCGGTCGTCGCCTGCGAAGCATGCGGCTGGCTGTCGCACTGTCCGCATTGCGCGGCCTTCGCCGTGTTCCACAAGCCGACCGCACGCTGCGCTGCCATCACTGCGGATGGGCTCGCCCGTGCCGCGTACGTGTCCGACCTGCGGCAACAGCCGCACTGCACGGCGTCGGCCGCGGCACACAGCGTATCGAGGAGTCGCTGCAACAATGCTGCCCTCTGCGAGGATGCTGCGCATCGATCGCGACTCGACTCGGCGCCGAAATGAGGCTGCCGATGCCTTCGATGCGGTTCATCGTGGCGAAGTCGACGTTCTGGTCGGCACCCAGATGATTGCCAAGGGACACGACTTCCGGAACGTCGCACTGGTTGTCGTGCTCAACGCCGACAGCCAGCTCGCCTCGCACGATTTCCGCGCGTCCGAACGATTGTTCGCGACACTGATGCAGGTGATCGGCCGCGCCGGGCGCAGCGGGCGGCCAGTCGCGCGCTGCTGCAGACACGCTTCCCGCGGCATCCGCTCTTTGCCGCGTTGGCCGGCACGACTACTCCGCCTTCGCCGATGCGTCTGCTGGCGGAGCGTGAGCGGGCAGGCATGCCACCAGCGAGCCATCAGGCATTGCTGACAGCCGAGGCGGGCGCATCGATGATGCGATCGCGTTTCTGCGCGATGCGGTACTAAGGCGGGTGACTCACCGCGGCGTGCACGCTGTACGATCCGGTGCCGATGGCAATGGCGCGCCGGGCTGGCATGGAACGCGCCCAGTTGCTCGTCGAGTCGCCGCAACGCGGGCCGCTACAGACGTTTCTTGCGCGAATGGCTGCAAGGCCTGCGGGCGCAAGGTCAGCATGCGGTGGCAGATCGAAGTCGATCCGGCGGAAATCTGAGCTCCCGGGAGGAATAGCAGCCCGCGCTCGCGTGTTTACAAAGGTCTCACCCCAAAGGAATTGGATATGCGCAAGGGGCTTGCATCTTCATCGCTGCGGCGCTCGCAATCGCGGCTTGGCCGGTTGTTCCACGCATGGAAGATGATGGGCAGCGCACCGGCGGCACCGACCAAGGTCGACGGACGGGGTGCTGACCAACAGCTGCCGGCATGACGCTGTATACGTTCGACAAGGACGCCGCGGGCAGCGGGAAGAGTGAATGCAATGGCCCGTGCGCGGCCAATGGCCGCCTCTGCTGGCGGCCGCGGACGCCAAGCCGAGCGGTGATTACACGATCATCACGCGCAACGACGGTGCGCAGCCAATGGGCCTATAAGGGCAAGCCCTGTACCTCTGGACAAGGACACCAAACCGGGGGACCGCAGCGGCGACGGGTTCAACAACGCATGGCGGGTGGCGAGGACCTGATGCATGGCGGGAGTGGGCTTCAGCGCCGAAGAGGCGGAGCATGGATTCCGCGCCTGCGGCGCTATGCCATCGCACTCCGGTAAGCGTGAAGCCGCCGACGACCTGACACAGGACGCGCTTGAACGAGCCTGGCGCAAACGCGCGCTGTGGCAATCCGGAACGGATTTGCGGGCGTGGTTGTTCACGGTGCTGCATAACGTTACGTCAATAGTGTGAGGTCGGCGCGCGCTACGGTTCCACTGGATGAAGACGTTCCCGCGCAGACGCCGTGGACTCGCTGCGTCCGGTTTGGCGGCGGATAGCGGCGTCGTGTTAGTGGAACTGCGCATGGCGCTAACTAGCTCATCGCCGAGCATCGTGAAGTGGTATTGCTCGTCGGCCTGGAACAGATGAGTTATGTCGAAGCCGCCGCGGTATCGACGTGCCCGTCGGCACCGTAATGTCACGACTGGCACGTGGGCGTGAGCGGTTGCGCCGATGCTGGAGGAAGGCACTCGGACCAGTGGCAGCACGCCTCTGCGAAGAGTGAAATAGCCACCATGAAAGAAGAACAACTTCACGCCTACGTCGATGGCCTCGCCAGCGAGGAGGATCGTCGCGCAGTCGAGGCGGAACTGTCGCGCGGGATCCCGATGTCGGCGGCGCGCCTACGCGCCTATACCGAGCAGAACCGTGCGCTGCACGAGCCTTCGACCCGGTGTTGAACGAGCCGCACACGCTGCGGCTGCGCCGGCGGCGATCCGTGGCTGGAACCGCTGGGGCGGCCTGGCCGCGACTCTGTTCATCGGCATCGCGTGCGGCTACCTCGCCCGCGGGTTGGCTGGCGGATCCAGGGGATGCTGCGACTTGCGAATGTGGCAGTCCTGGCGCATGCCGCCTATGTGCCGGAGGTGCGCCATCCGGTCGAAGTGGCGGCGCCGGAGGAGCAGCACCTCGTTGCATGGCTGTCGAAGCGTTTGTCGACACCGATCAAGCGCGCCGTCGCTCGTACCGCCGGCTACCAGCTGCTGGGAGGACGCCTGCTGCCGCCGACGAATTCGAGCGATCCTGCCCCAATCGCATCCTGATGTACGAGAACGCGCGGGGTCACGACTTTCATTGCTGATCAAGCGCGAATCCACCAATCCGAAACCGCGTTCCGTTTCGTCGAGGAGGGCACGACGCGGGTGTTCTACTGGATCGATGAATCCTGTGGCTATGCCCTGGCCGGTGACTTGCCGAAGGAAGAATTGCAGACACTGGCTCGCCTCGTGTATCGGCAGTTGAATCCCTGAGGCTCGCCCGCGCAGTCGCCGAAATGCAGACGGGCGCCCTGGGCCCGTCTCTCCGTCCGCGTGGCGAGCCCGCCTACTTTGCAGCGCCCACCATGTATTCGACCGCAGCGCGCAAATCGGCATCGCTGGCGTTCGCCTGCCCGCCTTTCGGCGGCATCGCGCCCTTGCCCTTCGTGACCGAGGCGACGAGGCCATCGACGCCGACCTTGCTGCGCGCGGCCCATGCGGCCTTGTCGCCGAACTTCGGCGCGCCGGCGACGCCGGTGGCGTGGCAGGCGTTGCAGCCCATCGCGTAAATCTTTGCGCCATCGGGCTTCGTCGCTCGCGGTCACTGCAGTCACGGCGGGCGCTGCAGCCGCAGGCGCTTTCGCGCCGGTTGACTGATCGAACATGTATTGCACGGCCGACTTGAGCTCGGCGTCGGTCAGATCCGACATACCGCCGCGCGACGGCATGTTGCCGTGCCCCTTGATCGCCGAGGCCACGGCGGCGTCGATTCCGGTGGACGCGCGCTTGGTCCATGCCGCGCGGTCTCCGATCTTCGGCGCCCCGCTCAAGCCGGCGGTATGGCAGTTGCCGCAGGTCTGCTGGACGATCTGTTGGCCGGTGCGAGCAGCTGGCCTTGGCCGTTGCAGCCGGAGCCTCCGGCTCCTTGAATTTCGCGCCCGATTGATTCGCGATGTAGACGACTCCGCGCGCGACTTCGATCGGGTCAAGATCGGCATTGCCGCCCTTGGCCGGCATCGCCTTGAATCCTTCGACGGCGTGCTTGACGAGCGTGTCGTAGCCCTGCTTAACCCGCGGGGCCCATGCCGCGTTGTCCCCGGCCTTGGGCGCCCCGGCGGCGCCGGTCGCGTGACAGGCACTGCAAGCGAGCTTGTAAACGGCCTCGCCGCTCTGCAGGGTCCTGGGGCCGGCTGGAGCGCCTGCAAACGCTATCGTTCCGACCGGCCGCAACCTTTCGCTGACGGCCTCGGGCGTAAGCGCTTCCGTGCCTGCACCGCCCACCTTCTGCCCGGTAACGAACGTGACCAGCAGAATGATCAGGATCACCGGGACGACAAACGCCAGGACGACCACGGTGATCAGTTGGCGTGGGGTCTTGATCGGCGAAGTGTGTGGGTCGCTCGACATGGTGCTCCTGACGGCGTGGGGCGGATCGCGGCGGATGCCAGCGCAGAAAGCGTGCGCGCCAGAGCGAAAATGTCCGCGTTGAAAAGCGCGCAAGTATAACGTGCGGGCCCTCTTCGACCGGACCGCCACGGCGCCGATCGAGCCCGTGTACCGGGCGGCGCCGGGAGAAACCCGTTACCATGCCGCCTTCGCTCGCGTCCGGATGTGCGCTTCAGCTGCGCACCCCCAAAGTCATGACGGAAAGTCGCGTGCGATGGCACCACAGGCACGCGCCTGTAGCTCAGTGGATAGAGTACTGGCCTCCGAAGCCAGGGGTCGTGGGTTCGAATCCCGCCAGGCGCGCCATCTCCCCTACTAGTTCTTGTTTCTGCGGCCGCCGACTCCTAGCCGCACTCATCGCCGCTGATATCCATTCCGCCACCCTTGCCGCCCGAGCAGCATGCTTCCAATCCGGCCGCAGTTTTTGCGGTCTTCGCAGACACGCTCAGCGGTGGCGCAGCCCGAAGTTTCCCGGTTGCCGGCACGGCCCTGGCAGTCGGAGCCGAATGTTGACCCGACGTCTTCACCAGACGCATCGCAGGGTGCGCTGCCGATGCCCGAACGCTACCGACTTTGGTGATTTGTGCCGGCGAGGTGATCGCTGAAGCGGTGCTAAGGCCGCGACCTCATAAAGCGTGTTGCACTGGTTGCCCGTGGCGTCCATCCCGCCATCGTTACCGCCCGAACACACTTGGGCGTCCACAGGTCCAGCCAGAGCTTCGGCCAGTGACAATAAGAACACTTGAACTTTGTTCATTTGAATCTCCCAGACCCAGAGTTCGGCGGAAGAATCAGCATCGACGCAAGAGGTCGCCGGTGTCCCTTGCTCAGGGATGAACCGTACGCAGGGACGCGTTCCGCGCGTTCCGCACTCTGTCCGTTGGCGGTCACGAGGTCGTGCCGATTAGGCTGGTGCGGTTCTCGGAAGCGAAGCGTGCGTGGCAAGTTTCAGACGCGGCGCGCGAGTGCCAAACGGCATTGGCTGCGGACACGCCGGTCAGTCTTGGCCGCTGGTTGATGTGCCGCCGCTCGTCGCCAAGCCGGCAGCAAACCGCGATCGTCTTCGCGCTGCCCGAAGGCCTACATTTCTACGATCACCTCGCCGGAGACTGGATCGGTGACGCCCAAGCCGCCGCCCAGATCCTCCAGCGTGTCGCGAAAGCTGTCGAGCATCGCGATCATCCGGGGCCGCGCAGCCACCAGGTTTTTGTAGTTATCCCACTCACCGATCACACAGTAGGTGCGATCCCCCGTCTTGATCAGCGAGAAGCGCTTGAAGCCGCTGAGGTCTAAGCGGGGGGCCTTGCGGTGTGCATCGACGAATTCCGATTCGCGTCCCGGCTTGACCCGGAACCGCACAACGTTGAATGCTGTCATGGTGCTCGCCCTTCCTTCGTTGGCCCCCGCGCCGCCCTGGACCTTCCTGGCAGCTTCGAGCGCCGTTCGCGACGTGACTCCGGGCGCAAGCCTACGCCTGCAGCGCCGTCGGAGTGAAGTGGAGCCACGCGTTTGGCATATCCAGAGATTTCAGCGCTGTCGCTGTCCTACGCACAGCTTGTCAGCGGTGAGCGTGCGTGCTGGATAGGGTGGCTTCTGACGGCCCACAAGCAGCCAGCCGACGCGTTGGCTTACCAAACCCGATAGCGGCCATCGCGTCCGACCGCTAAGCTGACGCTCGGGAGCGGGAGTCCGCGATGGACGCCGCCCCATCCAGACTCACATCCCGGTGGATGAAGGGAAACGCAGTGTCTGCATTCGTTGCTGCCCTAACCAATCGTATGACGCAGCAGGACATCTCGTGGAAGATTGCTGCGGCGGGCGCGGCATTGCTCGCGGCGGCGGTCCTCACAGGATGCAAGAGCGCGCCGCAAGCGCCGCCGCCGGCCCCTCCTCAGCAAGTCGAAAAGGGATCGACGTTCACGTTGCTGTCACCTCTGACCTTTCCAGCCAACCTGTCGCAGCTGCTCTTTCAGGACGGGCGCTTGGTGGGTGCGAGTGCCATCTCGCCGGCCTCGCCCCACTGCAAGCTGGTTCCCCACGCCGGCGCACCACATTCGCTATTGCCTGGCCCGCTGACGGTCGGCAGCGTGTCCTATGATGAACGCGAGTCGGGCACGGGTAGTGCGATGTTCAGCATTACGCGGATCACGCTCTTGGCGAACCCAAGTCAGCCAGGCTACACAATGAGCTGCGGTTGGTCGGCGGCGCTTGCGTCACCGAATTTCGTGTCCACCGAACAGATCGACAGCGCGATTCGCGGGCAGTTCACGATGCAACTGATGCGCTGAAGAAAGCCGTCGATCTTTCCGGCGACCACCGGCTAAGAGTGGCCGTTGGGCGGTAGACGAATCAGCCGCTGCCGAATGATGTCCGCGGCGTTGCGTCCGACGGCAGCGCCGGTGGTGCTCTGCTTGCCGCTGCGGCGTATCGTGAACGCATGCCTATCCACGTCGAGTGCTACGCGGGCTATCGCGGCGAGCAGGAACCCCTGGCCCTCCGGTTCGGCGAACGGCGCGTCGCCGTGCGTGCGGTAGTGGACAGGTGGTACTCGCCATCGCAACGGTGGTTCAAGGTCGAGGCCGAAGATGGCGACACCTACATCGTCAGCCACCAGGAGCCGAGCGACCAGTGGGAGCTTGCCGCGTACACGAGCCGGAACTCACCCGGCACCGGCCTTCGCGATCCTGAGTCTTCGCACGACCCGCTGAATTGAGCGCCTATTCCCCGTAGCCGCTCCAAACCTTTTCCTGAGGCAGTTTTCCATGCCTCGATCGCGGCTCGCCGACTGACCGACGAACTCGTCAGTGCGCTCGCCGATCCGGTCGTGATCTGGGCACGTCGCTACGAATGGCTGGTCATGGCGAGCGTCCTTACCCTCATGGTGCTCAAGCTGTTCTGAAGGGTCGACGAGTTGACGGCGGGCAAACTGACGACGCGAGGTGTGCGGTGTGGCCAAAAGCGGCCGGCTCAAATCGGGAAGTCGACGCTAGCCGGTCGGTCGGATGCGGGCGGCCTGGGCTCGGACAGGTCGCGCGCTGTGCCTGAGATTCGCGTCGCATGTTCCTTCACCAGCACGCTCTTGTACTTGAGCCGCGCGAGGACGGTGGCGTCGCCGAGCGCGACCAGATCGATCCGGCCATCGCGCGCGGCAAGGGTCGCGCTTTGAACGTCTACAACGATCTCGAGCGCAAGCTCCAGCGGCGGCAGCGAGCTCCCCGCCACACGAGTGTCGAGCACAACATGCGAGGCCGATGCGATGTTGTGCCGCTCGACATTGACGCGCACCGGTGGACCCCGCGTCAGCGCGGTCAGCTGGACCGCTCTGTGCATTGCGGGCACCTGGACCCACCCTTGGGCGAGCACGTCGAGAATGTCAACTTCGAGCGCGCGGTTCAGCTCGTCTGCCGCGCGTTCGGCGGCGGCGCCGCGGAGTCGCTCGAAGATTCTCGCGACGGCGAACTCGTCCTTGCTCTGTTCGAACAGCGCCCTCTCGACGTCATCGCCGCTGACCTCGATCGGCGCGTGCAGACTGATCTGCTCCATGCATGGTAGTCGCTCGAATGCTCGATTGAGATCTCATCGCGTCCGGAGAGCGGCGCCAGCACGATCGTTGTTGCGGCGGGAACGAGCCGCGCAGCGAATTGGATTTCAGACGACGAGCCGGTTTCTGGGAGGCCGCCGGAGTCTGATTCGGTCGGCTGCTGATCGACGGGCTGCTGGCGTTGAGGAAGCGTTATCGGGGGCGCGTTTTCGCCAACCGCAAGCTGGCCGCGTAGCAGCCGCCGACGCATCAAGAGTGCGCCAGACAACAGCCCGAGCGAAACGCCAGCGCCGAAGATGAGAACAGCGATGGTCGAGAATGCGGTCGGAAATTGACTGCGTGCTCCGGGCGGATCGACTGGCTCTTGAGGCGGCAAAGGGACGGTCGTCGATGCGGGCGCAAGGCTCGTTGCAGGTGCCGGCGCTGGCGCGGACGAGGCCGCAGACCGCAGTAGCCGGCGCAGTGACCGGATTAATGCTCGCAGCGCCGGTCAAGCGAGCCGTCCGATACCTGCAGGATGACCG
Source organism: uncultured beta proteobacterium (assembly GCA_963724605.1). Classification (GTDB taxonomy): domain Bacteria; phylum Pseudomonadota; class Gammaproteobacteria; order Burkholderiales; family Burkholderiaceae_F; genus JALORV01. The sequence goes on from CAVRVM010000011.1 coordinate 88,858, forward strand.
TGCTCCCTGGGCGGCCGAGCGCGGCGGGTGCAGGTTCCTGCGCAAGCACTTGACCAGCTGGGGCAGCGCTGGCCGTTTCAATTCCTTCGACTTCGAACTTGGCCAGCGTGCGGGCAGCGTCCGTGTAGTTGCGGCCGATCACGCGCGGTACGACTGGTTCTGGTCTGCGGAAGTGGGCTACGGGAACGCTGGACTTGGACGGCGTCGACGCTCTGGGTCGCGGCGCAGGCTTGACATCGCGGCAAGCGCCTCGGTTCGTACATACTCGCGCGCCTCGGGCGAAACCGAGGCGCATGGCAAGGGCTGGGAAGTGGCCGCGGTCGCGCCGAGCAGCAACGCCGCGCACACAAGCCATGAAATCCTGCCTCGCTTCATGCTCTCCGTCGGTTAGGTGCAGGAAACTAGCGGACCTCGGCGAGGTCACGCTCGGTAATTCTCCCGCTTGCAGCGACCAGGTCAACACCCGAAACGCGATGACCACGACACCTCGCCGAACTTGGCCGCCGCTCAGTGGGTGGACGGCGCAGCAGCCGCAAATTGAAGCCGAGACCGGACACCAGAATGGTTCCAAGTGTGTTCAGACGGCGCAATTGTCCTTCCGCTGCGACGCACAAGGATGCTCGCTGGCGAAGATAAATTGCAATTCCTTGGCTTCAACCGCTGCAGCGATATTCCGGAGACATGCACCGCGTTTCCGTACGCCGGCGGCAGGTGGAGGACTGCGCTGCGTTCTCGAGCCGAGTGGTTCCCCATCTGCAGCCGTAACCAGTAGCATGCCGCACACACTCTGAGGTGGCGGTGTGCGCGGCACCTGAGTGCGAGACAGTGCAGCGCATTGCTGCGCCGAAGCCCATTGGATTCAGGCTGCTGATGCCAAGCCCGAGACAGAAGTCGAATCCCGACGCGCGGTGCGCGGCTGACGGCTCGCTCCGCCGTTCCGTTTCCTCGATCGACAGCATTGCGGCGCTGGCCTGGGCCGGGCGGCAGCAGGACGCGATCGATGCCTGCACGCACGCGCTGCAAGACCCGCAATTAGCGTCGGAAACCCGGTTCGAGTTGCTGGATATCCGCGCCGAGAGCTTCATAGCGCTCGGCCGATTCAGCGACGCAAAGCGGGACGCCGAGGCAATGCAAAGCCAGGCCGGCCCGCTCGGCGGTGTCGCCTCGGCGCGCGCCGCGTGCCGGCTCGCGCTGGTCCAGACACACCTCGGCGATCATTCGTCTGCGAGGGCCAGCGCGCGCCAGGCACTTGAGTTGGCGCGTTCGATCCGTGACCCGTGCCTCGAAGGGCTCGCGCTGTTCCGCCTGAGCGAAGCGATGTGGCGCGACCACGATGTGGCCGGCGGCCTGTCAGCCGCGCAACAAGCCACGAAGAAATTCGAAAGTGCTGGCGACGCCATGTGGACCGGCCGCGCCCTGTGGTCGCAGTCATGCGCATTGGCGACGCTCGGACGCACGGGCGAGCGCGCACGGGCCGCGCAGCGCGCCGTCGCCCTGGCAGAGCAGTCCGGCGACCGCGCCGGGCTCGGCGGCGCGCTCAACATGCTGCTGCGCGAACAGCCCGACATGGCGTTGCGGCTGCGCGGCCTGCAGCAATCGATCGACGCCCTTGGCGCCGCCGGCTACACCGAACGACAGCTCGGCATCCGGCACAACCTGTCCATTGCCTACGGTTCCCTCGGGCTGTACCGCCGCGCACGGCGCATGGCGCTCGCAGTCGTTGGGGCGGAACGGGAGAACCGGACGACGACTTCGATGGGCCTGAGCATACTCATTCTGGCCTGGTACGAGGCGAAGCTGCACAACGTCGAGGCAGCGCGGCACTGGATCGCGGAACTGGCCCGCATCAACCGCACGGTGCACGATCCGTACTTCGCCGGCTTCGAGCACTACGCAGCGGCCGACCTTTCACTGCTCGAAGGCGATGGCGAGCACGCACGCCGCAGCGCCGAGGCAGCGGTCCGAATCTATCGCAGCTATCCCGAGACGACTTTCCTGATCGCCGCGCTTGCGAGTCTCGCCAAGGCGTGGCTGCAGCTCGGAAAACCGGCGCGCGCGCTGACTGCGTCGCAGGAGGCGATCGAGCTGCTTCAGGCCCGAGAGACACCGGCACTGGCCGGCGCCCTGTCGCCGGTTGAAATATGGGAAGTGCATGCGCGGGCGCTGCAGGCGAACGGACGCGAGCGCGAGGCGGGCAAACCGCTCGCTGCGGCCTACCGCTTCCTCTGCACCAACGTCGCCAACCTGAGCGACGCCGGGTTGCGCCGCAGCTTCTTCGCTAGGGTCGAGTCCCACCGCAAGTTGCTTGAAGTGCTGCGCACGCGCGGCGACCGCTCACGCCGCTGGCCTCACCTGCGGGCTGAAGCCAGTCTGCGCGAGCCCTTCGAGCGGCTGGCCGAGAGTGGCCTGCGACTCAACGAGCTGGGCAGTGAAGCAGAAGTGCTCGACTTTCTCGTCGAAGAAGCCACCGAGCTCAGCGGCGCCGAACGCGTGCTTGTCGTGCTCGACGCCGCCGGCGCGCTGCGCATTGCCGGAGCCGCGTTGCCGCCACGCGAGGACGAGCAAGCATTGCTTGCCGCGATCACGCCCTGGCTGCAGCGAAGCGCGGCGTACGCACGCGGTCAGGCTGCGACACGGGCCTGAGGGCGCCGCCGAAATCGACCAACGGAGTTGCCTCATCGCTCCGCTCCTGGCCGGACGCGAGCTGATTGGCTTTCTATACGCCGACATCGAGGGACTGTACGGCCGCTTTGGAGATACCGACCGCGACCTGCTCGCCTTGCTCGCCAGCCAGGCCGCGGTGGCGCTCGCCAACGCACGCTTTACCGAGGGACTCGAGCACAAGGTGGCCGAGCGCACCGCTCAATTGGAGCAGCGTGCCAGCGAACTGGCGCTGATCAACAGCGTGCAGGAGGGCATTGCCGCCGAGCTGAGCTACCAGGCCATCATCGACCTCGTCGGCGACAAGCTACGCGCGCTGTTCGCCACTGGCAACCTGAGCATCTCCTCCGTCGACGAGCCGGCCGGACGGTTGCATATCTTGTATGCCTACGAGCACGGTGTGCGCCTCCAACAGCAGTCGTTCGACCTCAGCGAAGTGGCCGCCGGCCGGCGTTGGTTCAAGGCAGTGAAGGCACATCAGGCGGTCGTTTGGAGCAGCCGCGACGAGTACCGGGGGTGGGAACTCTTCGTCGTGCCCGGCACCGACATGAGTCGTTCCGGTGTCGCCATCCCGATCTTCGCCGGCGATCGCCTGTCCGGATACATCGCGCTGGAGAACCACGAAAGCGATGCGGCGTATGACGAGGCCGACGTGCGCCTGCTGTCTACCGTGGCCGCGAGCACGGGCGCGGCACTGGAGAACGCACGGCTCTTCGGCGAGATCCAGCGGCGCGGCCGGGAGTCCTCTGCGCTGGCCGATGTGGGTCGCGACCTGTCGTCTTCGCTCGATCTGTCGGCGGTTCTGAACGGTATCGCTCACCACGCCAAGGAGTTGCTCGGCGCGGAGAACAGCGCCATCTTCCTGCCCGCAGCGGACGGCGGAACCTTTCGCGCCGATGTGGCACACGGTGACAATGCCGCGAAGATCAAGGCGACGGTCATCGAGCCCGGTCGCGGCATCATCGGCAGCCTGCTGAAGACCGGCCAGCCGGAGTTGATCAACAAGGCTGCGGCCGACCCGCGTGCCGTGCAGGTCTCTGGCACTGATCGTGGCGACGATGAACGCCTGATGGCGGTTCCGCTGCTCTCGGGTGATCAGGTCCAGGGCGCGATGGTCGTGTGGCGCATGGGCGGCAAGCCGTTCGAGGCACTCGATCTGGAGTTTCTGGTCGGCCTGTCCCTGCAGGCTGCGGTCGCACTGAACAACGCGCGGCTGTTCGACGAGACACGGACCTCGCTCGAGCAGCAGACCGCAACCGCCGAAGTGTTGAAGGTCATCAGCAGTTCGGTGGCCGATACGGCGCCGGTGTTCGAGAAGATCCTCGACAGTTGCGAACGGCTGTTCGGCACCGACCAGCTGAACCTGTTCCTCGTGGGCGAAGACAAAGTCGTGCGATCGGTTGCCCGGCGCGGCACAGTGGTCGAGAACGTGACGCACACCGAAGGTTTGCCGCTGGAACAGAGCGTGACCGGGTATGTCCTGCACAAGCGCCGCACCTTGCACGTTCCCAGTGCCAAGAGTGTCCTGGACATGGCACCCCACATGCGTGAACTCATCGAACGCTCCGGTGATCTTTCCGCAGCTTATGTGCCTTTGCTATGGGAAGACCGCGGAGTCGGCTCGTTGTGCGTGATTCGGCAGCCGCCAAGGCCGTTTACCGACAAGGAACTTGCGCTGCTTAGGACCTTCGCCGACCAAGCCGTCATCGCTATCCAGAATGCACGGCTGTTCAACGACACCAAGGAGGCGCTCGAGCAGCAACGGGCATCCGCCGAAGTGCTCAGCGTCATCAGCAGTTCGGTGCAGGACACGGCGCCGGTCTTCGAAAAGATCGTGCAGAGCTGCGAGCGGCTCTTTGCCGGCAAGGTGGCTGGCATCAATCTCGTCGGAGACGACGGCCTTCTGCACCAGATTGCCTACCACGGACCGGGAAGGACGGAGCTTCTGAAGGTGTTCCCCCTTGCCGTCGACGCACAGAGCGGCTCGGGGTTGTCGGTCGTGAAGCGCAGCGTGATCCACTATCCGGACGTCGAAGCGTCAGACGTTCCGGAGAACACGCGCCGCGCCTGCCGGGCGGTCGGCTACAAGGGTGTGATCTTTGCTCCGCTGCTCTGGGGAGAAAAGGCGATCGGAGTGATCTTCGTCGGCCGCGACCACGTCGGCCCATTCTCGGACAAGGACATCGCGCTGCTTCGCACGTTTGCCGACCAGGCAGTGATCGCGATCCAGAACGCTCGGCTGTTCAACGAGACAAAGGATGCGCTAGAGCAGCAGAGGGCCTCGGCGGAAATCCTGAGCGTGATTAGCAGCTCGGTGGCCGACACGGCCCCCGTGTTCGAGAAGATCCTCGACAGCTGCAAGCACATATTCGACAGTGACGAGACGGCGGTGCTGCTTGCCGATGAGCAAGGCGTCCTGACTCTAGGCGCATACCTGGGTAAATCGCGCGAGGCGGTCGCCGCAACCTTCCCCGCGCCAATGGGCCCGACGCCGGCCGGCCGCTCGATCCGCGAGCGGCGCGTTGTGCACTATCCCGATGTCGCCAACGACGAGACCGTACCGCGTGCGGTCCGTCGCGTTGCCCGGCAGGCCGGATATCAGTCGATGGCCTATGCCCCGATGCTGTGGAACGAGCGCGGCATCGGTGCCATCGGTGCTTCGCGCGCAAAGGGCATCTTCAACGACAAGGAACTGGCATTGCTGCAGACCTTCGCCGACCAGGCCGTGATCGCGATCCAGAACGCGCGGCTGTTCAACGAAACCAAGGAGGCGCTGGAGAGGCAAACGGCGACCGGCGAGATTCTTGCGTCGATGAGCGGTTCGATGACCGATACCCAGCCGGTGTTCGACGCCATTACACGTAACCTACTTCGGCTGTTTGGTACCGAATTTGCAATCGTTGCGCTGATACGCGACGGCAACATCGATCTGGCTGGAATCCAGGGAGTTCCGGGCTTCGAGAAGCTGGCGGAGAGTTATCCACTTCCGCTCGATGATTCGACCCACGTCGGAAAGACGCTCCTTGCCGGAGCGGTTTCTCAACTCGTGCCGATCGTCGGCAATCCGGAGGCGCCGCCGAGGACCGAGAGATTCGGACGCGATTTTGGGTTTGACTCCCAGATCGCGGCGCCGATGGTCCGCGAGGGCAAGGTCATCGGTGCCATTGTCACTGCGCGTCGGGAGACGGTGCCGTTCGACAACAAGCAGATTGCTCTGATCATGTCCTTCGCGGACCAGGCCGTCATCGCGATCGAGAACGTGCGGCTGTTCAACGAGACCAAGGAGGCGCTGGAGCGGCAGACGGCGACCGCCGAGGTGCTGCAGATCATCAGTCAATCGCCCACCGACGTGCAACCGGTGCTCGATGCGATCGCCGAGCGCGCGGCGCGTCTGACCGGCGCGGACTACGGAGTGGTGTCCCGCTTCGACGACCAGTTGGTTCATATCGTCAGCTCGTTCGGCCTCGACCGGGCGGGCCTGGATGCGCTGCTGTCCGCCTTTCCGATGTCGGCGGATGGTCGCTCAATCACGGCGCGCGCGGTGCGCACGCGCGACGTCGTCAACGTTTCCGACATGCTGGCAGATGCGGACCTCTCGCCACAGGTCAAGCAGGTCGTGCAGACGGCGGGATACCGCAGTGGTCTGGCGGTGCCGATGCTGCGTGACCAGCAGGTCGTCGGCGCGATCACCGTCAATCGCGCCGCGACCGGGGCGTTTGCCGCAAAGGAAGTCAAGCTGCTGCAGACCTTTGCCGACCAGGCCGTGATCGCCATCGAGAACGTACGCCTGTTCAACGAAACCCGGGAAGCGCTCGAGCGGCAGACGGCCTCGGCCGAGATCCTCAGCGTGATTAGCAGCTCGGTGGCTGACACCGCGCCGGTGTTCGAGAAGATACTGGAGAGCTGCAAGAAGCTCTTCGCCAGCGCCGAGCACGGCATCCTGCTCATCGACGAGCACGGCCGCGCCCGCATCGCGGCGCACCACGGCCAGGCGGGCGAACGGGTGACTGAACTGGTCGCCTCCGGACTTGCCGACGACCTGCTGCAACTGGAAGCACTGCGCAACCGCCAGCCGCTGCACTTCGTCAACACGCTTGCCGACGATGCGCGCGGCCCGGTGCGGCGCGTCGCGCAGCAGATGGGAATCGGGCCTTATTCGCAGGTGGCGGCGCCGATGGTCTGGCAGGAGCGGCCGGTCGGCTGGCTGTATGCGATTCGCGTGCCCGCCACCGGGTTCAGCGACGGCGAGATCGGGCTGCTGAAAACCTTCGCCGACCAGGCGGTGATCGCGATCCAGAACGCGCGGCTGTTCAACGAGACGAAGGAGGCCCTCGAGCGGCAGACCGCCACTGCCGAAGTGCTGCAGGTGATCAGCGGTTCCGTTGCCGACGCCCGGCCCGTGTTCGAGAAGATCCTGGACAGTTGCAGGCGGCTGATTCCGAGCGACGGCGGTTCCGTTCGAGTGGTGGTCGACGACCAGCAGCGGGAGTCGAGGTCGGCGCCCGCGCCGGTCCACGGCGACCGCGATGGCAATGTTCACGCGACGGCTACCCGCGCCCGATCGAGCGGACGGTGCTCGGCGACTTTCGGCCGTCTTCGCGCCGATGCTGTGGGAAGGCGCGGCATCGGCTCGATCTCGTCTCGCGCCGCCGCTGTATTACCCAAGGAAGCCACTGTTCCAGACTTCGCCGACAGGCGGTGATCGCGATCCAGAACGCCCGGCTGTTCAACGAAACGAACGAGGCGCTGGAACGGCAGACGGCGACAGCCGAGATCCTGCGGTCATCAGCGATCGCCGACGGACGTGCAGCCGGTGTTGGACGCCATCGCTCGCAGCTGCGGAGCGCCTGTTCGCGCGGGATGGTGGGCGATCGTGGCTGATGGTACAACGGCGCAGCGTGCTGCAGCTGGTGGCCTGCGCCTCGACTCGAGCGACGGCGACAGCGGTGCTGAGTCCACGCAATCGATCGGCCGCCGAGCCGTGCCTGGTCAGCGTCGGCGCCGATTCATGGCGAAGCAAGGTGCCCATCGATCGACACCGCCGAGGGCGACTTCACCGGCTGATGTCGCGAGGCGCTTCGCGCACACGTTCGGCTTCGCCTCAATTCTGGTTGCGCCGATGATCTGGGAGGGCCGGCGATCGGGTGCATCTCGATTGCCAGGCAAGCCGCCTTCGCGTACCTGGAGAAGGAATCGATCTGTTGCAGTCGTTCGCCGACCAGGCGGTGATCGCCATCCAGAACGCGCGCCTGTTCCGCGAAACCAACGAAGCGCTGGAACGGCAGACCGCCACAGCCGAGGTGCTGCAAGTGATCAGCAGTTCGGTTTCCGACACGGCGCCGGTGTTCGACAAGATCCTCGATAGTTGCCAGCACCTGTTCGCGAGCACGCAGGTCGGTATCCTTCTGGTCGGCGACGGCAAGGTGAATGTCGGTGCCTGGCGCGGCTCGGCGGCAGAGGCAATGGGCCACGCGTTTCCACGTCCGCTCGAGAATTCCATCACCGCGCAGGCGATACGCGAGCGCCGCACGGTACACATTGCCGATGTCGCAGCGATGCCGAACCCGCCTCCCGCCGTGCGCCGGGTGGTGGAGCTGAGTGGCAATTGTTCGGTGGCGTGGGCGCCGATGCTGTGGGAAGACCGGGGTGTCGGCGCGCTCTGCCTGATGCGTCAACCGCCCAAGCCCTTCAGCGACAAGGAGCTTGTGCTGCTCAAGACCTTCGCCGACCAGGCTGTCATCGCGATCGAGAACGCGCGTCTTTTCAAGCAGACGCAAGAGGCGCGCGCCGCAGCCGAAGCCGCCAATGAGGCGAAGAGCGCGTTCCTGGCGACGATGAGCCACGAGATCCGCACGCCGATGAACGCGGTCATCGGCATGAGCGGGCTGCTGCTCGACACAGCGCTGAACGACGAGCAGCGCGATTACGCGGCGACGATCCGCGACTCCGGCGACGCTCTGCTGACGATCATCAACGACATCCTCGACTTCTCGAAGATCGAGGCCGGCCGGATGGACATCGAGGCGCAGCCCTTCGACCTGCGCGAGTGCGTCGAGTCGGCGCTCGACCTGGTGGCCCCGCGTGCGACCGAGAAGCATCTCGAGACGGCCTACTTCTTCGAAGGCGAAGTGCCGGCAGCGATCAGCGGCGATGTGACGCGGCTGCGCCAGATCCTGCTCAACCTGCTGGCGAACGCGGTGAAGTTCACCGAGGCGGGCGAAGTGGTGCTGACGGTCAGCGCCGGTGCGGTGACCAAGGGCGCCGTCGAACTCACCTTCGCCGTGCGCGACACCGGCATCGGCCTCACGCCCGAGGGCATGGGCCGGCTCTTCCAGTCGTTCTCGCAGGCCGACTCGTCGACCACGCGCAAGTACGGCGGCACCGGGCTCGGGCTTGCGATCAGCCGGCGGCTCGCCGAACTGATGGGCGGGCGGATGTGGGCCGAAAGCGGCGGCCCGGGCCGCGGCTCGACGTTCCGTTTCACCGTGCGCGCGCCGATCGCGGACCTGCCGCCGGCGCGCAGTCGCGACTTCGTCGGTGTGCAGCCTGAATTGTCCGGCCGGCGCGTGCTGGTCGTCGACGACAACGCCACCAATCGCCGCATGCTGAGCGCTGCAGACGGCCAAGTGGGGCATGCAGGTGCGCGAGGCCGCGTCGCCGTCGGAAGCGCTGCGCGGTCTGGATGGCGGCGAAGCCTACGACCTCGCGATACTCGACATGCACATGCCGGAGATGGACGGCATCGAGCTCGCGCAGAAGGTTCGGCAGCGGCACGCCAGGCTGCCGCTGGTGCTGTTCAGCTCGCTCGGCCGGCGCGAGGTGGGCGACAGCGAGGGCCTGTTCAACGCCTACCTGGCGAAGCCGGTGCGGCAGTCGCAGCTCTTCGACACGCTGGTCAACCTTCTCGCCCACAGCGCGCCGCGCGGAGCGCCCGCGCCGACCGCCGCGAAGCCGAAGATCGACACCGACATGGGTGCGCGGCATCCGCTGCGCATTCTGCTCGCCGAAGACAACGTCGTGAACCAGAAGCTGGCGCTGCGCGTCCTGCAGCAGATGGGCTACCGCGCCGACCTTGCGTCCAACGGCATCGAGGCGATCGAGTCGCGTCGAGCGCCAGACCTACGACGTGGTGCTGATGGACGTGCAGATGCCCGAGATGGATGGGCTCGAGGCGTCGCGGCGCATCACGGCGAAGTGGCCGGCAGACAGCGCGCCGCGCATCGTGGCGATGACGGCCAACGCCATGCAAGGCGACCGCGAGATGTGTATCGCCGCCGGCATGGACGACTACCTGACCAAGCCGATCCGCGTCGACGCGCTGGTCGAGGCGCTCAACCATGTATCGGCGCGCAAGGGAGCATGAGATGACGTCGCCCGCGATCGACCCGGCGCGCTTTGCCGAGCTGCAGGACACGGCAGGTGCTGATTTCGTCGTCGAGCTTGTCGACACATTCTTCGAGGAAGCGCCCGGGATGCTGGCGGAACTGCGCGCAGCGCGCTCGGGGTCGGACGCCGATCGCTTTCGCCGCGCGGCGCACTCGCTCAAGTCGAACAGCCACACCTTCGGTGCGCTGACACTCGGCGCGCTCGCGCGCGACCTGGAACTCGCCGGCATGAACGCCGATCCGACGCAGGATGCCGCCCGCCTCGAGGCGCTCGAGTCCGAATACGCCCGCGTCGCGGTGGCGCTCAGGGAGTTGCGCAATGGCTGAGCGCGGAGCGCGACTGCTGGTCGTCGACGACAACAAGGTCAACCGGCTGCTGCTCGCGCGCACGCTCGAGCTGCAGGGGCACAGCGTCGCGCTCGCCGAGAACGGCCGCGTGGCGTTGGAGATGTTGCGGCGGGAGCCGTTCGACCTGCTGCTGCTCGACATCGAGATGCCGGAAATGAACGGCCTCGAGGTGCTTGAGCAGCTGAAGGCCGATCGGCAGCTGCGCGACCTGCCGGTGATCGTCACATCGGTGATCGAAGGGCTCGACAGCGTCGTGCGCTGCATCGAACTCGGCGCCGAGGATTACCTGCACAAGCCGGTCAATCCGGTGCTGCTGAAGGCGCGCATCGGCGCGAGCCTGGAAAAGAAACGACTGCGCGACCAGCAGAAGGAACTCGTGCGTCGCTTTGCGACATCTGAAGTCGCGCAGGATCTCGATGCTTCCGGCTTCGCGCTCGGCGGCCATCGCGTGCAGGCCACGGTGATGTTCTCCGATATACGCGGCTTCACATCGATTTCCGAGCAATTGCCACCGGAAGAAACGATCGAGCTGCTCAACACCTACTACACGCTGATGTTCGATGCGATCAGCGGCCAGGGGGGTGTCGTCAACCAGATGGTCGGCGACGGGCTGATGGCGGTCTTCGGAGCGCCGCTGTCGCTGGTCGATCCCACCGGGGCGGCGGTACGGGCCGCACTCGACATGATCGAGATGATCGAGCTCTTCAACCGGGAGCCCGAGCGCAGCGGCAAGCCGGCGATCGGCATCGGCATCGGCATCGCATCGGGCGAGGTAATCGCGGGCTACACCGGCACCCAGCAGCGTGCGACCTACACGTGCGTCGGCGATGCGGTGAATCTGGCCGCGCGGCTCGAGGAACACACGAAGACGGTCGGACATGCGGTGCTGACCGACGACGCCACCCGACTCGGGCTGGGCGAACGCTGCCTGTTCGAAGCCCTCGGCGCGGTGGCCATCAAGGGCAAGTCGGCGCTGGTCGAGGTGTATTCGCTGCAACTGGGACAGAAGGCCGGGTAACGGTCGCGACGAGCGCGCGGTGTACGATCGTCTTCCGTCGCAGGTTCTCGCGATTCAGAAGGTCGTTTCGCCGCATGTCCGCCACCAAGCCACGCGTGCCCTCCCCGTCCAATATCGTGCTGCACACCGTGTCGCGCGTGCTCGAAGTCGCGTTCGATGACGGCGCGGTCTTCCGCCTGCCGTTCGAATTTCTGCGCGTGTACTCGCCGTCGGCTGAAGTGCGCGGACACGGGGCGGGTCAGGAGACGTTGCAGGTTGGCAAGCGTGAAGTGACGATCGACGAGCTGCATGCTGTCGGGCATTACGCCGTCAAGCCGGTCTTCTCCGACGGGCACGACAGCGGCATCTACGCCTGGGACTACCTCTACGAACTCGGCACTCAGCAGGAACGTCTCTGGTCCGACTACCTTGCGCGCCTCGAGGCCGCAGGGGCCAGCCGCGAGCCATCGGCCGAAGGGGCGGCCCCGGCTGGGAAAGTCTGCGGCCACCACTGACAGGGCTGGGGTCAAGATCCGAGATGAGCGAGCGCGAGCGCAAGTCCACCCACTTCGGCTTCGAAGAGGTGGCCGAGGAGGAAAAGGCCACGCGCGTAGCCGGAGTGTTCGATTCGGTCGCGAGCCGCTACGACCTGATGAACGACGTGATGTCGGTCGGGCTGCATCGGGTGTGGAAGGCCTTTGCCGTTCGTCACGCCAACATCCGTCCGGGCATGAAGGTGCTCGACATCGCCGGCGGTACCGGGGATCTCGCAAAGGCTTTCGCGCAGCGCGCCGGCGCGAGCGGCGAGGTCTGGCTCACCGACATCAACGGGGCGATGCTGGCGGAAGGGCGGGACCGCCTGCTCGACGCGGGGCTGACGCCGCCGCTCGCGCAGTGTGACGCCGAGAAGCTTCCGTTTCCCTCCGCGCACTTCGACCTGGTGTCGGTGGCCTTCGGGCTGCGCAACATGACGCACAAGGATGTCGCGCTGGCCGAGATGGCGCGCGTGCTGCGTCCCGGCGGGCGCCTGCTGGTGCTGGAGTTTTCCCGCATATGGCAGCCGCTAGGCCCCCTGTACGATGCCTACTCTTTCAACGTGCTTCCGTGGCTCGGCAAGAAGCTCGCCGGCGACAGCGACAGCTATCGCTACCTGGCCGAGTCGATACGCATGCACCCGCCACAGGACGAGCTCGCGCAGATGATGGAACGCGCTGGCTTCGATCAAGTCCAATGGTTCAACCTGACGGCGGGCGTGTGTGCCCTGCATGTCGGCACCAAGTTCTGAACCTGGAGATCGCATGAACAAGTGGGTAGCAGCAATCATCATCGGCTTCATCGCCGCGACCTCTGCGCTGGATGCGGATGCGCAGCGTCGCTTCGGCGGCGGCGGTAATCTGGGCCGGCAGTCGCCACAAGTGCAGCAACGCCAAGCCGCGCCACCCGCGCAGTCGCCGCAGGCAGCGCCAGCGCAGCCCGGTGCACAGCAGGCCGCACCGACCAAGGCACCGGCCGCCGGTGCTCCAGCGGCGGCACCGCGTCCGGCCAGCCCCTGGCGCGGCGCGCTGATGGGGCTCGCCGCCGGCCTCGGTATCGCTGCGCTCGCTTCGTGGCTCGGAGTCGGCGAGACGCTGACAATGTTTCTCACGGTGCTTCTGATTGGCATGGCGCTGATGCTGCTTGCACGCTTCGTGCTGCGGCGGATGGAGCCGACGCCGAAGCCGGCGGGTGCCGGCCGTGGCCCCGGCACGTACTCCAACGTCGGTTATGAGACGTCGCCGGCGCCGGCGCCAGTACAGCGCGCCAGTGTCACGCCGCAGGCGGCCGGAGCACGGCCGGGATCGGCAATGGATCAGTTCATGCGGGCTGGTGCGAACACCGCGCCGTGGGGCATCCCGGCGGGCTTCGACACCGCGCAGTTCCTTGCGCATGCCAAGGAAAACTATGCGCTGTTGCAGCGGGCCTGGGACAGTCGCAATCTCGACGAGATGGCCGAGTTCACGACCGACGGCATGTTCATCGCGCTGACTCACGAACTGCGCGACCGGCCGGGCACGACCCGCACCGAAGTCGTGTCGCTTGACGCCGAGCTGCTAGGCATCGAGTCGGACGCCAGTGAGCACGTGGCCAGCGTGAAGTTTGACGGCACGCTGCGGGTCGATGGCGAGATCGAACGCGTCTCCGAAGTGTGGAACCTCACCAAGCCGGCCACCAGCCGGGGAGGTTGGGTGCTGGCCGGGATCCAGCAGATGGCATGACCTCTACGTTCGGCTGCGCTGCGGCCGGCACTTGATCTCAGGGCGCCACGGCGCCCTTCTTTTTTGGCCCTTCCGACGGCTGCGTAAACTCCCCGCATGATCGAACAGCTCGCCACGGCCGCGGCCCTCGGGGTGCTCAATCGCATGCTCGTGCGCGAGCAGTGGGCACGCGAACGGCTCGTGCCCTTCGCCGGGCGCGTGGCGCGGTTCGAGGCACCTCCGTTCGCGCTCGCGTTTCGGATCACCGACGATGGCGTTTTCGCCGATGCCGAGCGGGCCGAGCCAACCGTCACGGTTGGAGCAGATCTTGCGGCCCTGCCGCTCGCACTAGGCGATCCGCAGGCGGTGCTGCGCAACGTCTCGCTGAAAGGCGATGCCGACTTCGCTCAGGCGCTTGCCTTCGTGTTGCAGAACTTGCGTCCTGAGCCGGAGGAGGAGCTGTCGCGCTTCGTCGGCGACGTCGCGGCGCAGCGCATCGTCGGGTTGCTTCGCATGAGCGCATCGCATTGGCGCGACTTGGCCGAACGCATGCTCGATAACAGCGCCCACTATCTCGTCACGGAGAATCCGATGATCGTCGGACGCGACGAAGTGAGCGAATTCAACGCCGACGTCGCACGCCTGCGCGACGACGTGGCCCGGCTCGAGAAGCGGGTCGAACTCGCCGAGCGCGCGCGTACGTAGTCACCCGCGACGGGGTGCGCACCTGCGGCTCGTACAATCGCCGCCATGCGCCTGCTGCGTCTCGCTCGCATTTTCACGGTCGTCTGGCGCTACCGCCTCGACGAGATCGTCGTTTCCAGCCTGCGCAACCCGACGCTGGTGCGCCTGGTCCACTGGACCACGTTCGGCGCCCCGCGCGCCACGCGCGGCGCAAGGCTGCGACAGGCGCTGGAGGATCTCGGTCCGATCTTCGTGAAGTTCGGCCAGGTGCTTTCGACACGCCGCGACCTGCTTCCGCCCGACGTCGCCGACGAACTCGCCAAGTTGCAGGACCGTGTGCCGCCCTTTCCGTCGGACGTGGCGATGCGCGAGATCGAGCGCGGGCTCGGGCGGCGGATCGACGACGTGTTTGCCAACTTCGAGCGCGAGCCGGTGGCTTCGGCCTCGATTGCGCAAGTGCACTTCGCGGCGCTCAAGCACGGGCCGCACGCCGGCAAGGAAGTCGCGGTCAAGGTGCTGCGTCCGAACATGCTGTCGGCGATCGACAAGGATCTTTCCTTGCTCGAGACCGGCGCCATGCTGGTCGAGAAACTCTGGCGCGACGGCAAGCGCCTGCGCCCGCGCGACGTCGTGCGCGAGTTCGACACTTACCTGCACGACGAACTCGACCTGAACCGCGAGGCGGCCAATGCGTCGCAGCTACGGCGAAATTTCGCCGGTTCGCCGCTGCTGGTCGTGCCCGAGATGTACTTCGACTACTGCTCCGACAACGTGCTGGTGATGGAGCGCATGCACGGCATTCCGGTGAGCCAGATCGATCGTCTGAAGGAGGCGGGCCTCGACATCAAGAAGCTGTCGCGCGACGGCGTGACGCTCTTCTTCACGCAGGTGTTCGACCACGCGTTCTTCCACGCCGACATGCACCCCGGCAACATTCTGGTCGGCATTAACGGCGACCAGTTCAACAAGTACATCGGTCTCGACTACGGCATCGTCGGCACGCTGACCGAGACCGACAAGAACTACCTCGCACAGAATTTCCTCGCGTTCTTCCGGCGTGATTACAAGCGCATCGCGGAACTCCACGTCGAATCCGGGTGGGTGCCGGAAGGCACGCGCATCAACGAGCTGGAAGGTGGCGTGCGCGCCGTCCTCGAGCCGGTGTTCGACAAGCCGCTCAAGGACATCTCGCTCGGTGTCGTGCTGCTGCGCCTGTTCCAGGCATCGCGCCGCTTCAACGTGGAGATCCAGCCGCAGCTGGTGCTGCTGCAGAAGACGCTGCTCAACGTCGAGGGACTCGGGCGGCAGCTCGATCCCGAACTCGACCTGTGGAAGACCGCCAAGCCATTCCTCGAACGCTGGATGGAGCAGCAGGTCGGGGTGCGCGGCCTCGAGGCCAAGCTGCGGCAGGAGGCGCTGCAGTGGAGCTACCTGCTGCCGCAACTGCCACGCCTGATGCACGGCGCGCTGACGCGCCACAGCGAGGCCGACCGCTTGATAGAGGAAGTGCGCGAACTGCGCCGCGAGCAGCGCGTGACGAACCGCTGGTACGCTGCGGCCACCGTGCTGCTTACGATCGTTGTCGGACTCGCCGCGTGGGCGCTCTGGCGGGTGTAATGGCAAACTGCACACGAAGGGCCCGAATTCCGCCTCTGTATTAGGCCAATCGCGGCATTGACCGGCGGCGCGCTGCCGCTATCTTGCGACGTTCCCTCACTGCGCCTGCCGCATTCACCATGACACCCATCTTCCGCCGCGCGCCGGCGTGTGCCTTCGTATGCGCGGCCCTGCTGGTGGCGGGCTGTGGCGGAGAGGATTCTGCATCGACTGGTACGCCCCCGCCGCCGGCGGCCATCAATCCAAGCCCAACCTGCACCAGCGCCGCACAGACATTCAGTCTGGTCGCCGATGCAGCGGTGGCGGTCGGCCGCACAGCCGGCGCGGTAGTGGCGGGGTGCACCGGTGCGTTGAGCAACGTCTCGTGGCAGCAGACTGCGGGTCCGGCCGTGACCCTGCTGTCGGCGAAGTCGCAGGCGATCAGCTTCGATCCGCCGGCCGCGGGAAGCTACTCGTTCAGCGTGTCCTTCGTCGATGCAGCGAATACGGCGCGGACGGCGACGGCCACGATCAACGTCGCGACGCCCGCCACTCCGGTCGCGGTCGTCGCACGCAGCGATCAGGCCGTGCGCGCGGGCGGCAAGGCCTCGGTGCGCGCGTGGCCGGCACCGGCGAACGGCGAGGCGCTGACCTGGACCCAGACCGCCGGGCCGGCCGTCACACTCGATACCAGCGATCCCAATCGCATCATCTTCACGGCGCCGAGTGTCACTCAGGACACGGCGCTCGTCTTCCGCGTCACCCGTGCCGCCGGCAGCGTGATCGATTCCGACGACGTCATGGTGCTGGTCGAAGCCTATCCGCAGGCGCCGTCAGGTGTCGACGCATACATCTTCAGCGACATGCACGTGTCGCGCGTGCATCCGTACAAGGCGGCGGGTCCCTACGCTGGCGTGCTGGTCAACTGCACCTTCAACGCGAACTTGCAGTACACCGGCGCGGGAGCCAATACCTGCCCACTGGGGACACTGCCGCTGCTGCACACCACTACCGGCGGCAACGTGCCGACGGTGGCGCAGATCATGGACCGTGTGCTGGTGTCGCACGACTGGATGGGCAAGAATTTCGAGGATCTGCTGCTCGCCAACCAGGACAAGACCGACCTGCTGCGCCTGTTCAATGGCGTCACCGCGATCGTTATCGGAGCGCACGTCCGGCCGAGTTTCTACTACGCGCTGACTGGGGCGATTCACCTCGATGCCGACAACTTCTGGCTGACGGCCGACGAGCGCGATGTCATCGACGAGGCGCCGGACTTCCGCTCTGCTTTCGACCGCGACCTGCAGTATTCCGGTGCGTGGCGTTACGCAAACAGCATGAACCAGAACATCTTCGTGCCATTTTCGCCCACGTCGCGCATTTCACGCGACCTCGGTTACCTGCTGCAGGAGGCGGGCTGGCTGATGTATCACGAGTTGGGGCACGCGTCGGACTTCGTGCCAGTGTCGGTGCGAGGCGCGCTCAACTCGTCGAGTCCGCTATGGAACAACATCGCGCCCCGGTATACGAGCGCCCAGTTGCCGTCGGACCAGCTCGCGTCGCAGTATCCCCTCACGTCGGCACAGATGAAGGCGCTCGCGGAGATCAAGTTCACGACCGGACCGGTCAGCGATACGACGCCGGTCAATGGAATTCCTTACGCCACGCTGAGGTCATACTCGCCGAATGACGTGGCGGGCTTCTTCGCGGCGGACCGCGCCACCGACGAATACAACTACACGACGACGCGCGAAGACATCGCGATGACCTTCGAGGAGGTCATGATGGTTCGCAACCACAACTGGCGGCGCGACTTCGCGATCACCGACAAGATCACGGCGACGACGACCAGCGGGACGCTGACGGTGCGTTGGGGCCAGCGCGGGCGTGTCGGCGATGTCACGATCAAGCCGCGCGCACAGTTCGTTGTCGGCCAGCTCGCGCCGTGGGTCCTGCAGGCCGATCCGGGCGCGGTTGCCAATCTTCCGGCGCCGATTGCGATGCGCCCCGGCGAAAGCTGGGACGCTAACCGCGTGCTGCCGGCGCCGCCGGCCGGCCTGGCAACGGCGCAAGCGTTCATGGGGCCACGGCTGTCGACGGAGCTGGAGCAGATGCTGTTGCGCCGGGCGGTCAGCCGGCAGTTGATCGGCATCGCGGGGCCGGCCCTGCAGCACTGGATGCCCAACGAGCGCGCGCTCCAGCGGCTGTCGCGCTGACCGACCCGCCCACGCAACATCGGCGCGACACTTGTGTCCGCGTGCATGTCACGCGGCGCCCGTTGCCGCATAATCGCGCGAAATTTTCGCCGCGCCTGCCATGACCCTGATCGCCTTCGTTGCCCTGTACCTGCTCGCCTCGGTCGCCATCGGCCTGGTTGCCGCCACGCGCGTCAAGAACACGGCCGACTATGCGGTCGCCGGGCGCTCGCTGCCGCTGATCATGATCGTGACCACCACGTTCGCAACCTGGTTCGGCTCCGAGACGGTGCTCGGCATTCCGTCGAAATTCGTCGAAGGCGGCCTGCAGAAGACGGTCGAAGACCCGTTCGGCGCGTCGTTCTGCCTGATCTTCGTCGGCATGTTCTTCGCGCGCAGGCTCTACAACATGAACCTGCTGACGATCGGCGACTTTTACCGGCAGCGATACGGCAAGGGCGTGGAGATCTTCAGCGCCGCCGTGATCATGATTTCGTACTTGGGCTGGGTGGCTGCGCAGATCACCGCGCTGGGGCTGGTGTTCCATCTGCTCTCCGGCGGCGGGATCTCGACGGTGCAGGGCATGGCGCTGGGAACGGCCATCGTGTTCGTCTACACGGTGTTCGGCGGCATGTGGTCGGTGGCGCTGACCGACTTCCTGCAGATGATCATCATCGTCGTCGGGCTTTCGCTGATCGCGTGGTTCGCGGCCGGCCTCGCCGGCGGGGCCGCCAACGTCGTCGACTATGCGGCTGGCAAGGAGATGTTCCGCTTCCTTCCCGAACCGACGGCGCACGCGTGGCTGTTCTGGCTCGGCGCGGCGATCACGATCATGATCGGCTCGATTCCGCAGCAGGACGTGTTCCAGCGCGTGATGTCGGCCAAGAATGCCGACACCGCCGTCAAGGGACCGATCATCGGCGGCATTTCGTACCTCGTCTTTGCTTTTGTGCCGATGTTCATCGGCGTATCCGCGTTCATCGTGATGCCCGAAGTCGCGGCGCAGCTCGCCGCTGAGGATTCGCAGAAGATTTTGCCGACACTGGTGATGGAGCGCATGCCGGTCTGGCTGCAGGTGATGTTCTTCGGCGCGCTGCTGTCGGCCATCATGTCGACAGCGTCGGCCACACTGCTCGCGCCCTCGACGACGTTCGTCGAGAACATCCTGAAGAATTTCCATCCGCTGTCGGACAAGCGTGAGCTGCGCGCGATGCGCATCACGGTGTTCGCCTTCACGCTGTGTGTGCTGATCTATTCAATCGTGATGGAAGGCACGCCGATCTACGAGCTGGTCGCCATGGCGTATCAGTTCCCCGTCGTGGGCGCCTTCTGGCCACTGGTCTGCGGCCTGTACTGGAAGCGCTCGACGACGCAGGGCGCCATCTGGTCCATCGTGCTCGGCATGAGTACCTGGGCCATTCTTGCTGCCACTCCGCTCGGGGAAGTCTTCCCGTCGGTGCTCGGCGGCTTCCTGCTGGCCGGCGTCGGCATGGTGGCCGGTTCATTGGTGCCGACCCAGGGCAATGTGTCGCACCGCGCCCGCACGGCTTCGCACGGCCCGCACTCCCACGCCGGGCATGGCCATCGCTCGACGCAGACAGAAGGACACCGCGCCGCGCATTAGTGGCCGTGACAGGCCACTCGCGGCGCGCGCCGCCCACTCTCAGCCCGGTGACGGGCCGATGCGTGCCGCTGCGAGCGCGATGAAGTCCTGCGCAAAGCTCGCGAGCCTGCCTGAAAGCTTGGCCTTCTGTTCCGGCGTCGCGGTGTTGACGAGCTGCGCGATCAGCTCGGCATTGACGGTGCGGAACTCCATCACACGGGCCCGTCGTTCGGCATCGACCGGGCTCTGCAGTTGTGCGAAGTAGGCGCGTATCCACTGGGCCGCAACCTCTTCGCTTGGGCGCTCGGCCTGGATCCGCTGCGCGATTGCGACCAGCTCGCGCTGGCGCTGCTCACGCTCCTCCATCCACCAAGCGGCGCTGTCGGGCCGCTGCGCAAGCGAAGCACGGACAAGTTCCAGTTGTTCGCGGGTCAGGCTGCCGAACCAGAAGTCGGCGCGCTCTGCGTACTTGTTGACCCGGTCGTCCAGCGTTTCCTTGCCCGCGAACTGCACGAGTTCGCGGCGCGCTTTTGAGTTGTCTCTGGCGAGCTTGCGCTGCAGGCGCGCGATCTGATCGGGTGTCAGCGTGAGAGCAAGCTGGGCCAAGTCGGGCGCCGCCCGCTCGCCGACGGCCGCCATCCGCGCATTGACCGCCTGGTTGAACGCGAGCACGTCGGCGGCCGTCACCGGGGCCTCGAGGCGCCGGCGCGAAGCCTCGATCAGCTGCGCGTAGTCGCGCAGCTGCGTCGAGCGATGCCACGCCATCAGCGTGCTGGCGCGCTCCTTGACCAACTGCTCCTGTTCGGCCGTGAGCGCCACATAGCTGTCGATCGTGTAGACGAGCAGCGTGTCGGCGCTGTTGTAGCCCAGGCGCACGCCGGCGCTGCAGCCGGCCAGCAGCAGCGCTGCGAGCAGCAGCCAGCGGCGGAGCAGAGCAAGCGGTGACTTAGAATCGCTGCGCATTCAACTCTCCTGCGCGCAATGAACATCGTCATTCTGGCGGCTGGGCAAGGCAAGCGGATGAAATCCGCGCTGCCCAAGGTGCTGCATACGGTTGCCGGCCGGCCGATGTTATCCCACGTGCTCGACACCGCGCGCAGCGTGGGAGCAGATCATGGCCCGGTGCGGCCGATCGTCGTGGTCGGGCACGGTGGCGATGAGGTGCGCGCCGCCTACCTTAGTGCCGAAGACCTGGTGTTTGTGGCCCAGCCAGCACAGCTGGGTACCGGCCACGCGGTGCTGCAAGCAGTCCCTCATCTGAACGATTCCGGCCCGACGCTGGTGCTCTACGGCGACGTGCCGCTCACGACGACGGCGACGCTGCGGCAGCTGGTGACGGCGGCCGGCGCCGGCGTCGCGCTGCTGACGGTACGGCTGGCCGAACCGACGGGCTACGGCCGCATCGTCCGTGATGCCGGCGGCAAGGTCGTGCGCATCGTCGAGGAGCGCGACGCGACAGCCGCCGAATGCGCGATCGACGAAGTGAACACGGGCATCCTGGTGGCGCCGACGGCGCGGCTGAAGGAGTGGCTGACGGCGCTTTCCAACCGCAATGCGCAGGGCGAGTACTACCTGACCGACGTGATTGCACAGGCCGTCAGCGCGGGCGTGCCGGTCTCGGCAGTCGTGCTTGCCGACCCCGACGAGGCGCTTGGCGTCAACAGCCCCGCACAGCTGGCCGAGATCGAACGGATCGCCCAGCGGCGAATCGCCATGGCCCTGATGGAACGCGGTGTACGGTTGGCTGACCCCGCGCGCATCGATGTTCGCGGTTCCGTCGAGACGGGCACGGACGTCTTCATCGATGTCGGCTGCGTGTTCGAAGGGCGCGTGACGCTGGGCGACGGCGTGCGCATCGGTCCGCACAACGTCGTGCGTGATTGCAGCATCGGCGCCGGCACGGAGGTGCTCGGGTTCTGCTACCTGGAAAGCGCGACGATCGGGGCGCAGGGCGCGCATCGGCCCGTTCGCCCGCATGCGTCCGACCGTGACACTCGGCGACGAGGTGCACATCGGCAACTTCGTCGAAGTGAAGAACTCGCAGATGGGTGTGGGCTCCAAGGCCAACCATCTGGCCTACGTCGGCGATGCAACCGTCGGCCGGCGCGCCAACATCGGCGCCGGAACCATCATTGCCAACTACGACGGCGTGAACAAGCACCGCACGTTGATCGGCGACGACGCTCACACCGGGTCGAACTCGGTGCTGGTGGCCCCGCTCGAAATCGGTGCCGCTGCAACGATCGGCGCCGGTTCCACCATCAGCAAGGATGCGCCGGCCGGCAAGCTCACGGTCGCGCGTGCCAGGCAGGTCACGCTCGACCACTGGAAGCGGCCAAAGAAGAAGTCCACTTAGCCGCTTGCCTCTTCGATTTCAGCGGCCCGCTGTCTACACCGGCAGCGCCGGCGCGAACTTCACGCGCTTGACCGAGAAGAAACTGCGCACGTTGCGCACGTTGGCCGCCGCGGTGAGCGTGCGGTGCACGAAGGCGTGATACGCGCTCATTTCGGGGACGTAAACGATCAGAACGAAATCCGGTCCGGTGGCCACGCGGTAGCACTGCTGCACCACCGGCTCCGGCTCGATCAGCGCCTCGAAGGCGCTTTGTGCCTCGGCGCTTTGCACGTCGAGCGTCACCTCCAGGATGGCCGTGAGCCCGGCCAGCGCATCTGGCGAAACCAGCGCCATCTGCCGCTCGATGACGCCGGACTCCACCAGGCGTCGCACACGGCGGAGGCAGGTGGCCGGCGAGATGTGCGCCGCGCGGGCGAGGGCGTCGTTGGTGCGTGCGCTGTTCTCCTGCAGCAACGCGAGCAGCCGACGATCGGTGGTATCGAGGGGTGCGGTGCGAGCGGTCACTACGATTTTTTCTTTCCAAAACTTCTACTGAGCGAAATTATATTGCATCTTGACTCGATAGAGCAAGGAAATTGCGTTCCTCGTCACCATTCGAAAGCCAATTTCATGCGCTTCCTCCTACTATGCGCGCCGTCATTCAAGGAGCGTGCGAGCCATGTGCGGCATCGTCGGTGCGGTTTCCCAGCGCGACATCGTTCCCATCCTGATCGAAGGCCTGCGCCGACTCGAATACCGCGGCTACGACTCGTGCGGCGTCGCGGTGCATCCAACGGCGGCCTGCAGCGCGCGCGCAGCACGTCGCGCGTGGCCGAGCTCGACTCCCAGGCGCACGAACTCGGGGCCTTCACCGGCATCGCGCACACGCGCTGGGCCACGCACGGCGCGCCGGCACCGCACAACGCGCATCCGCACTTTTCGGCCGGCCCGGTGCCGGCGCGTGGCGGCCTCGACAAGTCCGCACGCAGCGCCCGCGTCGCGCTGGTGCACAACGGCATCATCGAGAACCACGACGAGCTGCGTACGCGAGCTCAGGGCGGCCGGCTACGTGTTCGAAAGCCAGACCGACACCGAGGTCATCGCCCACCTGATCGACAGCTTGTACGACGGCGACCTGTTCGATGCCGTGCAGCGCGCGGTGCGCGAACTGCGCGGCGCCTATGCCATCGCGGTGTTCTGCCGCGACGAGCCGCATCGCGTCGTCGGCGCGCGCGCGGGCTCGCCGCTGGTCGTGGGCGTCGGCGCACGGCGAGAACTTCCTCGCCTCCGACGCGATGGCGCTGGCCGGCGTGACCGACCAGATCGTCTACCTCGAGGAAGGCGACGTCGTCGACCTGCAGCTGGCCGCGTCTGGATCGTCGACGCGACGGCGCGACCGGTCACGCGCGAGGTCCGGACCGTCAATGCAGGCACAGCGGCGCGGCCGAGCTGGGGCCGTACCGCCACTACATGCAAAAGGAGATCTTCGAGCAGCCGCGCGCGATCGCCGACACGCTCGACGCCGTGACTGGCATCGCGCCCGAGCTGTTCGGCGACGGCGCGCTACAGATGTGCTTCAAGCGACATCGAGCTCGGTGCTGATCCTCGCCTGCGGCACCAGCTACTACGCGGCTCGGTCGCCAAGTACTGGCTCGAGGCCATCGCCAGGTGCCGGCCGACGGTCGAGATCGCGAGCGAATACCGCTACCGCGACAGCGTGCCCGGATCCCGAACACGCTGGTGGTGACGATCTCGCAGAGCGGCGAAACCGCCGACACGCTGGCCGCGCTCAAGCATGCGCGAGCCTCGGCATGGACCGCACGCTGACGGTCTGCAACGTCGCCACCAGCGCGATGGTGCGCGAGATGCGCGCTGGCTACATCACGCGCGCCGGCGTCGAGATCGGCGTCGCTTCGACCAAGGCGTTCACGACCCAGCTCGTCGGCCTGTTCCTGCTGACGCTGGCGCTCGCCAGGTCCAGGGGCGCCTGTCCGCCGAACGCGAAGAGGCCGCGCACCTGAAGGCGTGCGCCACCTGCCGTCGGCGGTGCAGCGTGCTGGCGCTCGAGCCGCAGATCATCGCCTGGAGCGAGGACCTTCGCGCGGCAAGGAGAACGCGCTCTTCCTCGGCCGCGGCATGCACTACCCGATCGCGCTCGAAGGCGCGCTCAAGCTCAAGGAGATCAGCTACATCCACGCCGAGGCCTATCCGGCCGGCGAGCTCAAGCACGGGCCGCTCGCGCTGGTCACCGAGCGAGATGCCGGTGGTGACGGTCGCGCCGAACGACGCGCTGCTCGAAAAGCTCAAGAGCAACATGCAGGAGGTGCGCGCCCGCGGCGGCGAGCTGTTCGTGTTCGCCGACGCCGACACGCGCATCGAGTCGGGCGAAGGGCGTGCACGTGATCCGCATGCCCGAGCACTACGGCGTGCTCTCGCCGATCCTGCACGTCGTGCCGCTGCAGCTGCTCGCGTATCACACCGCCGTCGCGCGCGGCACCGACGTCGACAAGCCGCGCAACCTGGCGAAGAGCGTGACGGTCGAATAGCGCAGGTCGTGGATGGTGCAGAGGAATTAAGTTCGGAACAGGGGAATAAAGTTCGGAAAAATAAGTTCGGAACCGCGGACTGCTTGCTTGGCGCCTACCGGCCAGTTGCTGCGTCAGCGCGTGGCGCCAAAATCGCCCGAAAGCAGACGGAGAGCAGGTATGCCCAAGGCGAAGAGTCCCGCGCTTGATGCCGCGGCGGCGCACAAGTATTTCGCGGCTCACTGCTTCAATAGCGCGTGGGACCTTATCGAGAAGAAAGATCGGACAGCGGAAGATGACCGACTGATGGTCGCGCTGAACCAGGCGTCGATATATCACTGGTTGCAGCGCCCCGACTGCGGTGACAAGCAACTTTCAGTTGGCTTCTGGCAAGCATCGAGGATTCAATCGTTGCTGGGCAATGCTGTCGAAGCGCGTCGACAGGCGGAAGTCTGCATGACGTACAGCGGCGAGCTGGCGCCGTTCTACCTTGGCTACGCCCATGAAGCGCTCGCCAGAGCGGCCAAGATTGCCGGCGACAAAGACCTGACCCGATCCCACAAGGAGCAAGCGAAGATGCTTGCGGGCGCCATCAACAAGAAGGACGAGCAGGATCTCCTGTTGAAAGATCTCGACTCGATCTAGACCCATCACGGCCAGGAACCGACGCTCGACCCGTTGCCAAGATCGGGTCAATAGCGGACCGAAATTTGGCTGCAGAGCATGGAACGTTCAGCGCTCCGGAGTCCGCGACATGCAAGAACAGCTGTCGGTCCGTGGGGCGATCAATGTGCTTGCGCATTCTCAGATTCACGGACCCGGCTCTGGCCAGGCGGGAAGCGTCCGCAAGATTTGAGTTGCGCGCCTCAAGACCACGCGACACCGACCGACACAAATTCGACTCGCGATACCCTTTCCACTACTCAGGCGTGACTGCTGGTATCGAACTCGTCGACGTCAGTGTTTCCCTAAGGACGCAAGAACCGCTCCGGCATCGGCGTCTTCGACGCATGGCGTCACCGCGATCGCCAGTACGTCTGCCCATTGCGCCTGATACTGAAACATGGCCTTCGCGTCGTTCGATTCAGTGATCGCGAATCCTTGTCCACTCATCCCGTGCCAGCGCCCAAGCATCTGGACTCCCTTGGGCGGCGCTCCGCCCGTTTCAACGAAGCGCGCAACGGCGGCGCTGAATGTGGCCTGCGGAAGTGTCCAACTTACGATGTATTTCATCGATGCCTCCAACTTCGGCTGACGACGACTATCGCGCGATGCGCCTGGGCCTTGCGATAGCCCGGACCCTTCAGCCCACTGGGGGATTCACAGGGTACGCCTGAGATTGCGGTCATGAAACCCGATGACGGTCGAAGAATGTGGGAGGCTCGAACTCCTCGGTCGCGCGTCTGCCCCTGAGAACGCGGCGAGTCCACGATGGTCGTTGAACGCTTGAGGCCAACTGGACTCAACCCGGCCACAAGCAGTCCTCGAGAACCTGCAGCAAATTCGCCGTATAGCGGACGGGTCGACGAGAGCTGCCGCGTTTAACGCTGCGCCACGGCGACCGGCTCGGCACCGGCCAATTGCAGGTCAGCGCTGTAGTGCTGCGTCAGGCCTTCAATCGAACCCACCACCAGCATCGTCGCCAGGACGGCGGCGAAGGCGAGCACCGAGCGGGCTTGCTTGGACGAGGCGTTGAAGTCGCGTTTCATGATGTGCTCCTGGTCGTGTTGCGGTCTGTGGTCCGGAAGCGCAGCGGGTCTGACCTGGCTTCTGCGTGGTTTCTGCGTTCCTGCCTGTACAGACGCGGCCCCGCCAGCAAACCGGACATCGACCTGACTACTCGCAACCGGCAGTAGCCGGTCCTCATCCAGCCACGTCCCAAGTTCGGGAGTCGCTTGCGCTGATGCGGTTCCAAGCGTCGAATACGTCCTGAGCACGGGTGCCCGGCTGGGCTCGCGGCAACCCGTCAGAGGAGGGTTGCGATGACCGAACTCACGGACCTGATCCACCGGGCCAAGGCCGGCGCTCCGGGTTCACAGGAGCAACTCTTCGCCGCCGCCTACTCAGAGTTGCGCCGGCTCGCCCACGCCCGGCTGCGCAACGGCGGCCGCAACACCGTGCTGGACACCACTGCCCTGGTGCACGAGTCGTACCTAAAGTTCCTGGGCGCCGGCCAGCTTCGGGCGGAAGACCGGCGCGCGTTCTTCGCATACGCCTCGCGCGTCATGCGCTCGGTGATCATTGATGCGGTCCGCGAACGTCAGGCAAAGCGGCATGGCGGCAAGGCCGAGCGCCTGACTCTGCACACCCAGTTGCTGGAAAGCGCGAACGGCGGCAGTGAGGACGTGCTACGCGTCCATGAGGCGCTAGACATCCTGGCTCAAGCGGAGCCGCGTCTAGCGCAGGTAGTGGAGATGCGCTACTTCGGCGGGTACACCGAAGCCGAGATCGCCGAAGCGCTGGAGCTGACCGAGCGCACCGTAAGGCGCGACTGGGACAAGGCACGCCTTCTGCTGGGCTCGATGCTCAAGGACTGACCCCGGAAGCGGCGCGATGTCCGGTTTGCGCGGCCGTCATCGTCTGGGACAGTGGGAGCGGACCGTCCCTGGGGAATCCAAATGCCGATGAGTCCGGACGAAGTCGCAGAACTGAGTCGCCTGTTGGACGAAGTGCAAGCGCTGGAACCCGTTATGCGCGAGCCCTGGCTGGGTGAATTGGAGCGAACCAAACCGCAGGTAGCACAACGATTGCGCGACATGTTGCGCCAGTCCGAGGTGCAGGACGACGACGCAGTCCTGCCACAGCTGCCCAGCATCGACGCCGACGGCGCGGTTGCGACCGCTGGCGAGCGGGTCGGCCCGTATCGGCTGCTGCAAGAGATCGGCCGTGGCGGCATGGGTAGCGTTTGGCTGGCCGAGCGCGCCGACGGCACCTTCAAGCGCCGCGTGGCGCTGAAGCTACCGCGAATGACTTGGGCCGCTGGTCTCGGTAAGCGCATGGCGCGGGAACGCGACATCGGGGCGCTGCTCGAGCATCCGAACATTGCGCGGCTGTACGACGCAGGTGTCGATGATCATGGTCGACCCTTCATCGCGATGGAGTACATCGATGGGCAAGGCATTGATGTGTACTGCCGCGATCACGCGCTCGACCTGCGTGCCCGGCTGAAGCTCTTCACTGAGGTCGCGCAGGCGGTGGCCTACGCCCACGGCAGGCTAGTGCTGCACCGGGACCTGAAGCCGGCCAATGTTCTCGTTGATGTTGGCGGCCACGTGCATCTGCTCGACTTCGGGATCGCCAAGCTGCTGGACGAGGCGAGCGGCGGCTCGGATCTCACCCAGGAGCAAGGACGTGTGCTGACGTTGAACTACGCCTCCCCGGAGCAGATTGCGGGCCGGCCGCTCGGAGTGACGGCCGATGTCTATTCGCTGGGGGTGATGCTGTTTGAGCTACTGACGGGCACGGTGCCGTACAAGGCCAAGCGCAACACGACGGGGGCGATGGAGGATGCCATCCTGGCCGGCGACGCGCCTCTGGCCAGCATTTGCGTCGGAGACAAGAAGCTTGCTCGTGAGCTCAGGGGCGACCTCGACGCGGTTCTGACCAAGGCGATCAAGCGCGAGCCCGGCGAGCGATACCAAACCGCGGAGGCACTGGCTGCCGACATACAGCGCTATCTGGATGGCAACGCGATTGAGGCCCGTCCCGACAGCGCCTGGTACCGGCTACGCAAGGCGATCGTACGGCATCGGCTGCCGGTGATGGCGGCGTCAGCTGTGTTTCTAGTTGCGCTTGTGGGAGTAACGACCACGCTGATGCAGGGCCGCCGAGCTGCCGATGAGGCGGAACGGGCACGCCTGGCGACGGCTTTTGTGTCGGAGTTGTTCCGGGTGAACTCCAGCGAGCTCGTACCCATGAACGACGGCGCCCCTCGGCCGAACCAGGCCGTACTGCTGGAGCGCGGCGCACGGCTCATCGAAGCGCGGTTCGAGAAACAGCCCGCAATGAGGGCGGAACTTTACGGCGTGGTCGGACGTGCCTACGCAGATCTCGGCCTGGATCGATTGGCGAGTGAGTTTGCGACGCGCCAGCTTCAAACACTGCGCCAGCAGAAAGCAAGCGCAGCGCAGATCGCGCGCTCGCTGATGGTGCTGTCGGAGGCGGCGCTGGCGGCCAGACACGACAGCGACGCCGAGGACTATGCCCGCCAAGCCGTCAACACGCTCTCAAAGAATGACGTGCTCCGGCCCGATGCGTTGGCGTTGCTGGCGCGAGCAGCGCTTCAGAATGGAAAGGCCGTGGAGGCGGCGCAAACGGTCGCCGACGCAAGAGCGGCGCTGCAACAGCGCGGCAACACAGAATCGGTCGCCCGCGCTTGGCTTCTCTACATCGAGGGTGTACTGCTTGATCGTAACGAGACCCGCTTCGACGATGCCTTGGCAATGCGACGCGCGGCGATCGCCGAGGCGCTTAAGGCGGAGGGTCCGGCGTCGAACGCCGCCGTAGAAATGCAGATCCTTCTCGGTTGGCACCTCATTGAACTCAACCGTAGCGCAGATGCCCGGAAACTTTTCGATGCCGCAATTGCGACGTTGGAAGCGCTTGGAGGCGTACATCCGATTCGTGCAGCCCGGGTAAAGGCCCAACTTCAAAGCCTCCTGTTCCAATTTGGGGTCGCAAGCTACGAAGAAACCATCTCGGTTCTGGAGGAGGTCTCCGCCTTCCTAAAGGTTCAATCGTCCGCAGTTCCCGTTGAGGTTCTAGCGGACGTTGATCTCGCCAAGGCGCAGGCCTATGTGACGCATGACGAGTATGCGTTAGCCGAGCCGCTAATAGATTCGAGCGAGCCGATACTGAGAGCTTCGTCGCAAAACCTTGAAGACCTGTGGCAGCTGGCGTCATTCGCGGGCCGATGCAAGATGGGGCTCGGCGATCACGCAGCAGCCGACCGCCTCTTTCGAGAGCGCATGGACATTCGTAGCAAGATGGGTCAGTCCCATGTGTCTTTCGCAGCGGTTGATTGGTACTGGATCGGGCTCAACCTGTCCATGCAGGGGCGGCACCGGGAAGCCGAGGCATTTCTCTTGAAGGCCCCGTCCTTCGGCGACATGTCGGGAGACAAGATGGCCGAGGACTACGGGGGCATGGTCCCCATGGCGCTGGCGCGCGTACGCCTGGCGGCAGGAGACCTCCGCGGCGCACAGCAAGCGCTTCCCGCCGGTTTCCCCCAGAACCGAGTTGACCACCAGATTGACGAAAGGTGGTGGCTTTACGATAAATACGAGTTGTACGGCGAACTCATGTGCGCGGCGAATCGGCATGACATCGGTTTAGTTCACCTGCTCAGGGCGGAACACGCCCTGAGCCCGCATACCAGCCCAAACAGCCCATTGCTCGCGCGACTCCGCGCCGTCGCAGGCAATTGCGCATTTGCATCGGGTAACCGCAAGCAGGCCGAAGAATTCGCTGCGCAGGCAAAGCGCGCCTTTACTGCGCAGCCGCGAGTCAGCCCGTATTACAAAGAGCCGTTGAAACGGCTTGAGCAGCAACTCGGAACCAAGTCGATCTAGATTGCTTTGGTAGGTCGAGTCCTGTCTATAGGCGATTCCCTGAAGCGGTCGTCGCGCCTGCGTTCCGAAATTAGTTCCGCCGGCATGCGCGCGATTAGGCGGCAGACTGTCTCCTTTCCGAACTTTGCCGGCCCTGTAATCCAAGGTCCTCCTCTCTCGAGATCGTTCCGAACTTAATTACCCTGGACCATGGAGCTGCCATAGCCGATCAGCCGGCACGACCGCTGTCGGATCAATTGCAGACGCGGCCGGGCAAGTTTGAGTCCGCCGACACAGACGTTCTCCGGCGGCCGATTACGTCGTCTAGTCCGGCTTTTTGTGGACATAGTTGATGACTCCGTCTCGCGCTTTCTTCCATACCCAAGTTGGCGAGGGAGCGTCAGCGGCCGTGACTGTGGACATCCAAGCGCGGTTGTGCATGGTGGTCGAATGAGTGGGAAGTGACGTGCATGCTCACCGATTCCGGACACGGAGAATCCCGGAATACGACTGCCGCGAGCCGTCAATTAGCGCGGACGATGACCTGGGAAGTAAGTTCGATGGGCACAGGAGCCGCCGTCGCCAGTAGTCCCTTAGAGTTCGCAAGTGTGGACATAAATCGCGCTACGGTACTTACGGGTCGTCTGACAGGCTGGGCGCATGAAGCACTTCATCTTTAACCTCTCCGACGGAGACCGAGAACAGGCCACTTCTTTCCTCCGCGCGGAGAGGTGGGCGCTCGGACACGACGAGCGACATTGCAGCGCGCTTGCTCCCGGCGATCTCGTTCTGATTCATGTCGCCAAGCCCCGGTTCGAGTTCATCGGTCGCGCTGAACTTGCGACCGCATTCCGCGACTGGGCACCTTTGGAGTCCGGGGCGTGCCCCTACGGCCGCAGCGGCGTGTTACTGGCCCATGTCGAGGAATGGCCCCGTGCCGTGCCGCTGGATGTCGTCGTGCACCGGATCGATCCGACAGCGTCCAACCCGTACGTTCAGCAGAACGCGGCGGGCTTCCGATCGAGCATCGTTCTGATCACTGCCGAGGAATACGCCACCGCAGTGGCGCTCAGCCACGAAGCCCGGGAAGCATAGTCGAGTGACGGCATCGTCGGTGTGACCCGGCCAAGACCGGAATCGGCGCGCCTGCTCCGCTTGGCCTAAGGCGGACTGAGTTGCCGCACGTACTCTATGCTCGCCGAAGTTCTGATCCTTGCGCGCTGGCCCGACGGTGCGCCGATTCCCCTCATGCAAATCGTCTGTCTCGATCTTGAAGGCGTCCTCGTCCCGGAGATCTGGATCGCCTTCGCCGAGCGCACCGGCATCGCCGAGTTCCGCCGCACGACGCGCGACGAGCCCGACTACGACAAGCTGATGCGCTGGCGCATCGCTCTGCTGCGACAGCATGGGCTCAGGCTCGCCGACATCCAGGCCGTGATCGCTGCCATGGCACCGATGCCCGGCGCGCGCGAGTTCCTCGACGCCCTGCGCACGCGCTACCAGGTCGTAATCCTGTCGGACACGTTCTACGAGTTCGCCGAGCCGTTGATGCGCCAACTCGGCCGGCCGACACTGTTCTGTCATCGCCTCGATGATCGACGCCGACGGCTTCGTCGCCGCCTACCTGCTGCGCCAGCGTGACCAGAAGCGTGCCGCGGTGAATGCGCTGCAAGAGCCTGAACTACCAGGTCTCGCGGCCGGCGACTCGTTCAACGACACCGCGATGCTGGGCGCGGCCGACGCCGGCTTCTTCATCCACCCACCCGAGGCGATCGCCGCGCAGTTCCCGCAGTTTCCGGTGGCATCCGACTATCGCGAGCTGATGGTGGCCATCGACGAGGCGGCCGGCCGCCTGGCGGCCTGAGTGGGCGGCGCCACTGCCGGCGACCATCACGGGTCTGCGGTTCTTCTTCGAGGTCACGCTCGGGCGCGGGGCGAGCTCATGACGATGATGAGTGCGGTTCGCGAGCCGCACAGGTTGCCGGTGGTGCTCAGCCGCGAGGAAGTCGCGCGGCTGCTCGCTGCGCTGCACGGCAAAGCCCAATTGCCCCGCATCACGGTTTCGTCATGCTCTTGATCCCCGCAACCCTCACGTTCAGCTGCCTACTTGCAGCCGCGGGGCTGGTGGCTGCTGAGTTCCAGGATCGCCACCGGCTCAAACGACTGTGCAAAATTGCGGCGAGCACCGGCTTCGTTCTCGTTGCTCTCTCCCTCCATGCTGCAGCGTCAAGGTACGGCCAACTGATTCTCGTCGCCTTGCTGCTCAGTTGGATCGGCGATGCCTGCCTTCTCTCCCAGCGAAGCGCGTGGTTCCTGTGCGGCCTGGCCTTCTTCCTGCTCGCCCACGCCGCCTACTCGGCGGCATTTGTATCCGGAGACCTGAACGCCAATGCGCTGGTCGCCGCCCTCGTGTTGCTGGCAGCCATCGGCACACTTGCGCTGCGATGGCTGTGGCGACGACTGGATGCCTTTCACAGGGCAGCGGTCGGCGCATACGTCATTGCCATCGTCACCATGGGCTCACTGGCAGTGGCCCACAGCGCTGCTACTGGGACATGGTTGGTTGCAGCGGGTGCGCTCTCATTCACGGCATCCGACATTTCCGTAGCGCGCGATCGTTTCGTTGCGCCCGGCTTTCTCAATAGGGCATGGGGGCTGCCGCTCTACTATTCGGCACAGTTGCTTCTGGCCTGGTCCGTTGCCTAAAGGAAAGGCACTGTCAGCTGGCTTAAGCTGGTTCGGCGATGGCGACTTCGGTCGTTCACTACTTGAAATGCCCTTACAAGGCGACTCACTACCCCGAGAAGGGTGAAGCGGGCATCCGTGTCCCGCTGTAAGTAACTCAAGAAATATGAGTTGACGCCCCGCGCTCGGCGGGGCGTGCTTCCTCAGTCGCCGAAGTTGACCGCTTGCCGGCCTTGGGAACAAGGCAACTGCCGTTGCCTGTTCCACTGAAGCTACGCAATCACACTGGCTGCTGACGGACCAGCCGTCAGGGCGCAGCCACTATGACCTGCGCCATGATTCCGTAGCCTTCGACCTGAGGCGTCCCGTTCCAGCGAAGGACGCCAGGCTCGACATCGCTGCCGACGGAAGGCGTGGTCGCGGCTGAATCGTAGACGCCTACATTGAGAGAGTCGTAGGGACCTGTCACACCGATCGGCACGGGACCATGAGTTCTCGTGTTGTACGACAGGTCATAGGCAAGCACGTCGTCGGGCAGCGTCACGTTCAGCGAACGAAGATCGAACGTGATCGTGGAAGCGAACCCGTTGTAGCAGGTACCGTTCGCAGCTTTCCATTTGCCGGCGTCCGCACCCATGCATGTCGGATCGGCGGAGGGGCGGTACGGAATGCTGAAGGTCTGCGTCCGCGTCGCAAGCAAGTTGCCGCTGCTGTTGTAGATCGTGATGGTGATGGGATGGTTGAACGTGGCATTCGGGCCCGAGGCGCAAGTGCCCAAGTTCCATGCACCGGTCTGGCAGGCCCAGCTGCTCATCGCGACGGTGATGCTGTGGAGCGTCCGCGGCGAACCAGGCTTCAGGGCGATGCGATCGCCAAGGCTTGTGAGGGATACAGCCTCGAAACCGTAGCTGGGCATGTTCGGCGGAAGCGGCGCAGTTGCCTCAAATCCGACGACGGTTTGTGCCGTAATAGCCACCGTCGTTGGCGCACTGTCCACCTTGCCGTCGTTCACGATCAGAGTGGCCACGTAGGTGCCCGCCGCGTCGGCGGTGAATGTCGGGCTGGAGGTGGTGGCGCCGCTCAACGAGGCCGCACTGCCCATCGGCTTGCTGCTCAAAACCCATGAATAGGTGAGCGCGTCACCATTGGCATCCGAGCTGCCGCTGCCGTTCAGGGTCACGCTGGAGCCGGCAACCACCGACTGTGCACTACCGGCATTGGCGATTGGTGCAGCATTGGCGACTGCAGCCGTGACGGTCACTGTCGAGGATGCACTGTCGACCTGGCCGTCGTTGACCGTCAGCGCGGCGACGTAGTTGCCAGCGACGTCGGCGATAAACGTCGGTTTGGCCAAAGTGGCGCCGGTCAGGGCGGCCGCACTCCCTGCAGGCTTGTTGGTGAGGGTCCACGAGTACGTCAGCGAATCGTTGTTCGCATCGGAACTCGCGCTGCCGTCCAAGGTGACTGTCGCCCCCGTGAGCACGCTCTGTGCGCTTCCAGCATTTGCAACCGGTGCGGCATTCGCGGTTGCCGCGGTCACAGTGACGCTTGAAGCGTTGCTGTTCAATGCCCCATCATTGACGACGAGGCTCGCGACGTACGAACCCGGCAGATCCGCGATAAATGTAGGTTTGGCAGACGCAGGGTCGCTCAGAGCGGCACTGCTGCCTTGCGGCTTTCCGGTCAGCGTCCATGCGAACCGGATCGAATCGCCGTTCAGGTCGATGCTGCGGCTGCCGTCAAGTGTGATCACCGTCGAACCCGCGATCACGCTTTGGTCGGGTCCGGCATTCGCAATAGGCGCCAAATTGGTCAACTCTGAACTTCCACCGCATGCCGATAGCGCTGCCGCGGCAACAAGCGCCGCAAATACTGCCTTCATCATTCTTCCCTTCATCCCTTGAGCTCCCTGGAGCCGATCGCCGACACCGCCGATCGGATACAGCCCGCGCCCGTTCAATTGACCGGGCGGGGGATTGTTAGATGGGACGGCTGCCTGCAGCGCCTGCAATAGCGGGAAGTAAGGAAGCCAAATCGAACAAACAACGCGTCCGCGTAAAGGGCCCTTATGGACGCTCACATCTTCAAACGTGCGTTTTAGAGTTTTGCCAAAGCTCGGCGGGCAGAGGCGAGCCAGGGTCAGACGCTTGCCAAGGCGTCGCCTTTTCATTGGATCGCGGAGGGTCCGTGGCTCTTACAACTGCGGCGTTCCGTCACCAACGAACCATAGGGGACCAGTTCAGGCAGCCGCTTTTCTTTCCGTTCGCGTACCGAAGCCCTCGCGCGGATCAAATCCGCCATCTGTCTAGCGAATCAAGTACTTTCAGCAGATAACGCAAAATGCCCCCGTGCCCACTTTGGCTAGCAGCTCACGTGAACAAGCCCCAAAAAAACTCGACGCCGTCACCGCGTGGCTTCACCCTGATCGAGCTGATGGTGGTTGTGGCGATCATCGCCATCCTGGCCCTGATGGCTGTTCCACTCTATAGCGACAAGTACATCCGCGAACAAGTCGTTGAGGCAATGAAGCTGACCGACATCGCCAAAGGGCCCATCGCCGCCGCGTGGGCCACCACCAAGACTTTTCCTGAGGACAACGCCGCGGCGGGCTTGCCCGCGCCTGACAAGGTTGTCGGCAACTACGTCAAGTCGCTGACAGTCGAAGCCGGTGCCATCCACGTGGTGTTCGGCAACCAAGCCAAGGGCGCGCTGCGTGGCATGACCCTGAGCCTGCGCCCCGCGGTGGTTGAAGACGCTCCGATCGTGCCCGTCGCCTGGGTGTGCGGCTTTGCGGCCGTACCCGAGAAGATGACCGTGACGGCGGTCAACAAGACCGACCTCCCCAAGAACTGGCTGCCGGTCAACTGCCGCTGAGCGCGGCAAGCTGAGTAAGCCATTGCGATGACGGAAGCCGGCCACCGTTTGGCGCTCACCAGGGTGGAGGTGCACGAGAGCTGACCCCGCCCGAACTCTTCGGCGACCGCCACCGCAAATGCGCAAGGGCAACTGCCCGAAGCATCGTCCCCGGTCGCTCTTTCACTCGCAGAGGGCGGCCGGATCCGGATAGCCAAGGGCGAGCAGCGATCCGCTCGTGAGCAGCTGCCCTCGCGAAGCCGAAAGCAATCGCTTCACGCATTAGCCAACGGCGTACAGCTGCCTGTCATGCGCGGAACCGGTTGTCAAATGCCGCGCAGATCCGGAAGAAAGTCTCCGGGCGAATCGTGCGCTAAAGTCTCCTTGAATGCGGCTGGCAGCACTTTGCCGATCCGCAACGATGCCCACGACTTCCGGAATCCCCAGATGAGTATCTTCAACTTCAGCGCCGGCCCTGCGGTGCTGCCGAAGGAAGTTCTGCAACGAGCGGCCGAGGAGATGCTCGACTGGCACGGCAGCGGCATGTCGGTGATGGAGATGAGCCATCGCGGCCCCGAGTTCATCGAGATCGCGGAGACGGCGGAGGCCGATCTGCGTCAACTGATGTCGATCGGCGCCGATTACGAGATCCTGTTCCTGCAGGGCGGAGCGATCGGCGAGAACGCGATCGTGCCGATGAACCTGCTCGGCGATAAAAAGACGATCGATTTCATCAATACGGGCGAGTGGTCGAAGAAGTCGATCAAGGAGGCGAAGAAGTACGCGCAGGTCAACGTCGCCGCTTCATCGGAGGACAAGAATTTCTGCTACGTGCCGCCGCGAGACCGCTGGAAGCTGTCGGACAACGCGGCCTACGTTCACGTCTGCACCAACGAGACCATCGGGGGAGTCGAGTACCACTGGATTCCGGACGTGGGCGCCACACCGCTGGTCGCCGATATGTCGTCTCACATCCTGTCGCGCCCGATCGACGTCTCGAAGTACGGTGTGATCTACGGCGGCGCGCAGAAGAACGTCGGCCCGGCGGGGCTGACACTGGTTATCGTGCGCAAGGATCTGCTCGATCGCGCGCTGGCGATCACGCCATCGGCCTTCCACTGGAAGGAACAGGCCGAGGCGGATTCGATGCTGAACACGCCACCGACGTATGCCATTTACATCGCCGGGCTGGTTTTCAAGTGGTTGCTGGCCCAGGGCGGGCTGGCCGCTATCGAGCAGAAGAACATCGCGAAGGCAAAGCTGCTGTACGACACGCTCGACGCCAGCAGCTTCTACTCGAACCCGGTCCACAAGGAAGACCGTTCGCGCATGAACGTGCCATTCAAGCTGCGCGACGAAGCGCTTGACGCGTCATTCCTCAAGGGCGCGCAGCGGCGCGGACTGCTCCAGCTCAAGGGCCACCGGTCGGTCGGCGGAATGCGCGCATCGATCTACAACGCGATGCCGATCGAGGGGGTGCAGACTCTGGTCGACTACCTGCGCGAGTTCGAGCGCAACCATGGATAAGCGATGCAACGCTTCCGCGTCCAGACGCTCAACAACATTTCGGCCAGGGGGCTCGAGCGACTCCCGCTCGATCGTTACGTCGTCGCCAAGGAGCTCGACCGGCCCGATGCGATCCTTGTTCGTTCGCACGACATGCATGCGATGCCGCTCGCAGCGAGCATCAAGGCGATTGCGCGGGCCGGCACCGGCACCAACAACATTCCGGTCGCCGAGATGTCGCGGCGCGGCCTTCCGGTCTTCAATGCGCCGGGCGCCAACGCCAATGCCGTCAAGGAACTCGTTCTTGCAGCGCTGCTGATCAGCGCGCGCAACCTCGTGCCTGCGCTGCGGTTCGTGTCCGAGCTGGCGCCGGGCGCGCAGGACTTCGAAGCGCGCGTCGAGGAAGGAAAGAAGCAGTTTGCAGGCATCGAATTGCCGTACCGCGTGCTCGGTATCGTCGGACTCGGTGCCATCGGTGCGCTGGTCGCCGACACCGCGTTCAAGCTCGGCATGAAGGTCATCGGCTACGACCCCGAAATCACGGTCGACGCGGCGTGGCGCCTGCACTCGGGCGTCCGCAAAGCCAACTCGATCGAGGAGTTGCTCAAACAGTCCGACTTCGTCTCGCTGCACGTTCCGCTGGTGCCCGCGACGCGCGGACTGATCGACACGCGCAGACTTGCGGTGATGCGCCCGGGTAGCGTGCTGCTCAACTTTGCGCGCGATGCCATCGTCGACGAGGCGGCCGTCGTCGAGGCGCTGCGCTCGGGCCGGCTAAAGGCCTATCTGTCCGATTTCCCGTCGCCGACTCTCGCGGGCGTCGCAGGCGCGATCGCGTTGCCCCACCTTGGAGCCTCGACAGCCGAGGCCGAGGAAAACTGCGCGGTCATGGTCGTCGAACAGCTGCGCGAGTTCCTCGAAAACGGCGGCATCACCAACGCGGTCAACTTCCCCAACGTCGAGATGGCGCGCGAATCCGATCACCGCATCGGCATCGCCAATGCCAACGTGCCGAACATGCTCGGCCAGATATCGACCGCGATGGCCAACGCCGGCCTCAACATCCATAACATGGTCAACAAGTCGCGCGGCGAGATGGCGTACACGCTGGTCGACGTCGACAGCCCGGTGCCGCAAGCCGCAATCGATGCGATCGCGGCGATCACGGGCGTGCTGTCGGTGCGGTCCGTGCCCGCCGATCCGGAACGGACGGCAGACCCGGCTGCTAACCGCGATGTCGCGGCGTAATGAGCGGTGAGGTTCGCGACCTCGAAGCTTGCGACGCACCGAGCATTGGTGGCGCGAGCTTCCTCAGTCGCGGTTGACTTCCGGCCACCACTGCAGCCACTGCATGGGCTTGCAAGCGCCCGGTAACTCACACGGCGGCCGTGTTGCGTGCCGGCCGTTTACGGCCCATAGAAGCGCCAGAAGCTGGTAGCCCATCGTGACTTTGCGGACAATTGGATGCGTCGCAATTGGAGCTTCCATTTCGCTGTCGTCTAGAGTTACGCGGCAAACTGAAAGCTGAGTCCAATGCGCGATCAAGTGAATCAGCTCAGCCGGACGGCAGTTCGAGCCGTCATTGGCGTTGCTTGTGCAGCCGTTCTCAGTTGCGGGGACGGCGACTCCAGCACGCGCGGGCCGACCCAAATCGTGGGACAACCTCAGAATCAGACCGTCGCAGCCGGATCGACCGCAACATTTTCCATTCAGCTCGCCGGCGAGCCGCCGCTGAACATCAACTGGACAAAGGGTGGAGTCCGCATTCCGGGCGCGACCGCCACGAGCTACACGACGCCTCCAACCGTTCCTTCCGACGACGGACTGACATTCGGTGTCTCACTGGCGGTGCGCGACGCCAGCGGCGCGCCGGTCAATATCGACTCCAAGACGGCGTCGCTCAGGGTCGTCCCGGCCGTACCCGCCGCGCCCGGCGCCTTCACTGCGGCCGGCAGTCTGGTCATGGCACGCGCGGGGCACTCTGCCACACTGCTGTCGAATGGCAAGATACTGATCGTCGGCGGCGGGTCACCGGCCAATTCTCCGTCGGCTGCCGTGGCCACGAGCGCCGAGCTGTACGACCCCGCCACCAATGGCTTCACTGAAACCGGATCCACGACCGGTGCACGGCGAGGCGGACACAGTGCAACACTGTTGCGCGACGGCAGAGTGCTTGTCTGCGGCGGCAGCGAACTGGCTTCCATTGATGGTCGCTCAGATGCGGAAATCTATGACCCCGCGACGGGTCGTTTCACCCCGGCAGGCTCGATGGGGACGGCACGGTTCGGCCACGCCGCCGTCTTGTTGAGCAGCGGGAAAGTGTTGGTTGCGGGGGGCTTCGGCAACGCAGCCTTGAGCGCCGAAGTGTTCGACCCGGCAACTGGAACGTTCAGCCCGACATCATCACTAATTCGCTACCGTTATGGCGCAACCGGTGTGCTACTCGTCGACGGCCGGGTGCTGGTGTTCGGCTACGACGCCGTAAGCGAGCTCTATGACGCCGCGAACGGCCTGTTCATGACGGGCGGTTCCGCCCAGGTCGCTGGGGCCTTATGGTTCGGACCCTCCCTGGCACTGCTGGCAGACGGCCGGGTCTTCGTTGCTGGCGGCAAGGAACAAGGGCCGCCGCCCAGCAACTCTGCACTCGTCGCCAATGCTCGCCTGTTCGATCCGGCGACGAGCGACTTCACCTTGGCACGTGCTCTCATCTGGCCGCGTGCCGGCTCCACGACGACCCGGCTGGCCGACGGTCGCGTGCTCGTATTCGGCGGCGAGGGCGATGGTCGTTGGCCCGATCGGGGCGAACTCTATGATCCCCTCACCGGACTGTTCAACGCGACCGTCTCTGCGGGCGCGGGTCGTGTGGGCCACACCGCAACATTGCTTCAAAGCGGCAAGGTCCTGATCGCTGGCGGCCAGGCTGGCATATCTGCCGTTTCGGATCCCTTACCGGCGAACTCGCTGCTGTTCGAACCAATCTAGGGCCTGTTCACGCTAAAGCCGGGAGTGCGAAGGCGAATGGCGGGATGCAGTGCCAGGCGCCGCGAGCGCCGTTGGCTGATGCCAATCAGCGAAGCGCTCATTGCCAACTGCGGACGCAATGCGCCCGCCATTCGCTTGCCCTTCGGGTTGGGCCGAAATGCGGCGTCTGCTTTGTCGGACGGCTTGCGCAGGGGAACCACCCTGCGCCGCACCGCCCTTCGCGCGTCCATCCGCATTGCGGCCCAACGCATCTCCCGCATTTAGCGTGAACAGGCCCTAGAACAACGCCCGCCTGCCCTATCGGCCAGGCGAGTTGCTGTGCCGAATGTCTCCGCCTAGGAATCTTCGGCTTGGGGTTACGAAGCGTACTTCGATCCCGCAGCGCGAGAAGCGCGAGCGAGCCGGGCTCGGGGGCCGCTGTTGCGCCCGGTTACGGGCCGCAGGACCGTTCGGACTGAGGGTCGGCCGAATGGACTCCCTCAAAGGAATCAGCTTCCTGACTGCGGCGTGCCGCGGCACACGATAGAGTCGGCCAGACCCGCACTCACTGCCATTCGCGCGGATATCGCGGCCCCAGCCAATTGGGGCAGTGCATGCCCGCCGCGCCTAACGCGTGCTGAAAACACATTTCCTTTCCATCGAAAGGCCTTACACGCCGGCCGGCGTTCTCACTGTTTCAGCGCCTACGGCGACGGAGCGGTCGTGCTAGGCCCGCTGCGCAGCCTGGCCCGACGTGCATTCGAGGCGGACCGCCCCGGTCGTACGGGGCGCTGGGTCAGCCGTGACGAAGCGATCATGGGCACGGCGATCCACGTCGAGCTGTGGAGTGACGATCGCGTGGCGGCTACCGAGGCCATCGAGGCGGTGATTCAGGAGATGCACCGTATCGATGCGTCGATGAGTCCGTACAAGGAGTCGTCGGAGTTGTCGCTCATCAACCGGGACGCCGCCCGGCGGCCGGTCGAAGTCAGCGCCGAGTTGTTCGATCTGCTCGTACGGGCAATCAGCTTCTCCGAACTGTCCGCCGGGGCCTTCGACATCACCTACGCCAGCGCGGGCCATCTGTACGACTACCGAAGACATATCCGGCCGAGCGAGGCGCAGCTGGCGGCCGCCCGCGAGGCGATCGGTTATCGCCATCTGCAACTGGACCGCTCGACGCGCACCGTGCGGTTCGCGCGTGAAGGCGTACGGATCGACCTCGGCGGCTTTGCAAAGGGCTACGCGGTCGACAACGGCGCCGCGATCCTCGCACGGCACGGCGTGCGCCATGCGGTCGTGGCAGCAGGCGGCGACAGCCGGATGCTGGGCGACCGCTGCGGGCGGCCCTGGACCGTCGGCGTGCGCGATCCACGCCGCGAGGATGAGGTCGTTGCACTGCTTGCCGCTCGAGGACGTCGCCGTGTCCACCTCGGGTGACTACGAGCGCTACTTCGACGACGGCGACGAACGCTGCCATCACCTGATCGATCCGCGCACCGGCAAGTCACCGAATGCGGTGCGCAGCGTCACCGTGATCGCGCCCGATGGACTCACCAGCGAGGCACTGTCGAAGACGGTATTCGTCCTCGGCGCCGAACAGGGGATCCGGATCGTCGAGTCGATACCGGACGTGGACGCAGTGGTCATCGACGCGGCCGGCAAGCTGCACTACTCGGCAGGCCTGCTAGCAGGCGGCCGGCCCTCATGACTTTGGCCTAGCGCCATCACTCATGAAGCAGATCAAAGCATGAATCAGCCACGACATCAGGCAATTAGCGCGCGTATGACTCGGGACAATTCCTGCGTCCCGCATCCGCGCGGTTCCAGGGAGGCCATCATGAGGGACGTCCAGTGTGTGCGTTGGGGGGCTGCGCTCGCGGTCGCGGCCGCCGTCGGCTTGGCGGGTTGCTCGGGCTCGAGCACGGATGCGGAAAGCACGCTCACCGTCGAAGGCAACGTGCCGATCGCTTACGCGATGCGCTCGACAGCGCTCAACATCAACCCCACCAATGGCGCGCCGTTCGCCGCCGGCGGTGACCTGATGATCCGCGAGAAGTCTTCGCCGAGCGCGCCCGAGATCAACGTCACCGCCGTCAGTCACGCAGGGCAAGGGCGACGTGTCGGACCCCGAGGTCTCCTACGACGGCAAGAAGATCGTGTTTGCGCTGCGCTGCCCGACGAGCAACACGTCGAGCGTCGGCGGCGTACCGGCCTGTACCGGGCGCTGGAACATCTGGGAATACGATTTAAGCGCAGGCCTGTCGAAAGGCAGCTTCCGCCGCATCACCAGCTCGACGACCGATGATGACGTCGATCCCGCCTACCTGCCGGCCGACCGCGGTTTCGTGTTTGCCTCGAACCGCCAGACGTCGACGAAGCACCCAGGCGCTCGGGCAGACCTACTACGCCGTCGACGAATACGAGCGCGAACGTGTGTTCAACCTGCACACGGTGGATCGCGACGGCGGCGCTGTCACGCAGATCTCGGCCAACCAGAGCCACGACCGCAACCCGGTGGTGCGGCCCAACGGCGACATCATGTTCTCGCGCTGGGAGCACGTCGGCCCGCGCAACCGCTTCGCGATCTTCCGCGTCAAGCCCGACGGCACCGACATGTTCGTGCTCTACGGCGCGCACAGCGGCGGCAACAGCTTCCTGCACCCGCGCGACATGGACCCGCGCGGCGCGTATGCCGGCAAGGTGGTGTCCTCGCTGATGCCGTTGTCGGGCACGCAGGAGGGTGGGGCGCTGATGCTGATCGACGCCGCCAACTACTCCGAGCAGAACACTCCGGCCAACGCGCAGGTCGTAGGCCAGGGTGGTCAGGCGCAGTGGACCGCGAAGGAAATCGATCTCGGCCGCGGTCTGTCGGATTACGGCCGTATCACGGCGCCGTATCCGCTGTGGGATGGCACGAACCGCGTGCTGCTCGCATATCGCCCATGCGAGGTGACGCGCAATGGTGTGGTCGTGCCCTGCGTCACGCTGACTGCCGCCGAGCGCGCGATGCTGGCGGACGACACAATGTCGCGCGCCCAGCAGGCGCAGCTTCCGGTTCAGGACAACGCGCCCGCGGTCTATTCGATCTACATGGTCGATCCCGCCAAGCAGACGTTCCTGATCGTCGCCGCACCGCCGCCGGGCTTCATGTACACGGATCCGGTGGCGATTCAGGCGCGCCCGGAACCGAACGCGACCCAGCCGACCGTCGTCGACGAGACGCTGAAGGCACAGAACCTGGCGCTGATCGAAGTGCGCAGCGTCTATGACACCGACGGCCTCGATCGCATGGGCGACTCGATGCTGGCGCCGGTCGACCTCGGCACCGGATGCAGCACGGCCATCGCCAAGAAGGCGCCGGTGGATGCCGCCGACACGCGTTCGCAGGTGCCGGATATCGTCAAGATCAAGGACCCGGCGGATGCCGCCTATCGCTGCGCGCCGGCCTACTTCGTGCGCGCGTTCCGCGCGGTTGCGCCGCAGGCGGGCGCGATGGGAATGCGCGAGGCGATCGGCGAGACCGAGTTCGAACCGCAGCAGATCCTGGGCTATGCGCCGGTCGAGCCCGACGGCTCGTTCAAGCTTCACGTGCCGGCCGACACGCCGCTGGGACTGGCAATCCTCGATTCGAAGGGGCGCGCGATCCAGACGCATCTGAACTGGATCCAGGTCAGGCCCGGCGAACGCCGCACCTGCGACGGCTGCCACAGCCCGCGGCGCGGGGCATCGCTGAACTCGGGCGCGATTGTCAATTCGCTGCCGACGGCGTTGATGCCGGCGATGGCCGCTGCGCACCAGTCCGGCGAGACGATGGCATCGACTCGCACGCGGATGGACGCGACAGCGCTGAACCTGGGCACCGACCTCGTGCACGCGGACAACTGGGCCGACACGACCAAGACCGGCGTCACCGCACGCCCGAGCATCATCGTGCGCTACACCGGCAATGCCAACGCGGCGGACGACCTTGCGACGACGGTGCCCACCAACGGCATCATCAACTATCCGGATCACAT
This sequence comes from uncultured beta proteobacterium, assembly GCA_963724605.1. Taxonomy (GTDB): domain Bacteria; phylum Pseudomonadota; class Gammaproteobacteria; order Burkholderiales; family Burkholderiaceae_F; genus JALORV01. Next base: position 132,994 of record CAVRVM010000011.1, read on the forward strand.
CCAGCCGCTGTGGACACGCAGCCGCGGTGCGAATGACGCCAACACCTGCACGACTTGCCACAACGACACCGCGAAGCTGGACCTGCGCGCCACGGTCTCAGGCACCGGTCGACTGGTGTCGTACGAGGAACTGCTGGTCGGCGACCCGGTGATCGACCAGGCCACCGGCCTGCCGGTCACGCGCCTGGAGGACGGCGTCCCGGTCATCGTGCGCAACTCGCCGCTGGTGGACAACATGGCCGGCAATGCACTCGGGATGACGCGCGCGAGCCGGCTCGGCGAGATCATGTTCGGTGAGCAGCTGAAGGCCTCGGCTGCCGCGCGCACCGCGCATCCGAATCCGCCGGCCAGCGCGCCCGACCATTCGACGCTGCTCAACGCCGCGGAGAAGCGTCTGATCACCGAATGGATGGACCTCGGTGGCCAGTATTTCAACAACGTGTCGGCGAGCAACAGCCCGGTGCGGACCGCAACGGCACTGTCGCGCAGCGCGTTCGACGCGAACGTGTATCCGGTGCTCAAGGCCAACTGCGTGATCTGCCATCAGCCAACCGGAAATTCCGGCGCGGCGCAGACCGGCCAGTCGTACCTGCGCAACCGCTTCATCCTGACCGGCGATGCCGAGGGTGACTACAACGTCACGCTGACGATGGTCTCCAACGCCTGCAGCGCCAGCACCGTCGCATCCAATGCGTTGCTGCAGCGGCCGTCGACCGTGCCGCATCCGGCCGGCGCCGCCGGACAGACCACGGCCGTGCTGCCCGCGGGCAGTGCCGGCTACAACGCGATCGCGACGTGGATCAGCACGGGGTGCAGTACGCCATGACCCTGGAAACGGCGGGGGCCGTCGCGCGATCTTCCCGGGCCACCTTCGCGGTGGCCTGGTTCGCTTTGCTCCTTACCGGATGCGGAGGCGAAGGCAATCCCCTCGACAACCCGCCGACAGTGCAGAACCCGACCACGACGAGCGGCCAGAAGCTTTCCTTCATCTACTTCCAGAAGTGCGTCCAGCCGGTCTTCCTGAAGCAACTCCAGATCAACCAGAGCGGAGTGATTTCCACGAACACCTGCGCCGCCGCCGGTTGCCACGACAACGCCACCGGCACTGGCGGAGCGTTCCGGCTGCTGGGCAATGCGCAGCCCGTCGACATGTCGAACGCCGCCAACACGGCTGACGTGATCCGTACGACCGACATGTACAAGAACTTCTATTCGGCGCAAGGCGAGGTGGTATTCAGCGCGCCGCTGTCGAGCCGGTTGTTGACCAAGCCGCTGACACTCAATGTGCTGCACGGCGGCGGGCTCATCTTCCTGAGCGAGAGCGATCCCAACGTCATGCTGATCCGCTACTGGATCGGTCGTCCGGTGCCACAGGGCCACGACGAGTTCAGTTCCGCGGCCAACAGCATGTTCACGCCCGCAGACCCAAATGCCGGCACCTGTAACACGCAATGACATCGGTCAACGCGCAGATCCGGTGGCGACAGGCGCTGGCACGTGCGACAGCCTGCGCATTTCTGTCGCTGCTCGCACTGGGGGCGGCCGTGCCGACGGCGTCGGCCCAGGAGAAGGTGCAGATCACCGATCCGTACATCGATCTGCGCACCGGACCGGGCCGCGGCTATCCGATCTTCTTCGTTGCCGGGCGCGACGAGTGGATCGAGATCCTCGTTCGCCGTACCGACTGGTTCAAGGTGCGCACGGCCAATGGGCAGGAAGGCTGGGTCAATCGCGCACAGCTCGAGACCACGCTGACCGAAGCGGGCACCACCAAGGCCTTCCGCGACATCCTGCTCGACGACTACCTGCGGCGAAAACTGGAACTCGGCGCCGCCTGGGGGCAGTTCGAAGGCGAGCCGATGCTGAAAATCTGGACCGCGTACCGATTCGCGGACGCCTTGAGCGTCGAAGCGACGATCGGCCAGGTGCAGGGGACGTACTCGGGAACGGAGTTCTGGAACATCAACCTGAACGTGGAGCCGTGGTCGGATCAGAGGCTGTCGCCGTACCTCGGCATTGGCCTCGGTCGCTTTCAGAACATCCCGAACGCGAGTCTCGTCAGCGCAAACGTCACCAACGCCAACCTTGCCAATGCGGCGATCGGCCTGCGCTACTACATCGCCGAGCGCTTCGTGGCGCGACTCGACTACTCGATCTACACGGCCTACGTCTCGGACAGCGGCACCGCTGAATACAGGGCCTGGACGCTCGGCATCGCATTTTTCTTCTGACACCCCACACCCAACCATGCAAAGACCACTTCCCGCACTGCTTGTGACTGCCGGCCTCGCGATCGGCGCGACACCGTCGTTCGCACAAACCGCGCCGTCGGCCGCGACGCCGAGTCCGCCGCCAAACGAACAGGTGATCGAGCCGTCGGTGCCGCGGCGCGATGTCCGCGTGCCGAAGATTCCCAGCCGGGACATCATTGCCGGCGCCTACCTCGGCACCTATTCAAGCGAGGACTTCGGCGCGAGCTCGTGTACGGCCTGCGCCTCGGGTATCACATCACCGAGGACTTCTTCGTCGAGGGCGTCTACGGCACGACCAAGGTCAGCGACGAGAACTTCCGGCAGATCCTTCCAGGCGGCGTCTTCCCGCAGAAGGAAGAAACGCTCAGCTACTACAACCTCTCGGTCGGCTACAACATCCTGCCGGGTGAGGCTTTCTTCGGCAGCAAGCACGCGATGGCCTCGGCGCTCTACCTGATTGCCGGCGTCGGCAGTACGAAGTTTCTCGACCAGAGCAACCAGACGATCAACGTCGGCCTTGGCTATCGCGTCTTCCTGAAGGACTGGGCCGCCATCCAGGTCGACTTCCGCGATTACATCTACACGCTCGACCTGCTCGGGCAGAGCAAGACCACACAGAACCTCGAGCTGACGGCAGGCATCACCTTCTTCTTCTAGAACACTCGCCATGACATCGATCGACCGATTGCTCCAGATCGCGCGGCTGCTCGCGATGGTCGCGGTCGCCGCGGCAGGCGCGGCCAGCGCGGCCGTCACCCCGGCGTCCGGCGCGCCCGACTTCACGCTCCCGAGCCTCGACGGCCCGAACCTGCGACTGCGGGAGCAGCGCGGGCAGGTGGTGATGATCAACTTCTGGGCAACGTGGTGCGGGCCGTGCCGGGTCGAGATGCCACACCTCGCAAAGCTGTACGAGAAGTACCGCGGTTCCGGCTTCACGGTGCTGGCAGTCAACATCGACGAGGACCCGCACAAGGCCGCGAGCCTGGCCAAGCAGCTCGGCATGCGATTCCCGGTGCTGCTGGATACCGAAAAGAAGGTGAGCCGGCTGTATGACTTGAGCACGATGCCGTCGTCCGTTCTGGTCGATCGCGACGGCCGCGTGCGCTACATCACGCGCGGCTACCGCGACGGCTACGAGGAAACCTACGACAAGCAGATCCGGGAGTTGCTGCGCGAATGAAGCCCACTCGTCGAAACGCGTGGACCGCGCTGCGCGCCACGGCGCTCAGCCTCGTCGTCGCCGGCGCGCTCGGTGCGTGTGCCATGCCCGAGCCCTGGGTCAAGCCTTATGAACGCGAGCGACTGGCCGACCCGCTGATGAAGGTGCAGCGCGACCCTTTGTCGGCCAAGCACTTCGAGCACGCGCACGAGGTGCGCGAGGGCGCACGCGGCGGCACGGGTGTGCAGGGGGGCGGTTGTGGCTGTAATTAGGGCTGCGACTCAGCGCTGTCGGCGCGCCTTGCGCCGATCGCAGCCTGCTCGGCGGACTGCTGGCGACGGGGTCACACGCGCGGCCGAGCTGCCGGAAGACCGCGCCGACCTGATGTTGCACAGCTTCGACGGCGGTGGCGTGAATGCGTGGGGACCGGCGCTGCTGGTGCGCAAGAGCCTTCTCAACAAGGCCTCTCTGTTTGCAACGTATTACGCCGACATCGTCAGCAACGCCTCGATCGACGTGGTCACCACGGCCAGCCCATACAACGAAACCCGCCACGAGTACGGGTTCGGCGTCGACTACGCCGTGCGCGACTCGCTGATCACTCTGGCGGGGTCGTACAGCACGAGCCCGACTACGTCGCAACCGCCTTCAATATCGATGTCGCGACGGATGTCTTCTCCGGCATGACGACCGTGGGTCTCGGCTACACCTACGGGACCGACGACGTCGGCAGAAGTCGGCGAAGGGTTCTTCAGCAACGCCAAGCACTGGCGCTACCGGGTCGGGGTGACGCAGATCCTGTCGCCGCGCTGGTACGCCAACATGAACTTCGAGGTGGTGTCGGACGACGGCTACCTCGGCAGCCCCTACCGCATGGCGCTCGTCTTCGGCGCCGCGGTGCCCGAGCGGCTGCCGCCGACGCGTACCAGCCGGACGGTCCAGTTCCGCGTCGTCGGAGAGGTTGCCCCGACCGTGGCGATACGCGGCGAGTACCGCTATTTCTGGGACACCTGGGATATCGCCGCGCATACCTTCGGCGTAGGGCCGCAACGCGCTTCGGCGAGAGGTGGCTCCTCGACTTCTACGCGCGCGGCTACCGCCAGGACGGCGCGCTGTTCTATTCCGATAACGCGACGAGCGAGACAGCGTATGTGACGCGCAACCGGCAGTTGAGCAACTACAACTCCTGGACGATCGGCACGAAGGCGACCTACGCGCTGATGCGCGTGCCGGGCCGCTACGAGATTTTCCTGAACGGTGCGGTCGAGTACTGGCAGACGGATTACAGCGATTTCACAGACCTGCGCACCGGCAGCCTGTACTCGTACAACGCGACCGTGTTTCAGTTGTTTGTGTCCGCGCTCTTCTGATTGGGAGCCGCAGTATGTTGAACCCAAGTCTTCTATTCGCCGCTCTCCTGTCCTTCACGTTGCTGGCGACTGCATCGGCTCAGACGCCCTCGCCTGCCAACGCACCGACTGCCCCGCCGGCGTCGACAGCGCCCACGGAACCCGCGCCGCAGCCCGCCGGCAGCCTCGACGATCGCATCCAGGATGCCAAAGCCGACGTCATCCGGCTCAACCGCGACCTGATGGTGCTCGAGGAGGAGTTGCTGTTCCCGGCCAATACGCAAGTCGCGATATTCGTATCGATGGACGTGGGCAAGATGTTCTTGCTCGACTCGGTGCGGGTGAAGCTCGACGACAAGGACGTCGCTGCTTACCTGTACACGCCGGCCGAGGTGCAGGCGCTGCACCGGGGCGGCGTGCAGCGACTCTATGTCGGCAACCTGAAGGCCGGTACACACGAGCTCGTGGCCTTCTTCACGGGCAAGGGACCGCACGACCGCGACTACAAGCGCGGAGCGACGATCAAGATCGAGAAGGGCACTGATCCGAAGGTCATCGAGCTTCAGATCAAGGACTCCACCGGCAAGCTGCAGCCGGAATTCGAGGTCAAGGTCTGGCAGTGACTGGAGGGTGGTGCGTCCCATGAGCCGACCGACCCGACGCTGGACGCGAATCGCGGCGCTGGCGGCTGCGCTCACGTGCACGGCCTCCGCCGTGCTCGCGCAGGCGTCGGCTGGATCCAAACCGGCGGGGACGACGCTCCCATCGAGTTGGATGGACATGTCGAACTGGGCGAACTGGTGGCCCTGGCGCGATACCAAACCGCCGCCGCCGAGTGGGGTCGAGTCGCCTTATTACGGCGACAGCCTGTTCTACTTCTTCCAGGGCCGCTATTTCACCTCGGTCACTGCGCTGATGACTTCGCAGCAGTTCGGCCGCATGGTGCCGCATGACGACGAGGCCGAGATCCTGCGCGGGGGCCTGTTCCTGTCCTATGGCATGCATCGCGAGGCGGGCGAAGTCTTCGCCAAGCTGATCGAGCGCGGCGCGCCGCCCGCGGTGCGCGACCGCGCGTGGTTCTATCTCGCGAAGATCCGCTATCAGCGCGGTCTGTATACGGAGTCCGAGGATGCGCTGAGCCGCATCGAGAAGCGCCTGCCCGGCAGCCTGGAGGAGGACCGCGTGCTGCTGCAGGCCAACGTGCTGATGGCGCGCGGCAAGTACCCTGAGGCGATCACGGCGCTGGATGCGCTCGCCAAGGGCCCGCGTGCGAGCAGCTACGCCCGCTACAACCTCGGCGTGGCACTGGTTCGAAGCGGTGACCTGGCGCGTGGCACGACGCTGCTCGACGAGGTCGGAAAGCTGCCCGCCACCACCGAGGAATATCGGAGCCTGCGCGACAAGGCGAATGTCGCGCTTGGCTTCGCGTCGCTGCAAGCAGGTCGTGGTCAGCAGGCGCGCACCTACCTGGAACGGGTGCGGCTCAACGGGATGTTTTCCAACAATGCCCTGCTCGGTTTCGGCTGGGCCGCCGCGGCCCAGAGCCAGATGAAATCGGCGCTGGTGCCCTGGAGCGAACTGGCCACGCGCGACCCGAGCGATGCGGCCGTCCTCGAGGCGAAGCTTGCCGTTCCCTACGCACTGGCCGATCTCGGCGCTAATGCCCAGGCCCTCGAGCTGTACAAGGATGCCATCGGGGTATTCGACCGCGAGAGCGTCAACCTCGACAAGTCCGTTTCTGCAATCCGTGGCGGCAAGCTGCTCGACGGACTGATGGCCAGCAATCCAGGCGAAGAGATGGGCTGGTTCTGGAGCATCTCCGAGTTGCCCGACGCGCAGGACCTGCCGCTCGGCGGCCACCTCGCGCTGCTGATGGCCACACACCCTTTCCAGGAAGCGTTCAAGAACTACCGCGACCTGCGGTACCTCTCCGGCAATCTGCAGCAATGGCAGGAAAGCCTCGGTGTGCTGCGCGACATGCTGGCCAACCGTCGGCAGGCCTTTGCCGAGCGCCTGCCGCAGGTTCGCGAAAGGGAAAGCGCGCTTAACCTCGCAGGCTTCGAACAGCGGGTCGAGCAGTTGCGGGCCGAACTCGAGCGAGTCGAGCGCGACGCCGATGTGGCGGCATTCGCGACGCTGCGCGAGCGCGAACTGCAGGCAAGGCTCACACGCGTGCGCGAGGCGCTGGAGCGCGCCGGCAACGATCCCGAGCTCGCCCAGGCACGCGAGCGTTACCGGCGCGCTGCCGGCGCGTTGCTCTGGGAACAGAACGATCAGTTCCCGGTACGGCTGTGGAACGCGAAGAAGGGCATGCAGGAGCTGCAGCGCAACCTGGCCGAGGCGCAGCGGCGTGATGCCGCGCTCGCGGTGGCGCAGCGTGACGAGCCCGCGCGGCTCGATGCTTTGCCGGCCGCATCGATGCGCTGGCGGCGCGTGTCGACGCGATGGTTCCGCGCGTCGCAGCGCTCACGCAGGAGCAGCAGCTCGCCGTGCAGGAGCTCGCGGTGGCCGAACTGCTGCGGCAGAAGGAGCGGCTCGCCGCCTACGGCACGCAGGCGCGCTTTGCGGTCGCGCAGATTGTCGACCGCGCCAGCATGGCAAAGGAGGCGAGCCGTGCGCCCGCGCAGTAGGCCCGCGATCGTTCCTGCGATTGCGCTCGTCGCAGTCCTGCTCGCGGCGTGCTCCAGTCCGTTCAAGAGAACGCAGCCCGAACCGCCGACGCTCAAAACGCTTGCGTCGCGCCAGGTCACGGTCAAGCCCGATGTGGGCATCAAGGCCACTGAGGAGGACGCAGCGCGTGCCTATCGCGACTTCCTGGCCGCTTCGCCGCGCGAGCCGCAGCGACAGGAGGCCCTGCGCCGGCTCGGCGATCTGGAGATGGACCAGGTCGATTCCCGCATGGCCGCCGGCGCCGCGACCGGTTCGGCAGCCGACTACAAGGCGGCCATTGCGCAGTACCAGGCGTTCCTGAAGACCTACCCGAACGATTCGGGCAACGACCGCGTGCTGTACCAGCTTGCGCGCGCCTACGAGTTGAGCGGGGACCTGGAGACATCGCTTGCGACGCTCGACAAGCTGGTTCTGCTTTATCCCACGACTCGCTACCGCGACGAGGCGCAGTTTCGGCGCGGCGAACTGATGTTTGCGCTGCGCGAGATACCCGAAAGCGGAGTCGCCTACCTGGTCACGATGAAAGGCGACAAGAACTCGCCGTACTACGAGCGGGCGCTTTACATGCACGGCTGGTCGCTGTTCAAGCAGGGCAAGCTCGAAGATTCACTGCAGTCGTACTTCGGAGTGCTGGACCTGAAGCTCGCCGGGCGCGGCAACGAGAGCGATCTCGAGAAATTGCCCGGGCTGACGCGCGCCGATCGCGAACTGGTCGAGGACACGTTCCGTGTGACGAGCATCTCGCTCGCCAGTATGCAAGGGCCGGCGTCGATCCCGCCGTACATCAACTCGGCGGTGCGCCGCGAGTACGAGTTCCGCGTCTACCAGCAGCTGGGCGAGCTCTACATCAAGCAGGAGCGCGTCAAGGACGCCGCCGATACCTTCGGCGCGTTCGCGCAGCGCTCGCCGTCGCATCCCGAAGCGCCTGTACTGCAGGCGCGCGTCATCGACATTTATGCGGCTGGAGGCTTTCCCACGCAGGCACTGGATGCCAAGAAACAGTACGTGACGCACTACGGTGTCGGGAGCGACTATCAGCGCAGCAACCCGGAGGGTTGGACGCGCAATGCCGAGCCGTTGGTAAAGACCCACCTGGAAGAACTGGCTCGCTACTACCACGCCAACGCGCAGAAAACGAAGACGTCGGAGGATTACCAGGAGGCGGTGCGCTGGTACCGCAGCTACCTGAGCTCGTTCCCGCAGGATCCGCAGGCGGCGCAGAACAATTTCCTGCTGGCCGAGCTGCTGTACGAGGACTCGCGCTATTCCGAGGCGGCGGTCGAGTATGAAAAATCGGCGTATCGCTATCCGCAAAACGCGAAGAGCGCAGATGCCGGTTACGCGGCGCTGCTGGCCTACGCGCAGCAGGAAAAGCGACTTCGGGCCCCCGAAGTGCAGAAGGTTCAACTTGCTTCCATCGACAGCGCGCTGCGCTTCGCCGAGGCCTTTCCGCAGGACCCGCGCAGCGCACCGGTGCTGACCAACGCCGCCGAGAAGCTTTACGCGTTGAACGACGGCGAGCGCGCCGCGGCAGTCGCGCGCCAGGTGCTGGCGCTGCAGCCGGCGCCGCCGGCTGCACAGCGGCGAGTCGCCTGGACCGTGGTAGCGCACACGTCGTTCGAGAAAGGTGAATTCGTCGCAGCCGAGCGTGCGTACGGCGAGGTACTGGCGCTGACGCCCGAGAAGGACGCAGCGCGCGCCGCGCTGACCGAGCGGCTCGCCGCTTCGATCTACAAGCAGGGCGAGGCGGCGCGCGCGCAGGGGCAGCTACCCGATGCAATCGGGCATTACACGCGGGTGGCGACCGTGGCGCCGGCGTCGCCGGTCCGGGCCACTGCACAGTACGACGCCGCTGCCGCGATGCTGTCGCTGAAGGACTGGGACGGTGCCGCGCGCACGCTCGAAGATTTCCGTACCCGCTATCCAAAGCATCCGCTGCAGGACGAAGTGAGCGCCAAGCTCGCCGTCGCTTACGTGGAGAAGGGCAACTGGGCGCAGGCCGCAGGCGAATTCGAGAAGATGGCAGCCGCCAACAAGGACCCGCAGCTGGCGCGCGCCGGCCTCTGGCAGGCGGCCGAAATGTACGAGAAGGCTGGCGCCCGCACATCCGCTGCGCGCGCCTACGAGCGCTACGTCAAGCAGTACCCCGAGCCGCTGGAACCCGCGCTGGAGGCGCGCTATCGACTGGCGCGGGTGGCGCGCGAGGACGGCAATGCGGCGCGCGAACAGGCGCTGATGGCGGAAGTGCAGCGGGCGGATCTGACCGCAGGTGCCGCCCGCACCGACCGAACCCGCTATCTGGGGGCATGGCCACGCTCGCGCTCGCGAAGCCGCTGGCCGACGACTACCGCAAGGTCGCGCTGGTCGAGCCGCTGAAGCGTCAGTTGAAGCTCAAGAAGGACAAGATGGAACTCGCGCTGAAGGCGTATGCGACGGCCGCGGACTACGGAGTCGCCGAAGTTTCCACGGCGGCCACGTTCCAGACCGCCGAGCTGTATCGCGATTTCGGCAAGGCGCTGATGACATCGCAGCGGCCGAAGGGACTGAAGAAAGACGAACTCGAGCAGTACAACGTGATGCTCGAGGAGCAGGCCTTCCCGTTCGAGGAAAAAGCGATCGAGGTGCACGAGATCAATGCGAAGCGCACCGCGAAAGGCATTTACGACACCTCGGTGCGCGCCAGCATCACCGCGCTCGGGCAATTGCGCCCGGCGCGCTACAACAAGGTGGAACGTGCGGGAAGGACGGTCGATGCGATTCGCTGAACGCCTTGTCCGGACGGCGGGGCTCGTCGCGGCGAGCGCGATGCTGGCCGCGTGCGCGATGTTCGGCGACAAGCCGGCGCCTGAGTCCGCGCCGGCCGATGCAAAGACGGGACCGTCCGCCGCGCCGGGCAAAGAGGCGGCGGCTGCGACGACCGCCAAACCCGAGTTGCCGGTCAGCCCGACCGTGCAGCGCGCCTTCGATACCGCGCGCCAGGCGCTGGTTGCGGGGCAAACCGCCGAGGCTGAGCGGGGATTCGTCGCGCTGACGAAGTCCAACCCTGAATTGGCGGGGCCGTACGCCAACCTTGGAATCATCCATCGCCAGGCCGGCAAGACAGCGGATGCAGTTGCGGCATTCGAGCAGGCGGTCAAGCTGAGCCCGCAGCGCGCCGAGCTGTACAACCAGCTGGGCATTACCTACCGCATGACGGGGGACTTCGCCAAGGCGCAGGCCTCATACGAACGGTCGATCTCGCTGGATGGCGCCTACGCGCCGGCCGTGCTGAACCTAGGCATTCTGTATGACTTGTATCTATGGGATGGCGCGAGAGCACTCGAACTCTACGATCGCTACCTGCAGCTGACGCCGGGCGGGGACGACCAGGTGCAGCGCTGGATCAGCGACCTCAGGAACCGCGCTTCGCCGAAGAACGCGTCTCAACGCAAGGAGCAGGGATGAAGCGGCGCTTCTTCAGGCTTCAGCGCGACTCGTTGCGCGCGACGATGGTGGCCGCAGGCGTACTGGTCGCGGCAGGCGCCTCGGCACAGGACCGCGCGGATATCGACCGCACGCAGATCATCGGCAACCGCGAGTTGCCCAAGGTGCTCTACATCGTGCCATGGAAGAAGCCGCTGCCCGGGGATCTCTCGAGTCGCCCGCTGGACAGCGTGCTCGATGAGGCGCTGGCGCCGGTCGACCGGGATGTATTTCGGCGACAGGTGTACTACGACGCGCAGATCCAGTTGCGCGTCGCGGGATCAAACGGGGCGGCTGCGCCGAATGCCGCGCCAGCGGCGGAGCGGAAGTGAGTTCAGCAGTTATCGAAGTGTCTTTGGAGGTCGAGTCATGAATGCATTCAATACCGTCGTCAAGTTCTTCCAGGACAGCGGCCTGTTCATCTACCCCAGCATCCTGATCATGGCGCTCGGCTGCGCGGTGGCGATCGAGCGCTTCATCTTCCTCAACCGGGCGCGCACGGAGAACCGGAAGATGTGGGACCAGATGCTGCCGCTGCTGCAAAACGGCAAGTTCGACAAGGCGCAAGCCGTCGCGGGCAGCGGTGACGTGGCGATCGGCAAGATCGTCACCTACGGCATCGAGCGGTTGAGGACACCGCACCGACGCGAGGATGTCGACGCCGCGATGGAAGAGGGCATGATGGAAATCGTGCCGCGGCTGGAAAAGCGTACGCACTACATCGCGACCTTCGCCAATGTCATCACGCTGGTGGGCCTGCTCGGCACCATCATCGGACTGATCAAGGCGTTTACCGCGGTGGCCAATGTCAATCCGGCCGAGAAAGCGGAGCTGCTGGCAGCGTCGATTTCGATCGCGATGAACAACACCGCCTTCGCGCTGATGGTGGCGATCCCGTTCCTGCTGATCCACGCCTTCCTGCAGGCGCGTGCCACCGAGATCGTCGACAGCCTGGAGGCGGCAAAGATCAGCTTCCTGAATCTCGCGCAGCGGATGACCGCCGAGATCAAGCACCGCGCGGCCGCGTAACCCGCCAGTCGTCTGCGAACCGAGGAGCACAGATGCGAGTGCGTCGCCTGCGCCGCGAGCCTTCCGGGCTCGACGTCACGGCGTTCATCAACCTGATCGTCGTGCTGGTGCCATTTTTGCTCAGCACGGCGGTGTTCACGCGCCTGTCGGTGCTCGAGCTGTCTTTGCCGGCGCAATCGACCGGCGCGCTGGAGAAGCTGTCTGCCGACAAGCTCAACCTGGAGATCGTGATCCGCGCCGACGCGATCGAGGTCGGCGATCGCATCGGCGGCCTGATCCAGAGCATCCCGAAGTCGCAGTCCGGCCACTACGACATCGCCACACTGGCCACGCTGGCGCGGGCGATCAAGGAGAAGTTTCCGGACAAGAGCGATGCGACGGTGCTGCCCGAGCCGAACGTCCCGTATGACGTGCTGGTGCAGGTGATGGACGCGCTGCGTGCCGGACGCCAGGTGCAGGGTGCGAAGGTCGTCGAGGTGGCGCTCTTCCCCGATATTTCGATCGGCGACGCGCCGATCCGGCAGGCCGCGCGATGAAGCAGACCGGAATCCAGAAGCGCGCCGCGCGGCGCAACCGCAACACCTCGACGGTCGACCTCAACCTCGTATCGCTGATCGACATCTTCACGATCCTGATCTTCTTCCTGCTGATCAACACCGGTGTCGCGGACATCTTGCCCAACTCGAAGGCGATCAAGCTGCCGGAATCGACCGCAGAAAAGACGCCGCGCGAGACCGTGGTGGTGATGGTCAGCCAGAACGACATCGTCGTCGACGGTCGCAAAGTGGCCGCGGTGAGCGACGTGATCAACACGGAAAGTGACCTGATCCCCGGCCTGAAGGCCGAACTCGACGTGCTCGCGGGCCGCCAGGTGATCCGCGCCGAGAACGAGGCGTCCAAGCGCGCAATCACGATCATGGGCGACAAGGAAATTCCGTACCGCCTGCTGCGCAAGGTCATGGTCACCTGCGCGCGCGCCGATTTCACCGATGTTTCGTTCGCGGTGCAGAAGAAGGGCGGCTGATGGTGGCTGCAGCGACTTATCTGCACACGCCCATTTTGGCGTGGTCGGTCTCGGCCGAAGACGAGGAGCGTTTCAAGCGCATCCTCAAGCAGGTGCTGGCGATCTGCCTGCTGGTTGCGCTGGTGCTGCCCTGGCTGCCGGTGCGGGAGCCCGATCGCACGACGGTCGAGCCGCTGCCGCCGCGGCTGGCGAAGCTGCTGCTCGATCGCGAGCCACCGCCGCCGACCATGACGCTTCCGAAGCCCGACAAGCCTCTTCAGAAGGATGAAGCTAAGGCGAAGACGCCGGATGCTCCGAAGCCGGAGCCGAAAGCGTCTGTGGTCGAGGCGCGCCGGCCCGAGGCGAACAAGCCGCCGGGCGAAAAGCTCGAGAACGCGCGCGCGCGCGCTTCCGGTGTTGGCCTGCTCGCGATGAAGAATGAACTCGCCGAGCTGCACGCGGCGCCTGCCGCCGTGCAGCTGAACAAGGACATCAAGCCGGGACCGGGCGTGGGTTCCGGTGTCGGCCCGGGCGTCGGGTCCGGTATCGGACCCGGCGTGCCGACTCGTTCGCTGATCACGTCGAATGCGACCGGGGGCAGTGGCGGCATCAACACTGCTGCGTACAGCCGCGACACCGGAGGTGGTGGTCTGGCAGGTCGTTCGACAACGCTGGTCGAAGGCGTGGCCGGAGGCAATGGTGGCGGCGGTCCCGGCGGAGTTGCGCATGGCGTCGCCGGACGTGGTGGCGGTGCGGCCGGCGCCGGCGGTGCGCTGCAGCGGGGCAAGAGCGGCAAAGCATCGCGCTCGATCGAGGAGATCAAGCTCGTGTTCGAGCGCAACAAGGGCGCGATCTATTCCATCTACAACCGTGCGCTGCGCGAGGAGCCGGCGCTGCAGGGCCGGGTCGTGCTCGAGCTCAAAATCGCGCCCGAAGGCCAGGTCGTCGACTTGCGGATCGTTTCAAGTGAACTGAAGTCGACCGAGCTGGAGCGGAAGCTCCTGGCGCGGATCAAGCAGTTTGATTTCGGCGCAAAGGATGTCGACGCCATCACGGTGACTTGGCCGGTCGATTTCCTGCCGTCCTAACGACGCAGACGTCGCCTGTCGCTCAAGTGGAGGCGAGCGACTATCGTCGTTTCCCTCCGCCCTTCCGCGTTCCCTTCGCCGGCTGCTGTGCTGCCGCGATTTCCACACCGCTGCGCCCTTCCAGCTTGGGCGTGATGTTGTCGTCGATCCATTTCTGATCCCACCACTCCACCGGCAACACCGCGACGCCGTCGAGATAGATCCCGAAGTGCAGGTGATCGCCCGCGGCGAGCCCTGTTTCACCCGTCTTGCCGAGGATTTGACGCTTCGTGACGGTATCGCCGACCTTGACGTCGATCGAACTGAGATGTCCGTAAAGCGTGAAGAGTCCGAGGCCATGGTCGAGGATCACGGTGTTGCCGTAGATGCCGAGGTCGCCGGCGAAGGCGACCGTGCCGCTGTTGGAGGCCTCGACTGGGATGTTCTTCGTGACCGAAAGGTCGTAGCCGAGGTGATACGCGGTATCGATCGCTTCGCCGTTGTAGGTGTATGTGCGTTGGTCCGCGAAGTTCGCCTCGACCTTCGAGTTGCTGAGCTGGGCAAACGCGCCCTTCCAAAGCATCGCGGGTGTGGCCTTCTTCGTTATCGCAGTGATGCGGTCCTCGTTTTCCTTCCGCAGCCGCCGGTTCACGGCGACGAAGACGTCCTTCGGCGCGCCCTCTCGCGCGGCGACGTCGGTGAGCAGCGGCGCCACTTTGTTGTGCAGGAAACTGTCCGATATGACAAGGGTGCTTTTCTTGTACCGGACGTTCTTGAGCTCATAGGCGAGCCGCATCTCGCGCGTGTTGCCGGCTTTGTCGGTGGCGACCAGCGTGGGCCTCGCCTCCGACGGCGTGTCGTAGGGATGTCCGAAGAGGGCGAGGATGTGGTCCGGGTGGCCCTTCACCTGTCCAGGGAAGCCAGGGAAGAAATGGTCACCGATCTTCACCCCGCTGGTCGCCATGTCCGCCGACGTCTTGTAGACGATCACGCCTACTCCGCCGAAATTGACATAGCGGTCGTCGGCGATGAGTTCCAACGTAGGCGGCGTGATGTCGATCGTGAGATTCTTCTGCAGCGCGGCCTCGTTGCCGCGCCACAGCGAGGCGTCGCGTGCCGTGACGCGAAGCACCGCGGGTCCTTCCTTGACGCCGGGCACCTTCGCCAGCGCCACCGTGATCTTCTTCTCGCTCACGGGCCTGTCGAATTGCTCGGACGCGAGACTGTGCTCAGTCCCGCCCTGGGACAGCGTCGCCGTGAACGATCTCAAGCCCGTCCCTTTATCGATGACCTGGATCTCCAGCGGTGCCACGCCCAGCACGTCGACATTGGGCGAGACGGTGATCTGCGGCGGTTCAGATTCGAAACGTGGCTGAAAATAGACCGCACCGCCGGCCAGGGCAGCGATGATGATGACGATGAGGAAGACAACGACGGCGAGCTTGCCGCGACGTCGATCGGAGGGGAGAGAGCTCATTCGGTTTCTCGGAGGTTTTGCGGAAAGCGGGCTGACGAGGGCCACCTCGGATCTGCGACTCGATAACTGGCGGCAGGCGACAGCATAACCGCCGGCACGACGAGGACTTTACGTCAGCGCGGCGGCGCCGCCTTTGTGAGGTGTCCGCGAAGTTCGATCAGCTTCGTACGCAGCCGCTGCTGATTGGCCGGGCCGACGCGCAGCATCATCTTCTGGCCGGCGGGCAGCGCCTCGAGCGAGGTGTCGACGAATTCGTAGCGTACCCATGGGCGGGTCGACGGGATCGGACCCTTTATCTCGGTGAGCTTCAACTCAAGGGGCTTGGCCGGCACCGGCGTAGCGATCAGCAGGTCGATGACTTCGACCAAACGGTCATTGAAGTAGCGGCCCGGGTATCCGAGTTCCTCATAAGCCTTCTGGAACAGTGGATACGCATGCGCGTACAGCGCCACGCCGTGCTTCAAGTCGATCGTCTCGATGAACCTGACGAATGCGCCGTAGCGCTCGGCGTTTCCGGGCGCTGCAATCATGCCGTCTCCGACCTGCTCGACACCAAAGCGGCCGGGCGTCGGAGTGACCCGAGCAATACGTAAACGTCGAACAGGTCAGCAGCGGCAATAAGGAGCACCATCGGTGCGCGGACCGTGACATCCTTGGCCCACGGAGAATTGGTCATGACCTTCTTGACCTCTTCGTCCGTCCACTGCATATATTCCTTTTTCGTCCAGAAATCTTCGGCAAGCCCGACTCCCGCAATAAGCACCCATGTCAGGCACAATAAATAAGTCCGTCGCATGATGGTTTCCTTCGACCGCGAATTCCGCGGATTATGGCACGACGGTTCGGCTGCGACAAACCGCAAATGGGCATCACGCCAACTGTAAACTTCATATTTCAAGCAGAAATCGACAGCAGGCCGGAGTAATCCCCTCCTTACAAAGGAGGGGACGCTGCGCCGCGAAGCGCGAGCCCGATAGGGCGAAGCCTCAACTGAAGGCGCAGCTGGGGTGGTCGCTCACACCGAAACGTTTCGGTGTGAGCGACCACCCCGGCGCTTCGCGCCACCCCTCCTTCGTAAGGAGGGGATTGTCTCGTCGGCGTAGTCGTCAGTGAAGTATGTTAATGCCCTTCGTAATTACTTCCTGCGGCCACTGCCGATTCGCTTGTTATTTTTTTCGTTTGTCATTTTCTTTGTCCGCGTGGTCTGATGGCCCTCGCCCCGCCGCCACCACCCCTGTAGGTCACAATTCATGTCTCAACTTCCAGCAGTAATTCCGCGCGAGAAGGCTCGTGCGGTTGGCGCTGAAAGCGCGCCTGTCGTCCGCATTCAAAAAATGCTTTTCGAAGAAGCCGCTGCGGCCGATGCCAGCGACGTTCACATCGAGCCGGGCCAAACGGTGACTCGGGTGCGCTACCGCATCAATGGCGTGCTCAACGAGTCGCTCGAAATCCCAAAATGGCTTCACGAGAATCTTGTGGTTCGGATCAAGGTTCTCGCGAAACTCGATATCAGCGAACGGCGAATTCCTCAAGATGGACACATTGCCGCCGAAGACCTGAAAAGTCCTGATCTTTCGGATTTCGATCCTTCCGACCCGCTGGGGCGAAAAGGTCGTGATTCGCTTGCTGCGCCGGGGCCGCTCTCTCATGACGCTGGGCCAGTTGGGCTTTCAGCCTGACGTCGAAGAGCGATTGCACGGCTTGATCCGGCGGCCGCAAGGAATGTTGTTAACGGTAGGCCCGACGGGTAGCGGAAAGACCACGACGCTTTACGCATTCGTCAACGAGATCCGCCAGAGAGCCGATGACATCGTCACGATCGAGGATCCGATCGAATACGAAGTCGACGGCGTCAGCCAGGTGCCGGTCAACGACAAGACGGGCCTCACATTTTCCAAAGGCGCTGCGTTCGATTCTTCGACAGGATCCCGATGTCGTTCTCGTGGGGCGAAATCCGCGACGCCGACACCGCTCATCACTGCCTTTCATGCCGCCATGACCGGGCATCTCGTCATGTCGACGCTGCATCCGGTCGGATGCTATTTCCGCCCTGTTGAGACTTGCCGAATTGGGCGTCGGCAAGTACGGTCTGGCTTCCGCTATTGATCGGCGTCGTCGCTCAAAGGCTGGTTCGACTGAATTGCCTGGCTTGCGCCGAGCCCGACTTTCCGCGGCCGATCTACTACAGCAACTGTCGATCGATGAAACGACGCCAATCGCAGCTCCGGCAGAGCAAGGGATGCAGCCTGGTTGCAAGTCGAGCGGCAGTCGCGGCCGCGTTGGGTTGTACGAACTCATGGAAGTGAACAATCGGCTGCGCACGATGATTCTCGACGGGCTCGGAATTCGAAATTCGCGAAGGCCGCGCGCGGCGCAGGCCTGGTATCCATGACTCGTCAGGCGGTAAGACCTCGCCTTAGCCGGGGAGCCCTCGGTCCGAGAGGCGTACAGAACGTGCTTTGGAGGCGAGTGATGGAACCCGACTACTATGAAGTGCTGCAAATCAGCCCGGACGCGACATTCGATCAGGTGCACAAGGCCTATCGCGCTCTCGCATGATCTATCACCCCGACAGGAATTCTGCGCCGGGCGCCGGCGCGGCGATGGCGGCGATCAACGAGGCATACATGGCGCTCAGCGATCCGTCCCGCCGCCTCGAATATGATCGAGAGCGCGCGCCGGCGACCGGCGATGTCGCCGGGCCCATACTCCGAGCTGCGCGTGAAACGCTGCTCCAGCAAGGTTGGATCATCGCGGAAAACAACGACTCGACGCTTCAGCTCGAAAAGGATGCCCGGGCTGTCAGCGTAAACTTTGTCGCGCGGATGGATAGCGCCTTCTTGAAGAAAATCGCAAGGCGCTCCGTTGGGTTTTCCGTGGTCCTGGCGGTGGAAATCGAAACGCCATTCAACTTGTCCTTCACGACGGCTGTGATCGACCTCATGCGGTCGCGGCATTTCGGCGCGCCGTTTCCGGACGAAGTGTACCGGTCTCTGTTTTCGCCTTTTGTGGTTTAGCGTGCAGAAACGCCACGGCAAAAAGACACGAAGTCACAAAGGCTGATATCATTCACGGCATGCGTTTGCAGGCGTGGCTGTTCTTGCTGATTGGGTTTGCGATCGGCTTTGGCGGCCTCTACACATGGACAAAACAACGCGCGCCCGACGTGGTTCGCGCGACGCCGCTTACCGTCGATCCGAACGTTCCCACGGATTTGTCCGGCGGGGGCCGAGGGGCGGCCGAGCCTCCGCCACCGCCGTTGGACATGGCTCACGTTAAAGAGCTCACCGATAAGATCAAGCAGAACCCAAAGGATTTCGATTCCATCGTGGAACTCGGCAACTTGAACTTTGATCAGCGGAACTACGACGACGCGATCAATCTTTATAAGAAGGCGCTGGAAGTCCGTCCTGACGATCTGATGGTGCGCACCGACATGGGCACCGCCATGTTCTACCAGAACCATTTCGACGACGCGATTGCTACGTTTCAGGAAACTTTGAGGAGGGATCCGAACAACGCGCAAGCCCTCTTCAACCTCGGCGTAACAATGTTGCACGGGAAAAACGACACCAAAGGCGCGCTTCAGTATTGGGAAAAAATGATCGCGACGAATCCCAATCATCCGCAGGCCGCATTTGTCAGAGAGCAGGTTCAAAGACTCAAGGAGCAGCAGAAGTAACCGTGAATCCAGAAGTCGTCAGCAAGCTGGTGAAGATTTTGGGTCGCGATCGCGTCGTGGCGGACGAAACCGAGCTTCTCGTTTATGAATGCGACGGATTGCCTTTGTTCAAGACAGGCCCGATGTCGTCGTATTTCCGAGAAACGCAGAAGATGTCGCGCAGGTCGTCCGGCTTGCCAATGAATACCGCATTCCGTTTCTGCCTCGCGGCGCGGGCACAGGACTGAGCGGCGGGGCGCTCGCTGTCGAGGGCGGCATCGTGATCGAGCTCCAGCGGATGAACCAAATCCTTTCCATCGATGTGGAGAACCGGATCGCGATCGTTCAGCCAGGAGTCGTCAATCTTCACATCTCGCAGGCGGCGGCGCCTTACGGCTTGTACTATGCGCCGGACCCATCGAGCCAGATGTCCTGCACCATTGGCGGCAATGTCGCGGAAAACTGCGGGTGGGCCGCATTGCCTGAAATATGGGATGACGACAAATCACATCCTCGAGATCGAAGTCGTGACGGCCGCGGGCGAAATCATTCGACTCGGGAATCCGGCGGGCGAACCGATCGGCATGGATTTGGTGGGCACGATCGTCGGATCCGAAGGGACCTTTGCAATTGTCACGGAAATCACCATTCGGCTGCTGCCCAAGCCGCAGGCCGTCAAGACGATGCTCGCCGCTTTCCGTACCGTTGAAGAATGAGCCAGACAGTTTCCGACATCATCGCGGCCGGCATTGTGCCGGCTGCGCTCGAGTTCGTCGATGCGAAGACTATCGAAGCCGTCGAGGCTTCCGTCTACAAAGCCGGATATCCGCTGGATGCCGTTGCTGCCCTTTTGATTGAAGTGGATGGATTTCGGGACGGCCTCGAAGAAACGGCCAGCGCGATCGTTGAGATCTGCCGGCGCAACAGAGCATATGAAGTTCGCGTCGCTCAAAACGACGAAGAGCGCGCCAGGCTGTGGCTTGGCCGCAAGGGCGCATTCGGCGCGATGGGACGTCTGGCGCCGGACATGATTACGATGGATGCCGTCATTCCGCGGACGCGATTGCCGGAGGTGCTCGTCGCAATCGATCGTATGTCCGAGCAGTACGGACTTGACGTCGCTAACGTGTTTCACGCCGGCGACGGCAACCTCCATCCGTTGATTCTGTTCGATAGCCGATATCCCGAACAGGTCGAAAAGATCTTCAACATGAACGAAGACATCATGAAGCTTTGCGTGGAAGTCGGCGGTTCCTTGAGCGGCGAGCACGGCATCGGATACGAGAAGAAAGACTTCATGCCGCTCGTCTACAACGATGCGGACCTGCAGACCATGCTGCGCGTGAAGCGCGTCTTCAATCCCGAATCCCTTCTCAATCCGGAGAAAATATTCCCAACTCATCGCGGCTGCGCAGAAATCGGCAAGCACTCCACAACCAACACCGCCGAAATTTCAAAGCGAGTCGAGGCGATCTTGTTGGGTTCCCCTGAAAAGGTTCAGCGTTGACAATTGACGGAATCTCGCCGGCAAGGACTGTTCGTCCGCAGTCCATCGAAGAACTGGCGGAACTTCTGACGGCCGAAAAAGGAGCGATTCTTCCTGTCGGCGCCGGCACCCAGACGTGGTTCGGCAATCCTCTGCGGCGCGCGGATTGCGCGGTTGATCTGACGTCGCTATCGCGGATAACCGAATATGTGCCGGCCGATCTGACGATTCACGTCGAAGGCGGAGTGACTCTCGCGCAACTCCAGGGCGCTTTACTGGAAAACAATCAGTTTTTGCCACTTGATCCCTGGAATGGGCCGTCCGCTACAGTGGGCGGCATCGCAGCCGCAAATGCGCAGGGGCCGTATCGCGCCGCAGGAACGATTCGCGACTGGATCATTGGGATGAAAGTCGTCGAGATCGATGGCCGCCTCTCCAAGACAGGCGGCCGCGTTGTGAAGAATGTCACGGGCTACGATCTTCAGAAGTTGTAACCGGCTCGCTCGGAACGCTGGTCATCATTGCCGAGATCAGTCTGAAGTTGCGGGCGAAATTCGCCCGGACGGCGACGGCGGTGGCGCGTTTTGGCGATCTGGAAACGGCGGCGGCCGCAGTCGCGGCAGTGAGGAAAAGCGCATTGCAGCCGGTTTCCTGCGAATGGACTGGTCCGGACATCGAAGTTTGGTTGAGGTTTGGCGAAGATCCTCGCGCCGTCGACTGGCAGCTCAAGAATCTTCCACCCGTCGCGGATTGGACAATCCTGGAAGGCGCCGACGAAGCGGCTGCGTGGGAGCGTCTGCGCAATCGGTTCAACGCTTTCGCGCCGATTGTAACTCGCGTGGTCGGATTGCAGACCGCTGTGCATGAAATAATCAAAGAGTACCGCCCGCAGGCGTGGATGGCTCATGCGTTGAACGGCATCGTTTTGATGCAGTTCGAGTCGCCTGCGGAAATCGGTCGAATTCGCCGCAAGTATCGCGCGGTGATTGAAAAGGCGCCTGTTGAAGTACGCCGGGAGATTCCGACGTTTGGCTTGAACGACGCCGAATATCAATTGATGAAGCGAATGAAGGACGCGTTTGATCCGGAGGGCCGGCTGAATCCAGGCCGTCATGTAGATGGAGAACGCGTGGCTCCGAGATAAGATTCCGAAAGTCTTCTTAGTTTTTGGGGAACATGAACAGCACCACAACCGAGCAAACTAAGGCGCCGCTTTACCTTGATTGCATCCACTGCGGTCTTTGCCTCTCCTCGTGCCCGACCTACCGAGTTCTGGGCAACGAAATGGATTCGCCCCGCGGCCGGATTTACCTGATGCGGGCGTTCGACGAAGGGCGCGCAAAGATAACAGACACCTTTGTGGAACACATGTTCCGCTGTCTGGATTGCCGTGCGTGCGAAACGGCGTGCCCGTCCGGCGTGCATTTCGGCCACATGATGGAGGAGATGCGCGGCAAGATCGTGGATGAACGGCCCGCTCACTGGATCGCGAAACTCGTGTTGAAACATGTCTTCCCGTATCCATGGCGGTTTCAAGTTGCTTCACGCATGTTGCAGCTCTATCGAGTGACCGGCATTCAGAGCTTCGTCCGGTCGACTCGATTGATGGAACGCATCGCTCCACGCATGGCGGCGGCCGAGGCGCTGATGCCGGAGGTTGGAATGGAGACGAGGCCTCACGCTCGACACCTACTATCCGGCCGAAGGGAAGAAGCAGGGAACTGTCGCATTTTTCGCGGGCTGCGTGATGAATTCCATGCTGGGCAACATCAACAAAGCGTCGGTGCGGCTGCTGACTGCCGCCGGTTATGACGTGACGATCCCCGCCCGTCAGATTTGCTGCGGAGCGCTGGCCAATCATGCCGGTCTCAGGGACACCGCAAAAGACATGGCTCGGGAAAACATCGCGGCGTTCCCGATCGAGAAACTCGACGCCATCATTATTAATGCGGCGGGTTGCGGCGCCATGTTGAAGGAATATCCCGTGCTCGTCGAGGGCGCTGAGGGGTTTTCGTCCAAGGTCAAAGATATCTCTGAGTTCCTTGCATCCACGCGCATTTTCGACCGTCTAAAAAAGCCTCTGAAACAGCGGGTTGGGTATGACGATCCGTGTCACCTGATTCACGGTCAAGGCGTAAAGAACGAACCGCGAAAGTTGCTAAAAGCCATTCCAGGCATACAGTTAGTGGAAATAGAGGGGGCTGACCAGTGCTGTGGCAGCGCTGGGATCTATAACATCACGCAGAATGAACTCTCGATGGAGATCCTGGATCGGAAGATGGAGAAAATCCAGAAGGCCGGCATCGATGTTTTGGCCACTGGCAATCCGGGATGCATGTTTCAATTTAAGTATGGGGCGAAGAAGGCTGGGCATGAAGCTGGACGTGGTGCATCCCGTCGAGTTGCTGGCCGCCTCGATTGAGCTTTACTGCCGGAGTTTCTGGAGATTTCGAATGAACACGACTAAAACGATCGTTCTCATGGTTGGCCTCACCGTCCTCCTGGTGTTTCTTGGCGGCGCGTTCGGCGGCCGACAAGGAATGATTTACGCATTTATCTTCGCGTTCGGCATGAACATGTTCAGCTACTGGTTCAGCGACAAGATTGTTTTGCGCATGTACAACGCGCGCGAAGCGACCGAAGCTGAAGCGCCGATGCTGTATGGCGTCACGCATGATCTCGCGATGAAGATGAATATGCCGATGCCCAAGGTCTACATCATTCCATCGGAGGCGCCGAACGCATTCGCGACCGGGCGCAATCCAAATCATGCCGCCGTTGCCGCGACTGAAGGCATTCTCAAGCTGCTTAGCCGCGAAGAACTGGAAGGCGTGATGGCGCACGAGCTTGGCCACGTGCGAAATCGCGACATCCTGATCGGGACGATCGCCGCAGCGATCGCCGGCGCCATCAGCATGATGGCGAACATGGCGCAGTGGGCGATGATCTTCGGCGGATTCGGCGGCCGTCGGGATGACAATGAGAGTTCGGGCAGCATGATCGGCGGAATCGCGATGATCATCATCGCGCCGTTTGCAGCGCTCTTGATTCAAATGGCGATTTCACGCTCCAGAGAATATGAAGCCGACGCGACCGGCGCCCGCATCTGCGGAAACCCGCTGTGGTTGGCGAACGCTCTGCGAAAGCTTCACGTCGGGGTCGCAAAGAGTGCCCATGGATGCGAATCCGGCGACGGCTCATATGTTTATCGTCAATCCGCTGCGCGGCGGCGGCATTACCAGCCTTTTCAGCACGCATCCGCCGATGGAGGAAAGAATCGCAAGGCTGGAGAGCATGGCGTACGGGCGGCCCATTCAGTAAGCAGTAATTTATTGAATGTTAGTAAATCCCTCGGATCACCCTCGGGCCGCGTCTTCCATCGACGATGTATCCATAACCATTGATCGGGATACTTTCGTACGTAGTCTTCCAGAATCCGGTTAAACCGGCGCGTGTTTTCGAGGACGTCGCTGTCCAAATTTCCCGTGTTGACCAACTCAACCGGCGGATCCAAACGAAGCCGATGTTTTCCGAGACCCCGGTCCCAAATCAAGAACCCGGGCACGACGGCGGCGCCGGTTCTCAGCGCAAACAACGCGATGGACGGCGTTGTCGCGGCCGGGACCCCGAAGAACTCGGCAAAGACTCCTTCGCTTCGGGTCGTGTTTTGATCGAACAGAATGCCGACAGCTTCATTTTCGCGGAGCGCTTTCAAGATGTCGCGAGCCGCGCTGCGGCGCTGGATCGGAACGTTGCCGCTTGATGTGCGGTGTTCCGAGATCAGTTTTTCGACGCGAGGATTGTCGATAGGGCGAACAATAAATTTTAGCGGGTAACCGTAGACGGCTTGGGCGTAAGAACTCAATTCCCACGAGCCGAAGTGAGCCGTCATGAAAATCACTCCGCGCCCTCGGCGGACTCCTTCGAGGTAATTTTCGAGTCCATCGTGAACGACGAAGTTTGAGATGTTGCTTGTGTTTAATTCGGGGAAGTGAGTGAATTCAACGAGCAGCCGTCCAATATTGCGAAAACTTCCGCGGAGAATATGCTCGCGTTGGGCGTCGCCTAATTCCGGAAAAGCAATCTGAAGATTGCGCATGCCGGAAATGCGCTGCCTCCTTGCGAGATGAAAGCCAAGCCATGCCAACACTTGAGCCGCGCGCCGGGCTATGCTGCGAGGCAACATGCCGAATAATCGGATCAACAACAACGCCATCACGTATTCGGCGACTTCTTTAATGCCTCCGAGCATCCGTGATATTTTTGCATATTTCGCATGAAGGTCAGGCTGCGTCCGTATTTTGACTACATGATCGTCGCTGCTCTGGCGGCGGTGTGTTATGTCTTCTTTTTTCATGATCTAGGCAGTATCGGTCTGCTTGGCCCTGACGAACCGCGTTACGCCGCTGTTGCCCGCGAGATGCTGACGTCGGGCGACTACATTACGCCGCGGTTGTTTGGCTTGCCGTGGTTCGAAAAGCCCGTGCTGATGTATTGGCTCGCCGCAATCGGATTCAAAATTTTCGGCGTCGGCGAGGCCGGCGCCCGTTTTCCTTCAGCACTGGCGGCCACCATCAGCGTTTTTGTTATCTACTGGTGCGGCCGCAGGCTCTGGGGGCGCGCCGCAGGCTTCATTGCCGCACTGATTCTGGCGACCTCTGTCGGCTGCTTTGCCTTCGCTCGCGCGGCGTCGATGGACATGCTTCTCATGGCGTGCCT
>CAVRVM010000012.1:0-6041 GCA_963724605.1 uncultured beta proteobacterium
CGCCACCCGCACCGGCGAGATCGGCACGCTGCGCGCGCTCGGATTCCAGCGGCGGTCGATACTCGTTGCCTTCCTGTCCGAGTCGCTGCTGCTCGCGCTGCTGGGCGGCGTGGCGGGACTGGTGGCGGCGAGCTTTCTGACCGCGATCACGGTATCGACGACGAATTTCCAGTCGTTCTCGGAGCTCGCGTTTTCCTTCACGCTGACACCGCCAATCGTGCTGCAGGCACTGGCGTTTTCGCTGGCGATGGGATTCATCGGCGGCTTTCTGCCCGCAATCCGGGCCAGCCGCATGAAGATCGTCGACGCACTGCGAGCCGACTAGCTGTGCGGGCCAGATGACGCCGGCCGCTCGGCTTCGGTATGCTGCCGCCGTACTGTGGCTCGAGTCGATGCCACCGGGCGCTCAGGCCGCAGGATCCGTCGGACAAGCCGTTAAGGAGACCGCATGAACCGTCGTGAATTCCAGCGCGCCGCGATGCCGCGGCGGTCGCGCTCAATGGCCGTGGAGCGCTTTCGCGCAGGCGATTACAAACCTCAAGATGATGATCCCCGCCAACCCGGGTGGCGGCTGGGATCAGACCGGGCGCGCGCTCGGCGCGGCAATGCAGTCGGCCAAGGCGGTGCAGTCGGTTCAGTTCGACAACAAGGGAGGAGCCGCGGGCACGATCGGCCTGACGCAGTTCGTCAACAGCGCAAAAGGCGATCCGAACGCGATGATGGTGGGCGGCATGGTCATGGTCGGCGGCATCGCGCTGAACAAGTCGCCGGTGGATCTCAACATGGTGACACCGCTGGCGCGCCTGACCAGCGAGTACGAAGTTGTGGTCGTGCCGGCAAGTTCACCGTACAAGTCGATGGCCGATCTGGTGAAAGCATTCAAGGCCGACCCGGGCAAGATTTCCTGGAACGGTGGATCAGCCGGTGGCACCGACCACATCCTGGCGGGACTGATTGCGCGCGCCGTCGGTGTCGATCCGACGAAGGTCAACTACGTGGCCTCGAAGGGCGGTGGCGACCAGATTGCCAACATCGTCGGCGGCCACGTCAGCGTCGGTGTCGCCGGTTTGGGCGAGTTCGCCGAGCACATCAAGAGCGGCCGCATGCGCGGACTCGCGGTGTCGGGTGCGACGGCGAGCGAAGGCATTCCTTCACTTAAAGAACAGGGCATCGACGTCGTGCTGGGCAACTGGCGCGGCGTCTTCGGCGCGCCCGCCATCACGCCGGCGCAGCGCGACGCGCTGATCGCGGCGGTCAAGGCTGGGGTCGATTCTCCCGCGTGGAAGGAATCACTCACCAAGCTCGGCTGGGAGTCGTTCTACCTCAGCGGCGACGCGTTCAAGTCCTTCCTCGATGAGGACACGAAGCGCATCCGCGGAATCCTCGAATCGCTCGGCCTCGCCAAGTAGGCGCCATGCTTCCGACATCGCGCGGCGGGCGGGTCGAGCTGATCCTCTCGCTCGCGGTCGTGGCGCTCGGGATCTTTGCCACGGCCGTCGCCTTCCAACTGCCCGATGTCGGTGGCTACGCCCGCGTCGGTCCCAACTTCATGCCGAAGTTCGTGTCGGCTGGGCTGATCTTGCTGGGCCTGTGGCTGCTCGTTGAAGTCTTCACCGGCGGCTGGCGCGAACGCGTCCCGGATGACGCGGTCGAGAGGGGAGAGCATGCGTTCCACGCGGGCGCCTTTGCGTGGGTCAGCGCTGCTCTGTTCGCGCAAATGGCGCTGATTCACAGTGGCGGCTTCGTCATCGCCGCAATGGTGCTGTATGCCTTGGTGGCACACGGCTTCGGCAGCACTCGCTGGCTGCGCGATCTGGCGATTGGACTCGTGCTCGGCGTGATCGTTTATCTGTTCTTCGTGCGCTTCCTGAACGTCAACCTGCCGGCGGGCTGGCTGCAGCCGCTTTTGGGAACGGCCGGACTATGAGCGAGACGCTGTCGGCATTGCTGGGCGGCTTCGGCGTCGCACTCGCGCCGATGAATCTGCTTTGGGGCTTCATCGGCGTGACGCTGGGCACGGCGATCGGCGTGCTGCCCGGCGTTGGCCCCGCGCTGACGGTGGCGATGCTGCTGCCCTTGACGGTGAAGCTCGAGCCCACGGGCGCTCTGATCATGTTCGCCGGCATTTATTACGGCGCGATGTACGGCGGCTCGACGACCACCATTCTCCTGAACACGCCCGGCGAGTCGGCCTCGATTGCCACCGCGCTTGAGGGCAACAAGATGGCCAAGCGCGGACGCGCCGGGCCCGCGCTTGCGACCTCGGCTATCGGCTCGTTCGTCGCGGGAACGATCGCAACGATCCTGTTGACGTTGCTCGCACCGCTGGTCGTCGAGGTCGCGCTGCGCTTCGGTCCGGCCGAATACTTTGCGTTAATGGTGTTCGCGTTCGTGACGGTTGCGGCCGTGCTCGGGTCGTCTACGGTGCGCGGGCTGACGATGCTGTTCCTGGGCCTGTTGTTCGGTCTGGTCGGCATCGACGACCAGACCGGACAGATGCGCTTCGCGTTCGGAGTGCCGGAGCTGATGGACGGGATCGACGTGGTCGTGCTTGCTGTTGGGCTGTTCGCGGTCGGCGAGGCACTGTACGTCGCGGCCTACCAGAGTCGCCAAGTCGAGCAGCTCGAGCATATGTCCGGATCGATCTGGATGTCGCGCGAGGACTGGAAGCGCTCCTGGCCGGCGTGGCTGCGCGCGACCGCCATCGGCTTCCCGTTCGGCACGATCCCCGCCGGCGGTGCCGAGATCCCGACGTTTCTTTCTTATGCGCTGGAAAAGAAGCTGACGAAGTATCCGGAAGAGTTCGGCAACGGGGCGATCGAGGGAGTCGCGGGGCCTGAGGCCGCCAACAATGCATCGTCGGCCGGGGTCCTGGTCCCGCTGCTCACGCTCGGGATCCCGACCTCCGCGACAGCAGCCATTTTGCTCGCGGCGTTCCAGAACTACGGCATCCAGCCAGGCCCACTGCTGTTCCAGACGCAGGCCGCATTGGTGTGGGGGCTGATCGCCAGCATGTACATCGGCAACATCCTGCTGCTGATCCTCAACCTGCCGCTGATCGGCCTGTGGGTCAAGGTGCTGATGATCCCGCAGCCGCTGCTTTATGCCGGCATTCTGGTATTCGCCACGTTGGGCGCCTACAGCCTGCATCAGTCGGTTGTGGATCTGGCCACACTCTACGTCTTCGGGCTTCTGGGTTTCATGATGCGCCGCTGGGGCTTTCCGGTGGCGCCTGCGGTGATCGGCCTCATTCTCGGACCGCTCGCCGAGTCCCAGTTCCGACGCGCGCTAGCCATCAGCCAAGGCGATCCGTCGGTGTTCCTGACACATCCGATATCGGCCTCGCTGCTCGCGCTGACTGCTGCACTGGTGGTGGTGCCGTGGTTGATACGGGTTGTCCGTGAAAGGCGCGGCCGCGCGCTGGCGTGAAGGACGCGCGGCTTGCGGCCGAGTCCGAAGCCGCTCTACAGGCGTCTGCCTTTCGCCGATCAGCATCGCGGATGCTGTTTGCAGTCGCCGTGGCGTTGGTGGGTGCCGGCATCTGCGTCTGGATCCGCACGCCGCTTCCCTGGCTGATCGGGCCGCTGGTTGCCGTGGCTCTGGTCAGCATGTCGTATCAGCAGGTCGAGCCGCCTCCGGCTGCGCGCCAGGTCGGCCAATGGGCGATCGGCGTCGCGTTGGGCTTGTACTTCTCTCCCGAGGTCATGCGCGAAGTGGTTCACCTTGCGCCGTGGCTCCTCGCGGCAGTCGCTTTCGCCGTCGGGCTCGGCGTGTTGGGGGCCTGGCTGCTGGGGCGCATGGCCGGCGTAGACGAGACGACCGCGTTTTTTGCGGCGGCAATCGGCGGCGCCAGTGAAATGGCCGCGCAGGCGCAGCGCCACGGCGGACGCGTCGACCGCGTTGCGGCTGCGCACAGCCTGCGCATCATGCTGGTCGTGCTGATTGTGCCGCTGGTACTGAATGCGTTCGGCGTCCATGGCGTCGATCCCTACACGCCGTTGGCGCGCAGTTTCGACCTCGTCGGATTCGCCGTACTCTGTGCGGTGACTCTTGGTGCCGCCGTCGCGATGGCGCGCCTCGGGTCGCCGAACAGCTGGATGATCGGCCCACTGCTAGCAGCGGCAGCCATCACCGGCACCGGGCACACGTTTTCGTCGCTGCCGACGCCGGTGATCAACGGTGGTCAACTGTTGATCGGCATGTCACTCGGCGCACATTTCACGCGCGAATTTTTCCGGGCGGCACCGCGCTACCTCATCGTCGTTGCACTCATCACGATCGTGTATCTGCTTTGCAGCGCGGCCTTCGGTTTCGCACTCAGCCAGGCAGCCGATCTTCCGTGGCCGACGGCTGTAGTGGCGACCACGCCCGGCGGCATCGGCGAAATGGCGCTCACCGCGAAGGCGCTGCAGCTCGGTGTGCCGGTCGTGACGGCATTCCATGTGATCCGGATGGCTGTTGTCGTGATCACGGTGGGCAGCCTGTTCCGCGTCTGGCAATGGTGGTGGCGGCAACGATGATCGAGTTGCGACCGCTGGCGCGGGCCAGCGCACCGCCCCCTGAGCGTTTCCTAGCCGCGGTCGAGGAGTCGTCGGTCGCGCTCGCCCGCTGGATGCCGTGGTACCACGCGGGCTATGGCCTGAGCGACGTGGAACGGTGGTACGACGAAGCCGACCGCATGTGGCGCGAGCGCAAGGCATTCCCGATGCTGATTGTCGACAGCGTCGATGGTGCCCTGCTCGGTGGAATCGCCCTGCACGACATCCTGCTCTACGGCAAGCGCGAAGGCGAGATGGGCTATTGGGTACGCCGCTCCGCGTGCGGTCGCGGCGTCGCCGCCACGGCGATGCGGACGATGGCCGCGTTCGGTTTCAATGAACTCGGGCTGATCCGCGTTTCGATGCGGATCCGGCTCGACAATCGCTCGAGCCGGCGTGCCGCCGAACGCGCAGGTGCGCGCTTTGAAGGCGTGGCCCGCCACGGCCTGCAAGCCGGCGACGCCCGCTTTGATGCGGCGATGTATTCGCTGCTGCCGGCGGACCTCGCGCGGCCGTGGGCGCCGTGACCTTCGGGCCCACGTTGATCACGGGTTTCGGCGTCTGGATTTTTGGAAATCGCTGGTGTAGCGTCGACTCGCAGCCGATTCTTCGCTGTGGATTTGGAAAGTGGATTCGAAGCGTGAATTTCAAGCTTGAGTTCAGTGCCAGCGGCCTCCGGGCCACTCCGGTCGCATTACCTCCTCCCGGTAATCCCTACAGCACCGTCGCTTGCGCGTCGCGGGCGCGTCCCGTGTGAAATGGAGTGAATCGAATGCCGACAGGCACCGTAAAGTGGTTCAACGAAACCAAGGGTTTCGGTTTCATCAAGCCGGATGACGGCGGCGCCGATCTGTTCGCGCACTACAGTGGCATCAAGTCCAAAGGATTCCGCACGCTAAAGGAGAACCAGAAAGTGGAGTACCAGGTTCAGCAGGGACAGAAAGGCCCGCAAGCGGTCGAAATTAACGTGCTCGGCGCCTGACGGTCGCCAGACACTACTGCGGGCCCGCATCGCGGGCCTTTTTTTGGTAGGACCAAAGCACCATGCTGTGTATATGCAGTGCAGCGAAGGCCCGCAATTTGCACCATCGCCCTGTCTCGCAGCAGCCGCTAAAATGAAAGACTTTCCCGTAGCAGGCGCAGTGCACGGCCATTACCAAATCGCCGGTCACTGCGGGCACGACCCGCGGCGCGGATAAAACAATGAACAACGCGGCCGGACGGCGAGCGGTGTCGTGACAGGAGACACATTGATGAGCGCAGTGCTTGCGAGGCAGCCGGGCGACGCCCCGGCGTATGTCCGAAACCGGAAGTTGATCGCCTGGGTCGCGCAGATCGCCGCGCTGACGAAGCCTGATCGCGTCGTTTGGTGCGATGGCTCGGTGGAGGAGTACGACCAACTTTGCGCGCAAATGGTCGCCGCCGGAACGCTGAAGCGCCTGAACCCCGCCAGGCGCCCGAATAGCTACCTGGCGCTGTCGGATCCCAGCGACGTTGCGCGTG
>CAVRVM010000013.1:0-199242 GCA_963724605.1 uncultured beta proteobacterium
TGATCGAGCGGGCGCTGCGCTTTCATGGCTGGCGCGCTACGGTGACGGACGTCACACCGATGCTCGCGATGCTGGCGGTGATGGGGCCGCAGGCCCGCGAACTGATGAGCCGCGTGTCGACTGCGCGGTTCGACAACGCGTCGTTCCCGTTCGGCACCTCGCAGGAGATCGACCTGGGCTACGCCACGGTCCGCGCCACGCGGCTGAACCTATGTTGGCGAGCTCGGCTGGGAGCTGTACACGCCGGTCGAGTTCGCAGTCGGTGTGTACGAGCAGTTGATCGCCGCAGGGCGCGACCTCGGGTTGGTCAACGCCGGTTACTACGCGATCGACTCGCTGCGGCTGGAAAAAGGTTATCGCGCGTGGGGCCGCGAACTGACGCCCGACATCAACCCGTTCGAGGCGGGGCTCTCCTTTGCGGTCAAACTCGACAAGGCCGCTGACTTTCGCGGTCGCAAGGCACTGCAGGTACTGAAGGACGCCGGCGGGGCCAACACGGTGGCGCGACGCGTCGTCTCGCTGATGGTTGACGCGCCCCACACCAACCTCTGGGGTGGCGAGCTCATTCTGCGCAACAACTCGCCCGTGGGCTTTGTCACGTCGGCGGCGTTCGGTCACACGCTTGGCATGCCGGTCGCACTCGGCTTCATTTCCAATCCGCATGGAGCGGCAGACAAAGCGTGGATCGAGGCAGGCACGTATCAGATCGACCTCGCCGGCGAGCGTTACGCCGCACAGGTTTCACTGAAAGCACCTCTCGATTCGGCGGCAACGCGGGCGTGAACCGGGACTTTCGCTCGTCGATGTTCGAGCCCGAGGGCGCGACTTGCCGCGCTGGAGACTCGATTCGTGATGTAAGCCGATGAAGCCCGAGTCCGCCCATCTGGGAAGGCCCCGGCGTGGGCATTGTCGCTGCTGCTGGCCTGCCTCGGCATGCTCGGGCCCGTTCTCGATCGACACCTACATGCCGGCGTTTTCCGGCATCGCGCGGTCGCTGGACGCCACGCCGGTGCAGATGCAGCAGACGCTGTCGGCCTACCTGTTCGGCTTCGCGTTCATGAACCTGTTCCACGGCGCGCTGGCCGACAGCTTCGGCCGGCGGCCGGTCGTGCTGTGGGGCATCGGCGCTGTTCACGCTGGCCTCGGTCGGCTGCGCGCTGTCGCAGACCATCGGCCAACTGGTGTTGTTCCGCGCGGTGCAGGGCATGTCCGCCGGCGCGGGCATCGTGGTGTCGCGCGCCGTGATCCGCGACATGTTCCCGCCGGCCAGGCGCAGCGGGTGATGTCGCAGGTGACGATCTACTTCGGCGTGGCGCCCGCCGTCGCGCCGATGATCGGCGGCTGGCTGTTCGTGCACGTCGGCTGGCACACGATCTTCTGGTTCCTCACCGCCGTCGGCGTGGTCGCTGTGGTCGCCAACTGCCGGCTGCTGCCCGAAACGCTGCACGCGACGCAGCGCCAGCCGTTCAACGTCGCGCAACCTGATGCGCGGCTACTGGCAGCTCGGCTCGGGCCCGCGCTTCTTGCTGCTGGCGCTGGCCAGCGGCGTGCCGTTCAACGGCATGTTCCTCTACGTGCTGTCGGCGCCGGCGTTCCTGGGCGAGCATCCTGCGGCCTGGCGCCGACGCAGTTCTTCTGGTTCTTCTGCTGACGATCGCCGGCATCATGGGCGGCGCCTGGCTGTCGGGCCGGCTGGCCGGGCGCGATCGCGCCGCGGCACCAGATCCGCCACGGCTTCGTGATCATGCTCGGCGGTGTCGCTGGTCAACGTGCGCGCTGAACTTGCTGTTCCGGCCGCAGCCCGGCTGGGCGTTGCTGCCGATCGCGCTCTTCGCCTTCGGCTGGGCGCTGATGGTGCCGGTGGTCACGCTGCTGGTGCTGGACCTGGTACCCGAGCGGCGCGGCCTGGCCTCGTCGCTGCAGGCGGTTATCGGCAGCCTGGCCAACGGCGTCGTGGCCGGCGTGATCGCGCCGCTGGTGATGCATTCGACGCTGGCGCTGGCGCTCGCGTCGGGCGGCATGATGGGCATCGGCCTGGTCTCGTGGCAGATCGTTCGGCGCAAGCTGAAGCCACATTGATCGGCGGTTGTCGTCGCTGCGGTGACCGACAGGGGGCACAATTCGGCCCCACACGAACCATCCGGAGATACAAACGATGCTGATCGGCGTACCAAAGAAATCAAGGTCCACGAATACCGCGTCGGCATGACGCCGTCGTCGGTGCGCGAAGCCTTGTCCACGGGCATGCAGGTGCATCGTGGAGACCAGGGCCGGCGCAGGCATCGGCGCCAGCGACGATGATTATCGCAAGCGCCGGTGCCGAGGTAGTCGGCACCGCCGCCGAGGTCTTCGCGCGCGCCGACATGATCGTCAAGGTCAAGGAGCCGCAGGCGGCCGAGCGCAAGATGCTGCGCGCAAGGCCAGGTGCTGTTCACCTACCTGCACCTCGCGCCGGATCCCGACGCAGGCGCAGGACCTGCTGGCGAGCGGCGCCATCTGCATTGCCTATGAAACGGTCACCGCCGCCCGCCGGCGGTCTGCCGCTGCTCGCGCCGATGAGCGAAGTCGCCGGCCGCATGGCGATCCAGGCCGGCGCGCACTGCCTGAAGAAAGCCGCCGGCGGCATGGGCATGCTGCTCGGCGGCGTGCCGGGCGTCGCGCCGCGCGCATCGTGATCCTCGGCGCCGGCGTGGTCGGCACCAACGCGGCGCAGATGGCGGTCGGCACCGGCGCGCAGGTCGTCGTCATCGACAAGTCGATCGACGCGCTGCGCGCGCATCGATGCGCATGTTCAACGGCCGCGCGCTCACCGTATTACTCGCAACCGCGACAACATCGAGCGCGAAGTGCTGCGCGCCGACCTGGTGATCGGCGGCGTGCTGATTCCCGGCGCCGCGGCGCCGAAGCTGGTCACAAGGGACATGGTCGCGAAGATGAAGCCGGGCTCGGTGATCGTCGACGTGGCGATCGACCAGGGCGGCTGCGTCGAGACCAGCCGGCCGACGACGCATGCCGAGCCGACCTACGTCGTCGACGGCGTCATGCATTACATGGTGGCCAACATGCCGGGTGCGGTGCCGCGCACATCGACCTACGCGCTGAACAACGCGACGCTGCCTTTCACGCTGGCGCTCGCCGACAAGGGCTGGCGCAAGGCGGTGCGCAACGACCCGCATCTGAAGAACGGGCTGACCGTGCTCGGCAAAGTCACGTACAGGGCGGTGGCAAGGGCGTTAGGCCTGAACTACACGGCGGCCGATGCGGTGATCGCTTGACCTCGTCGCACGCTTGAAGCCCCTGCGCAGCGCGATGCATGCCCCTCGGCCCTCGCGCTGGCGAATCCTGCGATCAGTGCGGCCGGCGCGTCCTCGGCCGAGGCCCCCACGAGCGCGGTCCCCCCGTTGAGCCTCACGGTTTCATTCGCGGTTCTGCTGGCGGCGCTGCTGCACGCGAAGCTGGAACGCGATGATCAAGGGCGGCAGCGATGTGCTGCTCGACACGGCGGCGATCGTCGTCGGTGCGGGACTGGTCACGATCTCCGCTTTCTCTTCGTGGTGCCCTTGCCGGCGCCGGCGAGCTGGCCCTACATCGTGGCCTCGGTGCGACGCACGTCGCCTATTACTACCTGATGATCAACGCCTACCGCACGGGCGACTTTCGCTCGTCTATCCGCTGATGCGGGGCGTGGCGCCGCTGCTGACCGGCGTGATCGCCATCTTCTGGATGCACGAATGGCCGGGCACGGTGGGCTGGGTCGGCATGCTGCTGATTTCCTTGGGTGTTTTCGCCCTCGCGTTCCGTCCGGCCGCGACTCGGCCCGGCCTGCATGGCATGGTCGCGCGGTCGCCTTCGCGCTGGCCAATGCGTGTCATCGCGCTTTACACCATCATCGACGGCAGCGGAGCCCGGCTGGCCGGCAATGCCTGGTCGTACATCGTGTGGCTGTTCGTGCTGGACGCGATTCCGTTCACCGTCTACATGCTGGCCACGCGGGGGCCGCGATTCCTTTCCGCCCTGGCCGAGCGGCGCCAGCGCGGGCTGATCGGCGGCGGGCTGTCGGCCGGCGCCTACGCGATCTCGGTCTGGGCAATGACCAAGGCCCCGGTCGCCCTGGTCGCCTCGCTGCGCGAGACCTCGGTGCTGTTCGCGACCCTGATCGGCGCCCGGCTGCTCAAGGAGCATCTGACGCCGCGGCGCTGGCCCGGCGTGCCGCGGTCGTCGCCGGCGTCATCACCTTAAGGCGGCCTGATCGCAGATACCCAGATGGCGGTGTCGATTTTCTTTCCACCGCCATCGCGACGCCTTCAGCTGCCCATCCCAAGTCCTTGATCCACAAGGACGCGAGGGGGCTGGCACGGACGATGCAAGCGGATCGGCTCGGACGTTCAACCACTTAGCAGACACGCGGGGGTGTCGATGAAAACCTTAAAGAAACTGCTCGTCGCGACCGCGGTTGCCGCCACCGCCACCTCGGCCTCGGCCGACGCTGAATGTGCGCGACTTTTTCGCCGATGCCGCGTTAAGCGTCGATGCACTGGGCGTTGCCGGTGCCGGCAGCGGCCAGCTGCAGGCCAGCGTCGCGTCGGGCTCGACGGTCCTGAAGGCCTATCTATATACATCGAGCATCTGGGAGACAGCCCGGTCCAGCCGGTCGTGTTCCAGGGCACGCTCTTCAACCCCGGCGGCGGCACGACACTGGCGCCGAACGTCAATCCGGCCACGACGGTCATGTATGACGTGACCAGCATCGTGAAACCGATCATCGACGGTGGCGCGGGCGGGATCTACAACTTCGACCTGAAGGAAAATGGCGACAACGACGGCTCCGTTCTCGTCGTGGTCTACAGGAACGCTGCGACGCGGGCGGCGCGGCGGTCGTGCTCGACGGCGAGCTAGCCACGGCCGGTGACACGACGACAGTGAACTTCGCGGGACCGTACACCAGCGGCGACTTCATCGCGTCGCTGGCGTCGAGCTTCAGCTACAACGGCGGCCCGAATCCGCGGCGACTGGGCAGGTGACGACGGTCGATGTCCAGACCAGCAGCAAGCCGGCATCACGGCGGCTGACCGGCTGCGCGGGTGGCAATGACGATGGCGGTTTCGTGGCGCGAACGGCATGCTGATCACCGCAGGCGGCGTTGGCGACAATCTCTCGAACCCGGACCCGAACTGCACCGTCGCGGATCAGGACGACGAGCTCTATAACCTGGCGCTCGGCAATTCGGCCAACGCATCGCCGTTCATCAACGCCGGCGATACGTTCCTGAAACTGCTCACGGTCAACCCGAGCAACGACGACAACGTCTTCGGCCTGTTCCTCACGTCGACATTCGGCATCGAGAACCCGAAGCCGGTACCCGAGCCAGCCACGCTGACGATGCTGGGCCTCGGCGCGCTCGGACTCGCCGCGCTGCGCCGCCGGCGTCGCTAAGACACAGCACGCGAAATCGCGGCGCCGATCGGCGCCGCTTTTTTTGCGCGACACGACGCCGTCGCGATGCTCTTCGTTGCGGCTGCCGTCGCTACACTCGTCCGTCCGCCAGCACGAGGATCCCGATGACGCATCAGCTCTGCCTCCCCGCGCTGGCACTTGCCGCGCTGATCTGCGCGGGTCCACCAGCCGAGGCGGCCGTCAGCGAGACCACGCCACGCAGCGAACCGCAGATCCCGAAGGAATCGCCGGGCGCCGCCGAGTTGCGTGCCGGCATGCAGAAGCTCGTTAACGGCGACCTCAACGGCGCCGAGGCGGCGTTTCGCCGGGCACAGAAGCTCGCCCCCAAGTCCCCGGAACCGCTGATCGCGCTAGCGGACATCGAGATCCGCAAGCGCAATCCGGCGGGCGCCGAAACGCTGTTGCAGCAGGCCCGCACGCTCGCACCCAACAATGGCGCAGTGCATGTCGCACTGGGTCGACTTTATCGCGGCCGTGGCGACCTCGAGCGGGCGAAGGCCGAGTTCGAAACTGCGCTACGGCTCGAGCCGGGTCTCGTTCCCGCGCAGATGGAGCTGGGCGATGTCTACCTGCGCCTTGGCGACGCGGCCCGGGCGGTTCAGCAATACGAACGCGTCATCAAGGTCCGGCCCAACGACGCCGCGGCGAACTTCGGGCTCGGCGTCGCGCTGGCAGGCGCTGGCCGCTCAAAGGAAGCGATCGCCGCGCTCGAAAAATCCGCCAGGCTTGCGCCGAAGGACCCGGAACCGCTGCGCATGCTGGCACGCGTGCATCTCGAGGCCAAGCGCTACCCGGAGGCCACAGCCGCGCTCGACCGCGCGATCAAGCTCGCGCCAAAATCGACCGCGTTGCAGATGGACCGCGCCAGTTTGCTACTGGCGACCGGCGACAAGAAGGGCGCGCTGGCGGCGGCGCAGGCTGTCGTGAAGGCACATCCGGACGACGCTGTGGCGCTCGGCCGCTACGGCAACCTGCTCGTGGCGCTCGGCGACAAGGCGACGGCGCGGCAGGCCTACGAACGCGCGCTCAAGCTGAGCCAGGACGACGCACAGGTGCTCAACAACGCTGCCTGGCTTGAACTCGATGCGAAGGGCGATCTGGCGAAAGCGCAGACGTGGGCGAAGCGGGCGACCGAATTGCGGCCGCAGGAGGTTGCCTACCTGGACACGCTGGCGTCGGTCGAACAGGCGCGCGGTGATCTGCCCAAGGCCGAAGCCGCGCTGACCCAAGCGCTTGCCATCGCGCCCCGGTCACCGACGCTGCACTATCGCCTCGGCATCGTCCGGGCGCAGCAGGGCGCGAGCGCCAAGGCGATCGAGTCCTTTGAGCAGGCGCTGAAGGACGGGCTGAGCGGCGAGCCGGCCGAGGATGCGCGCCAGAGAGTGGCCGCGCTGAAGAAATAGCCCGACGACGCGCGCGCCGGCTGCAGCGGCCCTGGTGACCTGCGATCGCTACGCCGCGTGGCGCGTCGCCGGGGCGACCTGCCGGATCCCCATTTCGTCGAGCGTCGCCTCGACGGCGCTCACCACATTGCGCATTTCGTTGGCGTCGATCGCGCCGATGCAGCCGACGCGGAACGTCTCGACCTGTGTCAGCTTGCCCGGATACAGGATGTAGCCGCGCTCGCGCGTCCTCGGCATAGAAAGTCTTGAAGTCGTAGGCCGGGTCGGCTGGCGCATGGAACGTGACGATGATCGGAGCCTGCACCTCGGACTTCAGGAAGGGCCGGAATCCGAGCGCTGCCATGCCGTCGATCAGCGTCTCGCAATTTCGCGTATAGCGCGCCAAGCCGCGCCGGCTGGCCGCCTTCGGCCTCGATACTGGTCGACGGCTGCGCGCAGCGCGGCGACGACGTGCGTCGGCGGCGTGTAGCGCCACTGTGTGGTCTTCTCCATGTAGACGTACTGGTCGTGCAGGTCCATCGCCAGCGAGTGCGCATTGCCCGCGCGCGCTTCGAGCACTGCCCTGCGCACGATGACGAAGCCCATGCCGGGAACGCCTTCCAGGCACTTGCCGCTGGCCGCGATCAGCGCGTCGAACGGCATCCGGCGCACGTCGATCGGCAGCGCGGCGAACGAACTCATCGCATCGACGATCAGTCCCTTGCCGCGCCGCGCGCAGACCTGCGCGATGCCTTCCAGATCGTTCAGTACGCCGGCGCCGGTTTCGCAATGGACCTGCGCCACGTGGGTGATCGCCGGATCGGAGCAGTGCAGCATCGACCGTTGCAGCGGTCGTCGGCTGGTCTTCCGGCACTGCCAGATCGACCGACTGCGCGGCCCAGATACTTGCAGATCTTGACGATGCGCGCGCAGTACGCGCCGTTGTTCGGCACGAGCACCTTGCCGTCGCGCGGGACCAGGGTTCCGATCGCCGCCTCGACCGAGAAGGTGCCGCTGCCCTGCAGCGGCACGCAGGTGTGGTCGTGCCGCCGCCTGACGATGTCGACGAGGTCGCGCGCGCAGGCTCGCCGTGATCGCGTTGAACGCGGCGTCCCACGAGCCCCAGTCGCGCAGCATCGCCTGCTTGGTGGCGAGCGACGTGGTCAGAGGTCCGGGCGTGAGCAGGATCGGATCGTTGCCGACGATCATCGCGAGTCTCCACCGTCAAGTTCTGCGCGGTGTTGCGCCACGCCTGCGTGCGCCGGATCAGCCACCACTCGAGCGCGAACAGCACCGCAGTGACGACTGCCGAAGTCGCCACGATCAGCGTTGCCATCGCGGCCGCCGAGCCGATCGCGCCCGCCTCGTCGAGCTGCAGTATCGAAATCGATGCCAGCGTCGTCTTCGGCGAGTACAGGAACACCACCGCCGAGATCGTCGTCATCGCGTTGACGAAATAGTAGCGGCCGATGTCGAGCATCGACGGCAGGCACACCGGCACGGTGACGCGCCAGAAGGTCTTGTAGAACGGCACCTTCAGCGATGCCGAGACCGACTCGAACTCGCCGTCGATCTGCTTGAGCGCGGTCACCGCCGTCAGGTGGCTCGACGAATAGAAGTGAACGATCGTCGACAGCACCAGAATCGCCATCGTTCCGTACAGGAAGTTCAGCGGATTCGACGGCATGTTGAAGAACAGGATGTAGCCGATGCCCAGCACCATGCCCGGCACCGCCATCGGCAGCATCGCCTGGAAGCGGATCAGCGGCCGCAGCGAGGTCCGCGCCGCGCGTCTTCTCCAGCCAGTAGGCGCCGGCGAACGTGATCGCGGCGCCGAGCACCGCGCACCAGGTCGCCATCACCAGGCTGTTGCGGTAGGCGTGCTCGATGCCGGCCTCTTCGAAGCCGTAGGTGTAATGGTTCAGCGTCAGCGACAGGTTGTACGGCCAGAACTTCACGACCGAGCCGAACGCCGCCATGCCGACGACCAGCAGCAACAGCGCGGCGAGACAGCAGACGAACGCCAGCAGCAAGTCCGTCGCGCAGCGCCGCAGCGACGCGCCTGGTAGGGCACGCTGCGCGCGGTCAGCAGCGCCTGCTGCGCGCCGCTGCATCAGGTGGTCGATGACGTAGGCGACGACAGCCGGCAGCAGCAGCACCAGCCCGACGACCGCGCCCATCGCGAAGTTCTGCTGGCCGATCACCTGCTTGTAGATGTCGACCGCCAGCACGCTGGTGTTGCCGCCGATGACCTTCGGCACGCCGAACTCGGACACCGCCATCGTGAACACCACCATGCAGGCGGAGATCAGGCCGTACTTGGCGCCCGGCAGCGTGATCGTGAAGAACTTGCGCCGCTCGCTGGTGCCGAGCGCATCGGCCGCTTCGTACAGGCGCGCATCCGAGAGCGCGAGCGCCGCCATCAGGATCATCACGCGCATGCGGAAACGACGCAAACGTCATCGCCAGCACCATCCCCGGCATGCCGTAGATCGACTTGAGCCCGACCCAACCGAGCATGAACTTGAGCGCGCCCTGGTTGCCGAACAGGTAGATGAACGAGATCGCCGCCAGCAGCGACGGCGCCAGGATCGGGATCATCGCGATGTTGCGCCACATTCCCTTGAACGGGATGCGGCTGCGCTGGATCGCGTAGGCGAAGACGAACGCCAGCGGCACTGTGACCACGCGTCGTCAGCAGCGCGAAGACCAGCGTGTTTCTGGTCGACTGCGCCAGCGCCGGCGTCTGGACGTACTGGACGAAGTTCGCGAGGCCGACGAATTCGCCGCCGCGACCCTCGACGCTGCGCACCAGGATCATCGCCAGCGGCACCGTCAGGAAGACGAAGAGCGCCGCCGCCAGCAGGAGCCAGCCCGCCGCGCGCGGCCAGCGCCTCGGTCGCCAGCGCAAGCCGCGACGGCGCGAAGGCGCGTCGCGGGGCGCGCCGCCAGCGGCGCTCATGGCGGCGGCCTCATGCGCGGCCGCCTGATCGGCAAACACGCGCACGCGGTCGACGCGCAGCGCGATTTCGACCTCGCCGCCCTCGCGGACGCCGAGGTCGTGCAGCTGGTTCAGCGAGTACGAAATCAGCATCGGCTGGCCGAGCGCCTCGCAGCGCAGTTCGGCCAGACAGAAGGTGCCGAGATAGTCGATGCGGGCGATGCGGCCGCGCAGCCGATTAGGCAGCGCCGCGATGTCGCCTTCGACGTGCCGGTCCTCGGGCCGCATGTAGATGCGCACGCTGCGGCCGGCGGCGATGCTCGTCCGCCGGCAGTCGCAGTTCGGCGCTGCCCGACGCGATACCGTCCCGCGCCCAGCGCGGTCCCCTTGCAGCACGTTGGCCTTGCCGAGGAAGTCGGCGACGAAGGGCGTCGACGGGACGTTCGTAGACATCGCTCGGCGTGCCGATCTGCTCGATCTCGCCCTGGTTCATCACCACGACGCGGTCGGCCATCGACAGCGCCTCTTCCTGATCGTGCGTGACCATGATCGTGGTGACGCGCAGCCGGCGCTGCAGTTGCGCGGATTTCGCCGCGCAGCCGCTCGCGCACTTTCGCATCGAGCGCCGACAGCGGCTCGTCGAGCAGCAGCAGGCTGCGGCGACGTGGCCAGCGCGCGCGCCAGCGCAACACGCTGCTGCTGGCCGCCCGACATCTGGCTCGGATACTTGCGGCCGGCGTCCGGCAGCCCGACCAGCGCCAGCAGCTCGCCGCACCCGGGCCTGCGATTTCAGCGCGCGCCTTGCGCCGGTTCACCAGCCCGTAGGCGACGTTTTCGTGCGATCGTCAGGTTGGGAAACAGCGCGTACGACTGGAACACGATGCCGTAGTCGCGCGCGGCCGGTGGCGCGTGCGACACATCGCGGCCGTTCTGCAGGATGCGTCCGCGCGTCTGCCGCTCGAGCCCGGCGATGATCCGCAGCAGCGTGGTCTTGCCGCAGCCCGAAGGACCAAGGAAACACACCAGTTCGCCCGGCGGGATGACGAGGTCGATCGACTTCAGCGCGACGAAGTCGCCGAAGGCCTTGTGCACGCCCTCGATGCGCAGGGCTTCAGCGGAC
Source organism: uncultured beta proteobacterium (assembly GCA_963724605.1). Classification (GTDB taxonomy): domain Bacteria; phylum Pseudomonadota; class Gammaproteobacteria; order Burkholderiales; family Burkholderiaceae_F; genus JALORV01. Next base: position 10,898 of record CAVRVM010000013.1, read on the forward strand.
GTGGGTCTCGCTTCCATCGGAACTGGGCAGAAGCAACGCCGGGTCGAGCGCGGCTTGCGCTCGACCCGGCACCTCATCCGGGCGGCAGCGCCGACCCGAATGGCCTACTTTGGCGCGGCCTTCGACTCGTAGCGCTTGCTCCATTCGGCCAGGATCTTGTCGCGGTTGTCGGCAGCCCAGGCGAAGTCGTTCTTGACCAGCCGGCTCGCGTAGTCGGCCGGGACGTTCGGCAGCGGCTTCGACAGCGCCGGCACGGCGACAATCGCGAAGTTGTTCGCGTACAGCGCCATCGCGTCGTCCGTGACGCGACCAGTCGAGCAGCTTCTTCGCCGCGTCCATGTTCTTCGTGCCCTTGACGATGCCGCTCGCCTCCAGATCCCAGCCCAGCCCTTCCTTCGGGAACACCAGGTCGATCGGCGCGCCGCGCGCCTTCTCGCGGTTGGCGCGGTACTCGAACGAGATGCCGACCACGTATTCGCCGGCGGCGGCCGCCGCGCAGGGCTGCGAACCGGAGTGCATGTACTGCGCGATGTTCTCGTGCAGGCCGTCCATGTACTCCCAGCCGTCCTTCTCACCCCACAGCTGCAGCCAGGCGGTGACGTCGAAGAAGCCGGTGCCCGACGAGGCCGGATGCGGCATCACGATCTGGCCCTTGTACACCGGCTTGGTCAGGTCCTTCCAGGTTTCGGGCTTGGGAATGTTGCGCTTGGCCGCCTCGGCCGTGTTGAAGCAGATCGTCGCGCCCCAGACGTCCATCCCGACCCAGGCCGGCGGATTCTTCGGGTCACGATACTGCGCGGCGAAAGCCGGTTCAGTCCCGGCAGGCGCATACGGCATCAGCATGCCTTCCTTGTCGAAGATCGCCATGCTGGTGGCCGCGACGCCCATGATCGACGTCCGCCTTCGGGATTGGCCTTCTCGGCCAGCAGCTTGGCGGTGATGATGCCGGTCGAGTCGCGCACCCAGACGATCTCGATGTTCGGATTGGCCTTCTCGAACCCGGCCTGGTAGGCCTTCAGTTGATCGGTTTCAGAGCGCCGTGTAGACCGTCAGCTGGGTCTTCTGCGCGCTCGCGCCGAAGGCGACTCCCGCCAGCACGGCCGCTGCGAGCGCCTTGCCGGCGATGGGTAGCAGTTTCATCGACTCCTCCTTAGGGCCCCGTGCGGATACGGTCGGCCGTTCGTCACAGGACGGAAACGAACAACCGGCAAAACTAAGCGCGATGCGCTTGACGCTTCGGTGACGGATCTGCCGCCCGACTGTGCCCACCGCCGGCGGCAGCGCGGGCAGTCTACGCAGCGCCAAAAATCAGTGTCAATTGTTTTTTGCAGATTGTCAACAATCTGCAGTGACTTTGCGCGATGAGCACCTCCAACGTCGTCCCGCATCCGACCATCGCGTTGCTGCGCGCGAATTCGCTGGCGAGCGCAGCGCAGCAGGAAATCGAGCGGATGATCCTCGAAGGCGAGATCGCGCCGGGCGCACAAGCTGACCGAAGCGTGGCTATCAGAGCGGCTCGGCGTATCGCGCGGGCCCGATCCGCGAAGCGTTCCGCATGCTCGAGGAAGCCGGCCTGGTGCGCCAGGAGAAGAACCGCGGCGTGTTCGTGCGCGACATCCCGCATCGAGGAAGCGGCGGAAATCTACGACCTGCGCGCAGCGATGGACGAACTAGTCGGACGCCGGCTGGCGGAGTCGATCACGCCGGCGCAGATGAAGGCGCTGCGTTCGCGGATCGAGACGCATGGAGCAGGCGGCAAGCGCCGACGACCGTGACGCGTACCACATGCTGAATCTGCAGTTCCACGACCGGCTGGTGGAGTTCGCCGGCAATCGCAAGATGGCGGCGATCTACGGCAAGCTGGTCAAGGAGCTGTCGTTGTTCCGGCGACGCAATCTCGTGGACGGCGCGGTGCTGCCGCATTCGGCGGCCGAGCATCGCGCGATCCTGAAGGCGATCGCCTCGGGTGACGCCGAGCAGGCGGGCGAGCCATGTACGAACACGTGATGCGAAAGCAAGGAGCGCGCGCTCGACGGCGCCGCTGCTACCGACGCCCGCGCGCGCGCGGGCCGGGCCGCAAAGGCATAGACCCAGATGATCGAAGTGAACGGCCGCCGTTACGCGCGTGCCGAAACAGCCCGACCGTCGTCATCTGCGTCGACGGTTGCGAGCCCGACTACATCGCGCAGGCGGTGGCCGGCGGCCACATGCCATAGGATGAAGCGTGTGCTGGCCGACCGGCACCGCGCTGATCGGTGACTGCGTGGTGCCGAGCTTCACGAATCCCGAACAACCTGTCGATCGTGACCGGCGCCCCGCCATCGGTACACGGAATCTGCGGCAACTATCTGTTCGACGCCGCGAGCGGCACCGAGGTCATGATGAACGATCCGAAGTGGCTGCGGGCGCCGACGATCCTGGCGCGCCTGTCGGACGCCGGCGCGTCGCGTCGCCGTGGTCACCGCGAAGGACAAGCTGCGCAGGCTCCTCGGCCACGGAATGACGCGGCATCTGCTTTTCTTCGGAGAAGGCGGAGCAGGTCACGCGGCGCGGAAAACGGCATCGACGACGTGCTCGCCGCTGGTCGGCATGGCCGTGCCGGACGTCTATAGCGCCGAGCTCTCCGAGTTCGTCTTCGCCGCCGGCGTACGCCTGCTGGAGACGCGCCAGCCGGACGTGATGTACCTGTCGACCACCGACTACGTGCAGCACAAGCACGCGCCGGGCGACCCCGAGGCCAACCGCTTCTACGCGATGATGGACCGCTATCTGCGCCGGCTGGACGAACTGGGTGCGATCGTCGCTCTGACGGCCGATCACGGCATGAACGCCAAGACCGGCTCGACGCCAGCCCGAACGTCATCTTCCTGCAGGACCTGCTGGATGCCTGGCTCGGCGCACGAGCGCGCCCGCGTGATCCTGCCGATCACCGACCCATACGTCGTACATCACGGCGCACTCGGATCTTTTGCGACGGTCTATCTGCCGGCCGACGCGATCGACGGCACGTGCTGCCCGACTGCGCGAACTGCTCGGCATCGAATTGGTGCTGACGCGCGCCGAGGCCGCCGCGCGCTTCGAGCTGCCGGCCGACCGGATCGGCGATCTGGTGGTCGTCTCGGAGCGCAGCGTCGTGCTTGGCACCAGCGCTACGCGCCATGACTTGTCGCAACTCGAACTGCCGTTGCGATCGCACGGCGGGATTTCGGAGCAGCGCGTGCCGCTGATCCTGAACCGGCGGATCGAGGGACTGGATACGAATCGCCGCTGGCGCAACTTCGACGCCTTCGACCTCGCACTCAACCACGCTCAATGACATGAACGCGCCGATCGCCAACTCTGCGCGACGAGATCGCTGCGCATCGCCGGCGAAGAGGTTGCGACTGCACGCAGCTTCGAGGTGCGCTACCCGTACACCGGCGAGGTCGATCGCCACGCGCGCCCAAGGCGACGGTCGACGACGTGCGCCGCGCGATCGCGGCTGCGCGCGCTTACCGGAGCCAGGCTGACGCGATACGAGCGCTACCGGATCCTGATGCGCGCCGGCGAGATCATCGCCGGCGCGGCGCGACGAGATCGCCCGCACGATCACGCTGGAGTCCGGCCTGTGCCTGAAGGACACACTCTACGAGGTCGGGCGCGCCATGCGACGTGCTGTTGTTCGCGGCCAACCAGGCGCTGGTCGACGACGGCCAGGTGTACTCCTGCGACCTTACGCCGCACGGCAGCAGCCGCAAGGTCTACACGCTGCGCGAACCGCTGCAGGGAGTCATCATGCGCGATCACGCCTTTCAATCACCCGCTGAACCAGGTGATTCACAAGGTCGCGCCGGCCATGGCAACCAACAATCGCGTCGTGCTGAAGCCGAGCGAGAAGACGCCGCTCGCCGCATTCGTGCTGGCGGACATCCTGTACGAGGCCGGTCTGCCGCCGCCGATGCTGTCGGTAGTCACCGGCGACCCGCGCGAAATCGCCGACGAGCTGCTGACCCATCCCGACATCGATCTGGTGACTTTCACGGGCGGAGTTGCGGTGGGCAAGTACATCGCCGCCAAGCGCGATCTACAAGCGGCAGGTGCTCGAACTCGGCGGCAACGATCCGATCATCGTGATGGATGACGCCGACATCGACGAAGCGGCCGACGCTCGCCGCGAGCGGTTCGTACAAGAACTCGGGCCAGCGTTGCACGGCGGTCAAGCGCATGCTGGTGCACCAGTCGGTCGCCGACGGATTCGTCGACCGGCTGGTGGCGAAGACCCGGGCGCGTGAAGTATCGGCGATCCGCTCGATCCGGCGACCGACATGGGTACGGTGATCGACGAGGCGGCGGCGATCGAATTCGAGCGACGCGTCGACGATGCGGTGGCCGGCGGGGCGCGGCTGCTGGCCGGCAACGAGCGGCGCGGGGCGCTTGTACGCGCCAACTGTGCTTGATGGCGTCCAGCCATCGATGAAGGCTCGTCAAGGAAGAAACCTTCGGTCCGGTTTCGCCGGTCATCCGTTTCGGATCGCTCGACGAGGCGATCGCGATCGCCAATTCGACCGCCTACGGTCTGTCGTCCTCGGTGTGCACAAACCGTCTCGATGTCATCACTCGCTGCGTGTCGGAACTGAACGTCGGCACCGTCAACGTGCGCGAAGTACCCGGTTTCCGGCTGGAACTGACGCCCTTTCGGCGGCATCAAGGATTCGGGACTCGGGTACAAGGAAGGCGTGCAGGAAGCGATGAAGAGCTTCACCAACGTCAAGACGTATTCGCTGCCGTGGTGAGCTCCATGCCGCGCGAACCCCGAAAGACCATGCGCATCCCGGGAGGTAACGGCCGGAAGTGACGACGCTGCTTAATCTACTGGCTGCCATCGCCCTGCTGGTGTGGGGCACGCACATCGTCCGCACCGGCGTGCTGCGTGTCTATGGCGCCGGTCTGCGCCAGGTCCTCAGGCGCAGCATGAACGGGCGCGGGGCGGCGTTCTTTGCCGGGCTGGGCGTGACGGGGCTGCTGCAGAGCTCCACCGCCACCGCGCTGCTGACATCCTCGTTCGTTGCGCAGGGGCTTCTTACGACGTCGGCCGCGCTTGCCGTCATGCTCGGAGCCGATGTCGGCACCGCAGTCATGGTCCTGGTGTTCGCACTGGATCTTCGTGGCTGGCGCCGCTCGCCATCGTCGTCGGCGTGGTCGTTTACCTGTCGCGCCGCAACGAGCGCGCCGGCCAGATCGGCCGCATCGTGCTCGGTCTGGGCGTAATGATCCTGGCGCTGCAGCTGATCACCGCGGCGACCGCGCCGCTGGCGCATGCGGCGGGCGTCAAGACGCTGTTTGCGCAGATGTCCGGCGACACTGCTGCTCGACGTGCTGATCGGCGCGATGTTCGCCGTGCTGTCGTATTCCAGCCTCGCCGTCGTGCTGCTGGTGGCGACGCTGGCCGCCGCCCATGTCATCCCGCGCACGTGGCGCTGCCGCTGGTGCTGGGTGCCAATCTCGGCAGCGGCTTGCTGGTGCTGGTCACGACGTGGAAATCTGATCCGGTTACGCGCCGCGTCCCGCTCGGAAATTTCGTGTTCAAGGCGGAGGGGTGGCGCTTGCGCTGGCCGTGCTGCCGTTCATCATGCCGTGGCTGAAGCAACTGCAATCGGATCCGCGTCAACTGGTCGTCGCATTCCACCTCGCGTTCAACCTTGCCCTGGCCTTCACTTTCATCCTGGTCACCGGCCGCGTCGCCCAGCTGTGCGAACGTTGGCTGCCGGCTGTCCGCAGCGCGGATGCCGCCGCGCAGCCCCGCTATCTCGACCCGCTGGCGCTTACCACGCCGCCTCTGGCGCTCGGCAACGCCGCGCGCGAGGCGATCCGGCTGGCCGACACCGTGCAGGACATGCTCGACCGGGCTGATGACGGTACTGCGCACCAACGACCTGCAGCTCGCCGATGCCTTGCGCCGGCGTGACGACGAGATCGACCGGCTGTACTCGGCGATCAAGCGCTACCTGGCGCAGATCAGCCGCGAGGCGCTCGACGCCGGCGAATCTCGCCGGTGGACCGAGATCATCCAGTTCACGATCAACATGGAGCACGTCGGCGACATCATCGAACGCGGTCTGCTCGATGTCGTCGAACGGAAGGTCCGACACGGGCTGTCGTTCTCCGACGCCGGCATCGCCGAGATCTCCGACCTGCATACCCGGCTGGTGGCCAACCTGCAGCTGAGCGTCGCCGTCTTCCTGAACGGCGATCTGAAGTCAGCCCACTCGCTGATGTCGGAGAAGGTTGCGTTCCGTGAACTCGAGATGCGCTACGCGGACCAGCACCTGATGCGACTCTCGGACAACACGCGCCAGTCGATCGAGACGAGTTCGCTGCACCTGGACCTGCTGGCAGACTTCAAGCGCGTCAATTCGCTGTTCTGTTCGGTGGCCTATCCGATACTCGAATCGGCGGGGGTGCTGTCCAAGACCCGGCTGCTCGCCGAACAGCCGGGCGTGCTCGAAGCCCGCGAGGCGCGCACGGTCTGATGGCCCTCACCCTGTCCGACATCGAAACGCTGTTCGCGGCCAAGGGCGCGCGCATGTACACAGGCGAGCCGGTCACACAGCTCGAGCACGCGCTGCAGTCCGCGGACGCGGCGGAACGCACCGGCGCGGGCGACGAATTGATCATTGCAGCGTTTCTGCACGACCTCGGCCACCTGATCAACGACCAGGGCGAAACGCCGACGCTGCGCGGCATCGACGACCGCCACGAGTACGTTGCCCTGCCCTTCCTGCGCGGTGTCTTTGGCGATGCGGTGTTGCAGCCGATCCGGTTGCATGTCGACGCCAAACGCTACCTCTGCGCTCGCGGCGACGGTGCAGTCAGCGGGGCCGAGTACTGGTCCAACCTGTCGGCCGACTCGAAGCGCAGCCTCGAACTGCAGGGCGGCATCTTCTCGGCCGCCGAAGCCGACGCCTTCATCGCGCAGCCTTACGCGGCCGACGCGGTAAGGTTGCGGCTCTGGGACGATCTGGCCAAGGTGGCCAACGCGCCGACGCCGCCGATCGGGCGTTACCTGGCGATTGCCGAACGGCTGGCCACGGTCCGCAGACTAAGTACAGCACCAGCGATAATCGAGGCTGGTGCGGCTGCGGCGTCCAAGCGGCCGGAAGGTAATGGATGAAAACTGTGAGGTCCGCCGCGGCGCTGCTCGTGTTGCTGGCTGCCGGGTGCAGCAAGGCGCCCGATGCAACGCCGCCGGCTCCCGCTGCGCCTCCCCAGGCGGAGATCGCTTGGATCAAGCCGGCGGCCATGCAGGATGTCGATGCCGCGTTCGAACGCGCCAAGGAGAGCGGACAGCCGGTATTCCTGTACTGGACCGCGGTCTGGTGCCCTCCCTGCAATCAGGTCAAGAGCACGATCTTCACGCGCGCCGGAATTCATCGAGAAATCGCGCTCGTTCATTCCCATCTATGTGGACGGCGACACGGCAAGCGGTCAGGCGCTGGGACAGCGCTTCAGCGTCGGCGGTTATCCGACCATGGTGCTGCTGCGGCCCGACGGCAGCGAGATCACTCGGCTCGCCGGCTCGGTCGAACCGGCGAAGTACATGCAGGTGCTGGATCACGGCATCGCCGGCGGGTCGTCGGCGCGACAGGCGCTCGCCGCCGCGCTGTCGGGCAAGCCGGTCGGGCGGAAGACTGGAGGCTGCTCGCATTTTATTCGTGGGAAACCGATGAGCAGCAGCTCGCGCCCAAGTCCGCCGCGCCGGCCACGCTGCTGACGGCTTGCGCACGCCTGTCCGCCCGAGCAGCGCGAAGCGGCATCGCGTCTCGTGCTGCAGGCCGTGGCGGCTTCGGCAACGGCGAAGGACGATGCCAAGCCCGTCGCCAACAAGGCCGACGCGCTGGCAAGTCTGCAGAGCATCCTGGCCCGGCCCGAGCTCGTTCGAGAGCACTACGACCTGATCGCCGCCTACGCATCCGACATCGTCGGCTACACGACCCGCCCGAAGTCCCGCGAGCGCGAACAACTGACGGCCCAGTGGAACGCCGCGCTCGAGCAGCTGATCGCGGATCCGACCCTTTCCAAGGCCGGCCGTATCTGGGTCCTCGGCGGCAAGGTGGATCTCGCGCGGCTCGACAACAAGAAAGGGCCGCTGCCCGACGCGCTGCTGGCGCAAGTCGCGGGAACTCACCGCACGCGCTGATCGCGAAACGACCGATATCGACGAACGGCAGTCGGTTATCACCAGCGCGGGAGCGGTTCTCGCGGACGCTGGATTGCTTGACGAATCCGACGCGCTGCTGACGGCCGAGCTGAAGCGCTCGCATTCGCCGTATTACTACATGCTTGGGCTCGCTTCGAACGCGCGTAAGCGCGGGACGCCAGAAAGCAAGCTCGCCGCCGTCGACTGGGCGCAGCCAGGCCTACGAGACGAGCAAAGGGCCGGCGACGCGACTGCAGTGGGGCGGCGCTTACGTAAATTACCTGATCGAACTCACGCCGGAGGATTCGGCGCGGATCGAAGCCGCCTCGGCCAGCGTGGTCGGCGAAGCGGGTGCGACCCGATGTCTTCGCGGCGCGCAGCCGCCGTTCGCTCGAACGGCTGAGCGGACGGCTGCAGAAGTGGAACAAGGGCGGCAGGCACGACACACGTCATCGCACGACTGCACGATAAGCTGGCGCCGACCTGCGCAGCCGAGACGCTGGCACCCGACGACCGCAAGGCGTGCGATGCGCTGTTCGAGCCGGCCACGGCGCAGCCTGACCGCGCGTGGCACAGCGCTATAGCGCTCCACTGTCACGCGCCGAAGCAGCGCGAATTCGTGCCGTTTACGCATGAACTGATCGGCATCGCGTTCGCCACGATCCGCCGGTATTTCCTGTCGGATACCGCGGTCATGACCAAGTCCGATGCATCGCCGGTCACGCTCGCTGATCGCGAGGCCGAGGCGGCGATGCGAGCGCTGATCGAGCTCCGCTATCCGGAGCACGGCGTGGTCGGCGAGGAACACGGCGTCAAGCCGGGAACCGGCGGTATCGCTGGGTGCTCGATCCGGTCGACGGCACGCGGGCGTTCATCAGCCATTGCTTCCTATTCGGCACACTGATCGCGCTCGAGCGCGACGACGGCGCCGGCTATCGGCCGGCGCTCGGTGTGATCGCGCACTGCGTCGCCGGGTCTCGCGTTGATCGGCCATGGTGCAGCTGCACGCTGTTCGCCGCCGACGGCAGCCAACGCGCGGTCGCCGTTCGTCCTTGTGCGCGTCTCGCCGACGCGACCGTACTCGCCACCACGCACTGGACCACCGGGGAACAGCGTGGTGCTCGCAACGCCGATCGCATCGAATCGATCATCCAGCGCGCACGAAGCTCTATCGTACGTGGGGCGACTGCTTCGGCTACTTCGCACTGGCCACGGCCGGTGCGGACTTGATGCTCGATCCGACGCTGGCGCATTGGGACGTGGCCGCGATCGTTCCGGTGGTCGAAGCGGCCGGCGGCATGGTGACGAGCTGGAACGGCGGTGATCCGCTCGACGGAGCTGTCGTTGATCGCCAGCGCGGGCGACCTGCACGACGAGGTGCTACGGCTGCTGCACGGCGGACAAAGGCTAGCCGTCGATCTGGCATTCGTGCGGCAGCGGGCACGACGTCCGCGCCAGCAGATCGGCCGACTGCAACACAAGTTCGGCCAGCGAATGCGGACTCTGCATCGTTTCGCGCTGCCAGCGCGCATCATTGCCTTCGGTACGGACCCAGCGCTCGATCTCGTCGAGCGCAGCGAGTCGACCCCAGTTCGCGTGCATAAGGACGACACGCGTCCAGCGTCGTCAGCACCGCCAGATGCAGCGGCGTCGATTCGCCGGTCACGCTGTCCAGCACCTGGCCTTCGAGGCCGAAGCGGCACGCCTGGAAGCGGTTGTAGTTGTAGGTGAGATAGATCTCCTCGCTCGGCTCCTCGTCGCGATCGAGCAGCATGCGGCAGATCGCCTGCAGGTATGCCGCGAGCGCAGCAGCCCGCTCGACCGTCAGCGGCGTATCGAACACCCGCACTTCGACCGTTCCGTATTCGGGCTTCGGACGGATGTCCCAATAAAAGTCCTTCATGCTCTCGACGACGCCCAGCCGCTTCAGCTTGGCGAAGAAGCGCTCGAACGCCGGCCAATCGGTCAGAAACGGCGCCCGGCCCGAGAGCGGAAACGCATTGATGCTGTTCAGGCGGGAGCAGTCGAATGACGTGTCGACACCCTGGAAGTACGGACTGCTCGCCGCCAGTGCGATGAATTGCGGGATATAGGTCGACAGCTGATGCAGCAGCGCATTGCCTGCGTGCCCGATTGTCGCAGCCGATGTGCACGTGCTGACCGAACACGGTGAACTGCTTGGCAAGGTAGCCATACAGCCCCGCGACATGGCGAAAGCGCGGCCGGTCGTAGATCTGCCGGTCATACCAGCGCTGGAACGGATGCGCGCCGCCACCGGCGACTTCGACATCGAGCCGGTCGGCGCCGACAACCAGCGTGTCCCGCATCGCGATCAGTTCCGCGAGCAGCGCGAGTATGCCGTGTGCACAGACGTGCTCACCTCGAGCATGCTTTCGGTGATCTCCGGCTTGATCTCGCCCGGGAAAGGGCTTGCGGGTCACGAGGGCGATCAGGTCCGAGGCGGCGCGCGTCAGATCGCCCGAGTGCCGGTCGATCAGCTGCAGTTCGAGTTCGACGCCCACAGACAACAGCCGCGAAACCTTGAACTCGAGGAGATTTTCGCTCATCGATCCGCCTGCAGGTTGGACTCAGAAATCACGCGCGAAGCTTCCGGGCGTTTCATGGCTCCGTCCTCGTTTCGCCGCTGGCCCGCAACGAGTACACCAGCGTCAGGGCCCGACGATCTGGAAGACAATGACGCCGGCAAGCAATACCGTGCCGGCCTGCGCGCCAAGTTGCGGATCGAACTGAGCCACCGGCTGCGCCAGCATCAGCGCCATCGCCGACATCGGCAGCAGGCCCAAGCCGGTGTGCATCCCCTTGCGCCACCGATGCCGGTCAACGGGGCGAGCAGACTAACCGCTATCACTTTGCACGCCGAACGCGCGAGCACCAATGCAAGCGCCGGCAACCCCGCGCTGAGCAGTACGCCGAGGTCGACCGTGGCCGCGGACAGCGCAAAGAACAGCATCAACGCCAGCGCAGAAACCAGTCCGAAATCGCCTCCCGCGAATCGGCGTCCGCGGTCGAACGCCCGCGCGAAGGCGCCGCAGGCGAGCGCGGCGAGCAGCGGCGACAGACGCAGCGCAAGCGCCGACGCAAAGACGATCCACACGATAGCGAGCATCAGCGATGAGCTTCGCTGCCCGATCACGACCGACAAACCCGGCGACGAGAAGCAGAATGCGTGCGCCCGAGTGCGGCCAGTGCAGCGATCCCGAAGATCAGGTAGAGCGGATGCAGCAGAAGGTCGTCCAGCAGGCCGTGCGTTTCGACGCGGGCCCAAGCGAGCAGCAGAGTCGACAGCACCACCGCATAGATCGAATTCAGCGCGGTGAGCAGCAGCACGCGCTCCGTGACCTGGCCCTGGGATCGCGCCTCGCGCGTGACGGCCAGCACCACCGCCGGTGATGTGGACATGCTGACGTGGCGATCAGTGCGGACGGCAGAGATGCGACCTCGAGCCAGCGCAGCACGACGAAGACGGCGACAAATGTCAGTCCGCTTTCCAGCACGCTCGCGCCGAGCAGGGCGGGATTGCGGCGCAGCCATCCGAACGAGACACGCTGGCCAAGGTCGAAAAGATGATCGCAGCCGCAAACTCCAGCGAGAATCTCAGCGTCCTGTCGGAAGGTGCTCCATGTTGAGCGCCTCCAGCAGATAGCCGCCCGCGCCGAAGCACGCGCCAGCGGCGAGATAGCCAAGCAAGCGCGGCGCCTTGAGCCAGCGTGCCGCCACTTCGCCGAATGCCGCGGCCAGCACCACCAGCGCCGCGACCGCGACTGCGGCGGGAAATGTGGGGGGCCAGTCGGGCAGAAAACTGAGGTCCATGAGGTTCTTTGCGTGTCCCGCGTCGGAGCCCGCTTCCTGTGCACAACAGGAGGCAAGGCTAGTACTGGCGGCAAGTGCTGAAACGGTGTGATCTAGGCTGGCATGCCGACCTTAGCGCCCGCGGCGCACGCAGGAATAGCGGCAATTCCCTAACTGCAACTACCCGGCGGGACGGGCGAGCGTGTTTCGACAGTAGCGAATCAAGGCCGTACGACGAGCGTCCCGACATGCCATCGATCGCGTAGATCGAACGCGTGTCCTGGTAAAGCCGTTCCTAGAACGGGATGTCTTCGTCCATGTCGGCGATATTGGTCGCCGGCTTCGCGGCGGGCCGGACGCGCTCCGCCCGGACGGGCCGGAGCCTGGGCCCGTGACCTCGTCGCCGCCGTCGAGTTTCCGTACCGCCGCCCATTCCTTCGCGCGAACCGAGCAACTGCATGTTCTCGGCAACGACTTCGGTGGTGTATTTGTCGTTGCCGTCCTTGTCCTGCCACTTGCGCGTACGCAGCCGGCCCTCGACATACACGGGACGGCCCTTGCGCAGGTATTCACCGGCGATCTCGGCCAGCCGGCCGAAGAATGCGACACGGTGCCACTCGGTTTCTTCCTGCTGCTGGCCGGAGGCGTCCTTGTAGCGGCGCGTGGTCGCGATCGAGACATTGGTGATCGCCGCACCATCGGCGGTGTAACGGGTCTCGGGATCACGCCCGAGATTGCCGATCAGTATCACCTTGTTGACGGATGCCATGTTGTTCTCCTCCGGGAACGTAGGACCGACGTTCCAGTGCGGCGACTGGGATAGGTCCGGACGCGATGTGCTTTGTGGCTATAGTAACAAGTTCGCCTTTTGCAATTGCCCTTCCCGATGGACGAAATCCGCATCCGCGGCGCCCGCACCCACAATCTCAAGAGCATCGATCTCGACCTGCCGCGCCAGCGGCTGATCGTCATCACCGGTCTATCGGGTTCGGGCAAGTCTTCGCTGGCCTTCGACACGCTCTACGCCGAGGGCCAGCGGCGCTATGTCGAGTCGCTGTCGGCCTATGCGCGGCAATTCCTGCAACTGATGGAGAAGCCTGACGTCGACCTGATCGAAGGCCTGTCGCCGGCGATCGCGATCGAACAGAGGGCGTCTTCGCACAACCCGCGCTCGACGGTCGGTACCGTGACCGAGATTCACGACTACCTGCGACTCCTGTTCGCGCGCGTGGGCACTCCATTTTGCCCGGACCACAAGGTGCCGCTGCAGTCGCAGAGCGTCTCGCAGATGGTCGATGCGACGATCACGCTGCCGGAAGACACGAAGATCCTCGTCCTCGCGCCGGTCGTGCGCGAGCGCAAGGGCGAGTTCATCGAGTTCTTCGACGACATGCAGGCGCAGGGCTTCGTGCGCTTTCGCATCGATGGTGCGATCGTCGAAGCCGACAACGTGCCACCGCTGGCCAAGAACGAGAAGCACTCGCTCGATGTGGTGGTCGACCGCCTGAAGGTGCGCGCCGATGCCAAGCAGCGGCTGGCGGAATCGTTCGAGACTGCGTTGCGGCTGGCCGACGGACGTGCCTTGCTGCTCGATCCCGACAGCGGGCAGGAGATCGCGTTTTCGAGCCGCTTCGCGTGCCCCGTGTGCAGCTACTCGCTGGCAGAACTGGAGCCGCGGCTCTTTTCCTTCAATAACCCGATGGGCGCGTGCGACGCGTGCGACGGCATCGGCACCGTCGAATACTTTGATGAACAGCGCGTCGTCGCGCATCCCGAACTTGCGCTGGCGAGTGGCGCAATCAAGGGCTGGGACGCGCGCAACCAGTACTACCACCAGATGCTGGTCGCGGTGGCCCAGCATTACGGATTCGATCTCAACCAGCCGTACGACCAGCTGCCGGAATCGGCACGGCGCGTGATCCTGCACGGATCCGGCGAAGCCGAGATCCCGTTTACCTACACCAATGAACGCGGCCGCAAGATGGTGCGCCGGCATCCATTCGAAGGGGTGATCCCGAGTCTGGAGCGACGCCTGCGCGAGACGGATTCGCTGGTCGTGCGCGACGAACTTGCGAAGCTGCGCAGCCAGCGCGCCTGTCCGGCCTGCGAGGGGTCGAGGCTGCGGCGCGAAGCGCGCAACGTCTTCATCGGCGAGGGCGAGCAGCAGCGCGGCATCTGGCAGATCTCGGCCGCACCGCTCGCGGAGGCCTCGAAGTATTTCGAGTCACTCCGCTTCACCGGCGCGAAGAAGGAAATCGCGGCCAAGATCGTCAAGGAAATCGGCTCGCGGCTGCACTTCCTGGTCAATGTCGGGCTGGACTACCTGTCGCTCGACCGCTCCGCCGACACGCTGTCGGGCGGTGAATCGCAGCGCATCCGTCTCGCGTCGCAGATCGGGTCCGGCCTGACCGGCGTCATGTATGTGCTGGACGAACCGTCGATCGGTCTGCACCAGCGCGACAACGACCGGCTGATCGGCACACTCAAGCACCTGCGCGACCTTGGCAACAGCGTCATCGTGGTCGAACACGACGCGGATGCGATCCGCGCTGCCGACTACATCGTCGACATGGGGCCGGGCGCCGGGGCACACGGTGGCGAGGTCGTCGCCTGTGGCACGCTCGACGAGATCGAAAGCAACGGAAAGTCGCTCACCGGCCAGTACATGGCCGGACGGCGCCAGATCGAGATCCCGGTCGACCGCACGCCGCCGTTCACGCACTGGCTCAAGCTGGTCGGCGCCCAGGGCAACAATCTGAAGAGTGTCACGCTCGACTTGCCTATCGGCCTGCTGACCTGTGTCACGGGCGTGTCGGGTTCCGGCAAGTCGACACTGGTCAACGACACGCTGTATGCCGCGGTCGCGCGACACCTGTACGGCTCGGCGGCCGAGCCGGCGCCGTACACGATGCTCGAAGGACTCGAGCACGTGGACAAGGTAATCAGCGTCGACCAGAGCCCGATCGGCCGCACACCACGCAGCAATCCGGCCACCTACACCGGGCTCTTCACTCCAGTCAGGGAACTCTTCGCCGAGACGCCGACCGCGCGCGAGCGCGGCTACGAGGCCGGTCGCTTCTCGTTCAACGTCAAGGGCGGGCGTTGCGAGACCTGCCAGGGCGATGGTGTCATCAAGGTCGAGATGCATTTCCTGCCAGATGTCTACGTGCCGTGCGACGTCTGCCACGGCAAGCGCTACAACCGCGAGACGCTCGAGGTCCACTACAAGGGACGCAACATCGCCGAGGTTCTCGACCTCACCGTCGAGGACGCGTTCGAGTTCTTCAACGCCGTGCCGACCATCGCGCGCAAGCTGCAGACGTTGCTGGACGTGGGCTTGGGCTATGTGCGGCTCGGCCAGAGCGCGACGACACTGTCGGGCGGCGAGGCACAGCGGGTGAAACTCTCGCTCGAACTTTCGAAGCGGGATACCGGGCGGACGCTCTATATCCTCGACGAGCCAACGACCGGTCTGCATTTCCACGACATCGCGTTGCTGCTCAAGGTGCTGCACCAGTTGCGCGATGCGGGCAACACGGTCGTCGTGATCGAACACAACCTCGACGTCATCAAGACCGCCGACTGGGTGGTCGATCTCGGACCCGAGGGCGGCGATGGCGGTGGGCGCGTCATCGCGGCCGGACCGCCGGAGCAGATCGTGGCCAGTGCCGAAAGCCATACCGGAACGTATCTGGCGCCGGTGCTGACGCGGCGGCGCAGGAAGCGCGCCGCATAGCGCGCTCAGAACCCGATCGATCCCAGCACTTCCACCTCGCCGCCGGCCGAACGCAGCACGTACCCCTCGCCCGGCGCGGGCTGGCGACCCGTGAGGGCAGAGATATTGACCTGGTGAGTGACCAGCACCAGCACTCCCGGACCGTTCCAGGCCCCAATGCGCGCACGCAGCGCGCGCGTCTGCGCCGTCGCGGCCGAACGATTCTCGAAAAACGAGTTCAACGACTCGACGATCACGACCTGCTGCGCCGGAAAGGCTAGGCGGGCAGTGTCCACGCAGCGGCACCAGCGACTCGACTCGACGCGAGCCACCGCGATGCCCCGCTCCGTCAGACGCCGACCCACCGCCACCGCCTGCGCGCGCCCGGCTTCCGAAAGGTTGCGTTGCGTTCCACACTCCACGAGCCGGAAACCTGGAGGATCGCCGACGCCGGGTTCGGTTTGTGCATGCCGCACGATGAGCACGGCCGCATGCTCACGCAACGCGGCCCAGGCGACCTCCTCAGCTCGCACCGGCGCGATGGCAAGCAGCGCGACCCCGATTGCCACCAGACGCCGCAGGACACGCGTCACCGCTCGAGCAGCCTTTCCTCGGCCAGTTCCAGTGACTCGGGCACACCGCGCAGCACGATCACATCGCCGACCTGCAACGTCATCTCAGGCGTCGGATCCGCACCGCGAATTCCGCGCCGGCGCACGGCGGTGACCTCCGCGCCGACGCTCGCCAGGCCAAGATCCGCCGAGCCGCTTGCCGATCGCCTGTGTCCCGGCGTCAATCGGCACCGAATGCAATCGTTCGTGCGATTCGCCGTCGGGTGACAGGTCGTCGTCGCCGATGCCGTGGAAGTAGCCGCGCAACAGGCGATAGCGCTGGTCGCGCGCTTCGCGCACGCGCCGGACCACGCGTCCCACCGGCACGCCGAGCAGCACCAGGGCGTGCGAACCCAGCATCAGGCTGCCCTCGATGATTTCCGGCACCACCTCGGTGGCCCCGGCCTGCATCAGCTTGTCGAGGTCGTGATCGTCCTGCGTCCGGACGATGACCGCGAGATTCGGACGCAGCTCGTGGGCGTGGCGCAGCACCTTCAGGGCGGACTCCGTGTCGGCATAGGTGACGACCAGCGCGGCGGCGCGGCGTATGCCGGCCGCAACCAGCGTCTCGCGGCGCGCCGCGTCACCGTAAACCGCCGAATCGCCGGCCGCCGCGGCCTCGCGCACGAGGTCTGGGTCGAGATCGAGCGCGACATAGCCGATGCCTTCCCGCTCGAGCATCTTGGCCAGATGCTGGCCGCTGCGGCCGAATCCGCAGATCACGACATGATGCTCCACCGCCATGACCCGCTGGGCGATCTGCGCGATTTCGAGAGACTTCTGCAACCACTCGCTCGAAGCCAACCGCAGTGCAATTCGGTCCGCGTGCTGCACCAGCAAGGGCGCGGCCAGCATCGAAAGCAGCATTGCGGCCAGAACGACCTGCAGGATGAGGCTGTCGAGCAGCCGAAACTGCCCCGCGAGCCCGAGCAGCACGAAGCCGAACTCGCCCGCGGTACACAGCGCCAGCGCCGCGCGGATGGCGGTGCCTGCTGTCGCCCGGAATAGCCGCGCCAGCAGGTAGATGAGCCCGAACTTGAATGCCACTGGCACCAGTAGCGCCAACATGACCCAGCCCAGATGCTCGACTACGACGCGCGGATTCAACAGCATGCCGATCGTCACGAAGAA
This sequence comes from uncultured beta proteobacterium, assembly GCA_963724605.1. Lineage (GTDB taxonomy): Bacteria > Pseudomonadota > Gammaproteobacteria > Burkholderiales > Burkholderiaceae_F > JALORV01. The sequence continues at coordinate 28,341 of CAVRVM010000013.1, forward strand.
AAGGCCCAGCAACACGTCGCGGAACGGCTTGATGTCTTCGTCGACCTGATGGCGAAATTCCGTTTCGGCGATCAGCATGCCGGCCACAAACGCCCCCAGCGCGAGCGACAGTCCCGCGATCTCCGTGAGCCAGGCCAGTCCCAGCGTTATCAAGAGCACGTTGAGCGTGAACAGTTCGTGCGACTTGCGCTTGGCAACCAGGTGCAGCCACCAGCGCAGCACCCGCTGCCCGCCGGCGAGCAACACCGCCAGCAGCAGCGCCGCCTTGATGATTGCGGCGCCCAGCGTCCAGCCGAGCGCACCCGTGTCGGCGGCCAGTGCCGGAATCACGACCAAGAGCGGCACGACGGCGAGATCCTGGAACAGCAGCACGCCGACAATGCGCTTGCCGTGCTCAGTGTCGAGCTGCACGCGCTCTGCGATCAGCTTCATGACTATGGCGGTCGACGACATCGCCAGCGCCGCGCCGAGCGCGAAGACGCCTTCAAGCTTGACACCGAAGTAGGGGCCCAGCGCGGCGCCCGCGATCAACGCACTGGCGATCGTGAGGCCGACCTGCGCGCCGCCGAGCCCGAACACTATGCGTCGCATCGATTTCAGGCGGGCCAGCGAAAACTCCAGGCCAATGGAGAACATCAGGAAGACGACGCCGAACTCCGCCAGGTAGCGTGTCTGAGCGCTGTCCGGGACCAGGCCAAACGCATGCGGGCCGATCAGGATGCCCACCGCGAGATAAGCAAGCAGCGGCGGCAACGACAACAGGCGAAACGCGACCACGCCGAGCACCACGGTGGCGAGCAAAACGAGCGTTACTTCCAAGCCTGATGTCATACGTCGCAGGTGCAAAATAGTGGCGCGGGGACGGCGCACAAGCAAACCCCATGCCAGCGCGCGATCGGCGTGTATTATCGCCGCAGCCTTCCGAACGGCCGCCACCTCTCCGTTTTCACCCTGCGAGTTCACTGCAGTCGATGCGTGCCTCCGTCATGACGATCGAAGCGACCGCGAGTGCGTTGGCGCTGGCACGCGAAGTGATCGAGATAGAGGCCAGTGCCGTTGCCGCGCTCGCCGCCCGGATCGATGACACGTTCGGCAAGGCAGTTACGCTGCTGCTTCGCTGCCGGGGACGCGTCGTCGTGACCGGCATCGGCAAGAGCGGGCACATCGGGCGGAAGATCGCTGCCACCCTGGCCTCCACGGGAACGCCTTCGATGTTCGTGCACGCCGCCGAAGCGGCTCACGGAGACCTCGGCATGATCACCCGTGAAGACGTGCTGCTCGCACTGTCGTACTCCGGCGAGGGCGACGAGCTGCTGACGATCGTGCCCGTCGCCAAGCGCGAAGGAACACCTCTGATCGCAATGACAGGCAGTGCGGGTTCGGCGCTCGCCCGACTCGCCGATGTCCACCTCGACGTCCATGTCGAGAAGGAAGCATGTCCGTTGAACCTTGCGCCGACGTCGTCGACTGCGGCGATGCTCGCCTTCGGCGATGCGCTGGCGATTGCCTGCCTCGAGGCGCGCGGGTTCGGGCACGAGGACTTTGCGCGATCGCATCCCGCCGGCGCACTCGGCCGGAAACTTCTCACGCGGGTCAGCGATGTCATGCGCAGCGGCGATGCCATCCCGCGCGTTCCGATCACTGCCAGCGTAATGGATGCATTGCACGAGATCACGCGCAAGCAGTTGGGCATGACCGCCGTCCTGGACCACCGCGGAACCTTGGCCGGGATCTTTACCGATGGCGATCTGCGACGGCTGCTCGAGCGCCTCGGCGACGTGCGTCCGCTGGCGGTGGCCGATGTCATGACCCGTGCGCCGCTGACGATCAGCCCCGACGTGCTCGCCGTCGAAGCCGCCCAGCTGATGGACCGAAACCGCAAGAACCAGTTGCTGGTGGTCGACGGCGGTGGCCAGCTGGTCGGAGCGCTTAACAACCTCGATCTCATGAATGCGAAGGTCATCTAGATGACCGCCGAGGAACGCGCGGCGCGCGTGCGACTCGCCATCCTCGATGTCGACGGCGTGCTGACCGACGGCAGGCTGTACTACGGACCCGAGGGCGAGGCGCTCAAGGCCTTCGACGTCCGTGATGGCCACGGCATCAAGATGCTGCTCGAGCGCGGGATCGACGTCGCTATCCTTTCGGCGCGCAATTCCCCGATTGTTGCAAGGCGCGCTCGGGAGCTTGGCATTGCGCGCGTGCTGCAGGGGCGGGGCGACAAGGCCGCCGGATTCATCGAGCTACTGCGTGAATTCGGATGCCCCTCCCACGAAGCTGCCTACATCGGCGACGACCTGCCTGACCTGCCCGTGCTGCGATCGGTGGGTTTCGCCGCCACCGTCGCCGACGCACGCGACGAGGTCAAGGCCGCCGCACACTGGATCGCACCTTGCCCCGGCGGCCGCGCCGCCGTTCGCGCCTTCGCCGAGTTCATTCTGCGCGCCAAGGGCATCGATGTCCTGACGATGGTGCATGGATGACAGCAGCATTCAGCGAGCCGTTGTATCCGACGCGGGCGCCGGGCCACCCCAAGCCCGCGCCCCACTTCAAAATGTCCCGAGCGCACGTGCGACGCGAAGCGTCGCGTAGACGAGGCACGCTCGGCTATGCGTGACCGCATCACTGCCATCATCGCCGTGCTGCTGCTCGCGCTGCTGGCCGGCTCGACCTACTGGTACTCGCTGTCGACTCGCCTCGGAGCCCTTCCGAACCCCGTCTCGCGCGAGGGGCCCGACGTGATCGGGGAAAAGGTCACTTTGACGCAGTTCGATGCTGCCGGTCGCGCGGTCAACAAGCTGATCGGCGAGCGCATCGCACACTACCCGAGCGACGATCGAGCCGAAGTGACCCAGCCGCGCATGGTCAGCCTGCGCGAGAACGAGCCTCAGATCGATGCGAGGGCGGATCACGCGCTCGTCGAAGACAGTGGCGCACGCGTCACGCTGACGGGAAACGTGAACCTGGTGCGGGCCGCGGGCAAGGACGGCGAACCGTCCATGCGCCTGACGACCGAAAAGCTCGTCGCGCTACCCGACGTCGAACAGTTCTCGACCGATGCTCCGGTCGCGATCGAGCGCGGCGAGTCGCGCATCAATACCGTCGGTATGGACTACGACAACATCAAGCGCCACGTGAAATTCAGATCGCGGGTTCGTGGTTCCATCGAACCGACGGCCGCCAACCGGGAAGCACGATGATTCGTACATGGATCGCGCTTATCCTCGCCGTGTTTGCCTCGTGCAGCGCGCACGCCGAGCGTGCGGACCGCGAACGGCCGCTCAACTACGAGGCAAACACGGGCGAGTGCGACGACCTCAAGCAGGTGTGTGTTCTTGCCGGCGATGTTGTGCTGGTCAAGGGAACGATGCGCGCAACCGGCGAACGCGTGCAGATCCGCAAGGACCCGGAAGGCTATCAATACGGCCTCATCGAGGCCGCACCGGGCAAGCTCGCCACGTTCCGCCAGAAGCGTGACGCGACCCAGCCTGGGCCGGAGGAGTACGTCGAGGGGTTCGCAGAGCGAGTCGAGTACGACGAGAAGGCGGATACGGTGAAACTCATCGGCCGCGCACGAGTGCGCCTGCTGGAAAACGACGTGCAGCGCGACGAACTGCGCGGAGATTCGATCACCTATGATCAGCGCAATTCCAAGTACTTCGTCACCGGCGGCAAGTCAGCCGCGGATCCGAACAATCCGGATGGGCGCGTGCGCGGGACGATCGCGCCGCGATCGACGACTCCGAAGACAGGCACACCGGCACCGCTCAAGCCGGACACTAAGTTAGCCAACCCCCGCACCGACTAGGATGAAACGAACCCCACGCTCGCGATCGCTGGCGGCCCCCCGAGGGGCGCGAGCCGGACACGGCGTCATGCCCTGCGGCTTGACCCGTGCTTGCGAGCGGGCGAGCGCATGCTTGCGCGAGCGCGGCCTGCAAGGTTGTCAGTGGCTTCGGCGGACCGGCCACTGACATGGAAGCGCGCACCCGCGTCGGCGATGCAGCAACCCCGCTTGCGCGCGAAGCGAGCACATTGAACGTCGAACGGCTGCAGAAGCGTTATGGCAGCCGCACCGTAGTAAAAGACGTCTCGCTGACAGTCGAAAGCGGCGAAGTCGTCGGGCTACTCGGGCCAAACGGCGCCGGCAAGACGACCTGCTTCTACATGGTGGTCGGACTGGTGCCGCTTGACGATGGCGACATCCTGCTCGATGCCAAGTCGATCGCCCATCTGCCGATCCACCGGCGGGCGCGCCTCGGACTGTCTTATCTGCCGCAGGAAGCGTCGGTCTTCCGCAAACTGACGGTCGAGGAAAACATCCGCGCCGTACTCGAGCTGCAGATCGACGATCAACAGAGGCCACTGCCCAGGGACGTCATTGACGACCGGCTATCGGAGCTGCTCGATGACCTGCAGATCGCGCACCTGCGGACCAATACGGCGCTGTCTCTCTCCGGCGGCGAACGGCGGCGCGTCGAGATCGCGCGCGCGCTCGCGGCGCGGCCCCGCTTCATCCTGCTCGACGAGCCCTTCGCAGGGGTCGATCCGATCGCCGTTCTGGAAATTCAGCGCATCGTGCGCTTCCTGAAGGAGCGCGGCATCGGCGTGCTGATCACGGATCACAACGTGCGGGAGACGCTCGGCATCTGCGATCACGCCTACATCATCAACGAAGGCGTGGTGCTCGCCTCCGGTCGCCCGGAAGAGATCGTCGGCAACGAAACGGTGCGCCGCGTCTATCTCGGCGAACACTTCCGGATGTAATATGTACGCCCGCGTGTCTTCGATCTGCGCGCGGGCGTCACTACTCCTGCCTTTCGCCTCCGTCTGCTCGGCACTCTGTTCTGCGCGCGCCCGACCGGACGCCCGTAGGGCGCCCGCCTGATCACTCCGCGGACGATGCAGGTGCGACCCGCAGGGTTGCGTAATCCTCGCGCACGCCGATGAAGCCCAGCCTCCAGCTCCGCCTCTCGCAGCACCTGGCGCTGACGCCCGCAATTGCAGCAGTCGATACGGCTGCTGCAACTGTCGACGCTGGAACTCAATCAGGAGATCGAGCAGGCGATGGCGGAGAACCCGCTGATCGAACGCGAAGACGATCCGCTCGCAGGTTCGCTACGTCTCCGAACGATGGCTCCATCGACAGTCCGCGGCTTCCTCCAGCAGTGAAGCCGCCGGCAACGAGCCGACACGGTCTCCGCAAGCGAACGCGACCGTGACGGACACGGCTCGAGTGGGGCCGCGGCGAGGCGCGCGCGGACGACGACGAGTCGAGCGCAGTCGACTGGGCGGCGACGCGGCCATCGCTGCGCGATCACCTGCTGAGTCAGCTCGCGTGCACCCAGGCCTCGCCGCGCGACCGCGCCCTGGTCGAACTTCTCATCGAGGCCCTCGACGAAGACGGCTATCTGCAGCCGTCGCTGGAGGAAATCCAGGCGATGTGTCCGGAAAGCCGAACGGGTCGAAGCCGGACGAACTGCGCTCAGCGTTGCGACTGCTGCAGAGTTTCGATCCGCCCGGCGTCGGGCGCGCGCGACACGGCCGAGTGCCTGCGTCTGCAGATCGATGCACTGCGGCCGGCGAGATCACGCGGCCCGGGACTGCGCCTGGCGCGGCGCATTGTAAGCGAGCACTTGCCTCTTGCTGGCGGCCAGGGATTTCCTGAAGCTGAAGAAGGTCTCGGGTGTTCGGACGAGGAACTGCGTGTCGCCCACCAATTGATTCGCACACTGTCGCCGCGGCCGGGTGTAGCCTTTGGAGACACACGTGCGGATTACGTCGTTCCCGAAGTGTTTGTTCGCCGGATCAGGGACCGGTGGACCGCGGTACTTAATCCGGAAGTGATGCCGCGACTGCGGGTGAACCAGGCTTATGCCGACATACTCAAGCGTGGACGCGGGCGATCGTTCGGTCGATCCGGTGCAGCGGGGCCAGTGGTCGACACGCGTACAGGAAGCTCGGTGGCTGATTCGCAACATCCAGCAGCGCTTCGATACGATCTTGCGCGTGTCTCAGGCGATCGTCGACCGGCAGCACAACTTCTTCACGCACGGCGAGATCGCGATGCGTCCGCTGGTGCTCAGGGAGATCGCCGATACGGTGGGACTGCACGAATCCACGATTTCGCGCGTGACAGCCAACAAGTACATGGCGACGCCGTTCGGCGTGTTCGAGCTCAAGTTCTTCTTCGGCAGTCACGTGGCAACCGAAGCAGGCGGCGCGGCGTCTTCCACGGCGATCCGCGCGTTGATCAAGCAACTGATAGGAGCTGAAGACACCCGGAATCCACTCTCAGACAGCAAGCTCGCCGAACTGCTGGGCGAACAGGGCATCGTGGTCGCTCGGCGTACCGTCGCGAAATACCGCGAGGCGCTGAAGATCCCGCCGGTGGCGATGCGCAAGTCGTTATGAGCGTCCGCGCGCGGCCGGCGCGGCAGCGCCGTCGAACCGACTGACTCCACCAGGGGGCTGCATGAATCTGTTGATCCACGGGAACCACGTCGAAGTCACTCCGGCATTGCGCGACTACGTGGCTGGAAAGCTGAACGCGGGTCGAGCGGCACTTCGACCAGGTGATCGATGCCAGCGTGCAATTGACGGTGCAGAAGCTGCGACAGCGCGCCGAGATCACGCTGCGACTTCGCGGCAACAACATCCACGTGGAATCGAACGATGGCGACATGTACGCGGCGATCGACATGCTGATGGACAAGCTGGACCGTCAGGTCCTGCGGCACAAGGACCGCATCAAGGACCATCCAGCCGAAACCCTCAAGCGGCAGGAGGCAATCCAGCAGTCCCCGTAGCACATTTCATGGACCCGATGGCTGCATGGCGCCCGCCATTGGGTCGCCCGCGCCCACGAATACACCGCACGAGCCGGCCGCGCCCCGAAGTGAGCCGGTCTGCTCGAATCGGTATGGCCCTATGGTCGGTCGGGTGGAAGCCCTCTTCCAATCGGCAACTCAGGCCAATGCGGAGCGCACCACGGGTGTATGATCCGCGCCTTCTTTTTCTACGGCCTGCCGCGCTGCGCCTGGGGAAAAGAATCAGGAAACGTGCGGTTTCCCGACGGATGGATCGCGCGTAACGCGCCTAGCCTCGCCTTCGTTCCGGCCCTCCATGCGCTCAGATGAACCAACTTCCCGGCTGCTGCCCGCCTCCAACGTGCTGCTTGACTTCCTGCCTCAAGCAAGAAGCGGGCGTTCGAACAGGCGGGCCTGATCTTCGAGAATCACCAGGGCATCGCCCGCGCCAAGGTGTTCGACAGCCTGTTTGCCCGCGAGCGATTGGGATCGACCGGACTGGGCCAGGGAGTGGCGATTCCGCACGGCCGTATCAAAGGACTCAAGGAAGCGGTGGCTGCGTTCGTTCGCGTGGCCGAGCCGATCCCGTTCGACGCTCCGGACGGCCAACCCGTGGCACTGATGGTTTTTCTCCTGGTTCCCGAACAGGCGACGCAGCAGCACCTCGACATCCTGTCGGAACTGGCGCAGATGCTGTCGGACAAGTAGTTTCGCGAGACGTTGTTGATGCGCGAACGACCCGAATGCGGTCTATGTCGCGCTGACGTCGTGGGAACCGATCCGCCCGGCGGCCTGATCGAACCTGAGTTCCCGGCGGCCCGATGCGGTAGCCTCGCGCGCACCCGCCTCGGGCCGCGGCGGGGGCGAGGATTGCCCGATGCCGACCTTTCAGTCGCATGTACGAAGATAATCGTGAATCGTTGCGATGACATGGATCGCGGACGCGAGTCGGCCGACGGCGCGCTTGACACGCCGGCCACCGCCGGGCTGGCCAGCGCCGATCTCGTCGGCCACCTCAACCTGATTCATCCCAGCCGACTGCACGTCCTCGGTGAAGCGGAAGTTCGTTACTACACGCAGATGGTGTCGAAGCGCCGACTGCACTACGCGAAGGAACTGATTGCCGGCAAGCCACTCGGAATCGTCATCGGCGAGGGGCTGACCCCGCCGGCCGAATTGATCGAGACCGCGGAGCGCGTCGGACTGCCGATGCTCGGCTCGCCCCAGCCCGCGGCCGAGATCATCGAAGTGCTGCGCATCTACTTCGCCAAGGTGCTGGCGGAGCATTGCACGATGCATGGCGTTCTGATGGACGTACTCGGCATGGGCGTGCTGATCGCTGGAGAGTCGGGCGTCGGCAAGAGCGAGCTGGGGCTGGAGCTGATCAGCCGCGGCCATGGATTGGTGGCGGACGACGTCGTGGACTTCTCGCGCGTGGCGCCCGACACGATCGAAGGGCGGTGCCCGCCGTTGCTGGCAAACCTGCTCGAGGTGCGCGGCCTCGGGCTGCTGGATATTCGGTCGATCTTCGGCGAGACGGCGGTACGCCGCAAGATGAAACTGCGCTTGATCGTCGAGCTGCGCCGTTATGCCGCGACGGAGTCGATGGAGCGACTTCCGCTTGAAGGGCAGACCCAGGAGGTGCTGGGAATTCCGGTCCGCAAGGTGCTGATACCGGTGGCTTCGGGCCGCAATCTTGCCGTGCTCACCGAAGCTGCAGTGCGCAACACGATCCTGCAACTGCGCGGAATCGACACGATGCGCGATTTCCTGCAGCGTCACCAGCAGCAGATGAGCGGCGGTTAGGCGCAAGCTTCGGAGCGTCCGTCTGGTTGAATCAAGGGGCGCGGTACGCGCCCCCTTTTCATTGGGCGGCTGGCGCCTCCGCATGCAACAATCGCATTTCATCTCACCCGCCGCTGGATGCGCATCGTTCTCGTCACAGGCATGTCGGGCTCGGGCAAGTCGGTCGCTATCCGGCTGCTCGAGGACGCCGGCTACTACTGCATCGACAACCTGCCGGCCCGGTTCGTGCTCGAAGTCTGCACGTTTCTCAAAGCACCGGGCGTACCAATGTCGCGCTGTCGGTCGACTCGCGCAGCGAAGCGTCCCTCGGCGACGTGCCCGGCATCATCGCCGTCGCTGCGTGACTCCGGGCAGACGTGCGCGTCCTCTTTCTGACGGCTTCAAACTCCGCGCTCGTGCAACGATACTCGGAGACGCGAAGCCGACATCCGATGTCGCTGCGCGTTCGCCGCCAGAGTGCAGAGGCAACGCTGACCGAGTCGATCGAACTGGAGCGCGAACTGCTGGCTCCGCTGGTCGAAGTCGGGCACGTGATCGACACCAGCGATATGCATCCCAACACGTTGCGCCAGTGGGTTCGCGAGTTCACTGGCATCCCGCCTGCGGTACTCGTGCTCGCGTTCGAGTCATTCGCATTCAAGCAAGGCGTCCCGGTGGCCGCCGATTTCGTGTTCGACGTGCGCAACCTGCCGAATCCGCATTACGACCCGCGTGCTGCGGCCGCTGACCGGGCGCGATGCCGCCGTGATCGCCTATCTCGCACGCATCGGTCAGGTGAAAAAGATGCTCGACGATATCGCCGGATTCATCGACAAGTGGCTGCCGAGTTACGTGGCCGACAACCGCCACTACGTGACCGTGGCGATCGGATGCACCGGTGGTCGCCACCGGTCCGTCTACATGGTCGAGGAGCTGGCGCGGCGGTTTGCGGGCACGACGGCGTGCTGGTGCGCCACCGCGCTCAGGGATCGAGCAGGTTCCTGAGCAGATGCGTTTGCCGCTGTTCCCGCTTTCGACGGTGCTGTTTCCCGGCGGCGTGCTGCCGTTGCGCATCTTCGAGGCGCGCTACATGGACATGGCGCGCGATTGCCTGCGAAACAACACCCGCTTCGGCGTGTGCATGATCACCGATCCAAAGCGAACGAAACAGGCGCGACGCGCGCAGTCGCCGCAGTCGGCTGCAGCGCCGGCATCGCCGGCTGGGACATGCGGCAGCTCGGGCTGCTGCACGTGCGGGCGGTCGGGTTTCAGCGCTTTCGCGTGGTCGAGTCTGCCACCCAGGGCAACGGGCTGCAGGTCGCCGAGATCGAGTGGGTCGAGGACGATACCGATCAGCCGATTGCCGCGGAGCATGCTCCCTGCGTCGAACTGCTCGCCCGCATCATCGACGACCTGCGTGCACAGGCCGCGGAGCGTCGGCGCGAAGTCGCAAGACGACGACGTGCTCGCGCAGCCGCCGTTCGAGGAGCCGTTCCAGATGCAATCGAGCAGCTGGGTATCAAACCGCCTGTGCGAAGTGCTGCCTGTGCCGCTGAAGGCCAAGCAGAAGCTGATGGAGCTGGACGATGGCCGCGCGCGACTCGAGATCGTGCACACCTACCTGAAGCAACACGCGGTATTCAAGTAATCGCACGGCTCACGTGGCAGGCGCCAGCAGCAGTCCGACGGATTGGCGCCGGCAGCGCGGCCCTCTCGACGCGATCGGCAGCGAGCCACCGATACCGGCGCACGTCGGTCCATGGCGGGATGCCTGCTGCCGCGCGCAACAGCCGCGGCGTGCATGATGAAACTGTAGTGAGCTGAACTCGTGGCGCACCGGGGCCGAGCGTTGCAACACGCTGCGCGCATCCAGTGCAAAGCGGCGCTCGACTGTGCGCGAGGTGCCGCGTCGGAGACTTCGGCTTCGAATTCCGGCGGACTCAGCAATCCTCCCCAGATGCCTGCCGGCGCACGCCGCTCGAGCAGGATGGCGCCGTAATCGTCGGCGATCAGGGCAAGTGTCGCGGCGCTTCAGCGGCCGCTGCGCTCGACGGCCGCGGCGCGGCAGCTCCGTCGACGCGCTCATCGCGGCGCGCGGCGCAGGTCTCGCGCAACGGGACAGCGCATCGCAGTGGGGCTGACTCCGCGGGCAGACCGTCGCGCCCAGATCCATCAGTCCCTGGGTATAGGCATCGATATCGCGCCCGGAAGCTGTGCTTCGGCAAACGGCCCACAGCTCGCGTTCGACCACGCCGATGCCGGGTCGCCGGCGACGCCGAAGTGTCGCGCGAGCACCCGCTTGACGTTTCCGTCCAGTATGGCGGCCCGCTCGCCGTAGGCAAACGCCGCGATGGCCGCCGCTGTCGACCGGCCGATGCCGGGCAGCCGCGGCAAGCTCGGCGCCGACGCGCGGAAATGCCCGCCGTGATCGGCTGCGATCACCTGCGCGCATGCGGTGCAAGTTGCGCGCTCGCGAGTAATACCCCAGGCCCGCCCAGGCGGCCATGACGTCGTCGGCGTCGCCTGGAGCCAGCGCCGTCAACGTCGGGAAAGCGCGCGATGAAACGACGGAAGTACGGAATGACGGTCGCGACCTGCGTCTGCTGCAGCATGATTTCCGCGAGCCAGATGCGATACGGGTCGCGCGTTCCCTGCCACGGCAGGTCGTGCCGTCCATGCGCGCGCTGCCACGCGATAATGCGTTCGGAAAACATGCAATGGGCAGGGGATCCATGGTCGCCGGCACGCAGCGCCGACGCAGCGCCATTATGGGGTGCCAATCGCGACATCGTCAGGGCGCGTGGTGGCCCCGCACGGCTGTGGCGGGCGTAGGGAATGCTGCCACGTTCGTGCCGCGCAGATCCGCGGCCCCGGCGAGGACGCGCAGGCCGCGACTACGCGGCGAGAGCTTCTTCTGACAGCCGAGATCGTCCGGAACGCGCGCGCCGATCGCATGATGCGGTCCGAGAGTCGTTTCAGCGTCGGCCAGCCGTGCCTGCGCATCCTCCAGCGCCTCCTCGAGCTCGCCGATGCGGTCGTCGAGCGAACCCTGCGCATCGCGGATCTTCGAGATCGATTCCGCGCGCTTGCGCAGCTGCGTACGCTGTTCGCGCACCTGCAGTTCGATCGGCGGCAGCAGTGACTTGACCCAGGCTTCGGTGTCGCGTTCGGCCGCCGAAAAGATCTCGCGCGACTTCGAAACCACGGTCTCGAAAAACCGCTCCATCAGCGTCCAGCGGTCGCGCGTCAGCACGGCAAGGGCGCCAAACTGGGACTTGTACGCCTGTTCGGCCCGCTCGAGCTCGGCGAGATAGGTATCGAGCGAGAATGTCATCGGCGGGCTGAGGCTCCAGCCGAGTTCCTCGGCGAAGCGACGCTGCACGCCGAGCACCATCTGCTCGACCTCGAGCGCCTTCGCATTCGCCCTGCGCAGCAGATCACGCAGATTGGCTGAAATAATCGCGGACCGCCGGCGAGATCGTCGGCGACAACTGCGACTTGCGCATCTTGTTGCGGGTCTCGATCACCTGCGCCCGCAGTGTGCTGACGCGCAGCGGCGCAAACAGCTGGTCCGACAGCTTCTGCAGCACGACGCGCGCCGCCACGATCTTGCGCACGACCTCCTCGAACTCGCGCTGCTCGGCCAGCGCGCGGCGCGTCATGCGTTCGATCGAACTCTGGTTCTTGCCCTGCAGCCCGCGCAGTTCGTAGAGCTGTTCGATCACGCCGCGTTCGCGCGCCGAGAGCGTCAGGCGCGCCTCGGACGCGACGCGCTCGACCTGCGCGAGGGTCTGGTCACGCACGATCTGCTGCTTGGTCGGCACCAGCAGGTCGATCAGCGCCTCCTCGAGCAGCGGCAGGCGGCTGGCATCGAGCAGAGTCGGGTCGTTCTGGACCTTGGCGACCAGGCCCTTCTGCGCGCTGACGGGAAAGACGCGCGATCGGATCGAGTTCGAGCGTTGCGGCCACGCTCGCGCACTGGCGGCGCACTTCGAGCTCGATCTCGCCCGCTGTCTTCAGCGGATCCCACAGGCCGTCGATCTTGTTGAGCACGGCGATGTGATTGCTGGTGGCCGGCGTCGCCGACGACATGCCGCCAGACATCGAGGTCGCTCTTGGTCACGCCGGTGTCGGCGGCGAGGACGAACAGCACCGCGTGCGCATTCGGTACCAGCGACTAGCGTCAGCTCGGGCTCGGTACCGATCGCATTCAGGCCTGGCGTATCGAGGATCACCAGGCCGTGCTTGAGCAGCGGATGCGGAAAATTGATGACCGCATGGCGCCACTTGGAGATCTCGACCATGCCATTCTTGTCGAGCGCGACGGCCTGATCGGGGTCGTCGGCATCGAACAGCGCATAGCTGCGCGCCTGCTCGACCGGGACACGCACCGTTTCAGCGACGATCTTGAAAGCGTTGAGCATGCCGTCCGCCGAACTCGGTGTCGAGCGGAAACACCTGCCACTCCTCGTTGAGCCGCTTGAAGTCGGCCGTCGTACCGTGGCGGCCGCGGGTTTCGATCGGCAGCGCGCGGATGCACGGCGGCAGCGATTCGTCGTACAGCAGCTCGGTCGGGCACATCGTCGTGCGCCCGGCCGACGACGGCAGGATGCGCTTGCCGTACTCGGCGAAGAAAATGGCGTTGATCAGTTCGGACTTGCCGCGCGAGAACTCGGCGACGAAGGCGATGACGAGCTTGTCTTCGGCCAGCCGGTCGAGCGCGACGTCGACACGGCGCGCGGCGTCGGCATCGAGCATCTGGGCGTCGGCCAGCCACTGGCGCAGTTGCACGATCGACGATGCCAGCGTGTCGCGCCACTGGCCGTATTCCTCGAAGCTCGAAGCAAGCTGGGCCATGGGCCACGCGTGGGAGCAGGGTCGGGTCAATCTATCACAGGGTATCGGTCGGACGGCACCGTCGCTCATGACATGAAAACGTACCGACATCCGGTGCAAATCGAGGCACGCTTCGAGCAGAGCCCTGCGTCGGATGCTGTGCAGCCGCTATCAGCTGGCAGCGCGGGACAGCAGTAGGTCGAACGCTGGCCCTGGACGATGCGGCGGATCGGCGTCGCGAACACCCGGCACGGCAGCCGGCGCGCTCGTAGACCTGAGCATTGAGCATGAAGTAGCCCGCGTCGCCGGCCGCCGAAACGAAGTCGCGCAGCGTGCTGCCGCCGACGCCGATCGCCTCGGCCAGGACGTCGCGCACCGCCGCAGCCAGCCGTTCGCAGCGCGCCCGGCCGAGGCGATGCGCCGGCGTGCGCGGGTGGATGCCAGCGCGAAACAGCGCTTCGGACGCGTAGATATTGCCGACGCCGACGACGATGTCACCCGCGAGCAGCACCTGCTTGATGGCCGCGGCGCGTTGCCGCGATTGCTGGTGCAGGATGACGCCATCGAATCGCGGGTCGAATGGCTCGACACCCAGGCCGCCAGCAGCGGGTGCGCCGGCACCGGCCCGTCCGATATGGATGCCACAGCAGCGCGCCGAAGCGACGCGGATCGGTCAGCCGCACGAGGTGCTGCTCGCAGCACGATGTCGACGTGGTCGTGCCGGCCCGGGTCGGGCGCTGACGCACGCGCGCCAGACACGCCATGACGCCCGACATGCCCAGATGCGAAATCAGCGTGCCGTGGGTGAATCCCACAGCAGATACTTTCCGCGCCGCTCAAGCTGCTGCACCGGCCGGCCTGCGACGTTGCTGTTCGAGATCGGCGGGCACCGGCCAGCGCAGGCGCGCTCCCGACCACGATGGTCTCGACCGGCGGCGTTCGACATGCGGCGCGAGCGCGCGGCGCGTGACTTCGACTTCGGGCAATTCAGGCATTGCAATTGCGGCGATTCGGGAGCGCCGTCCATCTGATAATGTGGGGTTCATTCCGCTTGCCGCGTTGCTGTCGCGCCACGCGCTCTGTCCATGCAGCTTCGCTTCACACATCGCGTCAATCGCCGCGTTGCGGCTGCTCGCGCTGCTCGCCGCGACGATGATTCTAGGGTGCGCCTCGCAACCGGCACCGGCGCCCGCGCCCACACCGCCTGCGGCGAGTACCGCCCGCCTCCGTCGCAGGCGTCGCCTCCGGCGCGGCGGCGGCGCCGCCGGCTGCCGTCAAGCGGCGACGACAAGCATTCCCGAAGTGCCGATCACCGGCGCGTCTGCTGTATCAGTTGATGGCGGCGGAACTCGCAGCCCAGCAGGGTGAACTGGGCGCCGCTTATTCGCTCTACTCTGAAGCTCGCCCGCGAAACGAGCGATCCACGACTGGCGCGCCGTGCCGCCGAACTCGGCGCTGCAGGGCCGCGCACTGCCACAGAGCATCGAGGCGGCCGAACTGTGGCGTCGCTCGCGCCGGACTCGCGTGAGGCCAGCCAGGCGCTGGCGATGCTCGTATGCGACCGGCGGCCGCTATGCGCGATGCGTTTCCGATCTACGAGTCGGAAATAAATCCGGCGCATCGCCGGCATTGGAGCTCAGCCGCATCCAGCGGCAGCTAGCCCGCGCGCAGGACCGTCAAGGCGCCTTCAGCCTGCTGGAGCGACTGGCGCAGCCCTACCTTACAACGCGGATGTCGGCTGGTGCTGGCCAGCCGGCGCGCAGGCGGCCGGTATGTCTGACCCGCGCGTCCGAAGAGGCGAAGGCAGCGCTGGCGCTCGAGCCCGAATCCGAGCGCGCGGTACTGGCCGCTGCCCAGTATCTGCAGACCACCGATCGGCCGGCCGCCATCGCCTGCTGGCGAAGCGGGTTGACCGGCCGGACGTTCGGCAGACGTTCGCCTCGCCTACGCGCGTCTGCTGGTGGCCGACCGAAGTACGATCTCGCCAGGGAGCAGTTCGAGCACTGCTGCAGGCCGATCCGAAGAATCCGGAGCTCGTCTACTCGCTGGCATTGCTCTCCCTGCAGGGAAACCTCCACAGCGACGCGCGCAACTACCTGCAGCGCTACCTGACGCTGATCGAGAGCGACCCGGCGACGAGCGCGACCCTGACCAGGCCTATATCTATCTCGCCCAGATCGCCGAAGACGAGAAGCAATACACCGAGGCGCTGCAGTGGCTGCGCAAGGTCGAAGGCGGCGACGAATACGTGTCCGCGCGCGTTCGCGAGGCCTCGTGCTCGCCAAGATGAAACGCACCGACGAGGCGCGCAAGATGCTGCGCGCAGTGCAGCCGAATTCGCCCGACGAGCGCGTGCAGTTGCTGCTCGCCGAGGTGCAACTGCTGCGCGAGTCGCGGCGCTACGAGGAGGCCTACAAGCTGCTCGACTCAGGCGCTGGAAAAGTCCCCCGACAGCATTCCGCTGCTGTACGACAGCGCGATGACCGCGGAGAAGCTTGACCGCATTGATGCCATGGAGCGCCAGTTGCGCCGTGTGATCGAGCTGAGGCCCGACTATGCGCACGCCTACAACGCGCTCGGATACAGCCTGGCCGACCGGAACGTGCGCTTGCCCGAGGCCCTGCAGCTGATCGAGAAGGCGCATCAGCTTGCGCCCGAGGATCCGTACATCCTCGATTCGCTCGGCTGGGTCTACTACCGCATGGGCGACCTGCCGCAGGCGCGCAAGTATCTCGAGCAGGCCTATCAGGCAAGCCCGATGCCGAGGTGGCGATCCACCTTGCGGAAGTCCTGTGGTCCAGCGGCGAGCCAGGCGGCGCACGCAAGCTGCTGCGCGAAGTGCGGGCCAGCGAACCAGGCAACGAACTGCTGAAGTCGACGATTGCACGGCTGCGCATCGGGCTGTGATGGCGCTGCTTGGAGAGCGCTGGTGCGCCCCGCTGGCCCTGGTGGTGACACTTGCGCTCGGCGGCTGCGCGACGCCGCCGACCGCAGCGCCCGAACGGGCCCATTCCGGACGCTTCGTTGCCACCGCGCAGCAGGGCGACCAGCGCAGCAGTGTCAGCGGTCGTTTCACGATCGAGGTGCGAGCGCGATCAGCAACTGATCGAACTGGCCTCGCCAATCGGCACCACGATGGCGCGCGTCGAGATCGCGCCAGGCCGTGCGAGCGCGACCGGTCCGCAGATGCAGACCGAAACCGGACCTGATGCCGATGCGTTGGTGACTCGCCTGTTCGGCTGGCGCTTGCCGGTGCGCGGGCCTGGCCGACTGGATCGACGGTCGCCCCGACCCGTCGCGGCCGGCGCGCGTGGAGCGAGACGGCGAACGCATCACCTGCATCGAGCAGGATGGCTGGACGATCCGCATCGCCGAGGTGTTCCCCGCGAGTTCGCGCCCGCGTCTGCTGCTGATGGACCGGCCGCCGTCGGCGGGTGATCCCGCCGTGTCGGTCCGGCTCGTCGTCGACGATCCTGCGTCCTGATTTGCTGGGAACGCGCAATGGAACGTGCGTATGCGTTGCCCGCCCCTGCAAAGATCAATCTGTTCCTGCATGTCCTCGGCCGGCGCGCCGACGGCTACCACGACCTGCAGTCGGTGTTCGCACTGATCGACCTCGCGGATTATGTCGACATCGAACGCCGCGATGACGGAGTGGTTCGACGCAGCGGGCGATCTGATCGGGCCGCTCGAAAATGACCTTGCCTTGCGCGCTGCGTTGCTGCTGCAGCAGCGGACGGCGTGCCGCCAAGGGGCCGAGATACACGTCAACAAGCTCATCCCGGCCGGCGCGGGCCTTGGGGGCGGCTCGTCGGATGCGGCGACGACACTGATCGCGCTCAATCGCATCTGGGGCCTCGGGCTCGACCGTTCGCAGCTCGCGGCGCTGGCGCTGGAGCTCGGCGCCGATGTGCCGTTCTTCGTCCACGGCTTCAACGCCTTTGCCGAAGGCCGAGGCGAGCGGTTGACACCGATGTCGCTGCCGCTGTCGCACTATGGGGTCATATGGCCGCAAGTTCATGTATCGACACGGGAAATCTTTGAAGACCCAGGTTTGACACGAAATACCAAAGCCACGAAAATGGCGGACTTTGCTGCGGCCGCGGACCGCGGCTGCGGGTAAAGCGGTCACTGCGCTTTTCGGCAGCAACGATCTGGAGCCCGTGGCGCGGCGGCAATACCCGCAGATCGACGGGCCATGCGCATCTGGCCCGATTCGGGCCGGCGCGCATGACGGGGTCGGGCTCGGCCGTTTTCGCTGCGGTCCCCGAAGTGCAGACCGCACGGCATTGCCACCGCCGAACTGGAGTCGGGCTGGCAGGGATGGGCGGTCCAAGGCTTGCCGGAACATCCGCTGCGCGCGTGGTAGCCGGCGCGTGCAGCACGAGATTTTGATCGCAGTAAAGTAATGGAAGTCGGTAGACTGCAAGTTGGGAGCGAGTTGGCAGCGCCGTTTTTCAGCGCTGGGGAGTCGCCAAGCTGGTTAAGGCAGCGGATTTTGATTCCGCCATTCGAGGGTTCGAATCCTTCCTCCCCAGCCAAACCGAAGGGAGTGTCGTGATGCCGGCGCAGCGACTCGCAGCCGGTGGCAGCGCTCCAGCAGGCGCCGGGCCGAGCGGTGCCGTCCATCACCGGATCGCAGCGCTACTGAACCGCGAAAACCGCGCACGCGAACCGCCATGGCCTTGATGGTCCCCGACAACCTGATGGTATTCACGGGCAGCGCGAACCCGAAGCTCGCGCAGGCGGTTGCGCACCAGATCAACATTCCGCTGGGCAAGGCGCAGGTTTCGCGCTTTTCCGACGGCGAAGTCACGGTCGAGCTGTTCGAGAACGTGCGCGGCAAGGACGTGTTCATCCTGCAGCCCACCTGCGCACCGACCAACGACAATCTGATGGAGATCATGATCATGGCCGATGCGCTCAAGCGCGCGTCGGCCGGCCGCATCACCGCGGCGATTCCCTATTTCGGATACGCGCGGCAGGACCGGCGCCCCCGAAGTGCGCGGGTGGCCATCAGTGCCAAGGTCGATCGCCAACATGCTGCAGGTGGTCGGCATCAACCGCGTGCTGGTCATGGACCTGCATGCCGACCAGATCCAGGGGTTCTTCGATATCCCGGTCGACAACATCTACGCCAGCCCGATCCTGCTCGGCGACCTGTGGAAGCACAACTACGACAACCTGGTCGTGGTCTCGCCCGACGTCGGCGGCGTCGTGCGCGCCCGCGCGCTCGCCAAGCGAATGGAAGCCGACCTGGCGATCATCGACAAGCGGCGGCCGCGCGCGAACGTGGCCGAGGTGATGCACATCATCGGCGAGGTCGAGGGCCGCAACTGCGTGATCATGGACGACATGGTCGACACCGCGAACACACTGTGCCAGGCGGCGCAAGCGCTGCGCGACAGCGGCGCGTTGCGCGTGATGGCATACGCGACGCACGCCGTGCTGTCGGGCAAGGCGGTCGAGCGGCTGACGAACTCGGTCATCGACGAACTCGTCGTGACCGACACGATCCCGCTCGCCCCGGCGGCGGCGGCGTGTCCCAAGATCCGGCAGCTGTCCTGCGCCGCACTGCTGGGCGAAACGATTTCGCGCATTGCGCGCGAAGACTCGGTGAGCAGCCTGTTCATCGAGTGAATACGCAGTCGTGACTGGTCGCGGTCCGCTGCAATTTTTGGAGCCAAAATGAAAGTCGTAGCAACCAAACGAGACGCGCAAGGCACGAGTGCGAGCCGCCGCCTGCGCCATACCGGCCAGGTGCCGGGCGTGCTTTACGGAGGCAGCGGTGCTGCCCAGCCGATCATGGTCGAGCACAACGCGCTCTTCCATGCGCTGCGCAAGGAAAAATTTCACGCGTCGATCCTCGACATGGAGCTCGACGGCAAGTCGGAACGCGTGCTGCTGCGCGATTTCCAGATGCATCCCTGGCGGCCGGTCGTGCTGCACGTCGACTTCCAGCGCGTCGTCCGAGACCCAGAAGGTCCACATGCGCATCCCGCTGCACTTCACCGGCCAGGAGGAATCGCCGGCGTTCAAGCTGGGCGGCGGACTGATCAGCCACATCATGTCGGACGTCGACGTCGCGTGCCTGCCCAAGGATCTGCCTGAATTCATAGAGGTCAACCTCTCCGGGTCTGGAGGCGCACCAAACCGTACGCGTGCTCGACCTCAAGATGCCGGCCGGCGTAACGCCCGTACTGAAGGGCAAGGAAAATCCGGTGGTCGTCGCCGTGACAACGCATGGCGAGCAGGAGGCGGAGGAGGTGGAAACCGACACGCCGGTGGCTTCGGCCGAAGTTCCCGCAACTGCGCAGAAGGCGCCGGTGGCTGCACCGGGTGCGGCGCCTGCCGAAGGGCGGCAAGAAGGGCAAGGAAGGCAAGGAAGAAAAGGGCGGCGACAAGAAGAAGTAACCGCCACGCTCGCCGCGGCGCTCCGGACGCGCTCATGCGTCCGGCACAATCCGGCCCGCTGCCTCTCCGGCAGCGGGCCTTTTTATTCACCGATGACAGACGAATTCGAAGCGCCCCGCGGCATCCGGCTGATCGTCGGGCTCGGCAACGTCGGAGCCGAGTACGGGGCCACCCGCCACAACGCCGGCTACTGGCTGGTCGATGCAGTCGCGCGTCGCGCGGGAGTCCGCTTTTCGAGCGAACGCAAGTTCCATGGCGATGTCGCTCGCACGCGCACTGGCCGGCCACGATCTCTGGATGCTGAAGCCCACGACCTACATGAATCGCTCCGGTCAGTCGGTGGTGGCATTCGCACTGTTCTACCGGATCCTTCCGACGGAAATCCTGGTCGTGCACGACGAACTCGACTTCGCGCCCGGCGTCGTCAAGCTCAAGCGCGGCGGCGGCACCGCCGGTCATAACGGGCTCAAGGACACGCAGGCTCGGCTGACGACGGCGGACTTCTGGCGGATGCGAATCGGTATCGGTCATCCACGCGAGCTGCAGCTCGACCAGGACGTGGTCGACTTCGTGCTGCATCCTCCACGCCGCGAGGAGCAGGGCCGATCGATGATGCGTTGTCGCGCGGCGAGACGGTCGATCGAGCTGGTGGCCGAGGGCCGCTTCGAGGCGGCATGTTGAGGCTGCACACGAAGTGGCGGGCACGGAGCCGCAGGACACGTAGGCGTCGACCGGCGAGGCGCAGTGCGACTGCGGATCAGGCAGGAATTTCACGATGTCAACAGCATGGTTCGAGGTCCGCGCGGGCGAACGCGCTCGTCGGCACATCGAGCCACGGACCTCGCCGGCGCGACATCGGCTGCATCCCCGCGGCCGCCGGCGGACCGAAGGGTCTCGCCCTGATGCCGTTCGATCGCCTGTTGCTCGCGCGAGTGGCTGCCCGTTCACCGCACGCATGGAATTCATCGGCGCCTCGATCGGCGCGTGGCGCATGACCGCACTGGCGCAAACGGATCCGCTGGCTGCGCTCGACCGCCTGCAACACACCTACGTGCGCGAACAGAACTACGCCAAGCGTCCGTCGCCTTCACAGGTCGCCGCGGTCTGCCGGGGACTCGCCCGCTCGGTTCTCGACGGTCGGGCGCTCGACATCCGCGCAGGGCGTAGCGCTGTCGATATCGACGGCGCGCGCACTGCGGGACGCCTGCAGTCGCGGGGCCGCGGGCGGCGTTCGCGATGCGCAGCGCTGGCCAATGCGGAGGACGGCGCCGGCTCGCAGCACACCTGCGGCGCGTCGTCTTCTGAGCGGGCGCGCCGTCGCACTTCAGTGTGCCATTCGATGACTTCGGCCTCGAGCGCATTGACCTCGCGAGGCAACGTCGAGGACGCGATGCTGGCATCGGGTTCGATCCCGTCGATGTGCGATCCGGTGCGGGAATCGTGGGCGCACCCGTCGGAGACTACTGGGATGGCGGGCTGATCGATTATCACCTGTTGCTGCCCTATCCTGGCATTGAGCGGACTGGTGCTCTATCCGCATTTCGTGCCGTGGGTCACGCCGGGGTGGCTGGACAAATACGCTGCCGTGGCGCGCCCGACCACGTCGCCACGCACTGGCTCGTCGAACGTGGTTCTGATCGCGCCTTCGCGCGCGATGCTGGCGCGCCTGCCGAACGGCAAACTGCCCGACCGTAACGATTTCTACCGCTATGGAAGCGGACCACGCAGCGCGCATCGCCGCCTGGGAGCGAGCGATTTCGGAGCGCAACGGTTCGCTGACGCGGCGATGCCTGGCTGCAATCGCCGGATCCGGCAATCGTGCGTCGCTGTGAGCCACTCTAAGTCGGCCGGTCGCGCGGCGACGGCACGAGATAGTCTTCGAGCGTGTTGGGACGCGACAGGTTTGACCATGACGACCAGCGTGTGGGAACGGTCGCCTAGGACGTAGTCACGGCTTCGACATACTTCCGTGTAGCCGTTGCGACAGCCAGAAACGACCAGCCGCGCAGTTGGCCTCGACCACACCCAGTCGCAGCCAGCGCCCGCCTTGCCGATGGCCCAGGCCTCGTAGCTCGCGTAGACCTCATGCGGCGAAGCCCGTACCCTGCCGCGCAGCATCGACGATGAAGAAGCCCGAGATGCATGACCCCGGGGCGAGCAGGTCGACGGCAGCCGACACCTCGCCGATGACGCGCTGTGACTCGCGATCCCGGATCAGCCACATCGTCAGCGCGCTGTAACTGACATTTCGGCCGGCGGCTTGGCGTCGAAATCGCTGCTCGGCTTCGTCGGCGGCAGGCGCGTGCCCGTGCACCAGCCGCCAATAATCGGGGTTGGACTCGTAGAACGACTGCAGCTCCCCAATCGCCGTACGGTCGGCCGCAACGGCAATCCAGTCGGCCTCCGGCCTGAGCGGCTTCAACGCAGGACCAGCGCCATCTCCAGTTCGCCGTCCTCCTCGCGCCCGGTGTAACAGAAGCCGAGCGAAAGATAGAAGCGGCTCAGGCGCTCGGCTCCCTTGACGTGCGAAACGAGGAGGCGCCCGGCGCCAGGGCGTGAACGCACATGCTCGATCAGCTGCTCGACCGCCGTGCGCCCGTAGCCCTTGCCATGGTGGCGTCGATCGATCATCAGGCGCCACAGGAAGAACTCCTGCTCCTCGGGCGACTCGGCCAGCGTAGGGTCGTACAGCATCAGGAAACCGACGAGTTCATCATCCGCATGGACGGCGCGAAACCAGGCCTCCGGGGCAAAGTGCGCCTGCGCGATCGACACCGGCGTTGGGTGCCACCTGCTTGCCGCCGTCGCCGGCATCGAGTTTGCACACGGCGGCGACAGACTCGCGCGTCACTTCCCGCAGTTCGATCGGCATCGCGATTCGGAAAGTCTCTGCAAGGCTTGCGATAATTGCACGCTTTCGCCTACGCGACGCTCCGGACGCTTCCATGGCTCTGAAATGCGGCATCGTCGGCCTGCCGAATGTCGGCAAGTCGACGCTCTTCAATGCACTGACGAAGGCCGGCATCGCCGCGGAGAACTATCCGTTCTGCACGATCGAGCCGAACGTCGGCATCGTCGAGGTTCCCGATGCGCGGCTCGATGGCGCTCGCCCGATCGCGAGGCCCCAGAAGAGTACTGCCGGCCACAGTCGAGTTCGTCGACATCGCCGGTCTGGTCGCCGGCGCGAGCAAAGGCGAGGGCCTGGGTAATCAGTTTCTCGCGAACATTCGCGAATGCGATGCCATCGCGCATATCGTCCGCTGCTTCGACGACCCGAACGTCGTCCACGTCTCTGGCAAGATCGATCCGATGTCCGACATCGAGGTCATCAACACCGAGCTGGCACTCGCCGATCTGCAGACGGTCGACAAGCAGCTTGCGCGCTACACGAAGGTCGCCAAGAGCGGCGGCGACAAGGAAGCAAAACGACTGGTCGATGCGCTCGAGAAGATTCTTCCCGCGCTCAACGAAGCGAAGCCGGTGCGCTAGGTCGACCTTTATCGATGAAGAGAGCGACGTGTTGCGGCCGCTGTTTCTGCTGACCGCGAAGCCGACGATGTATGTTGCCAACGTCGAAGAGCATGGTTTCGAAGGCAATCCCCTGCTCGAACGGGTTCGCGACGTACGCCGCGAAGGAGGGTGCCCCGGTCGTGGCGGTCTGCGCGAAGGTCGAGGCCGAGATCGCCGACCTGCCCGATGAGGACAAGGAGATGTTCCTGGCCGACATGGGGATGCACGAACCGGGATTAAACCGACTGATCCGGGCCGGCTATTCGCTGCTTGGCCTGCAAACCTATTTCACCGCCGGCCCCAAGGAAGTGCGCGCATGGACCATCACCGCTGGCAACACGGCGCCGCAGGCGGCCGGCGTGATCCACACCGATTTCGAGAAGGGCTTCATCCGCGCGCAGACCATCGCTTACGAGGACTTCGTCGCCCACAAGGGCGAACAGGGTGCGAAGGAGGCCGGCAAGATGCGCGCCGAAGGCAAGGAGTACGTCGTGCACGACGGTGATGTGTTGAACTTCCTGTTCAACGTCTGAGACGCGCCTTGGCTGCCTCGATTGCACAATTGTTTCTGTATCCGATCAAGGGGTGCCGCGGCGTCGAAGTCGAGCGCGCCACGCTGGCAGACACCGGC
The DNA here is from genome assembly GCA_963724605.1 of uncultured beta proteobacterium. Taxonomy (GTDB): domain Bacteria; phylum Pseudomonadota; class Gammaproteobacteria; order Burkholderiales; family Burkholderiaceae_F; genus JALORV01. The sequence continues at coordinate 52,326 of CAVRVM010000013.1, forward strand.
CTCGAGGTCGACGGCATCGGCGACCGCGAGTGGGTCGTCGTGGATGCGGACGGCAAGTTCCTCAGCCAGCGGGAGCTGCCGCAGATGGCATTGGTCGAGACGCGCCTGACGTCCACTGCGCTGCAAGTGAAGGCTCCCGGCATGCTGCAGCTCGAAGTGCCGTTCGCCAGCGAGGGCGACGTGGTGGACGTGACAGTGTGGAACGATCGAGTCCCGGCGGTGACGCAGGGCGAGGTCGCGGACGCGTGGTTCTCGGCCTATCTCGGCATGCCGTGCCGGCTGATGCGCTTCGATCCCGAGGCGCGACGCTTGTCCAATGCGCGCTACACCGGCGCGACAGCGGCTCCTTACAAGTTCGCCGATGCGTTCGCGCTGCTCGTCGCATCGACTGCCTCGCTGGCGGACCTCAACGCCAGGCTCGCGAAGCGGGGCGTCGCACCGGTCGGCATCGAGCGCTTCCGGCCCAACATCGTATTGGCCGGCATCGATGCGTTCGAAGAGGACTATGTCGAGCGGCTCGTGCTCGGCGCTGCCGAACTCCAGGTCGTGAAACCTTGCGTGCGGTGCTCGGTGCCGAACGTCGACCCTTTGACGGGGACAGCTTCCACCGAGCCCGGCGACACACTGGCCGTCTACCGCGACAATGCCCGCGCGGGTGGAGTCACGTTCGGCGTCAATGCCATCGTCACTCACGGCGCCGGCTGCACCCTGGCGCGAGGCCACGCAGTCGAGTTCACGCTCGGCTTTGGTTAGGACGGAATCCTGCGGCCGAGACCGTAGTAGGTCCAGGCGCGCCAAACTGCTTCAAGCGGTCCCTGCGCATGGCGCACCAGCCACCAGCGGCTGGCCACCAATTGCAACATGAAAATGCCGAGAGCCAGGGCGCTCGCCTCCGCGTAGCTGGCGGTAATCCCGAGCGCAAGCCCCCAGCCGGAAAGCAAGGCTCCCATCGCCACGGACTGCAGCAGGTAGTTGGTCAGCGGCATCCTCCCGGCCGGTGCGAGACAGGCTACGACAACGTCGGGCGCATAGCGCAGGAACGCTGCGGCGTAGAAGATTGACAGCGCTGGACCGAAGAACTGCAGCACTAGCACCCAGGCCGGCAGCAGGATGTTGTCCTCGAGCGTTGCATGCGTCGTGGACCAGATCCCGTACGCCAGTGCGGCCGGCAGTCCAACGCCAAGTCCAAGTTGCAGCGCTCGGCTCCACGCGAGGGCCGTGGGACGACTCAGCCAACCCGACCGCTGCGCCAGCATTCCGGTCACCATCAGCGCGATGACGCTCGGCAGCGCGAGGAGATTGGCCTGTACTTGCCACAGGAACATCTCCACCCGCAGCGGCCACTGCTCCCAGTATCCGAGCCGCGCACTCGCCTCGAAATTCAGCCTGGCCTCTTCAAGCCATTCGACCGGCACGCTGCCCGGTGCGCCGATCGATGGCACGATGAGCAGCAGCGTCCAGAGCGCGGCAAACGCCCACCAAGATGCGGTCGCGCGCACGATGTGAGCGACGTCGCGATCCGCATACAGCAGCAATACGAAGCCCGCCAGCGCATAGCTGTGCGTGATATCGGCAAAGTAGAAGAACATGCCATGGGCAATGCCGAATACGAAAAGGAACATCAGTCGGCGCCTGTAGGCGGCGCGCGGGTCAGACACCGTGGCCTTCAGTTTCTCGTAGAGCAGGGAAAAGCCGGCCCCGAACAGCATGCCAAACAGCGGCATGAATTTGCCGGCGACGAATGTTGCGGTAAAGAAATGGGCGAACCGGTCGATGGCGTCCGCCCCGGGCGCGAGGAACCCGATCGGATTGATCGCACCGTACAGATAGGACTGGATGTTGACGAGCAGGATGCCCGCCAGCGCCGCGCCGCGCAGGGCATCGATGCGCGGGTCGCGCGCGCTTTGTTCGGTCAAGGCAACGGCGGGGCTGTCGTCACGCCTCTCCGCCCATCTGCTGGATCTTGACCTTGAGCCATTTCTCGACCGACGGGAATACGAACTTGCTGACGTCGCCACCCAGCGTCGCGATCTCACGCACGATGGTGCCCGAGATGAACTGGTACTGATCCGAGGGCGTCAGGAACATCGTCTCGACGTCCGGCAGCAGATAGCGGTTCATGCCCGCCATCTGGAACTCGTATTCGAAGTCGCTGACCGCGCGCAGGCCACGCACGATGACACGCGCCTGTTGCTCGCGCACGAAGTCTTTCAGCAAGCCGCGAAAACCGGCGACCTCGACGTTCGGGTAGTGCGACAGCACTTCCCGCGCGATGGCGATCCGCTCGTCGAGGACGAAAAACGGCTGCTTGGCACGGCTGTCGGCAACACCGACGACCAGCTTGGAGAACAGCCCCGCCGCCCGCCGCACGAGATCCTCGTGACCGCGGGTCAGCGGGTCAAACGTGCCGGGATAGACGGCGATCACCATGGCATAGCCTCCTCAGCGTCCCGCTGTGCGGCCGGGCGTCGGCGATTATTCATGCAGACGGCAGCCGCAGCAAATGGAACGCGACCTGGCCGGCGCGCCCGCTTCGGACAATCTCCAGGCCGGCGCGCTGCGCCTGGTCGGCCGTCAGGACGGCGGGCGCTTCGAGATAAATCAGCCCGCCTTCGGCCAGTACTCTCCGCGCTGCGTCCAGCGCCGGGGATTGCAGGCCGACATCAAACGGAGGATCGAGAAAGACCACGTCGAAGGTCCCCGCGGCAAGTCCCGCCGCCACCGCCAGAGCTTCGCCGGCCCGCACTTCGACGGCGCTGGCCGACAGTCGGTCGCGCGTGGCCCGCAGCGATTCGAGCGCGCGGGAATCCGACTCGACGAGCAGCACATAGCGCGCGCCGCGCGAAGCGAGCTCGAAGCCAAGCGCACCCGTTCCGGCGAACAGATCGAGACCGCGCAGCAACGACGAATCGGGCAACAGGTGCTGCAGCCAGTTAAAGAGCGTCTCTCGCACGCGGTCGGGGGTCGGACGCAGCCCGACGACGTCGGGCACCGGCAGCGGTGTGCGCTTCCACAGGCCGCCGATGATGCGCACGTGGCGCGGCGCACTTCGCAGGCGATTGCCCGTGGTCATCGAAGCGCGAGATGGCTTTGTTACACTCGATCGAGACTTCGCGGGATCTCCTTGTTGGCCTTTGCCGCGCGGTTGATTCACTACCCCATCCGACCGCTTCTCCTCCATCGTTCGATGATAAGCCCCGGTTCTGCCGACAGCGCCAAGGGCGGATGGCTCGCGCGGCTCAAGCGCGGACTCGACAAGACCCGCGTCAATATCGTCGGACTCTTTTCCGGCGGAGTCGTTGACGATGCGCTGCTCGAAGAACTCGAAATGGCGCTGATCGGGGCGGATGTCGGCGTCGCGACCTCGGCACAGCTGATCGACACGCTGCGCGCCGAGATCAAGCTGAAAGGCCTGAAGACCGTCGATGAGGTGCGCGTCGCCCTGCGCGATGAACTGGCGCGCCGGTTGGCTCCGGCCGAGGGTCGATTCAATCTCGCGCACGCAAGGCCCTATGTCGTCATGGTCTGCGGTGTCAACGGCTCGGGCAAGACGACCTCGATCGGCAAGCTCGCCAAGTGGTTCGCCGGGCAACAGCGCTCCGTGCTGCTGGCTGCCGGCGATACGTTCCGCGCGGCAGCGCGTGAACAACTGGCCGTTTGGGGCACGCGGAACAACGTCGAAGTCATCGCTCAAAGCGGCGGTGACCCGGCCGCCGTCGTATTCGACGCCGTATCTGCCGCCAACGCGCGTGGCGTCGATGTGCTGATTGCCGACACGGCAGGCCGCCTTCCGACCCAAACCCACCTGATGGAAGAGCTGAAGCGCATCAGGCGCGCCCAGGACAAGGCGCTGCCGGGCGCGCCGCACGAAGTGATCCTGATTGTGGACGGCACCAACGGCCAGAACGCCCTGGCGCAGGTGCAGGCCTTCGACGCCGCGGTCGGATTGACCGGGCTCGTCGTGACCAAGCTCGACGGCACTGCCAAGGGTGGTGTGCTGGTGGCAATCGCGGCGACCCGCGGCGACAAGCCGCTGCCGATACTGTTCATCGGGGTCGGCGAAGGCATCGATGACTTGCAGCCGTTCTCCGCGTCCGAGTTTGCCGAGGCGCTGGTCGGAACCGGGACGATGCAGTGAACCTGGCCGCCGTCGACCTGGGCTCGAACAGCTTCCGCCTCGAAATCGGGCGCGTCGACGGTTCCCATATCGAACGCCAGGGCTATTGGAAGGAGACCGTGCGGCTGGCTGCCGGCCTTGACGAGAACTTCAAGCTGAACAAGAAAGCGATCGAGACCGCGCTCGAGACGCTGGCGCGCATGAACGAGCGGCTGCGCGGCATGCCGCCGCAGCAGGTGCGCGCCGTCGGCACCCAGACCCTGCGACTCGCGCGCAACATCAACGACTTCCTGCTCGAGGCGCAGAACACGCTGGGCTATCCGATCGAGGTGATCTCCGGTCGCGAGGAAGCTCGCCTCGTGTTCGAAGGATGCATGCATACGCTGCCACCGTCGGACCTGCGGCGACTTGTCGTCGACATCGGGGGCGCCTCGACCGAGGTCATCGTCGGCCGCGGCTTCAGTGCGCACAACGCCGAATCGTTCAAGGTGGGTTGCGTCAACACTTCCCTGCGATTCTTCAAGGAAGGACGCATCGACCGCGCGTCACTGAAGAAGGCACAGGTCGCAGCAGCCGCGGAGTTCGAGGAGGCGATCGACAGCTTCTCACGTTCGAACTGGGACGAAGCCTTCGGGTCTAGCGGCACCGTAAGCGCAGTGTCCGAAATCCTGCGCGCCGAGGGATGGTCCGACGGCCGGGTCACCGGTGAAGGGCTGCTGAAGTTGCGCAATGCGCTGCTCGAAGCCGGCGAGATCCGGCGCATCAAGCTCGCGGGCCTGAAGCCGGACCGGCAGGAGGTGCTCGCAGGGGGAGTCGCTGTGCTGTCAGCCGTGTTCGAAACGCTCGGCCTCGACGAGATGAGGCCCGCGCGGGGCGCGCTGCGCATCGGCCTGCTCTACGACCTGCTGGGGCGGAGGGAACAGAAGGACCTGCGCGACGCCACGGTCGAGCGCATGTTGGAACGGTTTGGCGTCGACCGGACCCAGGCGTTGCGTGTGGCGAAGACCGCGAAGCAGCTCTATGGCGAACTGCTGCCCGCGGGGTCCGAAGAAATGCACAAGCGACTGGCGTGGGCATGCCTGCTGCACGAAGTCGGCTTCGCGATATCGCACGGCGACTATCACAAGCATTCTGCCTACCTGGTGCAGCACGCCGATCTGGCGGGTTTTTCGACGTCGGACCAGGAACGCATTGCCCAGCTGGTGCTGGGGCAACGCGGCAACCTGAAGAAGATCTACGAAGTGCTGGAGGATCGTGATCGGAGCGCGATGATCCTTGTGCTGAGGCTCGCCGTGATTCTCAATCACGCGCGGCGCAGCGTCGAATTGCCGCGCTGGTCACTGAAGTTCGGCCGATCGATCGAATTCGGACTCGACAGTGAATGGCTGTCGCGCCATCCGCTGACGTACTACCTGCTGGAGGAGGAGGCGATGCAGTGGGCGCGCGTCGGTCTCGTCTTCAACCTCAGGACTCTCTGACCGGTGTCAGAGCAGGTCCGGGCTGATGACAGCCCGCAGGACGGTCTGCTGCTCGCCGTCACGCTCGCGGGAGCTGAGCCACCAGATGCCCGACTTTTTGAACGCCCATTCCTGCGTTTCTCCGGCCAGAAGGAAACTCGCGACGTGGCCCAGTGTCGGCTGGTGTCCGACGACGACCACCGGTACTTTCGAGTGCGGCCAGTCAGCCGCGGCAAGCACGTCGCGCACGCCGGCTCCCGGGGCGATCTCCTCGACCGTCTTGAGCTTGCGGTGCGTCACTTCCGCCAGGGCCAGCGCCGTCTGCTGCGCGCGTGTCGCGGGGCTGACGAGAATCCGCGCGCTGTCGGGCAGTTGCGCATGCAGCCATTCAGCGACCCGGCGTGCCTGTTTTTCGCCGCGTGCTGTCAGCTTGCGTCCGAGATCGGGCTCGCCGATCTCGGCCTCCGCGTGACGCCACAGGATCAGTTCCATCTCAGACCGTCGCTTTCTCCGCAAGTCGAATCAACAGTTGCTGCTGCGCCGACACGGACGCTGCGCCGCCCCGCGGCGGCCGGTACTCGCCGGATGCGGTGAGTGTCCACGCGTCGCGCGTGTCATCGAGATAAGGCTTCAGGCCCTCGTCGATCACGCGTCTAGCCAGCTTGGGCTCGATCACCGGCCACGCGATCTCGATGCGCCGGAACAGGTTGCGTCCCATCCAGTCGGCGCTGGAGAGGTACACCATCGGCTTGCCGTCATTGCGGAAGTAGTAGATGCGATGATGCTCGAGAAATCGGCCGACGATCGAGCGCACGCGGATCGTCTCGGACAATCCCTTGACGCCCGGCCGCAATGCGCAGGCGCCGCGGACGATGAGATCGATCTTCACGCCGGCCTGCGACGCCACGTACAGCGCCTGGATGGTCGCCTCGTCGGTCAGTGCGTTCATCTTGGCGATGACTCGCGCCGGCTTGCCCGCATGCGCCAGCTTCACTTCGCCGTCGAGCGCGGCGAGCAGGCGCTTGTGCAATGTGAACGGCGCGAGCCACAGCAGCTTGAGGCGCTCGGCCTTGGTGAGGCTCGTCAGGTGCATGAAGACCTTCTCGATATCGGCGCACAGATCCGCATTGGCCGTCAGCATGCCGAAGTCGGTATAGAGCTTGGTCGTCGTCGGATGGTAATTGCCGGTACCCAGGTGGGCGTATGGAACCAGCCGCGACCGGCCGCGCGTTTCTTCGCGCCGCAAGACCAAGCGTCATCTTGCCGTGGATCTTGAGACCGACGACGCCGTACACCACCTGCGCACCGACGGCTTCGAGGCGCTCGGCGAGATTGATGTTGACCTCCTCGTCGAAGCGCGCCTTCAGTTCGACGATGACCGTCACCTCCTTGCCGCGCCGCGCCGCTTCCTCGAGGATGTCGACCAGCACCGAACTGATGCCGGTACGGTATAGCGTCATGCGAATCGCCACGACCTTGGCGTCGGTTGCAGCTTGGCGCAGGAAGTCGATGACGGGCTCGAAGCTCTCGTACGGGTGATGCAGCAGGATTTCATTGCGGCGGATTGCCTCGAAGAGGTCGGCGCCAGCCGCCAGCTTGGCCGGCCACGCTGGCTCGAACGGTGTCCAGCGCAGCGACGGCGCAGTGATGTAGTCCACCAACTGGTTCAGTCGCACCAGATTGACCGGCCCGTCGACACGAAAGACAGCCTGGTCCGGCAGCTGGAACTGCTCCTGCAATAGGGCCTGCAGGTGCGGCGGACAGGTCGCGAGAACTTCGAGGCGGACCGCATTGCCGAAGTGGCGCTGAGAAAGCTCCATGCGCAGCGCCTGCCGCAGGTTATGGACCTCGCGCTCGTCAACGCTGAGGTCGGAGTCGCGTGTGACCCGGAACTGCGAGAAGCCGCCGACCTCGCGTCCCGGAAATACGTCCTGCAAATGGGCACGGATCACCGACGACAGCAGCACGAACGCCTGCTTGCCCGGAACCAGGCGGGCCGGAAGCGGGATCACTCGCGGCAGCACACGTGGCACCTTGAGGATCGCGGGCGTCGCTGGGCGCCCGAAAGCATCCTTGCCGCCGAGTTGCAGGATGAAGTTGAGGGACTTGTTCAGCACCTGCGGGAACGGGTGGGACGGATCGAGCCCGATCGGCGACAGCAGCGGCTTTACTTCGCGCATGAAGTACTCGCGCACCCATGCCCGCTGGGCCTCGTTGCGCTGGGAGTGGTTCAGCACGACGATGTTGCGCCTCTCAAGCGCTGGCCCAATCGTCTCGTTGAACAACGCATATTGCTCGTGCACGAGGGCGTGCGCCCGCTGCATGATTTCGGCATAGGCGTAAGCGAGCGGCGAGGCGCCTCGGGTCTCGCGAATTTCCTCGCTGAGGTCGGAAATTCGCACCTCGAAGAATTCGTCGAGGTTGGAGGACACGATGCAGACGTAGCGCAGTCGCTCTGCCAAGGGAACAGCGGCTCGAGTTGCCATGGCCAGCACGCGTTCGTTGAACGCAAGCATCGACAGCTCCCGGTTTAGATAGAGCTCGGGGCTGTTCTGCAATTCGAGCTTTCGTTGCTGCGGCTTGCGCTTGTTGCGGCGGACCATAGTGAGCCGGCGTGACAGGTCGATGACAACCGTACAATCGTCGCGCTCGTCGCAACGATCTGGCCCGACTCATTCTAAGCGGCGCGCTAGTGGCTCGACTTTCCGCCGTATGGATGCCTACTCGAACCCCGACTTGCCTCCGCTCATCGTCTTCGATCGCGTTGACAAGAGCTACGGCGACCGCAGTGTCCTCTCGCAACTCAGCTTTTCGATCGCTCGCAACCAGTTTGTCCTGTTGAGTGGACCTTCGGGCGCCGGCAAGTCGACCGTCCTGAAACTGATCGCTGCGCTGGAGCGGCCGAGTGCAGGTTCGATCACCGTTGCGGGCGAGCCACTGGCGCGCCTGAAGCCGCGCATGCTGCCGGCACTGCGAAGGTCGATGGGCATCGTGCTGCAGGATCTCATGCTGCTTGACGACCGCAGCGTGCTGGAGAATGTGGCCCTGCCGTGCGCTGCAGCCGGCATCGCCTTGCGTGAATCCCTCGCACGCGCCGCCACGGCGTTGCATCGAGTGGGCCTCGATGAGGCGGCGGGGCGTTCGTATCCGCGCGAACTGTCCGGCGGCGAGCAGCAGCGCGCGGCGCTCGCGCGTGCGCTGGTCAATCATCCGGCACTGCTGCTGGTCGATGAACCCACTGCGCACCTGGATCCGATTGCCGCCGCGCAGGTCGTGCACCTGCTGGAGCAGTTCGTCGTGGCCGGCGTTACCGTGGTGATGGCCTCGCACGGCGAGAGCGTGTCCCTGCCGGCCCGCACTCGAGTGATCGCACTTGAGGCCACACTGGTCACGACATGAGCACTCTCGCGACGCGGTGGTTCGCTTTGAAGCGGGCGGCGGCAATGATCCGGGACCAACCAGGAGCCTTCCTGCTGAACGTCGCCCTGGCGGCTGCGGCGTTGGCGGCGCCGCTGTTCATGGCGGCCATTGCATATTCGATGGCCCCATTGGTGGCTCGGATCCAGGCCGGACCCGAAGTCAGTGTGTTCGTCGCGCTGGGAACGTCCTCGAGCGATCTCGATCAGCTACGACTGAAGCTGACCGCGGTCGAAGGCGTTGTCGGCGTTCGCCTGATTGCGCGGGACCAGGCGTTCGCTGAACTGAGTCGTCGATCGGGCCTCGCACCCGGCGCTGTCCCGCGCTCGAATCCGCTGCCGGACGTTCTGGTAGCCCGCTTTGCGGCGACGATTAGCCCGGACGCGGTCGAGCGCTCGGCTGCTTCCGTGCGAGGCTGGACGGGGGTCGACTCGGTTCGTTTGGACATCGAATGGTTTCGTCGCGCCGCGGCGATCGCGGGAACGGCAGGTCTCGTGCTGGCCGTCGTGGCGGGATTGGCCTTTGTGCTGATCGTGCTCGTCCTGGTCGCGGCCGTGAGACTGCGGGCCGAATCGCGGCGCGATGAAACCGCCGTCCTGCAGCTCGCCGGTGCTCCGACCTCATTCATCGTCCGTCCCTATGCCTATGCGGGTGCCCTGACGTTGGGCCTGGGCGCCGCTCTCGCGCTCGCTATCGCCGCCGGCGGTACGTTGATCGTCGCGCCCCGCATCGCAGCACTTGCGGCTAACTATGGACAGGACTTCCGCATAGCCACACCGCCGCCCTGGCTCCCCTTCTCGGTCGTCGGCCTGGCGGTTGTTGTCGGACTCCTGGCCGCTGCCGCGGGCGCCCGGGCATCGATCGCCGCGACATCGGCCGCAAAGTGAGCAAACGCTCACTTTTTAGCTAAGCCTTATTTTTTGGTTACCTGATTGGATTGTTCGGGATTGAACTTTCGTCAGGGATGCCCTTTCTAATGGCTTAGCACTCTCGACGTCAGAGTGCTACATTTACATGAAAGGGGGTAAGTTCAGTGACGAAGACCCGTAGCAATGCCGCTGTTGCCAATGCCTTGATCCCGGCAGCGTCGCATGCTTTGGTGCTCCATCCGGGCAGCGTTGGAAGCATTGATGCCTATATCCAGGCGGTCAATCGCGTTCCACTTCTGACGGCAGACGAAGAGGTCAGGCTAGCGCGCGAGTTCCGCGACCGCAATGATCTCGACGCGGCCGGGCGTATGGTGATGTCGCACCTGCGGCTGGTGGTCGCCGTTGCCCGTAACTACCTCGGCTATGGACTTGCTCACGCCGACCTGATCCAGGAAGGCAATATCGGGCTGATGAAGGCCGTAAAGCGCTTCGACCCCGAGCGTGGCGTTCGACTGGTCTCGTTCGCCCTGCACTGGATCAAAGCCGAAATTCACGAATACATCCTGCGTAACTGGCGGCTTGTGAAGGTCGCGACGACCAAGGCGCAGCGCAAGCTCTTCTTCAACCTGCGCAGCATGAAGCAGGGCCTCGGCACGATGTCGCCGGACGAAATTGACGGTGTGGCGCGCGAGCTAAACGTCAAGCCCGCGGAAGTCGCCGAGATGGAGACTCGCCTGTCAGGCGGTGACGTCGCCCTCGAAGGTCGGATCGACGACGGCGAGGAAGAGTTCGCCCCTATTGCCTATCTGGCGGACGAGGATTCGGAGCCGACAGAAGTCCTGCAGCGACGCCAGCACGACATGATGCAGACCGACGGCGTACGGCAGGCCATCGAACAACTTGACGCGCGCAGCCGTCGGATCATCGAAGCCCGCTGGCTCAACGAGGATGCCGACGGTCGGGTGGGAACGGCCACTCTGCATGATCTGGCTGAGGAATTCGGGGTTTCCGCGGAACGAATCCGCCAGATCGAGGCCAAAGCCTTACAGAAGATGCGTTTGGCACTTGCGGCCTATGCATAAGCGCGAGTGTTCTGATTTCGGTCTGCAACCGTAGTAGCAGTATCCGCCTCCGCTCCTCCCCCCTCTCCTCCGACGAGGCGGATCGTAGCCCCAGCTTCGGCTGGGGCCTTTTTTTTGTCCGCCGTCCGATAATCGTCCAATGGACTTTCTCTCTCTGGACGCACCGCCGTTGCTGGCAGGCTCAGCATCGGCACTGCGGTCGGTTGCGCGCCGGGTCGCAACCTCCGTTGCACCACCCCCGCACGACCTGACCGTGCGCGCTAACGCGGTCGAAAGTGCGGCGGCTCCCGCGGTGGGTCGAGTCCAATCGGGCGGCACCTGGCACGATGCGCATACACGCACGGCGCTCGAGCTGGCCCTGCACCCGCTGCCGCCGCGCGCACTCCGGCCGACGTTCGAGTGGTATGTCTGCCGCGGGGCGTACTTTCATACCGACGCACATTACGCCGACGTGCTGTTCGGAGTCTGGTACATCGCGGGGCCCTCGGTCGACATCGTGTTTGCCCGTACTCGGCTCCGCGTCGCTGCGAGGGCCGGCACCATCGTCGTGTTCGATCCGTTCGAGGTCCACGGAGTCCTGCGACCCGGGGCCTCGGAGTACCGCGCGGACGACTATTCCGACTCCGGCACCAGCGTTTTCGTGGGGTTCGAGCTGGAACTGGATGACGCGGTGCGTGCCACGTTCGATGTCAGAGCGCCCGCTGTTGGCGCGCGCCTGGTGTCCAGCGGCACACGCGTAAAGGCGACGACCGGTGCCCTCGAGTCGCCACGCTCCTAGAGCAGCTTGCGTAGGTCGCTGACGATGTCGTCGACGCTCGCGCCATGGCGGATGAACAGGCGCACGCGGCCCTCGCGGTCGATGACGTAACTGCCCGCCGTGTGGTCCATCGTGTACGAAGTGGGGGTCTTGCCCGGAACCTTCTGATAGAAGACCTTGAATTCCTTGGCCGTCGCGGCAGTCTGTTCCGCTGTCCCATACAAAGCAACGAAGCTCGGGTCGAAGCCTGGAACGTATTGCGACAGCACGGCCGGCGTATCGCGTTCCGGGTCGATCGTCACGAAGATCACCTGGAGCCGCTCGCCATCGGGCCCAAGACGTTTCCGTACTTCGGCGAGGTCCGACAGAGTGGTCGGGCACACGTCAGGGCATTGCGTGAACCCGAAGAAGATCACCACCACCTTGCCGCGGTAGTCTGCAAGCGTCCGCCGCCCGCCGCCGGCGGAATCGAGAGCAAAGTCGCGCGCGTATTCCGCGCCAGTGATGTCAACTGCCTTGAACGCCGGCGGGGAACACCCCGCGGCAAGAGCCGCCAGCAATACCCAAAGTGCGCAGCCGCGCAGAAACGGCAGCCGGCTCGGGATAGACATCGACTCGACGCCGACCCTGTCAGATGTAGTGGTCAACCAGCAGCGCCGCGAACAGCGCAGCCAGGTACACGATGGAGTAGTTGAACGTCGCGCGAGCGAGCGCCGGGTTTGGCGCCCGAAAGAGCCGCCAGGCGTAAGCGACGAACACGGCACCAAGGGCCAGCGCTGCAACGAGGTAGAGCACTCCCGCCATCTGCACGACATACGGCAGCATCGTGGTTGCCACCAGATCCGATTGTGTAAAGGAGGATGTGAAGCCGCGTCAGAGGCTCGCCGTGCGTGACCGGCAGCATCGGCCAGCCCGCCTTGCGGTAGTCCTCAATGCGATAGAGCGCCAACGCCCAGAAGTGCGGCGGGGTCCATACAAAGATGATCAGCGCGAGAAGCCACGCTTCCCCCGGTGCACTGTTCGTCACAGCGGCCCACCCGAGCACAGGCGGCATCGCGCCGCTCATGCCGCCGATCACGATGTTCTGCGGCGTATACGGCTTGAGTAGCACGGTGTACACCACTGCGTAGCCAACGAACGTCGCAAACGTCAGCCACATGGTGAGGGGGTTGACCTGCGTGTAGAGCACCCACATTCCGGCGCCGCCAATGACCCCCGAGAACACCAGCGCCTGCACAGGCGTCAGATCTCCGTGTGGCAGCGGCCGCATCCGCGTGCGCGCCATCTTCGCGTCGATGTGGCGTTCGATCAGTGAGTTGACTGCAAACGCAGCTCCTGCGAGCAGCCAGATGCCAACCGTCGCCACCGCCACGGCTCGCAGCGATGGCAACTCCGGGGTCGCGAGAAACATTCCGATGACCGCGCAGAAGATCGCCAGCTGCGTCACGCGCGGCTTGGTCAATGCCCAATACTGGGCCAGCAGATTCCCCAGCGAACGTTGAGTGGCGGACAGCTCGCGCATCGAGATCGGAGAATAGATTCCGGAAAGCACCGATCTTACCGACTGCGGGCGCGCGCCGTGTCGAAGTTGAATGCCACCAGCAGGGCCACCAGCAGAGCCGCGCCACCGCTATGCAGCACCGCCGCAACCAATGGCCAGTTGAGGACGACATTTGACATTCCTGTCGCCAATTGCAGCGCCAGTACTGCCAGGAGCCAGCGGGCGCGACGGCTGAGCCCGGCGATGCGCCAGGCCTGCCAGACCAGGGCACCCGCCACCGCGATCGCCACCACCGCAAAGGCCCGATGCACCCAGTGAATCGTGACCAGCGCCTGGAACGGAATGATGGCGCCGTCCCCGGTCCGGCCAAGGTCACGCCAAAGCGTGAAGCCGTGCTCGAAGTCGAGCCGGGGCACCCATGCTCCCTGACAGTACGGAAAGTCGCTGCAGGCGAGCACCGCATAGTTGCTACTGACCCAACCTCCGAGAGCAATCTGCAGCACGCTCACGCCGAGCGCCACGATCGCAAGTGGCCGCAGCTGCCGGGCCTGCGGCGCGAGCGGCACCGGCAGGTGTTCGCGCAGAGCCAGCCAGACCAGCAATGCCAGCAACCCGATGCCCCCGAGCAGATGCACGGTGACGATCACGGGCTGCAGTTTCTGTGTCACGGTCAGCGCGCCAAAAGCCCCCTGCACGCAGACCCACACCAGCACCACGGTTGCAAGCCACGGTGATGGCGCCATCTCCGAGCTGCGCGACCTGCGCCACGCCTGCGCCGCAAGAATGATGATGAGAAAGCCGACGCCCATCGCGAAATAGCGATGCAGCATCTCAATCCAGGCCTTGGTCATCGTCACCGGACCGGTCGGCAGCGCCGTCTCGGCGGCACGGATCGACTCGCCCGCCGACACTGGGTTCGAGTGTCCGTAACAACCCGGCCAGTCCGGGCACCCGAGCCCCGAGTCAGTCAGGCGGGTGAACGCTCCGAACATGATCAGATCGAGCGTGAGAAACGCGGTGACCCACGCCAGCTTGCGAAACTTCGCCGGATCGCGCGACAGCGAGACGTAGGCAAGCGGCAGCGCCGCGACGGCAATTCCCTTCGCCGCCAGCCAGAGGAGCGCTGCAGGATCCATCAGTCCTTGCGCTCGACGCGCACCCAGTGGCTCGACGCCGTCAGCAGGCGTGCCAGATCATTCTTCACCTTCTGCGGATCAGGCTCCTGCGGCCAGCGCAGCATCAAATTCCCCATCGGGTCGACCAGCCATACATACCCCTCCGGCGTTGTCGTCCCGTCCAACAGGAGCAGTTCGCGCACTGCGGCCGACGATGCGCGAACGACGTGGGTGCCTTCATATTCGCTCAGCAGCTGCGCAGAGGGTGCCACCTCGTCAGTGACAAGCCAGACGCGTTCGACGCGGTCGCGCTCCTTGCCGGTCATCAGGCGCTGCTGCCGCATCTGCAACAGAGCGCTGCGGCAGTGCTCACTGCAGTCCCCACTGCCCGCGCTGACCATAACCCACTTTCCGGCGAGCAACTCGAAGGAGAATGGTTGGCCCCCGAGACCGGCCATGCGCACTCCGGCCGGGAGCGCACGCGGCGGCGTGATCAACGTGCCGTAGTTGGCCCGTCCGCTCGGCGGAACCACGTAGTAGGCAAGGTATGAAGCAAGCACCGGAGCGACGCACACCGCGATTACCGCATACAGCACGCGGTAGCGCCTCCAGTGCGAGGCGGACGGCGCAGCCGTCGTTACCGTGCGATCGATCATGTTCGACGATCGCGCAAGGCTCGCACGCCGAAGAAGATGGTGAGGCCGGCGCTGAGGGCCGCCAGACCAAACCATTGCAGCGCATAGCCGCGGTGCTTCTCGACTCCGCTCGCGGGCTGTGGCCAGATGCGCTGCAGAGTATCGGCGGTCGGATTGGTCTGCTGGACGATGAACCGCGCGACGGCGATACCCGTGATTCGCTCGTACTCGTCCGGCTCGAGGTTTGGCCAGACGCCGGGCACGCGCAGCGACTTTGGCGGAGCGAGTTCCAGCAGGCGCGGCACCCGCGCGACAGCCAGCCCTTCGATCGCCACTGCACCAGCAGGAGTCTCTATGCCCGGCATCAGCGCCGGATCGCGTACATCGCGCGCGATCCAGCCGCGGTTGACGAGGACGTTCGCGCCATCGTGCACGCGCAGCGGCGTCACGACCTGAAACCCTGCAACACCATTGAGCGAGCGGTTGTCGATGTAGACGGTACCCGCGGGCAAGTACTCTCCGCGCACTTCAACCCTTCTTGGCAATTGTGCCGTCACCTGTGCAATGGCTGCACCTGAATTCACGGGTATCGGTGACATCGCCTCCGCCGCGTCCCAACGCGCCTGCAAGGTTGCTTTTTCGTCGCCGCGCCGGGTCTGCCAGGTCCCCAGCGTCACGCCGAGCGCAGTGACCGCCACGCCGAAGAAGACAGCTCCCAGTACGCTCCGGGCGGAACGGCGGGCCATCAGTGCTCCCGGTGGGATAATTGCACGTACGCGCTCCATGCACCCATGCGCATCGTCATCGTCATCGCCTTAATCGGCATCATTGCGGCGCTCGGTTCCGCGCTCGTGTTCCTGGTGCGAGACCGCGGCTCCACCAATCGGACCGTCAATGCACTGACTGTGCGCATCAGCCTGTCGGTCGCGCTCTTCCTTTTCATACTGTTCAGCTACTGGATGGGCTGGATCGAGCCACGTTCGTATTAGGCAAGCCAGGCCACAAACAGTCGCGGCGCCCGCAGGCGCCGCGATCCGGAGACAGTACCGCCTGTTACAGCCAGTAGACCACGATATACAGGCCGATCCAGACCACGTCGACGAAGTGCCAGTACCACGCGGCGCCTTCGAACGCGAAATGGTGATCGGGCTTGAAGTGCCCGCGCATCAGTCGCGCCAGCACCACGCTCAGCATGACCGCGCCGACGAACACGTGAAAGCCGTGGAATCCGGTCAGCATGAAGAACGTCGAACCGAAGATGCCGGAAGAGAGCTTCAGGTTCAGCTCCGAGTATGCGTGACCATATTCGGAGATCTGGACGCCGAGGAACGTGGCGCCGAGCAATACGGTGAGCGCGAGCCACAGGATCGCACTTCTCCGATGATTGACGCGCAGTGCGTGATGCGAAAACGTCAGCGTGACGCCCGACGTCAGAAGCAGCGCGGTATTGATCGTCGGCAGCCAGAACGGGCCGATCTTCGTGAACGCGTCGATCACGCCAGCGGGGCCGGCATGTGGCCAGGTCGCGTTGAAATCCGGCCACAACAGCTTGTGGTCGAAGTCACCCAGCATCGGTGCCGTGATCAAGCGCGCGTAGTAAAGCGCGCCGAAGAACGAGGCGAAGAACATCACCTCTGAGAAGATGAACCAGCCCATCCCCCAGCGAAACGAGGCGTCGACCTTGCGGTTGTATGAGCCGTGCTCGGACTCGCTCGCAACCATAGAAAACCAGCCGAACATCATGTAGACGAGCGTGGCCAGCCCGATCGCCAGCGGTATGAAGCCGGTCGAGTTATGGTTGACCACCAGGCCCGCGCCGATGCCGGTGAACGCCATGGCGATCATGCCGACCATCGGCCACTGCGACGGTGCCGGTACGTAATAGTCCGGAGCCGTTCCCCCATGCGTATTGGCCATCTGCTCCTGCTCCCCTCTCTGTCTGTTTCTAACTCACCACCATCCGGACCACCAGCACCAAAGCCAGTACGAACAGCGCCGCCGCACCGATGCCGGCAATGATCACGTAGACCGGATTCAACCGGACCGCATCCTTCTCGTACTCCGACCGCCGCCGCACGCCGAAGAACGACCACAGTACCGCCTGCATCGTGCGCAGGAAGCCCGCGCTCCGCGGCGGCACTTCTGGAACCCTGCCCTCATCGCCCGATGCCATGCTTCAGCTGCTCGGGGTCACCACACGCCCGCCCTGCGGCCTAGCGACGGCGCCCGCCACTTCAAAGAACGTGTACGACAGAGTAATGGTCTGCACATCGCGCGGCAGCTCGGGATCGATGAAAAACACGACTGGGAACTGGCGCGTTTCCCCTGCCTCGAGCGTCTGCTGCTGAAAACAGAAGCACTCGAGCTTCTGAAAATACCGCGCCGCCTGCAACGGGGCGTAGCTGGGAATCGCCTGCCCCGCCATCGAATGGGGCTCAAGATTCACCAAATCGTAGGTGACCTGAACAAGTTCGCCCGGATGCACCTGCAGGTGGCTAACGTGTGGCCGGAAGCGCCAAGCGCCCTGCTTGTTTGCATCGAACTCCACGGTGATCGTGCGCGTAGGGTCGATCTGCGTGTTGCGCGCCGCACGCGCGGCATCCGCGTCGCGCGTGGTGAGCACATTGATGCCCGTGACCTCGCAGATCTTGCGATAGAGCGGAACCAACGCCCAGCCGAAACCGAACATCAGTACGCTGATGATGACCAGCTTGCGGAGGATTGTCCTGTTGTCGCTGCCGACCGAAGACACGCGATCGTGGTCGCTCATCGCGTATCCCCCGTCAAGCGCCCAGCAGCCAACGACGCGCGATTACGCCGGCGAAGAACACGAGTACGACGGTCGCCAGTATCAACGCCGTGCGACGGTTCTGGCGCCGCTCTTCTGCGTTCTGTTCCATCTCGAACGGTCCTGACCTCCGCCCGTTACTTGACGAGCGGGGGAGTTTCGAACGTGTGGAACGGCGCCGGCGAAGGCACGGTCCACTCGAGTCCGCCATCCTCAGCGCCCCAGGGGTTGGCCGCCGCCTTCGGTCCGCCCTTGATGCACTTCACGACGATAAAGAGGAAGAGCACCTGCGTGAAGCCGAAGCCGAAGCCGCCGATCGACGCGACCAGGTTGAAGTCGGCGAACTGCAGCGGATAGTCGGCATAGCGGCGCGGCATCCCGGCCAGGCCAAGGAAGTGCATCGGGAAGAAGGTGACGTTGAAGAACACCATCGACAGCCAGAAGTGCCACTTGCCGAGCGTCTCGTTATACATATGGCCGGTCCACTTCGGCAGCCAGTAGTACGTTCCGGCAAAGAGCGCAAAGAGCGAGCCGGCCACCAGCACGTAGTGGAAGTGTGCGACGACGTAATAACTGTCCTGCAGCTGGATATCGATCGGCGCCATCGCCAGGATGAGGCCGGTGAAGCCGCCCATCGTGAAGACGAAGATGAATCCGACCGCGAACAGCATCGGCGTCTCGAACGTCATTGAGCCTTTGTACATCGTCGCGACCCAGTTGAAGACCTTCACGCCGGTCGGGATCGCGATCAGCATCGTCGCGTACATGAAGAAGAGCTGGCCCGTGACCGGCATGCCGGTCGTGAACATGTGGTGGGCCCAGACGATGAACGACAGGATCGCGATCGACGCGGTCGCGTAGACCATCGACGCGTAGCCGAACAGCGGCTTGCGTGCGAACACCGGAATGATCTGGCTGACGATGCCGAACGCCGGCAGGATCATGATGTAGACCTCGGGGTGCCCGAAGAACCAGAAGATGTGCTGGTACATCACCGGGTCGCCGCCACCGGCCGCGTTGAAGAAGCTGGTGCCGAAGTGACGATCTGTCAGAGTCATTGTGATGGCGCCGGCGAGCACCGGCATCACGGCGATCAGCAGGTAGGCGGTGATGAGCCAGGTCCAGACGAACATCGGCATCCGCATCAGCGTCATTCCCGGCGCGCGCATGTTGAGAATGGTCGTGATGATGTTGATCGAGCCCATGATCGACGATGCGCCAAGGATGTGGAGCGCGAAGATCGCGAGATCCATGCCTGGGCCCATCTGCACCGTCAGCGGCGCATAGAGCGTCCAGCCCGCAGCCGTCGCGCCGCCCGGAACGAAGAAGGAGGTGACGACCAGCAGAGCGGCGGGCGGCAGCAGCCAGAAGCTGAAGTTGTTCATGCGCGCGAACGCCATGTCCGGCGCGCCGATCTGCAACGGAATCTGCCAGTTCGCGAAGCCGACGAAGGCCGGCATGATGGCGCCGAACACCATGATGACGCCGTGCATTGTCGTCAGCTGGTTGAAGAACTCCGGTTTCCAGAACTGCAGGCCCGGCTGGAACAGTTCCATGCGGATGCCGAGCGCCAGCACGCCGCCGAAGAAGAACATCGTGAAGCTGAACCACAGGTACATCGTGCCGATGTCCTTGTGATTGGTCGCGAACAGCCACCGGCGCCAGCCGAGCGGGTGGTCGTGGGCGTGATCGTGTCCGGCGTGACCGGTCGGGGTATGGGCAACTGCGCTCATCGGTGCTCCTGATCCTGATTCTCTGTGCCGCTGACTGCGATTACTTTCGTGCCGACTTGAACTCTGCCGGCTGCACATCGCCCGCGCTGTTGCCCCACGAGTTCTTCGTGTAGGTCGCCACGGCGGCCAACTCGACGTCGGAAAGGCCCTTCCACGAGGGCATGGCATTCTTGCCGTTCAGCATGAGCGCGATCTGGTCCGCGTTGCTTGCCACTACCTTGCTTCCCGCCAGCGCGGGGAACGTGCCCTGCACGCCCTGTCCATTTGCCTGATGACAGGCCTGACAATTGGCCTGGTAGACCGCCGCGCCGCGCGCCATCAGGTCCGCCTGCGTCCACGTCTTGCCGGGGTCGTCCGCGAGGGCCGCCATCTGTTGCTTCCTGGCGCCGACCCACTTCGCGTAGTCCTCGGCGGAAACCACCTCCACGACGATGGGCATGAAGGCGTGGTCCTTGCCGCACAGTTCCGCGCACTGGCCGCGGAACGTGCCGATCTGCGAAGCACGGAACCAGGTGTCACGCGCGAAGCCGGGGATCGCGTCCTGCTTGACGGCGAAGGCTGGCACCCACCATGCATGGATCACGTCGCTCGCCGTCGTGATGATCCGCACCTTCTTGTCGACGGGCACGACGAGCGGATTGTCGACTTCCAGCAGGTAGGTATTGGACTTGGGTTCGCGACCCTCGATCTGCGCCGCTGGGGTGGCCAGTTGCGAAAGGAACGAAATTCCCTCGCCTTCGCCTCGCAGATAGTCATAACCCCACTTCCACTGGTAACCCGTGACCTTGATCGTGAGATCGGCGTTGCTGGTGTCCTTCATCGCGACCACCGTCCTGGTGGCCGGCAACGCCATCACGATGACGAAGATAAACGGGATCACCGTCCAGATGATTTCGACCGTCGTGTTTTCGTGCCAGTTGGCGGCGACCGCGCCTTTCGACTTGCGATGTTTCCAGATCGAATAGAACATGACACTGAAGACTGCGACGAAGATCAGCGTGCAGATGATCAGCATCAGGTTGTGGAGTCCGTAGATTTCCGCAGCGACCGGTGTCCGGGGCGGGGCCAGGTTGTACCGGCTCTGGACCGCCACGGCGCCGCCAGCGGCGCCCCACATCGCGGCCGCCAGAGCAGCGCGCACCATCGAAACCGTCGACACCATCGTTGTAGCCATTGCCCGTCCGCTATCGGCTCATTCTTACTGGACCACCCGGGCGCCCCGCCAAACCAGCGTGCCGAGTGCCCCCCTGATTTCGCGCCCGAGTACCGAACGCCTTTCGTCTACCAGATACCGCCCGACTTCAATGCGCTGTCCCTTGCATACAAGGGACAGACTGACTCTCTTGCTCAGGTCCGCGCCGCGCTCCTCCAATTCGACTCGAACCCGGGGCGCGTCGAAGCGGAACTCCGTGCTTCGACCGCCCTCCCGCTGTTCGACTGTCAGCGCGCTGCCGTTCAGATCGATGCGCTCGAAGTCCGCAGCATGCCGGCCGTACCAGAGGAATGCCGCCGCAACGGCCACGATTTCGATGCCGACGAACGGAAGCACCATCCAGAGCCCCTGTGCCGCAAAGGCGGCGCCATAGGCAAACGAAACAGCCACCAGCGACACAAATACACCGGCCAGCTGCCACGGGCTGGCCGAGCAGTTCCGCTTGATCAACCACGTCGTGGGCTCGGCCACGTCTCCTAGTCCCTCTCCCTCGGCCGAGCCAGCGAGAAAGGGCCGGATTATATGCAAAGCGTCGACTGCCCCGGCGCGCTGCGGACTGAAGCCCTCCGGCTATTCCGCCGGAATACGCAGGTTCTGCCCCGGGTAAATCTTGTCCGGGTGGGCCAGCATCGGCTTGTTCGCATCGAAGATCTTCATGTAAGCGTTGGCGTTGCCATAGAACTCCTTGGCGATCTTCGACAGCGTGTCGCCCTTGACGACCGTATAGAACTTCGCCTCGGGTTGCGATAAATCCACCGTCATCATGTCGTCGACGCCGGCTACGCCGTGAACGTTGCCTGCCGCCAGGATGACCTTTTCCTTCGTGGCTTGGTCCTTTGCCACTCCGAACACCTTGGCGACGCTCGTGGCACCATCGAACGTCACGGTCAGCGCCGTCACGGTCAGCCCCAGCGTGTTGATGTGGTTTTCGATCGCGGTCGCCGCTTCCCGGTTTGCTTCCGCCACGACGGCCGGATCGGCCTTTGCCGGCGCTGCCTGCACCTCCTGAACCTTCTTGCCGAAAAGTTTCTCTCCAGCTTCCTTGAAGAAAGAAATCAGGCTCATGTCTGCTCCCAGAGTTGGAACGCGATACCCGTTGCCCTGCGTGCCGGGGTAAAACAGCTACTTTACTGGTTCCTGTGTGACAGGCGTTCACGCAGGGAATCGAGAGAAACCTTTGCGACCCCAGGTTCCCGCGGCGCGGGTCTCCAAGCGTGGCCGTAGGTCACTTCGAAGGAGAGCGGAATGCGTCCGCTCGGATCGCGACGTGCCGCGATTGCATCCAGCAACAGTCGCGCCTGTCGACCAGAAGCCAGCGCAGGCCACCGGTCGTCCAGCGGACTGGCGCCCAGCGCGCGCACCTCGTCGAGCAGATCGCGCGGGCCCGGATAGGTCAGGGTGATGGTTTCGACATCCATGACCGGCGTCGCGAACCCGCTCGCGACCAGCATGTCCCCAAAGTCGTGCATGTCCACGAAGGGCATCGGCCTCGCATGCGGAAGCGCATCGACGACTGCGGCTCGCAGTTCTTTCAGCGTGTCAGGGCCAAGGCAGCTGAACATCAGCAAGCCATCGATGCGCAGAACGCGTTTCCACTCGGGGAAGACCACATGCGGTGTCGGATGCCAGTGGAGCATTAGGTTCGAAAACACCAGATCCGCCGATTCGCTGGCGAAGGGCAACTGCGCCGCATCAGCGACGACCCATTGCGGGTCCCGGCGCCACCAACGTGCAATACCACGTGCCCGCCGCTGCTCGTCGCGTCCCTGGCGTGCAGTTACCGAAGAGAGTTCCACACCTATCCATTCGGCATGCGGGTGGACTGCCAGCAGGTCGCCGCGTGCCCGTCCCAGTCCGCAGCCGACGTCGAGCAGGCGGGTCGGTGCCAGCTTGATGTACTCGAGTCGACTGATCAGACGCCGCCCGACTTCGCGCAGCAGGAAGTCATGCATGGCCAGGCGGCCCACACGCCGGTCGAACTGACGGCACACGGTCTCAACCCGCGCGCGCATGCGTGGCGGCGAGACGATGCCGGGCGTAAGTTCCGAAGTACCTGGGCCGAGCGGCATGATGTCGGGCAGTATAGGGACGCCGCATGTCAGTGCCGACGCGCACTGGGCGCGTAAATCTCGTAGTCCATGTCATCGATGTCACTGCACAGGAATCGTTGGGCCGGGCTCGCGCCGCGTTGCGCGGTATGCGCGATCGAACCTGGAGCACCCGTGTGCGCAGGCTGTGAGACGGATTTCTTTCCCCAACAGGCGCCACGGTGCGATCGCTGCGGGATGCGGCTGGAGGCTGCCACTCCGATGTGCGGTCATTGCATTGCACGACCGCGCGCTTTCGACGCGACTGTGGCCCTGGCTGACTATGTCGCACCCATATCCGGCATGGTGAGTGCGCTCAAGTTCTCCGCGCGGCTGGATCTGGCCGATGTGTTCGCGCGGCTACTCGCAGCCCGCGAATCGCGGCCACTGGAGGCTGATCTGGTACTCGCGGTACCACTGTCGCATGAACGTGAAAGCGAGCGAGGCTTCAACCAGTCGCGCGAAATCGCGCGGCGCTACGCCCGGCTGACCTGTGTCCCGATGAAGGACGGAATCCTGTTGCGCGTGCGACACACGGCGCAGCAGCAGTCACTGGCCAGGGACGAGCGCCGGCGCAATGTCCGCGGCGCGTTCGCGATTGACGGCGACGTGCGGGGCCGGTGCGTCGTCGTGATAGATGACGTGATGACCACCGGCAGCACACTGAATGAGGTCGCGACGGTGCTGAAGCAGGCCGGCACCGCCCGAGTGCTCAACCGAGTCGTGGCGCGGACACCCTGAAATGTTCAACGTCGTTCTGGTCGAGCCCGAGATTCCACCCAATACCGGCAATGTCATCCGGCTGTGCGCCAACAGCGGTACGCACCTGCACCTCGTCGAGCCTCTTGGCTTCGACCTCTCGGACAAGCAATTACGCCGGGCTGGCCTCGACTACCACGAGTACGCGGACCTCCGCGTGCACGCGAGCTTTGAAGCACTGATCGAGCGCGAGAGTCCGCCCGCCGAACGCATGTTCTGCTTCACCACACGAGCGGCCCGGCTGTTCACTGAGGAGAGGTTCCAGCCTGGCGACTGGTTGGTGTTTGGCAACGAAACGCGAGGGCTCGTGCCCGCTCT
Source organism: uncultured beta proteobacterium (assembly GCA_963724605.1). Taxonomy (GTDB): domain Bacteria; phylum Pseudomonadota; class Gammaproteobacteria; order Burkholderiales; family Burkholderiaceae_F; genus JALORV01. The sequence goes on from CAVRVM010000013.1 coordinate 76,174, forward strand.
GCGCGAAAGTTTCGTCGCCGACCGGCGGCTGCGTTTGCCGCTGCGCGCGGGCAACCGCAGCCTCAACCTCTCCAATGCGGTGGCGGTGGTCGTCTACGAAGCCTGGCGACAGAACGATTTCGGCGGCGGCCGCTGAGTCAGCCGCGACCGAGGCCTGACAGTCGCGGATGCACTTTTCGCATCTCGGCAGCGTGAAGTTCGAGTCGATCGAGCAGCAACTCGGGCGTGTGCTCTACGATCAGCAGGTCCCAGTGCTCGGGGCGGATGAATCCCTCGCCAGCGGCGTGCCGCAGAAAGTCGAGCAGCGGATCGTAGAAACGCTCGATGTTCAGGATGCCGACCGGCTTGGCTTGCAGCCGCAACTGCAGCCAGGTCACCATTTCAAACATCTCTTCGAGCGTTCCGTAGCCGCCCGGCAGCACCACGAACACGTCGCTGAGTTCGGCCATCGCGCGCTTGCGCTCGTGCATCGACTCGACTACCCGCAGCTCCGATAACCGCCGGTGCGCGACTTCAGGTCGCATCAGGTGGCGCGGAATGACCCCAATGATCTTCGCGCCCGCTTCCAGGGCTGAATCGGCCAGCGCACCCATGAGCCCCACGTGGCCTCCGCCAAACACGATCGTGAGTCCCTTGCGTGCGGCGGCCCGCGCGAACTCGCGCGCTGCTGTCGCGTACTCCTCCGTCGCCCCCTCCTGTGAGCCGCAGAACACGCAGACCGACTGGAGTGTCATCCGAGAATGCCCTCGCGCTTCGGATCGCGCGCCAGAAGGCGTTCGAGAGCCTGGCGCGGAGTCACACCGCCGGAAAGGACGGCGCACACCGCCTGGGTGATCGGCATCTGAATTCCTGCGGCCTGCGCTCGCGCAAGAACGGCCGGCGCGGAGCGCACACCCTCTGCGACGTGTCCGAGTTGCGCGACCGCGTCCTCGATCGTCAGGCCACGTCCTATTGCCAGCCCGATCTGGCGGTTCCGTGAAAGGTCTCCGGTCGCAGTCAGGATCAGATCGCCGACGCCCGTGAGTCCCATAAACGTCTCATGGTGCGCGCCGAGCGCGACTCCCAGGCGGCTCATCTCCGCCAGCCCACGTGTGATAAGGGCCGCTCGCGCGTTGGTGCCGAGTTCGAGGGCATCGCTGATACCCGTTGCGATCGCGAGCACGTTCTTGACCGTGCCGCCGATCTCGACACCGACGACATCCGACGTCGAGTAGATACGCAGTGCCCCGCCGTGCAGGGCCTCCGTGACCACTTCGCAGAAGTCAGCGCGGCCGGCCACCGTGAGCGCGGTCGGGAGTCCACGCGCGACTTCCAGCGCGAAGCTGGGACCGGAAAGCGGACCGCTGCGGTTGATCCCCGCGGGCCATTCCTCAGCGACCACCTCGTGCGCGAGTCGATGGTCGACTTCTTCCAGGCCCTTGCACAACCATGCCACGGGTCCCGCAAAGGACGATGTCGCCAGGCCTCTGCAGATCTCGCGCAAGGCGCGGGTGGGAGTAGCGACCAGAACCAGGCCATCCGCGGCGTGCTTCAGCGCAGCACCAAAGTCGCTCGTGACCGCCAGCGCGGCGGGAAGCGGGACAGCAGGAAGGTAGCGCTGATTGACGTGCGCCGCGGCAATATCGCGCGCCTGGCCCGGGTCGCGCGCCTGCAGCACCACGGAATGGCGGTTGCCGATCGCGCAGGCAATCGCGGTGCCCCACGCGCCCGCGCCGAGCACCGCAATATTCATCGGACGCTAGGCGTTGGCTGCGCCGTTGCCGGCCGCCACCGGTGTTGCCGTTGGCTGCCCGCTGGCAGCCTGTTGCGCAAGCGCGGACATGCGCTGCTGATAGAACGCCTCGAAGTTGATCTCGGCGAGGTGGATCGGCGGCAACCCGGTGCGGCTGATCAGGTCGGCAATGTTCGCGCGAAGGTAGGGATAAATGATGCCGGGGCAGACGATGCCGAGGATCGGAGGCTTCTGCTCGGCCGGGATGTTGCGCATTTCGAAAATGCCGCCCTGCTTTCCTTCGACGAGGAAGAGCACCTTGTCCTTGACCTTGGCCGTCACCGTGACCCGCACCACGACCTCGTGCAGAGCTTCCATCACCGGCGCGTCGGAAACCTCGAGCTGCACATCGACCTTTGGACCCTCATTTTCGAGGAAGATCATGGGTGCCGCCGGCATCTCGAGCGAGGCGTCCTTCAGGTAGACGCGCTGCACCTGAAACACCGGGGCTTGAGCGGCAGCGGCCGCGGGAGTGGTATCGGTCATTTGCTTTCCTGGCAGAGTCCTCGGTGGCGAGCCGCCGAGCGACTGGGGTTGAGAAGATCTACTGCGCGAGCAGCGCCGTTAGCCTGCCTTCGCGATCGAGAGCAGACAGGTCATCGAAACCGCCGACATGGGTCGGCCCGACGAAGATCTGCGGCACGGTGCGGCGACCGGTGCGCGCAATCATTTCATCGCGCCTTGTCGGATCGAGATCGATGCGAACTTTCTCGATCTCGGCCACACCGCGCGCCTTCAGCAGCGCCTCGGCGCGCTGGCAATACGGGCAGACCGCGGTGCTGTACATCAGGACTTGCGCCATGCTTTCTCCACTTCAGGCACGGACCGGCAGTCCGGCCTCGCGCCAGGCGGCCAGCCCGCCGCCAAGCACGTAGACATCGCTGAATCCCTGAGCGCGCAGCAGTGCTGCCGTCCGTCCGGCGCTGGATCCTGTCGCGCACACCAGCAACACCGGCTTGTCCTTCTTGAGATCCGCGACTCGCTCGACGACCTTGTCGGCCGGAATGTTGCGCGCGTTGGGAAGCGATCCCTTCGCAAACTCGTCCACACCGCGCAGGTCGACGACCTGCGGGTTGCGCGCGTTGATGAGCTGCGTGGCCTGTAGCGTCGACAGCGTGGGGCCGCTGGCGCGTGCTTTCACCAGCGGCCAGACGAGCATGGCGCCGCTGGCGAACGCAACGGCGATGAGGACAATGTTGTCGAGGAAGAACTGCACGATGTGTCGACTGATTGGCGGGCAGTGTGAGGGCCCGCGGTGAAGACCGAAAAGCTAACAATTATAGAATAGCCACATCACCTCTCCCGGCTTGCCAGTCTTCATGTTCAAGCTTGTGCTGCTGCGCCATGGTGAAAGCCAGTGGAATCTCGAGAACCGCTTCACTGGCTGGACCGACATCGATCTCACGGAACAAGGCCGGCAGGAAGCTCGCGCGGCCGGAGAATTGCTGCGCAACGAAGGGTTTGCGTTCGACATCGCCTACGCCTCGGTGCTGAAGCGGGCGATCCGGACGTTGTGGATTGCACTCGACGCGATGGACGAGATGTGGCTGCCGGTAGTGCACAGCTGGCGCCTCAACGAACGGCACTACGGCGCGCTACAGGGCCTGAACAAGGCCGAGACAGCGGCGCGCTACGGTGAACAGCAGGTGCTGATCTGGCGGCGCGCCTATGCCGTGGCCCCCGATCCGCTCACTCCCGATGATCCGCGATGGGCCGGGCGCGATCCGCGCTACAAGCATCTGCAGCCGCACGAAGTGCCCGCCACGGAGTGTCTGCGTGACACCGTCGCGCGCGTGATCCCGTTCTGGAAGGACTCGATTGCGCCGGCGATCTCGCGTGGGCGTCGCGTCATTGTCGCCGCGCATGGCAACTCGCTGCGTGCGCTGATCAAGTACCTCGACAACATCTCGGACGACGACATCGTCGGACTCAACATTCCGACCGGCCGACCACTCGTCTACGAACTCGACGAACACTTGCGGCCGACCCAGCACTACTACCTCGGTGACGCCGACGAGATCGCTCGCGCCACCGCGGCCGTCGCCGCTCAGGGCCGGGCCGCTGCAGGCGCTTGAGCGCGCGTTCGAACGCCATCGAGCCGTTCCGGCGCCTGGTCGCCGGCCTTCTGGCCGCTGTAGTGCTGCTGCCTCATGCCGGCTACGGTCAGCAGAAACCTGCCGATCGCAAGTCCGCGACACCGGGGCCGTCGCGTCCGGGAAAAGCGGCTGCACCCGCCGAGCCGAAGCCTTCCACCCCGGTCGAACGTCAGCGCGAGCTTCAAGGAGAACAACGTGAGCTGCAGGCGGAACTCGCCAAGCTGAAGCGCCAGCTTGCCGCCACCGAAGCAACGCACACCGAAGCAACCGATGCCTTGGCGGGGCTCGAAGCGGCCATCTCGGCAACCAACCGCCGCTTGCGAGAACTGGCGGCCTCGCGTCAGCGGGTCGAGCAGCAACTCGCGGCGCTGGAGGCACGTGAGCGTGACGTTGCGCAGCGACAGACAGCACACGAAGGTCAACTCGCAGCACTGCTTCGCCAGCAACACGCCCTTTCGCTGCGCGATCCGTTGCAACTGCTCATCGAAGGCCAGGATCCCGGGCAACTTGGCCGCGACCACGAATACCTCGCATATTTCAGCCGTGCCACCGCGCGAAGCGTCGTCGAACTGCAGGATCGCCGGACAGAGCTTGCCGAACTTAAGGTCCAATCAGAGCAAAAGCGATCGGAACTACTAACAATAGCCGGAGATGAACAAGAGAACCGCGCCCGCTTGGAGCAGGAAAACACCCGCCGGCGACGCACTCTGGATCAGCTGTCAAAGCAGATTGCAGAACAGCGGCAATCGATCGTCCGTCTCGAAAGGGACGAAAAACGACTGAATACTCTAATTGATCAGCTTTCGCGGGTGCTGGCCGAACAGGCCCGGCTGGAGGCCGAGCGCGCGCGTCGCGACGCACAGCGAGCGAAGTCGGCCACACCCAAGGCGGGCGCCCAAAGTACCGCGCCAGCACCTGCCCCCGAGAAAAGAACGGGAACTGTCTCTCCTATAGTGCCGCCAAGCTCGTCCAACTTCGGCCAACAGAAGGGAAAAATTGCCCTCCCAGTCCAAGGAACGATCACTGCACGATTTGGCAGTGCCCGGCGCGGCGACGGGGGTTCGGCCGGGCCGACATGGAAGGGGGTGTTCATCCGCGCTCCGGCCGGTACCGAGGTGAAATCGATTGGCGATGGCCGTGTCGTCTTCTCCGACTGGTTGCGGGGCTTCGGCAACCTTATGGTGGTGGACCATGGCGACGGCTACCTGTCCATCTACGGAAATAATGAGACGCTGCTACGGAACGTTGGTGACACCGTAGCTGTCGGAGAAGTGGTCGCATTGGTCGGAAATACGGGTGGCAATGAGCACCCGGGCCTATACTTCGAACTACGTTTCCAGGGTCGTCCTTTTGACCCGCTTACCTGGGTCGCGGCGCGCTAAGGTTCCCCTGAGCGGCGTCCCGTCGCGACTTCGGCTCCCGGAGGTGGCATGGCTGGCAGGCTACGCAGTGTTGGATTGATCGGTACAGGCGCCATCGCCGGCGTCCTGGTCAGCCTTGGAATTTCCGCGTACGCGTTCCGAGATTCGCGCGGCCAGATCCCGCTCGAGGAGATTCGTCAGTTCACCGAGGTGTTCGGGGCCGTCAAGCAGAATTACGTCGAGCCCGTCGATGACAAGAAGCTGATGCAGGAGGCGATTTCCGGGATGCTTGCCGGACTCGACCCGCACTCGGCCTTCCTCGACGCCGACGCCTTCAAGGACATGCAGTCGAGCACGCAGGGCGAGTTCGGCGGGCTGGGTATCGAGGTCGGTGCCGAAGATGGCGTGATCAAGGTGATAGCGCCGATCGACGACACACCGGCTGCGCGCGCTGGCGTCAAGGCGGGTGACCTCATCATCAAGATCGACGACAAGGTCACGCGCGGAATGACGCTGCCCGAGGCCGTGAAACTGATGCGCGGCAAGCCACGCACGCCCATCAGCCTGACGATTGCGCGCAAGGGCGAGGACAAGCCGCTCGAATTCAAGCTGACTCGAGACGTGATCCGCGTGCAGTCGGTCCGCGCCAAGATGATCGAACCGGGCTACGGCTTCATCCGGATTTCACAGTTCCAGGAACGCACGGTCGACGATCTGGTCAAGCAGCTCATCGAGCTCAACAAGCAAGCCCCACTCAAGGGCCTGGTACTCGACCTGCGCAATGACCCCGGCGGGCTGCTGCACTCGGCAGTGGGTGTGTCGGCGGCATTTCTCCAGCCGCGCCAGCTGGTGGTGTCGACCGACGGGCGCAACGAAGACTCGCGCCGCCGTTTCGTCGCGGCGCCCGAGGATTACCTGCGCGGGCGCGGCGAAGACGTGCTGCAGAAGCTGCCACCACAGGCCAAGAGTGTGCCGATGATCGTGCTGGTCAATGGCGCTTCGGCATCGGCCTCCGAGATCGTCGCCGGTGCACTGCAGGACCACAAGCGGGCGACCGTCATCGGCACTCAGTCCTTCGGCAAGGGCTCGGTCCAGACAATCATCCCGCTGCGCCTCGATGGCGAAGGCCCGGCAGCGATCAAGCTGACGACGGCGCGCTACTACACGCCCAGTGGACGTTCGATCCAGGCCAAGGGCATCGTGCCGGACCTCGTCGTGGAAGACACGCTGGAAGGGAATTTCTCGGGATTCAACGTGCGCGAGGCCGATCTGATGCGGCACCTCGAGAGCACCAAGGCTGAAGACGCAACGCGCCGCGCGGCGACACCTGCGGGCGCCGCTCAACCGGCTCCGACGGAGGAATCGGTTCCGGCGAGCAAGGCCGCGCCGACGCGTCGTTATGAATTTGGCAGCACTGAAGACTTCCAGCTGCAGCAGGCGATGAACCACCTGAAGGGCAAGCCGGTGGAAGTGGCAAAGCCCAAGGGTGAGAACGTCGCCAAGGCGCCCGCGCGCTAGTCGCACCGACGCATTGAACGGGCCGCCCTGCGGCCCGTTTCGTTTTGAGCCTGCCGTTGAACGACGAACAACTGCTGCGGTACTCGCGGCACATCCTGCTGAACGAACTCGGCATTGAAGGCCAGGAACGCCTCCGCGCCGCGCACGCCCTCGTTGTGGGCGCGGGCGGCCTGGGTTCGCCCGCGGCACTTTATCTGGCGTCCGCGGGGGTGGGCGAACTGACGCTGGTCGACGGCGACCGCGTCGATCTCACCAATTTGCAGCGCCAGATACTGCATACGACAGAGCGCATCGGCGTGTCGAAGGCGAACTCCGGGCGTCAGGCACTTGTCGCACTCAATCCTGACGTGCACATCGAGACGGTCGAGGACCGCGTCGAGGGTGCAGCCCTTGAGGCGCTGGTAGAGCGCGCCTCGATCGTGCTCGATTGTTCCGACAACTTCGCAACGCGCCACGCGGTGAATCGGGCCTGCGTGATTCATCGCCGTCCACTGGTGTCCGGAGCCGCGATACGCTTCGACGGCCAGGTCGCGACGTTCGACCTGCGTGACGCGGCGTCGCCTTGCTATGCGTGCCTCTTCCCGCCGGGCGACGGTGAGGACGAGTTGTGTTCGATCATGGGAGTGTTTGCACCGGTCACCGGCATCATCGGGACGGTGCAGGCTGCCGAGGCCTTGAAGCTCGCGGCCGGCATCGGCACCGGTCTGTCGGGCCGGCTGCTGATACTCGATGCGCTCGCGATGCAGTGGCACTCCGTGCGCGTTCCGCGCGACCCGCAGTGTCCGGTGTGCGCTGGGCGCTGAGCCGAGGGCTGATCGTCGCTCCGCCGGCTTGCGACACGTCTAACCGGGGCGGCCGTGCGAGTCGGATGACTTCTGGCGACGGTGACGGACCGTCGGCTGCAACCGACTATCGAGACGATATGGAGTCGCGCTCGGGCGCCGCGGCGCGCGGCGGTGGCGCCTAGGCGAGCAGCGCCGGCAACTGGGATTCGAGCGATTCGCCCGGGGGCTTGCGGAATCCGCTCTTGGCAAAGCGGTGCCAGCGACCGACCACGAAGGCCACGACCAGCCCCGCGCGCGCATTCGCATCGAAGCCTTCGGCAACCTCCCTCTCGCTGGCTGCCACGCGAAAGCTTTGCCGCAGCGACGACTCGATGCGCTCGATCAACTGGTTCATGCGCTCCTGCAGGCGCTCGTTTTCGTTCACCAGCGCGTCACCGATCAGCACGCGCGTCATGCCCTTGTTGGTCTGCGAAAACTCGAGCAGCATCGCGACGATCGACCGTACCTGCTTCAGACCGGAGGTCTCACGCGTGCTGATCTCGTTGATCAACCCGAAGACCGAGGTCTCGATGAATTCGATCAGGCCTTCGAACATCTGGGCCTTACTGGCGAAGTGGCGGTACAGCGCCGCTTCTGACACGCCGAGCCGCGCCGCCAGGGCGGCGGTCGTGACTTTCTCCCCCTTGGGATCCTCCAGCATCGACGCCAGCGTCTGCAGTATCTGTAGCTTGCGTGCGCCGGGCTTGCGTGCGCTGGCCGAGCTGACGGTCTCCATGGATGGGCGAGCAGGCGTGGGTAGGATGTGCCGGAGGACAGGCTCGGGAGCCTGAACGTGAAGGCATACTATCCTAGAAACCCGCAGCCGCGAATCATCTTCCCGACTGCCGGTACGGCATCAGCGGCTCGAATTGAACGGCCGTCCGGCGCCTTTCCGGACGATCGGATCAGCGCGCGTCACAAAAGCAGTAGGCAAGCGAACGCGTCGGCTGCTCCTTGGCTTGCAGCACAAGTTGCAGCTCCTGCGGTACGCGTCGCGGCAGGGAACCGGCAAGTGCGCGCGCCAGACTGTCCCAGCCCAGATCGTCGCGTAAGGCGGCTCCCAGTTGCCCGAAAAAGAGGGACAGATAGCGGTCGAGGCCGCGTGGCGCGTGCTCAACATATTCAACCCGGTAGGCCTCACCGAAGCCGGCGCGGCGAGCGGCCGACTTTAGCGCCAGGTCGAGTCCGCCGAGATCGTCGACCAGCCCGCGTTCCTTGGCCTGCGTCCCGGTCCAGACCCGGCCCTGCGCCACCTCGTTGATCTTCTCCGGTGTGGACTTGCGATTCGTAGCCACGACCTCGAGGAAACCGCGGTAGGTGTGGCCGACGCTCGACTCGATGACCTGGGCGAGTCGCTTGTCGAGCGGTCGTGTCAGGTCCGTCGCCTCGGCAATCCAGGTGGTGCCCGCGCCCGAAGTGCTGACTCCGACCTTCTCCATCGTGCCGCTGAAGTTCGGCACCAGCGCGAAGACGCCGATGGAACCGGTGATCGTCGCCGCATCGGCAATGACCTCATCTCCGCCCATCGCGATCCAGTAGCCGCCCGACGCCGCCACATCGCCCATAGTCACCACGACCGGCTTGCCGGCCTTGCGCGTGAGATCGAGCTGCTCGCGGATCAGTTCGGACGCACTCGCGCTGCCGCCTGGCGAATCGATTCGCACAACCAACGCCTTGATGTCGTCGTCCTGCCGCGCGCGCTGGATCAGCTCGACGGCCGCGCGCGCACCGACGGTGCCCTTGCGCTCGTCGCCGTCGACGATTTCGCCCTGCGCCACCACGATCCCGATCGCCGGGCCGGTCGCATGTCTATCGACATAGCGCAGGTATGAGTACATCGAAATCTGCCGGAACGTCTCCGGGTCATCGTCACTTCGTGGGGCGCCGCGCTCCAGCATCAGGGCCCGGAATTCATCGCGCCGCTTCAGCCCGTCAACCAGTTTCTCGGCCTGAGCGAGCCCGGCAATGTCACCGCCGACCGCCTGCAGCCGCTGCGGCAGGTCGTTGATCGCCGCCATTACGCTGCCAGCCTTGAGCTTGCGCGAACGTTCAACGTCGGCGAGCCAGGTCGACCACAGTCCGTTGTACAGATAGGCGTCGGCTTCCTGCGCCTCGGGCGTTGGACCCGTCCGAGTAAAGGGCTCGCCGAAGCTCTTGTAGCGGCCGGCCTGGAAGGTGTTCACCTTCACGCCGACCTTTTCAAGCAGCTCTTTGTAGTAGGCGCGATTGCCACCCAGCCCGCGAATCAGCAGATTGCCGGCCGGGTGCAGGTAGACCTCGTCGGCGTGGGCTGCCAGGAAGTACTGGGCCTGGCTGTACGACTCCCCCCACGCCAGGACTGGCTTGCCGGTACCGCGCACGCGTTCGAGCGCCGCACTGATTTCGCGCAGCGTCGCGAGTCCGGCAGAGCCCATGTCATCCAGGACGAGCACGACCCGCGTCACCTGTTGGTCGCGCGCCGCGCCGTCGAGTGCGGCCAGGATATCTCGCAACCGCGTTTCGAAACGATCCCGTCCCAAGGCCTCGGCGATCGCTGCCTCCTGGGCCCCGACGGTGTATTCCTCGACGACGTCGCCCTGGACGTTGAGAATCAGCGCCGTGTCCGGCTGCAGGCGCGGCGGCTTGTCGGACGCGAGCCAGGCGAACAGCAGCACTGCAACGATCAGCAGAAACAGGAGGTTCAAGACGAGCCGGCGCGAGAAGTCGAGCACCGCCCACAGGCCCCCGAAGAACCGTCGGATCATTCCAGGGCGCGCCATACCAGCTCCAGTAGCAGTGTCAGGAAGGGGAGTGCGAGCTTACCGCGTTGCCGCAGACTGCCCGCATCAGCGCGGCGAGTTACGTGCCAGGGCATGCAGCGTATGGATACGCAGACCGACGAAGCTTCCTGCCAGCCGCCGGAACGCAGGTAGCACGCCGTGACGCGTGATCAGCACGGTCCGCAGGCCGAGCCCGCGGGCCGCCTTGAGGTTGCGCGCAGAGTCCTCGATCAGCACCGCGTCGGCCGCATGGATGCGCTCGCGCGCCAGCATCGCCCGCAGCATGAGCCGCGACGGCTTCGGCCGGAATCTGCCGTGAATGCGCATGCGTTCGATCGTGTAGCGGGCGCTGATATGCGGATGCAGCCGTAGTTCGCGCAGCACGGAACCGGCGTAAGCGCGTGGGGCGTTGGTGAGCAGGACCTTGCGACCCGGCAAGCGCGCGAACAGGCGTGCGAGCCCACGCTCCGCGCGCATCAGCTCGGCGACATCGAAATCGTGTGTCTCGCGCAGGAAGTGATGCGCGTCGACGCCGTGGTGACGCACGAGACCCAGCAGCGTCGCGCCGTAGCGGCGCCAGTAGAGCGTGCGCAGCCGGTTGGCCTCGTCGCGCGCCACGTTGAGTTCGCGCGCGACGTATTCCGTCATGCGGCGATCGATGGTGCGGAAAATGGCGTGCGACGCGTCGTGCAGGGTGTCGTCGAGATCGAAGAGCCACACGGGCCGACGGGCCGAGCGCAACCGCTCGATCGGTGCCGTCACGCTGCCTCGGGAATGCCGCGGCAGCGGACTCCTCGCGCGAGGCGACTGTCGCCGGTTGCTCGAGGGCACGGCAGCGGCCGCGGCCAGACACAGCCTCGTCAGTGACTCTTGATCATCGTGCCAACACCCTGATCGGTCAGGATCTCGAGCAGCAGGCAATGGTCGACACGGCCGTCGATGATGTGCACGGCAGTCACTCCACTGCGGGCCGCCTCCAGCGCGGATGAAATCTTCGGCAGCATGCCGCCCGAGATCGTGCCGTCGGCGAACAGGTCATCGATCTGCCGTGCCGAAAGGCCTGTCAGCAAATGACCGTCCTTGTCGAGCACTCCGGGCGTGTTGGTCAGCATGACCAGCTTCTCGGCCTTCAGGATCTCGGCAATCTTGCCGGCCACCACGTCGGCGTTGATGTTGTAGGTTTCGCCGTCGTCGCCGAAGCCGATCGGTGAAATGACCGGGATGAAGGCGTCGTCCTGCAGCGCCTTGACGACGGCCGGGTTGATCGTCTCGATCTCGCCGACATGCCCAATATCGTGCAGCTTGCTCGGATCGTTCTTGTCGGGCATGCGCAGCTTGCGGGCGCGGATCAACCCACCGTCCTTGCCCGTGAGTCCGACCGCCTGGCCGCCGAAGCGGTTGATCAAGGTGACGAGTTCGCCCTGTACTTCACCGGCCAGTACCCATTCGACGACTTCCATCGTCTCGGCGTCGGTGACACGCATGCCCTGGATGAAGGTGGACTTCTTGCCGACGCGCTCGAGCGCCTCGTCGATCTGCGGGCCACCGCCATGCACGACAACCGGATTCATGCCGACCAGCTTCAGCAGCACGACGTCATGAGCGAAGGCCTCCTTCAGGTTCTGGTCGATCATCGCGTTGCCGCCGTACTTGACGACAATCGTCTTCCCATGGAAACGCCGGATGTAGGGCAGTGCCTCCGACAGGATGTCGGCCTTCAGCTGGGGGGCGATCTGCGCGGAGTCCATGGCGGGCGTGCGTCGAAGGTGGGTCGGATATGACGTCGGCGCCTGGCCGATGGGCCGGCATGTTACCTCGCCGTTCCGCGGCGCCGGCGATCCGGCGGCGGCGTGGCGTTACGATCTCTGTCTCGCGGACGGGAGTCATCCCATGGAACAGGTCTTTCGCATCGAGGGCATGCATTGCGGCGGTTGTGTGGCCCGCGTGACCCGAGCGCTGAAAACGATTGCTGATGATGTCGAGGTCACGCTCGATCCGCCGCAGGCGAAGCTCGACGTTTCGAGTCCGCTGACGGCCGAGGTCGTGCAGACGGCGGTTTCGAAGGCCGGTTCCTACACGGTCAGTGCGGCGTGAACTTGGATTCGTTCCGACCGTTCTTAGCCTGACCCGCGCGGCGACGCGATCGGCCGCCTTGCTTGTCGGGCCGTGCATCCGGCTGCGCGCTGGCGCGCGACCGCGCAACTGGATTCCGCGGCCGTGGCATGGGCACGGCGATGGTCGACTTCACTTCCGCGCATCGCTGCCTTCTTCGTCACTAGGGCCTGTCCATGCTAAAGGCGGCGGTTGGCGCGCTAGTGCTTGTGCTCGGCGCTCGGCGCGGCGGCCGGCGCGCGTGCAGCGACCTCAGCCTCGATCGGCTGCGTCACTAGGCGCTTTTCCTTCGTCTCGATTCGCAGCTCCAGCGGCACGCGCTCGCCCGCCTTGAGCGGACGTTTGAGGTCCATCAGCATCACGTGGTAGCCGCCAGGCTTGAGCTCTACGCTGCGGCCCGCGGGCAATTCGAGTGCCGTGATCGGCCGCATGCGCATCACGTTGCCCTCCATCACCATCTCATGGATCTCGACCACTCCGGCGACGGGACTCGCGACCCCGATCAGGCGCGCACCCTCGCCTGACGTCAGCGACATGAAGGCGCCGGTTGCCGTCTGCCCCTGCAAGGCGGGACGAACCCACGCATCCTTGACCTGGACTTGACCATGGCTTGCGCCAGCCCATGCAAACAGCACCGCCCAGGCGAAGTATCGAATCATGTGCACTCCCAGTGAGTTCGGGAAATTCTAGCGGCCGGGCGTGGTCGAATCTCGCTGCGGCGGGCCGCCGGGTGGCCGCAATCTCGGATCGACGTGAGCCGCGGCCTTCACCAGGAGGTGCGCTGCGACCGGCGCCGTCATGAACACGAAAAGCGTGATCAGCAACTCGTGCAGGCTCGCCCTGCCGGCCGCGGCGAAATAGCCGATCGAGGCCAGCAGCACAGCTCCTACGCCGACCGTGCTCGCCTTGGTCGGTCCGTGCAGACGCTTCAGGAAGTCGGTGAACTTGACCAGGCCCCACGCTCCGATCAGCGCAAAGGCGGCCCCGAACACCACCAACAGTGACAGCACGATGTCGAGTGCGAGCGGAACATCCCTCATTCGATGATGTCTCCGCGCAACAGGTACTTTGCGAGGACCACGGTACTGACGAAACCCATCATCGCGATGATCAATGCGACCTCGAAATAGGTCTGCGTGCCAAAGTAGATGCCGATCAGCACCAGCAGCGCCACCGAGTTCACATAGAGGGCGTCGAGCGCGAGTATGCGATCCGCCAACGTGGGACCGCGCAACAGGCGCCAGGCGGCGAGCACCAGCGCGACGACGAAGGCGCCTGCAGCCCAGGGCAATACGGTGGCGAGCAGATTCATCGCCGGTTTCCCTCGAAGATCGCCATCAGCGGCCGCTCGTAGCGCTCTTTGACCAAGGTGATCAGGTCCGCGGGATCATCCACGTGCAGCGCGTGCACCAGCAGATGATGCCTGTCCGGAGAAAAGTCCACCGATAACGTGCCGGGCGTCATCGTGATGATGCTGGCGAGGCTCGCGACCCCATGAGGGTTCCGGATTGCAAGCGGCACCCAGACGAAGCCGGGTCGAATGCGCTCCTCGGGGCCAAGGATCTGCCGGGCAACCACGAGCGCCGAAGCGACGATGTCGTAGAGCACGACGATGGCCAGACGCATGATCGTGCCCCAGGCGCCGATCCGCGCGCGCTCTGGGCGCAGGCGTTCGCTCCACAGTGCAATGGCGATTGCAAGCAAGGCGGCGAGCGCGACCTGGCCAGCCGACAGGCTTCCCACCAGCATCAGCCAGCTGACGAAAAGCATGGCCGACAGGATCGGAGCCGGGAAGAGTTGCATCACTTCACCTTCTTCATGTCCGCCCGTGGATTCCAGGCCGGTGGTGCAGGTTCGGCGCCCAGTACGGCAGCGATATAGGCCTTGCGATCGAGCAACTGCTCGGCCGCCGCTGCGGCATAGTTGGCGAGCGGGCCGGCCCACAGCACTATGCCGCCGGCGAGCGTGATCAGCAGTGCGAGCGCGCCTCGCTCCGGTGGCGATGCGCGCGCGGCCGCTACTTGCATCGCGTTCGGCGCCTGCGCCTTCCAGAACACCGTCGACCCCGCGCGCGCCAGCGCCACAACGACACCGAGGCTCGACAGCAACACGATGACCCACACGCCGACCGCCAATGGCTCCGCGCGGCTGGCGGCGAGCAGCATGCTCTTGCCGAGGAATCCACCGAACGGCGGCAATCCGGCGACAGCCACCGCAAGCAGGAAGTAGAGCGTTCCGTACCCGCCCGCTGACGCCAATGGCGCCGGCACCATTTCATCACCCGCCTCGCCGCGCGAAGCGATCGCCGAGTCGACGAGCAGGAAGAGTGCAGCCGCCACGATCGTGCTGTGCACGAGATAGAACAGTCCCGCCGCGATCGTGCCCGGCGAACCCAGTCCGATCGCCAGCAGCAGCATGCCGGCCGACGCCAGCACGAGGTAGGCCACAAGCCGCCGCAGGTGCCACGCCGCCAACGCACCGAACGCAGCCAGTGCCAGCGTTGCGAGTGCCAGCCATGGCAGCCACGGTCCGGCAACAAACGCCGCGGCGCCGGCATCCGCGCCGAACATCAGCGTCGTCGCACGCGCAATGCAATAGACACCCACCTTGGTCATGATGACAAAGAGCGCCGCTACCGGCGCAGTCGCGGCTCCGTAGGTATCGGTCAGCCAGAAGTACAAGGGGAAGATCGCGGCCTTCACGCCGAAGACGACGAGCAGCAGCAGCGCAGCCGCCTGTAACAGGCCGGCGCTCTCTGCCGGGACCGTGGGTATCCGCTGTGCAAGATCGGCCATGTTTAAGGTGCCGGTCAGGCCGTACAACGTCGACACCGCGACCAGGAACAACGCTGAACCTGTCAGGTTGAACACCACGTAGTGCACCGACGCGCGCAGCCGCACGGGCCCCGCGCCGTACAGCAGCAGTCCATACGAGGCGATCAGCAACACCTCGAAGAAGACGAAGAGGTTGAACAGATCCGCCGTCAGGAACGCGCCGTTGAGCCCCATCAGCTGGAACTGGAACAGCGCATGAAAGTGCGGGCCGAGTTCGTCGTGTCGCCCCGCCGCGCCACGGCCACAGGCATAGAGCACGCTCGCGATGGCGACCAGAGCAGTCAGCATCAGCATCAACGCTGCAAGCCGGTCCAACGCCAGAGCGATGCCGAAGGGCGCGCGCCAGTTTCCCAGCAGGTAGACGCTGACGGCGCCGTCGGCGGCGACGAAAGTCAGCCGCAAGGCGATGGCAACGAGCGCCAGCGTGGCGCACACCGACACTGCGGCCGCCGCGCGCGGCGAGCGTCGTTCGAGCAGCAGTGCGAGCGCACCTGCCAGCAGTGGCAGTACGATCGGAGCGACGATCCAGTGCGATCCGCTCATCGCGCTTCTTCGCCCGGATCAGCGGGAGCCGACGCCGGCTCGCTGCAATCGACATGGTCGCTTCCCGTTTCGGCGCGTGCGCGCAACGCAACCACCAGTAGCAACGCCGTCATCGCGAAGCCGATGACGATCGCAGTCAGCACCAGCGCCTGTGGCAGCGGATCGGCGTACTGCGCCAACGACGGCGCGCGCGTCCCGTCGATGATCGGCGACTTGTCGATCGCCACGCGGCCCGTCACGAAGATGAAGACGTTGACTGCGTAGGACAACAACGTCATGCCCAGCACGACATCGAAGGTGCGCGCGCGCAACAGCAGGTAGACGCCGGCGCCGGCCACCACGCCAATAAAGAGCGCGAGCAGCGCCTCCATCAGCGGGCCTCCTGCAGGCGGCCGAGGGCCGCCAGCATCATCATCGTCGCGCCGACGACGGCCAGGAAGACGCCCAGGTCGAACAGACTCGCGCTCGCCAGCGGCACCGGCCCGATGAGCGGCAACTCCGGGTAATCGTAGGTGCTCGTCAGGAACGGATTGCCGAAAAATCCGCTCGCCACACCGGTCAGTCCCGCGATAAGAAGTCCGCCGCCCACCCACGGCGAGAAATCGCGCGGCAATCGCTCCTCGGTCCAGCGCTGTCCGTTGGCGACGTACTGCAGGATCAGTCCTATGGCCAGGACCAGGCCGGCGATAAACCCTCCTCCCGGTTCGTTGTGTCCACGCAGGAGCAGAAACACGGCCACCAGTACGATAAATGGCAGCAGCAGCCGGGAGATCAGCGCCAGCATCAACGACACCTGCCCGGAAGGATTGCCCGGCTGCGCCGCTGAGTGATGGGCGATCGCCTTGGCGCCCGGAACAAGCAGCGCCGTGATGATGATCGCCGCGATCGCGAGAACCGTGATCTCGCCCAGCGTGTCGAAGCCGCGGAAGTCGACGAGGATGACGTTCACGGCGTTCGCCCCGCCGCCGAGCGGCACCGCGTTGGCGAGGAAAAATGGCGAGATCGAATCGAAGGGTCGGGTCATCACGAAGAACGCGAGGGCCGCGAGGCCGAGGCCGGCTGCCAGGGCGACAGCCGCATGCAGCGCGGTCCTCGCCCGCTGCGGCTCGGGCGCGCTCGCCGGCGGCAGCCAATGCAGCGCCAGCATCATTAGCACGACCGTGACCAGTTCGACCAGTACCTGCGTCAACGCAAGATCCGGCGCCGACAGATAGACAAACACCCAGGCCACCACCAGTCCCACCGCGCCGAGGAAGAGCAGCGCCACCAGGCGTCGCCGATAGACCACCGCCGCTGCGACGGCGAACACGGCGCCCATCAGCACGACCGTCACTGCAATCGGACCTGCCGGAGTCAGCGGCGCCGTATGACCGATCGCGCTACCGCGCAGGAACGGCAACATGCCTGCGGCGATGGCGACCAGCACCAGCAGCAACAGGTACCACTGCAAGCTGCCGTTCTGCAACGCGAGCGTCAACGCGCGCGCCGCGCCAATCCCGCGCTCGACGACGAATCTGAATGCCTCGCGCCCACCGCGCGGCAGCAACGTGACACGGTGCAGGTTGACGAATCGCTGCAGCCCGAAGTAGAGCGCCACTCCGCCCGCCAACGCGATCACGGACATCAGGAGCGGCAGATTGAACCCGTGCCATAGCGCCAAGCTGTATTCGGGCACTGGTCCCGCCAGTACGGCCCCTGCCGCGACCGCCAGCAGGGGGCCGACTGTCAGCGCCGGAACGATCCCGACGCCAAGGCAGATCAACACCAGGACCTCGACCGGAACGCGCATGAAGCGCGGCGGCTCGTGCGGAGTACGCGTCAGCCCCACGGGCTCACCGTTGAAGAACACGTCATGGATGAAGCGCGCGCTGTACGCGACGCTGAAGATGCCCGCGATCGTCGCGCCCACCGGCAGCGCCAGGGCAAACAGGCCTCGCCCTTCGGTGGCCACCGTGGCGCCGAAGAACATCTCCTTCGACAGAAAGCCGTTGAGCAACGGCACGCCTGCCATCGCGGCACTCGCGACCATCGCCAGAGCACCGGTCCACGGCAGGTACTTCCAGAGGCCGTTGAGGCGCCGCATGTCGCGCGAACCGGTCTCGTGGTCGATGATGCCGGCGGCCATGAAGAGCGAAGCCTTGAAGGTCGCGTGATTGAGGATGTGGAACACGGCAGCCACGACCGCCAGCGCATTGTCCAAGCCAAACAGCAGCGTGATCAGGCCGAGATGGCTGATCGTCGAGTACGCCAGCAGCCCCTTGAGGTCATGCTGGAAGATCGCCAGGTAAGCGCCGACCAGCAGCGTCGAAAGCCCGGTCAGGCTGACGAGCCAGAACCAGGCGTCCGAGTGCCCGAGCGCCGGATACAGACGTGCCAGAAGGAACACGCCAGCCTTGACCATCGTGGCCGAGTGCAGGTAGGCCGACACGGGCGTCGGCGCTGCCATCGCGTGCGGCAGCCAGAAGTGGAACGGAAACTGTGCGCTCTTCGTGAAGGCTCCGAGCAGTACGAGCACGAGCGCGGGGATGTAGAGCGGGTCAGCACGGATCGCGTCGCCTGCCGTGAGGACGGCGTCGAGCTGGAAGCTGCCAACGATGTGGCCGAGCAGCAGTACACCGCCCAGCAACGCGAGTCCGCCCGCACCGGTGATCGTCAACGCCATGCGCGCACCTTCGCGCGCATCCTCACGCTGGCTCCAGTAGCCGATCAGCAGAAATGACGCGAGGCTGGTTGCCTCCCAGTACACGACCAGCAGCAGCAGGTTGTCCGCCAGCACCAGCCCGAGCATGGCGCCCATGAAAAGCAGCAGATAGCGGAAGAACCGCGCGGCAGGGTCGTCCGCATGCAAGTAATACGCGGCGTAGAGCACGACCAGCGCGCCAATGGCGCAGATGAGCAGAGTGAAAACCCACGCCAGGCCGTCCATGCGAAAGCCAAACGTCAATCCGAGCGTCGGCAGCCAGTCGATCGACCAGTGCAGCACCTGGCCGCTGAAGATTTCCGGCGCGGCCGCCAACACGAGTGTCAGCGCGGCCAGCGTCACGACGCCGGCCACCCAGGCGGCCGCACGCCGCCGTTCGTTCGGCACCGCACCGAGCAGCGCGGCCCCGGCGAAGGGCAGCAGCGCAAGCAGCAGCATGCTCATGCGGCGGTGCGGGGCTTGCGCACCAGCACGACAATCAGTGTGATCACCGTGAGCGGAATGACGAAGCTCATCATCACCGTCGAGAACGGTTCCAGCGCGGCGTGCCTCTGCGCCGCCAGGATCAGATACGCGACGTAGCAGACGTAGTACAGCAGGAACACACCGCCCTCCCAGCGCGCGATCTCGCGTCCGGTAATGAGGACGGGCAGACAGGCGAGCGCAACGGCCAGCATGACCCAGATGTCGAAGGCGAGCACCGCCGGCGGCATGATCAAACCCTGGCCACCCGACGCCAGTCCGGACAGTCCGAGGCAACCGAGTATGTTGAAGGTGTTGCTGCCGATCACGTTGCCTACGGCGATGTCGCGCTCGCCCTTGAGTGCGGCCGCGATCGAGGTCGCCACCTCCGGCATCGATGTTCCGGCGGCGACGATCGTCAACCCGATGACGACGTCGCTGACGCCCATCGCCCGGGCGACGTTGACGGACGCAGTCACCAGCCAGTCCGCGCCGTAGACCAGCGCGAGGAGTCCGATGACGATGAGCGCGACCTGCGCCGGTACGGAGTCATCCCACGCGCCGGATCGCGCCGGCCGGAAGTCCTCGGCGTACTCGGCCTGCGCCGCGCTGGTTTCCCGACGCGACTGCCGAACCAGGAAAACGGTGTACGCGATCAGCAGCGCGAAGAGAAAGGCGGCATCCCAGACGGTGAGTGCGCCATCCAGGCCCAGCACCAGCAGCAGCAGCGAGGCGCCGACCATGATCGGCACCTCCTGGCGGATCAACTGGACGTTGACGACGAGCGGTGTGATCAGCGCGCTGACACCGAGGATGAACAGAACGTTGAAGATGTTGCTGCCGACGACGTTGCCGATGGCAAGGTCGGTCCTGCCGCCGAAGACGGCACCCACCGACACCGCCACCTCCGGCGCGCTGGTGCCGAATGCCACGATGGTGAGTCCCACGACCAGCGGCGAGATGCCGAACGAGAGCGCCAGCTTGGAGGCGCCGCGCACGAGCAGCGAAGCGCCCGCCACCAGCGCCGCAAGGCCCGACAGGAAAAGAAGGACGTTCATCGATTACCCGTGGACAGTCGTCGGGCGACGGCCCGGTCGCCGGAGTATAGGGAGACCTCACCCCGGGGAAGACCCGGCCGCGGATCGGTGTTTCCGCTGCTTGACGAACGCATCCGCAGCGCAGGAAAACTGGGCGCGGGGCGTTACTTGCCCCTCGGCCGTTCCGGCCGCACTGCTCACAGCACGTAGCGGGCGAGGTCCTCGTTGCTTGCGAGATCTGCGAGGCGCGCTTCCACATATGCCGCGTCGATACGCACGCGCCCGGGACCGCCGGCCACGCCGCTGCCGGCTTCGAACGAGATTTCCTCGAGCAGCTTCTCCATCACGGTGTAAAGACGCCGCGCGCCGATGTTCTCGGTCCTTTCGTTGACCGCGTAGGCGATCTCCGCCATCCGGTGGATTCCGTCGTCCGTGAAATCGAGCACGCAGCCGTCGGTTCCGAGTAGAGCGCGGTACTGCTCGGTCAGGCTGGCGTCCGTGGCCTTGAGGATGCGTTCGAAGTCGTCGACCGTCAGCGAATCCAGTTCGACGCGGATCGGGAAACCGCCCCTGCAGCTCCGGGATCAGGTCGGACGGCTTGGCGAGGTGGAAAGCGCCCGACGCGATGAACAGGATGTGGTCGGTCTTCACCATGCCGTACTTGGTGTTGACGGTGGTGCCTTCGACCAGCGGCAGCAGGTCGCGCTGCACGCCCTGGCGTGACACGTCTGCGCCCTGCAATTCGGCGCGCGACGTGATCTTGTCGATCTCGTCGATGAAGACGATGCCGTTCGGATTCGGCATTGGCAACGCGCCTTGGCCTTCAGCTCGTCGTCGTTGACCAGGCGCCCGGCCTCCTCGTCGGTCAGCGCCTTCAGCGCATCGGCGATGCGCATGCGCCGCGCCTTGCGTCGATCCCGGCCCAGGTTGGCGAACATCGACTGGATCTGCTGCGTCAGTTCTTCCATGCCCGGCGGCGCCATGATCTTCGAGCGACGGCGCGACCGCGCTCAGCTCGATCTCGATCTCCTTGTCGTCGAGCTCGCCTTCGCGCAGCTTCTTGCGGAATTTCTGACGCGTCGCATTCTCGTCGTCGCGGCCGGCCCGAGGCGAAGCCGACGTCGCGCGGCGGCGGAACGAGGATGTCGAGGATCGCGGTCTTCGGCGGCGTCCTCGCGCCGCGCACTGCCACTTGCTTCGTCTCGGCCTCGCGCGTCTGCTTGACGGCAATGTCGACCAGATCGCGAATGATGGTGTCGACATCCCGGCCGACATAGCCGACCTCGGTGAACTTGGTCGCCTCGACCTTGATGAATGGCGCATCGGCCAGGCGCGCCAGGCGGCGCGCGATCTCGGTCTTGCCGACGCCGGTCGGGCCGATCATGAGGATGTTCTTCGGCGTGATCTCGGTGCGCAGCGGCTCGGCGACCTGCTGCCGGCGCCAGCGGTTGCGCAGCGCGATTGCGACCGCGCGCTTGGCGCGGTCCTGGCCGACGATGTGCTTGTCCAGTTCGTGAGACGATTTCCTGCGGCGTCATGCTGAGGTAGCTTCATCGGGCCGAGGACGCGGTCTCGTCAGTCCCAGCGTCTCGATGGTGTGGCTCTGGTTGCGTGTAGATGCACAGATCGCCGGCGATGCTCGAGCGGCCTTCTTGACGATGTCGCGCGGCGCGAGCTCGGTGTGTCGAGCAGCGCGCGCGCCGCCGCCTGCGCATAGGGACCGCCCGAGCCGATGGCGATGAGCCCGTAGCTCGGGCTCGAGCACGTCGCCATTGCCGGTGATGATCAGCGAGGCCTCGCGATCGGCCACGGCCAGCATCGCTTCGAGGCGGCGCAGGACGCGGTCGGTGCGCCAGTCCTTGGCCAGTTCGACGGCCGAGCGCACCAGGTGGCCCTGGTGCTTCTCCAGCTTGGCCTCGAAGCGCTCGAACAGCGTGAAGGCGTCGGCGGTCGCGCCGGCGAAACCGGCCAGGACCGGTCGTGGTACAGGCGCCGCACCTTGCGCGCCGTCTGCCTTCACCACGATGTTGCCGAGCGTGACCTGGCCGTCGCCGCCCATCGCCACTGCATTGCCGCGGCGTACGGAGACGATCGTCGTGCCGTGAAAGGGTTCCATGACATTTCCCGGCCGTGAGCCAGGCCCGATCTCGATGGCGGACTAGATGGGGACGGTCAGACCCGACGCAACTGGACGTCGGCGACCGTATCGATGCCAAGCAACGAAAGGAGTGCGGCGATCAGATAGTTGACGTTACGAAACTCGACCGTCACGCCACCCTGCCTGAGCTTGGTGAGAATCGTCAGCAGTCCCGTCGCGGTGGAAAACTCGATGCGCTTCAGGTAGGTGCAATCGACCGCCAGCCGTTTCTCGGTCTTGGCGGCGGCCTGCAGTCGCCCAAACTGTGGATCACCGCTGGCGCGCACCGTGCCACGCCAGCTCAATCCGTCTTCGGCTTCCACGGGGCGCTCGGCCGGTGTTGCGGCACGGGTCTTCAGGCTCGGCGGAGGCGGTTCCCACGACGGCGGCGAGACTTCGTAGGTGATGCAGTACTGGATCCCAGATTCCTCAAAATCGTGCTGGCGCTGCAACAGGCGAAACACCTCGAGCAGGAGCATCCATCCGGCATCGCTCTGGTCCCGGCGTCCGGGTTCCACCGCGGCCCGCAGCGGCGTGATGAGCTGGTCGGCGCCCAGGACCAACAGTTCGTGGCTCGCCCGCTTGAAGGCATTGATCACGCGCAACAGCAGTTCGGCCCCGACCAGATCCACCTCCCGCACGCCTGACGCATCCAGCGTCAGCGCCTGGTGCTGCGCCGAGTAGTTCTTCAGCTGCTCCAGCACCTTCACCACGTTGGCATCAACGACGTCGGGCAGCCGCACGATCGGCGCACCGTCGGCGGTCTTGCCCACCCCACCGGCCGGAGCTTCGTCCTTGTAGTCGATCCACGCCGGCGGCGAGCTTTCGAACCGCAGTACGTACTCGATCGTCAGGTTGTCGAAACTGCCCTTATCGCCGCGCTGCTGAAACAGCTCGAACAGCATCAGCCAGGCTCGCTGTGCGGCGTCCCCCAGCGAGTCAGAGTGAATCGCGGCCCGCAAACCTGCTTCAGCCGGCTCGATCAGCCCGTTGGCGAACAGTATCGCCGCTTCGTCGATCGCCGAACCCGAACCCTCGGCCTGCAGCTCGATCGCATTGGCATTGCCTTGCCAGTCATCGGTGCTGAGGTCGATCAGTTCGATGCCGACATCCTTCGCCAGCGAGGTGGAAGGCACGGCCTGCTCGACGGGCTGCTGCGAGAGCCGGCCCAGCGTGGAGTTCGCCGCTGAGTTGGGAAACAGCGTCGCCCCGCCGGAAGGGCGCATAAAGTCGCGCGCCATTTCAGACTCGATGGCGTCGATCTTCGCCGCCGTCTCCATCGCGAGGGTGCGCGCGAGATCCTTATCGGGCAACGAACCGTCGGTATTGGGTGGCTTCGGAACGGTTGCCGAAGCGTTGCGATTGACAGGTGCCGCCAGGGGGCGTGCGCTCGGCTTGACCGCACGCGCGAGCTCCCCCGCCCTTCGCCGCGGACGGCTCGGCGGTGTCCTTAGGATCCTTCTTGAAGAACGAGAAGACCACGCTGCCTTCTGGTTTCGTTAGTGCCGGTTAGTGCTGTATACCTTGCATATCGGTCATCGATCCCTGCTGCGGCACGGGAAATGCCAACGTCGCGGCAACGCCCTTGTCTGATCACCATGCGCGCGGTGGGCGCAAAGGTGGCCGCCTCAACGCCCGAGGGTCAGCCCATAGTAACAACAATCATCCCCCGCCAAACCGTTGATCTGGGCGACTATCCCGCCTGTCGGCTACGCGTCACCCGACCGACCGGATTACTTCGGTACCCCCGCAAGCAGGGTATCTCCCGGGCGGCATTTGAGCTCGAACGGACCTTCCAGAAGAGCTGGCATTTCAGGAGCGGCGGAGAGCCCCGGTTTGCGTTCTCAGGGGCAGACCCCGCTGAAGCAGGCGCTTCGCGTCAGTCCCCATACATCTTCTGCTTGATCTCGCGCCGCTGCTGCGCTTCGAGCGACAGCGTCGCGGTCGGACGCGCGAGCAGGCGTGGGATGCCGATCGGATCGCCGGTTTCCTCGCAGTAGCCGTAGTCACCTGCCTCGATGCGTGCCAGAGACTGCTGGACCTTCTTCAGCAGCTTGCGCTCGCGGTCGCGCGTGCGCAGCTCGAGCGCGTGCTCCTCTTCGATCGTCGCGCGGTCCGCAGGGTCGGGCACGATCACAGTCTCGCGCAGATGCTCGGTCGTTTCATCGGCGTTCTGCAGCAGTTCGCGCTCCATCTGCTGCAGCCGGTACTTGAAGAAACCCAGTTGCTGCTCGTTCATGTACGCGGACTCGGGCATCTTCAGCAATTCACCTTCAGTGGGAAGGCGCCTGCCGTTGACCATCACCGGTTCCTCGCTGCGTGTCGCCGAACGCGCCAGCAGGTACTCATGCGCTGCAGCCAAATCCTTGGGGCTCGGCGCCGGGGCCGGACGCGCTGCGGCCGGCGCGGGTGCGACGGGGGCTGCGAGGATGGGTGCGAACGAAACCGGTGCGCGCTCAACCTTGGCAGGCTTCGAGTGTCTGGCCGGAGCGGCCTTTTTCGGCGCGGGCTTCTCGACAGCTTTCGGCGCCGCCTTCGCAAGCGGCTTGGTAGGCTTCACCGGCCTCGCCGGCGCCTTGGCGTGCGGCTTTGCGGCTGGTCTGGTCGGCTTGGCGGGCGCCTTCGCGCCGCGCGCGACCTTCACAGGCTTCTTGACCGCCTTGCCCTTGGCCGCCGGTACTTTCCTGGCCGTTGCCTTCTTGGGCGCTACTTTCTTGGCAGCGGTCTTGGCCGCTTTCTTGGCCGGCGCCTTCTTTGCTGCAGCCATCGTCTGTCTACCTCGTTGTGTCTTTGAAATGTGTGGAGGGCGGGGATCAGCGCGCAAGGCACGCTTCAAGGCCCTTGAGGATGGTGTCCTTCGGCAGGTTCCGCCCGATGAACACGATCTTGCTGGAAGGCTTCTCGTCCTTGCCCCAGGGCCGCCCGACGTCCGCTCCCATGAGCATGTGTACGCCCTGGAAGATCATGCGCCGGTTGGACCCGCTCATGAAAAGCACGCCTTTATACCGGAGCATATCGGGACCGTAAACCTGAGTCAGCGCACCCATGTACTCCTCGAGCTTCGCGGAGTCGAACGGCCGCGTCGACTGGAACGCGAATGCCTTGATCGCATCATCATGATGATGATGGTGGCCATGGTGATGATCATCGTCATGGTCGTGCCCGCAATGCTCGTCATGCACGTGGTCGTGCGCATGTCCGTCGCCGGCATTGCTCCGCGCCGCGTCCGGGTGCTCGGTCGCGAGGAATTCCGGGTCGATGTCGAGAATCGCATTGAGATTGAAGCCTCGCAGGTCCAGCACGTCCTTCAGCGGGATCTGGCCGAAATTGACCGGCTTGATCGGCGCACGTGGATTCATCCGCACGATCCGCTCGCGCAGTGACGCGAGTTCATCGGCGTCGACCAGATCGGTCTTCGACATCAGGATGCGGTCGGCGAACCCGACCTGGTTCTGTGCCTCGACCTGGGCATCGAGCGTGTCGTGGCCGTGCTTGGCGTCGACCACTGTTATCACGCTGTCGAGCAGGTAGTACGAGGAAATGTCGTCCTCGATGAAGAACGTCTGCGTCACCGGCCCGGGATTGGCCATGCCGGTCGTCTCGATGATCACGCGCTCGAACGCGAGTTCCTTCGCCTCGCGCTTGCGCTTGAGGTCCGCGAGGATGCGCACGAGGTCACCGCGCACAGTGCAGCAGATGCAGCCGTTGTTCATCTCGACGATCTGCTCGTTGGTGTCAGTCACCAGCAGTTCGTTGTCGACACCTTCCGGCCCGAACTCGTTCTCGATCACGGCGATCTTGTGACCGTGCTGCTCGGACAGAATGCGGTTGAGCAAGGTCGTCTTGCCGGCGCCGAGAAAACCGGTCAGGACGGTGACCGGCACCAGATTCGCTTCATTCATCGAGGTTTTCCATGCGAGCCCGCGCATTGCGGCGGGCGTCAAAAGCGGGGCGGTAGTGTAGTGGATCGGGCGCCCGCGTTGCCGGCCATGACGGCGGCGCGGTGCCCTACCCGATCCTCACCAGATGCAGGCCCTTGAGATACTCGGATTCGGGCACGGTCATCATCAGGGGGTGATCGGCACCCGCCCCGAGCCGGCCCACCAGCCATGCCTCGACGCCGGCATCGATGACGGAGCCCGCCACGATCTTCTGGAACAGATCGACGTCGATCGCGCCCGAGCAGGAAAACGTCAGCAGCGAACCCCCGGGTGCCAGCAGGCGCAGCGCATTGAGGTTGATGTCCTTGTAGGCGCGTGCCGCGCGATCGACATGGTGATGGCTCGAGGCGAACTTGGGTGGGTCGAGCACGATGAGGTCGAAAACAGGCCCCGAGTCCCGCAGGGCACGCAAGGCGGTGAACGCATCAGCCTCGTCCCAGCGCACGCGGTCCGCCGCGAACTCATTCAGCATCACATGCTCGGCGCCGAGACGCAGAGCCTCGGCCGAGGAGTCCACCGAATGCACGAATTCCCCGCCCCCGGCCAACATTGAGATCGAGAAACCGCCCGTGTAGCAGAAGCAGTTCAGACAACGCGGCCCGCGGCCGGTGCGCGCGACGTGCCGCTCGGCAAGCTCGCGGGCGAGCCGCCGGTTGTCGCGTTGATCGATGTAGAAGCCGGTTTTGTGTCCGCGCCGCACGTCGACCTGGAAGCGCAGTCCGTGCTCCTGAATTTCGATCTGCGGTGCCGGCTCGGCGCCCCGCAACACGCCGCTGATCGCCGGCAGTCCTTCGCGCACTCGCGACGCCCCATCGCTTCGATCGAAGACATCGCGGCAACCAGTCGCGGCCAGCAGCGCGTCGATCAGGACGTCGCGCCAGGCATCGACACCGGCCGACTGGAACTGGGTGACAAGCTGATCGGCGTAGCGATCGACGATCAGCCCGGGCAAACCGTCGGCCTCGCCGAAAACGAGTCGCGTCGCGGTCGTCTCCGGCGCCAGTGCGGCGCGCCGCCGCACGGCGTGCCGCACGCGTTCCGCGAGAAGTTCCGCCGTCACGGGCGTAGCCTCGGCAAAGCTCCACGCCCGCGCCCGGATCGACGACGCCGGCGAGTACGCGGCCCAGGCGAGAAAGCGGCCGTCGGCTGCTCGCACTTCGATCGTCGCTCCGCTGCCCGGATTGCCCTCGACGCGTCCGATCGCACCGGCGTAGACCCACGGGTGGCGGCGCAGAAGAGACTTCTCCTTCCCGGGCTTGAGGTGGATGCGGCTCATGTCGACGCAGTCGCACGCCGCGCCGCGCCCGCAATCGGTGACAGTGCGATCACGGTCAGGTCTTGCGCTTGGCGCGCGGATGCGCGGCGTCGTAGGCCTTGGCCAAGTGCTGCCAGTCGAGACGCGTGTAGATCTGCGTGGACGAGATGTTGGCGTGCCCCAGCAGTTCCTGCACCGCCCGCAGATCACCGCTGGACTGCAGCAGGTGGGAGGCAAACGAATGCCGGAGCACGTGCGGATGCACGTGCACACCCAATCCGAGCTCGCGCGCACGCCGTGCAAGGCGGGCCTGCACGCTGCGGGCCGTCAGGCGGCTGCCGCGGGCCGAGACGAACAACGCCCGCGCATCGCAGCCCTTGATCGAGGCACGCGCGTCGAGCCACCGCAGCAGCGCCTCGCGTGCCGGAGCGCCGATCGGCACCGTCCGTGTCTTGCCGCCCTTGCCCAGCACCGTCGCTTCGCTGCTATCGAGATCGATCCAGCTGCGCGAACGTCCCGCGCCCGGTTCCGCTGCATAGTGCCTGCTATCGAGCGATAGCAGCTCTGCCAGGCGCAGGCCGCTCGAGTACAGCAGTTCAACCAGGGCGTGATCCCGCGCCGCAATCCACCCGCCTGCGCCCTCGTGCGCGGCGAAGCGGACGGCCTGATCTGCCGTCAATGCTTTCGGCAAGCGCTTCTCGCGACGCGGGGCCCGGATCCCCGCGGCAGGATTACTGTCCAGACCGCGGTGTTCGACCAGCCAGGCAAAGTACGTGCGCCATGCCGACAACGTACGCGCAAGCGTCGCCGCGGACCGGCCCGCTCCGTGCAGGCGGGCGATGAAACCTCGGATGTCGCTTGCGTTCAGCCTGGCCGGCGCTCTACCGGCCGCGAGTTCGTGCAGGCGTTCGAGGTCGCGTCGGTAGGCGGCAAGTGTGTGGGGCGAAGCGCGCCGCTGCGTTTGCAGTTCCTGCAGGAAGTGCTCGATCGACGGCGCAAAGTTCATCTCAGGCGCGCATGCGGGCCAGCGCCGCGCTCGCGAGTTCGGAGATGCGCTCGAGAAACGCGGTTCCCATCGTGATGTGGAAGCGATCCTTGTCGGCGGAACCGAGCACCAGCAGCCCGAAGGTCTTTGGGTCAGCACCCACGCGCAGTGGCAGCATCGCGAGGCTTTGCACCGCCGCGCCGTCCTCGAACCAGGTGGCCGCCTCGAAGCCGACGTTCGAGCCGCAAAAGGGCACCCGCATGCTGTTTGCGAGCAACACCGTGTCCGCCTCGACGGGTGCCGCGCTCGGGAGAGCAGTGAATTGCGGCTTTACGGACCACAGTCGCAAAGCGCAGTGCGGCACGCTGAAGATCTCCTTCATCGAGTTGACTGCAACATCGGGCAGTGCCGCCGCGTCCTCCGTCAGCAGCAGTTCGCGCGCCCACGCGATCAGGTGAGACACGATCGCCTCGTTCTCCTGCCCGTGACGGATCATTTCGGTGATGCGCCCTTCGAGCGACCTGATGCGCTCGCGCTGCACCAGTGACTGACGTTCGACCAGCGAAATCGCCTGGCCATTTTGCGGGTGTGGCAGCTGCAGCCCTGCAAGCAGTTCCGGGTGCTGGTCGAAGAAATCCGGATGGTTCGCCAAGTAGTTCGCAATGTCCTGGATTTGCATGGGGCTCCTGTCAGAGTTCGATCTCGCCTTCAAAGACCTTGGTCGCTGGGCCTGTCATCCACACGGGGCCGCCACTCCATTCGATAGTCAGCACGCCGCCACGCGTCGCGACACGCACGGGCGAGCGCAGCACGCCCCGGCGTATGCCCGCCACCACGGCAGCACAGGCTCCGGTGCCGCACGCCAGAGTCTCGCCCGCGCCCCTTTCCCAGACCCGCAGGCGAACGTTGTGCCGATCGACGACCTGCATGAATCCGGCGTTCGCGCGCTGCGGGAAACGTTCGTGGTTTTCAATCAGCGGGCCTTCGATCGCGACGGCCGCGCCGTCTACGGATTCAACGAGCTGCACCGCGTGAGGATTGCCCATCGACAGCACCGACATCCACACCTCGCGCCCGTCGACCACGATCGGCCACAGCGTGTCGTCGTGGCCGCGGCGACTCTGCAGGCCTGAGGCACTGAACGGCACGCTCGCAGGCTCGAAAATCGGAGCGCCCATGTCGACCGTCACCTCGCCAGACGCGGCGAGCCGCGGCTCGATGATCCCGGACAGCGTCTCGACCCGGATCGCGGCCTTGTCGGTGAGCTTCTGATCGCGCACGAAGTGCACAAAGCAACGCGCCCCGTTGCCGCACTGCTCGACCTCCCCGCCATCGGAATTGAAGATGCGGTAGCGGAAGTCCACGCCCGCACGCGAGGTGGGCTCCACCAGCAGAATCTGGTCGGCGCCGATGCCAAAATGGCGATCGGCGATGCGTCGCACCTGCTCACGCGACAGTTCGATCTTCTGCCTCACACCGTCGAGCATCACGAAGTCATTGCCCGCGCCCTGCATCTTGGTGAAACGCAATTTCATAATCGTCGCAAGTGTACGCATCGGCTTCGCCGATGCACGTGCACTTCCGCCGGCACGGCTCGCGCGTTGCGCGATCCGCTCAAGTCTGATCAGTCGGCTGCGCTCCAGAGCGCAGCCGACTAACTAATCGGAGCGAGTGCACGTGCAAGGCCCGGCAACGCCGGGCCTTGCGTACACGAGCGACGCGCCTAATAGATCGAAGGTTCCCCCTCCGGCCGCGTCTTGAAGCGCTTGTGGGTCCAGAAGTACTGCGTTGGCATGCGCAATACCCAGCGCTCGATTTCGCGGTTCATGCGCGCGGTGTCGTCCTCGACCGACTCACCGGGAAAGTTCTCCCACGGAGGTTCGATGTGCAGGATGTAGCCGTCGTCTGTCATCTCGGTCACAGTCACGATGACCTTGGCACCCGTCATGCGCGCAATGCGCGAAACCATTGGAATCGTCGCCGTCGGAACGCCAAAGAACGGTACGAAGATCGAGTTGGTGGGTCCCAGATCCATGTCCGGCAGGTAGTACAGCGGCAGTCCTGATCTGACGGTCCGAACTACGCTGCGCATGTCCAGGCCCTGGCGCGGCAGCAGTACCGGGTCGCTGAATCGTTGTCGTGCCTTCAGCAGCCAGGCGTCCCAGACCGGGTTCTTCTGCTTCGAGTAAATGGAGGCCCCGCGCACCAGCGTATTGGAGCGAACTCCGCCCGCGTCCAGGCCGACGAAGTGCGGCGCGAGCAGGATCGAAGGACGGTACGCGGGATCGGTCAGGTAGTGAGCGCCTTCAACCTTGATGTAACGCTCGATGCTCGCGCGGTCCGCATTCCAAAGCACCGAATGATCCAGCGCTGCCCGACCAAGGCTGCGGAAAGTAAGGCGGCCAAGGCGGCGGCGCTCGGCATCTGACATCTCGGGAAAGCATGCCCGCAGATTGTTCAGCGTGACGTTCTTGCGCGACCCTGCCAGGAACCACACCAGGTCAGACAGCGCGTAGGCAACCCGCGTGCGCGTGCGCTGCGTCCAATGGCGCGTCAGGTTGATCAGGAAGATTCCGAGCTTGGCGGCCCAGAGATTCACGCCGGCGCCTCGTTCGGTGGCGGCTCGGCACCGGCTGGAACCTTGTAGCGGTTATAGCCCCACAGGTACTGCGCCGGGCGCTCACGGATCAGCGCCTCGAGGCCGCGATTCATCACGGCAGCATCATGCGCCGCGTTACCGTTGAAGGGCTCCTCGAGGCGCTTCAGGTGAATGCGATAGCCGCGTCCGTCGGACAGCCGTTCGCCGTAGACGAAGAGCACGATCGCGTCGAACTGGCGCGCCAGCCGGGCCGGCAGTGTCATCGTGTAGGCCCAGCGCCCGAAAAAGGGTGCCCACATGCCCTCGCCGCGCGAGGGCACCTGGTCCGGCAGGATGCCGACCACTTCGCGGTCCTTCATCGCCTTCATCAGCATGCGCACGCCTTTCATCTCGGCGGGCGCGAGCTTGAGCCCCTCAGCGGCACGGCCGGTTTCGACGATGTCGCGCAGCACGGATTTGCGCGGGATGCGGTAAAGCACGGTCATCGGGCGGGTCTTCGCCTCCGGTCGGAACGCCGCGTAAAACTGCGCCGTGACCTCGAAGCTGCCCAAGTGCGGCGGCAGGAACATCACCGGCCGGCCATCCGCGAGGGCCCGGTCGACGATCGACATGTCGGCAACCTCGGTACACGCAATGATATCGGCACGCGGGCGCATCCAGATCCAGGCGGTTTCTAGCGCCTGTTTGCCGGCTTCAGCCGCCGCGGCGCGCTCCAGGACCGGATCGCGGTAACCGGCCAGAGTCAGGTTTTCACGCAGGCGGCGGCGGTAGGTGGGAGACAGCCAGAAGACCCTTTCCCGAGTGCGCCGCCAATTGCGTGTACCGTTCCCAGCGACAAGGCCGCGATGCACTTGAAGAGCAGTCTGAGCACGGGAGCTATTGAAGTGTTGTCGCCTACGTACGTCACGGCGACCGGCGCAAGGCTTGACCTATAATCCGCCTTCGCCGTGTTAACCGACAACTTGCGGGGCGATCCTCGACAGCATAGCCGAGGCAAATACCGCTAAAGCGTCGCCGCTCCAGCAGAGTGCGCAACGCACCCGAACCATCTTGACAGGAGCGGACCATGTCCAGCGATTTTCTCTTCACGTCCGAATCGGTCTCGGAAGGCCACCCGGACAAGGTCGCCGACCAGATCTCGGACGCCATTCTTGACGCCGTATTGACGCAGGACCCGCGCTCGCGCGTCGCCGCGGAGACGCTCGTCAATACGGGCCTCGTGGTGCTGGCCGGCGAGATCACGACCAATGCACATGTCGACTACATCGAGGTCGCACGCGAGACCATCAAGCGCATCGGCTACGACAACACCGAGTTCGGCATCGACTACAAGGGCTGTGCTGTCCTCGTGGCGTATGACAAGCAGAGCAACGACATCGCGCAGGGCGTGGATCGCGCCTCGGACGACTTCCTGAACCAGGGCGCGGGTGACCAGGGCCTGATGTTCGGCTATGCCTGTGACGAGACGCCGGACCTGATGCCGGCGCCGATCTACTACGCGCACCGACTGGTCGAGCGCCAGGCCGACCTGCGCCGCGACGGCCGCCTGCCGTGGCTGCGCCCGGATGCGAAGAGCCAGATCACGATGCGCTACATCGACGGCAAACCGCACTCGATCGACACCGTCGTGCTGTCGACCCAGCATGCACCGGAGATGAGCCTCGGCGACAAGATGAAGCCCGAGTTCACCGAGGCGGTCATCGAACAGATCATCAAGCCGGTGCTGCCCAAGGAATGGCTGAAGGACACCAAGTACCTGGTCAACCCCACCGGCCGCTTCGTCATCGGCGGACCGCAGGGCGACTGCGGCCTGACGGGACGGAAGATCATCGTGGATACCTACGGCGGCGCCTGCCCGCACGGCGGTGGCGCATTCTCGGGCAAGGACCCGTCCAAAGTGGACCGCTCGGCCGCCTACGCGGCGCGTTACGTCGCGAAGAACATCGTGGCATCCGGCATCGCGCGCCAGTGTCAGGTGCAAGTCGCCTACGCGATCGGCGTGGCCAAGCCGATGAACATCACCGTGTACACCGAGGGCACGGGGATCGTCCCGGACGATCAGATCGGCAAGCTGGTCGCCGAACACTTCGACCTGCGGCCGCGCGGCATCGTGCAGATGCTGGACCTGCTGCGACCCATCTATGAGAAGACCGCGGCCTACGGCCACTTCGGCCGCGACGAACCCGAATTCACGTGGGAAAAGACGGATCGCGCGGCGGCCTTGGCCGACGCGGTCGGCGTGAAGCGCCGCGCCGCCTGAAGCCGCCCGAGCCATCTTTCGTCGAGGCTAACTTCGGCGGACGCCGAAGTTAAGCGCCCGCCCTACGGCGGACGCGGCCGGAGACAACGAACCGACCGGGCGGCCGCACTAGCGGACGCCGTCGGCGTGAAACGCCGCGCCGCCTGAAGCCGGAAAAGGCGCTCCGCCCGGAGCGCCTTTCTTCAGACGCGGCCGGCCTGCTCGATCATCCAACCCGCGAGTGCACGCACTGACGGGCGATCCGCTGCGCGCGGCGCGATGACCAGGAAATAGGCGCGACGCGACGACATCTCATTGCCGAACAGGGTGACGAGCTGTCGCCGCTTCAGCAATGTGTCGATAAGGGGCCGTCGCCCGAGCGCTACGCCCTGACCGGCGACCGCCGCCGCGATCGCGGCGTCGTAGCTCGTCAGAGTGACCGTCCGCGCCGCACCGAGTTCGCCGAGTCCCATCGCCTTCGCCCACAGATTCCACTCGAGCAGCACTTCGGCTCCCATCTGCACTTCGACGTCGAGCAGCGTGTGGTGCCTGAGGTCGGCCGGCGTTTTCAACGGCCGCGCACGATCGCGCGCGAGCGTCGGAGCACACACGGGCTGCACGGTTTCGTGAAAGAGCGATGTACCGACGCTCGAATCGGCGCTCGCATATCGAATCGCGAGGTCGTAGCCATCGGTCGCAAGATTGCGCTTGGCGAGGCTCGCATCGATGCGTACATCGATGCCGGGATGCTCGCTGATGAAGGCTTCCAGACGCGGAATCAGCCACAGTGATGCCAGTCCGGGCGTGGTGGTCAGCGCGAGGACTTCACGTCGCGACGGCGCCCGGATCTGCTCCATCGTTCCACGCAGTCCGTCGAGCGCGCCACGCACAGCTTCGCGCAGACGCCGTCCATCTTCGGTGAGATCGAGCGCACGGTGCCTGCGCCTGAAGAGCGTGACCCCGAGATCGTCTTCGAGCGCTTTGATCTGACGGCTAATCGCGGACTGCGTCAGAAAGCGCTCCGCCCCCGCCTTCGTAAACGACAGATGTCGGGCCGCTGAGTCGAAGCTGACCAGCAGGTCGAGCGGCGGCAATCGCGATGGATCCTTTTGCATGCGCTGGAGGAATGCTTAGCGTTCCAAATGAGCGTTTGAATCCGGTGCCGCTTAGGAAGAGGATTCGCTCCACACGACGACCGGACCGAATCCTCCACCATTCGCCAAATTCATGCAAGAAGAAGCCGTCACCGCAGTGCCCGCGACTCCGTCCTTCCGGACGCCTGCGCGGCACCAAGCTGTGGTCCAGAGCGACACCACCGGAGAACGGGTGACGCTGGACGACGGACGCTCGCTCCATGTACGGCCGGTCGGACCTCGGGACGCCGCCGCCGAGCAGGCCTTCGTCGCGAATCTGTCGCCGACAGCGCGCTTCCGCCGCTTCCATTTCGGGCTGAACGAACTGCCCGACACGCTGCTGCAGGCGTTCGTCAATGCCGACCAGCGAACGCATGTTGCACTGGTCGCCGAAGCGACCGACGACCGTCGCATCGTCGCCGACGCGCGCTACGTGCGCGACAGCGACGCTACGACCGCCGAGTTTGCGATCGCGATCTCGGATGCCTGGCAGGGCTTCGGACTCGGGCGGGCGCTGATGCATCGACTCCTGGCGCGGGCCCGCAGCTCCGGTATCAAGCGGCTGTGCGGTGACGTGCTGGCCGACAACGCGCCGATGCTGGCGCTGATGAACCGGCTTGAGGCGCGACTCACGCCCAATCCGGAAGACGACTCGCTGTACCGCGTTTGCCTTGCGCTCTGACGGGTAGCGCTCGGCTCGATTTCAATCGCGAAACCACCCGGAAACTGACAGGAGGCCATCATGGCTATTTCGAATCTGAATCCCGTACGCCTGGTGTCATTCGGGTTCAAGGCTCCGGCGCCTTCGGTTACGCGGCCGGCAGCCGCCCCTGCGGCATCCTCAGTCGACCACATCGCGCCGGTGGCCGAAGCCGCGCCGTCGCAGTCCGAGACCCGCCCCGCGGAAATGTACCGCCCGATCGAGCCGATGCTGCTCCTGCATCAGGAGCGCGTCAGGACCGCTCAGATCGTCCTGGAATACATCAGTCGAGCGCTGCAGACTCTCAAGGCCCGCACCACAGGCGCGTGAGCAATGCCGATGCCGTATCACGGATTGATCGTGCGATGGTGTCGATCGGCAGGTTCTGATGCGTGCGCCTGGGCCCACTCACGGCCGGCTCACTTTGCGGCGCCCTTCTGTCGTCGCCACGCCGCCGGCGGCAGCCCGGTGGATCGCTTGAAGGCGCGCGCAAACGCTGCCTCGGAGTCGTAGCCCACGTCGAGCGCGATCGAGGCCACGTTGGAGTTGGTCGTCAGCAACCGACGCGAGGCGACTTGCATGCGCCAGTTCGCAAGGTATTGCATCGGCGGCTGACCGATGAACTGCACGAAACGCTCGTGCATCGCGGATCGCGACAGTCCTACCTGCCTGCCGAGATCGTCAACGGTCCATGGCTCGCTTGGCCGGTCGTGCAGCAGCGTCAATGCCTTGCCGACCAGCCGGTCGCGCAATCCGGCAAGCCAGCCGGAGGCGTTCTCGGGCAGGCCATCCAGATAGCGGCGCGCCGCATCGACGAAGACCATTTCACTGGCGCGCTCGAGTACGGCTTCGCTGCCCGGCCGACGCTCGCGAGATTCGCCAACGGCCTGATGCAGCACGGCGCGAACCCAGTCACCGACGCCGCCGGCCGGCAAGTGCAACATGCGCGGCAGAGTGCTGATCAGCGGATTGAAGGGACGAAGGTCACAGCCGATGAAGCCGCACACGACCACCGTGCGCGCTTCTTCTGCGGGCAACGGCGCACCGGGACGAAGCACGCCTCGGTGAAACGCCACCGGAATTGGTTTCGGATCATTGCGTGTTGCGAAGATCCAGTCACTGGTGTCAGGCGCCGCGCGCAGGCCCGGCGCGCTCGACATCACGTGTGCACTTCCCTGCGGGAACATGATGATGTCCCCGGCGGCGAGTCGCACCGGACTTTCGCCTTCTGTAGCAGCCCAGCCCGCGCCCTTCACGACGAAGTGGTATTCGAGGACGTGCTCCGCACCCGGCATGACCGCGTCTGCGATCTCGCGTGCCGGCGGCGCTTCGGCGACCCACTGATCGCCATAACTCACGTAGTAAAAGACCGCCCCGCGCAGCCGCACGCTGCGCAGCACGTCTGACAGGGGATCCTGGCTCATACGCTCTGCCTGCAGGACGATCGAGCAAACCTTCGCGACTTCCGATCAGGGCGGCTGCCCGGCCGCCTGGAAAACCGGATTCGCGAGCAAATTTGAACGACATGGAGTGAAGCGTCAACTGCATGCAACTCCAACAATGCGGCCCATCGACACCGATCGAGCGAAACACGAAGCGATCGAAGACTCACCGCAGGAGCAACCATGCAAACCCTTCACTCACCGCTCATACAGCCGATCCTTCGTCCGGATCTCGGACCGCTGCCCAGGGTCGTGCCTAGCCTCATTGACGCCTTGACCGGTGTGATTGAGCGCTGTATCGAAGGGCTGTTGACCTGGCAGCAACGCGCGGCCGACCGCGCGTTGCCCGCCGCGATGAGCGATCGTGCCCTGCGCGACATGGGCCTCACCCGCAGTGACGTGCTGGTCGAGGCCGATAAACCGTTCTGGCGTGTCTGACCTTCTGCGACCCGACGTCGCGGTCGCGCGGACCGGCGGCGCACGGCGGAATTGATGGTCCGCGTCCCCTACCCCAACAGAGAGGTTAATCATGACGATGCTTCAAGAATTGTCGCCCACCACCGCCGCGACGCCGGCGCCCGGCTTGCCTTACGACGCCATCAAGTCACGTCAACAGGCGACCTGGGCGAGCGGTGACTTCGCCGTCATCGGCACGACGCTTCAGATCGTCGGCGAGTTGCTGGCGGAGGCCGTCGACGTGCGGGCCGGCGAGCACGTGCTCGACGTCGCCGCCGGCAATGGCAACGCGACGCTCGCCGCCGCTCGGCGCTTTGCGCACGTGACTTCGACCGACTACGTGCCCGCCCTGCTGGACAAAGGCTTCGCACGCGCCGCGGCCGAAGGGCTGCAGGTGGAGTTCCGCGTTGCCGATGCCGAGCAGTTGCCATTCGACGATGAGGAATTCGACGTCGTGCTGTCGACCTTCGGCGCGATGTTCACGCCGCAGCATGCGCGGCCAGCCAGCGAGATGCTGCGCGTCGTCCGCGACGGCGGACGCATCGGACTGGCCAACTGGACTCCCGAAGGCTTTATCGGCCAGTTGTTCAAGATCGTCAGCGCCTATGTGCCGCCGCCGACAGGCCTGCAGTCGCCCGCGCT
Organism: uncultured beta proteobacterium; assembly: GCA_963724605.1. Lineage (GTDB taxonomy): Bacteria > Pseudomonadota > Gammaproteobacteria > Burkholderiales > Burkholderiaceae_F > JALORV01. The sequence goes on from CAVRVM010000013.1 coordinate 113,721, forward strand.
CTGGGGCACCGAGCCCCACATCGTCAAGCTGTTCGGCGCGCAGGCGGCCGACATCCGTGTCGAGCGCAAGAACTTCAACTTCCGCTACCGCTCGACCGGGCATTGGCTGCAGGTGTTCCGCGACTACTACGGACCAACCCACAAGGCATTCGCGGCACTCGAGAAGCCGCAGGCGGACAAACTCGCCGCCGAGATCGCCGTACTGCTCGAGCGCATGAATGTCGGTGGCCAGCACTCGCTGGTGGTGCCGGGTGAGTACCTGCAAGTCGTGATCACCAAGCGCTAGGAAGGCGCCGTTGGCCGACGAGGCTGAAGGCTTGCGCCGGCGTGCCCGTGGCACCCCGGCGCGTTACAATTCGTTTCTGCCTCGAGGAGCGTTGCGACAGGGACTTCCGGACCTGCCAGGCTCGAGGCGCCGGCGACGCTCGTTGTTGCGCGCCGGCCGTGCCAACGGCGCTCGCCCACTTCTTTGATAGCTAAAGGAGGGCGCGAGATGAGCGCCGTACTCAAATCTACCCCCGCCGGTGCCGGCTACGTCGTCGCCGACATCAAGCTTGCGGACTGGGGCCGCAAGGAAATACGCATCGCCGAAACCGAAATGCCGGGTCTGATGGCGATCCGCGAGGAATTCGCCGGCAGCAAGCCGCTGCGCGGTGCGCGCATCACCGGATCGCTGCACATGACGATCCAGACCGCGGTGCTGATCGAGACACTGCAGGCCCTCGGCGCCGAAGTGCGCTGGGCGAGCTGCAACATCTATTCGACCCAGGACCACGCTGCCGCGGCGATCGCTGCATCCGGCACGTCGGTGTTTGCGGTCAAGGGCGAGTCGCTCGACGATTACTGGGACTACACGCACCGGATCTTCGAGTGGCCCGATGGCGGCCACTCGAACATGATCCTCGACGACGGCGGTGACGCCACGCTGCTGCTGCACCTCGGCAGCAAGGCCGAGAAGGACGCTTCCGTCATCGCGCATCCGAGCAGCGAGGAGGAAGAGTCGTTGTTCAGGTCGATCAAGGCCAAACTTGCCGCGAGCCCGTCGTGGTACTCGGTGCGGCTGTCGAAGATCAAGGGCGTGACCGAAGAGACGACCACCGGCGTCAAGCGCCTGTACCAGATGGCGAAGGAAGGCCGGCTCGCATTCCCGGCGATCAACGTCAACGACTCGGTCACCAAGAGCAAGTTCGACAACCTCTACGGCTGCCGCGAGTCGCTGGTCGATGGCATCAAGCGCGCGACCGACGTGATGATCGCGGGCAAGGTCGCGGTCGTCGCCGGTTACGGCGACGTTGGCAAGGGCTCGGCGCAGGCGTTGCGCGCGCTCTCCGCGCAGGTATGGGTCACCGAGATCGACCCGATCTGCGCCCTGCAGGCCGCGATGGAAGGGTATCGCGTCGTGACGATGGACTACGCCGCCGACAAGGCCGACATCTTCGTCACCGCCACCGGCAACTTCCATGTGATCACGCATGACCACATGAAAAGGATGAAGAACCAGGCGATCGTCTGCAACATCGGCCACTTCGACAACGAGATCGACGTCGCCGGCCTGAAGCAATACCCGTGGGAGGAAATCAAGCCGCAGGTCGACCACATCATCTTCCCCGACGGCAAGCGCATCATTCTGCTGGCGCAGGGACGACTGGTGAATCTCGGCTGCGGCACCGGCCACCCGAGTTACGTCATGTCGAGTTCGTTCGCCAACCAGGTGATCGCACAGATCGAGCTCTATACCAACACCGACAAGTACCCGGTGGGTGTGTATGTGCTGCCCAAGCACTTGGATGAGAAGGTTGCGCGGCTGCAGTTGAAGAAGTTGGCCGCCCAGCTCACCGAGCTGACCGACGCGCAGGCGCGCTATATCGGCGTGCAACCTGAAGGGCCGTACAAGCCGGATCACTACCGGTATTGATTCAGTGAAAAGTTTCGCATCGGGCGCAAGGCGCCCGATGCACGATACTTTTCACTGATCAGTTTGCAAGGCGGGCTTGGGGCGGCCCGGCGCCCGCCCTGAATTCAACGGCAAGCTTGCCTCCGGAGGACGAAGATGCGTCTGCTGCTGGTCTGGATACTCAACGCGATCGCGCTGCTCGCGGTCGCCTATCTTTACCCCGGCGTTCAGGTGCAGGACTGGAAATCGGCGGCGATCGCGGCGCTCGTGCTCGGCCTCGTGAACACGCTGGTCAAGCCGATCCTCGTGCTGCTGACGCTGCCGGTGACGATCCTGACGCTGGGACTGTTCCTGTTCGTGATCAATGCGCTGCTCTTCTGGGGTGTGGCCGAGATCCTTCCGGGCTTCAACGTCAACGGCTTCTGGGCGGCGGTGCTGGGCGCGATCCTGTACAGCGTGATCGGCTGGATACTGTCGAAGCTCATTCCGGACCGCACCTGATGCCCTCGCGGACCTTCAGTTTCGAGTTCTTCCCGCCCAAGACACCGGAGGGGACGGAGAGGCTGCGCGCAGTGCGACAGAAGCTCGGCACGCTGCACCCCGAGTTCTTCTCGGTCACCTTCGGAGCCGGAGGCTCGACCAAGGAAGGCACGTGGAACACCGTCTTGGCCATGCACGATGAGGGCTATCCGGTGGCACCCCACATCTCCTGCATCGGAACGACGCGGGAGTCGGTGCGTGAGCTGCTGAACGGCTATCGCCAGGCCGGCATCCGGCGCGTGGTTGCCTTGCGAGGGGACATGCCATCGGGTGCCGCGGGGGGCGCGGGTGACTTCCGGTACGCGAATGAACTTGTGGAATTCATCCGCCGCGAAACCGGAGACTGGTACCACATCGAGGTCGCGGCGTATCCCGAGTATCACCCCCAGGCGAGATCGCCATCGGACGATCTCGCCAGCTTCGTCCGCAAGGTCAATGCGGGCGCCAATTCGGCGATCACCCAGTACTTCTACAACTCGGACGCGTATTTCCGCTTTGTCGACGAAGCCGAAGCGCTGGGCTGCTCGGTACCGGTAGTGCCAGGAGTCATGCCGATCACCAACTTCACGCAGCTCGCCCGCTTTTCCGATGCCTGCGGTGCCGAAATACCGCGCTGGATCCGGCGCCGACTCGAGAGCTACGGTGACGATCGCGACTCGATCCGCAGCTTCGGACTCGACGTCGTCACCGACCTGTGCGAGCAACTGCTCGTGGCGGGCGCCCCGGGCCTGCACTTCTACACGATGAACCAGGCCGAGGCGACGCTCGCCCTCTGGCAGCGGCTGGAGCCTCAGCGCTGACGCAGCGGGCCGGGCCAACGCACATCACACGGTCGAGTGGGAACGCGCAGCCGTGCCGCGCGGCGGCGATAGGAACCGGTGCACGACGCCGGACACTGCGTCGCCGACCCGCCGGAGGCTCGCAGCCAGCGAGCGCCAGCCGAACGGGGTTTCCATAACTTGAACGCGGGCATACCCGAGACCTTCGACTACAGCCAGCCCGCGCGATTTAAGCGCGACTTCTTCGCCGCTGGCGGCAAACACATCCTGCAAGCGGCCTTCTTCGGTCAGCCAGACGCCGCCATAGACCACCTTGATGCGGGTGCTGGGACGCGACTCCAGCAGCAGCATCTGCTCGTAGCCCAGATCGATCGTCCTGACGAGAGTGGGGCCCCAATCCATGATGTCCTCCTATGCACTGGCCGCATTCACTTCTTCGGTACGGATGCATTGAACACCCCTGAAAGAGGGGCGACAAACGGTATGTTCGCAGCTTACGCATGCGAAAATTGCATTTATAGTGCGCTATGGCTCAGTCATCGGTCAGGCGCCGCCGTCGCCCGGTAGGGCTCTCCTCCCTCCGCGGCTTCGAGAGTGCCGCACGTCACCTGTCGTTCACGCTCGCGGCAGAGGAACTCGCGCTGACACAGTCGTCGATCAGCCGGCAGGTGGCTTCGCTGGAACAACAGGTCGGCCGGCAGCTCTTCGAGCGACTCACGCGGGCACTCGAATTGACGCCGGCGGGTGAGCGTCTCTATTCCGTCGCGCGCCAGGCGCTACTCGCCGTCGATCGCTGTGTCGACGAGATCCGGGGTGACGGCGGGGCACCGCGCGTGACGATTGCGACCTACGCCTCCTTTGCCTCGCTGTGGCTGGTGCCACGTCTGCCCGAGTTCCAGCGCCTGCACCCGGGCATCGACATTCGCATCGATGCATCGGACCGCATGGTCGACCTGGAGTCCGAGGACGTGGACGTGGCGATCCGCTGGCTGCGCCCCGGCGCTCCGGTGCCGACCGACGCCACGCTCCTGCTCACCGAGGACGCGAGCCCGGCGTTGAGCCCGCGCCTGCTGGCGACACGCGAGACACCGCTTACGGACCCGAGCGATCTTGCGTCGCTGCCGATTCTTGCGATGGACGAGACCGTGCCGAGTGCGCCCTACAGCAGCTGGGCACGCTGGTGCGAGTTCGCGGAAGTCGCCCCCTTCGACGGCGCCGCGCGCCTTTACTTCACTTACGTTGACCAATCGGTGCAGGCGGCCGTACGCGGCCAGGGCGTCGCGCTGGTGCGTACCCCGTTTCTCGACGATCTGGCCGCCAACGGCGACCTGGTGCTGCCGTTTCCCAAGCTGAGGATGCGGACCGGCTATCGCTACTTCCTGATCGTCAACCGCCAGCGCGGCTCGGTGCCGCATGTCGTCGCGTTCCGCGACTGGATCATGGCGGAGTTCCAGCGTGGGCCGCACCGACTCACGTGATCTGGCATGAGCGGGCGTGGAAACACGCTACCGGTACGTCGAACGCTAGAAAGAACCCGCGTCGGTGATCACCACGTCAAGCTGCATGTCATGCGCACGAGGGTCGATCGTATCCATGCGGCCGGCCTCGAAGGCGATCCCGACGCACAGCGGCCAAGGCACGGATCGCGCGAGCGTGCGATCATAGTAACCGCCGCCATAGCCGAGCCGATAACGCCGCGCGTCGAATCCGAGGCAGGGAATCAGCAGGCAGTCGGGCTGCATCGGCCGACCGCGCGCCGGTACCGGGATGCCGAACTCGGCGGCGCGCATCGGTGCATCGCGCGTCCAGGCGTGAAAGCTCAGCACGTCGTCGTTCACGACCGGCAAGCCTGCGACCCGCCGCTCGTCGGCATCGAGCCAGTCTGCGATGACGCTGCGCAGATCGGGTTCGCCCCGTATCGGCCAGTAGAAGCCGACGGCACGTACGTCGGCCTGCGAGAGCCACTCGGCGACATGCTGATGCAGCGTCTGTTCACGTTCCGCGCGGCCGGAAAGTTCGGCCCGCGCGGTCACCAGGTGTTCGCGCTGCAACTTTCTTTGCTGGTCTTTTTCCAAGGATGGTCCGGATCTGCGCAACAGTGTCCAAGATTTCTCGCGCAGCGGCACCTACGCGTACGATAATCTTCAGGCATGCGCTTCATTGCTGTCTACACAATCATCACGACGTGCGTCGTGGCTTGCGCCCCGGCCATCGCCGCCAATGGATCGCCGACACCCGCCATGACGGTGCCGGCGCCGTCTGCGGCGGACCAGCAGTTCCTTGCAGCACGCGACGCTGCGCGCTCGGGCAACAGTGCAAAGCTGGCGCAGCTGGCCCCGCAGCTTGCGAACCATCCGCTGGTCGCCTACGTCGAGTACTGGCAACTGGCGCCGCGGCTGCGCAGCGCCGACCCGGCGGTCGTGACAGCTGTCGATGATTTCTTCACGCGCCACGCTGACACCTACATCGCAGACCGACTGCGGCTCGACTGGAGCCTGGCGTTGGCCGACCGGGGTGACTTCACGAGTTTCAATCGCGAGGCCGGTCGACTCATCTGGAACACGGACGACTCGCAGCTGCGCTGCTACAGCGCCCTCGCTCGATACCGCAATGCGGTCAACTCCCAGACCGATGTCGCTGCCCGTGAGGCGCGCCAGTTGCTGGCGAATACGCGCGACTCGGCGGGCGAGGGCTGTCTCGCCCTGACCGAGGCCATGCTCGCCGATGAGCGCATTTCGGTGTGGGAGCGCGTTCGCGCGCTGGTCGAGCAGAACCAGTTGCCCACCGCCAAGAGGTTGGGCACTCGTGCGCTCGATGCGCAGGGCAAGACCGTGGACCAGAAGCTGCTGACACAGGCGATCGACCGGCCGGCCGCGTTCCTCACTGCGCATGAACGGCGACTGACCCAGATCCAGCGCGAGCTTGCCACCGTGGCGATCGTGCGCCTGGCGCGCGACAGCCCGAGCGACGCGGCCGACTATGCGACCGCACTGAACCTGCTCCTGACGCCCGAGCAGCGCGGCATCGTCTGGGGTCGCATCGGCCACATGGCCGCGCTGCGCCTGATGCCGGAGGCCAACGAGTGGTATCGGCGCGGCGGTGAACACGTCGGCGTCGGCACCGATGCCGCGCGAGTCGATGAAGTGCTGGAGTGGCAGGTGCGCGCCGGACTGCGCGCCGGTGACTGGCTGACCGTGAAAAGCACGATCGACCGCATGCCGGCGACACTGCGTGCCGATCCGGCCTGGGTGTACTGGTATGGACGTGCGCTGAAGGAAGAAGCGCGCCCAGCCGAGGCCCAGGATCACTTCACGAAGATCGCGTCCCAGTTCAACTTCTACGGCAAGCTGGCTGCAGAAGAACTCGGCCTCCCGATCGTCCTGCCGCCGCAGGCCCCAGGATCGACTCCGGAAGAACTGGCCCCGATGCCGACCAATCCTGGATTCGCACGCGCCCAGAAGTTCTACGAACTGGGCCTGCGCGTCGAAGGCAACCGTGAATGGAACTGGCAGCTGCGCGGCATGACGGATCGCCAGCTGCTCGCCGTGGCGGAGTACGCACGTGCGCAACTGCTGCTCGATCGCATGATCAGCACTTCGGACCGCACGCGCGCCGAGTACGATTTCACCCAGCGCTTTCCGTCGCCGTTCCGCGACTCAATGGCACTGTACGCCGCGCCGCTCGGCCTCGACGAGACCTGGGTCTATGGCCTGATCCGGCAGGAGTCGCGCTTCATCATGGACGCCCGCTCGAACGTCGGTGCGTCGGGCCTGATGCAGTTGATGCCGGCCACCGCGCGCTACGTCGCGCGCAAGATGAACGTCAGCGACTATTCGCCGGCACGCGTGAGTGAGCGCGACATGAACCTGCAGCTCGGCACCGGCTACCTCAAGCTGGTGCTCGACGACCTCGACGGCAATACGATACTGGCAACCGCGGCCTACAACGCCGGCCCGGGTCGCCCGCGCGCATGGCGCTCGACGCTGGTCCGTCCGGTCGAGGGCGCGGTGTTCGCCGAGACGATTCCCTTCAACGAGACGCGCGATTACGTGAAGAAGGTCATGTCGAACAGCGTGTACTACGCGGCGCTATTCGAGAACAAGGCTCAGTCGCTCAAGGCGCGGCTGGGCACGATTGCACCAAAGGCCGCCGGCAGCACCGAGTTGCCGTAATCCCGCCACCCTCGGCATCGCCGTCTCGACAGCTCCCTGATGCCAGCTCGCGGCGCGGGGACACCGCCGCGCGGTGCCCGCTCATGCTTCGGCGCCACTGACACCAGCGCCTCGGGTAGGCGGTTCTTCTTACTGCTCCTGGTGAGGTGGAAGGTCACGCTGAATCCAGCGCTCGATCAGCTCAAGCGCTTCGTCGTCCGGTAACTGGGTTCCGAGCGGAGGCATCTGCACCTGCGGATTGCGCGTCCGCATGCGCAGCGCCAGCACACTGGAATCGGGGGCCCCGGGGGACACAATGCGCGGGCGGGCGTGTTCGCCCGCGGCGCGGAAGCGACTTGAGGCGCCGACGATCGTGCCCAGCACGGCCGTCACTGACGGGCCACTGGCCACCGATTGTGCGAGTTGCAGGCTGACAGGCACCGAAGACGCGGTGGCCGGCTCGCCATGGCAGTGGCCGCAGTTGCCGTGCAGGTAACCGAGCACCGCACGCTCGTCAGGTGTCCGCGCCGCGATGCGCGGCGGTGACGCGAGCAGCGATGGCGATAGGTTGCGCACCAGCCCGCGCGCAACCAACTGCTGAAGGTCAACGTCGGACGGTCCCGGCCGTTCCGCATGCGGTGCAAGCGGGTCGCGATCGGGCGACAGCTGCAGCGCGCCGAAGCCGAGCACCGGCGCCGCCGCGCCCTCGTGGCAGGCCCGGCAGTCGGCTTCACCCGGTATGACATAGCGCCCCTGCGGCGCACCCGCAATCGCCAGGGCCGCGATGCCCGCCGCCGGCGCCAGTACAGCATCGGTGCCGTCCGCATTCCAGACATAGGCCGCAAAGCGCCAGGAACCGTCGGGCAGGCGCTCGATGAGGCGCGTCTCGACGCGACGGCCGACCGAAAACTCCTTCCACAACCGTGTCCCGACCGAAAACTCCCACGCATCGGGCTGCCGTGCATCGATCGTCGTGCCCGGTGGCAGGAACAACCAGCGCCGCTTGGTCGCGCCGTCGGACCACAGCGGGTATTGCGGAGTGAACGACAGGACGTCCGGTCGCACGGCCGTCGCCGAACCCGCGGCATAGAGCCCCGTGTCGCGCAGGCTCTTGGGCAATGGCGGCACGACCGGCTGGCGCGGCTCGGCCGCGCCAACGGCGAGCCAGGTGCCCAGCAGCAGCGCGATCGTGGTCGCCAGGGAAGCGCGAAGGTTCATGCCGCCAGCGTAGAGAGTGCGGGCGGAGCGCGTTCCTAAATATTTCGGACGCGAATCCTAAGAATTGCTTAAGGACCGCCGCTGTCGATGACGGCGCGGCGAGACGTACAGCGCGAGTTCGAGTCCGCCGTCTGCGAATCGGCTCGCAGCATAGAATCGCGTCACGTTCACTGCATGGCTTTCTACGTGCCCCACTCCAACGTGCTCGTCATCGGCGGCGCCGGCTTCATCGGGCGCCACATCGTCAACCGGCTGGTTGACCGCGGCATTCGCGTCACGGTGCCGACCCGACATCGCGCGCGCACGGGCTATCTGATCACGCTGCCCACGGTCGACGTGGTCGATGCCGACGTTCATGACGATGCCGCGCTGGGACGACTGATCGCCGCGCGCGACGCCGTGATCAACCTGGTCGGCATCCTGCAGGGAGCGCGCGGCTCTCCGTATGGGCCGGAATTTGCGCGCGCCCATGTCGAGTTACCTCGCCGCATCGTGCGCAGCTGCGAGGCACTCTCGGTGCGCCGCTACCTGCACATGAGCTCGCTCGGCGCCGATTCGCAGGGACCCTCGATGTACCAGCGCAGCAAGGGCGACGGTGAAGCCGCCGTGCGCGCCTGTCCGCTCGACTGGACCATCTTCCAGCCCTCGGTCGTGTTCGGGCCGGAGGACAAGTTCCTCAACACCTTCGCCACACTGGCTTCGATTGCGCCGCTGCTGCCTATCGCCCGCGCGCAAGCGCGCTTCCAGCCAGTCTACGTCGGCGACGTCGCCGATGCGTTCGTAAATGCGCTCGACAACCGCACCACCCATCGCAAGGCCTACGAACTGGTCGGCCCGCGCGTCTATACGCTGAAGGAGCTGGTGCAATTCGCCGCGCGCGCGTCGGGCCACCCGCGGCCGGTGATCGGATTGCCGGACAGTCTGGCGCGCGCCCAGGCGATCATGATGGAACTCGCCCCAGGCGAGCCGATGATGTCGCGCGACAACCTCGACTCGATGCTGCGCGACAACGTCGCGAGCACTCAGCCTTACGTGCCGCCACCGGAGCTGGGACTCGAACTGCATCCGGTGGAAGCCGAGGCCGCGCTCTACCTTGCCGGCCAGAACTCGCGCTCGCGCCTGGGCACTTTCCGCACGCGCGCGCGGCGTTGACGTCCAACGATGACCCGACCCGATCACCAACCTCCCGCCGGTGTTCTCAATGCGGCCGACCGCGTCGACATCCTCGCTGGCGAACTGGGCACGGAAGGGGCTGCCAGCCTCTTGAGCGGCGAGTACCGCACGAGACTTCGCGAGACCGTGAAGAAGTCGGGCCGAGCGTGCGCTGCCGCCAGGGAGATTCCGCAATGAGTCGCATCCTTGTCATCGGGAACAAGAACTACTCGAGCTGGTCGTTGCGCCCCTGGCTTGCGCTCACGCAGGCCGGCATTGCGTTCGAAGAGAAGCGCATCCCTCTCGACCAGCCGCAGACCAAGGCAGAGATCCTCAAACATTCGCCGAGCGGCAAAGTCCCATGCCTGATCGACGGGCCGCTAGTGATCTGGGACTCGCTCGCGATCTGCGAGACCGCTAACGAGCGTTATGCAGGCGGCTCGCTGTGGCCGTCGGAGGCCGACGCGCGCGCCCGCGCGCGTGCCGTCAGTGCGGAGATGCACTCCGGATTCGCGGCACTGCGCACCCACATGTCGATGGATATCCGGTCGCGCTGGCCCGAGAAGGGCGTGAGCGCCCAGCAGCGCGCCGACGCCGCCGCCGACATCGCTCGCATCCAGGCCATCTGGACCGACTGCGTGCAACGCAGCGGCGGTCCCTTCCTGTTCGGTGAGTTCTCAATCGCCGACGCTTTCTATGCCCCAGTGGTGACGCGCTTCCGCACCTACGATGTCGCCCTCCCGCCAGCGCTCGCCAGGTATGCCGACACCGTGCTCGCGCTGCCGGCGATGCAGCGATGGACCGAGGCCGCGCAGGCCGAGACCGAAGTCATCCAGTACTGATGAAGTTCTATCGCGTCGGCGGTTGTGTGCGCGACGCGCTTCTGGGTGAAGACAGGCGACGCCGCGGCGACCTCGATGCTGCGCTCGAGACCGACCGTGACTGGGTCGTCGTGGGTGGCACGGCTGACGAGATGATCGCCCGTGGATTCCGCCCCGTCGGCAAGGACTTCCCAGTCTTTCTCCATCCCGAGTCGAACGAGGAATACGCACTCGCGCGCACCGAGCGCAAGACGGCCCCGGGGTATCGCGGCTTTGTCTTCCATGCGGCGCCTGACGTCACCCTCGAAGCCGACCTTGCGCGCCGCGACCTGACAATCAATGCGATGGCGCTCGACGAAGACGGGCGCCTCATCGACCCGCACAATGGTGCGCGCGATCTGCGCGCAGGCGTGCTGCGCCACGTCGGGCCGGCGTTCATCGAAGACCCGGTTCGAATTCTTCGTCTGAGTCGCTTCGCGGCACGCTTTCCCGACTTTCGCGTCGCCCCGGAGACCACCGAACTCGTGCGCGAGATGGTCCGCAACGGCGAGGCCGACGCCCTTGTCCCCGAACGTGTAATGCAGGAGATTTCGCGCGGCCTGATGGAGCGCAAGCCCTCGCGCATGCTGGAGATCCTCGTCGCCAGCGGATTGGTCGATCGCCTCTACAGCGAGCTCGAAGACCTTCCGGCTGCCGGCGCCGCGCTCGACCGGGCGGCCGAACGCGGGCTCGTCTTGCCCGTGCGATTCGCTGTGCTGGCAAGCGCGTGCCGCAGTCCCCGCAGCGTCGCGGACTTCATCGGCAAGTTGCGGGTGCCACAGGAGGCGGCGCAACTGGCGCGGCTGCTGGTCGAATTGCGCGACACCCTCGGCGGCGCCGAGTCTTCATCGACCATCGTTGACGCGCTCGAACGCAGCGACGCGTTCCGCCGACCCGAACGCTTCGAACTGCTACTCCAGGCCTTTGAGGCCGCCTATCAGACCTCGGCCGATCGCCTGCGCAAGGCGCTGGAGGCTGCGGCCGAAGTCGACGCCGGAGCGCTTGCGAGCCTGCATCGTTATGACCCCACCGAGATTCAGCGTGCGGTGCGCCAGGCCCGCATCGTGGCCGTCAGTCGAGCGCTGCACTCCGAGGCCGACGCGGGCGATGCCGTGCCGCCGAGTCGGCAAGATCCCCCTGCGTCAGCGTGACCTCAGGCTCGAATCGCCAACCCTTCGGACTCCTCCTTGCGCTCCCGATTGCGGCCGCGCGCCGCGACCGCGAACTGCAGATGACACCGGGTAAGTCGCCATATCACGTCAGGTGAGCAGGCGCGACAGATCGTAAGTCGATCCGACTCCGAGCGAAGATCCGTTTCGTTCCAGCCATGCAGAGGCCCATTGGCGGCCAGCGTCGCGCAGCGCAGAGAGGAAGGAAGCCTGCGCGTTGAGCTTGCTGATCGAGTCGAGCGTACCCATCAGCTCGGGCGCGTCGATCACGTGAAAACTGAGCCTGCGTAGCCGTCGTTCAAGGCGACCCAATGCGAAGAGCGAGCCTTGCGCTTCGCGCTGGGCAAGGGCAATGCCCTGCAACTCGCTGAAGAAGGCGGCGCCGAAGCTGATTTCGGTAAGTCGCTGCGAGATTTCTCCGGCGGTGGTCGGCTCGTCCGGCCAGCGGCAGGGGTGCAGCAGCACCGCGATGACGTCGCGCACGTCACATTCATGCAGCAGAGGATGGAGCGGCGGGTTCGCCGTCAGGCCCCCGTCCCAAAAGCCCTCGCCGTCGATCACCACCGTGCTGTGCAGGGCGGGCAGACAGGCCGACGCGAGCAGGACTTCCAGCGTCAGTTCGCGCGTACGAAACAGGCGCAACGTACCGGTGGCGACCCGCGTCGTCGCGATGAAGAGATCCAGTTTGCACTCGGCCCGCAGGCGGTCAAAATCGATCTGCGCGGCGAGTATGTCGCGCAGCGGATTGAGGTCGAACGGGTTCAACTGATAGGGCGCAAAGAACCGCACCATCGACAGGTACGCACTGAACGCGGGCGTCGGCTTTACCTGCAGCCCGTTCGATTGCGGCCACTCGATCGGGATGAAGTTCGGCGGGGCGCTGGCTGCGACCGCGTCCCAGAAGTCCTGCAGTGCCTGCCGCGCACCGTCCCGGCCTCCACGCACATGGCCGCCGGCGAGCGCCACGGCATTCATGGCACCGGCACTGGCGCCGCTGATCGCCTTGATGTCCACGGACCCGACTTCCAGCAAGCGATCGAGCACGCCCCAGGTGAAGGCGCCGTGGGATCCGCCACCTTGCAGGGCCAGACTCACAGGGGTTGTGCGCATTGAAACGGCTGCTCGCGTGCGTCGCGTCGTCCGACCTGCCGTTGGAGACTTCGCGTGCTTCTCAAAGTCTGTCGTGCCGGCTGCAGGACCCCGACAGTCGGAACTGGGTCACCGGGCAGTCTGCCACCAAACCGCGCTGCGGCGGTCCGCAACATGGTCCCGAGATTGCGGTGTACGCCCTCGCTGGCTGACTTTGCCGCACCGTCGTTGTCAATGCGCAGGTGCACGTGGCCTCGCGGATCGGAGAAGTCTCGTCTATCGCCGTGACGTCACGAAAATTTGATTGCGCCATGCGCTGGCGCTGGATTACCCTCCGTGTCCCGTAGCAATCGTCGATGCCTGACACGTCGACGGCGTGTTTGCGCTTCGGGACCACACTTCGAGTGAATGACCGCGAGGAGGAACTTTCCATGTTTCGAACTTTCGTCGCTGCCCTGGCGATGATGCTTTTGCCCGGGCTCGCCGCCGCCCAGGCACGCTGTAACCAGGTTCTTGCCCAGCTCGGTGGCCTGCTGGTCGACGCCGTCTGTATTGAAAGTCCGGATCTGACGACGACCAATCCGGCAACGACCCCCGCAAACAACTCGAACCCTGCGCTGCCGACCGGGGCATTTACACCGACGACCGACCGCGACGTGATCGCCCCGAGCGCGGCGAAGCGGCCGCCAATCACGAAGGTCGTCCCGGGCCTGCAGATCCAGGCGCGCTTTGCGAACGATCCGACCAACCAGGGCCGGTTCCTCTTGCGCCTGCCGAACGACTGGAACGGCAAGCTCGTCGTCGCCGGTGCGTCGGGAACGCGCAGCGAGTTCAACGGCGACTTTGCCTGGAGCGACTTCGTGATCCAGAAGGGATACGCGTATGCATCGCAGAACAAGGGCGTATTGAACCTGCGCATCACCTCGCTGAGCAGCCCCACGCCTCCCAACGCGCTCGCCTGCCGCCTGAATCCATTTTCGCCGGTCTGGGTCAATTTCTACGACAACGATGACGGCCAGCCGTTCACGCGCTGGCAGGAGTACATGGTCAGGGCCGCGAAGGTGGCACGCGTCGGGGTCAAGTCAGCCTACGGGCACTGGCCGCGCTACACGTATGCGGTCGGGACTTCCAACGGCGGCTACCAGGTCCGCCGCGCAGTGGAAATTGCGCCCGATCTCTTCGACGGGGGTGTGGACTGGGAGGGCACCTATGTCGACGAGCGCGACCCGGGCGTGCTCAACGACCTGCCGGCCGCGGTTCTGAACTGGCCCGACTACCTGGCCTCGGGGTTCTCGGCGACGAGTACGGCTGCCAGGAACATCGTGTCCTCAGGCTACCCGCCCGATATCGTCAACAGCCCGACCGTTTCCTTCTGGCAGAACCATTCGAACTCGTTCTGGGAAGTCACGCAATGCCAGTGGCAGAAGCGGCTCGACCCTGCCTATGACACCTATGGAGGCAATCCGATTCCTCCTGTCCCGGGTACGGCGACCTACAACTACTACGCGCGGCTGTCGAAGTCTGACGTCGGAGCAAACCTCGCCGCCTTTGCGACGACCGGAAAGATCAAGCGCCCGCTGATCACGGTGGCAGGAACGATGGACGCGCTGCTGCCGATCGATCACCATGCGCGCGCCTATGCGCGGCGCGTCGACGCACAGCAGGACGACGATTCCGACAAGGGCAAGGGCCACGGATGGGGACGCTGGCAGAAGGAGCCGCAATATCGCCTGTATGAAGTGCAGAACGGCAACCACATCGAGACCTACCAGGACGTCTTTCCGGCAGCTCGAGCTGATCATGCCGCACGCGCAGAAGGCGTTCGACATGCTGGTGCGACATGTCGAGCAGCGCACGCCACTGCCGCCCGATCAGTGCATAGGTCGCGGCGGAGTAATTGTCGATGCGCCGGCCGCCACCGGCAGGTGCGCGCAGCTCTTCGTGCCCTGATCCGTGCTGGTTCGGACGAAACGGCCCGGCCCCGCCGGGCCGTTTTCGTTCATGCCCGGACACGGCCGCAGCACCGGGAATCATTCGGGGTTACTTTTGGTCGATGCCAGTCAACGACCTGCGCACGGCGCCTGCCGTGGCTTCGAGCGCCGAACGATCCGGCAGAATTCCATACGCCGGCCCGTAGCGCAGGCCGAAACCGTCGTCGCGGAAGCGGGGGAACACGTGCAGGTGGACATGGAAGACTTCCTGTCCCGCCACCTCACCGTCGGCCAGGAAGAAGTTGATGCCGTCGCAACGCACACCACTGCGGCGAATCGCTTCCGCCAGGCGCTGCCCGATACGAAACACCTGCGCGCCCGCGTCGGGCTCGAGCGCGGCGAGGTCCGCCGCGTGGGCGACCGGAACGACCAGCAGGTGCCCGGGATTGACCGGCTGAATGTCCATGAATGCGCACACCAGTTCGTCGCGGTGGACGATGCTGCCGGGGATGCGGCCCGCAATGATGTCGCAGAAGACGCAGGTCCTGGATGCGCTCACGGCACTCACCCGTCCATCAGAACAGTCGCGCCAGCAGCATCAGCAGCAACGACAGCACGACCGTGCTGGTGAACGGCAGCAGCACTTCCTTGCCGTTGACCTTGAATCGGATATCGCCTGGCAGTCGCCCGATGCCCAGTTTCTGCAGCCACGGCTGCAGCGCGGTAAGAACCAGCAGTGCAAGGAAGGTCGTCAGAAGCCATTTCATCTGATGCAGTCTAAAGGCGATGCAGGCGATCACCACGCCTAAAGCCCGTCAGCGGAATTTCAACTCTCCGCCCAACGGCGAGCACCTTGAAGAGCTCGCCCATTTCGGCTTCCGAAAGCAGGCGGTGCGCCGCCGCACTGCTCGCCGGCGCATGGCCCTCCTTCAGCCGCTCGATCAGTCCGCAGTTGAGCAGGAAGTGCGCCTGCGACGTATATCCAAGGACGTCGAGGCCAGATGCGTGTGCCGCCTCGGCCATCGCGCTGAAGTCGACATGGGCCGTGAGATCGTTGAGGCCGGGCAGCCAGAAGGGGTCCGCGTGCGAGTGGTGACGGTAATGACACATGATCGTGCCCATCAGGCGCTGCGGGTGGTAGTACTCGCGCCGAGGAAAGCCATAGTCGATGGCGAGCAGCACCCCGCGCTCGAGCCAGTCCCCGACCGAGGCCATCCATGCGCGCGCCTCGAATCCGATTTCGGAGGCATACCCCTCGGGCAGTTCACCCACTTCGCGCTCGATCTCGGTGACCGCGGCCAACAGATCGGGCGGCGCCGATCGTTCGATCAATACAAACCCGTCGTCCTGCAACCCGACACCGCGCTCGACGACCTTGTTCCCGCGCCGGGCGAACAAGCGCACCGGCATGACGTCGAGCACCTCGTTGGCGAGCATGACGCCCTCAAAGTCTGCGGGCGCCGCAGCCAGCCATTCGACCGGCGCACCGGCCAACCTCCGCTGTTGCCGGTCACGCAGGTCGGCCGAAACCTCCACGATTTCGTAACGGTCGCACCGCACACCCCGCGAACGCAGCGCCGCAAGCAGGTCGGCGGCAAGTCGGCCTGACCCGGCCCCGAACTCGACGATTCGCGCAGGCGTGTGTTCAAACACCTGCGCGACCTGGGCCGCGAGCGCCTGCGCGAACAGCGGCGAGATCTCGGGGGCCGTAACGAAATCGCCCCCGGCCGCGGCGTCACCGAACTTCGTGGAACCGGCGCTGTAGTAGCCGAGACCGGGCGCATAGAGCACCAGGCGCATGTAACGGTCGAACGAAATCCAGCCGCCCTGCGTCCGGACGTCGGACACGATCAGCGCGCGCAGCCGGTCGCTGTGCGCCTGCTGCGCGGCGGATGGCGCGGGAAGTGAGGAACGCGACGGCAACATCGGATGGCATGGTAGCCAACGGCTTGCCCGTCGGCGCAGGGCACGCCCGCTACACTTCCGGCCTTCCGGAGTGTTGATGGTCAATCGCCGCGGAATCAAGTCTGCCGGCGCCGCCCTCGTCACGGGCGCGGCGCGGCGCATCGGTCGCGAGATCGCGCTGGCGCTCGCGCGCGACGGCTGGGACGTTGCCGTGCACTACGCGACCTCGCGCGACGAGGCGCTCGCCACCGTCGCGGCGATCGAAGCGCTTGGGTGTCGAGCGATCGCAGTGAACCGCGAACTGGCGGTCGATGCCGGCGTGCGCAGCCTGCTCGCCGAATGCGCCCACGAACTGGGCGAAGTGACCTGCGTCGTCAACAATGCGTCGCTGTTCGAATACGACTCCGCCGCAACCTTCAGCGCGGAAAACCTGGCACGGAGCATGCGCTCGAACGTTGCGGCGCCCGTGCTGCTGGCGCAGCAACTGCACGCGGCCCTGGCGGACAACGATCGCGGCGTAGTGATCAACCTGCTCGACCAGAAGCTGTGGAATCCCAATCCCGATTTCCTCTCGTACACACTGTCCAAGGCTGCCCTCGCGGAAGCGACTCGCCTGCTCGCGATGGCGCTGGCGCCGAAGGTACGCGTGGTCGGCGTGGCTCCGGGCATTACGTTGCCGTCGGGCGACCAGACTGCTGCCGGTTTCGAGATGGCCCATTCGCGTACGCCACTCGGCGGTTCGAGCCGACCGGAAGACATTGCCGCAGCAGTGGCGTTCCTGGCAAAGGCAACAGCCGTCACCGGAACGACCTTGCTGGTCGACGGCGGCCAGCATCTCTTCGCCAGTCCGCGTGACGTGATGTTTCTCACCGAATCGGCCACGCCGTCGGCTGCCACATGAGCGCTCGACTCATGGACCCGCGGCTCGCCGACTGTCGGCGGCTGTACCTGCGCAACTACGTCGTCGACGCGAACATCGGCATCTACGCCTTCGAGAAGGTCGGCGCGCAGCGCCTGGCGCTCAATGTGGATCTATACGTCCCTCTGGCGCTTTCGACACCGCGCCATGATCGCATCCACGAAGTGGTCGACTATGACTTCATCCGCCTGACGATTCGCCACCGCATTGAGCAGGGCCACATCAACCTGCAGGAAACGCTGGTCGACGAGATCGCGCGCGCGCTGCTCGCGCACCCGGCCGTGCGCGCGGTGCGGGTGTCGAGCGAGAAGCCCGATGTCTACCCTGATGTCGACGCGGTCGGCGTCGAAGTGCTGCACTTCAAGGAGACGGCATGAGTCTGACGCACGCCGGTGCTGTGCCTTCCGAACGGACCGTCGCGGACAGGGTCGCGCGCGAAAACGTGAAGCTCGAGAAGCGCCTGTTGCGACTGACCGGTCAGGCCATTGCCGACTTCAACATGATCGAGAGCGGCGACAAGGTCATGGTCTGCCTGTCCGGCGGCAAGGACAGCTACAGCCTGCTCGAAGTGCTTCTGCTGCTGCGCGAGCGCGCCCCGATCTTTTTCGATATCGTGGCCGTCAACCTCGACCAGAAGCAGCCGGGCTTCCCGGGCGACGTCCTGCCCGCAGTATCTGCGCGCGCGCGGCATCGACTTCCATATCGAGACGCAGGACACCTATTCGGTCGTCACGCGCGTGATCCCGGAAGGCAAGACCTACTGCTCGCTGTGCGCGCGCCTGCGGCGCGGCATCCTGTACCGGGTGGCCGGCGAACTGGGCGCGACGAAGATCGCGCTGGGCCACCATCGCGACGACATCCTCGGAACCTTCTTCCTGAACATGTTCTACGGCGGCCGGCTCAAGGCCATGCCGCCGAAACTCATTCCGACGACGGCCGCAACGTCGTCATCCGGCCGCTGGCGTACGTGAAGGAAACCGACCTGGCGAGCTACGCTCAGGCCAAGCAGTTCCCGATCATTCCCTGCAACCTGTGCGGCTCGCAGGACAATCTCAAGCGCAAGGAAGTCAAGCGCATGCTGCTCGAATGGGAGCGGCGCTACCCGGGGCGCGTCGAGAACACGTTCAATGCGCTGTCGCGCATCACGCCATCGCACCTGATGGACAGTGCGCTGTACGATTTTTCGGGCCTGCGCGTCACCGGCGTGCCGTCGCCCGACGGCGATATCGCGTTCGACGAAGATCCCTGCGAGTCCGACGCCACCGACCCGACCGCCGGCGTGATCCGTTTCGCCGAAGCGGAGTGATTCGAACATGCGTTGGCCCTTCAGGCGTCGGCCGGCCGTCCTCGACGCAGAGACGCCTGAACTCGACCAGCTGATCGCCTCTGCGATTCGCGCTCGCAACTACATCGAGCGCATCGAGTGGATCCGCTCGGCGCTGCGATGGATCGAAAAGGACCTCCGGGCCACCACCAACGACGCGGGCATCGCGAGCGCACACACCCGGGTGCGCTTCCTGCTCCAGATCGCCGAGCGCGAATCGGACGGCGGGCGCGCCGTGCGGGAAGTGCTTTCGAAGCTGACCGAAGACCTCGACCTCGAACAACTCGCCAGTGTCGGCGGCATACCGCGGCGCGCCGGATTCGTGCGGGAATTCCATGAGCGCTGCGTCGCGGCGGTGTTGCCGCAACCTGATTTCCGTCGCGAGCCCGCCGCGCTGGCCGGTGCGGTACTGGGTCGGTCCCGCACAATGGCCTGGATCGACCTGCTGCCCGGCGAAGACGCACGGCGCCTCGCACAACTATTCGTGCATCCGGACTCCGCAGCCGTCGTCGAGCAGGAACTCGGTGCAGCCATGCTCACGCTCGCCTCCGAGGCACAGGCAGTCGGGCTCGCGTCCGACATGCGACGGCGCTTCGCCGACAGCAGCGCACTGGACAGCCCGTTCGGCAAACTTGTAGCTGCGGTCGAGGCCTTCATCGCAGCACGCGATCAGGTCGCCCGCGACGAACTGGCAGACGTCGTGCGCGATTGCCGCAATCTGTTGGACACGGTGCATGCGCGACACACCGAAACCGGAGTCTCGGTGGACCTGTTCTACCGCACCGAGCGGACCCGCGCCCAGCTCGATCGCATCGGGATGCTAGAAGTGTGGCTGGGCGGCGAAGACCCGCTGCACGTCCTGCGCGACGTTATGAATGCCGTGCGGTCCGAAAAGCGCTTCCAGGGTGTGCGTGCGCTGTGGCGCGAGAACATGCGTCTGTTGTCGCGCCGCATCGCCGAGCGCAATGCGGAAACTGGGGAGCATTACATCGCCGGCACGCGCGCACAGTACCGCCAGATGCTCGCCACCAGCGCCGGGGGTGGCGCGCTGATCGCGATCGCGGTGTACCTGAAGTTCGCAATCAGCCGCCGCGCAGATGCCGCCCTTCTGGGAAGGCTTTTTCGCCTCGCTGAATTACGCCGGCGTATTCGTATTGATCGCGCTGGCTCACTTTACCGTCGCCACCAAGCAGCCGGCCATGACCGCACCGGCGCTGGCGGCTCACATGCGCGATCTCGGAGGGCCGGGCGAATTGGAGGCCCTGGTTGCCGAGAGTGCCGCGCTGGTTCGCTCGCAGGTGGCGTCGGTCTTCGGAAACCTGATGGCTGTAGCGCCCGTGGTGCTCGCCGTCGCACTACTCTGGTGGTTCGTGCAGGGCGAAGGACCGCTGCCGGAGCACAAGGCGCGCGCCGTCCTCCAGTCGCAGTCGATCCTCGGGCCCTCGTTCATCTACGCGGCCTATACCGGAGTCCTGCTGTGGCTGTCGGGCCTCTTTTCCGGGTGGGCCGACAACGTGTTCACGTTGCGCCAGATGCACGCTGCGCTGGCCACCAACCACCACCGGGTTCAACGTTACGGCGTCGACGGGGCGGGCCGGCGCGCCGACTGGTGGCGCGACAACATCGCGGGCCTCGCCGGCAACATCGGTCTCGGCGTGCTGCTCGGATTGACGCCGGTCATCTTCGCGTTCTTCGGGCTGCCCATCGAAGTGCGCCACGTAACGCTGTCCACCGGACAGGTGGCGGCCGCCGTGTTCTCCCTTGGCATCGAATCACTGAAATCGTCCCAGTTCTGGCTGGCCGTGGCGGGACTCGTCCTGATCGGCGCACTGAACGTCGGCGTCAGTTTCGGCCTCGCGCTGCGCGTGGCAATGCGAGCCGTCGACATTTCCACGGCCGATCGCGCCCGCGTGTATCGCGCCATCCGCCGGCGGCTCGTCGAGCGCCCGAGCGAATTTCTCTGGCCACCCCGCGATACACCGCTAACGCGCGTCGCCGAGCAGGACGCGAATTGAAGTCCCCCGGAACCGACAGCGAGCCCGGCGAACATCCGTCAGCCTGGGTCAGAGCCTTCTTCCTCGCCGCCGGCACCGTCGCGCTGGCGCTCGGGCTGCTGGGCATCTTCCTGCCACTGCTGCCGACGACCCCGTTCGTGCTGCTCGCAGCGGCCTGTTACGCACGGGGCTCGCGCCGCTTCTACGAGTGGCTGCTTGCGAACCGGACCTTCGGCCCCCTTATCCTCGAATGGCGGCGTCACCGCAGCATTCCTTATCGGACCAAGATCACCGCTGTCGCGCTGATGTCGCTGACGCTCGGCACATCGATCGTGTTCTTCGTCAAGCCGCCGTGGCTGAAGTGGCTGCTGACGGCGATGGGAGTCGGCCTTGCGGTGTGGCTTTATCGCATGCCGTCGCGCGACAGGCCTCGATAGCCGTGACGCACCGAAGCGTCGATGCCTGGATCGCACGTTCTGCAACGTGCCTCAGCGTGCACGACAACGAGTGGGACGTCGATCAGAACGCCAGCATCGCCGCGAGGGCCAACGCCAGCAGCACCCAATATGCGGTTCGTGCGCCCGCAACACGTGACTCGGTGTCGTCCGGCTCGGTCGGCGCCGCGGCCACGCGACGTCGCGTGCAGGGGGCTGTCGGGCGCCGGACCGTCGGCTGCGGATCCTCCGGCCATATCGCGGTCCACCGCGCCGCAACGGGCGCAGGAGCGTCACGCAGCAGTGTCATCGCCGTCAGCCAGTCCTGCATCGTCGACTCGGTCACGCTAAGTGCCAAGGTTTCGTCGGTCATTGCGTTCATATCGGCCCCCGCCCGGTTGATTGTCCGGCGAGCGCCGGAACGAACGCATCTTGGCCGTCCGGCGTCCGGCCGGCTGCGGCAACTTCAGCGGCGGAAGTGCGGAAAATTCGACGGCGGCGCGTTGCCGCCGCCACACCGGCGCAGGCGAACGGGCCGCGGTCAGCCCTTGCCGCCCTTGGAGGTCGAAAGGAAGTACGTCAGCGCCGCGATCACGAGCGCGATACCCGCGCCCAGGCGCAGCAGATCGCGCTCGCCATTCCAGGCGACGACGTGACCGAGAAAGAGCACGGCGAGCACGACGATGACGACGCCTACCAGTTTCAGCTTGAGATCGTCGAAGGAGCGGATCTGCAGCCACTCAGGCAGCTTGAGGTCCGAGTTGATGAACAGCTCGTAGAGCCCAAGCGAGATCATCAGCAACACAGTCCCGAGCAGAAACAGATCGACGATCTCGATGAATTCGAGCGCGAGCGCCTTGGCGCCCTTGCTGCTGACTTCGGCCTTGGCGATCGTCTGTGCAATGACCACGACCGTTTCGGCCAGGCCATAGACGAACAGTGCGAACGAGGCGGCGAGCGCACCAACGACGGCTGCGAGGACAAAATACCGGCTTGAATTGAGGATCGAGTGCAGCACCGGCGGCCTCCTTCAGGCAAGAAACAGCCGATAGGCCGGATTGGCGGTCTCGTCCCAGTGGCGGTAGCCGAGCTCGTCGAGAAAGGTCGCGAAGGCCCGCCGTTCCGCGTGAGGCACCTGCAGCCCGACCAGCACGCGAGAGTAGTCGGCACCCTGGTTGCGGTAGTGGAACATCGAGATGTTCCAGCTCGGCGCCATGCTGGTCAGGAACTTCATCAGTGCCCCGGGCCGTTCCGGGAATTCGAAGCGGTAGACCCGCTCGCCCTCGGCCAGCGCGCTCTTGCCGCCGACCATGTAGCGCACGTGCTCGGCCGCCAGCTCGTCGTGCGTCAGGTCGACGGTGGCGTAGCCGTGCTGGCGGAAGGTCCGCGCCAGCTTCTCGTTGTCGCCCGCGCTCGTCGTGCTGATGCCGACGAACACCTGCGCCGCCGCGGCATCGCTGATGCGATAGTTGAATTCCGTGACACTGCGATGGCCGACCAGTTCGCAGAAGCTCTTGAAGCTGCCGCGCTCCTCGGGAATCGTGACGGCGAAAAGGGCCTCGCGCGCTTCACCGACCTCGGTGCGCTCCGCGACGAAACGCAGGCGATCGAAATTCATGTTGGCACCGCACGCGATCGCGACCAGGGTCTTGTCCTTGAGCCGATCGCGCGCCGCATAGGCCTTCATGCCGGCGATCGCCAGTGCGCCGGCCGGCTCGAGGATCGAGCGCGTGTCCTGGAACACGTCCTTGATCGCCGCGCAGATCGCATCGGTGTCGACCAGCACGACCTCGTCGACGAATTGGCGACACAGGCGGAAGGTTTCCTCGCCGACCTGCCGCACCGCAGTGCCGTCGGAGAACAAGCCCACCTCGTGCAGCGTGACACGCCGGCCGGCGGCGAGCGAGCGCGCCATCGCGTCGGAGTCGACGGTCTGCACTCCGATCACCTTGACCTCCGGTGCGAGTGCCTTGAAGTACGCGGCCACGCCGGAAATCAGGCCCCCGCCGCCGATCGCGACGAACACGGCATGGATCGGACCGTGCTCGACCGGATGGTGCTGGCGCAGGATCTCCATCGCGACCGTGCCCTGCCCGGCGATGACGTCCGGGTCGTCGAACGGATGCACGAAGGTCAGTTTCTTCTTCGCCTGCAATTCCAGCGCATGGCATAGGCGTCTGAATACGAATCGCCATGCAGCACGACTTCGGCGCCGCGATCCTGCACCGCCTCGACCTTGACCTGGGGCGTGGTGATCGGCATCACGATCACCGCCCTGCAGCCGAGCTTCTGCGCGGCAAGCGCCACCCCCTGGGCATGATTGCCGGCCGAAGCCGCGATGACGCCACGCTTCAACTGCTCGCGCGGCAGGCGTGCCATCTTGTTGTAAGCGCCGCGCAGCTTGAAGCTCTTGACCGGCTGCAGGTCCTCGCGCTTCAGCAGCACCCGGTTGTGGATGCGACCCGACAGCCGCGGCGCTTCTTCCAGCGGCGATTCGATCGCGACGTCATATACACGCGCCGTCAGGATGCGGCGCAGATACTCTTGTGCGGGCATGGTGCCTGCTCTCCTCCGACCGCAGAAGGTACCACGCAGGCGAAGCCGGGGCTGGCCTACCATGCCGGCCATGGACGAAGACACCTCAGGCGCCGACGCACAACCTCCGTACGCCGGACTGACGCCCGACGTGGTGCTGAATGCGCTGGACAGCGTCGGGCTCCTGACATCGGGCTCGCTGCTCGCACTCAACAGCTACGAGAACCGGGTGTTTCAGGCGGGCATCGAGGACATCGATGGCCGCACCGGGTTCGTCGTTGCCAAGTTCTACCGCCCCGGCCGCTGGAGCGACGCGCAGATCCTCGAGGAGCACGCGTTCGTGGCCGAACTGGCGGCGGCCGAGGTCCCGGCGGTGCCGCCGCTGACTCTGTCGGGTCGCACGCTCAATACGTTCGGCGGATTTCGCTTCGCGGCGTTTGCGCGCCGCGGGGGTCGCGCGCCGCTGCTCGACAATTCCGATGTGCTGGAGTGGATCGGGCGTTTCCTCGGCCGCTTGCACGCCATCGGCCGCACGCGCCCGTTCGCCGCGCGACCCGCACTCGATCGCGCGAACTTCGGCGTCGAGCCGCGCGCCTACCTGCTGGAGCATGACTGGCTGCCGCGCGAATTGCGTGATGTCTATGCCGGCGTGTCGCAGCAGGCGCTCGACGAAATCGCCCGCGCTTACGATCGCGCCGGCGAAATCGCGAGCATCCGACTGCACGGCGACGTGCACGAAGGCAACGTGCTCTGGTACGACGGCCTGACCGACCGCGGGCCGCACTTCGTGGATTTCGACGACGCACGCATGGGCCCGGCAGTGCAGGACCTGTGGATGATGCTGGGCGCCGACCGCGCGGAGCAGACGCAGCGTCTCGCAGACCTGCTGAACGGATACGAAGACTTCGCCGAATTCGACCGACGCGAGCTGCACCTGGTCGAGGCGCTGCGCACCTTGCGGCTGATCCACTATGCCGCGTGGATTGCGCGCCGGTGGACCGACCCGGCGTTCCCGGCGGCGTTCCCCTGGTTCAACACACAGCGCTATTGGGAGGAACGGATCCTCGAACTGCGCGAGCAGGTCGCAGCGATGCAGGAAGAACCGCTCGCCGCTTAGCTCGATCTCGCCCGCACACGTCCGCGCAAGATGCGGGGGCAGTCCGCGTTCGCTGCAACGCAAAAGATACAATCCTGCCCTAAGCGTTAGGGACCTTTGGTCCGAATCCGATGAACGCTCCCGCTCCGCCGCAGGGATTACGCCCTGACCCCGCTGTGCTCGAACCGCCGGTCCGACTGCGCGAGATCCCGTACAACTACACGTCGTTCTCGGATCGCGAGATCGTCATCCGCCTGCTCGGCGCGGACGCCTGGCGCGTGCTGGACGAACTGCGCAGCGAGCGCCGCACCGGCCGTTCGGCGCGAATGCTCTACGAAGTGCTGGGCGACATCTGGGTCGTACAGCGCAATCCGTATCTGCAGGACGACCTGCTCGACAACCCGAAGCGCCGCGTGCTGCTTGATCGAGGCGCTGCACCACCGGCTGGGCGAGATCGAGAAGCGGCGCACACCCGGCGACAGCGAGGCGGACTAGGCGCGCGACGCCAAGGTCGGCCAGCTGCTGACTGCCGCGCGCAGGGCAGTCAGAGTCGTTCGAGTCCGGATTCCGCGCGACGCTGGGACTTGCGCAAGCGCGGCGCGCCGCGTGCTCGCGCGGCACACGCGCGACGACAACATCCGCTTCGACGGTTTCGCGCGCGTATCGCATGTCACCGACGCGACCGACTGGCGCGTCGAGTATCCCGTTCGTCGTGCTGCAGCCGGATACCGAGGACGAGATCCCGGGGCTGGTGCGCGCGTGCATCGAGCTGGGTCTGACGATCATTCCGCGCGGCGGCGGCACCGGCTACACCGGCAGCGCCGTGCCGCTGACGCCGCTGGCGGCCGTGATCAACACCGAAAAGCTGGAAGCCTTGTCGGAGGTGGAAACCATCGCCCTGCCCGGCGTCGTCGCGCCGGTGGCCACCGTGTTCTCCGAGGCCGGCGTCGTCACCAAACGCGTGGCCGAGGCGGCCGAACACGGCGGCTTTGTTTTCGCCGTCGATCCGACCTCGGCGGACTCATCCTGCGTCGGCGGCAACATCGCGATGAACGCCGGCGGCAAGAAGGCCGTGCTGTGGGGCACGGCGGTCGACAATCTCGCCTGGTGGCGCATGGTCGATCCGGACGGCAACTGGCTCGAAGTGCAGCGAGTCGGACACAACCTCGGCAAGATCCACGAGGCCGCCGAGGCGATGTTCGAACTGACGTGGAAGGATGGCCGACAGCCTGCCTCGAAGGCGAAGGTGCTGCGCACCGAGCGCATCGCGATGCCGGGCGCGCGCTTCCGCAAGGCGGGCCTCGGCAAGGACGTCACCGACAAGTTCCTGGGCGGCCTGCCCGGCGTGCAGAAGGAAGGCTGCGACGGCCTCATCACTTCGGCGCGCTGGGTCGTGCATCGGATGCCGAAGCACATCCGCACCGTGTGCCTGGAGTTCTTCGGCCGGGCACGGGAGGCGGTGCCGTCGATCGTCGAGATCACCGACTACCTTGCACGTCGTCCGGACGGTGCGATCTCGCCGGCCTCGAGCACCTCGACGAGCGTTATCTGCGCGCAGTCGGCTACGCGACCAAGTCCCGGCGCGGCAGCCTGCCGAAAATGGTGCTGGTCGGCGACATCGTCGGCGACGACGACGACGCGGTCGCACGCGCGCGTCCGAAGTGGTGCGCATGGCCAACGCGCGCACCGGCGAGGGGTTCATCGCGGTCGAGCACCGAGGCACGCAAGAAGTTCTGGCTCGATCGCGCCAAGACCGCGGCGATCTCCAGGCACACCAACGCCTTCAAGCTCAACGAAGACGTCGTCATCCCGCTCCGAGAATGGGCGAGTACACCGATGCCATCGAGCGCATCAACATCGAACTGTCGATCGAGAACAAGCTCGAACTGCTCGACGAATCGACGAGTATCTCGCATCGCCGTTTGCCCTCGGCAAGACCGAGGAGGCCGAACTCGATCGCCTGCCGCGCGAGGAAATCCTCGGCGACCGTGTCGAGCAGGCACGCGAACTGATCGCCTACACGCGGCAGCGCTGGCAATGGCTGCTGACGCATTTCGAGGCGCCGTTGGCACCGTCGTTGCCCGAACTGACAGGGCTGGGCCTGACGCACCTGACGAGCGATTCGGATCCGCGGTCGGCAGCGCGCATCATCGACCTGCTGCAGGACCACACGATCCGCGTCTCGTGGAAGACCGAAGTGCGCGCGCCGCTCGAGCGCATCTTCGCGGGTGCGGCGTTCGCGCCGGTAATGGCCGAATGCGAGGCGATCCACCAGCGCGTGCTGCGCGGCCGCGTGTTCGTCGCGCTGCACATGCACGCCGGCGACGGCAACGTGCACACCAACATCCCGGTCAATTCCGACAACTACGCGATGCTGCAGCGGGCCAACGCTGCGGTGGCGCGCATCATGCAGATCGCGCGCGACCTCGACGGCGTGATCTCGGGCGAGCACGGCATCGGCATCACCAAACTCGAATACCTGACCGACGCCGAGACGGCCGAGTTCCGTCGCTACAAGAAGCGCGTCGACCCCGAAGGCCGCTTCAACAAGGGCAAGCTGCTGCCCGGTGCCGACCTGCAGAACGCGTACACGCCGAGCTTCAACCTGATGGGCCACGAGTCGCTGATCATGCAGCAGAGCGACATCAAGTCGATCTCGGACGCGATCAAGGACTGCCTGCGCTGCGGCAAGTGCAAGCCGGTGTGCGCGACCCACGTGCCGGGCGCCAACCTGCTCTATTCGCCGCGCAACAAGATCCTCGCGACCTCGCTGCTGATCGAGGCGTTCCTGTACGAGGAGCAGACGCGGCGCGGCGTCAGCATCCAGCACTGGGACGAATTCGGCGACGTCGCCGACCACTGCACCGTCTGCCACAAGTGCGAGGCGCCGTGTCCGGTCGACATCGACTTCGGCGATGTCAGCATGGCGATGCGCGACCTGTTGCGCCGCATGGGCAAGAAGAAGTTCAACGCTGGCACCGCCGCGTCGATGTTCTTCCTGAACGTCAAGGATCCGCAGACGATCAAGATCGCGCGCACGCTGATGCTGCAATGGGGCTACAAGGCGCAGCGGCTCGGGCAATCGCTGCTTCCGGCTCGCGGCCAGGCAGCAGACCGCAGCGACCTCCGGCCACGACCGGCGGCCGGCCGCCGGTCGCGCGAGCAGGTGATCCATTTCGTCAACAAGAAGATGCCGGCCGGCCTGCCGAAGAAGACGGCGCGCGCGCTGCTCGACATCGAGGACGCACGCTACGTGCCGATCATCCGCGATCCGCGGCGGACCACCGGCGAGACGCGAGGCCGTGTTCTACTTTCCCGGCTGCGGCTCGGAGCGTCTGTTCTCGCAGGTCGGGCTCGCCACGCAGGCGATGCTCTGGCATGCCGGCGTGCAGACAGTGCTGCCACCCGGGTATCTCTGCTGCGGCTACCCGCAGCGCGGTTCGGGCCAGTTCGACAAGGCAGAGAAGATCATCACCGACAACCGCGTGCTGTTCCATCGCGTCGCCAATACGCTGAACTACCTCGACATCAAGACCGTCGTCGTCAGCTGCGGCACGTGCTACGACCAGTTGATCGGTTACGAGTTCGAGGAGATCTTTCCGGGCTGCCGCATCATCGACATCCACGAATACCTGCTCGAAAAGGGTATCCGCGTCGAGGGCGTGACCGGCGTGCGTTACATGTATCACGACCCCTGCCACTCGCCGATGAAGCAGCAGGACCCACTGAAGACCGTCAATGCGCTGGTCACGACCGAGGATAACGGTGCGCATCGAGAAGAACGACCGCTGCTGCGGCGAATCGGGCACGTTCGCGATCTCGCGGCCGGACATCGCAACGCAGGTGCGTTTCCGCAAGGAGCGGGAGATCGAGCAGCGGTGCCGCGACGCTGCGCGCCGACGGTTTCAGCGGCGAGGTCAAGGTGCTGACATCGTGCCCGTCGTGCCTGCAGGGCCTGAAGCGCTACAACGACGACGCCGACGTCGACGCCGACTACATCGTCGTCGAGATGGCGCGGCACATCCTCGGGCCGGACTGGATGCCTGACTACGTGGCACAGCGAACGCGGGCGGCATCGAGCGCGTGCTCGTGTAGCCGGCGCGAGCGGCCGCGGATTCCGCTGAATGAAGCGGCCGATCACGCTGCGAACGGCACAGCGCGGATGCGTTCTGACGCAACGCGCGCCGGAACTCGCGCCGGCGACGACCGATCTGCGACTTGGAGAGGAGCTGCGATGACTGCATCGCCATGCGAACTGTGCGCAGGCCCGGGCGGGCGTGTGATCCTCGACGAGGGCCGGCTCCGCGTCGTTCTCGTGGACGAGCCGGAGTACCCGGGTTTCGTCCGCGTGGTCTGGAATGCCCACGTGCAGGAGATGACCGACCTGTCCCCGGCCGACCGCACGCACCTGATGCGGGTGGTGTTCGCGGTCGAAAGCGCGCTGCGCAAGGTTATGCGACCGCACAAGATGAACGTGGCAAGCCTGGGCAACATGACGCCGCACTTGCACTGGCATCTCATTCCCCGCTACGAAGATGATCCGCACTTTCCGAAGCCAGTGTGGGTCGAACGTCTGCGTGCCACGCCGCCTGCCGGCGCTCGCTGTACGCCAGGCACAGGTCTCCAGCGCTTGCGGCTGCGGTTCGCGACGCGCTGACAAGCTCCTAGCCAGTGCCGCAGACGCGCACGGTCTGTGCCGGGAACTCCTTCGCAATCGCCCCGAGTTGCTGGGCGGTCTCGGCATCCAGTTCGCGCATCTGAAGGCGCGTCGCCGACGACTGGCGTGGGCTTGTCCGAAACGCGCGCATTCTTGACGCCGAGTTTCGCCAGCGCGGCGACATGCGACTTGGCCAGCTCCGGGTCGCGGAACGACCCCAGGCTCACGCCGAACTTGCAGCGGCCCGTCGTTGAGGACGAGTAGATCCTTGACGCCGCTCTTCTTCAGATCCGCCACGGCGCGATCCACTTCTGCGCGTGTCTTGAATGGGGGCAGATAGACCAGGTACCAGCCGGGCGTCTCGACGGTCCGCGGCGACTGGCGTGACCCCAGCCCAAGCCGGAGCAGCGCTGTTTCGGCACGCGCGAGGTCCTGGCTGACGAAGTCTCCGAACTCGACGCAGGCCTGGGCCACCGACAGGTCGATGCCCGCAACAGCCGCGGGAGGGGCGCTTGCCGGCGGGGCTGCCGTCGCCGCGGCGCGCGACTGTGCTGCCGCCCGCTCGCGCAGAACCTGCACTTCGCGCTCGCTGAGGACGCGTATGCGATCGGGCTCGACTTGCCGCGCAATCCGTTCGGGTTCACGCCCACTTTCCGCAAACCGGCCAAATGCGCCGTGTTGCCACGCAAAGAGCGCCACGTTCGACGAGCAGCAGCAGGAGAAAGGCGAGTTTCATCGATCAGATGGCCGGACGCAGCGCGCGGACGCGAACCGCGAGTCCCGCGAGGACCAGATTATGTTCGATCGACGCATCGATTTCGCTGGCGCGCAGGCGCGCGCACACCGGCTCGGCGTCGCCGCCCGATACGAGCACCGCCGGGCAGTCGCCCCAAGCGTCGGGTGAATCGTTGGACCACACGCTGGATGAGTCCGGCCTGCGCATCGAGGACGCCGGTCATGATTGCGTCGTCCGTATTGTCGGGAAACTCGACGGCCGATCCGTCCGCCTGCGGCAGGCCCGCGGTCCGGTTCGCCAATGCCTCCAGCATCAATCGCTGTCCCGGTGCGATGCAGCCGCCAATGAAGCGAGCCTGCCCGCTGCCCGCCTCGACGCAATCGATCGTCGTCGCGGTTCCGGCGGCCACGAGCACGAACGAGCGCTGAGGTACGCGCTGGCACGCCCCGAGCATGCCGTGCCAGCGATCGGCTCCCAGTTGCGTCGGGCTGCGATAGCCATTCAACAGTACGAACTCGCCGGCATAGCGCGGCTCGGACCGCAGCCACTCGACGCCCGCGCCGTGCTCGGCTGCCGCTGCCTCGACCGCGCACCGGATCTCGACCGATGCCACGCTGCAGCCGAACGCCGCCACGCCGCGCGGCAGATTGCGCCAGGTCGTCCCGAGGCGCGCGGCGAGATCGTCCGTGTCGTGGTGGTGTTCGACCTTTACCGCGCCAGGCGCCCCCGCCGAGTCTGTCAACGTCCACTTCAACGCGGTGTTGCCGATGTCGATCAGCAGCGTCATGTCTGCGCATTGCCCGTCGCAGCGAGACATCGCCGACGTATGATCGCACGCAGGCCGCTCTCGGTGGCCAGCACCAGTCGGCCGATGGTGTCGACCTCGACGGCGCGACCCCTGGCAGTGACCCGGCCGTCGTCGACGATATCGACCTCCTCGCCGCGCGCATGCAGCAGCGCGTTATAGCGTTCGCGCAAGGGCACGAAGCCGTCGTCGACATAGCGCCGAACTGTCTCCAGCGACCGCGGCGGCCATCTGGGCAATCCACGCCTCGCGCTCGGCCGCGAGCAGCGACGACGCGACGACCTCGGCAAGCGCTGCCGCCGGCTGGCCGATCGCACTGCGCTCCTCATCCGTCAGCCAGCCGTTGACACCGACCCCGACGACCAGCGTCGCGCGACCATCAGCATCGACTCCAACCTCACACAGGATGCCCGCAAGTTTTCGCCCGTCGAGCAGCACGTCATTTGGCCACTTCAGAGTGACCCTGACGCCGCGACTGTCGAGATACTCGGCCAACGCGACGCCGATGGCCAATGTGATCGCCGGCAACGCCGCCGGCAGGCGAGACGCAGTGGAACCGCCACTGAAAACAGCAGCGCCGTCCGCGGTCGCGCGAGCCAAACGCGCTTCTGGCGGCCGCGGCCGAGACTCTGCTCGTCCGTCGCGCGCAGGATAGTGTGCGTGGGCTGCAGCTGGCGCGCCCGGACGAGCAGGTCCTCATTGGTCGACCCCGTCGCGGCGACCACTTCAACCTGGCATTTGACGGTCGTGCCGGCATCCGCCAGCCAGCGTTCGATGGCCGCCGCGGACAGGGCAGGCGCTTCGCTGAGTTCGAGCGGCGCGGCCGGAGTTGGCACAGAAGAGGTAGGACTCACGTGCGTCGGAGTGTTCACACTCGATTGACTTTAGCATCGACGTGCCGCCGCAGCGACCTGCCGTTTGTGATCGGCGGGTCATGGCCTAGAGTAACGCCACGATGGACCCACGCCTGATCCCGACCCAGCGCATGCAGGCCTCCCCGATCGCGCGTGCCGCCTGCTTGGTCTACGGCATGCTGCTGCTCTACTCTGGACTCGCGCCGTGGTCTGGATGGCGCGATCTGGGCATCAACGCCTGGGCCTTTCTGACCGCCCCGGCGCCGCGCTACATCACGACCTTTGATCTCGTCGTCAACATACTGGCCTACTTTCCGTTCGGTGCCCTCGTCGTCCTGGCCGTGCACCCGCGCCTGCGCGGCATGGCCGCGATTGCACTGGCGACGCTCGCGGGCGTGTGTCTGTCGGGCGCCATCGAAGCTGCACAGACATACCTTCCGACGCGCATTGCCTCGAACATCGACCTGCTGACCAATTCGCTGGGTGCGCTGAGTGGCGCCATCGCAGCCGCACCGGTTGCCGCCACCTGGATCGACCGCGGTCGTCTCGCCGACTGGCGGCGTCGCTGGTTCGAGCGACAGGCCACGGCGGTGCTGGTGGCCATCGCACTGTGGCCGATCGCGCTGATCTATCCGACGCCAATGCTGTTCGGCAATGGTGAGATACAAGTTGCACTGGAACCCGTCGTAGAGGCCCTTGGCGGCAAGTGGTGGGGTTTCGACGCCGGCGCATTCGGGCCCGCGGAGTACGTGCTGGCGGAGGCGTTTGTCGTTGCAGCTGCGCTTCTCGCCGCAGGGCTTGCGCTGTCATCGGTGATGCGCCCCTCTGCACCGCGCTATCGGCTGCTTGCGGCACTGCTTTGCGCCGCGCTCGCCGTCAAATCGCTCGCCAACGCCGTCCAGTTCGGACCCGATCGCGCGCTTGCCTGGCTGACTCCGGGCGCCGCCGGGGGCCTGGCGCTTGGGGTGCTGTCGCTGGCTGTTGCCAGCGGCGGCCGCCGTGTGCTGCAGGCCAGACTCGCGCTCGTCGCGCTCATCGCCCTGATGTTTGCTGTCAATGTCGTGCCCGACAACCCCTATCACCTGGCGCAGATGCAGGAGTGGCGCCAGGGACGCTTGCTCAATTTCAATGCGTTGACCCACTGGCTTGCGATGCTCTGGCCGCCAGCGCTGGCTGTTGGTCTGCTCACTTTCGCGCCCGACCGCAGTTGAGCGCGAAGCGCTTCATAATGAGTCATCCCTCCCGAATCCGCGGCGCGCCATGAGCTATTACAAGCACCATGTCTTCTTCTGCCTTAACGAGCGCGAGGAGGGTGCGGCCTGCTGTGGCCGCCATCAGGCGAGCGAAATGCAGCAGTACGCGAAGGCACGCATCAAGGAGCTCGGGCTCAGCGGCGAAGGCAAGGTGCGCATCAACAAGTCGGGTTGCCTGGACCGCTGCGATGAGGGGCCCTGCATCGTGATCTATCCGGAAGGCACCTGGTACACCTACGTCGACCGCCACGACATCGACGAGATCATCGACACGCACCTGGTACACGGCCGCGTTGTGGATCGCCTGCGCATCTGATGACCCCACGCGCCGAGAAGCGGCTGATCGACGGCCCGGTCGGCCGCATCGAACTCGCGCTGGACTGGCCGCTCGCGGGACAGGCCTCGGGAGTGGCCTGCATCGGTCACCCGCATCCGCTCTATGGCGGCACGATGGACAACAAGGTGGCCGCGACCATGGCGCGCACCTTTTCTTCGCTCGGATGGCTTGCGATCCGGTTCAATTTCCGCGGCGTCGGTGATTCCGGTGGAGCGCACGACCATGGTGAGGGGGAGACAGCCGACTTCCTGCATGTCCTGCGCACGGTACCTCGACTCGACGACGTGCGGGAACGGCTGATCGCCACGTACCCACTGGCGCTCGCCGGATTCTCCTTCGGCAGCTTCGTCGCCGCGCAAGCTGCTCGCTCGCTGGCGGAACACGCGCGGCCGGCCGACTACCTGATCCTTGTCGGAGCTGCGGCTGGCAAGTGGGCCATGCCCGAGGTCCGTGCCGACACTCTGGTGATTCACGGCGAGCAGGATGAAACGATCGCGCTCGCCGCGGTGCTCGATTGGGCGCGACCGCAAGGCCTGCCGGTGCTCGTGATCCCGGGGGCAGATCACTTCTTCCACCGCCGACTTCCGGTGCTCAAAGCGCGAATAAGCGCACACATCCGGGGCATGTCTCAGTTTGACGCCGCCGAGCAAAGCCATTAAAAGGTTTGAGTTGAGGGCCAAGGATCGCCGGGGCCCACGTCACAAGAAGCGCCTCTGACGGCGACGGGGAATCATGGACGGCTCAATCGTCTATTCGAAGACTCCAAAGGGAGTTGCGGAAGTTGCCGCTCGCAGCGCACAGCTTTCGATGACGACGCGCCGGGTGTTGATCATGATCGACGGCAGGCGCAGCGTTGATGAGCTGGCGGTATTGCTGCGGCCCGGAGAGATCGATGCCGTCATCTCCCAGCTCGAAAGCGCAGGTCTGATCCAACGCAATTCGGCGACGCACGCCATCGACGTTCCGACGGTGGCCGGTCGGGTGCTGGACGCGGTCTCGCCCTCGACCCAGGGCGGCCCTCCGGACGAGCAGAACCCGATGACCCTGGATGAGGCGAAGCGCCGGGCGGTGCGCGAGCTCACGGATCGGCTCGGTCCCGGCGCCGAAAGGCTCGCCATCAGCATTGAAGGTTGCAAGACGATCGAGGACTTCCGCGAAAGGGTGCGCGAAGCCGAACGACTGGTGACCGGCGCCCTCGGGCCGGCGGCGGCCCAGGAGTACCTGCGCGCGCTCCGCAAACGATAGCTTGACGCGCGCCGCCGGGAACTCCTGCCGCGGCGCGCTATCGTAAGTGTCTCCGCCGTGCGCGGTGTCTTCCCTGCTCCCGAAGTGCGCTTTCTATCGTTCGTCCTGCGCCAAGCCACGGCACTGCTGGCAGCTTGTCTCCTGACCGCCCATGCGGCGGCGCAAGCGCCGCTGCTGTCGGCACGTTCCTGGCTGCTGCTGGATGCCAACAGCGGTGCGGTGCTGGCGAGCCATGAGCCCACCCGGCGTCTGGAGCCTGCATCGCTCACGAAAGTCATGACGGCTTATGTCGTCTTCTTGGCGCTGGCCGAGCAACGGATCGGTCTCGATGATCCGGTGACGGTCTCGAGCGCTGCGTTCGCCGCGCCGGGACGCGACGGCGCGCGCATGTTCATCGAACCGGGTCGGGCCGTTACGGTCGCCGAATTGCTGCGCGGCATGATTGTCACGTCGGGCAACGACGCCGCCGTCGCGCTGGCAGAACACACGGCCGGATCGCAGGCGGCCTTCGTCGAGCGCATGAACGCCGAAGCGCGGCGACTCGGGCTGACGGACACCCGCTTCGCCAACGCAACGGGACTCTCCGATCCGCAGCAGTATTCGACCGCGCGCGATCTCGCGCGCCTGACACAGCGCCTGCGCATCGACTTCCCGCAGCACCTGTCGTACTTCCGCGAACGCGAATCCACGTACAACCGCATCGCGCAGGCCAACCGCAACCGTCTGCTCTGGAGCGATCCGTCGGTCGACGGCATGAAGACGGGGCATCTCGAAGCGAGCGGATGGTCGGTCGTGGCAACCGCGGTCCGCCCGCGCGGCAGCAAGGACGATGTGTATGGGCGTTGCCTGATCGCCGTGGTGCTGGGCGCTCCGAACGACGGCGTGCGTGCGCAGGAGGCGCTGCGGCTGCTCAACTACGGATTCACGGACTATGAGACGGTGAGGCTGTTTCGCGCGGCGCAGGTCGTGGCCCGCCCGGAAGTGCTCAAGGGCAACCGTGCGGACGTTCCTATCGGACCCGAGCGCGACGTCTTCGTGACCGTGCCGGCAGCCGATTTGCAGCGCCTGGGCGAACGCGAGTTGCGGTCGGCGATCGAGCGCCCGGATCCTCTGATCGCACCGCTGACCAAAGGCGAGACGGTCGGCCACCTGAAAGTGAGCCTTGCGGGCCAGGTCGTCGCGGACGCGCCGATAGTTGCGCTCGACGGCGTGCAGGCAGCGGGGCTCTTTGGCCGCGCGTACGATGCAGTCAGATTGTGGTGGCGGAGGCGAAATTGATGGAATGGCATGAAGCGACCTGCTTCCTGAACGGGCAGTGGCGGCCACTCGGCGAGGCGACCGTATCGGTCCTCGATCGCGGTTTCATCTTCGGCGACGGCGTCTATGAAGTCGTTCCGGTCGATACGCTGGATGGCATCCGCGCGCCGTTTCGCGCGCACGAGCACTTCGCGCGCCTTCAGCGCAGCTGCGACGGCATCGGGCTCGCGAATCCGTACGACGAAGCTCAGTGGCTCGATCTGCTCGACACGATCATCGAGCGCCATCCGTGGCCGCGGCAAACGGTCTACCTGCAGGTGACGCGCGGCGCGGCCAAGCGTGATCATGTGTTTCCGGCCGACGTCCCGCCGACGGTCTTCATCAATACCACTCCCTGGGCGGCGATACCGTCGGTGCAGATCGAGCAGGGCGTGGCGGCCGTTACCCACGCCGACGAGCGCTGGCTGCATTGCGACATCAAGAGCATCTCGCTGCTGGGCAACGTCCTGATGAAGCAGTACGCGGCGGATCGCGACGCCTTCGAGACCGTGATGCTGCGCGACGGTTATCTGACGGAAGCGTCGAGTGCCAACGTCATGGTGGTACAGGATGGCCGAGTGATCGCGCCACGTGCATCGCACCAGATCTTGCCCGGGATCACCTGTGACGCGAGCTATCTGCTGGCACAGGAGCACGGACTCGCGCTGGAACTGCGCCCGGTCACGGAGGCCGAAGTCCGAAACGCCGACGAACTGTGGCTCAGTTCGTCGGGACGCGAGGTGCTGCCGATCACCTCGCTCGACGGTCGCCCGGTCGGCGCCGGGGTGCCGGGTCCGGTGTACAAGCGCATGTGGTCGTGGTTCCAGGACGCAAAGCGCGCGGATGCGAAGCGCTGGCAGGCGCGCAAGGCCGCGCGCGCGCGCGGAGCCATCGCGGCATGAACGACGGCTCGCCGAGCGACGGGCCACGCGGCCTCGAGTTTCCGACGGACTTCCCGATCAAGATCATGGGCCGGCGCGACGACGGGTTTGCGCAGGCGATCGTCGACGTCGTGCTGCAGCACGCGCCTGACTTCGATGCCTCGACCCTCGAGATGCGCAGTTCGAAGGATGGCAACTACCTGTCGTTGACGGCCACTGTGCGTGCGGTATCGCGCGAGCAGCTCGATGCGCTGTATCGCGCACTGACGAGCCACCCGATGGTCAAGATCGTGCTCTGACGGACGGCCCGCGTTTGCAATGATCGTGCGCAATCTCGGCCACGTGGAGTACGTGCCGACCTGGCAGGCGATGCGCGACTTCACCGAGCAGCGCAACGCCGACACCGAGGACGAACTCTGGATCGTCGAACACCCGCCGGTGTTCACGCTGGGCCAGGCTGGCCGTCGCGAACACCTGCTGGCTGCCACCACGATTCCCGTCGTGCAGACAGACCGTGGTGGCCAGGTCACCTACCACGGGCCTGGCCAGATCGTGGCCTATCCGCTCGTCGACATGCGGCGGCTCGGCATCTACGTCAAGGAACTCGTGTTCCGGATCGAGCAGGCGGTGATCCAGACACTGGAATCGTTCGGCGTGGATGCGCGCCGCGTCCGCGGTGCGCCGGGCGTGTATGTACCGTGGCGCACCGGCGGCGCCGGCGGCGAACTGGCGGAACGCGCGAAGGTCGCCGCGCTCGGCATCAAGGTGACGCGCGGGCGCAGCTACCACGGTGTCGCGCTGAACGTGCAGATGGATCTCGCACCGTTTGCGTTGATCAACCCCTGCGGCTATGCGGGCTTACCGATCGTGGACCTCGCCGCGCTCGGGGTCACAGTCGAGCAGGAAGCCGTCGCCGCCCGACTTGCGGACCGCCTCAGGACGCTCCTCACGGCTTGAGACGATCCCCGTTGGCTACACTTGCGCATCCTTCGCATCAACGCGCCGCCGGCCGTGCGGACAGTTGACCACCATGTCGAGCGAAACACCATCCGTGACCCGCGATCCCTACGCCAAGCTCAAGGGTGAGGCCAAGACCGGCAAGGTGTTCAAGAAGTTCGACATCAAGCCGGTCGCGGCGGGTCAGGCACTGAAGAAACCCGAGTGGATCCGAGTGAAAGCAGGCTCGGCCTCGACACGCTACTACGAGATCAAGGCCATCTTGCGCGAGCACAGTCTGCACACGGTGTGCGAGGAAGCGACCTGCCCCAACATCGGCGAGTGTTTTGGCAAGGGCACGGCGACGTTCATGATCATGGGCGACAAGTGCACGCGCCGCTGCCCGTTTTGCGACGTCGGCCACGGCCGGCCTGATCCGCTCGACGTCGACGAGCCGACAAACCTGGCCAAGACCATCGCGGCGCTGAAGCTCAGCTACGTCGTCATCACGTCGGTCGATCGCGACGACCTCAAGGACGGCGGCGCGCAGCACTTCGTCGACTGCATCCGCGCGACGCGCGAGTTGTCGCCGGCGACACGGATCGAGGTGCTGGTGCCCGACTTCCGCGGCCGACTCGAGCGCGCTCTTTCGATCCTCGAGACGGCACCGCCCGACGTGATGAACCACAACCTAGAAACGGTTCCGCGCCTGTATCGCGAGTCGCGCCCCGGGTCCGACTACCAGCACTCGCTGTCGCTGCTCAGTGAGTTCAAGCGGCGCGTACCCGGCGTGCCGACCAAGAGCGGCCTGATGGTCGGCCTGGGCGAGACGGATGACGAGATCGTCGATGTGATGCGTGACCTGCGCGCGCACGAGGTCGACATGCTGACCGTCGGCCAGTATCTCGCGCCGACTCAGTATCACCTGCCGGTGCGCCGCTATGCGCATCCGGACGTGTTCCGGATGTTCGAGGCCGAAGCCGCGAAGCTGGGCTTCTCGCACGCCGCGTGCGGCGCCATGGTTCGCTCGAGCTATCACGCCGACCGCCAGGCACATGCTGCCGGCGTCATTGAAGACTCCAACGCCAAAGCCGACTGAACATCGGTAAAGGCGATCGGCAGGGAGCGGTCCGCGCTGAGAACTCGGCGCGCCGGGACAGACGCTACTTGGCTCCCGTCACGGCCGTCACCCGCCAGATGACATTGCCCACGTCGTCCGCGACCAACAGGCCGCCGCGGCGGTCGATGACAACGCCCACCGGCCGGCCGTATGCATCCCCGTCCGGACTGAGGAAGCCGGAAAGCACGTCGAGCGGCTGACCCACGGGCATCCCGTCAACGAATGGGACAAATACCACCTTGTAGCCGGCGACCGGCCGCCGGTTCCAGGATCCGTGTTCACCGATGAACATACCGGCCGAAAACGGCGCGGGCAGCAAACTTCCCTGAGTCGACGCGAGCCCGAGCGGAGCGACATGCGCGCCCAACGCATAGTTCGGTTTGACGGCCTTGGCAACTATCTCGGGGTTTGCCGGCCGCGGCCGCGAATCGACATTCGCGCCGTAGTAACTCCATGGCCATCCATAGAAGGCACCGTCGGTGACGGAGGTCAGATAGTCCGGCACCAAGTCGCTGCCGAGTTCGTCTCGTTCGTTGACGACGGTCCATAAGGTCTTCCTGACCGGTTCCCACGCCAGTCCATTCGGATTGCGCAGCCCGCTCGCATAGAGCCGACGAGAACCGGTCTTCAGATCGATTTCCCAGATCGCAGCCCGGCCCGCCTCCTTGTCCATCCCCCTCTCTGCGACGTTGCTGTTCGAGCCTACCGTTGCATACAGTCTCGAGCCGTCAACGCTCGCGATGATGTTCTTCGTCCAATGATGGTTGATGGGGCCGGCCTCGAGATCCGCGACCTTCGACGGTGCCGCCTTGATCTGTGTCTCGCCTTCGCGATACGGAAACCTAATGACCGCATCCGTATTGGCGACGTAAAGAGCGTTGCCGATCAAGGCCATGCCGAAGGGCGAATTCAGGCCGTCGAGAAACACGGTGCGTACTTCCGCCTTCCCGTCGCCGTCGGCATCGCGCAGGAGCGTGATTCGATTTGCACTTTGGGGTCCGGCCCCGGCTCGCGTCATTGCTTGCTTCATGATCCACGAGCGAACACCTTGGTCGTGCTCGGGTCGCTCGGGTGCATTGGATTCGGCGACCAGCACGTCGCCGTTAGGTAACACATAGAGCCAACGAGGATGGTCCAGCCCTCTTGCGAAGGCAGAGACGCGCAACCCTGGAGCGGCGATCGGCGTCTGATCGGCCTGCCATCCAACCGCCGAAGCGATATGGACCGTCGGCACCAACGTCCGGACAGGCGGGGCCAGCGTCGGATCCGGTCCGATCGTGGAAGCGGGGGCCAGCCGGGCCGATTCCATGCAGCCGCCCATGACACCGAGCCCGCATAGGCCAAGAAGGGTCAGGAATTTCATCGTCGGATCTGATGACGGTCGAAGCAACGCGCGTGCCCGGCGAAATGGCCGTCCGCGAAGGACCACGAATTGCTATCTACTCTTACACGCATCCGACTCTGGAGCAAAAATGACTCACATCCAAGCACGCCCACTCGAACCCGAGCAACAGAACCCACGGCCTGCCGAGTCAATGGCACTCGCGTGCGACCAGTGCGGCAACGTCTACGACAAGTCATTTCAGATCCTGGCTCATGGCAGGACGTATACGTTCGACAGCTTCGAGTGTGCGATTGCACTGGTCGCTCCGCGATGCAGCCATTGCCAGGTTCCGATCATCGGTCACGGACTGGAGAGCGAAGGACGCATGTTCTGCTGTGATCATTGCGCGGAGAAAGAGGGCGTCATGGGCTTGCGCGATCGCGCGTGAGCGACGCGACACTCTTGATCAGCGCCACGCGCGCCGACGGGTCCCTCAGGGTGTCGAGGATTGTCAGGAGTACACCCCCACGCAGTGCCACGAGCAGCTCGCGCCAGGCAAGCAAGCTCCGTTCGCGGGCGCGCCGCGATCGGAGGCGCGCCGCGAAACGTGGGTAGTGTCTAGCCAGTTCGTTCCGATCGTGCCGCGGGCTTCGGCACCTTGCCACCAGCGCGGCGTGCTTCTGACAGTCCGATCGCGATCGCCTGTTTTCGGCTCGTCACTTTCTTGCCGGAACTCCCGCTTCGCAATGTTCCGGCCTTGCGCTCGTGCAAGGCCTTTTTAACCTTTTCCTGGGCTTTTGGTCCGTACTTGGCCATGGCGACCTCCCGGTGCAGCTAGGAAACTTTGTCAGGCAATTTGCTTGCCCGGATTTGTCGCGCACCGCGACGCATCACGTCTAATCCACCCTCTGACAGAGTGGCCTCGTGCAGGCCATCGACATTCAAGCAAGCCCGCGACTTTCTGCGCCCCACGGCGGGCGAGTGTGCGCCGACGATGATCGAAAGAGCAGGCACGCAGATTGCACGACGAGTACTTATGTCCCGATCGGGCCGTCTCTGACAGGAGAATGCCAATGAGCACCTCTCTCAAAGTTGCCGCAATCCTGTTTTCTGTTTTCGCCGTCAGCGCGTGCAACACCGTAGCGGGCTTCGGCAAGGACGTCGAGCGCGGTGGAGAGAAGCTGCAAGAAACTGCGCGGGATGTGCAAAAGAAGAACTAGGCCAACATGCGGTCGGTCCGAGCGTCACGGCTGCTGCAGACGCCTCGCGCCCGGCTGTGCGGCGCGCGATTGGTGACGATCCAACTCCCGGCGATCGATCGGTTGTTCTCGTGAATCCGCGCGGCACTCTGTACCGCGTGCATCACCGCTCGATGTGCGCAGCGGAGCGCACCGTTCGTTCCTCGCTTCCTCGGGGCTGAGTCACAGAAGCAGCGGCTTCCAGTGCCGCGGCGAAGTTCTCGTGACCGCAAGCCATGCTGTTGGGCACGAGCAAACTGTCTGATTTACTGCGCCCGCTCGGTCACCTTGCAGTGCAACGCAAGCGTTCCTACGCGAGGCAGCCCCTCTCCGTGGGTGGGGTGGCAGGCACTCACCGGTGCAAGAGTAATGTGCCCGCACGGATTCCCCAGACCGCCGTATTACCGGCTGAAGTGTGACGCCCATGACCAGCGATTCCTCCGGAAAGGACACGACGTGAGACCAGCGCAGCGACCCATCGGGGTCAAGGTCTACACCGCCCTACTGCTAGTCAGCTCCGCGGTGATGGCACTGCTGGGCTGGGCAGCCAATGCGTACTACGTGCCGGCGCTGGGCTTGCTGCTACAGGCCATGCTGCTGTGGCGCGGCCGCGGCTTCGCGAGCTTCAAGTGGATCATGCTGATCAACCAGTTGAGCGGCCTCGCGCTGATCCTCGTGCTGTGGCTGGGCGGTGGCCTGGGCGATATCAAGCTCGACATCGCCGGCGTCATGCTGCTCGCCAACCTGCTGTGCGGCGGCCCGCTGATGTCCGTGCTCGCAGTGGCGATGCTGCCGGGACTGCACCGCGGTCGGCGCCTGTTCTCCTGGTTCCATCCCGCGGACGGCCTGAGGACGACGATGAACGCAACCGCACGCCTCGCCGTTCAATTCGTCACTGCCCTGCTCGCCGCAGGCGGCACGGCGGCGCACGCGGCCGCATTTCGCGGCAACGTGACGCTGCCCGACGGCAAACCGGCATTTGGCGCGATGGTCACCGTCTTCAATGCCGAGAAGTCCGCGCGCCAGACCGTTTACACCGCTGCCGACGGCAGCTACGCGATCCGCACGCCCTACGCCGGCAAGCTGGACGTGCGGGCGCGCCTGGCCAACTACGATGACCGCACAGTGACTGTCGAAAGCACATCCGAGGCCATCAGTGCCCTCGATCTGGCACTGAAGCCCTTTGCCTCGAAGGAGACGGCGTCGGAGGCATTGTCGGCGTCGGCTCACAACGCGAAGCTCGTGTGGCCGTCGGAAGCGGACAAGGCCGCGTTCGTCAGCCAGTGCAACTACTGTCACCAGCTCGGCAACTCCACGACGCGGGTACCGCAGAGCCACGAATGGTGGATCGGCACGATCCGCAAGATGGAAGGCATGCTCGCGATGGTCACGCGCGGGCAAAAAGAAACGATGGCGGGCGTCCTGTCGCACGGGTTCGACGGCAAACCGGTGGAGACGAAACACGACTACGGCGCCACCGCCGAAGTGGCCCGCGCCAAGGTCGAAGAGTGGCTGGTGGGCGACGCACTGTCGTTCATCCACGACATGGACGTCGCGGAGGACGGGCTCTTTTACGGCACCGACGAAGGCCACGACAAACTCCACGTTCTCGACCCGACAACGGGAAAAGATCGAGGTCTACCCTCAACCGGACATCAACCTGCCGCGCGGCGGCAGGTTCTCGGGGATGCAACTGCCGATCGGTGTCTTCAGCGGCAAGCACGGCCCGCACAGCATGGGCCAGACGTCGGACGGCAGAATCTGGATCACCAATTCGCTGTCCTCGACGCTGCATGTCATTCGACCCGAAGACGAAGCAGTTCAAGGTCTATCCGGTGCCGAACGACGCGCTCTACCCGCACACGGTGCGCGTCGACAGGAACGATATCGTCTGGTTCACGATCGTTGCTTCCAATCAGCTGGGCCGCTTCGATCCCAAGACCGAGCAGATGACGGTCACGCGGCTGCCCCACAACGGTTTCTGGCGCTGGGTCAGCGACATGCTGATGCCGACGCTGCTGCGCTCGTCGTCGTGGTTCCCGGACAGCGCACTGATGCTAGACGTTTTCGCATGCCCGGTTCCTCGGCTACGAAGTGATGGCCTTCCCCTACGGCATCGACATCCACCCGAAAGATGGCAGCGTCTGGTACGCGAAGCTCTATGCGAACAAGATCGGTCGCGTCGACCCGCAGACGATGCAGGTGCAGGAATTCGACACGCCGCTGCTCCGGTCCGCGCCGTCCCCGCTTCGATGCCGATGGCATTCTCTGGATTCCAGCCTTCGACGAAGGCGCGCTGATGCGCTTCGATCCAGCCACCGCGCGTTCGAGAGCTACCGGATCCCCGCGAGTCGCAAAGGGCGAGTACGAGACGCCCTTACGCGTTGAATGTCTGGCGACCGTACCGGCGAAGTC
The DNA here is from genome assembly GCA_963724605.1 of uncultured beta proteobacterium. Lineage (GTDB taxonomy): Bacteria > Pseudomonadota > Gammaproteobacteria > Burkholderiales > Burkholderiaceae_F > JALORV01. The sequence goes on from CAVRVM010000013.1 coordinate 157,808, forward strand.
TGGCTCGCGGCCAACAACTCGGACCGGGTGCTGCGCTTCTCTCCATCGAGGTGAAGACGTTCTCGAGCTACCCGAGCCCGACGCGCGTCACGGTGCTTGCGCGACTTTGCCTTCACGTAAGGAAGGTGCGCGTGTGCTCAAGTCGCAGTCGAACCTGCCCGCCTATGCGATCGAGGACCAGCGGCCGTCGTATCTCTGCATCGATCCGACCGGCGGCGAGCGCGACCGCGCTGCGCTGCGCCGCGAAGTAGCGGCGCGATGCATTTCGAATGACAGGTCAGTATCGATATGGCGCTGGCGCGCGGAGCGTCAGCCGGCTTCCACGTCGAGGACCTGCGGTGGCAGCGGCGCGTCGAGCGCCGCGCAGATCATCCGCAGGCTGCTCGCCGATTTCCAGTTGGTTTCGCCATCCACGAACGCGACCGCGGTCGCGGCCTTGATCAGCTGCGGCTTGGCGAGCGGTGCCAGCTGATTGAGCCGATCGAGCGCGGCCGAGACATCGTCGAGGCGAATGTCGGCCGCCGGCACGAGGCGGATTTCCGCCCCGCGCAGCGTGACGGCACCGGCATTGAACGCATGCTCGGCGCGGTCGGGCGCCCGCACGGCGGCGACCAGCGACAGCACCAGCCCGACCTCGCCCGAACGGCGCCAGGTCCAGCAAACGAACCGGGACGGCGCGACCGGCGTCGGGACCGAGGCGTCGCCTCAATATCGTGAACAGCAGGAACTCGGCGCACGGTCAGGCGGCCGTCGGCCGCGATCAGCAGGTGCGCCGCGCGCAGGAGCGACGCCCGCGCCGCGCCCGGCAGCTTGCGCAGCGCAGGCATGGCCACGTCCACCAGCGGCTGTCTCGCTCCTGCCGGCAGGCGCTGGATCTGGTCGTGGTAATCATCGGCCATCCGTGCCGCGTCGGCACCAAAGGCCTCCGTGACCAGCGTCTGCTGCTGTCGTGCAACTCCCGATCTTTGTCGACCAGCATGGCGAGTGTCAGCAGTTGGGCGCGCATGCCGTCGCTGGCTGCGCGTCGCAGAAATTCAATGAGCGCCCGCTGCTCTTCGTCGAGCGCAAAGTCTCGATTGCCGTGGCGGCCGCACCGTTCCGATATCGGCGGTAACACTCGCCGCAGCCGCCGAGTCCGCCCTCATCAGCCCGGCGACCGGACTCGTGCGCTCGGGCAGCGCGGCGAATTGCGCCGCGGCGGCCACGGTTGAGCCCGTCGGCACGAACTGGATCGGTGAGCGCGGTCGCGCGGGCTCCGGTGACGGCTCGAGGCCGCCCAGCGCCAGCGCGACCGCGTTCTCCGGCGCCGGCATCGAACCCACGGCCCGGCCATAGATGCGACGCAGTCGCTCATCCATCGGCGGATGGGTCGCAAAGATGCCACGCACGAAACTCGGACGCGCAGCGCCGAGGAACAGGTGCGACAGCGATTCGGCCTGCGGATGATCGATTCGTGAGCCCAGCCCGTCTGCTCGGTAAGACCGGCGATCTTGCGCAGCGCACCGCCGATGCCGTCCGGATTGCGCGTGAACTGCACCGCGAGGCGTCGGCCAGGAACTCGCGCTGGCGCGACACGCCGCCTTGATCAGCCGGCCGAAGAACACGCCGATGTAGCCGAGCACCCACAGCGCCAGCCCGACCGCGAACAGGGCAGCGCGCGATCGGCGCTGCCGCTGCTGCGGCTCGCCGGACGGCTGCGTGCCACCGAGTTCGAGCAGGAGCAGCCCAGCCAGCACGACGATCAGCAGGATGCCGTAGAGCACGCCGATCAGCCGCAGGTTCAGCCGCATGTCGCCGTTGAGGATGTGGCTGAACTCGTGCGCGATCACGCCCTGCAGCTCGTCGCGCGTAGAGCCGGGTCAGCGTGCCGCGGGTGACGCCGATGACCACGGCGTCGGGAGCGATGTCCGGCCGCGAACGCGTTGATGCCGTCTTCCTGCGTCCATCACGAACACGCGGCGGCACCGGCACGCCGGAGGCGATCGCCATCTCCTCGACGACGTTGAGCAGCCTGCGGTCGAGCAGGTCGCGGGTCGAGGTATCGACTGTCGCGCGCGCCCAGCATCTGCGCCACCGCTGCGCCGCCCGCCTTCAGGCGGTTCATCTCGAAAGAGCGTGCCGCCGAAGATCGAGCCCGAGCACGACGACAGTGTTCGTGAGGTAGAAGCCGTTCGGCAACGCGCCAGCGTACCCGCGCAGCCCACGGGGGCGGCCGAACTGCGTGGACAAAGCACCGTGGCGGCCACGTTGACCGCGAGCACGATTGCGATCACCGCCAGCCAAACAGCACGACGAGCCGCCGGCTGTTGCGGCGGGCCGTCTCCTGATGCTCGAAGAAGTTCATCGTGCGCGCGCAGTTATCGCGGTCCCGCAAGCCCGATCAGGGCCAACGGCTGTGCATGCCGCGTGGATCAGAACTGGACGCGGACGGGCTTGCGCTCTTCTTCGCCTTCCGTGGCCTGCAGCAGTTCCGCCGGCGCGAACGAGAACATGCCGGCGATGAAATTGGTCGGGAACTGCTCGCGCGCGGTGTTGTAGCTCATCACCGAGTCGTTGAATGCCTGGCGCGCGAACGAGATCTTGTTTTCGGTGCCGGTCAGCTCCTCGGTGAGCTGCATCATGTTCTGGTTGGCCTTGAGGTCCGGATAGGCCTCGACCAGCGCGAACAGTCGCGCCAGGGCGCCGGACAGCGCGCCTTCGGCAGCGATCAGTCCCTGCATCGCGCTCGCGCTGCCGGGATCGGCCGCCGCCGCCGCGTTGGCCGTGACGGCGGAGTTGCGGCGCTGATCACCGCCTCCAGCGTCTCGCGCTCGTGCTTCATGTAGCCCTTGGCTGTCTCGACCAGATTGGGAATCAGGTCGTAACGACGCTTGAGCTGCACATCGATCTGCGCGAAGGCATTCTTGAACTTGTTACGCAGGCTCACCAGCCGGTTGTAGGCGCCGACCACCCAGAAGACGACGACCGCGACTATGACCAGTACGACTATCCAGCCCATGATGCCTCCCGTAGGAACCTTCCCGTCGCCGACGCGCCGGTCGGCGCATCGGGAGCGGCGCACTATAAGTCAAGGGGCCTGCGGCGCAATGGGCGAAGTGACCGTTGATCACCTGATATCCGCCGGTAATAGCAAGCAGCCTTGGCACCGAGTGCGCGAGCAGAACTCGAATGCCTCGAGCGTCAAGCCACGCTTACGGCGCTCACCTTGCCGAGCCCCGTCGCTCGAACCGTGCCTGCAGTCGGCGCGAGGGCACCTGAGGGCCTGTCCGCGACCGTGAGCGGTCGAACTCCGATTGACCGCTGTCCGCGCCAAAGCTGATCTACTTGGGGGGCGCCCCGGCCGGTGCCGGTGTGGCGGCAGGTGCAGGCGCCGGCGCGGAGCTCCCACTCATCGCTCGCCTGCGATCGACTTCTTCCTCGTCGCATAGTCGAAAACTTTGACGACTTGCTTCACTCCCGAAACCTTGGTCGCGACCAGTGCCGCAACCTGGCCTTCCTTTTCGGTGACAAGGCCGAACAGGTACACGACATGGCGCTCGACGACGATCTCAATCGAGTTGAAGGCGATCTCCTTGGTGTTGATGAAGGCTGCCCGAACCTTGGTTGCGAGCGCCGTGTCGGACGTGCGGTCGGACACCGACGACGGCGGCGCGATCACGAGTTCGTTGATGACCGCGCGGACGTTCTGGGACGCCGCAGCGATCTCGCCGGCGCTTGCGCCTTCGCCGCCTCGTCCGGCACCTCGCCCGTCAGCAGCACCTTGCGATCGAAGCTGTTGACCTCGATGTGCACGGCTTGGCCTTTTAGCGCAGTCGATAGTTCGTTGGCGACCCGCAGCTGGATCGTCTGATCATCGACCTGGGTGCCGGTCGACCGGCGATCGGTCACCACGACCGCAGTGCCGGCGGCCACAGCCGCCACCACCAGCGGCGCGCACGCCGGCAACAGCAGCGAGAGCATCACCGCACCCACGATCGCGCGTCACTTGTGCCTGATTCATTGTTCGAACACTCCTATGCCGCGAAAGCATCGCGGATCCAGTCGATTGTGCCATCCCGATCCACCGTGATGACGTCGAAGCGGCACGCGGGCCAGCGCTCGCCGAAGTTCTGCAGCAGCCAGTGCTGCGCGGCGCGCGCGAGCCGTCGCTGCTTGTAACGGTCGACGCTGGCAGCCGCGCCGCCGTAGGCACTTGCCGCTACGCATGCGGACTTCGACAAAGACCAGCACGTCGCGTTCACGCGCGATGAGGTCGAGTTCGCCTTCGCGATAGCGCGCGTTGCGCGCGACGATCGTGCAGCCGTGGCGTACCAGGTGTTGCTCCGCGGCCTGCTCGGCCTTGTCACCCGCGCGCTGCTTGGGTGTGCGGACTCCGCCAACGGGACTACGCAGGCGCGCGGGGAGCTTCATCAGCGAGCGAGGTCGATGCGCTCGAGCACGCCGTTGCGATAAACCGCCAGCAACGGCGTGCGCTGCACGCGCAGCGACTGCGCGCGGTCGACCCGCAGGCGGCCGGTCACGCCGTCGAGTTCGAAGCGGCGGTCGCCCTTCATCCATGACGATCGCCAGTCGGTAGGCATCGATGCCGAAGGCATACAGCCGCCGCAGTTCGAGCGGCCAGTCTGCCGCAGGCGGCGGGTAGATCATCACGGCCGGATGTTCGGGCTGCAGCAGCCACGGCATCTCGAGGAATCGAATGCCTTCGAGGTCGTGCGCCAGCGTGGCCGACTCGGGCGAGCTGACCGGATCGCCGGCATACAGCAGCGACGTCCCGAACACAGGGAGATCGCGCGGAATGATGGCGCGCAGTTGCGCTGCATCGCGCGCGGTGAGTGCGAGGAAGACCGCTTCCAGCGAGGGTTCGGCCAGCAAGGCCGCGACCCGCGGTGCCGTTTCCGCGGTCCATTCAACCTGGACCGGCACATCGCCTTCGGCGCGAGCCGCACTGACGTAGGCCTGGGCGATCCTGCGCTCGAGTGCTCCCGGTCGCGAGATCACCGCGATGCGCGGGCGCGTGTCAGTCCGCCGCATGCCGATGAACTCCGAAAGCGCCAGCGTGGCAACGCGCTGCGCCTCGGCTTCCAGCGACAGCGAGGTCGCGAGCATGCTCGAAGGTGCCGCGCTGTCGGATTCCGGAAAATTGAGCGCTAGCAGCGGCGTCTCCACCCGCTGACCTTCAATGACATCGGTGACGGCGGCGCGCGCCAGCGGGACCGACGATCGAACCCGGCCCCCGCTCGCGCGCGGAGACCAGCGCCCTCGACAACTGCTCGCCGTTGTCATCGAGCTCGACAACCTGCAGCGCGATGTCATCGCCGCTCGCCTTGTGTGCGGCAAAGAAACCCTGGCGCAGCGCTTCGGCCGCCGGACCGAGCGCGCTCGCCGGCGCCGGCAGCAGCAGCACCATCGCCGGTTTCGTCGGTGCCGCCGCAGCGTCGTGACGTCGCCGGTGCCTGCGCCTGCACACCGCATGCGACACTTGCCAGCAGCAGCAGCGGCCACTGCAGGCCGCGCGGTACTAACGACAGACACGACACGGACATCGATGAATCCGGATGGAACCGTCCGCGGCTAGACGAGCTGACCGCGCGGGCGGGGCTAGCCGAGCAGGAAATGCCGGCTAGCGCATTGTATGTAGTGGCGATGCCGATCGGCAACGCGGCCGACATCACGTTGCGCGCACTCTGGGTACTCGCGCACGTCGACGCGATCGCCGTCGAAGACACGCGCGTTACGGCCCGCTGCTCGCCCGCTACGGAATCGACGCGCCGCTGACCGCGGTGCACCAGCACAACGAGCGCGCGGCCGCTGCGGCACGATCGTCGATCGCTTGCGCCGTGGCGAGCGCATCGCGCTGGCACCGATGCCGGCACGCCCGGGAATCTCGGATCCCGGCGCGCCGTCGTGCGGGCGATGCTCGACGCCGGGTTGCGCGTCGTGCCTATCCCCGGTGCGAGCAGTCTGCTGGCGGGTCTGTCCGCGGCCGGTCTGGAAGCCGGCCGATTCCGCTTTGTCGGCTTTCTCCCGACTGGCTTGCGCGAGCGTGAACGAATTGCTGCACGAGATTGGCTCCGCTGCGGAACAGTCCGTGCTGTTCGAGGCCCCGCATCGCATCCGCGCCTTGCTAGCGGCGCTCGCCCGAGTGCTCGAACCCGCACGTCGTGTGGTCGTCGGCCGCGAACTCACCAAGAAGTTCGAATCGATTTCCGCGCAGCCGGCCTCCACGCTCGCCAGCACTGGTGCCGAAGAGCGCGGCGAGTACGTCGTGATCATCGATGCGGCGGCCGAGCCGCCGCCGGTCCTCGATGAAGAGGCCGTCGTTGGCTCGAGGCCTTGCTGGATGAACTGACGCCAGCGCGCGCCGCCGCCGTGGTCAGCCGAGGACGGGCGTGGCGCGCGAAGCCGTCTACGAGACTGCGCTCGAGCTGCGTCGGGGTGTCGCGCCGAAGCGCGAGCGCGGCTCTCGCTAGGATCAGCGCAGCAAGACCGTCGCGGGGCGTTCGAGCAATCTTTCCAGTTCACGCGCCAGCGACAGTGCAGAGTCGCGATCCGACAGCTGAACCCACGAGCACACGGAACACGCCTCCATCGCGCTCGACGCGCGGCGCGCGTGCCGCGAGATCCGCGGGGCTGTCGACGAATGCGAGTAACGCCGCCGTACGCCCGGCCAGTGCATCGGCGTTGGACTCCTGCGCAAAAGCGCCGAGCTGAACTGCCCAGCCACGCGCCGGCACCGCCGTTGCTGAAGTCGCCTTCGGCGGCTCGGGCAGCGCGGCAGCGACCGTCGGCCCGGCAGTGGCGACGGGCACCGTGACGGCGGGCGCCGACATGGCTGCCTGGACTGACTGCGACTGCGACTGCGAGTTTCCGCGCGCCGCGCTCGCCGGAGGCGATGCGGCGGCCATGCTCGACATCGAGCGGATCCGCGTCGGTAGTCGCCACTCGCGATCTGGGCCACCGTGATGCGTTCGATCTCGACTTCCCCGGTGCCCACGGCCGCGATTCCGAGCTTGGCCGCGGCCGCGTACGAAAGGTCAATGACGCGATCGTGCTTGAAGGGTCCGCGGTCGTTGACCCGCACGATGACGCTGCGGCCGTTGCGAACGTTGGTCACGCGCACGTAGCTCGGCAGCGGCAACGTCGGATGCGCTGCCGTCATCCCGAGCATGTCGTAGATTTCTCCGGTCGCGGTCCGGTTGCCGTGGAACTGCCGCCCGTACCACGACGCCATGCCGCGCTGGCGAAAACGGTGCGTCGCCGGTCAACGGCGTGTAGGTGCGACCGAGTGCGATATACGGCTTGCTTGACCCCCGGTGTGAGCGCCTCGACGCGGGGCTCGGCGTCGGGAATCGCGGCGATGTCGGCCGGAACGCGATCCGGCGGCCCATCGTCCTCGTAATAGACACTCTTCTTGGACGGGGTCGTGCTGCAGGCCGCCAGCAGCAGGGCGAGCGCGGCGAGCATCGGCAGGCGCGCGCGGGTCGGCATCAACTCTGGACCAGCTTCCGGTTGGCCGCGATCGCCATCAGCATGCCGCACGCCATGCCGAGCGTGACCAGTGCCGTTCCGCCGTAGCTGATGAATGGCAGGGGCACGCCCACCACCGGCAGGATGCCGCTCACCATCCCCATGTTGACGAAGGCGTAGGTGAAGACGATGAGTCCGATCGCAGCCGCAAGCAGGCGGGCGAAGAGCGTCGGCGCGTTGAGTGCGATGGCGAGCGCACGCCAGATCAGCGCCGAAGAACAGCAGCACCAGTACCAGGTTGCCGACCAGTCCGAACTCCTCGGAGTAGACCGCAAAGATGAAGTCACTCGTGCGCTCGGGAATGAATTCCAGATGTGTCTGCGTACCCTGCATCCAGCCCTTGCCGAGGACACCGCCCGATCCGATCGCGATCATCGCCTGCAGCGTGTGGAAGCCCTTGCCGAGGGGATCCGTCGACGGGTCGATCAGGGTCAGGATGCGTTCGCGCTGGTAGTCATGCATCAGAGTCCAGGCCAGCGGCAGCGATGCGATGCCGGCCACGATCATCACGGCAAGCCACTTCCAAGGCAGCCCGGCGAAGAAAATGACGAACGATCCTGCTGCGAGCACCAGCAACGCCGTGCCGAGATCGGGCTGCTTGACGATCAATGCGACCGGCACCAGGACGATCGACCCCGCGATCACGAAGTCGTAACTGCGCAGGCTGCCCTCCCGCTTGTGGAAATACCACGCCAGCATCAGCGGCAACCCGAGTTTCATGATTTCCGCCGGCTGTATGCGACCGACGCCGATGTCGAGCCAGCGTTGCGCCCCCTTCACGATGACGCCGCCCGTGGCTGTCGCCACCAGGAGGGCCACTCCGACGAGGTAGATTGGCACTGCCAGCCGCATCAGCAGCTGGGGCGAGAGATTGGCGACCACGAGCATGACGGCCAGTGCGACTCCGAAGTTGCGCAGCTGGTCGGTAACACGCCACGGGAAGTCGTTGCCCGCGGAGTAGAGCGTCACGAGACCGATCACGCCGAGGCAGCCGACGATCGCGAGCACCGCCGGGTCGAACACCGTGATGTACGGCCGGACCATCATGGCGACGCGACGGGCAATCGAGGCCTGCATCATCGCGTACTCCGCCCCGCCGTCGCCGGCGCCACCGCCACGGTGCGCGGCACCTCTTCCTCGTCGTCGCCGTCGTCGGGGACGGGTCCAGCCGGCTTCTTGCCGAGCAGGTAATAGTCGATCGCCGCCCGTGCGATCGGCGCGGCGGCGCGCGCGCCGAAGCCGCCGTTTTCCACCAGCACGGCTATTGCGATCTTCGGATCGTCCGCCGGCGCGAAAGCGATGAACAGCGAATGATCGCGGTGGCGCTCCGCCACTCGGGACTCGTTGTACTTCTCACCCTGCTTGATACTGACCACCTGCGCAGTGCCGGTCTTGCCGCCCACCTTGTACGGGGCGCCCTGGAAAGCCACACGTCCGGTGCCACTGATGTTGACGTCGACCATCGCGTCGCGCACGAACTTCATGTGCTCCGCCTTGACCGGGATGCGGTAGCTCTCTTGCGGGACAGTCAGCCGCCTTTCCCCGGAGCGCAGGTCCTCGACCTCCTTGACCAGGTGCGGCTTCATGACGACGCCGTCGTTCGCCAGATTCGCCGTGGCGTGTGCCAGTTGCAGCAGCGTGAACGCGTTGTAGCCCTGGCCGATGCCAATCGAGATCGTCTCGCCAGGAAACCACTTCTGCTTGAAGCGGCGCTCCTTCCAGGCGCTCGACGGCAGGATCCCGGTTTGCTCGCCTTCGACGTCGATACCGGTGATCTGGCCGAAGCCCCACGGCTTCATGAAGTCGTGGATCGTATCGACCCCCAGGTCGTTGGCCACCTGGTAGTAATAGATGTCGCTCGATCTGACGATCGACGCGTGCATGTTCACGGCACCCAGCGGTACCTTGTTCGAATCGCGGAACACACGGTTGCCGAACACGAAGGTGCCGTTATCCTGGATCACGGTTTCTGGCCTGCGCTTGCCGGTCTCGAGCGCCGCGAGCGCGAGGAACGGCTTGTAGGTCGATCCGATCGGATAGGTGCCCCGCAGGGCGCGGTTGAGCAACGGCTTGTCGGGATCGTTGTTGAGATCATCCCAGTTCTTCGGGTCGATACCGTCGACGAAGAGGTTAGGGTCGAAGGTCGGCATCGACACGAACGCGAGCAGATCGCCGCTCTTGGGCTCGATCGCGATCAGGGCGCCGCGTCGGTTGCCGAAGGCCTGCTCGACGACGCGCTGCAGCTCGATGTCAACCGACAGCGTAAGGTTGTTTCCCGGCATCGCGGGCGTGCGTTTCAGGGTCCGCACGGCGCGGCCGCCTGCGGTGATCTCCACCTCCTCCACCCCGGTCGTGCCGTGCAGTTCGGGCTCGTAGCTCTGCTCAATCCCCAGCTTTCCGATGTGCTCCGTGCCGTGATAGGCCGCAGGATCGCCGAGCTTCTCGATGCGCTCGAGGTCACGCTGCGAAATGCGGCCGATGTAGCCCAGCATGTGTGACCCGGTCTGCCCGAGCGGGTAATCGCGGAAGAGTCGCGCCCGCAGGTCCACGCCCGGGAACCGGAAGCGCTGGGCAGTGAAACGCGCAACTTCCACGTCGCTGAGACGGGTCCGGATCGGTACCGTGTCGAAGCGCTTCGTGTCCTCCAGCAGCTTGCGGAAGCGCCGCCGATCGCGCGGCTGGATGTCGACCACCTGCGCCAGCCGATCGATCGTCTGGTCGAGATCCGCCACCTTGGCGGGCGTGATCTCGAGCGTATAGGCGGAGTAGTTGCGCGCAATGATGCGGCCCTGACGGTCCTTGATCAGGCCGCGGTTCGGCGTGACCGGCAGCACCGCGATGCGATTGAGCTCGGCCTGCGCGAGGTAATCGTCATGCTTGACGACCTGCAGCCACGCGAAGCGCGCACCGAGCAGCGTGAAGCAGGCTATGACGAACGCCATTGCCACGAGCACACGGAGCCTGAAGTAATGCACCTCACGCTGCGGATTGCGCATCGCCGCCGAACGCGGGCCGAACGACAGTTCGTCACCGCTCGAGCGGCGACGTCGGTGCATCCGGAAACTAATCGACATGACGGCGACGAACGCGGGGACGGACGGCGTCGGCATCGGACGGCCGCAGCAGGCGCAGACCAGGGACGAACACGCGGAGGAGTGGCGCCGAAGCGCAGACACGGGACCGGGCGGATTATAGGAGCGCCACTCGTGCGGAATGGTCGGAAAACGGCGGAAATCGACACCCGGCCGAACCGACGGCCTCGGCGGAGTGGGAAGCCTGCGGAGCCGCGATCACCTGTCCGGCACATCGGCTCGCCGCGCGCCCGAAATCCCACTGGGCCAAGGGGCATCGACAAACCGCCGTGTGGCGCTTTCGAACTCCGGTTTGACACGCCACAACGTGGTTCCGGCAATCGCGCCGATGATGAATACAGGAGTGAGCATGGACCGAACGATGCGGTCCCATGGATCAGTGTGGCTGCTGGCGGCGTGCGCCCTTGTAATAGGCGGTTGCGCCGAATCGCTACCGAAGCAGAACGTGCGCACGGAGGCGCAGTGGGCTGGCTTCGACGATGCCAAGGCGATGGTCCTCGCCATCGAGCTCTACAAGACAACCAAGGCAGACCTAGCAAGCGTCGGCGTCGATGATCGCAGTCCCGCGGTCACGCTGCTGTCCCACGTCGAGATCGCTGTCCGCGTCCCGATCGGCGGCGTCCTCAACGAGGACGACGTCGACCGCGGCATCCGCGACTGCCTGAAAGCAGGCAAGGCCTGCACGGGATATTCCCTGTCCATCAAACGGATCAACAACGATCGCGTCGGAGATTTCTGGCTTGACACCTTCCATTTCCGGCGCGAAACCGAGTCGAGCGGTTGGACCTTCACAGTTGATCCTGTTCGTGGACGAACGCGCGGTCTACGCGGTCTACGGAGGCCAGCCGAACCTGCGCGAAACCACAGTGGACCGCAATCCGCTCGGCCCATTGCTGGGGCGACTGGGTCAGCGGGCAAATTTACAAGTAGACGCCGCTCACGTACGCGACCCTGCGGGTCGCACGTGCGCTCGCGGCGAAAAGGAAAGGCTTGTCGGTCGGACTTGAGGCGGCTCGGCGCCTGACCGAAGCACAACAGCACGGCACCCACCCTGCCTTCCCGCCATGCGGGAGGGTGTCAGCACCCCTCCCGACGCCCTCCCCGCCTGGCGGGGAGGGAAAGGCAACTCACCTCGCTGCTAAGTGCGGCTCGGGGTGGAGTGTCCTCATTTGTACTTCGGCGGAGCGCGCGGCCGCTCCGGAGCGCAGCCGACTAATTATTCGGAGCGAGTGCACGTGCGAGTCCCGGCTGCCCCGGGACTCGCGTACATGAGCGACGCTGCTATATCGGTCGCGTTTCGTCCCGATCAACGGCTCGCCGCTGGGGCGCCAGCAGTAGCCAGGCGACCAACGGCCAGATCACGGCGCCGACGAAACTTTGCGTGAAGTAGATCCAGCCGGGCCACTCGCCACCAACCCACATGCGGATGGCAAGCGAGGCGAGCTGTGACAGCAGCAACAGGGGAAGGATATGCACGGCCTGAGCCCCCAGCGGGAACCACTGGATGCGCCGATGCAGGGTGATCGCGCCGTAGGACACCAGCGTGTACGCGAGCGCATGCTGGCCGAAGAGTGCTCCTTCGTGCACGTCCATCAGCAAGCCGAACACGAACGCGGCGCCCATGCCGACGCGCCGCGGCTGATGCACGTTCCAGAAGGCGAGCGCCAACGCCAGAAAGTCGGGGGCTACGGGCACGCGCCCCCAAGGCATCAGGTTCAGCAGCAGTGCGACGATCAGCGAGAACCAAATGAAAAGGGGGTTCGCCGGGCGCAGCAGGTATTCGCGGCGCGACCTCGCGATCGATGGCCTCGACCGGATCCGTCGCCCGCAGCGCAAAGCTCTCGCGCATCCACCGCTGCGCGCGCGCGATCGGACTCATCGCCTGCCGGCTCCCCGTCGCACCGGGACATCGGGCTGTACCGGAGCGGGCGCATCCGGACGGGCCGTCGCCCCGCCCAACAGCACCAAGAGGTACGTGTGATTCTCGACTCCGGCGGCAGGCGTCAGAACGATGCGGGCGAACTGGTCCTTCGCCGCCCGCTCCACCGAGATGACCTTGCCCACGGGCAGGCCGACCGGGTAGACGCCGTCGAGACCCGACGTCACGGCCACGTCGCCGTTTTCCACGTCCGCATTCGCCGCCATGAAGCGCAGATCGAGCGTGCCCGGATCGGCACCCCCGAAGGCGACGCCCCGCAGACCATTGCGCACGACCTGGATCGGGATCGACTGATCCTTGTCGGTCAGCAGCGTGACCTCGGACGTATTGCGAAACACGCGGGTGACCTGCCCTACGACGCCGATGTCGTCGATAACCGGGCTGCCGGCACGCACGCCGTCGTCGGTCCCGACATGCAAGACGAGCTTGTGCGCGAAACGGTCGCGCGATTCGTAGAGCACCGTGCCGAGGATCGCGTTGTTGCGCGAGCGATCACGCGCAGCAAGGAGCTTCCGCAGTCGATCGTTCTCCTGCTCCAGCTGCTTTGCCTGCAGCAGCGACTGGCCACTCTCGACCTGCCGGCGCTTCAACGCCTCGTTCTCCCTCTGCAACGTCGCCACCGAGGTGAAGTAGTCGCCGACGGCATCGACGATGCGTCCCGGCACCAGCAGCGCCTGCTGCACGGGATAAAGCACGACTCCGACACCGACGCGGACCGTCTCCAGCGCCTTGATGCGCGAGTCGATGATGATCAGCGCGATCGCCAGAAAGGCGAAAAACGCCAGTCGCGCGCGCGCGGAAACACCCTGGTTGAAGAGCGGTGGGGGGCCGTACTCCATCAGGCCCTCGCGCAAAAGTGCAAACCTACTTTTGCGCGACTAGTTCGAAAAAAATCGGTGGCAAAGCCACACGATCTCTTTGAGTTCAACTGCATGCAATCCAGGACGAGGCCAGTCCGTTTGACTGGCTCAGCCGGTGGCGAAGATCGTGCCGAGCTTGTCCATGCGCTCGAGCGCGATGCCGCAGCCTCGCACGACGCAGGTGAGCGGTTCTTCGGCGACTACGACCGGCAGGCCGGTTTCCTCCATCAGCAACCGATCGAGGTCGCGCAGCAGCGCGCCGCCGCCGGTCAGCATCATGCCGCGATCGGCGATATCGGCGCCGAGTTCCGGCGGGGTCTGCTCGAGCGCGATCTTCACGCTGGAGACGATCTGGTTGAGCGGGTCCGTCAGCGCCTCGAGGATCTCGTTGCTCGAGATCGTAAAGCTGCGCGGAATGCCTTCGGAGAGATTCCGGCCCTTGACTTCCATCTCGCGCACTTCCGAGCCGGGAAACGCCGAGCCGATGGTCTTCTTGATCAGTTCGGAGGTCGGCTCACCGATCAGCATGCCGTAGTTGCGGCGGATGTAGTTGATGATCGCTTCGTCGAACTTATCCCCGCCGACGCGCACGGAACCTTTGTAGACCATACCGCCGAGCGAGATCACACCGACTTCGGTCGTGCCGCCGCCGACGTCGACCACCATCGAGCCCGACGCCTCGGATACCGGCAGCCCGGCGCCGATCGCCGCTGCCATCGGCTCCTCAATCAAGAACACCTGAGACGCGCCAGCCGCTTCCGCCGATTCCTTGATCGCGCGCCGCTCGACCTGCGTCGAACCGCACGGCACGCAGATGATGATGCGCGGGTTCGGCGCGAACAGGCTCGATGGATGCACCATCTTGATGAACTGCTTGAGCATCTGCTCGGTCACCGTGAAGTCGGCGATCACGCCGTCCTTCATCGGGCGGATCGCCTCGATGTTGCCCGGTACCTTGCCGAGCATCTGCTTGGCTTCCTTGCCGACGGCCTGGATCGTGCGCTTGCCGTTGGGTCCGCCTTCCTGGCGGATAGCCACCACCGATGGTTCGTCGAGCACAATGCCTTTGCCACGCACATAGATCAGCGTGTTGGCGGTGCCGAGGTCGATTGCGAGGTCGTTGGAAAAATAACTGCGGAGAAAACCGAACATGACTGCCTTTGTTGGCTGCGCTGCGTCCCGGGGTGCGCCGCTGATCGGCGCTGCATTCCCCGGGCGCGCGCAGAGACTGTGAAGAATGCGCGATGATAAACTAATCACGCTACAAACCTGCTGCAAGCGCTTGTTTTGAAAGGCTTCCGCAGCGCCCGTAATCGCCCTCAATTCGTCTGTCAATCCCGTTGCTGCGCCGATGCCGCTCGATCTTGCACAAGTCCGCCGCGTTGCCGATCTCGCCCGCATCGATGTCACCGATGCCGAGGCCGAGCGCGTGCTCGCGCAGCTGAACGACATCTTTCAGATGATCGAGCGGATGCAGGCGGTCGACACCGAGGGAGTGGAGCCGATGGCGCATCCGCTCGGCGGTGCGCAGCGGCTGCGCGACGATGCCGTCGCCGTCGGCGATGAGCGCGCAGTCAATCTCGCCAACGCGCCCGAGCAGCAGGAGGGATTGTTCCTCGTCCCGCGAGTCATCGAATGAGCGCCGCCCGGCCGCCCGAAGGCGCTCGCACCAAAGCGGGCAGCGCGGAGGTACTCAGCGCGTCCGCCCGGCTGTCCGAAGTCGCTCGACCCGCAGCGCGTAGTACGGAGGGTCTCAGGTGAGCCTGGGTCCGGATCTCGCGCACGGCACGCTCGCGGATCTGTCGCGGCTGCTCGCGGCACGACAGGTCTCCGCGGTGGAACTGGCGCGCACCTACCTCGCGCGCATCGAGGCGCAGCGCGAGCTCAATGCCTTCCTCGACGTACGCCCGGAGGTCACGCTCGCGCAGGCGGCCGCTGCCGACGCGCGCATCGCGCGCGGTGATGCCACGCCGCTGACCGGCATCCCGATCGCGCACAAGGACATCTTTGTCACCAAGGACTTCCCCTCGACGGCGTCGAGCAAGATTCTCAAGGGCTACATGAGCCCCTTCGATGCGACCGTGGTCGATAACCTCTCGCGCGCCGGCATGGTGACGCTCGGCAAGCTCAACTGCGACGAATTCGCGATGGGCTCGAGCAACGAGAACAGCGCCTATGGCAATGTCCTCAATCCGTGGGACCACAGCGCCGTGCCCGGGGGCTCGTCAGGCGGCTCGGCGGCGGCGGTGGCGGCGCGTATCGCACCGGTCGCCACCGCGACCGACACCGGCGGCTCGATCCGCGAGCCCGCCGCCTTCTCCGGCATCACGGGCACCAAGCCGACCTACGGGCGACCGTCGCGCTGGGGCATGATCGCCTTTGCTTCGAGCCTCGACACGGCGGGCCTGATGACGCTCTCGGCCGAGGATGCTGCGCTGGTCTTCAACGCCATGCTGGGGTTCGACCCGAAGGACTCCACCAGCCTGGATCGCCCGGCCGAGGATTACACGCGGTCGCTCGGCATGGAGGTCAGGGCCTCAGAATCGGCGTGCCCAAGGAGTTCTTCGGCGCGGGTCTGCAGCCGGACGTCGAAGTCGCGGTACGCGCCGCGCTCGCCGAGTACGAGAAGCTCGGTGCGAAGCTGGTCCCGATCTCGTTGCCCAACGCCGAGCTCGGCATCCCTGTGTATTACGTCATCGCACCGGCCGAAGCGTCGAGCAACCTCGCGCGCTTCGATGGCGTGCGCTACGGACATCGAGCAGCAAAATATTCCGATCTGAAGGACATGATCCGCAAATCGCGCGCCGAAGGCTTCGGCGACGAGCCGAAGCGGCGAATCCTGATCGGAACTTACGTGCTATCCCACGGCTACTACGACGCCTACTTCATCAAGGCGATGAAAGTCCGGCGCCTGATCGCCAACGAGTTCCAGCGTGCCTTTGCCGCATGCGACATCATCGCCGGGCCAGTGACTACCAGCGTGGCGTTCGGCTTCGGCGAGAAGGCCGCCGACCCGGTCGCCATGTACATGGCGGATCTTTATACCGTGCCCGGAAGCCTGGCCGGGGTGCCGACGATGAGCATTCCCTGCGGCTTCGGCTCCGGACCGGTCAACAGCCGCCGGCCGGTCGGGCTCCAGTTGATCGCCAACTACTGCGAGGAAGCCAAGCTGCTCGGCGTGGCGCATGCCTACCAATTGGCGACCGACTGGCACCAGCGGCTGCCGCCGGGTCACTAGACGCCACATGTCGAAGCGTGTGCTTTCCGCGAATCAAAAGCTCGTCGATGCGGCGCGCGATCCGCTGGAGCGCGTGCGTCGGCTGCAGGACCGCGTCGATCCTTCTGGCGCGTGTCGGGCGGGCGGAGTCGGCGCGTGAGGTGCTTGAGCAGGCGCGAGCTGAGGCGTCCGCGAATGCGCCGACCTCGCTGATGCTGCGCTTCGACTACGTCCACGCGATCGAGCTCTATTTCGCCAAGCATTTCACGGAGGCGAGGGGCGCAATGCTCGACGTGGCCGAGAACGCCCGTCGCGCCGGTGAGGACTTGGCCCTGATCGGCGAATGCGAATCGGCGCTCGCGCTCTTCATGCAGCGTGAGGGTGACGTGCGGGCGGCGGCGCGCTACGCGCGCGCGGTGCTGGCGAATTCCGGCGCGACGCTGGAATCGCGTTATCGCGCGTTCCTGGCACTGGGCTCGCTGCATCAGGACGCCTACGACTACGAGGAAGCGGCGCGGCTCTATGGCGAAGCCGAGGGGCTGGTGCACCAGCTGGACGACGACATCGCCATGGTCAGCTGGCTGCAGCGTTCCGCGCTGACACAGGCGGCGCACGCACGCCAGGCCGCCGCGCTCGATGAACTCGACGCCCGCACGCTGGCCAGCGCCATCAGCACGCTGAGGAAGTGCATCGCCTTCGCCGGCGGCTTGCCCGACGGGCCGGACACAACACTCCACCAGCTGCTGCTGGCCGAGATGCTCGTTCTGCAAAAGCGCTACAGCGACGCGCTGGCCCTGTATGACACCCATCTGCCGTGCGCCGAGGGCGAGGGTTTCCTGCACGAAGTCACGGCCGCGCTGGCGGATCGCGCCAGTTGCTGCATCGAGCTGGGCCGCATCGAGGAAGGCTATGCGCCAGCTGGCAGATGCCCTTGGGCGCGTCGATGAGGCTACCCCGTCCGACATCCGCGCGATCGTCCACTCCAACATGGCCGCCGCCCTGAAGGCCGCGGGCCTGGGCAGTGAAGCTAAACAGCACCGATTGCTGGCCGAGATGGCCTGGCAAACCTATGCACACGAGCAGCGCGAGGCACGGCGCCTGCTGGCGGGTGATCCTGCGGACACCCTGCACTAGGAGCACACGATGGCATGGGAAGTGGTGATCGGTCTTGAAACGCACGCTCAGCTGACGACCGCGAGCAAGATCTTTTCCGGCGCCTCGACGGCGTTCGGCGCCGAGCCCAACTCACATGCCAGCGTCATCGACGTTGCGCTGCCTGGAACGCTGCCAGTGCTCAACCGGGGCGCTGTCGAGCGCGCGATCCGATTCGGACTGGCCATCGGCGCGACAGTCGCACCACGCAGCGTGTTCGCGCGCAAGAACTACTTCTATCCCGATCTGCCGAAGGGCTACCAGATCAGCCAGTACGAGATCCCGGTCGTGCAGGGCGGCAGCTTGAGCTTCGTCGTGCAACCCAAGGGCGCCGCCGCCTACATGAAGACCGTGCGGCTGACACGCGCGCACCTCGAGGAGGATGCGGGTAAGTCGCTGCACGAGGATTTTCCACGGCATGACGGGGATCGATCTGAACCGCGCTGGCACGCCTCTGCTGGAAATCGTTTCCGAGCCGGACATCCGCGTGGCGAGTGTCGGCGGAGCCGCAACGGAAGCAGTGGCGTATGCCAAGGCGCTGCACTCGCTCGTGGTCTGGCTCGGCATCTGCGACGGCAACATGCAGGAGGGCTCGTTCCGCTGCGACGCCAACGTCTCCGTGCGTCCGGTCGGACAGGCCGAGCTGGGCACGCGCTGCGAGATCAAGAACCTGAACAGCTTCCGCTTCATGCAGCAGGCGATCGAATTCGAGGCGCGGCGCCAGATCGAGTTGATCGAGGATGGCGGCACGGTCGTGCAGGAAACGCGGCTCTACGACCCCGACCGTGACGAGACCCGCTCGATGCGCAGCAAGGAAGACGCGATGGACTATCGCTACTTCCCCGACCCGGACCTGTTGCCGTTGGAAATTTCGAGGCAGTGGATCGAGCGCGTACGCGGCGAACTACCAGAGTTACCGGCCACGATGCGCGAGCGCTTCGTGCGCGAGTATGGCTTGAGCGAATACGACGCGCAGACGCTGACCGCGATCAAAAAAAAGGCGACATTCTTCGAGGACGTCGCGCGACGCTGCGGAGATGCAAAGGCCGCAGCCAACTGGGTCCTCGGGGAGGTCTCCGCAGCGCTAAATGAAAGACAAGTTGACCCACGCAGGCTCGACCTACCGGATCATTTTGGCAATGTTTCCGCAGAGCAGCTTGCCGGTCTAATTGCGCGCGTGGCCGACAGCACGATCAACAGCAAGACTGCGAAGGACGTGTTCGCTGCCTTGTGGGCCGGTGAAGCGGCCAGCGCCGATGCGATCATCGAAGCGCGCGGGCTCAAGCAGATTTCCGACGTCGGAGCGATCGAGAAGATTGTCGACGAAGTGTTGGCGGCCAACACGAAGTCAGTCGAGGAGTTCCGCGCCGGCAAGGAGAAGGCCTTCAACGCACTGGTTGGCCAGGCGATGAAGGCCACGAAGGGCAAGGCAAACCCGGCGCAGGTCAACGAGATCCTGCGGCGGCGACTCGCCGGCTGAGAACAGACAAAAGCGGCCCATGCGGGCCGCCCTGACGTTGCGTCGCCTTACTTGGCAGTGGCCAGCGTGAAGTCCTGACCCCCCAGTATCGAGCCGAACAGGACCGTGACCTCGCTGCCGAGTGCGGTCAGGTACCCCGTGGCCAATGCCGCAAGCCTGTATTTGCCCGCACTGGCAGGCTGCGCCACGAAGTTCAGCGGCGTGACCATCGAGCTCGAGTAGATCAGCAGGCGCGGAGCTGCGACCGGTAAGTCCAGCGAATAGTTGCCGGTGAGCGGGTTGACGCTCACGCGGGCCACCTCGATTGCTGGAACCGTTCCGACAGTCTGCAGCGCGCGCACCGATGCGCTGGCCCGGGCGGCGGCAGGTCCGACATTGCCCGTGACCATGCCGGTCTGCGACGGCGGCATCGGCACCTGATCCGTGCTCGAGCCCAGCGCAGTGGGCGGCCCCACCGCGACTGGCACCGAGGCGATGACGGAGGTCGTCAGGTTCGTCCCCGTGAACACGACGTCATACGGCCCGTTCATCGCATCCAGGGAACCCAGGACGAACTGACCGCTCATGTTTGGCTGCGTCGCTTGCATGACAACGCCGCCCTTCTGCGCGCTGACCGTCACGCCCGTCACTCCGGTCTGCACGTACCCGGCGATCGTCGCCACGGCCATCGGAACCAGCGTGAAGTTCTGACCCCCGAGTATCGAGCCGAACGTGACGGTGATTTCGGCTCCGAGCTGGGTCTGGTAGCCGGTGGCCGACACCTCGAGCTTGTACTTGCCGGCGTTGGCGGACTGCGCCACGAAGTTCAGCGGCGTGACCATCGGATTCGAATAGGTCAGCAGACGCGGGGCTGCAGTCGGCAGGAACAGCGAATAGTCGCCGGTGGTCGGGTCGATGTTCACCTGTGCGACCTCAACCACCGGAACCGTTCCGACAGTCTGCAGCGCGCGCACCGATCCGGTGTCCCTTGCGCCGGCAGGTCCCACGTTGCCGGTCACGGTGCCGGACGTCGACGTCGGCATCGTCACCCGATCCAGGCTCGAGTTCAGCGTTGTGATCTGCTCCTTCACGACCGGCACGCCAGCGATCACGGATGTTGTCAGGTTCTCGCCCGTAAACACGACGTCATACGGCCCCTTCATCGGATCCAGTGGGGCCAGGACGAACTGCCCGCTCGCGTTCGGCTGTGTCGCCTTGAGCACGACGCCGTTCTTTTGCGCGCTGACTGTTACGCCCGTGAGCCCGGTCTGCACGTAGCCCGCGATCGCCGTCGCCGTCAGAGTCCTGGGGATGACGCTGATGACCGGCTTCAGGTTGTACCTGCCACTGTTGCCCCGCTTGACGATCGAGCGGCAGGCATCGAAGTCGAGGACGAGGTCGACCAGCGCGTTCGGCGGCACGGTGAAGCCGTGCACGAGCTTCAGTCCGCTCTGCGTCGCGCTCGGCGTGTCGAGTGCAATCTCCGAGCCTCCTTGCGGCACGACCGCATTGGCCGGCGTCCCGCCTCCATTGGGTCGCAGGACGAGCCGGACCTGCGAATACTCGCCGGCAGGCAGCAGGGTCTGCCCCAGTTCTACGAGCACACCGTTGGTGAGGTCGAGCAGATCGATGCGCTGCGCCGGATTGACGACGACCTCGCTCCAACCGCCGTCGTTGTCCGAGGCTGTCGACGACATATGGACGCGAACGCGATCGACGGTTACATAGACGTGGTCGTATCCGCAGGACGGCGCGTCGGTCAACGCGACCCGCAGCGTGCCCGTGCCACTCGCGCCACCGCCGCTGCCGCCGCCACCGCCCGCCCCGGAACCGCCACCGCCACCTGACCCCGTACCGCCGCTGCCAGCGCCACCACTCCCGGGCGCCGTGGTGATCGGCGCGGTCCCGCCATCCCCACCGCCGCCGCACGCGCCCAGCATCAGGAAAGTGGTCACTGCGAACAGTCCGTGGCAGAACTTCCTGAGTGAGATCGACATGGCGGCCCTCGTATCGGATTCCGGTTGTCCCGGTTGACATGGGAATTTTTCCCTTTTTATCGATCGCTTGGAACCCGGTTCGCGGTAATGCGGTAATCCGTAGGTCCGATGACACGTGAATTTGTCAGTCAGTGACCACTACGGCCGGATACTGCCAGCGTCAGCACGTCGATGTGCGCCGCGGAACGCACGGCGACTCGGACTGTCTACGATCGGCCTCTTGCCGAACCCGGATCCCATCAATGCGTCTGCGCCTTCCTCTCTTCGCCTGCACTCTCGCCGCGATCGCCATTCCCTGCGCTGCCGCCCGCGCCGCCGCTACCGACGTGCCTCCGGCGCTGCCGGCCCAACCGGTGATCGAGACTCATTGGGGCGTTTCGGTGGCGGATCCCTATCGTTTCCTCGAAGACACGAAGGATCCAAAAGTCCAGTCCTGGCTGAAAGCGCAGGCGAGCGCGACAGAAGCCATCCTTGCGTCGATTCCTGGGCGTGCGGGCCTGCTGGCGCGCATGAAAGAGATCGAGGGGGCCGCGGCCGGACTCACGAACGATGTCGTCCGCACTGAGAGCAATCGCTACTTCTTCCAGCGCCGCAATCCCAGCGACGGCCAGTTCAAGCTGGTCTGGCGCGACGGCATAGGCGGCGCTGACACCGTGGTCGTCGACCCTGAAGCGCTGTCGAAGGCGGCCGGCCGTCCGCACGCGATCATGGATTTCGCGCCGTCCCGCGACGGGCGGCTGCTCGCGTACTCGATCCAGATCGGTGGCGGGGAGATCGGCACTCTGCACGTGATTGATGTGGCAACGGGCAAGCCCGTCATCGAACCGATTGACCGGATTCGTTACGCCAGCACGGCGTGGCTCGACGATGGCAGCGGTTTCTTCTATTCGCGCCTTGTCGAGGGCTACGAAAAGTTGCCGCCGAGCGAGCGCTTCCGCGACCGCACCCTCCACTATCACTCGCTCGACGGCGGGAACGACCGCGCGATTCTGAGTCCGAGCCGCAACCCCGAACTCAAGCTACCGTCGTACGCCTCGGCTTACGTCTTCCAGATTCCCGGCACGCAGATGGCCGCCGCAATGGTCTACCTCGGCGTCGAGCGCCATCGGATGCTGTTTCTCGCCGATCTGGCCAGTGCGATCCGCGGCGAAGCGAAGTGGCGCAAAGTGATTGACGTGGCGGACGAGGTCAGCGACGTTGCTTACACCGAGGGCTGGCTCTATATGCGCAGTTCGAAAGGGGCACCGCGCTACAAGGTGCTGCGCATGCCGCTGGAAAGGCCGGACATCGACCGAGCGGAGACGGTTGTTGCTGCAGGATCATCCGTGGTGGTCAGCCTCGCGGGCGCTCGTGACGGGCTGTACGTCACGCAGCGCGACGGCGCCACGCTGTCACTGTCGCGCCTGACGCCGGCCCCGGCCGGCATGTCCTTGCGCCGCGAGTCGATTGCTCTGCCGTTCGCCGGCAACGTCGGCATCGATTCGGCCAGCTCGCGCCTTGACGGCGTCGTGCTCGAACTCGGCGGCTGGACGCACGCCAGCAAGCCGTGGCTGTACGACGGGACCAAGCTCGTGCAGCTTCCTTTCGTCCAACCCGGCGCATTTGATGCGCCGACCGACATCGAAGCGCGCGAAGTGCGCATCAAGAGCCATGACGGCGTCGAGATCCCGATGTCCATCGTGCTGCGCAAGGACACGAAGCTCGACGGGCGCAATCCGACGATCGTCTATGGCTATGGTGCCTATGGAACGACCGAGAATCCGTTCTTCAACCCGCGCGTCCTGGCATGGATCGAACGCGGTGGCGTCTATGCCTTCGTCCACGTACGCGGTGGCGGTGTCTACGGCGACGAGTGGCATCAGGCAGGTCGCAAGGCGACGAAGCCCAACACTTGGCGCGATGTGATCGCTGCGTCGGAGTGGTTGATCGCACAGCGCTACACGTCGTCCGATCGCGTCGGCGTCTATGGCGGCAGTGCTGGCGGCATCCTGGTTGGCCGCGCGATTACCGAGAGACCGGATCTTTTTGCTGCCGCTGTGCCTGCTGTCGGCACGATGGACATGGTGCGCGCACAGACGAGCGCCAACGGAGCGGCCAACATCCCGGAATTCGGCACGGTGGCCAAGGAAGACGAATTTCGCGCGCTGCTCGCGATGAGCAGCTATCACCAGATCAAGGACGGCATGAAATATCCGCCGGTCATGCTGATTCACGGCGTCAATGACATTCGTGTCGACGTCTGGCAGTCGGCCAAGTTCGCTTCGCGACTCGCGACCGCCAGCGCCAGTGGCAAGCCGATCCTGCTCCGACTCGACTACGAGTCCGGACACGGACAGGGCAGCACGCGGGCACAACTGCAGGAGCGCAGCGCCGACCTTTACAGCTTCATGCTGTGGCAGTTCGGCGTGCCGGAGTTTCAACCAGCTCTCAAGCCGTGATGCCGCCGCTCGCGGCGGAACCAGGAACAGGTTGACCGCGGGCGCTGTGGCATTGCGTGTACCAGCTGGATTCTTGGCCAGTCCCCGCTTCACCGCCTGAGCGAAAGAGAAGCCGTAGTCGGCGATTTAGAGGCCGCCCGCTTCATTCTGCGCGGCGACGGCCCTGGCGAACACGACGAACAGCACGGCGAGCCGGCGTTTCATCGCCGCTACTTTCCGCTGAACCGCGGATCGAGCAGGATATCCGGCTCTGGATTGCGCTGGACCGGACGCGCGCCTTGCGCGACCAAATCCCTGAACCGTTTCTTCTCCGCATCGAATCGTTCATTGATGCGGGTGATCTCGGATCGTGCCTCGGCAACGATCCTGGCTTCCGCCGCCGTCGCCTCGGCATTCAGGTCAAAGGCCCGTTTCAGGTTGTCGGGCAGTTCGCGTTTCTTGAAGAACTCGGCCTCATCGTCGAGCCGCTTCTTGTCCTTGGCCAGGCTGGCCGTGCGCTCGCTAGAACGCACGATGCCCTGCTCGGCGCCTTCGAGGGCCTTGCGGCGCGCCGCCTCGATCTCGTCATCGTTCGCGTACGCCTCGAGCAGCGAGCGGTCGCGACGTCGCTGCGCCAACTGACGCTCCTCTTCCTCGATTTTCCTCTTGGCCTCCAGTGCTTTCGCACGCTGCTCCTCCGGCGTCAACGGTCGCGAAATCACGCGCCGTACGGAGCCGTCGCGATTCAACTCGCGGATGTCACTGTTGACACACTCGGGGGGCGGCCGATCGGCACTGTAGGTTCTGCCATTGGCCACACAGCTGTACATCGTCCCGGCAGGCGGGGGACTCGACCCCTGCGCACGCGTCGTCGCCGGAAACAGGATGACGGACAGCATTGCGGCGATCGCCAAAGCGCCGAACGTCGAGCGACGGTGACCCAGTGAATCAGGCGCCATAGCGCTCCCGATAGCGCTCCACCGCCGGCCGAAAGCCGCGCACGTGCTGCGCCTGTGAAGACTCCGAGGCAAGGTAGTGCATGACGTCATCAAGGTTGGAAATCGCCAGAACCGGTAATTGGTACAGCGCCTGGACCTCCTGCACCGCCGAGCGTTGCGACAACGCGCCGTCGGGTCCGGCACGCTCCATGCGGTCCAATGCGATCAGCACTCCTGCCGGTGTTGCGCCCGCACCACGTATGAGTTCCACCGACTCGCGGACCGACGTGCCGGCCGTGATGACATCGTCGACGATGACGACACGCCCGGCCAGCGGAGCACCGACGATCAATCCACCCTCGCCATGATCTTTGGCTTCCTTGCGGTTGAAGGCAAACGGCACGTCGGACCCGAGATCGGCGAGCGCTACGGCCGTGGCCGCCGCAAGCGTGATGCCCTTGTAGGCCGGCCCGAACAGCATGTCGAACTGAATGCGGCCTTCGGCCCGCGCGGCCAGCAGCGTCTGCGCATAGAAGCGGGCAAGCGTGCCGAGCAGGGCTCCGCGATTGAAGAGCCCCGCATTGAAGAAGTACGGCGACAGGCGGCCGGCCTTGGTCTTGAACTCGCCGAAGCGCAGAACGCCGGCCTGCAGGGCAAACTCGATGAACTGATGACGCAAGGCTTGCACGATCCCGCCGACGGAACCCCGCGGTTCCGGCCCTCAGATGTATCCCAGCGTGGATTTTGCCGCAGGCGCGCGGCCAAAAGGATGGAAAATGCCGCCGAAATCCGACTTGCCGACTCGATTGCCTCTGTGATCCGTATCCTCACGCTGAACGTCAACGGTATCCGGTCCGCCACATCCAAGGGCCTGTTTCGCTGGCTGCGCAGGGCCGAGCCCGATGTCGTCTGCCTGCAGGAAGTGAAAGCCGACGAGGTCGACATTCCGGAGGCGGTGCGATTTCCGGTTGGCCTGCACGGGCATTTTCACTGCGCCCAGCGCCGCGGTTACTCGGGCGCTGCGCTGTACTCGGTCAAGGCTCCGCGCGCGGTGCGGCTCGGCTTCGGATCGCAGGAGTTCGACTGCGAGGGCCGCTATGTCGAAGCGGAGTTCCGCGACGTGACGGTGATTTCGGTGTACTTCCCGTCCGGCTCCTCGGGCCCGGAGCGGCAAGATGCCAAGTACCGCTTCCTCGCCGAATTCGCGCCTCATCTCGCACGGCTCCGCGCGAGCGGCCGCGAGATTGTCTTTTGCGGCGACATCAACATCGCCCACAAGGAAATTGATCTGAAAAATTGGCGCAGCAACCAGAAGAACTCGGGCTTCCTGCCCGACGAGCGCGCCTGGCTGTCGCAAGTGTTCGAGCAGCAGGGCTGGGTCGATGTGTTCCGGCGCCTCGATGGGCGGCCCGAGCAGTACACCTGGTGGAGCAACCGCGGTCAGGCCTGGGCCAAGAATGTCGGCTGGCGCATCGACTACCAGATCGCCACGCCAGGCATCGCCAGGCGCGCGCGGCACACGGAGATCTACACCGCAAAGCGCTTTTCCGATCACGCACCGCTCATCATCGATTACACGGGCCGACTTTGAATTCCGATGCGTCACGCTGAATTCATCCGTAGTCGCCTGCCCGAAAACATCGAAGGCCGCGCACTCGCCTGGTACGTCGTAGCGGTGTTGGCGCTGCTGGCACTGCTCGCGTGGGGACTCGCCAAGCTTGCCCCGCCGCCGCCGCCAAAGCGCGTGATCATGACAACCGGTGCCGAAGATGGCGCCTATCACCGTTACGCCCAGCGCTACCGCGAACTGCTTGCAGGCCGCGGTGTTGACCTGGTGTTGCGCCCGTCGTCGGGCGCGGCGGAAAACCTCGAGCGACTCAGGAGCGGCGAGGGTGGCGTCGAGGTCGGACTGGTGCAGGGCGGGCTGGTCCGGGAAGCCGATGCGGACCAACTGACCACGCTCGGAAGCCTCTTCTACGAGCCCATTTGGGTGTTCTACCGCGGTAAATCCACGATCGAGCGCATCTCGGATCTGCGCGGTCAGCGAATTGCGATCGGCATACCCGGCGGCGGGACGCATGCCCTCGGCACATCCGTGGCCCGCGACAATAGTCTGGCCGAAGCGCCGACCACGCTGGTCGATCTGGGCGGTCTGGCCGCAGCGGACGCGCTGATCGATGGCCGCATCGACGCGGCCATCTACGTCTCCGCGATCGACGGGCCCGCGGTTCAAAAGTTGCTGCGGACTCCCAGCGTGCGCATGATGGATGCAACGCGCGCGGATGCATACATCCGCCGCCTGCCATATCTCCACAAGCTGGACCTGCCGGAGGGCGTCGTCGACCTCACGTCGGGTATCCCTCCGCAGCGGATGACGATGATCGCCGTGACCGGGAACCTGATCGCGCGCGAGAACATCCATCCCGTGGCAGTCGAACTGTTGCTCGAGGCCGCTCGCGAGGTGCACGGCGGTCCGTCGCTGCTGCACGGCGCCCGCATGTTCCCCGCACCGATCGACGTGGAACTGCCGCTCTCCACCGACGCTGAACGCTTCTACAAGGAGCGTCCGTCGCTGCTGCGGCGCGTGCTGCCATTCTGGGTTGCGGTGTGGGCGGAACGGCTGCTCTTCATCGTGGTGCCGCTGCTGGCGATCGCCGTCCCGGCGTTCGCGTACCTGCCGAAGCTCTATGACTGGCGCATCCGCAGCAAGCTCGACGGCTGGTACGGGGAGGTCAACCGCATCGAGCGCGCCGCACTCGACCGCGGCGGCGACCCCACCGCTCAACTCGCGAAGATGGATGAGATCGAGGAACGGTTGAACCGCGTGAAGGTCCCGCGGAGCTACCTGAATTATCTATACACACTGCGCGGACATGCGGGGTACGTCCGCAGACTCTTGCTGTCACGCGCCGGACCGCCGACGCCCAGCTAGACCTAGAACGTCATTGCCGCCGCACCCGCGAGCGAGAGCGTGAGACCGAACCAGCGCAATGCGTCGCAGTATCGCTGCCGAAGTGCAGAACTCATCATCGCCGAGGGATCCTCGCTTTGTCGGAGCGATCGGCTCTCCCATGTGTGTGCGAGGAACACGATGAGGGCGCCGCCCCAGACGAGAGCACCGGAATAGCGCCCGAGCGCCACCGACATCACGAGCAACGAGGCGAAGATCAGGATGCCCGCGTTTTCGAGCACACGACGCACCGCGTCCGTCGGATTGCGGGTCTGGCCGCTCATGCGAGTCGGCTCGCCACGTCGATCAGGCGCTGCACCACCTTCTTCATCTTCTCGTTCTTACGGGGATCGACCAGTCGTCCGTCAGTATCGAACGCCAGGTGTGCACGCGGCAAGGCGAATTGTTCGGTGATCACCAGCATGTTCAGGGTCTGCAGTGACTGGCGCCACCACCACGAGCGCTGAGCCCCGACTCCGTCCTCCGTGAGACACGCCACTACACTGCGTGAAGTCATGTCACGTCCCTCCGTGCCCACGTCTGTTGCAGGCGCCGACTCCACCGCCGGCGCCGTTCCGCCGCCGCGACGCACATGGCACGAGGTCCTGCGGGTCTATACCGAGCCCACGGCACTGCGCATGTTCTTCCTTGGCTTCTCCGCCGGCCTGCCGCTGCTACTGGTGCTCGGCACGCTGTCGTTCCGCTTGCGCGAAGCCGGCATCGATCGCGCCACGATCGGCTACCTGTCGTGGGTCGGTCTGGCGTATGGCGTCAAGTGGGCGTGGGCACCTCTGGTCGATCGCCTGCCCCTGCCATTCCTCACCCGCGCGCTTGGACGACGGCGCGCCTGGCTGCTGATATCGCAGGTCGTCATCATGGGCGGGCTGGTCGCGATGGCTTTGAACGATCCTCAGGGCGGACTGCGTGGACTGACGATCGCTGCGCTCGTGGTCGCCTTCGCCTCCGCGACCCAGGACATCGCGCTCGATGCCTATCGAATCGAGTCGGCCCAGGTTGAGAAGCAGGGGGCGCTCGCGGCGATGTATCAGACGGGCTACCGGCTCGCGATGATCTGGGCCGGGGCGGGTGTGCTCTGGATCGCGGCACGCACGGCCGGCAGCGACATTGGCTATCACGCCGACGCCTGGAGCGCGGCTTACATCGCCATGGCAGCATCGATGAGCGTCGGTCTCATCGCCGTGCTGCTGTCACCCGAGCCCGCCGCCGATGCCGCACGCGCGGTGGACGCGGAGGAACGCGCGCTCGCAGCACGAATCTCCGGCGGCGGACCATTTTCGTCGACAGCGCGCCTCGCGGCCTGGCTGGAGTCCGCCGTCGTCGGGCCATTTGCAGATTTCATCCGCCGGTACCGTTGGCAGGCGCTGCTGCTGCTGGCGTTGATCGCCACCTATCGCATCTCCGATGTGGTGATGGGCATCATGGCCAATCCGTTCTACGTCGACATGGGTTACACGAAGGACGAGGTGGCCGCGGTATCGAAGTTTTACGGCGTCGTGATGACGCTCGCCGGTGCGTTTCTCGGCGGCGCGCTCGCGCTACGGTTTGGCGTGAACCGCATCCTGATGCTGGGTGCCGTGCTGTCGGCGGCGTCGAACCTGCTGTTCGCCTGGCTGGCAACGCGCGGACACGACCTGACCGGGCTGATCTTTGTCATCTCGGCCGACAACCTGTCGGCCGGCATCGCCTCGGCGGCATTCATCGCGTATCTCTCGGGGCTCACCAACGTCGCGTACTCGGCCACGCAGTACGCGCTGTTTTCCTCGGTGATGCTTCTGCTGCCGAAGTTCATCGCAGGGTTTTCCGGCGCGTTCGTCGACGCGCATGGCTACGTCGCGTTCTTCCACTCGACCGCGGCGCTGGGCATCCCGGTGCTGCTGCTGGTCTGGCTCGCCAGCTGCGTCGCGCCCCGGACGACTGCGTCGGCGGATTCTCAGGGCTCGCCGTCCCAGTAGTCGAGATCGGCGTCGGCGCGATGCATGCGCCCGCCGGC
This sequence comes from uncultured beta proteobacterium, assembly GCA_963724605.1. GTDB lineage: Bacteria > Pseudomonadota > Gammaproteobacteria > Burkholderiales > Burkholderiaceae_F > JALORV01. The sequence goes on from CAVRVM010000013.1 coordinate 187,367, forward strand.
AAGCAAGGGGCCCTTGGTGCGCGAAAAGGCCATGTACTTGCCGGAGTCCGGGTACTCGCAGACCTCGGGCATTTCCTGCGTGCTGATCGACAGGTACTTCAGCGGCGCCGTCGAAGTGTTGATGATCTGGTGCGGAAACTCCGGGCCGGGCGGGATGTCGATGACGTCGCCGGCGCGAATCGGGATGAGTTCCCCGGCCACACGCAGCGTTCCCTCGCCTTCGAGGATCACGAACATCTCTTCCTGCGCATAGTGAAAGTGGTACGGGCACGAACGCTTGCCCGGCGGCACGATGTCGTAGCCCGCGCCGAGCTTCTTCGCCACCGTACCCTCGCGCGGGCCGGCAACGCCGCCGCTGCGGGTGCCCTCGTACAACGGCGCCCGCGTCGACGTTTCGAGTTCGATGTCGTTGAAGTTGCGTATCAATTGGTCGCGCAGCGAGCTCATCGCACCACCCTTCTCGGCCGCGTCGCCGGTCCGTGAACCATCAACGCGCCTCGAATCGATAGATGGCGACTGTCGCGCGCAGTGCCGGCGCAAATGTCACCGGCTGGCCATCGGCGAGAACCGTGCGGCCGGTAATGATGAGTCCCACCCTGGAAGCCAGGATCTCGAAGTCCTTCAGCGTGCACAGGTGGATGTTGGGTGTGTCGTACCACTGATACGGAATCTGCCTGTTGACGGGCATACGCCCCGCCAGCAGCGAGACCGCATGGCGCCAATGGCCGAAGTTCGGAAAGCTCACGATGCCCTGGCGTGCCACGCGCGCCATCTCACGCAGGATGCCTTCGACGTTGCGCATGGCCTGCAGCGTCTGCGACAGGATGACAGTATCGAACATGTTGTCGGCGAAGAGGCGCAGGCCGGCATCGAGGTTCTGCTGCACGACGTTCAGGCCCTCCTTGACGCAGCGGGCCACGTGGTCGTCGTCGATCTCGACTCCGTAGCCGTGGCAGGTCTTCGCGTCGCGCAAGTGCGCCAGTAGCGAACCATCGCCGCAGCCCAGATCGAGCACTCGGCTGCCCGGCGCGACCCAGTCGGCGATCTGAGCCAGATCCACGCGCAGCGTCATGTTGCCCCCTCGCACTTCGGCGTAGCGCTGCGCGCCACGTCCACTTGCGTCGGCATACGCAAGCGGCGTCGGCCGGGTGGCATGCCGCAGGGCATGCCACTGCAGCGGCCTCCGTCCCCCCGCGGGTGACGCGAGCGCCTTCGGAGCTGAGGCCGGACACAGACAGTCCCTGCGGACTGTCTGTCGCCTGCCGAAGGACAGAGGCCTCCGGCCAATCGCGGCCGCGCGGCGCTCATGTTGCCCCCTCGCCCACCGGGCGGTCCCCCCGCGGGGGACGCGAGCGCCTTCGGAGCGGCCGCGCGGCGCTCATCGCGCGCACTCCTGCGAGATGTTGTCGAAGTACGCCCGCACCACCTTGTGGTAGCGCGGGTCCTCGAGGAGAAACGCATCATGGCCGTGCGGCGCATCGATTTCGGCGTATGCGACGTCGCGCCCGTTCTCGATCAGCGCCTCGACGATCTCGCGCGAGCGCTCGGGTGGAAAGCGCCAGTCGGTGGAAAAACTCGCGAGCAGGAACTTCGCGGTCGCCGGTGCCAGCGCTTGCACGAGATTGCCGCCCGTGTGTCGCGCCGGATCGAAGTAATCAAGGGCCCGCGTGATCAGCAGGTAGGTGTTCGCGTCGAAGTACTCCGAGAACTTGTCACCCTGGTAGCGCAGGTAGCTTTCAACTTCAAATTCCGCGTCATAGTGGAACTGATAGGCGTCAGCGCGCATCGTGCGACCGAATTTTTCGGCCATGTCGGCGCCTGAGAGATACGTGATGTGCCCGATCATGCGCGCCACGCGCAAGCCGCGCTTCGGTACCACGCTATGCGCGTAGTAGTCGCCGCCGTGAAAATCCGGGTCCGAGCGAATCGCGGTACGTGCCACTTCGTTGAACGCGATGTTCTGCGCCGAGAGTTTCGCCACCGACGCGATTGCGACGCAGTGCCTCACGCGCTGCGGATACTGGATCGCCCACGACAGCGCCTGCATGCCGCCGAGCGACCCGCCCATCACGGCAGCCCATCGTTCGATCCCCAGGACGTCGGCCAGGCGCGCCTGCGCGCGCACCCAGTCCTCGACCGTGACCACCGGAAAGCGTGCGCCATAGGGCGCCCCGCGTGCCGGGTCGATCGACATCGGACCGGTCGAACCGAAGCATGAGCCGAGGTTGTTGACGCCGACGACGAAGAAGCGCTCGGTGTCGACCGGCTTGCCCGGGCCTACCATGTTGTCCCACCAGCCGACCTTGCCCGGATCGTCAGCATAGGTGCCGGCCACGTGATGCGACGCATTGAGCGCGTGGCAGATCAGCACGGCGTTGCTGCGGTCGGCGTTGAGGCGCCCGTAGGTCTCGACCGCGAGTTCGTAGGCGGCAATCGATGCACCGCTCGTGAGCTCGAGCAGGTCATCGAATTTCATCGCCTGCGGCGTAACAACGCCTACGGAACGAGCACTCACGATCGAAGAAGCCTCGACGACAAGCACACAACAAAAAACCCGAGGGGCGTGACGCCAACTCGGGTTCGGGCAGCAAGGCTGCATGACCTCTTTAGCGGATTTCGGAGGATCTTCCCCTCAGGCGCCCGCAAGCGAGTCGGCAAATCGGCGCAAGCGAAGTAGGCTAGTGAAGCCGCTGCGGCCTGTCAAACGACGCTGGAACGCTGCGGCGTAAACTTCGACGCACGGATCGTCCCCCGGCCCAGGCAGGCCGGAGCAAGACTTGTGTCCGGAGCGATGAAAGGAAAGAACAATGAAACTGATGAAATGGCTCGCGACCAGCGTTGCGCTGGCCGCTTTCGGCCTGTCTTCGGCCACCGCGGCAGACAAAGCCAAGCAGGACGAAGTGCTGAAGGCAGCGCAGGCGACGCTCGCCGACTTCTACAAGGCCGAACCCAAGATCAAGGGGGAAGTCGAGAAGGCGCCGGGCTATGCGGTTTTCACGACCTACGGCATCAGCTTCCTGCTCGGCGGCGCCGGAGGCAAAGGTGTCGCGCATGACGCCGTGACGAAGAAAAACACGTTCATGGAACTCGCGCAAGCGAGCGCTGGGCTGCAGATTGGCGCGTCAGACACGCGCTATCTGTTCATCTTCAAAGACCAGGCGAGCATCCAGCAGTTCATCGACAAGGGTTGGGATGCGGCGGCCACCGCGGCGGCCGGCGCGGGAACGGGCAAGGACTCCGCGGGTGGCAGCGCGGGGGCTTTCACCGGCGGCAAGTTCTACCAGCTGACCAAGGCCGGGCTGCAGGTCGGCGTCGCTGCCGCAGGCACCAAGGTCTGGAAGGACAAGGACCTGAACTAGTTCTCAGAATTTGATTGCAGTGGGAAAGGCCCGGCCATGCCGGGCTTTTTTCTCCCCTTTACTGCACTGTTGCATGTGCCGAAGGCTGCATTTCCCGCTGCAGCAAACGTCGGATCTGCACCGGATCCGACATCCGCAATACGCGGCCAGCGAATCGGCTGGAATCCTTGGCCGACAGCTCGAACAGCCACTCCTTGACCGTGAGTATCTGGGACGGGTGCATCGAGAATTGCCGCAGCCCCATTCCCAGCAGCAGCTCGGTCATTTCGAGCTCCCCCGCCAGTTCGCCGCACACGGAGACCGGAACGCGCGCCTTGGTGCCCGTTCGTATCGTCTGCGCAATCAGACGGAGCACAGCGGGGTGCATCTCGTCGTACAGGTGGGCCACGGCGCTGTCGGTGCGGTCGATCGCCAGCGTGTACTGGATCAGGTCGTTGGTGCCGATCGAGAGGAACTTGAGCCGTCGCACGAACTCCGGCACTGACAAAGCGGCCGCGGGCACCTCCACCATGCCACCGAGCTGGATGCGGGCGTCGTACTTGAGCTTGCGCTCCTTGAGCTGCTCCTTGGCTCGGGCGACGAAGGCGGCCGCCTGCTCGATTTCATGCACATGCGCCAGCATCGGAATCAGGATGCGAACGGTTCCCACCTCGGAGGCACGCAGAATCGCGCGCAGCTGCGTCGAGAACAGCTCCGGGTAGGCCAGGCAGTAGCGGATTGCGCGCAGGCCGAGTGCAGGGTTCGATTCTGGCCGCGGCGCCCCCAGTCCCATGCCGAGCGTCTCTCGCGCCGCTTCGTTGAGCACCTTGTCGGCGCCGATGTCGAGCGTGCGGATCACGACCGGCTTGCCCTTCATCGCGCGCGCCACCTTCGCATACGCCTCGTACTGCTCGTCCTCCGTTGGCAGGTCGTCGCGATCCATGAACAGGAATTCCGAGCGGAACAGGCCGATTCCGTCGGCGCCGGCCTCGAGTGCGTCGCGCGCGTCTCCCGGCAACTCGATGTTGGCCAGCAGATCGATCGGCATGCCGTCGCGCGTGCGCGCGATCTTGCCCCTGAGCTTGCGCAGCTGGGCCCGATGCTCGGCCTGCGACCGCAACCGGCGCCTGAATTCCTGCAACTCATCGTCTGAAGGGTTGACGACGACAAGGTCGGCGTCGGCGTCGATGACGACGAGATCACCTTCCGCGATCACGTCACGCGCGCGATCCGCGCCGACCAACGCCGGCAGACCAAGACTGCGGGCCATGATCGCCGTGTGTGACGTCGGACCGCCAAGCTCAGTGACGAAACCGGCAAGGTCGACGTCGGCGCGATCCTTCAGGTGCAGCATGTCGGCCGGCGCGAGGTCACGCGCGATCAGCACGAGTCGCTCACCCGCCGCGAGTTTTTTCGGCAGCGCGACGCGCCCCGGTTTGCCCTCGGCCAGCGCGTTGAGCACTCGCTCGACGACCTGGCGGACATCGGTCGAACGCTCCCGCAGGTACTCGTCGTCAATCGCCTCGAACTGCCGGCAGACTTCCTCGAGCTGTATCGTCAGCGCCCACTCGGCATTGATCAGCCGCGCGCGGATCAGGTCACGCGGCGCCTCCGACAACAGCGAATCGTCCAGGATCAGGCGGTGCAGGTCGAGGAATGCGCGTACTTCTGTCGGCGCATCGTGCGAGATTCCGCGCTTCAGCCCGTCGAGTTCGTCGCGCGCGGCGGCAAAAGCACGGGTCAGGCGCGCAATCTCGTGCACCACATCGCGCCGCTCGATCGTGGTCTGGCGCACTTCGAGCTCGGACGGGGCGAGCAGATGCGCATGGCCCACGGCGATCCCGCGTGCCACGCCGCTGCCTGTCACTGTTGACCGCGTTCGCTCGCTCATGTTCAGTCGATTTCGCCGAACCCCGTTGCTGATCAGTTCCCCGATGGCGTCGAGGACCTGCGCCTCGTCCGGACCGTCAGCCTCTACGGTAAGCACGCTGCCCTGTCCGGCCGCCAGCATCATCACGCCCATGATGGACTTGGCGTTGACCCGGCGTCCATTCTTGGAAATCCACACTTCCGAGGAAAAGCGACTTGCTGCCTGGGTGATCTGTGCCGAGGGCCGCGCGTGCAGTCCAAGCTTATTGTTGATGGTGAAGTCTTTGGTAATCATTCCCCTGCGGGTTGTACCCCTGGTTTTGCACTGGCGTTGCCGTGACTTGCACCATGCCCTGCTGGCCGCCGGCGAGCGCCTTCTCTGCCAGCTCCGCGAGTGAACTGCCGCGGTAGCACACGGCGCGCAGCAGCATTGGGAGATTCACGCCCGCCACCACCGACACGCGCGCCGGCACACTGAGCCGGGCGGCCACATTGCCCGGCGTGGCACCGAACGCGTCGGTCAGCACCAGCACGCCGGCACCGCTATCCACTTCGGCAACCAGCTGGCTGGCTCGCTCGACCATGGCCTCGACGTCCGCACCCGGCTCGACATCGAGGACCCGCAGGCTCGCCTTCGTCATGTCGGGCTCACAGGTGTAGACATGCTCGACACAGTGCTCGAGCGCGCTGGCGAGCGGAGCATGGGCAATGATGACGATACCGGTCATAAGTCTTCGCGCTCGGTGTACGCGACGCTGCGCGTCGCACGTGCACCTCGCGCGCCTGAAGTGGCGCGCGCCCTTCGGGCGGCCGGGCGGGCGCGCGCTACACAACCGCGGGGCAACGATACGATCATGCGGATCTCTCCAACGCATCGATGAACAGACCGGCGACGTTGCAGCCGGTCTGCTCGGTGATCTCGACGAAGCAGGTGGGACTGGTGACGTTGATCTCCGTGAGGTGATCGCCAATGACATCGAGGCCGAGTAGCCGCAGCCCGCGCGGCAGCAGCGTGCGTCCGACCGTGATGGCAATTTCGCGATCGCGCGCGCTGAGTGGCTGCGCGTGTCCGGTGCCGCCCGCTGCCAAGTTGCCGCGCGTTTCCCCGGCCTTCGGGATCCGCGCGAGACAATAAGGCACCGGCTCACCGTCGATGACGAGCACGCGCTTGTCGCCCTCCCGGATCGCCGGGATGAATTTCTGCGCCATCGCCGTCCGCGCGCCGCGCGCGGTCACGGTCTCGAGGATCGAGCCTGCATTCGGATCACCGGGCTGCAGACGGAACACGCCTGTTCCGCCCATGCCGTCGAGCGGCTTGACGATGATGTCTTCGTGATCCGCCCAGAAGCGGCGAATCCGTTCTGTCTCGCGCGTCACCAGCGTCGGCATCGTGAACTGCGGGAACTCGAGGATCGACAATTTCTCATTGTGGTCGCGCAGGGCCCGGGCATCGTTGATGATGCGCGCGCCGAGCGCCGCCGCGCGCGACAACAGCAGCGTCGCACTCAGAAACTCGACATCGAATGGCGGATCCTTGCGCATCAGCACCGCGTCGAACCGCGCCACGTTGCGCTCCTCGGCGCCGAGTTCCGCGTACCACGCCGTATCGTCGGACGACACCCGCAACTCATGCGCCCGTGCCGTCACGGCACTGTCGGTTGCAGCAAGTTCAGCGGGCGTGGCGGCGAAGACGCGATGGCCGCGACCGGCGGCTTCGCGCATCATCGCCACGCTCGTGTCCTTGTAGGCCTTGAGCTCGTCCAGCGGATCGACGACGAACAGCAGTGACAGGGCCATGCGTGACCGTCAGCGGGGCGGCGCCGGATCAGCCGGCGATCGCGGCGGCCACCGGGGCCGATGGTGCCGCCGCCACCCGGTGTGCGGTGCGCTCGAGTTCTACGGCCGCCGCCAGCAGTGCCAGCCGCGCGATGACTCCATAGGCATAGAAGCGGTTCGACGCAGTCTCCACGGCGGTCCCATTGCAGTCCGGCAGGTTGCAACTGCCGGCGAACGCGAGCGGCACGAAATGCATACCGGGGGAGTTCAGGTTCTCGTCGCGCGCGCGCTCCGTGTGGACACGATAGAAGCCGCCGACGACGTACCGATCGATCATGTAGACAACCGGCTCGGCGACGGCGTTGTCAACCAGCTCGATCGTCGGCACACCCTCCTGGATGATGACCTCGTGGACTTCGAGTCCTTCCTTCACCACCGACATCTTGTTGCGCTGCTTGCGATTGAGGCCTCGCACTTCCGACGCATCCTTGACGGTCATGACACCCATGCCGTAGGTGCCGGCGTCGGCCTTGACGACCACGTAGGGCGTGTCTTCGATTCCGTGTTCGCGATACTTTTCGCGCATCTTCCCGAGCACGAAGTCGATGTTGCTGGCGAGGCACTCCTCGCCGGCGCGCTCGTGGAAGTTGACCTCGCCGCAGCGCCCGAAGGCCGGGTTGATGAGCCAGGGATCGACGTCAATCAGTTGTGCGAACTCGGCGGCGACGACGTCATAGGCAGCGAAGTGATTCGACTTGCGCCGAATCGCCCAGCCTGCCTGCAGCGGTGGAACGATGACCTGGTCCTCGAGATCGCGCAGGATCGGCGGAATGCCGGCCGACAGGTCGTTGTTCAGCAGCACCGCACAGGGCGTGAAGCCGGCCACGCCGACTTGGGCGCCCTGGCGCACGAGCGGCTCGACCATCAACGTGTCGCCGGTCGGAAGCTCGATGCGCGTCGGCTCCCTGACCTCGTCGGAGAGCGAACCGATGCGGACCTCGAGGCCAGTTTGCCGCAGGATCCGCTGCAGCCGGGCGACATTGGCCAAATAAAACAGGTTACGCGTGTGGCGCTCGGGTACCAGTACCAGGTTGCGGGCATCCGGGCACAGGTGCTCGATGGCGGATTGCGCAGCCTGCACGGCGCTTGGCAGCATGCCCTCCGAAAGGTTGTTGAACCCCCCGGGGAAAAGGTTCATGTCGACCGGAGCCAGCTTGTAGCCGGCGTTGCGCAGGTCGACCGAGCCGTAGAACGGCGGCGTGTGCTCCTGCCACTGCAGGCGGAACCAGCGTTCGATCGCCGGCATCTCGTCGACGATCTTCTGCTCAAGCGCCACCAGCGGACCAGTATTGGCCGTGGCCAGGCGAGGGACAGTGGGATGCGACACGACGGGCTCGCTTTGGCGCGGGTGATCGGGCCGACCCGCCGCGCAGGATTCTTGGGATGGCCAGTGTACCGCCGCTGAGAGTGGCGACCGCTCGGGGTCATCCACCTGCGTCTCGCTCGCAATCGCACTGCCGCAGGCAAAAGAACGGGCACCACTGGGTGCCCGGGAAAGTTCGCCACACATGGGCCACGGGAGCGGCCCGGCGAGCTAGGGAGACACAACCTGAAGAGCCAGCGGGCCGGCTTCGGGACGGCCCGAGGCGGGCCCGGGTGTCGCCCCGGGCCCCGTGAACATCACATCTTGTACGCGGACTCGCCGTGATACGTCGTATCGAGGCCTTCCCGCTCCTCTTCCTCGGTCGCGCGCAGACCCACGATCATGTCGACGATCTTGAATGCGACCAGCGACACGACGCCGGTCCAGACCACGGTCACCATGACGGCCTTCAACTGGATCCAGAACTGCTCGCCGATGCTGCTGTAGCCGGTGGTGGCCGTCACCCAGTCGGTGACGAAGCCCGGCCCGCCCAGCGACGGCGCGTTGAACACGCCCGTCAGCAGCGCACCCAGGATGCCGCCCACCGCGTGGATCCCGAACACGTCGAGGGCATCGTCGGCATGCAGCAGCTTTTTCAGTCCCGTGACGCCCCACAGACAGATCAGTCCCGCGGCGGTACCGATGACGAAGGCACCGAGGATGCCGACATTGCCGGCCGCCGGCGTGATCGCCACCAGTCCGGCGACCGCACCGGACGCCGCACCCAGCATCGAGGGCTTGCCCTTGACCATCCATTCGGCAAAGGACCACGCCAGCACGGCGCAGGCTGTCGCCAGGAACGTGTTGATGAAGGCCAGCACAGCGGAGTTGTTAGCTTCCAGCGCGGAGCCCGCATTGAAACCGAACCAGCCGAACCACAGCAGCGAGGCGCCGATCATCGTCATCGTCAGGCTGTGTGGCGGCATGGCCTCCCTGCCGTAGCCGATCCGCTTGCCGATCAGGTAGGCGCCCACCAGGCCTGCGACACCCGCGTTGATGTGCACCACGGTGCCGCCCGCGAAGTCGAGTGCACCCCACTGCCAGATCAGTCCGGCCTTGCCGGTCAGTTCATCGACCAGCTTCGGATCCGTGTAGGCGTCCGGGCCCATCCAGAACCACACCATGTGCGCAATCGGCGCATAAGCGAACGTGAACCAGATCACCGTAAACAACAGCACCGCGCTGAACTTCACGCGCTCGACCAGCGCACCCAGCAGCAGGCAGCATGTGATCGCAGCGAATGTCGCCTGGAAGGCGGCGAACAGCAGTTCGGGAATCACAACGCCCTTGCTGAACGTAGCCGCCATGGCGAACTCGCCCTTGCCCGCGTCGACGGCTCCGCTCATGAAGAGCCTGCTGAGCCCGCCGAAGAATGAATTTCCTTCGGTGAACGCCAGGCTGTAGCCGTAGATGAACCACAGCACGACCACCAGCGAGAACGTCACGAAGACCTGCATCAGCACCGACAGCATGTTCTTCGAGCGAACCAGGCCGCCGTAGAACAGCGCCAGCGCCGGCACCGACATCAGCAGCACGAGTGCCGTCGACGTGAGCATCCACGCGACGTCGCCCTTATTGGGTGTCGGCGCCGCAGCGGGCGCCGCCGGCGCGGCCGCGACCGCCACCGTTTCAATCACCAGCAATGCGTCCGCGGGAGGGCCGGCAACACCGGCAGCAAGCAGCGATAACTCAACGCTGCGCGCCTTCGCCGGGTCGCCCTCCTTCATCCGCGCCGAAGGCTTGATGAGCAAGATTCTTTCTGCTGGCAGCCCGGCGCTGACCAGTGCATCGCGAACGGCGACTGCACGCTTCTTGGCGAGCTCATCGTTATGCGCGGCGCTGCCCGACATGTCGGTAAAGCCCGACACGAGGATGCGGCTGCCGGCCGCGGACTTGGCCTGCTCCGCGGCGACCGCAATGGACTTGACGGCGTCCGCCGAGAGGTCGGCCTTGTCAAGCTCGAACGTAACGGCAACCGGCAACGCGTCGGCCGCCCGTGCGGGAGCAACGGACAGCCCGAGCAGCGCCAGCGCCGCCGTACAGATCAGCAACAATTTCTTCATGATTGGCTCCTGAACCGGTCGAGTTAGAGAGCATCCTTGCCGGTCTCGCCGGTTCGGATGCGGACGACCTGCTCGAGGTCATAGACGAAGATCTTGCCGTCGCCGATCTTGCCGGTACGCGCCGAGCCTTCGATGGCCTCGATCGCGCGTTCGACGATGTCGTCGGCCACGGCCGCTTCGATCTTCACTTTGGGCAGGAAGTCGACCACGTATTCGGCGCCGCGATACAGCTCCGTGTGGCCCTTCTGCCGTCCGAAGCCCTTGACCTCGGTGACCGTGATGCCCTGGACGCCAACGCCGCTCAGGGCCTCACGCACCTCGTCAAGCTTGAACGGCTTGATGATGGCGGAGATGAGTTTCATGATGTTTGTTCCCGTTCGTTTCAGAGTTTCTTCAGAACGTCTTGCTGAGAGTTGCGAGGAAGCCGCTCTTGCCGGCGCCGCTCGGCGGGTTCTCGGCGGTCACGAAGAAGTCCTTCTCGCTGGTGCCGACCCAGAAGGCGCCAACGACCCAGCCGGAGCTCGCGATATCCCACGTGCCGCCGAGCTTGAAGTCCCACACGTTGTCCTTGTTGAGCGTGGTGTTGATGTTCTCGTAGTTCTTGACGAACTGCCAGCCGGCGTGCGCGACGATCGCGAATTCGCCGATCGGGAAACGTTGCCGCTGAAGTCGACGTACTGCGAACCCTTGGTGTTGCACGCCCGGACGATTCGACGCCGAAGAAGTCGGTGAACGAGTAGTAGTACTTCGCCGATAAGCGGGCCCCACGAGCCGCCGACATAGGCCTCGAAGTTCTTCGCCTCGTAGCTGCCCGTACTCGCCGGTGCCCGGGTAGTAGTAGTAGATGACGCCGAGGTCAAGACCGAAGCCGCCATCGAAGGTCGTCTTCCAGCCGCCGTAGAAGTCCATCTCGATCGGGGCGCCGTTGAAGATGCCCGACGAAACGTTCGAGTTCCAGTTGCCAAGATAGAAGCCGGACTTGTGCGCGAAGTCGATGCCGCCCTGGATCGCCGGGTTGTAGTCGGTCTGAGTGAAGCCGCGGAACCGGTAGTCGCTGGCGATCGTCAGGTTGCCGGTGAAGGTGTACTCGGGCTCCGGCTTGGCTGCCGCGGCGGGCGCCTGCGCCGAAGCCAGCAGAGGCGAACAACAGGCCGCAGCGACCGCGGTGGCAACAAGAGCTTTCTTCATGGTGCGTTTCCTTTTGATGAGTCGAGTCGAGGTTGGAGCAAGGCTCGGGCAGAGTTACGCAACTTGTATGCCACTTGCTGCACCGCCCAAAACGCTCGTTTCCGGTGCGGGATCTTCGCGAAGCCACCTGTGGGCGCCTTGTTCGGGTGCGCTGCCGCCCCAACTCGGGGAACCGCCCGGCCGGGGGCGAACGGCCAGTCGATGCGCTTCACCCTGAAG